>CAYMEY010000001.1:0-396958 GCA_964389795.1 uncultured Alcanivoracaceae bacterium
GTGTTTGAAGAGCTGAACGGCCTGCTGTTCTACCCGGTGCAGTACGAGGGTGAAGAGTCATCCCGTAACGTGTTCTACACCGGCGCGGCACCGAACCAGCAAGCGATTCCGGCAGTTGACTACCTGATGAACGAAGTAGGTGTAAAGCGCTGGGTTCTGGCCGGCACCGACTATGTCTATCCGCGTACCACCAACAAGATCCTGGAGGCTTACCTGAAGAGCAAAGGCGTCAAGGACAAGGACATCATGATCAACTACACCCCGTTCGGTCACTCTGACTGGCAGGGCATCGTAGCGGACATCAAGAAGTTCGGTTCTGCTGGCAAGAAAACCGCTGTGGTATCCACCATCAACGGCGACGCCAACGTGCCTTTCTACAAGGAACTGGGCAACCAGAAGATCTCTGCTGAAGACATTCCGGTTGTTGCCTTCTCTGTCGGTGAAGAAGAATTGTCCGGCATCGACACTGGCCCGCTGGTCGGTCACCTTGCTGCCTGGAACTACTTCCAGAGCGTAGATGTGCCGGTCAACGCCGAGTTCATCAAGAACTGGAAGACCTTTATCAAGAACCCGAAGCGCGTCACCAACGACCCGATGGAAGCCACCGTTATTGGCTTCAACCTGTGGGCCAAGGCCGTCGAGAAAACCGGCACCACCAACGTGGACAAGGTGATCGATGCCCTGCCAGGTCTGGAAACGCCGAACATGACCGGCGGTACCGCCAAGATGCTGCCTAACCACCATTTGACCAAGCCGGTGCTGATCGGTGAGATCCGTGCGGACGGTCAGGTTGACGTGGTCTGGCAGACCGACGGCGAAGTCCCGGGCGATGCCTGGACCGACTTCCTGCCGGAAAGCGCCGTGATCGAGGCTGACTGGGTCAAGCTGAAGTGCGGTAACTACAACACCAAAACCAAGAAGTGCTCTGGTCAGAACTTCTGATCCAGCCATGGTATTGGCACGGCCGCCGACTTCGGCGGCCGTTTGCCAATCCCGCAATACTGATCTGTTTGCATTGATATTTCAGGAGACGCAGCGTGCTGCATTCACGTACCGGGGCCTGTGCCCTTCTCTCGATGGCCCTGCTCTGGTCAGGCCTGACAGTGTTCAGCGTCCTGCCCGACGCCCTGCATGCCGCAGACGCCGGGACTGAAGATATAGTTATTGAAAACGTTGACCTGACCGAAGCGCCGGTCACCTTTGAAGCGCTGCTGGCCAGACTGGCCACCGGCAGCTTTTCCGACAAGCGCGACGCCATTGATCAGATCGTGGCGGAAAAATTTTCCGGCAGCCGCGCGGTACTCGACGCGCTGCTGAACAATGCATTGCATGCCGACAATGACACGGATGCGGTGCTGATCGTCAGTGAAGATGCTGACGGCAATACGCTCTACACCGATGCCGCCAGTGGCATGCTGCTGGTCGACTTTGCCGGCGCCAGCAAGCGCATCACCACCAATAACGGCTTGCGTAAGCAACTGCGTGGCGCCATCGCCCGTTTCGACCTGGATGACCCGGACCCTGAAGTGCGCATGCAGGCGGTCAAGCAACTGCGCGAGGACGTCGACCCGCAGGTCGCTGACATGCTGCGCGCCCAGCAGGGCAATGAAACCGAAGACGACATTCTGGAGCAGATCGCCGTGATACTGGCGATTGTCGATCTCGACAGCGACGACGCGAAAACCCGTATGGCCGCCGTGGAGCAGCTTCAGGGAGAACTCGGCAACGATGTCTACAACACCCTGCATGCCATGGCCGACGACGAGCCGGATAGCAACGTCAAACGCGCCATCGCCTCGACCCTCAACAAGATTGAAGGCAAACGCAGCTTTTATTCCGGGCTGGAAACTACCTTCTTCGGATTAAGTTTTGGTTCCGTACTGGTGCTGTCGGCGATTGGTCTGGCCATCACCTTCGGCGTCATGGGCGTGATCAACATGGCCCACGGCGAAATGATGATGCTCGGCGCTTACACCACCTTTGTGCTGCAACGCTACGTGTTCCCGGATCACATTGGCCTGTCGATTCTGGTGGCGATACCTGCGGCTTTTGTCGTCGCCGGTCTGTTCGGCATCGCCATCGAACGTGGCATTGTACGCTTCCTCTATGGCCGACCGCTGGAAACCCTGCTCGCCACCTTCGGTGTCAGTCTGGTGTTGCAGCAGCTGGTGCGCTCGGTGTTCGGCACCTTGAACCAGTCAGTGCAAACACCGGAGATGATGAGCGGGTTGTGGCAGATCAACGAGATATTCGCCATCACCTACAATCGGCTCTACATCCTGATCTTTACCCTGATCGTGTTTGCAGGCCTGTTGCTGATCCTCAACAAGACCTCCCTTGGCCTCAAGGTTCGTGCGGTATCGCAGAACCGCCAGATGGCAAAAGCCATGGGCGTACGCACCGACCGCGTTGACGCCCTGACTTTTGGTCTTGGCTCCGGTGTGGCCGGCATCGCCGGCGTCGCACTCAGCCAGCTCACCAACGTTGGCCCCAACCTCGGCCAGGGCTACATCATCGACTCCTTTATGGTGGTGGTGTTCGGCGGCGTCGGCAATCTCTGGGGCACGCTGATCGGTGGCTTCGGTCTCGGCATCTTCAACAAGATTCTTGAACCCTATGCCGGCGCTGTACTCGCCAAGATCCTGATTCTGGTGTTCATCATTTTGTTTATCCAACGGCGCAAGCAGGGTTTGTTCCCGCAGAAAGGCCGTGCGGCGGAGGATCATTAATGTTTGCGTCCCTTGCACAAATACTTCGCAACGACAAAGCCACGCAGCTGTTCCTGCTGTTGTTGACGCTGGTCACTGTGGTGGCCGCATTCGCCAACCTGATGTTCGAGCCGGACTCTGCGTTGCATGTCTCCACCTATACTCTCAGCCTGCTCGGCAAGTACATGACCTATGCGCTGCTCGCCGTGGCAGTGGACCTGATCTGGGGTTATTGCGGCATTCTCAGCCTTGGTCACACCGCCTTCTTTGCCCTCGGCGGCTACGCCATGGGCATGTACCTGATGCGCCAGATCGGCACCCGCGGCGTCTACGGCGATCCGGTGCTGCCGGACTTTATGGTGTTCCTGAACTGGGACGCGCTGCCCTGGTACTGGCATGGTTTTGACATGTTCTGGTTTGCCATGCTGATGGTGGTGGTGGCGCCGGCGGCGTTGGCTTATGTGTTTGGTTGGCTGGCATTTCGCTCGCGCGTCACCGGCGTTTACCTGTCGATCATTACCCAGGCGCTGACCTATGCCCTGCTGCTGGCGTTCTTCCGCAACGAAATGGGTTTCGGCGGCAACAACGGCCTGACGGACTTCAAGGACATTCTCGGCTTTGACCTGCAAGCGGACACCACCCGCGTGGCGTTGTTCGTCAGTTCTGCCATCGCACTGGCGCTCTCGGTCATCGCCTGCCGCTTCATTATCGGATCACGCTTTGGCCGCATCATCCAGGCGATCCGTGATGCCGAGAGTCGCACCCGCTTTATTGGCTACCGGGTGGAGAACTACAAGCTCTGGCTGTTTGTATTCTCGGCCATGCTCGCCGGCATTGCCGGCGCCCTGTATGTGCCACAGGTAGGCATCATTAATCCCGGCGAATTCGCTCCCATCAATTCCATCGAAGCCGTAGTGTGGGTTGCCGTCGGAGGTCGCGGCACGCTGTACGGTGCCGTGATCGGCGCGATTCTGGTCAATTACGCCAAGTCCTATTTCACCGTCACGCTGCCGGAAATCTGGCTCTATGCCCTGGGTGGACTGTTTGTGGTGGTGACGCTGTTCATGCCCCAGGGCGTACTCGGCCTGATTGAGAAACTGAAACAACGCAAACAGGGAGCGACCGCATGAAACTGCCTGCTGCGCTGGAAAAATTTGCCGACCGTGAGCATGTGTTTGACTTCGTCAACAAGGATGCGCGCCTGCCCAAGGTCGATCTCAGTCACAACATTATTCTGTATCTGGAGGATATCAGCGTCAGCTTTGACGGCTTCAAGGCCCTTAACGACCTGACCCTGTATATTGGCGCCGGCGAGTTGCGCTGCATCATCGGTCCGAACGGTGCTGGCAAGACCACCATGATGGATGTCATCACCGGCAAGACGCGCCCGGACACCGGCACTGCCTGGTTCGGCCAGTCGATCAATCTGCTGGAAAAAAGTGAGCCGGAAATTGCCGAAGCCGGCATAGGTCGCAAGTTTCAGAAGCCTACGGTTTTCCAGATGCACACCGTGTTTGAAAACCTGGAACTGTCCATGGCCGGAGACAAGTCGGTCTGGACCACCTTGCTGGCAAAAATGACGGCGGCACAACTGGCGCGCATTGACGAAGTGCTGGAGATCATCGGCCTCAAGGATCAGCGCAGTGTGCTGGCCGGTAGCCTGTCCCACGGTCAAAAGCAGTGGCTCGAAATCGGCATGCTGCTGATGCAAAACCCGGTCATGCTGCTGGTGGATGAGCCGGTTGCCGGTATGACCCCGCAGGAAACCGAGCGCACCGCCGAGCTGCTGGTGTCGCTGGCGGGCAAACACTCCGTGGTAGTGGTGGAACACGATATGGACTTTGTCCGCTCGATCGCGCGCACGGT
Source organism: uncultured Alcanivoracaceae bacterium (assembly GCA_964389795.1). Lineage (GTDB taxonomy): Bacteria > Pseudomonadota > Gammaproteobacteria > Pseudomonadales > Alcanivoracaceae > JARGPN01. The sequence goes on from CAYMEY010000001.1 coordinate 4,575, forward strand.
CACCGTACTGCACGAGGGCAGCGTGTTGGCTGAGGGGCCGATCGACACAGTACAGAACGACCCGAAAGTCATTGAAGTGTATCTGGGGGAATAACGTGAGCGACGCCATTCTCGATATCAAGGGCCTGAACCAGTTCTACGGTGGCAGCCACATTCTCTGGGATGTTGACCTCGCGGTGACCAAGGGCTCGTGCACCTGCCTGATGGGCCGTAACGGCATGGGCAAGACCACCTTGCTCAAATGCGTGATGGGCCTGCTGCCGATCAGTTCTGGCGATATGCAGTTTCAAGGCAATAACCTGAACAAGCAGATTGCCGAAGCGCGTGCTGGCCTGGGTATTGGCTACGTACCGCAGGGCCGTGAAATTTTTCCGCGTCTGACGGTGGAGGAAAACCTGCGCGTCGCCGTGTATGCGCGCAAGGACAAATCCACCGCTATTCTGGAAAAGATCTATGGGATTTTTCCGGTGCTAAAGCAGATGCGCAAGCGCCGTGGCGGTGATTTGTCCGGCGGCCAGCAACAGCAATTGGCGATTGGCCGTGCACTGGTACTGGAGCCGAGCCTACTGGTACTGGACGAACCCTGCGAGGGCATTCAGCCAAACATCGTCGGTGAAATTGGCGACCTGATCATCAAACTGAATCAGGAACAGGGGCTGACCGTACTGCTGGTGGAACAGAAGCTGCCGTTTGCGCGCAAGGTCGCCAGTGAATTTCGCATTCTCGACAAGGGACGTCTGGTCGGCGGCGGCAATATTGCCGAGCTCAGCGACGACCTGATCAAGCATCACCTGACCGTGTGACCAAGCGCGCCGACGGCGACAGAAACAAAAACGGCGCCTGACGGCGCCGTTTTTCGTGTTGGAGCGGGAAACGAGGTTCGAACTCGCGACCTCAACCTTGGCAAGGTTGCGCTCTACCAACTGAGCTATTCCCGCTTTGACCCTTAGCCTGCTGACACTGGATCACAGCTGGCCGAAATAAATGGCGTCCCATAGGGGAGTATTCACCGCTTCGCGGCTCACCCCTGCGGGGCCATCATCGCAATGCGATGATGTTCTGCGGCGCTGCGCGCCTTGTCAAACCCCAATAGGGCAGGTTCGACTCCGTTCTATCTGCTAATTAGCTGCCACACCAACCGCATCAATGCCCGGAAAATAAATGGCGTCCCCTAGGGGAGTCGAACCCCTGTTACCGCCGTGAAAGGGCGGTGTCCTAGGCCACTAGACGAAGGGGACGCGGACGGCTTCGGGCACCCCCAAAGCGGCGCAAAGTCTAGGGGGGCACCGTCGGAGCGTCAAGGACAAATTCGGGTCATTGACCGGCTTTTACCATCTTGCTGAACTGGGCGCTCAGTTTCGCAGCAACCAGAGGTCCTGCATGAGCTACAAGCTGCACGGCGCGTTTCTGTCGCCTTACGTACGCAAGACACGCGCCTACTGTTACGAGAAGGGCATCGAGTTCGAGCCTGTGAATGTCGACCCCGCGCGCTTCCCGGCGGATTACCACGAACTGAATCCATTGATGCGTATCCCGGCACTGGAGCATGGCGATGTCCGCATCGGCGATTCCGCCGTGATCTGCCAGTATCTGGAAAAGCTGCACCCTGCGCCGCCGCTCTACCCCTCCGACCCGGCGCTGTGTGCCCGCGCCCAGTGGCTGGAGAAATATGCGGACTATGAGCTCGGCCCGCACTGCACCTACGGCTTTTTCCGCCAGCGCCTGATCTTGCCGCTGCGCGGTCAGCCGGGGGACGACAGCAAGGTGGAAGACGCCCGGCAGCAGCTCCCTGCCCTGTTTGATTATCTGGAGTCGACCCTGACTGACCGCCAGTGGCTGGTGGCTGACCAGCTCAGCATCGCCGATATCGCCGTCGCCTCGCAGCTGGTCAACTATCTGCACAGCGGCGAACAGCTCGATGCCACGCGCTGGCCAAATCTGCATGCCCATATGACGCGGATGCACGGGCGACCATCATTTGCCGAGCCGCTGGAACAGGAGCGCGCACTGCTGGCCAAGATCAGGACAAAGCTGGGCCTGGCTTAACCGACAGTAAAGGAAAGAATGCGGCTGATGTGTGACTGGGGTCGGCCGCTTTCCTGCTGCCAGGCGCTGAAAGCCGCCTGCGCCGCCCGCTTGTCGCGCTGACTGGCCACCGACTTGTCGATAATGCCCTGCGCCACCAGCGCCGCCACCACATCCGTGGCCGGCACCCAGGTATCACGCTCAACCATGCGCAGGAACATTGGCGCCGAGTTGCCACCCAGCTGTTGTCCGCGTTTTGACAGCACCAGCCACAGCCCGGCCAGCTCCTGATCCGGCCAGTCGCTGAGAAAACGCCCGAAGCCGCCAGCTTCACGGCTGATATCCAGCACCATCTGGGCGTTCGGCCGAATCGCCTTCATCTTGCCCCAGTGGCGGATCAGCGCCGGGTTCTGCATGCGCTCGTCGAGCATGCTGTCCGGCATCAGCACCAGCTTCTCTGGGTCGAAGCCGAAAAACGCCTGCTCAAAGGCTGGCCAGCGGGCATCTACCAGTGAGTGTTTGAGGCCGGCACGAAAAATCCGGCGCGTCATCGCCGACAGGTACCAGGCGTCTGAACGACCGCGCAAGGTGCGCGCGCTCGCCACCTTCGGCAGCATCGCTTCCACCGCCTCGAGGCCGCCCTTGCGTGCGCAGGCTGCTTTCAGAATCTGTTCAAACTTGAGCATGGCGGGCAGGCCCCCTCGTATACAGTGGTTCCGGCGTCACGTTAGAATGCCGCTTCCCTTTCCCCGGAGCCATCGGTTGGATTATGACTACTGAGCATCGCGTGATTCACAAGTCGGACAAACTCAAGGGCGTCTGTTATGACATCCGTGGCCCGGTGTTGCGCGAAGCCAACCGTATGGAAGAGGAAGGCCACCGCATTATCAAGCTCAATATTGGCAACCCGGCGCCGTTCGGTTTTGAAGCGCCGGAAGAAATCCTGCAGGACGTGATCCATAACCTGCCCGAATCCACCGGCTACTGCCATTCCAAGGGCCTGTTTCCGGCGCGCAAGGCGATCATGCAGGAGTGTCAGGAAAAAGGCATTCAAGGCGTCACTCTGGACGACATCATCATCGGTAATGGTGTCTCCGAGTTGATCGTGATGGCGATGCAGGCACTGGTCAATAATGGTGACGAAATCCTGATTCCCGCGCCGGATTACCCGTTGTGGACCGCGGCAGTGCGCCTCGCCGGCGGCAACCCGGTGCATTATCTGTGTGATGAAAAGCAGGACTGGCAACCGGCGCTGGATGATATCCGCAGCAAAATCACATCGCGCACCCGCGCACTGGTGCTGATCAATCCGAACAATCCGACCGGCGCCCTGTACAGCAAGGAAATGCTCGAGCAATTGATCGAGATTGCCCGCCAGCATGACCTGATCGTGTTTGCGGATGAAATCTACGACAAGATTCTGTACGACGATGCCAAGCATATTTCCATTGCTTCGCTCGCCGATGATCTGCTGTTTGTCACCTTCAATGGTCTGTCAAAAAGTTACCGGGCCGCCGGCTTCCGCTCCGGCTGGATGATTGTCTCCGGCGCCAAGCATCGCGCCACTGATTACATCGAAGGTTTGGACATGCTCGCATCGATGCGTCTGTGCGCCAATGTGCCGGCACAACATGCGATCCAGACTGCTCTGGGTGGCTACCAGAGCATCAATGATCTGATTCTGCCCACTGGTCGTCTTGGTAAACAGCGCGATCTGGCGTGGAAAATGCTCAACGATATTCCCGGTGTCAGCTGCGTGAAACCGGCATCGGCCTTGTATCTTTTTCCGCGCCTGGATCCTGCTGTCTACAAGATCGAAGATGACGAAGCTTTCGTGCTCGACCTGCTGCGTCAGGAGAAGGTACTGATTGTACAAGGCACAGCGTTCAACTGGCCGGACCCGGATCATTTCCGTATCGTGTTCCTGCCACGGGTGGATGACATCGAGGAATCGATTTCCCGCATCGCCCGTTACCTGGAAAAATTGCGCAAGTAATTTACTGAGTCAGCATGGCCGATATTCATATTGATGACTTCTGTCGCGACGCGGCACTGGCATTACTGCATTTGTACAGCGCATTTCCGCGCCGTACCTCGATGTATGTCGAGGACATTGCCGGCGCCGATGCACCGGATGAAGTCGGCCTGCACTCCGACCGTCATATGTCTTGTCTCGGTACCCTGCTGTGGTTGGCCGAAGAAGGGTATATCCGCTACGAAGCGATGATTTATCAGGAAGGAGTTGATCAGGCGGTGCTGACCGGACGCTCCTTTACCCTGCTGTCGTCGCTGTCTGATGTGCGCTACGAGGATCCGGCACCGGAATTGCCGGATGCAGTGGCGGTGGAAAAAATGACGCTGGTGGAGCAGATTCGTGCGGCGCTACGTTCCGGTGAATCGCGCAAGGTCACAGCGATCATGCGTTATCTGCTGTCGTCACCCCAGACCGCTCAAAAGCTGCCTGATGTGCCTCCTCCACAGAACGACGAAGGCTGCGCATCATAACTCTGTGGGCCGCTGATAGCGGTAATGCAGGACTTTCAATCCCGCCTGCGCCTCTTTCTCGACAAATCCCGGCGCAAACGGCAAGCGCGCCACCAGCTCACATCCGGGCAGATTCTCAGCTACCAACTGTTCGAGAAAATCCTGACCCAACCAGGGTGCATTCAGGCAGATCAGCAGATCCGCTTGTGCTGTCAGCAATCGATGCAGGTGGCGCAATAACTTTGCATAGTCCTTGCGCGCGACAAAGCTGCCCTTCTGGTCGGACGGCGGATCGACAATGATGATGTCGTAGCGCCCGAGGCTGTGCAGCTTTTTCCATGAGCGAAAAATATCGTGCGGCAAAAAATGCGCGCCGCGCACATCCAATCCATTGATGGCATGGTTGCGCTGACCCTGCGACAGCGCCGGCCGACTGAGGTCAATATTGACCACCTGCCGGGCACCGGCGGCCAGCGCCACCACCGAAAACGCACAGGTAAAGGCAAACAGGTTGAGCACACTTTTGCCTGGCGCCTGCTGCGCCAGCCAGGCGCGTGCCGGCACCATGTCGGCAAAAAAGCCGATGTTCTGACCGCGACCAAAATCGAGCTCAAAACGCAAACCCTGTTCCTGCGCCCAGACCTGATCAGGCAAGGCACCCGCCACCAGCTCTGTACGCGCGTCACCGCCATAACGGCGCTGCACAACCAGCGCCTGACAATCAAGTTGGCTCATCCGCGCGGTCAGCACATCAATCACCTGCTGCTGGACGCCATGCTCACTGAAAAAGGTCACCACCAGCACTGGCACAAACCGGTCCACGGTCAGCCAGTCCCAACCGGGCACAGCGCCACCGCGACCGTGAAACAGGCGATGCTGGGACGGCTGCGACGGCGGAACCAGATACGGCAGCAGCGGGTCTATGCTCAGGTTGGAATCAGGCAGGTCAGTCATGGCGCGGCAGTATCCGGGCAGCGCCCCTTGAATTCAACTGACTCGCCCCGATATCCACGCCTGAGACAACATTAGGAGCCCCGACCCAAATGATGCGCATTGCATTGTTTTTGCTGACTAACCTGGCGGTGATCGTCGTCGCCAGCATTTCCCTCAACCTGCTTGGCGTAGACAGCTACCTGCAACAATCCGGTAGCGGCCTGAACCTGCAGGCGCTACTGGTGTTCAGCGCCGTGTTTGGTATGGCCGGCGCATTCATTTCGCTACTGCTGTCGAAAACCTTCGCGAAAATGTCGGCGCGCGTGCGCATCATCGAACGCCCCGCCAACGCCGGCGAACAATGGCTGCTGCAAACGGTTGCCGAGCTGGCGCAAAAGGCGGGCATCGGCATGCCGGAAGTGGGCGTATTCCCCGCCCAGCAGAGCAATGCCTTCGCCACTGGCTGGAATCGCAATAATGCGCTAGTGGCCGTTTCCGAGGGCATGCTGCACCGCTTCCGGCCGGAAGAAGTGCGGGCGGTGCTGGCCCACGAAATTGGCCACGTGGCCAACGGCGACATGGTGACGCTGGCACTGATCCAGGGTGTCGTGAATACCTTCGTGATCTTTGCCGCGCGGGTGGTTGGCAGCGTGGTCGACAGCTTCCTGCGCCGTGATGGCGGTGGTGGTCTCGGGTTCGGCTACTACGTGGTGGTGATTGTCGCCGAGATTGTGTTCGGTATCGCCGCATCGGCCATCGTCATGGCGTTCTCGCGCTTTCGCGAATACCGGGCAGATGCCGCCGGCGCCCAGCTGGCCGACCGTGGCAGCATGATTGCCGCCTTGCAGCGCCTGAAAGCGGAATACGAGGTGCCGAACCAGATGCCCGATACGCTGGTGGCGTTCGGCATCAACTCCGGCCTGCGACGCGGCATGCAGGCCCTGTTCAGCTCCCACCCGCCGCTCGACGACCGCATCGCAGCGCTGGCAGAACAGCGCCACGGCTGATCATACCGGGCCGGCCTTGCGCCGGCCCTTTTGTTCAGGCGGGCGACCCAACCTCTCCGGCATCAGTGGCCACCCGGTACAATACCCGGTCCTCATAGCCACAAATGACCGACTGCAAGCCGCATAGCGCCGTATCCAGGGCGGCATCGCCGCTATCCACCAGCAGTGGTCGCCCCTGCAGCGAAGCGAGTTTCACCCGGCTGGCCAGCACCAGCAGGTTGTCCGGGCCGAGTGCCCGGATCACATCAGGACTGAACTGCTGATTACCGCGCCCGAACAGATGGCCCTGACCGCCTATCACGGTCAGCACCGCCCGTGCCGGCTGCCCGGTCACCGCCTCAAGCAATTGACTGGCGCCGACATCGGCGGCCACCAGCTCACCATCACGAATCAGGTCCACACCCAACAAGGTATTGGCAATGCCGAGTTCGGCCATCACCGCCGCCACCGTGGAGCCTGAGCCCATGGCGTAGAGCACCCCCGGCTGCAGCTGCTCGACCACCCAGGCAGCAATCTCATTGACCTGCAAATCCTCGCTCTCACGACCACCACACTTAACCTGCTGCAGGTAGCGCGACGACTCCGGGACCCGTAGCTGGCCATAATGTTTGGCGCGAACGACGCCATCTCTAAAGGCATCCTCGTCGATATCACGAACATCTGCATCGATCTCGCCGACTAACTCTCCGGCCGCCAGCTGCTTCAGCAGCTCGCCGGCGGCCTCCGGGTTCACGGCGTATACCGCCGAGTGCATCTTGCAGCCCGCCGGCACGCCCAGCACCGGCACCCGCGTGCCCAGTGCGTCCACCAGATTGCGGGCCGTGCCATCGCCACCGGCAAACAGCAGCAGGTCGATACCTGCCTGCAGCAGCACCCGCGCCGCCTGTTCGGTATCCGCAGCGGAGGTCGGGCTGCCGGGCTGGCCCAGCACCCGGCACGGCAGCCCCGCCTCACGGCAACTGTCCTCACCCATGGCGCCACCCCAGGTCAGCACCTGGAAGTCGGCCGTTTGTCGGGCGACGACAAGCGCGCGAGTGGCCCGCGCCATGGCCTGGGCCTGGCCACCCCGACGCACAGCCTCGGCCACGGTGGCCGCGCCATCACTGCCTTTCAAGCCCACCGCCCCGCCGACACCGGCAAGCGGATTGACGATCAAACCGACGCGTAAAGTCATACGGATGTCATATCCCGAAACAAAAATGGTTTTGCGACGACCTTGGTGACGCCAGTAGCGTTAGTCGTCCGCCGGTAGTGTAAATGACCGCAGGAGGCGCACATGGCCCAGCCACAGACCCACAAAGACGACACCCGCAAAGCCGCCGATTTCCACGGCGCTGCGATCATTGATGCCAATGGCCGCGAAATTCCAATCACCGAGGAAATGGTGCAGGAGGCCTGCGACAAGCTCGCCAGCACCTGGCAGTTTCCGCTCACCAGCCGACGCCTAGCTGTGTAAGCAGGGGCCGGAAGGCCTCACTCACTTGCCCCCTGACCCGCACGCCCGCCAGCTCGTGACGCACCGGGTATTCCTTGCGCAGGCGGTCGAATCCCGCCAGATCCCCCTTATCCACCAGCTGTTGGAGGCGCAGATGATCGTCCAGCAGGCGATATCGACTCTGCAGCAACGCCAGTAGTCCGGCCTCGTCACAGACGTCGCCGTCAAATATTCCCACCTCTGCCGGCACCGGCGATTCCTCGGCCTGGGCGCCGCGCCACGCCTGAAACGCAGCAATCACCCTGGCACTGCCGCGCAATTTTCCCTGCAGGCTGTAGCCGGCAATATGGGGCGTGCCCGCCAGTACGCGCTGCAGCAAGGTCACCGGCACATGCGGCTCCCGCTCCCACACATCCAGTACCACCGCCGGCGCACCCGGCGCTGACAGCCGCCGCTCAAGGGCCTGAGTATCGACCACTGCACCACGGCAGGTATTGATCAACAACTGTTCCGGGCCCAGCCGGGCAAGCACCGGACCGCTGACCAGGTGTCGGGTCGGTGTGGCACCTGCGTCCAGCAGCGGCACATGCAGGGAGACTATATCGGCGTCCAGCGCCTCGCCCGGGGTGGCCCAGGGTACCGCTACGGCGTCTCCGGCCTGGGCACGGGGCGGGTCACAGGGCAATACCCGGCACCCCAGCGCCTGCATTTTGGCCATGACCTGAGTGCCAACATGGCCTACACCGATCACGCCAATGCTGCATTCGCGCAGCGGGCGACCCTGCCGATGCGCCCACAGCAACGCCGCCTGCAGGACGTATTCCGCCACCGCACGGGCATTGCAGCCGGGGGCGTGGGCGAAACAGATTCCCTGACTGGCCAACCAGTCCAGATCAACATGGTCGGTGCCAATTGTGGCCGAACCGACAAAGCCGATCTCCGAGCCCGCCAGCAGGCCCGCATCAACCCGGGTTACCGATCGCACCAGCAGCGCCGACGCCCCCGCCAGATCGGCCGGCTGCAGGGCTCGCCCGGGCCGCCGGAGCAAGGCCACATCGCTGCCCAGCCACTCCAACCCGGGCATATTCTCATCGGCTACCACTCGCACTGTTTGACCTCCTGCCTGCTACCGGCGCATGGTAGCCCCGAACCCGTCAAGGTGCACCGTCGGTCGGCATTGGCCGGGGAGCCCGCCCCGATAACAGTCGTGCACTTGATTTAAGGCTTTCTTCTCATTACAAATAGGCATCACCGCGGCAACGGGCAAGCGCCGTCCTATAACAAGAATCGCAGCTGAATCAGGCAGTAGTATGACTAAATCTTTTTGTCGCTTTGCAGTGGGGGCGCTGCTGGCGCTTTGCTGTTCTCAGGTCATGGCAGAGGACCCGGGCCTCTCCAGGCAGATACAACAGCTCAAGCAAGGAGTGCTGGATCTCAATCGGGATCTGACACTGCTGGAGAATGAGCTGCTCTATCCGAGCTCCCAAACCGCCATTCTGGTGTCCGTTGATGTCGGCACACCGGTGCGTCTGGTTGACGTCAATCTGACCCTCGATGGTAAGCACGTCGGCTACCACTTTTATACGGAACAAGAGTTCACTGCGTTGTCCAAGGGCGGCATCCATCGCCTCTACGACGGCAACATCACCAGCGGCAAGCATACCCTCGAAGCCACCATTACCGGCTACGATCCACGCGGCAAGGATTACCAGAAAACCACCACCTACTCGTTCAGCAAAGGCCCCGGCCGCAAGATGATCGAGCTGCGTGTGCTGGATGATCTTGCTTCCAAACAGCACCGCTTCGAATTCCGTGAGTGGAATGAATAAGCCATGGTGGGCCTGACTCCCAGAGGCGTGCTGAGAAGGCTGCGTCGCTCCACCCTTGCTGCCGGCGCCTGCCTGCTGCTGACCCCGCCGGCACTGGCGGGGATCGTCATTATTGGTGATGAGCTACCGCCCGAGCCGATGGTGCTCGATCAAGCAGCGCGTCAGGAGCTGGCCTACGGCGAAGCCCTGTTCAGCTTCTACAGCGAGAACAAGTTTGATGCCATGACGCGGCTACTGGCCGGCAAAAAACGTGGCACCTTCACTCAGGACACCACCCAGGCCGAACTGCTGCTCGGCAACCTCTATGTCGATCTCGGCGTGGCAGACAAGGCTGAGGCGATTTTCGACCGCCTTCTGGAGAAGGATATTCTCGCCCAACTGCGCGCAGAAACCTGGTTCCAGAAAGCGGCGCTGGACTACCGTCGCGGCAATGTCGCCAACGCTGCCAAGATTCTGAGCAGCGACAAGGTCCGTGGACTGTCACCAGAAATGGATGCGCGGCGCCACCTGACGCTGGCCAATATCCGCATTGGTCAGGACGAATTTGGCGAAGCACTGGCCAGCCTGTACGCCATCCCTGCGGGCACCCGCGAAGGCTCCTATGCCACCTACAACATGGGTGTGGCAATGATCCGCTCTGGCCATATTGATGAGGGCGTAAAGCTGCTATTGAGCGTCATCAACCTGCCCGAAGGTCAGGAGGAGATCAACGCGCTCAAGGACCGCGCCGCCCTCACGGTCGGATTGACCGAACTCAAGCGCAAGAACCTGGATGCCTCGCGGGCGGCACTGGCGCGTATTCGCGCCGACGGCCCGTTTTCCAATGAGGCCCTGCTGGCACTGGGCCTGACCAATTTCGAGCGTCAGGACTACAAGAAAGCGATCCCTCTGTGGCTGGAGCTGGTGCGGCGCAACCCCGGCCACACCTCGGTGCAGGAGGCGCTGATGCTGGCACCGCGTGCCTATGAAGAGCTTCGTGCCATGCCGCAGGCGCTGGCCGGTTACCAGTTTGCCGCCCAGAGCTACCGCGAGGAGCTCAAACGGGTTGAGCTGGCGATCCGGGATATCGATCGCAAGGGCTGGCTGGACAAGCTGGTGGGTCAGAAAAGCGAGCAACAGGTCGACATCGACCCGATGGCGCCGGTGCGCGATTACAGCGCCAGCGAAGGCCCGGAAATGACCTACCTGTACAAGCTGTTTGCCTCCCACGACTTTGCAGAAAGATTCAGGGAATACAATGAATTGCAACGACTACGGACGATGTTGCTGCGTTGGCGGGATGAAATTCCGGCGCTGGAAGAAGCCTACGCCAACCAGCAGGCGCGACTACAGTCAGTACTGCCAACGGTGCGAGACCGACTGATCCAGCTGAAACGCCAGCAACAGCAACTCAGTGAAGGCTCCGCCGTGCTGCTGAGCGAAATCTCACCGGTTCTGGACATGCGCAAGGTGGAGGATCTGGCCAGCTTCGAACAGCTCCAGCAGTGGGAGACGGTGTCTGCCATCGACGCCCTGGTCAGCCGCAACCCATCCGGTGTCAGCAAGCAGTATCGTGAACGGCTTCGCCGCGTTCGCGGCCTGCTGCTGTACGATATTGCCACCGACGCGCCGCAAAACCGCAGCGAGCAACAAAAGCAGGCCAGCGAAACATCACAGTTGGCGGACCTTGCCGGTATACGTACGCAGGCGGTGGAACAGCTGGTCAAGGACGCGACGCTGCAACTGCGCGGCGATCTTGGTCGGCGTATTGGATCACGGGCACAGCAGATAGACAGCATGATCGCCAACACCGATGCACTGCTGGATCAGCTGGGCCAGATATTGAAGAACGATGCCCTGCGTGTGTTAGCCCAGTCGCGCATACAGCTTGGCAACCAGCTCGGTGAAGCGCACCTGGCCATGGCACGTTTGCAGGATGCATCGGTCGTACAAAAACTAGAACAGGGGGCACAGCCGTGAATTCCCGGCCTTTTCTGAATCGCCATCTTCTTGCGGCTGCGATCACTGTGGCAGTGGCTGGCTGTGCGTCGCAGCAAGCGCGCCAGCCACAACAGGTTACAGAGGCAGCGCGTTACAGCGGCACCACCCTCGCCGACCTTGAACAAACCGACATCACGATCGAAGCCCAATCACTGGATAACGTGACGGCAGAAAACGCGCTGGAAAGTTATCGTCGCGCCGTGGAGCTATTCCAGGATCCGGAGAAGCGCAGCCAGTCGTTGCGTCGCATGGCAGACCTGGCCATGGCCGCCGCCGAAGAAAAGACCGTTGAACAGGCTGATGCTGCTGCCGCCGCCCAGGCGTCACGCAGCACTGCGACGCCGCGCGGCAATGCCGATGAAGAACTGGACCGCGACGTCGACAAGATGCTGTACGAGAATTTCATGCGCGAGGCGCAAACTACAGACAATCGCGAAGAAAAGTACGCCCTGCTTGATCTGGCGGGCAATGTGCGCACCAATCTTGAAGGCGCCAGTCTGGACACCGACTACCAGACCGCCATCATGCTCTACAAGGAATTGCTTGATACCAGCACCAATCCGCAGGAGCGCGGCGAAGCTTACTACTTGCTGGCCAAAGCCTATGCGTTGGCGGGCGATCTCGACGCATCGCGACGCTCCCTGGATGCGCTGGTCAAGGAATATCCCAACAGCCCCTACTACATCGAAGCGCAGTTTCGTCGCGGCGAACTGCTGTTTTCCGAAGGCGATTTTGAATTCGCAGCGCAGGCATACGGCCAAGTGGTCAAGGCCGGCGCTGACAATGACTTCTACAGTCAGGCGCAGTACAAGCTGGGCTGGGCACAGTACAAACTCGGCGACTATGAACTGGCATTAACCCAGTTCTTTGCGCTGGTGGATGCGCTATATAAAAAGCCGGAACTCGACGATCCGAAAACCATGGAGTCCAAGACCTACGGCGACACCCAGCGCGCCATCAGTCTGGCGTTCTCGAATCTTGATGGCGCCGAATCTGTCAAAGCCTGGTTTAACCGTTATGGCCATCGCGAGTATGAAAAGGATGTCTATCGGGCTCTGGGTAATGTTTACCTGCAACAGGAACGCTTCAGAGACGCGGCGTTGGCGTTTGAAGCCTTCGTAACGGTGTACCCAGACTCACCATTGGCGCCTGAATTTTCCACCCTCAGCATCAATGCCTACGATAAAGGCGGCTTCCCTACCGAAGTACTGCCTGCCAAGGAACGCTTTGCCGAGCACTACGGTATTCGCAGCAGCTACTGGCAAGCCCACCCCGATGTACGCGAAGGCTATGTCCCTCTGCTGAAAGGTCACCTGCTCGATCTGGCCAAGTATTATCACGCTCAGGCACAAAGATCGAAGCAGCCTGCTGATTACGACAAGCCCGCCGCCTGGTATCAGGAATATCTGGCCACGCCCCCGACCGGACCGGAAAATGTCGACATCAACAACCTTTACGCACAGTCGCTGTTTTCGGCCGGACGCTATGCGCGGGCGGTGGAAGAGTTTGAGCGCACCGCCTACAAGTATGGCGATGTCAATGCCGACACCAGTCTGAGCACGGAGCAGAAGACGCAACGCATCTCGCTGAATTCCGAAGCCGCGTACATGGCGCTGGTCTCTTACCAGAATCATATCCGCAGCCTGCCGAGCAAATCTGAAGCGGATAAGACACAGCTGGCGGAATGGCGTAATCGCCGCATTAACAGCAGCCTGAAATTTGCAGCCACCTACCCGCAGCACGAAAAAGTGCCGTCGGTGTTGTACAACATCATCGAAGACCAGCTCGCCAATGGCGACAAGGAAGCGGCTATCAAGACTGCAGGCGTACTGGTTAATCGCCAACCGCCACCGGAGGAAAAACTGCTGGTGTACGGCTGGGCGACCATTGCCAATGGTGAGTTTGATCTGGGTCGATTCAAGGTGGCCGAGTTTGGCTATACCCAGTTGCTTAACTATCCATCGGTCACCCCTGAAGAACGCGGAAAGTATCAGGAGCGACTCGCAGCATCTGTCTACAAACAGGGTGAAGCCTTGCAACAAAATGGCGAGCTGGCCGCAGCCGCCGCCATGTTCATGCGCGTCGGTCAGGTATACCCGGACGCCACAATACGCAAGAACGCCGAATTTGATGCAGCAACCCTGTACCTGAATCTGGGCGACACCGCCGCCGCGATTCCGATTCTGGAAGCGTTCCGTAAGCGTTATCCGAATGATCCGCTCAACGAAACCATTCCCGACAAACTGGCCGTCGCCTATGAGAAGACTGGCGACTTCAGTGCCGCAGCACTGGAGCTGGAAACCATCGCCGACCGCTACGGCGAGAGCAAGGACAATCAGGAGCTCGCTCGGCAGGCGCTCTGGCAAGCTGCCGAAATGCAAGATCGTGCGAAACAGCCTGATGCTTCCGTGCGGCTGTATCGTAAGTATGTCCAGACCTACCCGACGCCCTATGACTTCCGCGCCGAGGCACAGTTTCGCCTGACCGGCTTCTATGAGCAGATCGGCAATACCGAGAACCGTGAGTACTGGCTCAAGCAGCTGACACAGACCTATACCGACGCTGGCAGCGATGCCAACGACCGTGTCGCCTGGCTCGGTGCCTGGGCAGCCTTCAGCCTCGCCGAACCCGGCTATGAGGAATTTGTCAGCATCAAGCTCACCCAGCCGCTGAAGAAAAGCCTGACGGCGAAGACCACGGCGATGAAGAATGCGCTGGGGCAGTACGAGAAAGTTGCCGCCATCGGCGTATCGGAGTTCGCCACCGCCGCCAATTTCAAGATTGGCGAGATGTATCGTGTGCTGGCGGCAGACATGATGGCATCCGAACGCCCCAAAGGTCTCGATGAGCTGGAACTGGAACAGTACGACCTGCTGCTTGAAGAACAGGCCCTGCCCTATGAGGATCAGGCCATCGATATTCTGATCGCCAATACCGACCTGGTGAAAGACAACATCTATGGCAAGTGGGTGAAAAGCAGCTTTGCCCAATTAGCCGAATTGTTGCCGGGCCGTTATGCCAAATTCGAACAGGTGGAAGACTATGTCGACATCATCTATTGATCGGCGTCTGCTGGCGCCAGCGCTGACGGCGGCCCTGCTTGTTTTGTCAGGTTGTGCCTCGCGCACGCCGGACACCGGCCTTGACGGCAGCGGTGAGAAGCACGTTTCCAAGTACGCCGAAGACCGCGAAGCGGCTGCCGACGTGTCTGAGAGTGATGCTGTGCATATCCCGCCGGTGCCGCACGACCCGGCTGCGGAAGCCGCAGCCCAGAAAGCCATGCCCGCATACGCCGCTGCCTTGCAGAGCATCAAGGCAGGCAAGCTGGATCAGGCACTGATGTCCTTGCAAACGTTATCAGCGCAATACCCGCAACTGAGTGGTCCGCTGGTAAACCAGGGCAAGATCTATCTGGTGAAAGAGCAGTATCAGGACGCGCAAGCAGCGCTTGAGCAAGCGCTCAGCGTGAATGCCCGCAACCCGTATGCGCACAACATGCTGGGTCTGGCGCTGCGCGAGCAAGGCCAGTTTGCCAAGGCACGAGAGCACTACGAAGCAGCGCTGCAGCTCGATCCCTTGTATGCGCGGGCGCATTTCAATCTCGGCGTACTGGCCGAGTTGTACCTGCAGGATTTCAGTCTCGCCCTGACCCATTTTCAAAGCTACCAGTCACTGCAACGGGAGCCCGATAAAACCGTCGCGAACTGGATTGCCGATCTGGAACGTCGTGTGCCGGCGACCGTCGTGCCGGCAGCCATAGCTGCACCGGATGCAGCAAGTAGCAACCAGGAGGTCAACTGACATGAGAGCGATTGCGGTAATTCTGCTGGCCGTTTGTGGCCAGATCCATGCTGCCGAAGCGTCTACGCCGAAACCGGCCAGCGATCTGGAAACCAATGTGATCGGCACGCAGGAGGCACCTACGGTACTTAACGTGGTGCCTTGGAAAGACAAGGAAGTGAAATTGGAAAAGAAGGACCCGACCTCATCATTACTGAATCGGGTACTGGAGCCACTGGATCAGGAAGTCTTGCTGCGCGAAGTCGAGTACTATCGCATTCTCAATCAGGAGCAGCAGGGTGACGACCTGTTTCTTGAGTGATTTGCCCGGTTAATCGTCTTTGCTAATGCACGCCAGTACATTTTCTGATAAAAAAGCTGGCAATATTCTATGGGCCCGGACATTTTCCTGGCCGCAAAACAACAAATAACAGTCGTCAGGAGAATTTTCATGTCTAACGCCGTGTCCCTGGACCCAGCTGCCACGCAAGCCGCGGTCGATCCCGGTATTGTGCAAATTGCCGTCAGCTTCATTCAGGACGGTGGCTTTTTCATGTACCCGATCCTGGTGGTATTGGCCATTGGTCTTGGCATCGTTCTGGAGCGAGTGATTTATCTCCAGGCGACCAAGGCGCGCAACAAGAAAGTCTGGGATCAGGTCTACCCGCTTATTGCGAAGGGACAGTTCCGTCAGGCTATGGATCTGGTCAAGGACAGCCCGGCCGGCATTGGCCGCGTCATTGCCTACGGTCTGGAGCGTGCACGCATCACGCGGCGCCATGACGATATCGAGCTGGCCATGGAAGAAGGCCTGATGGAAGTGCTGCCACGTCTGGAAACGCGCACCTCCTACATCTCTACGCTCGCGAACATCGCTACGCTGCTGGGTCTGCTCGGCACCATTATCGGTCTGATCCAGGCCTTTACTGCCGTTGCCAACGCCGACCCGGCCGAGAAAGCCGACCTGCTTTCCGCTTCCATTTCGGTAGCCATGAACACCACGGCATTCGGACTGATTGCGGCGATTCCGCTTTTGCTTTCTTTCTCCTTCATCAGCTCTATGACCAGCAAGCTGGTAGACAGCATGGAAATGGCGTCAGTGAAATTCCTGAACGCGTTCCGGCAGGTTGTAGCCCAGCAGGAACAACGAGGCGGCGACGGCCAGTAAGTTTTCTGGCGGTTAATTTTCGTTCACCTGTTGTAAAGGAGCCGGTATGCGGGGCAAACGTTCGCGTATTACCGAGGAAGAACTGAACATTACGACCTTTCTTAATTTGATGGTCGTACTGATTCCGTTTCTGCTGCTGAACGCTGTTTTTGCGCAAGTGTCAGTTTTGCAACTGAACCTGCCCTCCAGCGAAGCATCGCCACCCTCGGAAAACGACAAACCGAAATTGGCACTCGAAGTGTTGATTTACAAGGATCGCTATGAAGTGGCTGACCGCACTTCTGGCAGCGTCCTGAAGATCGTGCCTAACACTGAAGATGGCAGTCATGACGCTGACGGCTTGCGGAGTTTTTTGGCCAATGAAGTCAAAAAGCGCTTTGAAGATGTCACTGACGTCACCC
This sequence comes from uncultured Alcanivoracaceae bacterium, assembly GCA_964389795.1. GTDB lineage: Bacteria > Pseudomonadota > Gammaproteobacteria > Pseudomonadales > Alcanivoracaceae > JARGPN01. Next base: position 21,617 of record CAYMEY010000001.1, read on the forward strand.
TGCTGTGTGAGGACGATACACCTTACGAACTGATGATCCAGACCATGGATGCAGTGCGTTATTACCGCGCGCTGGTGAATGGTCAGTCGATCAAGCGTGAGCTGTTCCCGGACATCGGTATTGGTTCAGCACCGCCGGATACAAAGGCCCAGGCGGCGGGAGGTGAGCTATGAAGAAGTCATCGCGCGCCAAACGCATGGACCGCCGCCACGCACGTAATCGTGGTGGTGCCGCGCTGAGCCTGACCTCGTTGATGGATATCTTCACCATTCTGGTGTTCTTCCTGTTGGTCAACTCGTCAAATAACCAGCAGCTGCCGGATAACAAGGACATCGCCCTGCCGAAGTCCACCGCGCAGGAAGTGCCGAAGGAAGTGCTGACCATCCAGATCAGTGCCAATGACATTATTGTTCAGGATATTCGCATCGCCTCATCAACAGATGTGCTGGCAACGGAAGAAGATGTCGTGCCTGCACTGGTTGATGAACTGAACTTTCGCGCCAGCCGCAGTGCCCCGGTGCTGAATGCAGACGGCATCCCGGAACGTGAAGTCATGGTGCTGGCCGACAAGGACACACCTTATGCGCTGATCAAGAAAATCATGGTCAGCTGTACGCAGACCGAATACAGCAAGATCTCCTTTGCCGTGCTACGTGTAGCCGACGACGAGGAGGATAACGGATGAGCGATAACAATAAAAAAATCGTGCTCTATATCGATGGCACCTTGCCCTGGGACAATTTGCCCGGCGATCGCGTCCGCCAATGGACCATCCTGCTGATACTGGCGCTGCTCAGCTTGCTACTGATTTACATCATTGAATCCACGCCGCGCGTCGCCAAGGACCGCTTTGCCGAGCAGGAATTGCCTGATCGTCTGGCGAAACTGGTACTGGAACGCAAGAAGGAAGAGCCACCGCCTCCCCCACCCCCGCCGGAAGAAAAGCCGGAAGAGGAAGTGAAAGAGGAGCCGGAACCGGAAGAACCGAAGGAAGAACCCAAGCCCAAGGAAGTCGAAAAGGCACGGGAGAAGGCCAAGAAGGAACTTCAGGTATTCGAGGACTCGCTGGCCGGATTGCGTGATCTTGCACCGGTGGTCAACAACCAGCCGCTGCGCAAAGGCGGCGGTGAGTCGACCAAGATCGAAACCTCGCGCAACCTGATCACCAGTCGTGCAGGCAGCGGCTCCGGTGGCATCGCCGTATCCAACGTGTCCAGCGGTGGCGGCGGTGGCGGCACCCTGCAAGCCGGTGAAGTGGCTCAGGTGGAAAGCTCTATCAACGAGGAGGCTACCACCGTCAAACGTTCAGCCGACGGCAAGAGCCGCCGGACAGCGGAGCAAATTCGCCGCGTGTTTGACCGCTATGCGGGCAAGATCAACAGTGCCTACCAGCGCGAACTGCGCAATAACCCGGCCTTGCAAGGTACGGTGGCACTGGAGCTGACGATTCAGCCGGATGGCTCGGTGACCGATGCCAAAATCACCAGCTCCGAACTGGATGCCGCAGAACTTGAACGCAAGATCCTGCTGATTGTGCGCACCATGAATTTCGGTGCGCTCGATGTGGAGGTCTGGACCGGGGAATACAAGCTCAACCTGTTCCCGGGTTAAAAAAAACGCCGCTAAACGCGGCGTTTTTTTATGTATCACCAATGAGTGAAGCAGGACGTTATCCAGAGACGCTGGAACCCCGAAGCCTGACGATAATGCATCGCCAGCGCCTGCACGAACAGCCAGCCGCGGTCTCTCGGCACTTTACGGATTAAAGTCAGCGCCTGATGCAGCACTGCGTGCTCAAACCGGCTCACGTCTGAAGGGGTATTGTCGAGGTTGTCCATTGACACCTTGAAGGGGTGGCCACTGGCCGCACAGAACAGCAGCTCCCAGGCCTGTGGTAGCACTTCGACGCGCTCGAATGCCTGCTGCTGCTGCGCATTACGGCCATCCGGAGCATACCAGTAGCCATAGTCATCCTGTTCACGTCGGGCAGCGCCGGCGACACACCAGTGCGCCACTTCATGTAATGCGGACCGGAAGTAGTCGGCGCGGTAGTAGATCGTGGCCGGGCGTGAGCCATGCGCAGACTGGTAGAGCGGCTCATCCGCCCCGCCTGTCAGGCGTGTGCGGTAACGCTCGCCGAAACAACTCAGGAACAGCTCCTCGAGCATTTTGGCACCATAGTGCTGATGACCTTCTGGCCCGGTTTGCGGTAAGGTAGCCGCCCTCATTCAGGAACCTCGTTGGTGCTAGACATTTCTACTCCCAGACGCACTGAGCTGCGCGCCCAACTTGCACTTGCCCTGCCCATTCTCGGTGGCCAGCTGGCACAAACCGCGAATGGCTTCGTAGACACCATCATGGCTGGCCGCGTGTCGGCCGTGGATCTTGCTGCCGTGGCCGTGGGCGCCAGTATCTGGGTGCCCGCCTACCTGTTCATGACCGGTGTTTTGATGAGCGCCACGCCGGTCATCTCTCGTCATCTTGGCGCCCGCAGTCACGACCGTGTGAATCCGCTTGCCCAGCAGAGCCTCTGGCTAGCCGTGGGCCTCGGCCTGCTGATGGCGCTGGCCCTGCGCAGCATGGCGCCGGTGCTGCAGTGGCTCGATGTCGACGCGCAATTACAGCCACTGGTGATCGGCTATCTGGATGCCCTGAGCTGGGGCATGCCCGGTGTCGCGCTGTTTCTGTCGTTACGCAGCTACACTGAAGCCATGTCCCATACGCGCCCGGTGTTGCTGATCAGCGTCGCCGGGCTGCTGATCAACATCCCCGCCAACTATGCACTGATCTACGGCAAGTTTGGCATGCCTGCTCTCGGCGGCGTCGGCTGCGGCTGGGCGACCTCCCTGGTGATGTGGGCCATGGCCGCCTTGATGGCACTTTACGTTGCCCGCCACCGAAGCTACGACGACGCACGTCTCACTATGCGCGAGAGACATTTCGAATTTGGGACGATTGTCTATTTTCTGCGCCTCGGTCTGCCGGTGGGCCTGACGATATTTTTTGAAGCCAGCATTTTTGCCATCATCGCCCTGCTGATCAGCTCACTGGGGCCGACCGTGGTGGCCGGACACCAGATCGCGCTCAACTTTGCCTCCTTGCTGTTCATGATTCCGCTCAGTCTGGCGTTGGCGGTGACGGTGCGTGTTGGGCTCGCGCGTGGTGCCAACGACCCGATGCAGGTTCGTATGGCGGTGAACACGGCGATGTTGATGACATTAGTGGTCGGCGCCAACGGCGCCCTGCTGTTGCTGCTGTTCCATGCCTATGTCCCGCTGATCTACACCAGCAACACAGCAGTGCAGCAGTTGGCCAGCCAGCTGTTACTGTTTGCCGCGCTGTATCAGATCTCCGATGCCTGGCAAGTGACTGCCAATGGCGCCCTGCGAGGCTATGAAGACACCGCGGTGCCCATGGTGATCACCTTGCTGGCGTATTGGGGCGTCGGCTTGCCCGTGGGCTACGTACTCGGCCTCACGGATCTGTTGCGCCCGGCGATGGGGCCCTATGGTTTCTGGATTGGCCTGCTGGTGGGATTAACGCTGGCGGCGATCCTGTTGAGCGTGCGGCTGTGGCGGCGCATGCATCAAAAGCAGGGTGTGGCAGCGAGCTGCTGATAGTACCCATGCGGCAACCAGGGCCGGCCGCTGAGCAGATGATTCAGGTACCAGCGTTGCGGCAACAGGCCATCGCGCTGCCAATCGGGGTTAGCGATGTAGACCCAGGTTGAGACAGACTCGGCAGAGCCCACGCGGACCTGCAACTGCTCGCGCCGGTAACGTTCTGGCCAATTCTCGTACGGGTCCATGCGACGGATCTCCGCTTCATCCTGAAGGGTATAAAGCACACCGTGGACCGTCGCCCCTTCGACTTCGACAATGTTGGCATAAGCCGTACCGTCAGTGATCGGACAGCGCTTGTTGAAGCACAGCTGCCAGTCCGACAACGCGGCAGCTTGCGCAGCAAGCATGCGCATGCCGCGCGCCGCCATACGCTGCGGATTCATGTTGCTGCCGTAGGCAAAGTAAAAACACGTCATGGTCTCTCCTGACCCGCATTCCAGCGCAGCCACGCGCCGTTGGTCAATTTTTTTGCTTGTCTCTACGCGCCAGCCAGTTTAGGGTGATCTGGACAAGAGGCGCTGTCGTGCGACGTCCCTTGATCTCGCCGTCAGACACTTGTCAGCCTGGTCACGCTATAGGATGAACCCCATGCGCCACCAGCCGTCGATGCCGACGCCAAGCAGTAATGTCATTCCCCTGTTCCCGCGCCAACAACCCGCGCCACCCCGTATCTTGCGCCTGTCTCCGGAGTGCGACGGTCTCGAACTGCTCTACTCCAACGACCAGCACCCGGACAAATTATTCTCCCTGAAAGTGCTGTGCTGGGCGATCCGTGACGATGATGAAGTGGTGGCCATGGTGCCCTGGCTAGGCAAGATTGTTGCCGCCAGCGAACTCGAGGATCCGCTCAATGGTCGCTGGGAAGGCTACCGCCTACCGGACGGCGACCACCTGTTCAGTGCGCCCCCGCGGCACAAGTACGAGGAGCTGCAAGCTGCCATCAGCTTTTTTGGTACCAGCGCCAACAAGACCGAAATCGTTCAGGAAATTCCAGACACCATTGGCACCCACGCCGTGCTGTCCAATGACGACTTCGACACCATCCAGTTGATTGAGGTCGTGAGCTGGCGCCTGACTGGCGCGGGCGAGCTGCTGGCGATGGTGGCCAATGAAAATGAAGTCACCAATACACCGGTACTGGCGGGCGACCCGTGTCTGCATCCGGCGCAACAGCAAGAAGGGTTTCGCTACTTCTTCCAGCACAACATTGCCAACCGTATCAAGGAGCGTGATCCGGAAGCGATGGCCGCACTGGCCATGCTTGGCAGCGATCATTGATCGCTGCCAAGTGGCTCTGGGCTAGTCAGCTTCCTTGCGCAAGTCGCGGATAAACACCACCAGTGCGCCTATAATCAGCGCCGGCAGAAATCCTGACATCAACAGGGTCTCCAGCAATGGACGCATATGCGCATGCATGGCATTCAGTGTCAGGTAAAGCAGATAGAGCAGATAGGCAAATACAAACAAGGCACCATTGGTACGGGTAATTTCATACCCGCCACGGAAGATCGGCAGACACAACAGCGCCACCGCCAGCATCACCGGAATATCAATCCGCAGGGCATCCGCCGACACCGGCACATCGCCCACCGCGGCGAGCGTGGCAAAACCAAGCACGCTGAGAATATTGAAGATATTCGAGCCCACCACATTACCCACGGCAATATCACGTTCTCCCTTCATCGCCGCCACCACCGAGGTCGCCAACTCCGGCAGAGAAGTACCAATCGCCAATACCGTCAGGCCGATAATCAATTCACTGACGCCTAACGTCGTTGCGATCGACACCGCGCCCTTGACCAGCAATTGCGAACCCGCCACCAGCCCGACCATGCCGACCAGCAGCCAGGCCAGATTGGCAACCATGCTGTGCGGTGCCTGCGCTTCCTCGCTCAGCGCATCGTATTCGGCCAGTACCATCGGATTCTTCTCGCGACGGCTTTCCATGATCAGGAACACCACATAGGCGATGACGCTGCCAGAAAGCAACAGACCATCCCACAGCGTCAGACGACCATCCGCCGCCAATACATAAAACAGCACGCTCGCACCCAGCATGATCGGCACATCCAGACGGACCAGTTGCTGATGCACCACCAGCGGCGCTACCAGCGCCGACACACCCAGAATCAGCAGCACGTTGGCGATGTTCGAGCCCACCACGTTACCTACTGCCAGATCTGCTTCGCCACCCAGTGCGGACGTAATACTGACGGCAAGTTCGGGGGCACTGGTGCCGAACGCCACCACTGTCAGACCCACCACCAACGGCGTAATACCCACCGACAGCGCCATACGCGAGGCGCCCTTCACCAACCAGTCCGCGCCCACTACCAACACCACAAAACCGGCAACAATCATCGCCGTATCAATCAACATAGATCAGGACTCTTTTTTACGAATGAGATAACGAAAACGGCCCTCTTCAACCTGCTCCGACAACAGCGTGTGGCCGAGGAACTGGCAGAAACGCGGGATATCCCGTTGCGTCGACGGATCCGTCGCCAGCACTTCCAGCACCTCGCCGGCACCGATATCACGCACCTTGTTATGCAGCAGCATGACGGGCTCAGGACACAGCAATCCACTGGCATCGAGGCAATGATCAGGATCAGGCAGAGGGTTGGTCATGGATGGCTCGTTTCCAGAAAATCGCCGGCATTATAGCGACCAGTGTCAGCGCTGCCGACAGCTGAAAGTGACGGGCATACCCTATCAGGTCTGCGATCACCCCGCTCGCCAAAGTGAACAGGCCGGTAGAGATCAACACCAGACAGGCCTGCATGGTGTAATCAACGCCCTCGTGATCGCGTCGGCAACGATCCATCATCATGGTAAACAACGCCACGGTGGACAAACCGTCGGCAAATTGCTCCACCAGCGCCGCCGCCCACACCCACTGGACCGGCTGCTGCTGGACCTGACTCCACATCAGTAAGCCGACCGCCTGCATCGCTGCAAACACCACCAACGCCACTATACGTGGGGTCCGCAGCAGCAGCACTCCTGCCAGCGCAGCACCGGCCAGACCAACCATCGACGCCACCAGATCCAGCTGCGCAATCGCCGACAGGCTCCAGCCGGCATCCACCAGCTGTGACTTGATCATGCGCGAGCCGAGGCTGTCGCCAATCTTGTAGCCGAGCAGCAGCAGCAACCACAGCCCCATGCCGGGTCGCAGCCAGAACTGACCGAGCTGACGCCACCACCAATTCAGGGAAACCGGCACGCGCGATACCGGCGCCTCCGCGGATTCGTCGAACCGCGCCACCGGCCACAGAAACAGCAATAACAGCAATGCCAATGACCACAGCGTCAGACGCCAGCCCAGCACCTCGACACCGATCAGCAACGCCGCGCCACCGATGATCATACCAGCCTTGTAGCCGCCGCTTTGCAGGCTGTTGCCCAGTCCGCGCAGTGGTGGCGGCAACAGCCGTACCGCCAATCCGTCACTGGCAATGTCATGGGTGGCGAAGCACAGGTTGAGCAGAAACAGCAGCGCAAACAGCGCCCACAATCCTTCACCGAACAGCCATGCCGATGGCAACGCACCGATACCCAACAGCGTCAGGATAGCGCCGCCCTGACTGGCAATAATCCAGCGCTTGCGGTGGCCCGCCCGACCATGGCCCCAGCGGTCGACCCACGGTGACCAGAGAAACTTCAGCGCCCATGGCAACGCTGGCAACGCCAGCAAACCAATCCAGCTGTTGGACAGGCCCGCATCACGCAACACCGCCGGCAAACTTTTTGACAGCAAACCGAACGGCAGCCCCTGGGCGAAATAAAGCACCCCCAGCAGAACCATCAGGCCGGCACTGGGCCAGCGCCGAGCGGTGGTCATGACGCAACCCCAGTTCGGGGGATCACCAGCACCGTAACTTCCTCGCGATCGTAATAAAGCTGTCTGGCGCGAATGTGCACCGGACGTCCAGCCATTGCTGCCTGCAGTCGCTGCAACAGCTCCGCCACCGTGGCATAGCGCTGCTTCATTGGCAGCTTGAGATTGAACAGTGCCAGCCGCGCCCAGTCGTGTACCAGCCACTTCTGCATCAACGCCAGAGTGCGGGCCGGTTTGTCCACCACATCGCAGACCAGCCAATCCAGCGTCCGCGGTGCGCGCCAGGTGAAGGCATCGCCGGCCACATGCTCGACCGGGTACTCGTCCATCAGCCGGGGTGACAGCTTGCCGTGATCGACGGCCGTCATGCGCAGTCCGTGCCGTGCCAACTGCCAGGTCCAACCGCCGGGTGCCGCGCCCAGATCAACGCCTGTGCGGCCCTCACGTAACCACTCGCTGCGCTCCTGCGCGGTCATCAGAACCAACCAGGCCTCTTCGATTTTCTGTGCTGAACGGCTTGGCGCGGCAGCGGGCAGGCGCAAGCGTGGGATGCCGAGCTCCCAGGGGCCCGACTCCGCTGGCAGGCTGGTGCCAAAACAGCCGGTGTGGGAGTCGGTAAAAAACAGGTGCAGGCACGGTCCGGACTGATCGGCTCGCAGCTGTCCGGACGCCTTGAGCGCCCCCAGCAGAGCGCCTCGAAAGCGCTTCAGGAAACGTTGCAAGGTCCGCCCGTCGTTGGTGTCCGGATATTCCAGTCGCACGCCCGATACAGGCCCCAGCGGCGCCAGCAACGGCAGCAGTGCGCTCAACCTGTCATCGGGCAGCTGCCGGAATTCGCCGCCGAGACGAAATCCGCTGCGCGCAAAGATCAGTCCCGCCGGGCTCGGCGGCAACGCCGACGAGTGCCACTGCAGGTAGCCACTGTCAGCGACGGCGCGGGCATAGCCACAGGGGTCGCGGGCGGCCAGCTCGGCGGCACAGTCCGCCTCAAAGCCGGGGCGGCACAAAAGCAGTAATCCATTCATTCCAGCTCCGGGCGATACCGATTAACCGATTCGCTACATGAAAACCGTGGTGGCTTGAGTACAATGGGCGCCTATTCTGGCGACAGACACGATAAATACAATATGAACACTTTTCGCCTTGCAGCCATTGCTGCGTTGCTCCTGTCAGGCCCTGCCTTTGGTTATGACGACAGTGAACTGGAAGCACCGGACGCCGATGTCTATGTTGCAGCACAAATACTGCGCACGGATTTCAGTGACCTGAACGGCGCCGATGAATACGGGTTCCGTGCCCGCCTTGGGTTGCAGCTCAACGACGCCCGTGTATTCGACCGCTGGCGCTGGCGCCTCGAGGGCGGCCTGACCCAACTGGGCGAAGGCGCCAGCCGTTCGCGCGAAGTACTGACCAGTGGCTTTGCATTCCCGAAAGACACTGAAACACGTATTACGGACACCAACACCCGGGTCACCGGCTTTGAGATTGGCTTGCGCCTGTATGACAACGAGTTGTTCTCAGTGCGTGCTGGCGGCATGCTCTACAGCGTCAAAACCAAAACCAATACGCGGGTGACGGAAACCTATTCGGACATGACGCCCGACTTCACCTTCGAACGAAACTCTTCCGACAGCGCCTCCGGGATTGCACCCTACATCGGCGCTGCGATCGAATTTCCGGTTATTGATGCATCGACCAAGCTGGTGCTGGAGTACGATTTCATGCGCCTCGAGCAAGCAGATTTGCACAGCATAGGCGCGGGCATCCAGTTCACCTTTTGACCGGCAACGTGGACGTTATTTGACGAACACCACTGTCTTATTGCCGTCGACAATCACTCGGTCCTCCAGATGCCACTTCACGGCGCGCAGCAATACGCTGCGCTCCACATCCTGCCCCAGCGCCTTGAGGTCCGCGGCGGAGTGACGGTGTGATACTCGCTGCACGTTCTGCTCAATAATCGGCCCCTGATCCAGATCATCGGTAACGTAGTGGCTGGTGGCACCGATCAGCTTGACGCCCTTCTCCCAGGCCTGCAGATACGGATTGGCGCCGACAAACGCCGGCAGGAAGGAGTGGTGGATATTGATGATCTGCTGCGGAAAGTGACCGACAAACTCCGGCGTCAGGATCTGCATGTAACGCGCCAACACGATCACGTCGACCTGATCCTTAAGCAGCTCCACCATCTTTGCATAGGCCTCTGCCTTGGTCTCGGCGGTCACCGGCACATGGTGATAAGGAATGCCGAAGCGCTCGACCTCATGGCGTAAATCTTCATGATTTGAAATCACCATCGGAATGGTCGCCGGCAAGTCTCCGCGCATGGTGCGCCAGAGCAACTCCATTAGCGCGTGATCATGTCTGGACACCAGAATCGCCATGCGCTTCTTGTCACGGGCGTAGGTCAGGCGCCAATCCATTTCATACTCGCGGGCAACGCGCGCGCGGAAATTTCGCTCCAGCGCATCCAGTGAGCAATCCAGTCCCGGGGTCTGGAACTCCAGCCGCAGAAAGAACTTTCCGCCCATGGACTCACTCGAGTGCTGATCGAAGTCAGTAATGTTGGCGCCGTGGTGATAAAGAAAGGTACTGACCGCACTGATAATGCCGGGCTGGTCCGGACAGGTGATCAACAGGCGCGCGGTGGTGGCGTCCGGCTCTTGCATCAATGCACTCCAAAGTGATCGCGGCGATATTGTGACGGCGTCTTGCCGGTCCACTTCTTGAACGCGCGATGAAAAGAACTCGCTTCACTGAAGCCCATCAACAGGGCAATTTCGTCTATCGACAACTCCAGCTTCGAAAGATAGTAGATTGATGCCTCCTTGCGCAGCGAATCCTTGATCTCCTGATAGCTGGTGTTGGCATCCTTGAGACGACGACGCAGGGTTTGTGGCGTCATGTTGAGCTTCTCACAGACTTCTGAAAAGTCAGGGAAGTTATTACCGTACTCTTTCGAAATGATCGCGCGTATCTGTGCCGGCAAACCGACATTGTGGACATTGCCTTCCCAAAGCTGGGCCAGGGAGTCCTTCAGGAAGCGCGACAGTGAAATCTCATTCTGCACCAGCGGCAGATCCAGATAATCAGCATCAAAGATAATGCGGCTGATATCGCAACCGTACACCACCGGACATTCAAACTGGGTGTGATACTCATCGTCGGCGCCGCGCGGGTAATCCAGCTCGATGCGTTGTGGCTTGATTTCTTTTCCCGCCAGCCAACTCATGAAGCGCAGCGACAGGAAGATCATTGCCTCAACAATGGTTTCACGGAAATCCAGCCGCTCGCTGGCCTGGACGCGCAACTCTGCCGTGTCTTCCTGCCTGACCAGTGATGAATGCAAATCCAGATCGAACAATTCGTAGAAGCGCAGGCCCCGTTGCACAGCCTTTTCGATATTGGCGCAGTTGATCACTGCATGGGCCATCATGCTGAAAGTGCCAGGCTTGGACTTGCGGCCCTGACCAAAGCCGAGAAACTCATCCTGGGTCTGCTGCATCACTGCCAGCATCAGACGAATAAACTGGTCACGTTCAATACGCGCGTGCGAGTCCTCCAGCAGGGCGCGGGAGATACCCACTTGCGACAGCAGCTGCGGGATATCCGCGCCGGAACGCGCTGCGCCCTGCAGCACCCTGATAACCTGCGTAATCGAAATATTGTTGCGGTGGATCATCCCCAGTCCTGCTTAGCATGCTCACCCGGCCCACTGGCATGGCGCGGCCAATGATAATTAATGTCAGCCAAATTGGCACATCGTGTCATGGCGCGCTCAAACGGGCGTTTGAATAATGCCATGACCTGTTAGTCACTGCCTCTTTTATTTCCCGGAGCCGCCATGAAACGCGACCTGTTTGAGCAAGACCACCTGATTTTCCGCGACAGCTTCCGCCAGTTCTGTGAGCGCGAGGTTACCCCGCACATTGAACGCTGGACCGAACAGGGTATCGTCGATCGCGAGATCTGGAAAAAGGCCGGTGATAACGGCTTTCTGGCCCCGTTTGTGGATGAGCAGTACGGCGGCCTCGGGCTGAAGGACTTCCGCTACTCACAGATCATGATTGAGGAACTGGCACGTACCGGCGACTCCGGCTTCGCCCTGAGTCTGCATAACGACGTCATCGCGCCTTACATCGAAACCTACGGCAGCGAAGACCAGAAAGCCAGATTCCTGCCCGGTATCTGCAGTGGCGACATCATTCTCGCCATCGGCATGACTGAGCCCGGCACCGGCTCCGACCTGCAGGGCATCAAGTCCAGCCTTGAGGACAAGGGCGACCACTACATCCTCAACGGCCAGAAGACCTTTATCTCCAACGGCATCCTGGCGGACCTGGTGATAGTCGCTGCCAAGGCACCGGAGGGCATCACGCTGGTGCTGGTGGAACGCGGCATGGAGGGTTTCAACCGCGGTCGCAACCTGAAGAAGATGGGCCTCAAGGCGCAGGACACGGCGGAGCTGTTTTTTGAGAACGTGGTGGTACCGAAAACCAATGTGCTCGGCGCACCGGGCATGGGCTTCATGTTCATGATGCAGAAGCTCGCCCAGGAACGGCTGGTGGTGGCCATTGGCGCCATTGCAGGGGCCTGGTTTGCCTTCGATCACACCCTCGCCTACGTCAAGGAGCGCACCGCCTTCGGCAAGCCGATTGGCAAATTCCAGAATACCCGCTTCAAGATGGCGGAAATGAAAACCGAAATCACCATCGGCCAGCACTTTATCGACAACCTGATCAAGCAGCACCTCGATAACGCCTGCACCCCGGAAGAGGCCTGCATGGCCAAGTACTGGTGCACGGACTTGCTCAACAAGGTGGTGGACGAGGGCGTGCAGCTGCATGGTGGCTACGGCTTCATGTGGGAATACCCTATCTGCCGCGCCTATGTGGACGCCCGCATCTCGCGCATTTTCGCTGGCACCAATGAAATCATGAAGGAAGTGATCGGCCGCGGCATGGGCCTGTAACCGGACGCTCACCCGGGTTGCTGCAAAGGCAGCCCGGGGGTTTGTTGCGCAATTGTCACATTCCCCCGCAACAACAGTTGCCCAGCGTCACGGGACGGGTAGACTCAGGGTCCATGAATGTATTGATCGTAGAAGACAACAAGCCGGTCAGTCTGCTGATTTCCCGCATCATTGAGGAGGCCGGCCACAACTACTTCATCGCTGCCGATGGCGAGGGCGCGCTGCGCCTGTTCAGCCAGCGGCCAGTGGATCTGGTCATCGTCGATGTTGAGTTGCCCGGCATTGATGGCTATCAGGTGGCCCGAGAAATCCGCAATGGCGCTGCGCGTCTGCCAGTGGTAGTGATTTCCGCCAACCAAGGTGAGGCGTGGCAACAGCAGGCGCTGGATGCCGGTGCCAACGAATTCCTGCCCAAGCCTGTGCGGCCCTCTTCCCTGCAAGCGCTGCTGGAACGCTACCAGAGCGCACCTGCCTGAGCGCTGCCCCGGCACTAAAGCGGCGACCAGCGTACTGGCACTTCCATTGGCGCAACCTGCTGCTCAGGCAACCCGATCATCTCGTGATAACTTGAGGCCTGGAGCAAAGTACACTTCTGCACCTTGAGTGCCGCCAGATCACGTCGGGCGGCCTCCATGGAGCGATACCTCAATACCTGTCCTGCGCCGTCGCACAACACACACCATTGTTGCCGCCACAATACTTCCACCGTGTACAGACAGCCGTCATGGCTACGCAGTCGCAGCCAGCTGATGACTTCCTGAATGTCGTTAACCGGTAGTTTCATGCCTTCAGCTTTACCGAAGACCTATCAAGGTGAGGTGAAATCGATGCTCAGCCGGAGGAGTTTGGCTTGATGCCAAAATTGGCGCGCTCACGCAAATTGCGCAGGTACATCATCAGTTCCTGCTCTGCGTCCTCACGGGAATCGAATGGCCCTTCGATAGTGTTCTCCCGCGTCGAGAAGTACCACTTGTTGCCTTCACTGAAAAAACGCTGGGAGCGAAACCAGGCTTTCTTGTCTTCGTCTTCTTGCCGGCGATCCATGGCACACCTTTTATTCCCTGAGATTCAAGCAAGGTAGCACCTGTGTGTCGTGCTGACGAGACACGCCGGTCGGTTTCAGGGCGACGGCCAGCGGCGCATCAATCGCTCCAGCTCGCGCCCGCACTCGTCTGTTTCCCTGGTAACATTCATCAGCGTTGACACATCCATGCCGGGACTGGGCGGCAGCAGATACAGTCGCTGCTGCAGCGCGGCCATCTGTTGCGCATGGGTCAGTGCCATCGCTTCGATATCACCGGGACCGAGTTCACCCCGCGGCAAACGCTCCAATGCATCCAGCAGTGCGCTCACATCTCTGACCAGCTCGCGACGCATTTCTGCCAACCCGGCATCAGTCACAGACCACAACTGCTCCAGGTCATCCCTGATGTCCTTGATCGCCTTGCTGGCGTACACCGCCAACCTTACGCACGCCAACCAGTCCTGCAACAGCTGTCGCTGGGACGCCGTTTGCGCCGGAATCTCACTGACATAGGCAACCAGCGCGGTTTCATCTGCCTTCAGTTGTTCGTAGCCATTGATGTAACCCGCCAGTCCCAATGACAGCTCCGTCTCTGTCGGTCGAGCGATCGAAAACGCCTGCGCCAATAACGCCGCGGTATGCGCGAGCATGCGCCGGCATTCCTGCTGCACCGCGATCAGCGCGGCATCCGGCACCGCCGTCGGTACACGTTGCAGCAAGGAAGTGGAGGCCACACTGATACCCACATGCCGTTCAAGCCAGTTGGCCAGCCGTGCCAACCAGGGCAAGAACAGAAAAATGCCGAGAAAGTTGAAACTGCTGTGGAATAGCACCACCGCATACAGGGGGTCACTGATGCCCACAGCCGAAAACACTTTCGGCGCCAACGGCAGCAGCAGCGTATAACTGAATACGCCACTGACCAGATTGTAGATAAGGTGAAACACTGCCACCTGCCGCTTTACTCTGGCGCCACTGGCGGACGCCAGCAGCAACGTACTGGAAGTGCCAATATCGGCACCGATCACCACCGCCAGCGCCGCCGGCAACGGCAACAACCCGGCGTGCAATCCGGATAACACCAGCATCACCACCGCCGATGACGACTGGATAATCGCCGCCAACGCCATCCCGGCCAACAGGAACCAGAATGAATGCATACCTGAAAGAAAGTCGAGGCTCGCCTGCTCGGCTACGCTGGCGACGCCCTGCTTCATCGCCGTTAACCCGAACAGCAACAAGCCCAGCCCCAGAATCAGCTGTGACAGCGCGCGGGCACGCTCACGTTCGGCCAACAGCACCAGACTCAGCGCGCCGATACCGATCAACGGCAAACTCGCCGCGCTGAGATCAAACTTGAAGCCGATCAGGGTCACCAGCCAGCCGGTGAAGGTTGTGCCGAGATTGGCGCCGAGCATGATGCCCAGCGCATTGCGCAACGGCATTACCGCCGCGCCGACAAACGCCAAAACCAGTAGTCCCACCAGGGAACTGCTCTGCAACAGAGCGGTAAGTACAGCACCGAGAGGTATCGCGACCCACAGGCTTTCAGTAGCGCGCCGCAACAGCTGTGCAGATGATTGATTCATCAACGCACGCAGTGCCTGCTCCAGGTAGTTCATGCCCAGCATGAACAGACCCAGACCGGCCAATAACAACCCCCAGTCAATTGTCATCGTATTCAGTTCACTGCGTTATGAATTGGCGTTCGCCAGCGCCACGCGAGCCGATGCCAGTCAAAGCAACCAGCCGCGTTGCCAGCACAGCTCCAGTAGCGCACTGGCCGGCGCCGCCACCAAGCCCACCAGAAAGCAACTGTACGCCAGCTTCAGGAATCGATACTTGCGCTGCATCAATACTCGGCCGAGGCAGTAAATATCACGCAACATGGCACTGTAAACCGCCTCATTATCTTCCAGTAGCGGCCGCGTCCGGGCGACGAATTCGTCCAGGGTCAAATCGGCAAATTCGCCGAAGAACAACAAATTGCGTGGCCCGACGATGCTCGGATTGGTTTGCACCCGCGGCAGTACGGCCAATACGGCACACAGCGCCGACAGGATTGCAAAGCCCATGATGACCAGCAGAGGCAAGTTTGCGTCATGGCTGGAGACATAGGTAAAGGTAATCGAGAGCGTTACGAAACAGGCGGCAATCAACGCACTGGCCTTCTGATCGGCCATCATGCTGAGCTGCACATGGTGCTGCTGCGCGGTGCGCAGCATGTAGATTACGGCGGCGCGATTTCCTTCCATACTGCCCTCCTCTGGCTCATCGGGACAGTATGGCAGCAAACATGATAACTGGCCTAGAGCGTCAGTCCGCCGTCAACCACCAGACATTCACCGGTGGTATAACTCGCGGCTGGCGACACCAGATACAGTACCGCGCCGGCGATCTCATCCGGCATGGCATGACGCTGCATCGGAATAGCCTTGACCACCGAGCGGTAGATGGCTTCATCATCGAACAGCGCACCGGCAAATCGGGTTTTGGTCAATCCGGGCAGTACCGCATTGCAACGGATACCGAACGCCGCGCACTCCTTGGCGAACACCTTGGTCATATTGATCACTGCGGCCTTGGTGATTGAATAAATACCCTGACCGACGCCCGGTTGCAGACCGTTCACCGACGCTGTGTTGACGATCACCCCGGCGCCTTGCTCGCGCATCATCTTGCCGGCCGCCACCGACATGAAAAAGTAGCCCCGCACATTCACATCGACGGTCTTCTGATAGGCGGCAAGGTCTGTATCCAGCACATTGCCGAAGAACGGATTGGTGGCAGCGTTGTTGATCAGGATATCCAGTCGTCCGTGGGCGGCCTTGATTGTTGCGAATGCCTGTTCGATGCTGTCCAGGTCTCCGACATGGCAGGCCAACGCCTCGGCACTGCCGCCCGCCGCGACGATGTCCGCCACCACCTGTTCGCACGCTTGCTGCTTGCGGCTGCTGACCAACACGTGGGCACCCTGCTGCGCCAACAACATGGCAATGGCGGCGCCGATACCCCTGCTGCCACCGGTCACCAGCGCAACCTTGCCATGCAAATCGAATAACGATGTTGTCATTCCTGAGCCTCCCTGATCAGTGCAGCACCAAGCTCCGCCAGCACACTGGCCTGACGGCCGGTTTCCAATGCGCGGCTGCTGGATGCATTGCCATCCAGCGCGCGCCGTAATACGCCCTGACAAATTGCCGCAAGGCGGAAGAAACTGAACACCAGATAAAAATGCCAGTGCGGAATCGCGCTCAATCCGCGCCGCTGACAGTACAGCTCGACCAATGCCTGCTCATCCGGCAATCCCAGCGCGTCACGATCCAGCCCCGCCAGTCCTTTGGGAAAGCCACTGGTGGGCAAGCGTAAACACATGCACAGGTAGGCCAGGTCTGCGAACGGATGACCGAGCGTGGACAGCTCCCAATCCAGCACCGCACGAATACGTGCTTGCTGCGGATCAAAGATGAAGTTATCGAGACGATAATCGCCGTGAATCAAACTGACCTGACCGTCATCGTCAGGGACTTGGTCCGGCAACCAGTTGATCATTGCTTCCATCGCTGGCATCGACTCAGTTTCTGCCGCCCGGTACTGCTTTATCCAGCGGCTGAGCTGGCGCTCAAAATAATTTCCCGGCTTGCCATAATCCGCCAGTCCGACCTGGTCCGGACGCACCTCATGCAAGGCCGCCAGCACACGCACCAGCTCGGCATAAACGTCTGCACGATCAGCCCGCGCTAACTCAGGCAATGACGGATCCCAGAAAATGCGACCGGACTCATAGCTCATCAGGTAAAACATGCTGCCAATCACCGACTCGTCTTCGCACAGCACTAACGCGTTTGCCACAGGCACATCGGTATCCGCCAGTGCCTTGAGCACGCGGTACTCACGATCCACCGCATGGGCCGACGCCAACAGCTGTCCCGGTGGCTTGCGGCGCAGCACATACTGCCCGGACATCGCCGTAAGCAGAAAAGTAGGATTCGACTGACCGCCGGAAAATTTCTCTGCCTGCAATGGCCCCTGAAAGCCCGGCAAGGCATCTTCCAGCCAGCGCTGCAGTGCCGTCACATCAATATTGGCTACATCGGTCATAGCGGGCTCCAGTTAACTGCTGTGACGCTTCACCAGCAATTTACCCAGCTGCATCATATGCACCTGATCTGGCCCATCCGCCAGACGTACCGTGCGCGCGTAGTTGAAGGCTTCAGCAAGAAAATAATCTTCCGTCAGACCGCCGGCACCGTGCATCTGCATGGCCCGGTCTATCACTGCGCAGGCCATATTCGGCGCCACGATCTTGATCGCCGCAATCAGGTCAAGCGCCTGCTTGTTGCCAACCTTGTCCATCTGGTCTGCAGCCTTGAGGGTAAGCAATCGCGCCTGTTCGATGTCACAAAAACTGCGCGCGATGTCTTCACGCACTGACTGGTGATCACTGAGCTTGCGGCCAAACGTAACGCGCTGCTCGACCCGGCGGCAGGCGGCTTCCAGCGCCCGTTGCGCCAGGCCGATCAGGCGCATGCAGTGATGAATACGTCCCGGCCCCAGACGACCTTGTGCTATTTCAAAGCCCCGCCCGGGTCCGAGCAGAATGTTGTCGGCGGGAACGCGCACCTGTTCGAAGTGCAGCTCGGCATGACCCAATGGCGGGTCGTCGTAGCCGAGCGTCGACAGCGGCCGCACCACCGTCAGCCCCGGCGTCTCCATCGGCACCAGAATTTGCGACTGCTGTGCATGCCGACTGGGATTATCGGGATCAGTTTTTCCCATCACGATAAGAATCTTGCAGGCGGCATTCATGGCGCCGGTAATAAACCACTTACGCCCGTTAATCACATAGTCGTCGCCATCACGGACGATCGACAGTGAGATATTGGTGGCGTCTGACGATGCCACATCCGGCTCGGTCATGGCGAAACCGGAACGGATTTCGCCGGCCAGCAACGGCTTGAGCCAGCGCTGCTGTTGCGCCGGCGTGCCGTAGCGCTCGAGCACTTCCATATTGCCGGTATCTGGCGCGTTGCAGTTAAACACTTCCGGCGCCCACAGCACCTTGCCCATGATTTCTGCCAATGGCGCGTATTCAAGATTGCTCAAACCCGGCCCGAACTCGGGGTTTGGCATAAACAGGTTCCATAGCCCGGCAGCTTGCGCTTTTTGCTTTAACTCAGCCATCAACGGCGGCGATTGCCAGCGTTGGGGCGCGGTCTTGAAGTAATCGTGGTAGGCCTTCTCATTGGGATAGATATGCGCATCCATAAACGCATTCAGTCGATCGATATATTCTTGCGCCCGGGCACTGTGCTGAAAGTTCATACCTGAATATCTCCAAGAGGTTGCGGCTATGCTAAGCGCGACGGCGGCAATGTCCACTGACCAGGCCGCAAAACAATTGGTCAATTGGCGCGTCTGTCGGCACCGTGAGGGTCATAAAAAAGCCCCGCGATGCGGGGCTGATGGGGCAGTGCGGGTGATCAGGCAGCAAGGCCATCGACAAGCTCTGGCCGATTCAGCATTCTCGCCAGTTGGCGCAGTCCACGCTCACGCAGATGGCGCTTGTCGCGCTTGGCAGGATGGAAGTCGCGTTTGTAATACGCGAGGTAGGCAGGCAACAGGCGGTGCAGCCGACCTCGCGGACCGATCAACCAGTTAAGCCCGTTGAACACCGAACGCCAGTTGGTGCTGTCATCCATTTCCCTGCGCAACTGGATGTAGTGGTAAATAGTGAAGCCGATAAATTCTACCGTCGTGAACGCCATCTCACTGGTACGCACCCAGTAGTTGTTGACCTGATCCTGATAGACATCGAAAGCCACCGACTTGTGTTCGCTTTCCTCCACCGCGTGCCAGGTCCACAGCGGCACCAGACGCTCATCCATACCCTCGATAAAGTCCGGATTCTCCAGAATCAGCTCCGCCAGCATGGCGGTGAAATGCTCCAGCGCGCAGGTTTTGGCCAGCTGTCGCTCCGGCGACAGGAACTTGGCCATGAACTTCAATCCGTCCTGGGTAAACTGCTCGACGATTTCGGTCGGAATGCCTTTACTGCGCAAAAACGCATTGAACTGCTCATGCTCATTGCCATGATGCGCCTCCTGCCCGATAAAGCCCTTCACTTCCTCCTTGAGCTTCGGATCAGCGATCTGGCTCTGATAGTGGCGCACGGAACGGACAAAAAAACGCTCACCTTCAGGGAAGGTGCAGGACAGCGCCGTGAGCAGCATGGTTTTAAACTGGTCGCCAGCAAACCAGTAGCGAGGGATGCTCTGGTCGAACTGGAAATCCATACGCCGGGGCTGGATATCGCTCTGGTTGACCCGTTTGCTGCCGGGCAACGCGTTGGCGTTAACGCTCATGCTGTGCTCTCCCACTGACTTGTTGTTTTCCACGCACCAAGCATGCATGGCGGCTGTCACCAGACCGAGGTCTACGCGCGCCATTAGGCGCAGGGCAACCCGGCTTCGGTGGCCTGATATAACCACCCGGTAGCGCAAAGTGTGATCAGCATCACCGTCCGGGAGGAACCAGCGGCAATTTGCCGCCAATTTTTGTAGTCTTGCAAGGTTATCAAGTAGACGTCTGGACTGGGGAAAAGGCAGGCGTCGGGGAAGAGACCATCATGCGAACACCTCATTTTTCCATCACCCTGGCGTTGCTTGGCAGCTTGCTGCTGGCGAGCTGTGGTGGCGAAAGCGGCAGTGATCAGCCGGCCACCGGCGTCGCCTCCCTGTCCGTCACCGATGCTGCCGTAGACGATGTCGTGGCGGTGCGACTGTCGTTCGATCGTATCGACTTGCAGCCAGCAAGCGGCAGCCGGGTCAGCTATGAGCTCGACCCACCGGTTGTTATCGACAACCTGCTGGCACTCCAGGGCAACGCATCTGCCACCCTGCTGCCACCAGTGGTGCTGCCCGCGGGAGACTATGCCTGGGTGCGTCTGTACGTCCAGCAGGACCACCCGGACAGCTACGTCGAAACCGATGGCGGCGGTTTGGTGGACCTCAAGATTCCTGGCCAGCAAGGCAATGCCATTGCCGGCGGCCCGCGCTTCCTGCAACTGGTGAGTGGCTTTGTGGTGCCGGCGGGCGGCCGTACCGACTTTGTGCTTGATGTGGACTTGCGCCGGGCACTGACGCAGCCTGCCGGCGAGGACTTCTATTTCCTGCGCCCCGCGCTGCGGCTGGTGGACAACGCCGAAGTCGGCACGCTGTCCGGCAGCATTGCCAACAGTCTGTTAGGGGATATCAGCTGTAGCCACGATGCCGGCACCGGCGCGGGATTGGCGGTCTATCTCTACGACGGTCATGACGCGGTCACCGGGGATGTCTATGTGAACGATGCGGGCGAGCCGATCGGTGCGGACAATCCTTTCACCAGCGACAGCGCCAGCCCGGACCCGGAGTCTTCCGATTATCTGTATGAAATCGGCTTTATCCCGGTCGGCGAATACACCGCCGCATTGACCTGCCAGGGCATCGACGATAACAACGACAGCGATGACGCTATCGGCTTCCTGCAAACCATCAATGTCACCCTCAGCAGCGGCGAAACCCTCACCCGGGACTTCAACTAGTCGCTCGGAGCAATAAAAAAGCCCGCATCTCACGCGGGCTTTTTTATTGCTCTCGAAAAAGCTCTCAGGCCGGCAACGGCTGGTGCACGCTGCGGCGCGGCTGGGTCGCGCGCCGCAAAGCACCGGCGACATTTTCCACGGCGCTGCGTTGCGCCACCTCGAACACGTGCTGGCGTCGCGCCGGGTCCATCATGTTGAAACCGAAGGCCTGCAGATCCGCCGCCACAGGTTCAATACGGATCACCTCAATGCCCGCTTGCGCCAACGCCGCCACTTCCTTGTCAACGATGGCGGTCATGTAGCGACGCACACGGCGCTCTAGCCGGGCAAACGGCGAACGCGGCGCATCCGGCGAGGACGATGCCATCGGCGCCAGCACGATCGCCCGCGTCACGTCAGTGTCGAGCAGGAAGTCCGCCGACACGGGAGAAGCGATGCCGCCATCAAGGTAACGCCGCCCCTGCCACGCCACCGGTGGGCACCAGCCGGGCACCGCATAGGAGGCGCACACGGCCTGATCCATTGGCATTATCACATCCCGACCAAGCGCCACGCGCTCACCGGAGCTGGCATCCACCGCCATCATCCAGGCATTCGAGTGCCCACTCCAGCCACCCTCAGGCACCACTGAATTAATCAACTGCCGGAACGGTGTCATGTCACAGCGACCTTGCGGCAGCGCGCCAGTAATCGCCGTCAGTGCACTGACCTCGCCACGCAAGCCTTTGCGCACCAGCGGCAATGCCGTAAACGCAGCCGCCGGCCAGGGAGGCAAGGCCGGGCCACTGTCGGTGTCGTGTTGCCAGCGGCACTGGCTGCTGGTGCCGCGCTGGCACGCCAGCAACTGGGACACCGGCACGCCGGCTGACAGCAAGGCTGCCAGCACAGCGCCCGCCGATGTGCCGATCAGAATATCCGCCTGCCGCGCATCCCAACCGAGCTGTTGTTGCAACTGATCCAGCACAGCGATCGACCAGGCCGCGCCGGCGACACCGCCGCAGCCCAGCACCAACCCTGTTTTAGCCTGCATTGGCATGACCAAACGCCTCCATGGACGGCTCCCAGGCCGGTTGCAGGTGATAGTTTTCTTCATCGAAGTGCGCCAGCAAGCGCCGCATTTCCAGCGTGCTCCAGGGGAACCCGATGCTGTTAAGGCCATTGGCATCAATGTAGTAGCTGGAACAGCCACCGGTATTCCAGACCGTGCCCTGCAGGTCTTTCTGCACCCGCTGGTTGTAGTCCGACTGTGCCGAGCTGCGCACTTCCACGCGCATCAACTCGCGCTTGCGCATGGTGCGCAACGCATCGATGGCGTAATCCAGCTGCGCCTCGATGACGATAAAGGCGGAGTTGTGGCCGATCGCCAGATTCGGCCCGAGAATCAGAAACAGGTTCGGAAAACCGGCGATGGTGCTGCCGCGGTATGCCTGCGGACTGCCCGCCCAGATCTCTGCGAGTGTACGTCCGTCGACACCACGCACATGCCTTGCGATCGGCTGGTCAGACACATGGAAGCCGGTACCGAGAATGATCACGTCCACCTCGCGCTCACTGCCGTCGGCACCGACAAGGGTATTACCGCGCACCTGCGTCACACCGGTGGTCAGCACCTCAACATTTTGTTGCGCCAACGCCGGGTAGTAGTTGTTGGACATCAGCACACGCTTGCAGCCAAGTCGGTAGTCCGGCGTCAACTTGTCGCGTAACGCTGTATCCCGCACCGCCCAGCGCAAATGCGCCCGCGCCAGACGCTCTACCTGTTTGAGCAAAGCGGGCTGACGAAAACCGATGCCGAAAGTTTCGAATCCGGCATAGATGGCATTGCGCAGCGTCTGCTTCACCAGCGGCAGGCCAAGCAGTCGACGCGCCGGCGGCGGCAACGAGCTGTCCGGTTTCGGCAGAATCCACTGCGGTGTGCGCTGATAGACTTTCAGCTCGCGCACCTCGGGCTGGATCTCCGGCACAAACTGGATCGCCGACGCGCCGGTGCCAATCACCGCCACACGCTTGCCCTGCAGATCCAGCTGGTGCTGCCAACGCGACGAATGAAATACCGGCCCCTGAAAACCCTCCAGCCCGGGCAACGCCGGCATGATCGGCTCGTGCAGATAGCCAGTGCAGGAAATCATTATCCGTGCATGCCAGACATGTTTGCCGGTCTGCACCACCCAGTGACACGCCTTGTCGTCCCACCACGAGTCCAGCGCCGCCTCGCCATAATAAATCGACTGCTCAATATCGTAGCGACGTGCGGTGTCACTGACGTAGTCGAGAATTTCCGCCTGCCCGGCAAACAGCCGCGACCAATCCGGCTTCTGCGCAAACGAGTAGGAATACAACGCTGATGGCACATCGCAGGCACAGCCGGGATAGGTATTGTCACGCCAGGTGCCACCGAGACTGTCGGCCTTTTCGAGAATAGCGAAGTCGGTAAAACCCTCGCGATGCAAGCGAATCCCCGCACCGATACCGCTGATGCCGGCACCAATCACCAGCACCGCCACATCCCTGACCGGCAATGCCTGTACATCGCCTTGCTTGATGGTTTTCGCTGTCACGCACTTATCTCCCATGCTTTTCCAGAGCGCCGATACGGCGGTTGTAATCGGCGCGCGCGCCAACGTCGAGTTGCTCCAGTACACGACGGTCACCCAGCGTGCGGCGCATGCCACGCAGCAACCACTGGGGCGCCACGCTTTGCAGCGCCGGCACCGCCGCCAGATAGCGCGGCACGGTTACCGTATAAAGATTATCGACAATGCCCTCAATCACCGCCTGGGCCACCTGCTGCGGTGACGCCGTGGGCACGCCACGACCAGCCTGCTCGGTGCCGGCGGCCAGCTCGGTGGTGACCTTGGCCGGGCAGATACTGGTGAAGCGCAGGCCTGCATCGCGGTATTCCTCGCGCAAACTGTCAGTCAGGCCGACCACGGCAAACTTGGTCGCGCAGTACACCGCCAGCCCGGGCACCGCCAGATGCCCGGCCATGGAAGCGACGTTGACGATATGTCCGCGGCCACGCTGCAACATGCCCGGCATCGCCACCTTGCAGCCGAGAATCACCCCTCGCAGGTTGATATCGATCTGGGTATCAGTGGCGGCATCCGTCTCGGCAAGAAAGTCCCCGGCCGGCATGATGCCGGCATTGTTGACCAGCACATCGAGGGGCCCCAAGGTCGCTTCCGTCTCGGCGACAAAGCGTTCAAGAGAGCTGCGCTCACGCACATCCAGAGGTAGGCCCAGAGCGCCCAGTTCGCGTGCTGTGCTCTTTACCACCGCCTCATCGATATCGCCGATGCTGACCTGGGCCCCGGCGGCAATCAGCGCTTCGGCAATTGCCCGGCCGATACCTCGTCCTCCGCCCGTCACCGCCACCACTGCACCCTGCAAGTGATTCATTGTCATCTGTCTCTCCCGAACAACCTTGTCATTGATGGATGTCAGTGTAGCCATGGCCAGTATCTGCCCGTGATACCTGCCGACGCCATATTGCATATCATTTTGGGCCGTGCAAAAGTTGGCCCGAACTGCTAAGGCGAATCCATGTACCCGGACCCGATCAAACGGCCGACTATTTCCATAGCCTACCTGCAACTGATGGTCGAACTGATGGCCGAGCGCGGCATCAACAGCCATGCCCTGCTTCGCGATATCCCGATTGACCCGGCTCTGCTGCGACAACCTGATGCGCGCATGTCCGCCTGGCAGTGGTCGCTGGTGATCTTGCGCGCCCAGGCATTAAGCCGCGAGCCCGGGCTGGGCTATGAGTACGGCCTGCGCATGCGCCCCACCGTGCACGGCGTGCTCGGCTATGCCGCCATGAGCAGTGCTTCCCTGCGCCAGGCGCTGGAACTGTCGATGCGGTACGCACGCGTGCGGCAGGCTGGCTTCCGGCTGGAGTTTGTCGAAACCGCCGAGTTCGGCGAACTGCGCGTATTCGAAACCGCGCCGGTGCCGGTGCTGCGCAGCTTCTTTCTGGAAAACATTCTGCTCGGACTGGCGCGCTCCAACGCCGTACTGTTGGGTCAGGACATCACCGGCTTGCACGGACTGGAGATCTGCTTCGACTGGCCGCAGCCCGACTGGCACGCCGACTGGCGCGCGCGCCTGCCGCCGGTGTACTTCAATCAGCCGGTCAATCTGGTGCGCGTGCCTGCCAGCATGCTGTCGCAACGGCCGGTGCTGGCTGACCCACTGGCGTCACAGCAGGCCATCGACCTGTGCGAACGGGAGCTGGGTCTGGCCGCAGACAATGAAGCGCACGTCACCAGCCAGGTACGCAGCCTGTTGCTGCCGCGCGCTGACCACGGCTACCCCAAACTGGATCAGGTGGCCGAGCAACTGCGGCTGTCACCACGCACACTCAAGCGACGACTGCAACAACAGGGCACCTCTTTCCTGCTGCTGCTTGAGGAAGCGCGCCAGCGCGATGCCATCGCCTTGCTGCTGCACACCGATCTGTCTGTGGCCCAAATCGCAACGCGTCTGGGTTACCAGAACCCGGCCAACTTTTCCCGCGCCTTCAGCAAGTGGACCGGCGAAGCCCCGCTGCACTATCGCCGCCGCTTGCGCCAATGAGCGGCAGTCAGTCGCCCTGATCGGTCCAATTCGCTAGTCTTGCTGCACGCTGATAACAACAAGAGGTTTCCGATGCGCGCGCTACTGACTGCCCTGCTGTGTTTTGCCCTGAGCATCCCGGCACTGGCCGATGACGGTTGGGATCTGGTACGCGACGCCAAACGCCGCGACGACGTCATGACCTGGGTACGTCCGGTACCGGGTAATCCGCTCAAGGCCTTCAAGGGACAGGTGGAAGTGCCGCACAACATGCTGACCGTATTCGCCGTGCTGGCGGATATCCCGCGTTTCCCCGAATGGGTGTACCAGTGCGACGAGGCACGCGCCCTGCCTGAGCTTGGCCATGACATTTCCTATGTCCATGTGGCCGGCATCTGGCCGGTGGACGACCGCGATGTGGTTACCCGCACCAGCATTCGCCAGGACCCGGGCACGCTGGCGATCGAGGTGGCGACGGTGGCCGCCGCAGGGCTGATGCCAAGCCGAAAAAATACCGTGCGCATGCCATCGCTGGAGAACACCTTCCTGATGGAGCCGCTGAACGATGGCTGGACCCGTATCACCTTCGAAACCTTTGTCGATCCGGGCGGTTTTATCCCGTCCTGGCTTGCCAATATCGTCGCCGTTCGGGCACCGCGGGACACTCTTGAGGGGATGTACCGGCAGATGGCGGACAGCCGCTACCAGATCAGCTCGGTCGAACAGCTACCACTGAGCTTTCCGGAGCTGAAAAACATGGTATTCCCGCAAACGCAGCCCGAGGGCATCCCGGATCAGGCCCTTGCCCGCTAACCGACTGGCCTGATCTGACTGAGCTAAGGCGGATTCTGACGGTTGAATGGCCTGATCGTGACGGGACGGCGGCCCAATCGGCATGGCACCATGCCCGCCATCAGTTGTATACCCTTTCGGGAGAGAGACACATGGCAACACAGCACCTCGACGTCCTGATCGTCGGTGCCGGCATTTCCGGTATCGGCGCCGCCCGCCACCTGCAGCAGGAATGCCCGGGCAAATCCTACGCGATTCTTGAGGGCCGCAAGGCCGTCGGCGGTACCTGGGACCTGTTCCGCTACCCCGGCATCCGCTCCGACTCGGACATGTACACGCTCGGCTACAACTTCCGTCCCTGGACCGACCGCAAGGCGATCGCCGACGGTCACACCATTCGCGATTACGTCGAGCAGACTGCGCGCGAAAACGGCATCGACAGCAAGATCAAGTTCGAACATCAGGTCGTGCGTGCGGACTGGTCCAGCGAAAAAGCCGAGTGGACGGTGCAGGCACAGGTCGGTGCCAGCAAGAAGAAAGCCACTTTCGTGTGCAAGTTCCTGATGATGTGCAGCGGCTACTACCGCTACGATCAGGGCTATACGCCCGACTTTGCCGGCCTTGATGACTACAAGGGTCAGCTGATTCATCCTCAGTTCTGGCCAGAGAATCTGGATTACGCCGGCAAAAAAGTCGTCGTGATTGGCAGTGGCGCCACCGCCATGACGCTGGTACCGGCGATGACCGAACAGGCGGGCCACGTCACCATGCTGCAGCGCACGCCCACCTATGTGCTGTCGATCCCGATGATTGATGACATCGCCCATGCCCTGCGCAAGGTGCTGCCGGACATGCTCGCCTACCGCCTGACGCGGGTAAAAAATGTTGGCCTCGCCATGCTGCTGTATCAGCTTAGTCGCCGTTATCCGAAACTGGTGAAGAAGATGATTCGCGCCCAGCAACGCGCCATCCTCGGTCCGGATTTCGATATCGACAAGCACTTCACGCCGCCCTACGACCCGTGGGATCAGCGCATGTGCATGGTGCCGAACTCGGACCTCTACAAGGCGTTGCGTAAAGGCACTGCATCAATCGAAACCGATCATATCGATCGCTTCACCGAGAACGGCATCCTGCTGAAATCCGGCAAGACACTGGAAGCGGATATTGTCATCACCGCCACCGGCCTTGATCTGGTGGCGCTCGGCAATGCCCAGCTCTATGTCGATGGCGAGCTGGTCAAACCCAACGACCACTACAGCTACAAGGCGATGATGCTCAGTGATGTGCCGAACATGGTCTCGGTGATCGGCTATACCAATGCGTCCTGGACCCTGAAAGCGGACCTGACCAGCGAGTACACCTGCCGCCTGCTCAAGCACATGGACGAGCATGGCTACGATTACTGCATGCCGGAGAATCGCAACCAGGATGACGAGGAAGTGCCGCTGCTGGACCTGAGTTCCGGCTACGTGCAGCGCGCACTGGACAAGTTCCCGAAACAGGGCGCGAAAACGCCGTGGAAGGTCTACCAGAACTACGCGCTGGACCTGATGAAGATGCGCTTTGCCCGCGTTGACGATGACCACATGGTGTTTGGTCGAGCCCGACCGCAGGCGGCCAGTAAACCGCGTCTGGTGAGCTGAACAAAAAAAGCCCGGTTAAACCGGGCTTTTTTTATGCCTGCCTGCTGTTAGTCCATCAGCAGGGCTTTCTCTATGTCTATCCCCACGGTGACCACCCCCACAAGTGCGCCTTTCTCGCGCAATGGAAAACTGGCCTGCACCTGAAATTTCTGCGTCGAGGCATCAAACATGATGTCACTCAGGTAAACACCGGAAGTGAGCACACTGGCACGCTGAAACTTGTCTTCATCGCCCTGCCAGTAATCACTGGTCAGATCACTGATGCCCACGTTTACCCCTCTGGCATCCATGACAATAATTTCTGTGATCAACTCATGCTGACGTTCACGAACGATCTTCAGGTATTGTGACAATGGATTTTGCAGCATGCGCGCGCTCATCACATGCTCGCCGGACACCACCTCGCTCTGCCAACGCGCATCCATGGCGATAATTTTTTCCACTGTCAGATCGCGGTGTTCGCTGTTGCTCTGCGCTAATGCCTGCATCACTTCGTTACTGCCGAGCCATGGCTGCACCAGCACGTCGAGCATCAACTTGAGTTTACTGCGCTCATTCGTGGCCAGCGGCGATATATCCGGTTGGCAATCGCCAAGCTTGCCATTGAAGCGCTCAAGAAAGCCGGGGTTTGCGTTAAGAAACTGGCGGGAAAAATACACGCCCAGGGGTGCGTATTGGGCAAATCGCAGCGATACGTCCTGCTCGGTACGACCCGTGCCTTGCTGGCGCGCGACCAGCTCAAGACTGGACAGGTAGGCGTCAATACGCCGGCTTTCCAGAAGCGCCGCCAATTGCTCCGGCTCGCTGACCAGCTCCACCACACTGACACCGTGTTGTGACAGCCAGGCACTCTGACTGCTGCCGCTGACAGCACCGATACGCGCCGCAGCAGGAAACTCCCCGGAGAACAACAATTCAGACTGCTTGCCGACCCAATACCACTTCTCCAGGCCAATCGGCGCCGACAATACGGCAAACTCATCTGCCTGCGGATCGCGCACCGCGCTGAAGAATCCATCGGCACTGCCATTCTTGACGTCGAACTGCGCGCGCAGCCACGGCACCTGATGAATATCGAAGGGTCGATTCAGTGCATTGAACGCGCAGGTCAGCACGTCCACGGCACGCCCCGCCAACTGGCCATTGATACTGATCTGATGTGGCGGCGCGGCACTCGCCTCCAACTTGATCACCCTGTTGCCGGCAACCGCCATGTGCGATGCCATCAAGCAGGCCGCCATAGTCAGCACGCCTTTCCCTTTGCCCACAGTGTCTCTCCCTGACGCCCGTCTTCATGCAGACATAATGGCACAGCCTAGACAAACCACTGTCGCAAAGCTGTTAACGTCTTCCTGTTCTAGCCGGCGCAAACACTAATAATGTAAAAACCGACTGAATGCCCGGCTGAATTGCCATGGCGTATCGATCAGCGGAACATGACCCGCCTGCTCGAATTCCACCACCTCTGATATCAAAGCGCTATCAGCCACCAGACGTTGTCCCGCAGGTGCGTACAAGGCGGATTGCATGCCGGTCATCACCGTCACCGGCACGCCCATGTTGCCGAGCGTCGGCCGGTAGTCATAACCGCCACGGCGGTAAGCCGCCAGATAGGCGCGCATATCCGTCAGGCGCATCAGTGGCAGACGTCGTAACATCCAGGCCGGTGCCACCGGCAACATCTTTTCCAGCAGCCAACGGGCGCTACCTGAAACCTGCAATAGTGACGTCAGTAGCTGTAGTTGCCGCGCCAGCTCCCGACGCACCGGCGCCGGCAACTGATCAACGAACTGCAGCTCAGTGTGATCAGCGAGCAGCGCCTCAATGGCATCAATACACTGGTGCAACGACTGCTGCCGCTGACCACACAAGCCATACGGCCAATCGCCCTGATTCTGCACACAGGGCGATTGATCGATATGCAGATAACGCCGCACACCCGCCAATGCCGACTGCATCTCCAGATGCATGGCCGTAGTCGCACCGAGCGAAATTCCCACCAACAAATAATTGTCCAGCGCACACTGGCTGATCACAGCTTTGACATCATCGGCATGCACCTGAAACACATCCGCATGCGGCAGCGTGACCTGTCGCGAGCGACCATGGCCACGGAAGTCCGGCATATAGAAGCGAAAGCTGTGACTGTGCGGCAATACAAACGGCAACCATTGGCTGCTGCTCATACCCAGTCCCGGCAACATCAGCACCGGCTGGCCACGGCCAATAATACGGACATGAAGTGACTGCCCATCGGCAAGGGGAATCCAGGCCATACTCAAACCTCTGTCAGCGTTGTTCGCGTTGGCGAACTGTAGCAGAAGTCAGAGCATATTCAGCTCACAACCTGAGCGGCGAATGCTGTAATGGAAAAGTGAACACAACTGGCGGCAAGGACGCCGCCAGTTGTGTTCAAGGAAGGCTAGTAAATCTCGAAACGCACGTCGATGCGCTCGGCCTCTTCAGCCATACGCTGCTGTCGTTGCTGGGCATCGGGATACAGCTGCGTCAGAATTTCCCCCTGCAGCCGTTGCGCATCCCCGCGCGCCAGATCGTTACTTGCCACCTGTTCGGGAATATCTGCGAGCAGTTGCCGGGCCAACGCATCACGTCGTGCACCGGCGTCTGTCGACTGCCAGAGTTCCCACTGCTTGCTAAAGCGCAATTTAAAAACCAATCGAGTCAGGGCAGCTTCAGGCTGCGGCGATTGCGCCGCCACCGCCTTCAGCACCTGCCACTCCACCGGCGACACATAGGCAGGACGTTCTGTAACGGTACTGGTAATCGGCGGCAAACCTACTGCCTCCGCCGCCGCCGCGTGCGCGCTTTCCTGCAGACTGATAATGGTCGCCTGATCCAGTTTCTCGAGGTCTTCAAGACTGTCGATCTGCACATTCTGTGCAGAGGCTACCTCCGCAGTGCTTGCCTGATGCACTGACATTTGCCGCGACAACCAGACCACTGCAGCCGCCACAATCAGCCCGGCGATAATACATATCACCAGCAGCCGGCTTTCACCCGTTTCATCCGCTTTCATTGTTGCCTGCGTCATGAAAAATCCTCCCGTGTTACACACCTGGCCGGACTGCCGACCCGTTCATGAACGAGCCGGCAGAACCAGACTGGGGACCGACTTCACTTACCAGACGGTCGGTTCCGGCGGCGATACGGTGAACGAGTACTGCTGACCGGGACCGGACATCAGCGTGGTGAACAGACCATTGAAAGGCCAGCACGACGTGATCTTCGGGAACGTCGTTTCACCACTGAAGTTCAGGTTACCGTTACCCAGCGAGGATACCGGACCGGCAAAGTTTACCGGGAAATCCACTGGGCTCTCCGTGGCACAACCAAACGGCAGTTGCAGCCAGCCAAAGCCAGCAGAACGAATACCGATATCGGTACGTGCCAGACCATTGACGGCGAGCTGGCCCTGATTGTCGATGCTGGCAGTACCGGTGGTCCGTCCTACCGGCTTCACTTCAAGCACCACATCCAGATTCACCAGAATGTTCAGCTTGCTGGTAAAGCGCGGCACAGAAAGGGTGCCGTCCAGAGTTCCCGCAGTCATGTCCGTGTCAGCCGTGAAGGTTGACTCTTCGGGCAAGATCACATCCTGACCCAGCGTCGCCAGATGGATGCTGGCATCCAGCGGCCATTCATTCAGCGAAACGACAAAGTTGCCGCCGCCCGGATTGGCGTTCGAGGTCGGCTTCGGCCGGAACGTCAGACAGGTGCCGGAAGTCGACTTGCCGGCAAAGCGGTCACCCAACCAGCTCAACACCGTCGGCGCAGCCTGGAACTGGGTAACGATATGCTCGCTGGGGAACACACCAAAGGTCACGTTGCTGAAACGCGAGCAGTATTTGCCCTTCAGTGCCGTGTGCTGCTCGATCGGAATAAACTCATCCGCCGTGCCATGGTACTGATACACCGGCACCGGAATGCGTTTGCTGCCAAGTTGCTGCGCCGTCAGCGTCTGATTCACGGACGGAATTGCGATCAGTTCCGGCAATTGCTGACCACCGACGGTGTATTCACTGATGTCCTTGTTCATGTACGGGAACAGAGTATCAAACACACACTGGTCAGCTTTCACCTTGGCGATTTCTGCTTTGCCATTGGCACTGGCAAGCGTATCCAGCGGAATACCTTCCGGATACTGCTCGGCCAGGCCAATCACTGCTTGCAACAGAAAGGAGGCACCGGTGCTGGCATTGAGATAATCGGCAGTGGTGATGAAATCCGCTGGCGTGCCACCCGCCGCAATACCGGAAAGGTTCATGTTCGGCGCATAACTGGAGACCAGCTCACCGGCAAACGACGCGGTCTGACCGCCCTGTGAATAGCCCCAGATAGCGGTTGGGCTGTTGGCCGCAATGCCTGCACCCGGCAACTGGGTGGCGGCGGTGAAAATATCCAGCACCGCATGACCCTGCGCCTTGCCGGCAAGGTAGGTGGATTCGGAACCGGTGGTGTAGCCCGGGTTATCGGTTACCAGTACGGCGTAACCCCGGCTCAGGGCAGCAGCGATATTGGCCGCTTCATAATCAGTGCCCGCTGCCAGCTGGCGCGACGGCGCACAGTTCTTCGCCAGGCCGTGCGTACCCACCGCGTAGTTGATCACCGGGCGATCTCCGCCACCGGTCCAGCTGGCACTCGGCACAATCACAGTACCGGTGACAATGTTGGCGGCACCTTTGGCATCGGTGGAGTGATACATCACATTCCAGGCGTTGGCCGCTGGGGCACCGGCGCCGAGGTTTGCCGTGGCCGGACGATACCAGATCAGGTCACCATGATTGCCACCGGCCATTACCGGCGGCGTGTAGAACGAGCTGTCTGCCGGACCCGGCATTGGCGCCGCCTGTGCGACGCTGACGGCAAATGCCAGCGATGTCATGGCGCCAAGCAAAGCCGGTTTGATTGCGGAGTTAAGTTTCATTGCGTTGCTCCTTTGAGGAACTTGTTGTTTTGGTGTTGTTATCGTTTTGGTGCGCACGCGCTGACAATGGCTGCGCAGCGGCGCGTGGAAAAGGACAGTAGGAGGTTCAGTGCAGGGATGCAGGAAGCAGCGGGACAGAGGTCGGTACTATGCGGCCAGTGGCCGGAAAGAACCGAAGTTTGTCAGGAATTTTGTCCGCCAGAAGAGAGATTTTTATGAGAAATTTCAGCGCCTTAATGATTTGCACGGACAACAAGGATCATCCTTTAGGGCCAGATTTTCCGGCCCGATATGATCCGCAGCGGCAGTTATTCGATTTCTGCCCGACTGGCGACGGCACCACCCTGCTCAAGGTATGCGGTCGGTGACATGCCAGTCCAGCGTCGGAATGCTTTTGCAAATGCCGACGAGTCGGCATAACCGAGCATCATGGCGATCTCGGTAATCGATTGGCCACCGCGGGCAAAGTATTCACGGGTCAATCGCTCGCGCACCACGTCCAGTTCATGCTGGTAGGAGGTGCCCTCCTCCGCCAGCTTTCGGCGCAGCGTTCTGCCGCTCATGCCCATTTCAGTGGCGGCATTTTCCAGTGACGGGAAGGCGCCGTAATAGCGCACCAGCATGCGCCGCAAGCGTAATGGCAACAGCCGCATGGCGCGCGTCGGAATGTTTTCGAACAGGGTTTTTTCGGCGGACATGGCCATCAGGCGATTTGCCAGAGGCAGTTCGTAATCGGCCAGCGCAGGGTCGCCACGCAAGCAGGTCTGTGGTTGATTGAATCGTACCGGGCACTTGAAATAGCGACGGTAGATATGTCCCCAGGGCGGCTCAGGATAGCTGAAATCAGCGCCTGTAATCGCGTTATCACCGTTCACCAGATACTGAAAATTGTTGTAGAAGCTGACCATGTTCAGCTCCATAAAAAAATGCGTGTAAGGCGCCAGCGAGATATTTTCGGATATGACAAATGCGGCTTCCCGGTCACCGACAAAACCATCCATTTCCAGCGGCGGAAACAGCTCCATACAGTAACGCCGAATTGCTTCCAGACAGCCGCGCAGGGTTGGCTGGGTCACCGCCGCCACGCCGGCCATGCCATGGTGCGAAATAGTCATCAGGTTGCCCATGGCCAGACCAAGGTACGGCATGTCCAGCGCCTTGATCGCCTGTTCCGCTAACGCAATAGTCTGGCGCGCACTGATAAAGCAACCGACATCACCGGGCGCATGATGAATGTTGGCATTGCGGTAGAAGGAGGCCTGATCGATGCCGGTAATCAGCTCCAGCAGTTCGCCATGGTTACGCACGTCCTGCTCGGTCAGCTGTGAGCGACGGATCAGCCACTCCCGCTCCAGCACGATGCCTTTACGCAGATCGAAATAGGTCTGGATATGCCCGAGGGGAATGCATTCGGTATCAAGATCCATGTCGGTCCTCTAGGTAAGCATATTTTTGTTATTCGTCCGGTTGGCCCAACCGGCACTTCGACCAGAGCCGTTATTCATGGTGACCAAGGTTGGGCCGGGAATAAATCGGTCGATATTCTCAGCAGGGTTAGGGAGATAGCGTCAGCAGTGCACAGTCCGCCTGCGCCCCCGGTCTGAAAAATCCTACCGTCGAAACAGGCCAATGTACGCCTGTACCAGAAATATGTCCGATATTACCGCTGGGCGGGGGTGTGACTCGCTGGCGGAATTACCGCAGAATTGCGCGCATTCTAATCAGCGCCGGTGGCATACATCAGCCAGAGCGCCATAACTACCAGATAGTCTGACCAGGCCGGTCATCGTTTAGAGGTTACGCATTTGTCGTTGTTTGGCATCTTCGCCGGGGTGAAGTGGAACCGGGTAGAGCGGGGCCTTGCCCCGGTGATACAGGTGTTATTCCTGTATGGCATTTACTGGCTCGGGCTGCGCACGGTATTCAACCTTCCAGCGCCAGAACGCTTTATCGATATGAATGTCGCGCATACGCAGATGCGCGTCATCGATACGATATTGCTGGTGGCCGTAGGGCTGCTGATGCTCGGCTTCTTCCTGCGCCGGCGCGCACCTGACTCGTTGCTGTATCAACATCTTGGCGCGCAGTTTTTTGCGCTGACACTGGTGTGGGCCGGCTACATCACCGGCACCCAGAGTTTCGCCACGGGTGTGGTGCTGATCGGCGCCGCGCTGGCAGGCTACATTGCACTGGAACGGCGCGTGATCTTTATGGGCGTTGCCGTCTCGTTCGTGCTGCTGCTGATCATGAACATTGGTGCCGCCTACGACCTGCTGCCGTATGGTCCCCTGCTGCGCGCTCCCTATGACCATGACAGCCTGATGTTCTGGACCCATGCATCGCTGTTTCTGGCTGCACCGAATGTGCTGATGTACTTCGCCGTCATCGCCATCATGCTCAGCTACTGGCGCCGCCGCGAAGCGCTGGCACTCAAGCTCAGTCTCACTGACGAACTGACCACGCTGCACAACCGCCGCAGCATTCTGTCCCATGTCAGAAAGGAAATCGCTCGCACGCGACGACATGGCCCGTCTCTGGCGGTGGTGATTCTGGATCTCGACGGCTTCAAGCAAATCAATGATCGTTGGGGACATCCCGTCGGCGATCGCGTACTCAAGGCAGCTGCCGATGCCCTGCGCAGCAATATCCGCCAGTGCGATCTGGTCGGCCGCTTTGGTGGCGAGGAGTTTCTGCTGTTACTGCCGGATACCAACAGCACTGGCGCTGCCGCCATGATGGAACGCTGCCGCAAGGCGCTGGAGAAGCTGGTGCTACACAGCGATAGCGGCGAACTGATCCCGGTGCGTGGCAGCTTCGGCATCGCCTGCAATGAAAACCGGCTCGACGTTAATTCCGAAACGCTGATCAGTGCGGCCGATCAGGCGCTGTATCACGCCAAGGAAAGTGGCCGCAATCGTATCGAACTGGCCAACCTTGAAGACATCTCGATGATTCCCGATACAGAGCTCGCCAGTGGGCGCGAGCATGATCGTCCCGCAGCACGACGGCTGCTGGACGAGCTGATCAAGGGAGGTCCGTTCTGGACGCCGGTAATGAAACATGCACTGGCCGGCGGACTGGCAACAATACAACTGTTCATGTATTCCAGCTGGGGATTGCTGCTACTACTGTTTCCAAACCGTGATGCCTTGATTAATGTCGACGGCGTGCTCACTGTGCTGCCGTATGCCGCGACCTTGCTATTGCTGATGGCCGCTCTCACAGGCATCGGCCCACTGATCAATCGCCGATGGAAGGAGTCGAAACTTTACGGACACCTTCTGCAGAATACCTACAGTCTGGCGATGATATTTTTCGGTTATCTGGTCGGCATGATTTCGCTGCCAGTCGGCATCATCCTGATCGGCGCACCGCTGATTGGCCTGGTGTTCTTTGAACGTGCCTATGTGTTTCTTGCCACCGCCAGTTCGCTGGTGGCATTGGTGGCGCTTACCTATGCCAGCGCCCTGGGCGCGATCCCTTACGCGCCGATTTTACCCACTGATATTGGCATTCATTCCAGTGTAACGCCACTGTGGCTGATGGCGTTTTATCTGTTCTTCGTGCCGCACATGGTGGTGGTGGTGTATCTGGCAGACCGGACCTTTGGACATTGGCGCGAACGCGGTCAGGAGGTTCGCGAGTTGAGTCGTACCGATCCGCTCACCCATATACATAATCGCCGCAGTCTGATTGCCCTGCTCGACAAGGAGCTTGCGCGCACATTGCGACACGGCCCGCCGTTGGCCGTGGTGATGCTGGACATGGATCATTTCAAGCGCATTAACGATAGTCGCGGCCATCCGTTCGGTGACAAGGTACTCAAACGGGCCGCCGAGGTGCTGGTCGAAACCGTACGCGAATGTGATGCCGTCGGACGCTACGGCGGCGAAGAATTCATTCTGCTGTTGCCCGATACCACACTGGAGGGTGCACGGGTGCTGGCCGAGCGTTGCCGCGCCGCCATCGCTGCACAAACCATCACTGCCGAAGACGGCAGCGTCGTCAGGCTTTCCGCCAGCTTTGGCCTGACCTGTAATGAGCATTGTCTGACTCTTGATCGCGATGCCCTGATCCGGGCGGCAGATCATGCGCTCTATGAGGCCAAGGAGGCGGGCAGAAACTGCGTTCGGGAAACGCTGGCCAGCGCCCCTACACAAACGATGCAAACGGCCTGACGCACACCTCTCGCGCGCCTGACCAACGCCGATCCATGAAGGATCGGCCGGTCATCTGCCCGGAAGCTGCCGTTATAACAACGCCCTCCCCGCGTTCCAGATCATGCCAATCAACAAAAAACTCGACAGCACGAACAACAGAAAGCGCACTTCAATCTTGTTGATCAACGCCTGCAACAAACTGTGCAACACGCGTATCACCACATAACCCCAGGCCAGCATCAGGCTGCTGCCCTCACCCTGCCCGATCAATGCCAGTACCAGCGCCACGGCGTAGAACACTGTGGGCTGCTCCATCAGGTGGTTATAGTTGTCCGCCTTCCAACGCACACTGGCAGGTAGCTGATTCATTTGCTCACCGCGCGGCAACGACGGATCGGGTTTCATTTTTGCCCGACTCATGGCGGGCAATCGGGTGACGTACATCCATGCCCACATCAGCATGGACCAGGCGGCCAGTGCTACAACGGGTAACAGAATCGGACTGGTAACAGTATTCATTGGTCTCGCTCTCCCTGAACGACGCGACCTGCGTCGGCCTGCCCGACACACTAGCAGGCCGCAAACCGCCGTCAATAAAGCACTTTTTTGGCTCCACCACCGTTTGTCCCGTGCACTGTCCCGATTACATCTTTGCCATTGTCACCGTCCGTTCGCTGCGGCAGGCTGATTAGTCAATAATTTCAATAACATGGGTACAGCAATGAAGGGGGACTGGTACACCCGGCTAACCCGCATTCTGGCGTGGGGCTATATTGCGCGCAGCAGTGCACCAGCGCTGCTGCTGCTGCTGGTGTACGCCATGCACCTGTTCTGGCTCGGCGCCACCGAGCTAAGCAGCCGCGGTGGGCACGTGTTCAACCTGGAGGTCATGCGGCAGGCGCTACCTACCATCTACATGATCATGGCCGGCGCCATCGCCCTGCTCTGTCTGGGTTACCTGTTGCTGCGACTCAAGCTCGAACCAATCTGGTTTCAACACCTCACCGCCAACTATTACGGTCTGTCGTTACTCTGGGGTGGCTACCTGACCGGCTCCCTGAGCATGGCCACCGGCACTGTATTGATGGGTGCGCCGCTGCTTGGCTTTATTCTGCTGGAACGTCGTGTGGTGATGATGGCGTTTATTATCGCGGTCATCACCTTGTTTGGCCTGAACATCGCAAGCGCCTACAGCCTGATTCCCTATTCGCCGCTACTGCTGGCGCCTGCTGCGCAGCAGGATGCCGTGATGTGGACCCACAGCCAGTTTTTTATGGCTGCGCCACATCTGGTGGTCGATGTCATACTCGCCGCCCTGCTGATTGGTCAGTGGCGCCTGCGCGAAGAGCAGGCCCGCCATCTTAGTCTGACCGATGCGCTCACACGCATTCATAATCGCCGCAGCATCCTGCGCAAACTCGACAAGGAAGTATCCCGCGCGCAGCGACGCGGGCAACATTTGGCTGTCGCAGTGATTGATCTTGATCATTTCAAGAACATCAACGACAGCTATGGGCATATTACTGGCGACAGAGTGCTTCGCGCCTGTGCACGAACCTTGCTCAGTGAAATTCGTGTCAGTGATGCGGTGGGACGTCTCGGCGGCGAGGAATTTCTTCTGGTATTACCCGACACCAGTGCAAACGATGCCTTCGCCATCGTCGAGCGCTGCCGACAGCGCATCGTTGCCATGCTGGTTGAATCCGATGACGGCCTGATGGTGCCAGTAACCGCCAGCATTGGTTTGTGCTGCCTTGAGTCAGGCGAAGCCGTGGAGGCGGCGATTCTGGTAAGTCATGCCGACCGCGCCCTTTACGCAGCCAAAAATGCCGGCCGCAATCAGGTCAAGGTGGCGACACGCGAACTGCCATTGCCAATTACCCGCCACTTGCCATCGGCAGAACCGCAGTGGCAATGGCGGCAAATACTGAGCGTTCGCGGATTGCGCGCGGCGTTACGCAATATTCTCGGATGGAGTCCGGTTAGCAAGGCAATGCTGGTGGCAGCGATTACCGCTTATATTGCTCTCAATACCATGGTGCTGGTGACCATTTTCTACAACATCGATGACATTGAGGCGGTCGGTAATGTGGCCGTCGGGGTTCTCGGACTCCAGGCAGCGATAGCGGTGTTTTGTATTGCCATCATATTGATCATCAGTGGCGCATACGTTCGCCGTCGCTGGCCGGGCTCACAGCTTTATCAGTCGATCACCTTGCAATTCTTTGGCTTGTCACTGGTGGCGCTGGGCTATGCAGTGGGCATACTCTACATGCCTACCGGGATCATGTTGCTGTGCTCGCCGATTATCGGCTTTATGTTATTCGAACGACGCGTGGTACTGCAGGTTTTCTTTGTGTCTTTGTCGTCAGTAGTCGTGCTCGCTTATCTTTCCGCATACAACGTTATTCCATATGCCCCCCTACTGGCGACGCATCTTTCTATCTGGCAGATCAACTTCCCGCTACTCACTTTCGGCATCTATTTCTTCGTCACATTCTGCATGATTGTGGTGTTTATTCTGGTCGAAAACATTCTCGGCAGCTGGCGCGAACGCGAGGCAGAATTTCAGCGCTCCAGCCGCATCGATGCGTTGACCCAGGTAATGAACCGCCGCAGCATCCTTAATGAACTGGATGCCGCAATCAGCTACGCCAGGCGCCAGCGCGAAGGACTGGCGGTGGCGCTATTGGATCTGGATCATTTCAAGCAAACCAATGACCGGCATGGTCATCCGGTTGGCGATGCGGTGTTGAAAGCCGCGGCACAAAAGCTTGGCGAATGCCTACGCGATATCGACGCCATGGGCCGCTACGGTGGCGAAGAGTTTCTGCTGATTTTCCGGCACGTTGATGCCGATCAGGCACAGGCCCTGGCTGAGCGTTGTCGCATCAGCCTGACAACTTGCGCTGTACTCAATGAACAGCAACAACCGGTGCCTGTGTCTGGCAGCTTTGGGGTGGTTTATTACAACGGTGACCGTGACGGCGACATCGCCGCCACCGCCCTGATCAAACTGGCTGACGAGGCACTTTACCGCGCCAAGGAGAGCGGCCGGGATTGCGTCACCATGGCTGCCCTGCCGACTGCTGCACGCACCTTGTCATCCTGATCAGGCCACCGCCTGCGCCGCCGGTGAGCGTGCGATATAGTCCAGCGCTTGCCGGGTATCACCCTCGGTAATCGGATGAAAGCCGGGCACCATCCATCGCAATGCACGCTCGACGATAAAGCCGAAAGTTGGCACGTTGTCGGTTTGCTTTCCTACTTTTTGCAGCTGCCACAGAATGCGTGGCAGGCTGGCGCGTGCCAGATGGCGTGCACGCGGATCTGGATCCTGTGCCGCAAGTACCCGCCCGGCCTCGCCAATAAAATAGATAAACAGCGGGAACACCACCGCCATCAGCGCCTGACGGCTCAGATAGAAGCCGGGACGATTATCAAGCAGGTGTTCAAACAGATCGTAAGCGACGGTGCGGTGCTCCACTTCCTCGGCAAGATGCCAGCGAAACAGATCGGCCACTACCGCATCACCGTGGTCCCATCCCTTGCTGTTCAGACACCAGTCCCCGAGTAGACCGGTGAAGTGTTCAATCGTCGCCACCACCCCAAGTCGTGCCAGCAACCAGGGCTGCTGCAGTGATTTGCGCTGCAACGCGGGAATCCCCAGGGGTGCATCACCGAGAAAGGTTTCAAACAACCAGTCGATGCGCTCCCGATAGGCATCGACATCGTAGCCATGCGCACGCAACCAGGCTTCGCCATGACGATGGGCCTGCGCATGCACACCCTCCTGATGGATAAAGCCGCGAACGTCCGCTGCCAATCGCGCATCGCGCACCTGCGGCAAAGCCTTGTTGTACAGACGGCAGAACCACAGCTCGCCGGCCGGTAACAACAGATGGATGCCGTTAATGATATGACTCGAAAACAGGTCGTCGCCCAACCAGTGGATCGGTGAAGCGGACAGGTCAAAGCGCACCTTGCGCGCCTGCAGTGGGTGTTCCGTCGCTGTGCTCATGCACACCTCATTTGATAGCGGTGATGACGCCCTGGCGGTGGCCAGGCGCAACCGGATGGCCGGCTGGACGGAACACTTTTACCAAACACTGTTACATTGTTCAATGTAATGATTGTCATCTAACCGGCCCGTCTGTCATCTCAGAACAAAAAAGCGACGAAAAGGGGCAGCGAAGCGGAACCAAAGTACGGCAGACTAGGGCTTGCGGCCGCGCCCAGCCCGGCCGCCAGAACAATAACGACCACCCGCAGGGTGGCTGCATCCGGGGGAACCCTGTGACGAGCCTGACGGGACGGCTTGGCATTCGCTGGAATCGTGTCGAACGCGCACTGGCACCGCTGGTGAAGGTGCTGTTTGTCTATAGCATCTACCTCGGCGGCTTGCTGGGCCTGATGCAGCGCGACGACGCCAACCGCTACATCAACCTCGCCTCTGCTGATCAGCAAGTCATGGTGCTGGCCTGCGTACTGGCCGGCGCTGTGCTGCTGTTCCTGGTCGGGCTGGTGCTGCGTCGTTTCAAGCCTGATTGTCTGGCGTTCCAGTACCTGGGCGCGCTGTATTTCTCGCTGGCGCTGGTGTGGGCCGGCTATGTGGTTGGCACCCAGACACTGACCACCGGCGTGGTGCTGATCGGTGCCGCGCTGGCCGGCTATATCGCACTGGAAAGTGCCGTAATTCTCACCGGCCTGGTGGTGTCATTTGCGCTGATCCTGCTGATCAATGTTGGCGTCACCTTCGGCCAGATTCCGTTCGCCCCGCTGCTGGTCCCGCCCACCGACATTGATGGCGCAACCTTCTGGGTGCATCTGCAACTGTTTATCGCGGCGCCCAACATCATCATGTACCTCGGCCTGATTTCGCTGATGATCCACTTCTGGCGCAAACGCGAAGCCGAGCTGCTCGCCCTCAGTCTCACCGACGGATTGACGCAACTGCCTAACCGACGAGGCATTCTCGAACAGTTACAGCGCGCCAATGACTGCGCACGTCGGGATGACGAAGCGCTGTCGGTGGTCATTCTGGATCTGGATGGGTTCAAGCAAATCAATGATCGCTGGGGACACCCGACCGGTGATCGGGTGCTGCAGGCGGCAGCCGATTGTCTGCGTCAGCAATTGCGCCCTAACGACCAGGCCGGACGTTTTGGTGGTGAGGAATTTCTGCTGCTACTGCCGGCCACTGACAGCCGCAGCGCTGCAGAGCTGGTTGAGGCGTGTCGTCGTGCGCTGGAAAAACTGGTGGTGTTCAGTGACAGCGGCGTTGCCATTCCGGTGCGCGCCAGCTTCGGCATTGCCAGCACCAGCGACCTGCCCGACAGCCATCACGACAGCCTGATCCACGCCGCCGACAAGGCGTTGTATCTGGCCAAGGATGCTGGCCGAAATTGCGCCATTGTCGCCGACGCCAGCATGCATACCCCGACACGCTACAGCACCAGCCCGGAGCGCGGTCGGCCACGCTCGCGCAAGGCCATTCTCGAGTCTCTGATTCGCGGTGATCATTACTGGACGCCAGTGCGCCGCGCAACGCTGGCCAACGGCATGCAGCTGGCACAATTTTCTCTCTATGTCGGCTGGGCGCTGTTGCTGATGATCCCGGCTAACCGCGATCAATTGATCAATGTCGATCAGGTGCTCACCTCCCTGCCCTGGGTGGCAATGATCTATGCGCTGTTTGCGATCAATATTGCCATCGGCCGAAGACTGGCGCGCAGTCGCCATGAACCGCCCTGGTTTATGCATCTGTCGCACTGGCTGGTGGCGCTGTCGC
The DNA here is from genome assembly GCA_964389795.1 of uncultured Alcanivoracaceae bacterium. GTDB lineage: Bacteria > Pseudomonadota > Gammaproteobacteria > Pseudomonadales > Alcanivoracaceae > JARGPN01. The sequence goes on from CAYMEY010000001.1 coordinate 64,553, forward strand.
TGGTTTACTTTGGCTACCTGATTGGCACCCTGTCGCTGCCAGTCGGTGTGGTGCTGATGGGCGGCCCGCTGTTTGGACTGTTGTTTTTCCGGGCACGCTACATCTATCCGCCGCTGCTGGGTTCGCTGGCGCTACTGGTGCTACTGAGCTACGCCGGCGCCAGACAGTGGATTCCCTATGCGCCGATTCTGCCCGAGCCGCTGACGCCCTATGCACCGGTGTCGTTGGTATGGGCGATTGGCGCCTATCTGTTTATTACCCCACATCTGTATGTGATCGTCTGGCTGGCACAAAAAACCTTTGGCCATTGGCGTGAACAGGGCAAAGCCGTGCGTCATCACGGGCGCACCGACCCACTGACTGGCGTACACAACCGACGCAGCATCTGTGCGTTGCTGGACAAGGAACTGGCGCAGACTCAGCGGCAAGGCCCGCCACTGGCAGTGGTACTGCTGGATCTCGATCACTTCAAGCAAATCAACGACCAGTACGGTCATCCCTGTGGCGATCGCACCCTGACGCTGGCGGCCGCTGCCCTGTCCGAGTGTGCGCGCGAGAATGATGTGATCGGCCGTTTTGGTGGCGAAGAGTTCATGCTGCTGCTGCCCGATACCACGCCTGAAGGCGCCCATGCGTTGGCAGAACGTTGCCGTATCCGGCTGTCGCGTTTGCGCGTCAAGACGGACAGCGGTGATACCGCGTCAGTCACCGCCAGCTTTGGTGTCAGCTGCAGCACGCCGCATGGGCACATTACCGGCACAGAATTGATCAGACTTGCAGACAACGCGCTGTACCGGGCCAAACACGCCGGCAGAAACCGGGTGGAAATAGAAATGCCGTCGCGGCGCACCCAGCTGCGGCCGGCGACCGAGTCACAATGACAATCAGGTAAGAAAAATATTAAAGCGGCGCAGCACCAGCGCCAGCAGCGCGAACAGCGCCATGGTAATCAGCACGCAGCTCAACAGTGTCGGCCAGAAACCGAAGCGTGATTGCAGCGCCGGGAACAGCAAGAACATCGGCAAGGTCGGCAGCACGTACCAGAACGTATACCAGGCATGATTGGCAATCTTGCTGGCCGGCTGCTTCTCCACATACATCCAGATCAGCACCAACACCGTCACCGTCGGCAACGCCGCCACCAGTGCGCCAAGCTTGTCACTGCGCTTGGCCAGTTCTGACACCAACACAACGATCGTCGCCGTAATCAGATATTTGCTCACCAGCCAGGCCATCAGCGTTGCTCCAGCAGTATGTGATTGGGCGGATGCATGCCCGGGTCCAGACAGAACCACGCATGCATCACTCGACCAGGATTACTTCAGGCGACGTGCCGAAAATTCAGCACCGCCATCCTTGCTCATATTATTTTTCACCGCCAAACGCTGGTTCTTGCCACCCATAACACGACGCTGCCAACGACGCTCGGCACTGAGTGCGGCGTCGTCGCTACCGTGCCACCCTTCGTGCAGTAAATGCTTGGCCGCGGCGGTGGCATCCGGCGAGCGCGTGGCAATTTCCGTGGCCAGCTCCAGTGCAGCGGCCACCGGGTCTTCCGCCGTGTGCGTCACCAGGCCGAGTGCTTCTGCCACCTCACCACTGATAATGCGTCCGGTGAAGGTCAATTCCTTGGCATCGTCCTGTCGCAACACATCGCGCATCAAGGCGACACCGCCCATGTCCGGCACCAGTCCCCACTTGGACTCCATGATGGAAATTTTTGCGTCCGCTGTGGCAATACGAATGTCTGCACCCAGCGCCAGCTGAATGCCGGCACCGAAACAATTGCCATGAATCGCCGCAATCACCGGCACGCCGAGCTCACGCCAGGCCATGCTCCAGCTCTGGAAATCATTGCGCGTCGGCCACCACAACTGGCTGTAGGCCAGTGCCGCCTTGGTCGGCTTCGACATCACGGTCTTGAAATCCAGACCGGCACAGAATGAAGGGCCTTCGCCACGCAAAATCACAGCGCGGATATCGCGGTTGCGTTTGAGGGTATTGGCGGCGGTAATCACCGCCTGCAACATCGGCATGTCCATGCCGTTATGTTTATCCGGACGGGACAGGATGACGTGTGCGACCCGGGCCTCGACAACAATACGCACGCGTTCGGAAATCATCTGGTCAGTCATGGCGGCCTCTGCTGGCAACGATAAAAGTGCGCGCAGTATAGCCGTATTGGCCGGCCGCGAGTCAGGCCGCGGCGACCAACAGCGTGATGGATACGGCCAGTCCGGTCAGGCGCTCAGGCTCAACTCACTCAACTGCCCGATCAGGTCCTGCCCGGCGCAGTACAGTTCGTGAATATCCTTCTGGAAGAAGGTGCGCTTCTCCACCGTCTGGATCACCAGTACACCGTAGAGCGCGCCATTGTGCTTGAGCGGAATGCCGAGATAGCTCTTGAAGTTCTCCTCGTCCGAGCCGTCCACATGGAAATAGTCGGCGTGGGTCTGGATATCCCGCGCCGCCACCGGTTGGCCGGTGCGCGCCACCCGGCCAGTGAGCCCCTGCTGCCAGGTCAGGCGCGTGCCGATGGCGCGCTGGTTCAGACCGCTGGTGGCAATAATTTCCAGACTGTCCTCGTCCGGATGGGCGTAATAGAGGCTGCACACCTGCACCCCCAACGCCTGTCGAAGCTGTTCAACCCGTCGCTGCATGGATGTGTCAACTGGTGCCATGACGATCTTCCCCCGAAAAACAGATAAGCATTTATCCGTAGGAGGCAAATAGTATGCCAGTACTAGATGGCCATATTTCGGCACTGCCGCTGCCGTCCTGTGCCGTCGCAGCGCAGCCTGCACCAGATCGAGGCAAATATCCCTGGAGGCCAGCCGATTGGCCCGAACCGGCCCACCAAACGCGAGGCAAATCCGTATCATCGCTGCGCAACAAACGCCGCGGCGATGCCGCCAGCCAAGGAGAACCAAGTATGCAGCCAGCGCCCGAAACAGTTCTGGTCACCGGTGCGTCCGGATATATCGCCAGCTGGATCGTCAAATACCTGCTTGAAGATGGCCACACCGTGCACGCCACCGTGCGCGACCCGAACAAACAGGCCAATGTCGCCCACCTGCTGAAACTGGCCGAAGGCACTCCGGGCACACTCAAGCTGTTCAAGTCAGACCTGCTTGATGCCGGGAGTTTTGACGCGCCGATGCAGGGCTGCGATGTCGTCATGCATACCGCCTCCCCGTTTATCATCGACGGCTTCACCGACGCCGAAGCGGCACTGGTGCGTCCTGCCGTGGAAGGCACGCGCAATGTACTGGAAGCCGTGAATCGCTGCGCCAGCGTGCGCCGCGTGGTGCTGACCAGCAGCGTGGCGTCGGTATTTGGCGATAACATCGATTTCGTCCGCAGCGGCAAACCGGCGCTGACCGAAGACGACTGGAATACCACCAGCAGCGTTCACCACAACCCCTACCAGTACTCGAAAGTGGCGGCCGAACGCGAGGCATGGAAAATCCACGATGCCCAGTCGCGCTGGCAACTGGTGACCATCAATCCGGCCATGGTCTACGGCCCGTCCCTGACTACCGCCAGCAAGTCCGCCAGCATCGACACCCTGCGGCAGATGGGAGATGGCCGTTTACGCAGCGGCGTGCCCGATCTCAGCTATGGCGTGGTCGATGTCCGCGATGTGGCGCGCGCGCATTTGCTCGCGGCATTCGACCCAAAGGCCGAGCACCGCTACCTGCTGGTCAACCGCACGCTGAGCATGCTGGCGATCTCGCGCATATTGCAGCAGGCGTTCGGCAGCAAGTATCCGTTCCCGCGCATGCGTGCACCGAAGCTGCTGGTGTGGGCATTCGGTCCGATGATGGGTCCGGTCACACGCACCTTTATTCAACGCAACGTCGGCCACCCGCTGGTATTTGATAATCGCCGCAGCCGCGAGCTGGGCATCAACTATCGCCCGGTGGAGGAAACCCTGACCGAGCATTTTCAGCAGGCCCTCGACGACGGGCTGTTACGCCGCCGTGCCTGAAGCAAAAACGCCCGCAATGCGGGCGTTTTTTTTATCGGCTATTGAATATATCAGGCCGGCCGCGACAAAACCTGTCGGCTCAGCCAGATCAGCGCAGACAACAGCAGCACGGCGGTAATGCCGCGTATCAGCGCTTCATCCAGTATCAGCTTCCATTGAATCGCGCCATCGACATTGAATTTCGCCACCTGCTTCTGGATCACGTAGATAAAGCCGACTTTTTGCACCGCCGCATAGATCCAGCTCAGCACAGCAATGGCCAGCACCGCCACCCCGGCCTTGCGCTGTCGCAATAACAGGCCACCCGCCAGCAGCAAACCGAAATAAGCCAGCGCTTCGCTGATCATCTCGAGATCCAGCGGATATTCTTCTGTGTACCAGGCTGCGGTGCTATGGCGGATCAGGAAATCCAGACTGAGAAACAGCCCCAGCGCGGCAATCGCGGCCGCCACACCGATCAGGCGTGGCGAAGACAGGGATGACTGGGTCACGGTGACCTCCAACTCGCTAGCGAAATGCCGATACTAGCGGTGCCGTGGCAAGGAGACAAAGCTGGCGGGCGACATCAGTGTGCTGCCGGGCAAATACTACGCCGGCAGCACACCGGTATCAGGCCACCGCCTGTTGTTCAGCGAGGAACTGGTCGATCTGCTGCAGGAATGCGCGGTTGTCGTGGTCCCAGGGATGGAAGTCCGGACGGAAATAATCCAGATAGTTACCGATCTGCTTACGCAGCATGCCGATATCACCAAAGGTGTAGCCGAAGAATTTCTGCCAGCCTTTCATGTTGGTGAGCTGGCCTTCACTGCGCAGCACCTGAATAAAGGTCGGAATGGTCAGCCCCCAGAACACCAGCGTCGCCACAATCAGGCCAAAGCTGCGCAGGCTGTAAGCCTTGACGCCCTTGCCCATCACCGCCTCCCAGACATCATAGGCCACCGCCTTGTGCTCGGTTTCCTCCAGAGCATGCCAGCGCCAGATGGCGGCGTACTGGGGATCGGCGCCGGCGGCGACACGCTCGTCCTTGAGCACCGCATCGGCTAACAGGGCAGTGAAATGTTCCAGCGCGATGGTACCGCTCAGGCAGAACGCCGGCGGCGCATGTTTGGTCAGGGTGCCGAGCAGCTTGCCGACAAATTTCTCGAAGCGTGCCGCCGGCGGCGCGCTGGCAAAGAAGGCCTGATTGTATTCGTCATGCTCGCGGCCATGCATGGCTTCCTGACCGATAAAGGCGGTCACCGCCTGCTTGAGCTGCGGGTCATCGATGTACTGGCGATGGGCACGCACCGCATCAATAAAGAAACGCTCACCAACCGGCAGGATTGAGGAAAAGGTATTCAGGAAAGCGGTAAACACCGGGCCGGCTGCGTAATGCCACTCACTGATGATGGCGGGGTCCAGATCGAATTTGATATCGCGGCGTTGTGGCTGAAGCATGACACCTTGTGCCAGCTTGCCCTTGACCAGACGCAGTTTCGAAGTGATCGCTTTCATATTGTTATCCTGCTGGTTGCGCGTGACACAACGACGTCTCTGCCCCGGCCGTCCCCCGGTGGTCGCACGTCCTGTGCAAGCAGGTCACCGGCAGCGCCGGTGCAGGCGCCCTTTAGGGATGCCTGAACATCTTGTTTACCTCATACCTTTGACTGACATCCTCCATGACAACCGTGACATTGGTCAATGACTCGATCGGCGCAAAACGACAGTTTTGAGGATCGGCTGACGGACGGTGGGGCCCTTCACGGGGCGAGTGTCACTGCGGCCGGAAAACTGGCCCGGACGCACTATTTTTGCTGCTGCAAGCGTTCACCAGAACCAGCAAACAGCAAGAAGCGCAGTGACCAGGCTGGCTCAGCGACAGCACCCCGGACAGATCTAGCGCCGCACCCTGACACGGTTGTTGGTATCGCGGCTGGCGCGGATCAGGGCATCGCCGCCGGCCTGCGGCTGGCGTTTGGCCAGACGATCGTAGAGCACCACATTGACCGAGGCGGCCAGATTCATACAGCCCACTGTGGGCACGTAAACCACCGCATCGGCGGCATCCAGCAAGGCCTGATCGAGCGTGCCATCCTCGGGGCCAAACAGGTACAAGGCGTGTTCCGGATGTTCAAATGCCGGCAAGGCTATCGCCCCTTCCGCCAATTCCACACAGACAATTCGCATGCCCGCCGGAAGCTCTTCGCGCAAATCAGCAACCTGACGCAGAGGCAAGCGTTCAACCACATTTTTGGTGTCAGTCTGGAAACTCGCTGCGCGCAGATAGCGCTCACCGGTAAAGTGCACAGCGTTGGCCTGATAACATCCCGCTGCGCGCAATACAGCGCCCACATTGGTCGGACTTTTCGGATCAACCAACCCGATCACGACTGTCATAACTGCCACTCCCCTCGCTTCGCGCTATTGTCGTCGAAGGGAGGCAGACTTGTCAGCCATCACCAGGCTGCAACAGGCACACGCCGGTAAGCGCATAGCAACCCTGCAGGCAAAAAAAAGCGCCCGCAGGCGCTTTTTTTTGCGTGAGTGCTTTAACATCAGGCGGACAATTTATCCTTGATCTCACGCAAACCCCTGGTCAGGGAATCGGCTGTCTTCTGCAGGTTTCCCTTCAACTCACCCCAGGCACTCTCCGCGGAGTCCGAGGCGGCATCGATCTTGTTCTTCAGGTCGCTACGCTTTTCGCGCAGATCCAGTTTGCGCTTCTCAATTTCGTGGCGCACGTTCTCACTGACCTGATCAGCGGTAACATCAATTTTGTCGAGCTCCTTGTCGACATCATCAATCTTGCTTTTCAATGCGTTGATAAACTCATTTTTATCACTCATCAGTTCTCCTTCTCTGGCTAAAGTGGACCCCAAGGGTCACGCCCGTGACGTCAATGTCACGTGAGTTTTGCGCAAATTTCGAGCATGCCGCGCACAGAGCCAGCGCATGGTAGTTCCACGGCCAACCAAAAATCCGGATTGGCCGTCACATTGGCATCAGTGCGTTGATTGAGCAAAAAATTCCTTGTCAAAGGCATCCGTCAACAAGGCATCGTAGCGGCATTCTTCGTAATGCAGCAACGCATCGAAATCGGACTGCTTGACTACGCCCTTGTCGACAGCATCCTGAGCACGCGCACGAAAATTCTCGCCTCGCAGTTCACCGCGCGCGCTTGCGCGCAGGAAGGCGTGATAGACAGGCTCGATGTCCAGTAATCGCTGGTAGGTATATTCCACCCTGCCGACCGGATCTTCCCGTTCCTCGGTCTGATAGACAAAACCGCCAAGGTTCTGGCGCACCGGGTTATCGTCCATCATCAGTGTGGCCACCTGACGTTTCAGTTCATCCGCAGGCGCCGCGAGTATGCGACCAAAAGGAAATGCCAAACGCTTCAGAAACCTTGCAGGCAAACGTGACGGGAAGTTGGCGTAGACACCGAACAATGCCTCTTGCGCGCGATACAGACTGTCGTGCAATGCCAGCTCGGCATGCAGGTCCACCGCATCGTTACTCGCCCCGGCAGCGCGATACTTGAGCACGCTGCAGGAAATAAACAATTCACTGAGGACGTCGCCAAGCCGGGCACTGATCATCTCGCGTCGCTTCAGGTCGCCGCCGAGCAGGGCCAGCGCCATGTCGGAGGTGACAGCAAACGCAGTACTGAGCTGATTGATGCGCTGATACCAGCGCCGCGACCAGTCATCCGTGCTGGCCGGTACCGGACTGAAGCGCGCGGCGCTGACGCCCTGCACCAGCATGCGCACGGTGTTACCCAGCGTGTGTCCGGCGTGGGCAAAAAAATGCCCGTCAAACTGTTTCAGACCCTGCTGCTTGTCGCTCGCCTGCAGTGCCTCAAGCTCATCGAACAGATGTGGATGGCAACGCATGGCGCCCTGCCCGAAAATCATCAACGAGCGGGTCAGGATGTTGGCGCCTTCGACGGTGATTGCAATCGGAATGCTCTGATACACCAGCGCGAGGAAATTCCGCGGACCCAGCTGGATCGCCCGGCCGCCCACCACATCCATGCCGTGGTTGATCACCATGCGCATTTTCTCGGTGGCATGGTACTTGGCAATTGCCGAGATAATTGACGGCGTACCGTAATCCAGCGCCTTGGTCACCAGATGTCGCATCGCTTCGAGTGTATAGGCCTGCGATGCAATCTCTGCGGTGACTTCCTGCACACCTTCAAACTTGCCGATCTCGGTATTGAACTGACGGCGTATGCGTGAGAAGGCACCGACCATACGATACGCCATCTCACCACTGGCAGTGGCCAACGCCGGCAATGACACACCGCGGCCCGCACCCAGACACTCGATCAACATGCGCCAGCCCTTGCCGGCCATGGCGGTGCCACCGATGATCCAGTCCAGAGGAATAAAGACATTTTCGCCCATGATCGGGCCATTCATGAACGGCGGACCCGGCAAGTGTCGACGGCCAATCTCGACGCCAGGATGATCTGCCGGGATCAACGCACAGGTGATGCCGTACTCGGTCTTGTTCGTATCACCCATCAGACCATCCGGGTCATACAGCTTGAATGCCAACCCGACCACCGTCGCCACCGGCGCCAAGGTGATCCAGCGCTTGCTGAAATTCAGGCGGATACCGATGACCTGTTTACCTTCGTGCTCGCCCTTGCAGACCACACCGGTATCTGGAATGGCGCCGGCATCAGAACCCGCCTCCGGCCCGGTCAGACCAAAACAGGGAATCTCGCTGCCGTCCGCCAGACCTGGCAGCCAACGCTTTTTCTGCTCATCGGTGCCGTACTTGAGCAACAGCTCACCCGGGCCGAGTGAGTTCGGCACCATTGCCGTGACCGCCGCTGTGGTGGAACGTGTCGCAATCTTGCTCATGACGCGACTCTGGGCGTAGGGCGAAAAATCGCGACCGCCGTACTGTTTGGGAATAATCAGGGCGAAAAAACCGTTGTCCTTGAGGAACTGCCAGACCGGCGCGGGCAAATCACCACGGTGGTGATGGATATCCCACTCGTCCAGCATGGCGCACAGCTGATTCACTTCATTATCAAGAAACGCCTGCTCATCGGCGTTCAGTACCGGCAACTGGTAGCCATCAAATTCCTGCCAGTCCGGCTTGCCGCTGAACAGCTGCTTGTCCCACCAGGTGGTGCCGGCGTCGAGCGCCTCACGTTCGGTGTCGCTCATCGGTGGCATCACCTTGCCCAACGCTGCATAGGCGGGCTTGCTGATCAGCGTACGTCGTAGCACTGGCACATTGAGCAACAACAATACGGCCAGCGCGGGCAACCATAACAGCGGGTGCTGCAATGCCGGCGACAGCAATGCCAACAGCGCCCAACACACGGCGAAAATGCACGAGGCGGCAAAAAGCTGTACACCTTTGAACAGCAATACCGCAATCACTGTGACAAGAATCAGGCAGCTCAAGATAAACATGGTTGTCCTCGTTTCCAGTCGTGTTAGTCGTCACACTACGTTAGCAGGTTTGCGTGCTGCGCAGTGTTACCTGCATTGGAAGTGCAACATGAAATGGGCGTAGAACGCGTGAAAATGCCATCAAAAGCGCATCAATGGGCGATATCGAAAGCGGCTATCGAATTGATTTGTATCGGTTTGCAGGCGATTAAGACATTAGGCTCAGATCAGGATGGGCCAGTCACAAAAATATTCCTGTTGACCTGATAATCAACGCCAGCAAAGCACGGGTCTGAGAGCTAACCGGATTGCTGCTGTTGAATCGCCCACAATCTGGCGTAACGACCGGCACGCGCCAGCAATGCAGCATGCGTACCTTGCTCGACCACTTCACCGGCCTCCAGCACCAGTATCTGGTCGGCGTCCTTGATGGTGGACAGACGATGTGCGATCACCAGCGTCGTCTGCCGGTGAGCGATGGTCTCAATTGCATCCAGAATCAGCTTCTCGGAATGACTGTCGAGGGACGAGGTGGCCTCATCAAAAACCATGATTGGCGGCTGCTTTAACAGCGCCCGGGCAATGGCGACGCGTTGTTTTTCGCCGCCGGACAACTTCAGTCCGCGCTCGCCGACCAGGGTGTGCTGCTTGTCCGGCAACTGTTCGATGAAATCAGACAGATGCGCCAACTTGATCGCCTGCCATACCTGTTGATCATCCGCATCGATGCAACCATAACGGACATTCTCGAACAGGCTGGTGTTGAACAGAACGGTGTCCTGCGGCACCACACCAATGGCCTTGCGCAAGGAAGCCTGCGTCACATGGCGGATATCCTGCCCGTCGATTCGGATAGCGCCGCCGTCAACGTCATAGAAACGGAACAACAATTTGAACAGTGTTGACTTGCCTGCTCCACTGCCGCCAACAATGGCGATCTTCTTGCAGGTGGGCACAGTAAAGCTGACACCGTTGAGGATCTGTCGCTGTGCCGAGTAGCCAAATTTCACCTGATCAAACTGGATCTCGCCAGCCTGCACACGCAGTTCCGTGGCATCCGGCGCATCCGCTACCCTTGGCGCGACGTCAAGCAGCGCGAACATGTTCTCGATGTTGGTCATCGAGCCTTTCATTTCACGGTAAACAAAGCCGAGAAAATTGAGCGGCATGAAAATCTGCATCATGAAGGCATTGATCAGTACAAAATCACCCAGCGTCATACTCCCCTGGGTCACACGTAGTGCCGCCAGCACCATGGCCGCCGTCATGGCCAGCGCAATAATCAGCGACTGCCCGCCGTTCAATGCAAACAATGACAACCGGTTCTTGCGTCGCGCCTGCTCCCACTGCGCCAGATTAACGTCATAGTTCTGCGCTTCGTATTCTTCGTTGGTGAAATACTTGACGGTTTCGTAGTTGAGCAGGCTGTCGATAGCGCGCGTACTGCTTGACGACTCGGCCTGGTTGGCTTGACGGATAAACTCCAGCCGCCATTCGGTGGCGAATACCGAGAAGCCGATATAGGCACACACCGAGAGCAACACGATCAGCGCGAACCAGGCGTCGTAGTTCCACAGCAGCACACCGATCACCATACCGATCTCGATCAAGGTGGGCAGGATATTGAATACCATGAAGCGCAGCAGAAAGCTGATGCCATTGGTGCCGCGCTCGATATCCCGCGACAGGCCGCCGGTGCGGCGATTCAGATGAAAATCCAGATCCAGCGCATGCAGGTGCCGGAATACCGTCAATCCCACCCGGCGCATGGCGCGCTCGGTGACGCGGCCGAACAGGGTGTCACGCAGCTCACCAAACAGCACATTGGAAAAGCGCACCAGTCCATAGGCCAGCAGCAACCCCAACGGCAGCAGGATCAGTGCATCGGCGCCATCAGCGTCGAGCACATCGACAATATGCTTGAGAATAAATGGCAGCACCACGCTGGCCAACTTGGCCAGCACCAGACAGATCACTGCCAGCGCAATGCGGCCACGAAATTCCAGCAGATAGGGAAACAGGGTACGCAACACCGACCAATTGATCGGCCGCGCGACCACATCGCCACTCATTGCTCGCATGAACGCTCCCGTGTGCCGCTCAAGATACTGCGCGTTTGCGCTGTCGATATTCCGCCGGCGTCATGCCGGTCCAGCGTTTGAATGCGCGATAGAAGGTCGGCGGTTCGGCAAAGCCGGTCAGATAGACAATTTCTTCAATCGATTCATCCGTACCGCCAAGCAAACGTTTGGCCAGACGGCAACGGTAATCGCCGAGCAGCTCGTTGAAGTTGGTGCCCGCCGACGCAAGCTGGGTGCGTAATTTGCGTGGCGGCAAATTCAGCCGTTGTGCCACCGCCTCGACATTGGCCTCGCCAGACTCCAGCAACTCGGCGATCAGTGCCGTGACCCGCTCCACCAGATCATTACGCTCCAGTGCCGCCATCTTGCTGGAGGCGATATCCGAGTGCGCCTGAAACAGCGCCGGCTCATGATGTGGCGATGGCAACGCCAGCAAGGCGGCATCAAAATACAGCCGCATGCAGTCCTGTTCGAACACCACCGGACAACCAAACAGGCGCTGATACTGTTCCGGCGACGCCTTGGGCGCGTGATTGACATGAATCTCCAGAGGCTGAAACGCACCATCGGTGACAAACGAAAAAAAACGCACCAGCCCGATCACCATACAGTCAGTCAGGTGCGCCAGCTTGCGGCTCCACAGTTTCTGCTGGATACAGGCGCGATCACCTTCCACCAGCAAACGACCGTTGGCGGCATCACTGACCAGACGTTGATATTTGATGCCACGTTTCAGCCCTTCGCCAAAGGTCGGACTGGACAGGAACAGGTACTCCAGCACCTGACCGTGATACACCGGCATATGCATGCCCATGCGCAAACCAATGCACGGATCGCCAGAGACATCCTCCACCGCTTGCCAGAAGGCCTCCTGCAGATCATGCGGTGTACGCAACTCCGGCGCGTCCATCACCTGCGGACTGGCGCCGACCCGCGCCAGCACCTGATCCGCATCGACACCGGCAGCCTGCATCGCCTGATAGGCCATGCGCAGCAGCACAATGGAGTCGGTCATCGCTTTCATGCAGGTGATCCTTGGTCAAGCTCACGGCGGTCAGACAATGCCGGTGAATCTAGCGACGCCCCGACAGCGGGTCAAACTGATCCGGGTGTTATTTTGCAAACTTCCAGCTGCCGTCGGACTGCTGGCAGATGTCCACGTTGGTGGTCACTGTCTTCTCGCGCTTGCGCTGCGACAGCACCTTGACCGCATAGCATGACTGCTCGCCATGCTGGACTTGCTCACCGATGGTGACGTCGGCGGAAAAGTCGGTTTTGCTATTGCTGAAACTGCGCGTGACACCGACCTGGCCCTGACTGGCCATCTCGCTGATCAGTGCAATCACCTGTTTGCGGTCCGCCTCACTGGCGCCGGTGGTGTCCGGAATCAGCTTACTGCCCATATCACTGAGCAGTGTGATCGGCGTTTTGACGATGCCGGTAAAGAAGCCGCTGACCGCCTCCTCGCCAGCATTCTTGGCAATGCTGTCCGCCCGGGCGACCAAGGCTTCCAGGCGTGTCAGCGTCACCGGCACCTGCTCACGCACCGCCGCCGATTCCGCCAGCAGCGGCGGCACCACCTCGGTACGCACCGCTTCAACCTCCGCCAATACCTGCGGCAGATCCGCCCGCACACCATCGACCCGCGCCAGCACGTCCGGCACCAGTGCCCGCGTCGCCGCGACTTCATCGAGTATCGCCGGCACCTGCTCGCGAATCTTTTCCGACTCCGCCAGCACCTGTGGCAGCATCGCAACAATCGCGCCGGTCTGGTTGAGCACCGGCTCCAGCACCGCGGAATTCTGCTCCAGCCGGTCCAGCGTTTGCGGCAAGCCTTGCATCACCACGATCAATGCATGGCTGAAATAGACCAGTGCCGCCGACAGGCACACCAGCGCAAACGCCATGGCCAGTCGGGAGGTATGTGCCAGCTTTTCCATAATGGGCTCCTTGCGATGAACAGATGGCGGCTGGGCGCAGGATAGCAGCAAAATTGTCTTTGCCTTATCGCCATACGAGACACACCTGTACCATGGTACCCATCCTGATGCACCTCGATACCTTTGATCTGGCGATAGCACCCACTGACTCCGGTGCCGTTCCCATCCTCAACGCACTGATATAACTTTGCTATCACGGCTCACAGGGAGAGGGGGCTGAAGGATCTGTGCATGACGCAATAACAATAAAGCCTGTTAACAAGGAATCGGCATGGAAAAGGCTGAGCACACCAATAATCCCGAGCTCGTAGAACGCCCCTTCTGGATGTCCAACCCCATGGACTGGCAACCCATCGACCGCTTTATCCTGCTTGGCAGCCTGGTGCTGCTGGCGCCCGGTTGTTTCGGCATCGGCCTGCTGTGGGCCAACTGGCTGGCGCCGGAATATTTCAACGCCGCGATTATGCAAGCGCTGCTGACCCTGTACGCGATACACATTCTGGTGCTGGGTAGTATGATCGCCATGGCGATCAAACGCCGGCGTCACAACGCCGACTGGCCGATGTTCGAAAACGTCATCATCGGCGGCTATATCATCACCGTCATGGCAAGCGGCTATGCCACCGGCGCGCACTTTGCCGAAGGTTTGTTGCTGCTGTTTCTGGGCGTCAATATCACCTCGGCACTGGCCAACGTTGACAAGATCCGGTTCTGCTACTGGTTTGTGATTCCCACCGAAATCCTGATGGGCTGGGCAGATTTCTCCGGCGCCACGAAATTTGCCCCACTGATGGAACTGTCGCTGGTGGGCACCGATGGCAAACCGGTGATTGGCTGGCTGGTGGGTCGCGCGGTGATTGCCGGCATACTTTCGGCGCTGATTTACCTGTGTATTCTCGCCGTGCGCCGCTGGGTCGAGCGCGAAAACCTGTATCGGGAAATGTCCACCATCGATGGCCTTACACGCCTCACCAATCGCAGTTCCTTTATCCAGCGTGGCCATGAAGAGCTGGCACGCCTGCAACGCCAGTCGACCACACCCAAGGCCGCATTGGCCTGCATCATGCTTGACCTGGATCACTTCAAACGTATCAACGACACCTGGGGCCACCACGCCGGTGATGCGGTGCTGGTGGAGGCGTCCAGGATCATGATGGAAAACGCCCGCCAGTATGATGAGGTCGGTCGTTATGGCGGCGAGGAGTTTGCCGTGTTGCTGCCAGGCGCATCGTTGCGGGACGCCGCCAACATTGCCGAACGGCTGCGCAAGAAAATCAGTGAAGCCATCGTGCGTGTCGACGGCAATACCATTCCGGTGACCGCCAGCCTCGGCGTGGCCTGCTTCCCTGCGGAGGGCCTTGACGACATGAATGACCTGCTCAAGGCTGCCGATGAAGCGCTCTACAAGGCCAAGGAAAGTGGCCGCAATCGTGTGGTGCTGACACAGGAGCTGGATGAACTGCTGGACGCGGACGCTCAGCCTGCAGAGGCATAAAACTACCTGTCCCGCCTCCTCCGCCCGGGGGAGGCGCTACAAAACCTCCCAGATTTGTGCACATTTGCTGCACCTTTTACTGCCAGTCTGATGCTGTCACGCACTTGCTGCGGCACAAGGAGAGCCGATCATGCGCCACACACAACGCCTGCTACTTCTGTCTACGCTGCTGTTCAGTGGTGCCAGTCCATTAGCCTCGCCGTCGCTGCAGGGCGTCCAGCCATCGTTCAAGGCAGATGCGACTCCCTCAACGACTACACGTCTGATCACGGTACCGCCGCGTCATCCTTCGGCACCGCAAGGCGGCTACCAGTTTTGACCGGACCCTAAACAAAGCCCCGCCGGAAACTCAGGCGGGGCAGAACAGGCAAGGCGAAGCACGGTTAACTCGTCACGATATTGTTAACCCGCGGCCGCTCACGGAACAGCTGGTCCATTTCTCCCTGATAGTAGGCCTCGACACGCGGGTTCATGACTTTTTTCCACAGCGGCGGAATCAGCGCCAGCACATACATGGCGGCATAACCACCGGGCAACTGCGGGCTGTCCTCATAGTGACGCAACACCTGATAGCGGCGCTTGCCGTAGGCATGGTGGTCGCTATGCCGCTGTAACTGGAACAACGCCAGATTGGTAAGGAAATAATTGGAGTTCCAGCTGTGTGCTGGCGTCACGCGTTCATATTTTCCATTCTCCAGAATGCGTCGGTACAGGCCGTAGTGCTCAACATAGTTGATCACTTCCAGAGTACTGCCCGCCACCAGACCCACCAGCAGGAAAAACAGCGCGCCCTGCCAACCCCACAGCAGATAAAACGACAGCGTAAACAGCCCACTGATGGCATACCACCAGATCAACTCGTTGTAGACACTCAGCGGCGATTTGCCCTTGCGCTTGAGACGCTGCGCTTCCAGTTGCCAGGCGGTGAGAAAATTATGCTTCAGCGCGCGCGGCAGAAAATGCCACAGGCTTTCGTTGAAATTTGCCGACGCGCCATCATCCGGGGTGGCGACGAATACATGGTGCCCGCGAATATGTTCCACCTTGAAACCGGCATAGCAGACACTCGACAGCAACAAGCCGCCAAGCCAGTTTTCAATGCGCTCATCCTTGTGCACCAGCTCATGCGCCACCACGATACCAATGGCGCCACCGAGCGTACCGATCGACAAAATCCAGCCGATCTTGCCGAGCAACGAATAGCCCGCCGTGGCATAGATATGGCCGCCAAAGTAGAGTCCCGCCAGCCATACACAGGCCAGCACCATGGGGAACAGCCGATAGATTTTTTGCTGACTGAGCACGGGAACGTCAGTGGCCTCGTCCGGATTGGTGGGATCCTTACCGACCAGATAGTCGAGTACCGGCACAATGCCAAACACGGTGAAGTAGATCAGCCAGGCCCAGTAATCCTGCGTACCCGTGTCGCGGCCGGAATAGGCCGCCAGCGGCAGGACCGGCAAAACCGCCAGCCAGAACAGCAGAAAGCCCCATTTTTTCAGCGCCTGCATCACGGCGGGATGGATATGTTCAAGCATCAGGTCATCTCCAGAATGACAGTGTCAGCGATGGCGCAAGGCGCCATACTCCAGTAACTGTCACATTATTCAATGTAACCATTTGGAGATTCTTGATCTGGGTCATGTCGGCCGCCGATCACCTGGGCGGCGGCATCAACCACTCAGGCAACGGGCCGCAATCGCCTATTTCCTGCGGCCGGGCTTGCGACGACCACCTTTGGCGGGGGGCTTGTGCACTTTGCCCGCTGCGCCGCGGGACGCGCCCGGTTTGCGCTCCGCTCGGCCAGCCGCAACCTTGCCCGCTGATGCCTTGGCCGGACTCGAGGCCCTCGCGGCAGCGGGCGCAGTACTGCGTCGTCGCTTTGGCGCGGACGACGTCGCCGTGTTGTCGGAATCAGCAATGGCGGCATTGATGGCGGCCATTTCCTTGTCCGTAAGATTGCGCCACTGCCCCACTTTCAGCGTGCCGAGCTTCACCGACATGATGCGCACACGCTTGAGCTTGACCACCTCATAGCCAAGGAACTCGCACATGCGACGAATCTGGCGGTTCAATCCCTGGGTGAGAATGATCTTGAATACCAGCTCACTCATTACCGTCACCTTGCAAGGTTTGGTAACTGTACCGAGCATTGGAATACCGCCAGACATGCGGGCAACAAAATTTCCTGCTATCGGTTTGTTGAGGGTGACCACGTACTCTTTTTCATGCGCATTACCAACACGCAGTATCTTGTTGACGATATCGCCATCGCTGGTAAGGAAGATCAGACCCTCGGACTGATTATCAAGTCGACCGACCGGATAGACGCGCTCCTTGTGGCGCACCGCATCAACAATATTGTTGGGCACATCGCGATCGGTGGTGCAGGTGACACCAACCGGTTTGTTGTAGGCGATATAAATGCGGTCGGATTTGTTTGGCGCGGCGTTGCGAATCTTCTGCCAGCCCACCTTGACCACATCACCGGGCAGCACTCGCGTGCCAAGACCGGCTTTTTCACCGTTCACGGTCACCGCGCCCTGCTCGATATAGGCGTCAGCCTCACGACGCGAGCAAAATCCTGAATCACTGATGAACTTGTTCAGCCTGAGGCCGTCGTTATGGGTCACGCGCAAATCCTGCCGCCAGAGAGTCTTGAGTGCGCCCACTATAATGCCGGCGCTATCATCTGGCGATATTGGATGCTGCCAGCCAGCCGGTCAGGAGTGGCGGAAGTGCCGGCGAAAGTTGTCGTTAATCCAGCGCCCCAGACCTTCCAGACCGATGCTGTCTATCCACCTTCGCACCTCCAGAGTATAGGCCTGATCCTCCACCAGAATATGTTGCAGCAACCACTTCTCCAGCAACGAAATCAGGGCGCCGGCCACCGCTTCACCGTCATCATGACGTAACTGCAAGGCTTCTATCCGGGCGACAAATTTTTCATGCGCTTGCCGATGACTATCGAGATCACCATAGCCCGCCTGAGCCATGAGCGCCTCTTCAAAGCCAAAGTGTGACTCGGTGTAGTCGATCAGGTCGTACAGCACCCGGGAGACGCCGAGACGGGCATCAGGCTGTGTCAGCAACCGTTCCAGCGTATTGATGTAATCAACCAGCCGCTGGTGCTGGCTGTCGATTACGCGAATACCGATTTCGTACTCAGGCCCCCAACTGATGCTCATGCCCGTCCCCTGTGCCCTGCAATTCCAGAGCACGCTATCAGGCCGCCAGCGCGCGTATATAGACCCAGATCAATAACCATGTCACCGGCCGTCGGCGGCATAAAAAAAGCCGGCCAAAAGGCCGGCTTTTTAAACGCCACAAAAGGCCTTTACCGACGACGACGCAGGCCGAGCATGGCGAACATCATGAGCATCAAGCCGGCCAGGCCACCGCCACTGTCGGACTTTCTCGCTACTGTGATTACCTCGGGCACATCTACATCGGTTGCCGGGTCATATTCGAATGCGCCGATATCCAGTACTGCATTGATCACGCGCGTACCTCCGCGCTGGTCAGTGGCCAGAATCTGGCCGGCGCCACTGCCGACAGTGGCCGCTGGATCACCCGCGTCCACCAGCGGACTAGCGGCACCCACCGCGATCGTCGGCAACTCGCCGCCGTTATCATTCAGGGAGCCGATCACCAGCGTGCTTTCGTCGCCTGGATAGACGTTGCCAACACCCAAGCCGCCGCTGACGCCAAACGAGAGGATACCGTTATCACCCACCCAGCTGTAATTCATCGCCGACAGCGTGCCGGCAATGTTTTTCAGATCACCATCACCACTGGTATTTTTCGCCACCAGCGTGTTGCGCAGCTCGGTGTCCGCGCCAGCACCCACGTAGATGCCACCACCGCCCTGCGTGGCATAGTTACTGACCAGAGAACTGGACTCGATATCAACATTATGCTGTTCACTGCCGTCACCGGTACCCTCAATCCAGATGGCACCGCCTTTTGCCGAGGCGCTATTGCCAGCAAAGGTGTTCTGGCGCACCACCAGATTCAGGGTATCGCTATCGCCACCGGTGTATACAGACACGGCACCGCCGTTGCCCGCCCGGTTGCCGGCAAAAGTGTTATTTTCAAGACGGAAGTTGCTGGTGGCAAAACCATAGCCAACATAATTCAGTGCCACTGCGCCGCCGCTCTCTGTGGCATTACTGCCGTTGCCGCTAAACAGCGAACCACTGATGGTATTGGTGGCGAACGGACCGGACGCTATATACAGCGCGCCACCGCTGGCAGAACCGCTGTTGGTGTTGTTCAGGAAGCTGGAGCCAATCACCGTCAGGGTGGTGCCGGTGGCGGATGCAGAAGAATCCAGAACCACCGCCCGACCCTTCTTATGGCCGCTGATGGTGACGTTGTTCAGCTCCACCGACTGCACATTGTCAGTAAAAATAGCGTTACTGCTGTTGTTACGGATGACACTGTCGACCACGGTCAGCGTTGTGTACTCACTGGTGGTCTGGCTGATGCCAATGGCGGAGTTCTCGATCGTCAATCCGGAAAGATACAGCAGACTGAAATCGGCGCTGCTACTGCTGAACGCGGTGCCGCCCGGAAAACTTACCGTCAATGATTCCGCGCCCGGACCAACAATATTCACGTTTTCTGTGATGACCACCGAATCCTGCAGCACGATATTCGCAACACCGCCAGCAAATTCAATCTGGTCGCAACCGGCGGTGCTGGTATTGGCGGCTTCGATTGCGGCACGCAGCGAGCCGGCCGAGTTATCGCCCGCTTCAGTGGTGACGGTGTAAGTGGTACCTGCGGTGCAGGGCGCCGCCGCCAGAGCGGTGTTAGCAGTCAGCAGGCTGGAGGCAGCGGCGACCGCGATAGCAAGCGGCCGTGGTGTGACAGTCAAGGGGGCCATAGTACGTCCTCAGGGGGGTCATCAACGTCAGTAAAACGGGTAAGCTACCACAGCCCCTCAACCATCGGGACCGGTCTGTCCGGATGGGCGGTCAGTTTGTCGGAGCACTGCATGATAGATGAACACCTGTTTCTGGCGGGTCGCCCGCCGATGCTGGAATACCTGGCCGTAATGGCCGCACAAAATGCCGGCGCCGCCATCCCGCCAGCGGACATTGCCGAGCAATGGCGCATCGCCAACGACCTGGTGCAGACACTGCAACAGCAAGAGGCCGGCGCGGCTGACAAACATATCGCCACGCAGCTGAGTCCCGCCCAGCAGGCCCACGCTGACGCGTTGGTGGCTTCGGCGGTCTTCCAGCGCACCCATGCACTGGTTCCCGCCGTGATTGCCCGAATTGAACTCGATCGGCTGGTGATCACCCAGAAACACATCAATCTGGCTTACGTGAACGCCCTCAAGACAGAGTTGGCGGACGCGCCCAACGAAGCTCGAATCACCGAACTCTGTTTGCCGCTGGCCGCCAGAGTCACCGACGTGCATGCAAGTCGCGTGGCCGCCGATGCAGTGGTATTCAGCAGCCGCTCGGCGGACCTGCGCGTGCTGGACCAGCAACTGTTCAGCGCCGATGTGCTGCAAGGCTTCCAGCCCAACGGCCATTGCACCGATTTGTTTGGCGTGACTGTCGGCACCGGCATTAATTGTCTCAGCGCCGTGCATATCAATGGCCGCATGGTGCTCACCAACGGCAGTCACCGCGCCTATGCGTTGCGTGATCTGGGCGTCACGCACGCACCCTGTGTGATTCACAATATTCGTAAGCAGGATGAACTGGCGCTGGTAGGCACCCCGGAGTTGCTTGACCAGCTCGATGCACTGGTGTCAGAGCCACGCCCTGCGATGCTGCGGGATTACTTCAATCCCGCGCTGGTCACGCGCCTGCCAGTCTTGCGCAAACAACGCCAGATCAAGCTCACCTATTCACTGGAAGTGATAGATGTTCCGGTCACCGATGCGCCGTGAGGCTAGCGGTATGCAGCGACCATTAGGGGCCGGCAGAAAGACTAGCGCTTGTTCTGGTCCCGCAATGCCTTGAGCGGTGCTGACAACCTGTCCGGGTGACGCGGGTGCACGCAAGCGTAATGCATCTGGATTTTTCGGATGTCACCGGCCACATCCCCGGTTGGCGTAAACACCGCCGGAAAGGCGATTTCCTTTTTCTGGTAATCGGCGGTGGCTATGACGATTGGCACGCCAGCCTTGTGCGCGATGTGATAGAAGCCGCTTTTCCACTGCTCCGCGCCACCGCGCGTACCTTCTGGTGCGACAATCATCATGTATTGGTCACGGCCAGCAAATTGCTCGACGCTTTGCTCGACCACACCACCGGCCTTGCTGCGATCGATTGGTACCGCGCCAAGCCAGCGCAAAAAACGTCCATGGGGCCCGTTGAAGGCACTGTCTTTCATCATCAGGTGCGCATCCAGTCCAATCTGGATCATGGCAGCAAAGGTAAAAATGCCGTCCCAGTTGGAGGTGTGCGGGCCACCGATGACGACGCCCTTGGGCACACTTGGAAACGCATTTGCCAGCCGCCAGCCGAACATGTGCAGGAATCCTTTGCCGATTGCGCGGGAAACGCCGTTACCGCGCTGCGGAAACACTGCCTGGCCGGTGCTGCTCATACTGTCGCCTGATCGATACTGGAGGCGCCATCATAAAGCCACGGCGTGATGAACACACTGACAGAAACGTAACACGACCGACGCGGCTGCACGCCGGCCACCTGACACAAGGCGGCCGGCGATGTGTTCAGCCCTGCACGCGCAGCAACCCCTGATACATGTTCATCTGGCAATGCATGCGGTACTCACCGGCGCTCAGTGGTGGTAAGCGCAGCGGATACTCCCGATTGATCGGCAACTGCGCCGACACATCCAGTCCATCAATGATGAAGTATTCAGAACAGGGACTGGCGTCGGTGCGCAGCAGATTCAGTGTCAGCGCCTCACCGGCACGCACATCAATCACTGCCGGCGAGTAGGTGCCGTTGGCAACTTCCACGTCGACACTGCCGGCCACGAGTTGCGTCCCCTTGCCAGGCTTCCAGAGCCAGAACCACCAGACAATCGCCAGCATCGCCAACACACCGACGATATTGATCAACAGCGTACTCATACAGCCTCCTGCGTGCGATTGGCACGGAAAAGTCTCAGACGATTTGCATTCGCCACCACTGTCACCGACGACAGTGACATGGCAGCGCCAGCCACTACCGGGCTCAGCAACATTCCCGTGAGCGGATACAGGACACCGGCGGCCACCGGCACACCGAGGGTGTTATACAGAAAGGCACCGAACAGGTTTTCACGGATATTGCGTACCGTCGCCCGTGAAATCGCAATCGCGTCCACCACACTGTGCAAGGACCCACGCATCAGCGTCACCGACGCACTTTCAATCGCAACGTCCGTGCCGGTACCAATGGCAAAGCCGACATCAGCTTCCGCCAGCGCCGGCGCATCATTGATACCGTCACCGACCATTGCCACTTCACCAAATTTTGCACGCAAGGCGCGAATGTGCGCCGCCTTGTCCGAAGGCATGACCTCTGCAATGACCTGATCAATACCCGCCTGTCTGGCGATGGCCTGCGCCGTGCTGGTGATATCTCCGGTGATCATCACCACCTGCAGTCCCTGCTTGTGCATGCGCGCAATCGCCGCCTTGGCATCGGTCTTGATGCGATCGGTAACGCCGAGCACGCCGAGCAATTTGCCATCACGGGCCAGGTACAGGGGCGTGCCCGCCTGCTCAGTAATTGCGCGCGTGGCTTCATCCGCCGTCTGCATCGGCACGCCCAGTGACGTCAGCCACTTGTGATTGCCGAGCACCAGCGATGTACCGTCAAGCTCAGCACGCACGCCCTGCCCGTTAAGCGCTTCGAAGTTGTCCACCGCCGGCAAGTTAC
Source organism: uncultured Alcanivoracaceae bacterium (assembly GCA_964389795.1). Lineage (GTDB taxonomy): Bacteria > Pseudomonadota > Gammaproteobacteria > Pseudomonadales > Alcanivoracaceae > JARGPN01. Next base: position 87,318 of record CAYMEY010000001.1, read on the forward strand.
CGGTCGCCGCTTGCACCACCGCCTGCGCCAGTGGATGTTCGGAGCCTTGCTCCAGTGCGCCGGCAAGACGCAGCAGTTCCTGCTCAGACAGGTCCGCCAACGGCATCACCTGGGTAACGGACGGCTTGCCTTCGGTGATGGTGCCGGTCTTGTCGAGGGCAATCACTTTCAAGGTCGATGCTTTTTGCAGCGCCGCGCCCTCGCGAATCAGAATGCCGGCTTCAGCCGCCTTGCCCACACCCACCATCACCGACATCGGCGTCGCCAGACCCAGGGCACAGGGACAGGCAATAATCAGCACCGTAGTCAGCACCACCAGCGCGTAGACGCCCTGCGGTGCAGGCCCCAGATTGAACCAGACCAACGCCGCGGCGATAGCGATCAGCATCACTGCCGGTACGAACACCGCAGAGATCTGGTCGGCCAACCGGCCAATCGGAGGGCGTGAACCCTGCGCTTTCTTCACCAGCGCGATAATCTGTGACAGCGCTGTGTGTTTGCCCACGCGCACCGCCCGGTAAACCAGAGAACCTTGTTGATTCATGGTGCCCGCAGAAACCTTGTCGCCCGCCTGCTTGCGCACTGCCATGGGCTCACCGGTGAGCATGGATTCATCCAGATAGCTGTCACCGCTTTCGACTTCGCCATCCACGGCAATTTTTTCACCGGGACGCACGCGAATTTTCTGGCCCACGCGTACCTGTGCCACCGGTATGTCTGATTCGTTACCCGCGTCATCAATGACCCGCGCCGTTTTCGCGCGTAGATCAAGCAAACGGCGTATCGCCTGACTGGCCTTGCCGCGGGCGCGTAATTCCAGCGCCAGACCAAGATTGATCAGGCCGATGATCATGGCCGAGGCTTCAAAATAGACGTGTCGCGCTTCATGCGGCAGCAATGTCGGCGCCAGCACGACGACCATGGAATACAGCCAGGCCGTGCCGGTACCGACCGCAATCAGGGTGTCCATGTTGGCATTATGGTGAACAAAGGCTTTCCAGGCGCCGACAAAGAAACGTCCGCCAGCGGTGACCAGCACCGCCAGCGTCAGTATGCCGGCGGCCAGCCAGCCCCACTGGCTGGCACTGCGCGGCTCTACCATCATGGTGCCGCCAAGCAAGCCCCACGCCATCATCGGCGCTCCCAGCGCCAACGCCAGCGTCATGTCGCGCAGCAGTAGCCGATAGTGTTTTGCTTCTGCAGCATCACGGGCCGCATCCACATCTTCTTCGTCGTCCACCGTGCGCGCACCGTAACCCACGGCCTGCACCGCATCGATCAATGCCTGGGGATCGGCGGCACCGGTGACATGGGCACTGTGGTCAGCGAGGTTCATGCTGGCATGGCTGACACCGGGCACTGAGGACAGCGCCTTCTCAATGGTGCGTACACAACTGGCGCAGGTGGCACCACTGATGGCGAGTTGCACACCGTCAGTGTTTGCGTCTGCCTCGGGAAGCGGGCACGCATCTGCCTCAGCAGCGTCTGCCGGTGGCTGATCGTCGGGATGGCTGTCATGCTGCGGCGTCGCCTGAAAACCCAGTTCATTGATCGCCGCGACCAGCTCGGCCGCGTCAACCTTGTCCTGCGCCACGCTGACACGGCCGCCGGCGACGTCCACCTCAACAAAGTGCACGCCGGTTATCTCACCGAGACGACGGCGTACCTTGTTGGCACAACCGCCGCAGCGCATCCCGGTGACGTTGAAATGCAAGGTATGGTGTTCCATGTTCTGGCTCCAAAAGTGTCACTGGTGCCAGTGTCAAACCTTGGGGTAACTCTCAGGTCAAGCGGTGCCGCAGGACACCAGGCTCGCCCTGCCAACCCCCCCTGCGTGTGCCTTTCTGGCCCCTGCCGTCAGCGCGCTCCAGTACAGCGATGACGTTACTTTTTCTTGTCCTTGCCCTGCATGCCGTCAGGCATCTGCATGTCCTGCATCGGCATATCACCCTCACCATGCATCATTTCCATCATGTGCTGCATCATTTCCATATGCTTCTGCATTTTCTTCATATGCTCTTGCATCTGCGCCATGCGGGTTTCCATATCGGCATCGCTGGACATCTCCTTCATGTGCTGCTGCATGGATTCCATATGCTCACGCATCATCGGCATATCCATCATGCCTGCGCCCATCATGCCGCCTTCCATCATGCCGCCCTGCATGCCGGGCTGCCCGCCGTCCTTGGCCGCCATCAGTGGCAAGGACATCACCAGCATGCTGGCACCAAGCATTGTCTTGAATCCTTTCATCGTTTTTCTCCGCGGTAATTATCAACAGGCCCCCAGCCTGCACCGCCCATGGCAGAGGGATATTGATGCGCATCAAGAAAATGCCATCGCGGACGTTGGCACCTGCTATGGCGTGCAGACACAAGCGGTGCGTCGGCCGCATAACAACAGGCAGATGAAAACAATGTTATGTGCGCCCCACAGGCGTAGGGTCAGTACCCGCTCTGTCGCGGATCACCCTGATCAAGGAGAGTTCCATGAGGACCCCACGCAATCTCCCCGTTGCCCTGTCCCTCACCCTGTGCCTGTTCAGTGCCGCTGTGATCGCACAGGAATCCAGCGCCGCCAAAATTCAGCGCGCCATGCAGGCAGCGCCGGAAACCGTCAGCGCTCAAGCCATGATTATGGATACCGATGGCACGCTATTGCGCAAAGGCACGAACGGTTGGACCTGCATGCCGTCGGTGATGTCCGGCGACAAGATTCCAATGTGTAATGACGCTGTCTGGATGGCGATGATGCAGGCGCTCTCGAACAAGCAGCCGTTCAGCACTGACACGATCGGCATCTCCTACATGCTCAACGGCGATATCCCCACCAACAACGATGACCCCTACGACACCACACGGGATGTCGGCGAGCCCTGGGTGGAAGAAGGCCCGCATCTGATGATCATCGTGCCCGACAAGGCCATGCTGGAAGGGATCTCCAGTGATCCGAATAATGGCGGGCCCTACGTGATGTGGAAAAACACGCCCTACGCACACATCATGGTGCCGGTGGCCTCGCGCAAGAAAAAATAACGCTCTGGCGCGACGCGCCCGCCGTGCCGCGGAAATTCCGCGGCACGGATACTTGTGCCTGCGCCACCGGCATGGCGTTTCAGTATTGCCCGCCTGCCTGCGCTGCTACGATTAGCTCACCCCATTATTGAGTCATCGCCATGCACGACAACGACATCATCGTAGAGGCTTGGAATACCGTGCTGTTTGACAAGTTCAGCCGCTTCAAGCACCTGCTGGTACACGGCTTGTCTGCGCACAGCGACGAGCTGCTGGCACGCGCACCGTTCAAGCCGGGAGATCGGGTACTGGATGTTGGCTGTGGCTTCGGTGACAGCACACTGCGGATCGCCGCACTGGTCGGCGAGCAGGGACAGGCCGTGGGTATGGACTGCGCCAGTAACTTTATTGCCGAGTGCCAGTGCAGTGCCCAGGCCGAAGGCATTGCCAACGCCAGCTTCTTTACTGCCGACGCCCAGAGCGATGACCTGAACGGTCCGTACGACGCTGCCTTTGCGCGCTTCGGCACCATGTTTTTCAGCCTGCCCGGCGCCGCCATGGCCAACATTCGTCGTGCCCTCAAACCCGGCGCGTGCTTCACGCAAATTGTCTGGCGCAAGCGCGAAGACAATCCCTGGGTGTTCGAAGCCGAACAACGGGTCAGGCAGATCGTGCCGGTGGTGGCCCACGACAACACCGATCAGGTGCATTGTGGCCCCGGCCCTTTCTCCATGTCCGGCCCGGACATGGTCAGCAGCATGCTCACCAGTGTCGGTTTCCGGCAAGTCGGTTTTGAGCGCTTTGATGCGGATATCTGCATTGGCCACAACCTCGACGAAGCGGTGGAGTTCGCCATGACGCTGGGCCCGGCCGGCGAGATCATGCGTCTGGCCGGTGACGAAGGTGTACGCCTGCGTCCACAGGTGGTAGATGCGCTCAAGGACGTGCTGGGTCAGTACTGCAGCGAGCGCGGTGTCTGGGCACCGTCAAGCACCTGGTTTATTTCCGCTACTAACCCCGGCTGACGCTGTACTCGCCCGCGCCGCTTTCAGATCGGGGGCTGTGCACGAGAAGATAATCGGCCGCAGGCAACGTACCGGCGGTATCGTCGCGCCGCCCGTCCGGGTGCACCCTTGATGACGAATTGCTGAATATTTGTTGCACATTTGGCTGACAGGCTGGAGCTGTCATAACGCGATGTCATCAGGACGGCAACGCGACAAATAACAATCACAAGGGAGAGGTCGGCATGCGTCTTCGCATCGGGATCAGCCTGTTGAGCGCCGCGATGATCAGCGGTTGCACCATCAATATCGTGCCGGCACAGCATAGCGGCGTTACCCCCACCCGCGTGGTACACGCGCCGGCACCGGCTACCACTACCCGCATTACCCAGACCTACCAGAGCCAGACCACGACGCAAACCAGCCTGTACCTGCTGGTGGTGCGTGGCGACCAGGCGGCGGTGACGCAACAGTTGCAACAGGGCGCTGACCCGAACCAGTTCGGCGACGACCCCGCCCATGGCCCACGTACGCCACTGTGTGTGGCAGTGCGAAATCGCAACTACACCCTGACGCGCCTGCTGCTGGATGCCGGCGCCAATCCGAATCTGAGTTGCCATTACCAGGGCAGCCAGGAAACACCGCTGCTGGCAGCGGCCAGCCTTGGCAATACCTGGTTGGTGACGCAATTACTGAATAAGGGCGCCGACCCGCACTACCGCAATCCGAATGGCCAGACACCCTATCTGCTTGCCAATCAGGGGCATCATCGGGCGGTGATGGACAAACTGGTGGCCGCGGGTGTTACGCCGACTGCAAATGGCCAGAGTGCCTCTGCGCCGGCGCAAACCGCAACCACCACGCGACCGGATCACCGCGATGAAGATCGCCAGCACAAGCACGACAAAAAAGACCAGGCCAAACAGGACAAGGCGGACAAACGCAACGCACGTGAGCAACGCGCGCAGAACGACATCGCACACGACGACAAAGCCGACAACCATCGCGGCGGCCGAGACCATAACGTTACGCCCGCCGCCAGCGCCACCGGTCAAGCACACGCGTCTGACCAGTCCCGGTTAAACCGTGACACTGCAGAAACGTCCGCCACTGACGAGGCTACCGCCGCACGCAGCGACACGCCGCCTGCCGTCACCGCCAAACCTTCCCGGGGTCAGGAAAAAGAAACCGCCACTTATACGCGGCCTGGTGCGGCAACCTCTGCCAACAGGGGCCACGCCAATGCAGGCAAGGTGGACAACGCGCCCACGCCAGCGGCACCACCGCGTGCCGCTGGCCACAGTTCCGCAGCGGCTGAGCGCGTAGCGGAAACGCCTGCAGCCACGGTCGTGACACCAGACACCCGCAAACCAGTAGATGCGGACGATGCAAAGGCGACAGAAAAAGCCGACAAACAAGAGAAGACGGACAACGCAGCCGCTGACGAAGCCAGAAAGGACAAGAAAAAAGATAAAAACAGCCGTGATTGATTGCCGCCTGACATACAGTCGGTACAACATTCATCGCCGATGATGTTGTACCGACCTGACTGCCTTAACGGCTATACCCCACGGAACAACCGTAGAATTTCAACGGCTCAAGTCCCGACACCGGATCCGGCGTGCCAATCTGCAACGACAGCGCATAACTGTACTGACCATTGTCGACCAGCGCGCTGCTCGGTGTGATACCGCCACTGAGCGTCTGCATACCGGTACTGGTTGAACCGGGAATGGTTTCGTTAATCGTATCTATGGCGCCGGTTTGCAAATTCTGGCGTCGCAGCGACAGCGGATAGATTTGCGGATCGCCACCGTCTGACACGCTGTCATCCACCAGGCAAGACACGGTTTGCAATGTCACGCCATCGGGCAGGCTGAGATTGGCGATTGCGGTACAGCTGCGGTTGGCCGCGTAGAAAAATGCATAGTTGGACAACCGCGCCAGCTGGCAACCGCTGTTTTCGTTCAGGTTGCCAAAGAACTCGATAAAACCGAACACCGACACTGACACGGCGCCGTCGGCTTCCAGCGCCAGAATACGGCTATCGTTTTCGTTCACTGCAGTGCTCACTGCAGTGAAATTGCCATTCACTTCACTGGCAAGTGCTGGTGTGCCCGACACAAAGGTGGTTAAGCCGGTGACCTGTCCCGCGCTCGCCACCAGCGGGCACAACGCCAGCACGATGAGATACTTCCATGCCTGCTTCATGCGCTTTACTCCCAGTTGGTCTCATCCCAGTTGAAATCACTCCATTGCGATGACGCCGACGTCGCCGCGGCGGCGTCGTCACCGCCGCCTCCACCACACGCCGACACCAGCAATGTGAACAACAGGACGATCGCGCCCCGCACTATGACAGCCATAAACACCTCTTCCATGTGGGAATAACGGGCGGATTGTGCCAGAGCGAAGTGCTGCACCCATCGGACAGAGCGCGTATTTTTGCCCTCCGCCCTGTACTGATTGCCAGGACTGTGGATCGGGTCACGTGGATGCGTGCTCACGGCACAAATGTAAAATGGCGATCTGAACCTGTATGCTGGGGTGCTCACCGCCAGCGAGATCAGACCAGATGGCATACCGCAGCATTGTTGTTCACACCGGCAGGCAGATTGGTCCGCGCATCGTGGCCATGCTGCTGCTCATCGTTGCTGGCACTGCGGCGATTGCCGGCGGCAATGACGGCCGGGCAAGACAGCCCTGCCATATCGTTCTCGGCCCAACCAGTGAGGCCGCCCTGAATCAGGCCAACGAAGCCTTGGCGAACCTGCTCGCCGCGCGCTTGCTGGGACATAACTTTGACTGTCGGGTGGAGGTGTTTAGCGCCTGGCCCCGCGCCCAACAGATTTTTGGCGAGCGCCAGAACGCCGCGCTGTTTCCCGAAATAGAGTACGAACAGATTGATGGCACAATGACCGGCATGCCGGTGGCGGCGACCGGCGGATTTGTCGTGGTGACACGCGCGGGCAACAAACTTTATCACCGCATTGAGGATCTGGGCGGGTTGACCGTGGGCACCATTCGCGGACGCTTTTATCCCGATGCGTTGGCTCACACTGCGGACATCAAACAGGATGCCGCCGGCTCCCTGCAACAGAACATCAACAAGGTGCTGTCCGGGCGGCTGGATGCCACGCTGGAATACCTGACTGATATCGAAGCGCTGATGACCAATCCCGAGTATGCCACGGCACTGCAATACGGGGACGAGTTCGGCAACACCAACCTGGCATTCCGCTTCAAGCATACGGCTGAGGGCGAGTCGCTGCGCAAGCATTTCGACAATGCCATCATCGAACTGATTAACGACGGCAGCTATCAAAAAATCTATGCGACCACACGCCTGAAAATGCTGTACTGATGCTCAGGCTGGCACCAGCGCCATGCAGATGTCTCGCTGCTGCTGCGCCGACAAATCATGCGAGAGCAACCCTTCCACCGTAAACACACAGATCTTGACCCAGGCATCGGCGCGCTCTGCGCGCATGCCCTGATTCAGCAACTCTGCCCGCAGCAAGGCTTCAGTGATGGCATGAAAGCGATCGTGCAATACGCGCACGGTATCGGAGAATGCCACCCGTGCATGGACTGTGTTGATCAAACCACTGACCTGCTGCAACCGCTGCGCCACCCACAGCACGCGTTCGCCGAGATTGGCAAAGCGCTGTTGCAGATACTCATCCATGCCGCTGGCAAATTCGCCATCGAGCACCGCCGCCAACAGGTCGTCCTTGTCCTTGAAGTACCAGTAGATGGTATTTGGCGCGACCCCTGCCGTTGCCGCCAGCCGGCTCATGGCGGTGGCATCGAAACCATCGGCGACAAACAACGCGCGCGCCGCGGCAACTATCTCATCACGTTTGCTATCCCGATCCTGATCGCGTCGATTGCGGGGCATGCACCTGTCCTCTGACAAACCCGTGGCGGGCGCCACGGTCGGCGACCAGTCTAAATCATCTTGAATACTATTCAAGACAAAGGTAGGATGCCCGCCATCGCCTGCCCGAGGAGGCCCCATGCAAGAGACCGAACAGTCGCTGGCAAACTGCAGCCACGCCGACCTGATGGCGTTATTCACGCAGCTGGACGCGCCGGCTATCGACGAAATGCACGGTGAATACGCCGCCCGCCTGCTCGCCCAACCGACCTGGTTAGCCCGGCAGGTTGGCAAGGTGGTGCTCGCCAATCCATGGCAGCAGTGGCTGTGCAAGGCGTTCCGCCCGGTGGATGCGGACCATGGCCGCGGCTACAACCGCTTTCAGGTGCGCGGCACGACGGTGCAGCGCTATCCGATGAAAACCCGTATCGCGCCCTCACGTTTTGACGGCCGCCCGGCCTATCAGCTGGTGTATCGCCACTTCCATTCGCTGTGCGGCGACATTCATATGGTCGACGAAATCCGTCGGGTCACGCCGGGGCTCTATCTCGGCCTGGGCACGTACGGCTTCACCGACGCCATGCGCCGCATTCCCTACCCCTTTGTGCTGGTCGGTCCGCAGGCGGACTATTGCGGCGATATCGGCCGTGAACGCAAACACTTTCAACCCGGCGCGCGCGAACTTCCGGCGCCCCTTACCCAGTGAGAACGCCATGAACGATATCCGTCGCACTGCCCTGATTACCGGCGCCTCCGCCGGCATTGGCGCCGCCTTCGCGCGGCAGCTTGCCAGCGAAGGCTATGACCTGTTGCTGGTTGCGCGCCGCGCGGACCGGCTTGCCGAACTGGCCGCGGAACTGACTGAACAACACGGCGTGCAATGCCACAGCTTTGCCGCCGACCTGACTGATGCGCAGGCGCCGGCGGCGATCATCGATTACGCCAGCAATAACGGCATCACGATCGATGTGCTGATCAATAATGCCGGCCTGTCAGGCAAGGACCCGTTCGCCAGTACCCCCTGGGACAAGCACGCCGCAGACATCCAGCTGATGATCACCAGCCTGACCGAGCTCTGCCATCGCGTGCTCCCCGGCATGCAGGCGCGCAGCTGGGGACGCATCATCAACCTGTCGTCGATTGCCGCGCTGGCACCGCCGGGTGCCAGCCTGCTGTACACCGGCATCAAAAGTTATGTGCTTAACATGTCGCAGTCACTGGACATGGAGCTCAAGCCGCAGGGCATTCATGTCACGGCCCTGTGCCCGGGTTTCACCCGCACGGAATTTCACGACGTGATGGATACCCGTGATCAGGCCGACAATTTGCCCGGCATTCTCTGGCAACAGGCAGACGAAGTGGTGCGTGAAGGCTGGCAGGCGGTGATGACAGGCAAGCCGGTGTGCGTGCCCGGCGCGGTCAACAAGATTGTCGCGGCGTCCATGTTGCCGCTGCCGGTATCAGTCCGGTATGCACTGGGTCGCAGCCTGAATCCGTTCAAGCACAACAGTTGAGCGTGCCGGCGGGACGGGTCTACTGGCTCGCCCGCCACACCGACGGCGGCACCCCGAACCAGCGCGTAAAGGCGCGCGTGAACGCACCCAGCTCGGCGTAACCAAGCAGCTCTGACAACTGCGTGATCTGCAAGCGTGAATCGCGTAAATACATCATCGCCATGGTTTGCCGGGTGCGATCGAGCACCTGCTGAAAGCTGGTGCCCGAATCACACAAGCGGCGTTGCAACGTGCGCCGGCTCATCGCCATGCACTGTGCCACCTGCTCAACCTTGACCCGCCCCTGAGGCAAAAAGTCACGCAACAAACGCGAGACGTAATCCGCCACTTCCAGATCGGTCAGGCTTTCCATGGAAATCAGGTGATCGCGTATCAGCGTATGCAGCGCCGGATCGGCTTCACTCAACGGCAGCAACAGATCGTCCTGTTTCAACAGCAATGCATTGCTTTCGGCGTTGAAATGCGGCGTCACGCCCAACAATGCCACATAGCCTGCGTGATCGCTGCCGGCGGCATGGGTAAACAACACCGGACGGGGGCCCCAGTTTTTCCCCATCAGCGTTTTCATTAATTGCACGCCGACACCGATCGCCAGCTCGGCGCCCTGGCGCACGCCGCGCTGGGCCGGATCAAGCACACGGTATGACAGCTGCACATGGCGATCCATGCGCGTCAGCTCTACCTGCGCCGCGCCCATATGCAGGTGAAAGAACTGACGTAATTCGGTCAGCGCCTCGCCTACGGTACTGGCGTTATTGAGCAGATAGAGGATCGCGCCAAACACCCCTACCCCCTGACGCAAGCCAAGCTTGAGACCGAACAGCGGATCCCCCGTGCGCGCGACACATTGCTCAAGCAGCAGCAGAAAGCGGCGATAGGAGATCAAGCCGTCAGGCTGCTCGAGAATATCCGCAGGCAAGCCCGCCTGCGTCAGCATCTCTGCCGGGTCCAGGCCACACTCGGCGGCCTGCTCCGCAAACCCGTGCAGCGCAGACGCACGCGCAAAGTCTTCCATTACTGCCCTCCGGAGCGACGATCAGGTCCGCCAGTCATGGCACAAAATGTTAAACCTGTGGCGCACTTTATCAAGTGCCGACGGGCCGCCGGGCGCACCATCAAGGCCTATCACGATAACAACCGCTACAGGGAGAACACCATGTTGCCGATCATCGCCCAGGACCACCACGAACTACTGACGCTGAATACCAACGAGCTGCCTATTTACCGGGACATCATGGTGCCCGGCCTCGACGTGCAGCCCTACTACCTCGATATCAATCAGGGCATCTGGGTGCTACGGGTGATGTTCCACCCGGGCGTGCAGTTGCCGATGCATTACCACACCGGCACCGTGCATATGTGGACCCTGTCAGGCAAATGGGCGTATGTCGAATACCCTGACCAACCCCAAACCGCCGGCTCCTACCTGTTTGAGCCGGGCGGCAGCATCCACACCCTGAATGTTCCCGCCGACAACACCGAAGTGACTGACACCATCATGGTGATTCAGGGCGCCAACGTGAACTTCGATGCAGACGGCAACTACCACAGCATCCTCGACGCCAATTCAATCACGTTGCTGTTGCAGCAATACATTCACGAAAACGGCCTCGATCCCGCCACCTTCATCACGCCCGGTGCGCCCGACTACACCCGCAAGGCGAAGCAGTAATGCCTGCCGACGCGGTGGCCACAGCCACCGCGTCGCGGCCTGACAAGGAGAGGGTTATGCAACACGTAATGATTACCGGCGCCGGCAGCGGTCTCGGACTCGGCATGGCGAAACGTTATCTGGCACGCGGCGACTGCGTCAGCGTGCTGGATCTTGCGATTTCCAATGCCCATCGCATGCAGCTCGATGCCGCCGCCCACGAAGGCAAGGGACGCTGGAAGTTTCTGCAAATGGATATCACCGATGACGAGCAAGTCAGTGCGGCGGTCGCGCAGGCGGTCGATCATTTCAGCGCACCGGATCTGGCGATCAATTCAGCCGGCGTGGTGTTGAACAAGACCATCGCTGACATGCAGCCGGCCGAGTTCCGCAAGGTGATCGATATTAATCTCAATGGCAGTCTGCACTTTGCGCAAGCATGCGTGCGGTTTATGCGTCCTGGCGCGCGGCTGGCACTGGTGGCGTCACTCGCCGGCGTGACCAGCAACTATGCCTACAGTGCCTACGGCGCGTCGAAATTCGGCGTCATCGGTCTGGCCACGACACTACGCTACGAGTATGAAGTGCTGGGCATTCGTATCAGCTGTATCTGCCCGCCGGAAGTCCACACACCGCTGGTGGATGGCGAGCGGCTGGTCGGCAACCCGATTTCCCTGGAGCTGAAAAAAACCGCTGGTTGCATGGACCCGGACGACGCCTGCGATCAGATTGTCGCCGGACTGGATGCCGGACGCTGGATGATTATCCCCAGCCTCGCCGGCAAGCTGACCGGCTTTGTCGCACGGCATTTCCCCGGGGTGTTTAACGGCTATATCCAGATGATGGTGCGCAAACTCAGCAAGCAATTTCCACTCGCACAGCGCCGCGCGTGATCAGAGGGTAGTTAAGCGCCCCCGGCATGGACGCCGAGGGCCGAACAAAATTCGGCAGATTACCTGACGCGCAGGAAAGCGGGCATTAACTGGCTGGTCTGATAGGCGTCGTGCGCGGCAGGGGCGACATTGCGCCGCTCTTGCAAGTACAGCTGATACTCAAGGATCCGCACTTCCAGTGCTAACGGATCATCACAACAATTGCGTGCATCCAGCAATGTCTGCAGCGCACGCTGCGGCTGACCCATGCTGTGTAACGCACTGGCACTGCGAAGAATGTCCGTGAGGGCGACGGTGGCGTCGGCATGTCTGCCCTGACGCATCAGCAGCAGGTAGAGCAGCGAGCCTGCGATTCCAGTAACAAGTATGGCCAAGAGCATGCGCTTCTCCGGTGTTGATGAGCTGAACCCATTTCCCCGGTAACCCATTTCTTTCTTGTCTGATGAAACTGTTTTTATAGTTACCGCAACGGTACTACAGAGGACGCGCAAAAAGACGTGAAGAAGCGTTAACTTATGTACCCTGTGAACTGATCGACATTTGTGCGCCGGCGACGCGCCTTGTTCTGACATGAAATCGACTGTGAGCAGGCCCGTCGACACATTACAGCTAACCGTTTACCAGCAATCGAATATGTCCGTCCCGCTCCCTGCGTTACTGCACGATGCCATTCCCGGAGCAGCCATCGGAAAACGGCCGCACCGTCTCTCCGGCACCCCACAACACGTCGATCTGTCGTTGGAAATGTGAGGTATCGCTGTTGGTCCAGAAACTGTTGGCTGCCGTGACCGGGTCGACTGCACTGCAATCGTTCAACAGATTTTCTGCTGACAATCGCCGCTGCACTTCCCTGGCCACGGCGTCCTCCGTACTGATCACTTGCACCGACGGACCCGCCATGTCGATGATCACCTGCTTTAGATGAACGTAATGGGTGCAGCCCAGCACTATGGTGTCAGCGCCTTTCTTCAGCAGCGGGCGCACGTACTTCGCCACCACCTCCGTCGCAACGGCGGGGCTCAGTTGCAGAGACTCCACCTGCGCCACCAGATCCGGGCACGCCATCACTTCGACGCGCACATTGCCCGCCACCTTGTGCGCCAGCGCAGTGAAGGAGTCTGTCACCAGCGTTTTGGGTGTGGCCAGCACCCCGATCACGCCGCTTCGGGTATTAAGCACTGCCGGTTTGACGCCGGGTTCAACACCGATAATCGGCACCTGATAACGGGCACGCAGCGCAGCGATACAGGTCGTGGTGGCCGTATTGCAGGCTACTACAATGGCCTTGGCCTGCTGCGCCACGAGAAAATCACTGACCGCCAGACAGCGCGCCAGAATCGCCTCGTCGGTCTTGGCGCCATAGGGGGCATAACGGCTGTCAGCGACATACAACAGGTGCTCGTGCGGCAACAACGTACGGATCGCGCGCGCTATCGGCAGGCCGCCAACACCGGAATCAAATACACCTATAGGAGCGCTGACATGGGTCACTGGAGGGGACACCTTTCGGGAAAGTGCAGAAGGTATACGCGTCAATTGCTGACAGCAATACATCAACCAGCACCCGGTCTGCAGAAACGTGTCCCGCACCTGCAGGCCACTAGCGTTTGTGGCCACCCGATACCGGCGAACGTTACATGCCAGATCAGCGCATCTGCGGCCGCATGTTAGCTCTGCACCCCAAGCCGCCAGCTGCTACACTTGCCGCACGTTTCGCCTTCTGAAGATCCGCCCGATGAGCATCAACTGGTTCCCCGGCCATATGAACAAGGCCACCCGCGAGATCCGCGAGATCCTGCCCAAGGTGAACCTGATCATCGAGGTAGTGGATGCGCGCCTGCCCTACAGCAGCGCCAATCCCGTGATCGAACAATTCCGTGGCGACAAACCCTGCCTGAAGCTGCTGAGCAAAAGTGATCTCGCCGACCCGGCACTGACCGAACACTGGCTCGCATATCTGCAACAGGACAGCAGCGTGCGCGCACTGGCCATTACGACGCAAAAGCCTGATGCGATTCGCAAACTGGCCGACAGCTGCAAGCAACTGTTCAGCCACAAGCACGACTGGGCCACCATCACCGCCCTGATTACCGGTATCCCCAACGTTGGCAAGTCGACGCTTATCAACACCCTGACTGGCCGCCAGATTGCCAAGGCCGGCAATGAGCCGGCGGTGACCCAGCGCCAGCAGCGCATTCAGGTGGACAACCAGCTGGTGCTGATCGACACCCCCGGCATTCTCTGGCCGAAAATCGAGAACCCCGCCAGCGGCTACCGCCTGGCGCTGTCCGGCGCGATCAAGGCCACTGCGATGCAGGAAGATGATGTGGCACTGTTTGCCGCAGAGTATTTTTTGCAGGCGTATCCGGCGCTGATGAAAGAGCGTTTCAAACTTGATGCACTGCCAGAGCAAGGCGTTGAATTTCTGGAGCAGATTGGCATACAGCGCGGCTGTCTTGGCCGCGGCGGTCATGTGGATTTCGAGCGCATCGCAACACTGCTGATCAATGAGTACCGTAGCGGACGCCTTGGCCAGATCACGCTGGAAACACCCGCCATGGCGGAGCAGGAACACATCAAGGTGGCCGCCATTCGTCAACAGAAGGCGGCGGAGAAAGACGCCAACAAGCGAGCCCGTAAAGCCGCCTACCGCGACAAGCAAGACAACAGGAAATCTCCCAAAGCGTAGCGCCCTGGCCGACGGCAGCTACTTTTTCGGCTTCAGCAATGCCCTCATACCCAGCCAGACAAAACTGACACTGTCACGCCAGATGGCACGTCGTAACGTCGCCAGCTCACGACGCCGCAGCCGTGCCTTGCTTTGTGCATGCGCCGTTGCATCAAGGGTCAGATCACGCGCGTAACGCATGGCGGATTCAAGCAACGCGTCCGGTTCTACGCGCTGATCCACAAACCCGGCCAGCAGCGCCGCATCACCGTACCAGTCTTCGGCAAGCAGGGTGGCGCGTGTCAGCGCCGCTGGCGTCAACCGTTGACGACAAATCTGCAAACCCGCGCGCGGCACTGTCAAGCCGATCGCCACCTCATTGGTGGCAATACGGTAATCCCCTTTCGACCAGAACCGGTAATCCCCGGTGAGCAACAGGAACGCGCCCATCGCCACCGCGTGACCGTTACAGGCAATCACCACCGGCGTTGGAAAGGCCAACAGCCGTGCTGCCAGCCGAAAGCCACCAAGCAACATCTGCAGGGTTTCAACCGGATTGCCACGCTTGATCACGCGCAAATCAAACCCGGCGCTGAATACTTGCTCACGTCCGGTCAGCACCAGCACCGAAGCCGAGCGCTCAGCGTCGTCGAGCGCCGCATGCAGATCCCGAATCATTGCCGGTGACACCACATTGTTGCCACCGTCATCCATGCGAACCAGCGCTACCTTGTCCTGCACCTCACAACTTGCCCGCATGGCATCCTCCCAAAAAAATGTAGTGTTTGTTACGCCCGACTCAGCGCGACAGCATGATCCAGACGCCACAGCCGAATGCTGCCAGCCCAGCCGGGACGGCAACGACAGATATCCAGTCAATGATCCGCGCACAACGCCGGACTTCGATCATGTCCTGCGTCCGTGCCGCTGCCGCACGCGCCAACACCGGCCAGACACAGACCAGATTACCGGCGATCGCAATGCTGCCGGCAATGACCTTGAATAACAGCAGCCCGGTAAGAGAGTAATGCTCGAGCAGCAACACCCCTGTTACCAGCACCAGCGTAAAGGCGGGCATTTCCAACAACAGATCAATGCGCTTGTGCATCTGCGCAACATGAAAGGCCAGTGCATCACTGTCGGCACGACGCCGCTCCAGCAGAAACTCCACACCGACAACGCCCAACCAGAAGGCCACGCCGAAAAGATGCAACGCAAGAACATTATCCGTGTTCAACTGTCACTCCGCTTGCCTGATCATGTGTATCAATCCTGTGCCTGTACCGGACAATAACAGCCCTCGGATAACCAGTTCACCACCGGTTGTGGTTGCTGCGATGCCTGCAATGGCAAGATCGACTGTGCCGCGCGTGTACACAGATTACCGGCAACCACCGGACCGATGTACGCCGGCTTGCCATCCCGCATGACCAATGCCGATGGCACCGACGGAAAGCGCTGCGCCAGCGCCAGCCAGAGTGCATCCCTGTTTGGATCCAGCGTGCGCAGATCATGCACCACCACGGCAGGTTGCGCCGCAGTCTCCAGGGCAGATATCAGTCGCCGGATCACCGGCGCCGAACAGACGCAGTCGCTGTCCGTGATCACGTGGATAACGCCATCGTGCAGGGCGCTCGCTTGCTGCAACTGCTGCACGGCCTGATCAAACCGGACATCGAAATAGTCCGCCTTACCCTGCCCCCAGGGTACGTACCAGCGATCCAGCGAGACATACCACTGATACAATAGCAACGGCACCAGGGGCGCCAGCAGCGCCAGAGAGATCAAGCTGTTGTCCGCGACATCTCGCCATGAGACTGCCGGCAATCCGCGCGCAGGCAGCAACTACAACCACCACCAGTCAAACGTGGACGGCCAGAATATTTCCAGCGCCACAATCACGACACCGTACTGCACCGCCATTACCCCCCACAGCTTGCCAATACGGCGCAAGGACTCACGCGAATGGCGCGCCTGCATCCACAGCGTAATGCCGAACAGCGCCACCGCCATTACCACCTGCAAACCGATAATCCAGTTAATCCGCGGCAATATCTCAGCGGGTGAACCAAACAGGTAATGCCCCAGCGACATCAGGTTGGCGAGCACAAAGGCATGACTGAATTTGAAACTGCGATACAGGTCACCGGCATAGATGTAGTCCGCTGCGCGATGCGCCATCAGTACCAGCGGAATCCAGAGCGCGCCGACAATCGGCGCCGTCAACCAGGCCGGTTCCGGGTACTGGTGGAAGAAATAAACGTTATCGAAGAAGTGCAAGCCGCTGGCGTAGAGCGTAAGCCAGAGCATCAGTTTGTAGGTTCTGGTGAGAATATCCATCGTCAATTCCAGAGGTGCGTAAGATGACCAGGTTCACCCGGCGTCCGGGTTAGCCCAACCACTATGACATGTGTCATAATTGCGCAGAGCCTAGACTATGACAGTTGTCATAGTCAATGACGTGGAGCCGTGAAATGAAGTCCGATACCCGCAAACGTATGGTCGAAGGCGCCGCCTACCTGATGCGCAGACGTGGCGTCAGCGCCACCAGCCTGCGCGATGTGGTGGCCCACTCCGGCGCCCCGCGCGGCTCCATCTCTCACCATTTTCCCAACGGAAAACAGCAGCTTATGGAAGAGGCTGTGGTGTACGCCGGACAGGAAGTCGCCGTCCCGCTGAAGCAGCTGATGGCGGCCAAGGGCGCGGTGGAAGGTATGCGGCAGTTCCTGCTGCTGTGGCAAAAGATGCTTGAAGACTCCGATTTTGAAGCCGGCTGCCCAGTGCTGGTGGCGGCGATCGAGCCAGAAGTTCAGGGCGACCGGCGTGCCGCCGCCGCACCCAAACAACCCGGCGATCTGCATCTGCTCGGCATTGCCCACCACGTGTTTAGCGGCTGGCAGGCGATCATCGGCGAAGCACTGGTCCACGACGGCGCCGCACCACAACGTGCGCAGCGATTAGCCGCCTTGTGCGTGACCAGCGTGGAGGGCAGCGTCGCGCTGTGTCGTGCTGCGCGCAGCTGCGCCTCGCTGGAGCAAGTGCGCGAGGAAATTCTTGCGTTATTTTCGCAGGCGCTGCCTCACGCCGAATAAGGCGCTATAAGATATGCGGCCCGTTAAGCCGGCGCACGAAAGCAGTTTGGTGTGGTGTGCCGGCTGGCCCCCTGACCGTGCGTGTTATATCAACGCCGGCGTCAATGGCATTTCAATCGACTGGCGATACCTGCGGCAAATCATCAGTCTCGGTATAAATAGTACAAACCCGCCCGCATCATCAGCCCGATCAGGAACAACAACCCCGCCACAGACGCCAGTATGAATGCATTACGTGCCACGCGTCCGTCAGTCGATAGCGGTTTGAGGTGAGTGGGATAGTAAGTGTCATGCAACATGCTTAATTGAACGCGTTGATGCTGGCTAACAAACTGCCCATGCGCCAGCAACAGCTTATCAATCACCAGGTTGCCGGCGTCATCGGAGACGGAAATTGACTGGGCGCACACCGAAGGCCTGCCAAGACAGGTGTACCAGGGCTCAGCGGTCGCAGTCACTGTGCCCTGAGAAATCTGCCCCTGCGCAAGTGCCTGTCGATATGCTGCCTGATCCACGACCAGGCTGTTCAGCAGCAGAAAATGCCCGATCACAAGCACCACTGCGCCACCACCCACCAGCATGAAACGACGCGACAACCGGTTCAGCGTATTGCTGCGATCCTGCCGCTGCATGGCCAACCGCTGCCGTTGCTCGGCTGACAAGCTTCGGCGAATAAACACCAGAAGTACCGCCACAAATAGCAGTACTGTCAGCGTGCCAGTGATGAGGTAAGTCAGCAGCGTCATGCTTAACGCTCGACGGATAGCGCGGACATATCCATCACATAACGGTGCGAAATATCGCCCTTGTCCATCACCGCAAACGCCTCATTGATCTGCTCCGGACGAATCATTTCACAGATTGGGTGGATGTTGTGCTTGGCACAAAAATCCAGCACCTCCTGGGTTTCCTTGATACCGCCGATCAATGAACCGGCGACGCGGCGACGGCCCATAATCATCGGTACCGTCATGAACTCGTTCATGGGACCAACCTGCCCCACGATCACCAGCGATCCGTCGATATCCAGCAATGGCATATACGGCGAAACATCGTGTTTGACTGGCACCGTATCGATAATCAGATCGAATGACGCCTTCGCCTGCGTCATGGCAGCTTTATCTGTGGACACCAGCATGCCGTTGGCACCCAATTCCCTGGCATCCGCTTCTTTTTTGCTGGAGCGACTCAGCACCGTCACTTCGGCACCCATTGCCACCGCCAACTTGACCGCCATATGCCCGAGGCCACCGAGGCCGATGACACCGACACGACTACCCTGACCTACGTTCCAGGTGCGTAGCGGCGAATACGTGGTGATGCCCGCACACAGAATCGGCGCCGCCCGGGCCAGATCCAGCCCGTCGGGTACGTTAAGCACGAACTCCTCACGCACCACGATATGTTTTGAATAGCCACCCTGGGTAACATCACCGCTGATGCGATCCTTGGCGCCATAGGTGGCCGTCATACCCTTACGACAGAATTGTTCTTCATGACCATGGCACTGGTCGCACTGCTGACAACTGTCGACCATGCAGCCGACGCCGACGTTATCGCCGACCTTGAAGCGCGTAACGTCTGCACCGACTTCCAGCACGCGACCGATAATTTCATGACCCGGCACCAGCGGATACGGCTGCGGGCCCCAGTCGCCATTGACGGTATGCAAATCGGAATGACAGACGCCGCTGTAGAGAATCTCGATCGCGACATCGTTGGCGCGCAGTGCGCGGCGCTCGAAATGGAAAGGCTTCATCACTGCATCGGAGGAATAGGCGGCGTAACCAACAGTTTTCATGGGAGCTCCTTGCTGTGGTGGAGGCGAGACAGCAAGGATTATGCGCACTCCCGGCGCGCTATTCCACTTGCACGCCGAGTGAGTCAATCACGCTGGCCAGCATGCGGTAGTGTCCGATCAGCATTGCTGCTTCCGTAATCTGACGCGGCGACAGCGTATCCGCCAGCGCGGTCCAGACCGTTGCGCTGATCACACCGCCATCGATGACATCATCCACAGCCTGTAACAGCAAGCGCTCCAAAAGCGCCCAGCCGGCAGCTGACGGCCCCACGGTCACAGCCTGTATCTCGTCATCGGCGAGCCCCTGGGCGCGTCCGATCTGGACATGTTGCACCCACTCATAGCGACAACGACAGCGCCACGCAGTACGCAGGATCACCAGTTCGGTTTGCCGCCGGGTCAGTACGCCGAACGGCATCAGCTGCGCGGCAAACGGCAGCCAGGCGAAAAAGATACGTGGTGCATGCAACAAGGTCGTAAACAGATTTCGTGCCGGCACATGATGGCGTCGCTCAAGGTGCTGCACCAAACGGCGCTGAAACCAGTTCATCTGCTGGTTGGCCAACGGTGCCAGTCGCACGCCGGCCGGACCCAGCCAGCCGTCCGCGGGCACAAGATCCATCAGTGCATCATGCATCAGTACGCCCCACCCTATTGCGCGACAATGCGATTGCGCTGCATGCCGAGATCCACCACGCCGTCGGCGCTGCGAATGCTTGCCTCCACTGTGTCACCGGGCTTGAGGTACTGGGTGCGTCCGGCCTGCACTTTCATGAAGGCTTGCCATTTCTTGGCCTCCGGTAGCAAGGCGCCCAACTTTTGCATAAAGGGTGACGGAATCGACAACGCACAGCCGGCCGGTGTACCGGTGGCAATCAGGTCACCGGCATACAGATCTTGCACGCCCGACAGTTCTGTCAGCGTTTCGGCCGGCTTGAACACCAGATTGGCGGTACTGTCCTGCTGCCGCACGTCGCCGTTTACCTTGAGTGTCAGTTGCAATGCATTCAGGTAATGCATCTCTTGCGTCTTCAACAATCGCAGGTAAGGCCCAACCGGGCCAAAGGTGCGAAAGCTTTTGCCTTTGTAGAACTGCATTTCCGGTATTTGCACATCACGCGCCGAGTAATCATTGACGATCACGACTCCGGCAACATAGTCGTGCAGGTTTTCATTAGTAACCGTTGTGGTCGATGTGATCGCCTGACGCAGGATCAAACCCAGCTCGATTTCATAATCAAGAAAGCGCACACGCGTCGGCTTGATCACGTCCGTGTCCGCAGGCGCCAGACAACTGCTGGCCTTGGTAAAGATCATGTTGTAGTGCTTGGCATCCGGGTCCATGCCGGACTCAATCATATGCTGACGGTAATTGGCGCCCTGACAAATGAATTGCTGATTGCCTGTGACCGGCGACAGCAGCGTCACCGAGCTGCGCTCAACCCGTGTCTCTCCCGCTTTCAGGTTGCCCTCACGGAATGCGTCAATCAGCTCACCAGTGCTGTCATAACGGGCATCGATCAAACGAATGGCGCCCTCTTCCATCAGGCCCCAGCGGTTCTCGTGCTGATATCGGCATCGAATAATATTCATCGGCGTATCCTGTGTGTTCGTTGTCTGATCAGCCTGCCCTGCGGCAGACAGTTGTCTCGATGGTGTCGTCGCCGCTGCTGTGCCATGCGCCAACCAGCCCGGCAGCATCGTTGCCCATGCAAGTGCTTGCGTCACCTGTCGTCGTGTCGGCATGGGCGCTCCTTCAGGCAAACAGCCGCGCCAACGTAATCAGTTTTCTCAGCGACACATCCGGGCTGCGTCGCAGGTGATGCACCAGCGCAACCAGATTGCGCAAAGACAGCGACGGCCGGGTAAAACTCGCCGGCATTGGCTGGCCCCACTGTGCCATGGCTTCGGCGCTGACCGGATGCACACCCATGGGCACATTGGCGGTGAACACATCACCGTCGCAGTAGTGTTCATGTTTGGCCTGCCAGGGGTCCTGCCAGTAATCAAAAATCTGGCTACCGAGAATGTGGCGACCCATCCCCCAGGCATGTCGGTAACCACGTTCGCGCAGCAGACGCTGTCCCATGCCCACCGCGTCCTGATCGACCAGCTCAAAGGCGCTGTGGCTGTACTGCGGCGCAAAGCCCTGCGCCAGCGCCAGCGTGTGGTGGTCCGCCGGTGTATCACCGAGATCCAGTCGCATGAACACCACGGCGGGCGAACCATCCGGCAGCACTTGCACATCGCTGGGAATAAAGCCGAAGTGCTGCGTATACCAGGCGCATGTGGCCTGAAAATCTGCCAGCTCCAGCACCACATGGCCGAGCTTGATCACATCGGGCACCGCCACCGGAGGGCGCTGGGTATCGTTGACGCGCGTCCTGCTGTCGACATTATTCAACGCCAATGCACTGCGGTGAGGTAACGCCGCGTCGGCTTGCTGGCCGTACACCGCTTCCACCAGAAAACCGGACGGATCGCGCAACTGTACGCATTCGCCGCCACCAGGTTTGTTCAGCGGCTGTACCGGCGACGCGCCCGGTAACCGCGCAAGCGCCTGCAAGGCGTCACGTGACACCAATTCCAGCGCAAAGCCAACGAATGCCGCACGCTCTGCACGTCGCACCTCATAACAGAAAGGCGCTGCCGCTGTGCCACGAAAATAGATCGCAGTGTCGCTGCGCTGCATTTCGATCAAGCCGAAATCCGTCAGAAAAGCTGCCGCACGTTCAAGATCTGGACGCTCCCAGATCAAGTAGGCCAGCCGCGTCGCCTTTACGGTGGGCGAGGCGTGCCGTGCCGGTTGGGGTGTGGTCAATTTGTTCACTCAGGCCACCTTGTGTTGTGTGTTCAATGTCGATTGTGGACGCGGTGCGTCGAGCAGACGCAAGGCATCATCTATCAGCGCATCGGCGCTGCTCGCATCAGCGGCTGCCATCACCACGCGGTCAGGACGTACCAGCACCAGCGTGCCGGCGGCACTGCTGCCGGTTACCAGCACATCGGTCATGTCTTCCACCGCCAGACCGCCGCCCAACACCTGGCCACGGCGGGCAACGTGCAGGCACACACCACCTGCCTGCTCGAATGCCACTCGACGCGCGTCAGATAACTGCAACAGTGGATCCACGCCCAGGCCCAGCAAGACAAAGCGTTCACCGAGCACGTCATCGCTGGCACATACCTCACCGCTGCGCGTACGCACCCAGCCCTGCGGGAACCAGCTCCCCGGTTTCCACTTTCCCACGCTACGCTTGCCAAATAATCCGCGGCGGAACGCATTGGCAGGTTTGATTTGCAGTTCTTCAAAATAACGACGCAAAGGAGCAATCAGACGCGCGCTGCGCATGACGCCATGAATTGCCATGGACAGCATCGCATTTGCCGGCATCACCAATGCGCCCATCAGACGCGCCAGACGGATCATGGCCTGGGCATGTGGGCGCCGTTCGATGCTGTAACTGTCGAGCACCGCCTCACCGGCATGCCCTTGCACCACCCACGCCAGTTTCCACGCCAGATTGGCGGCGTCACGCAGCCCCGCCACCAAGCCCTGCCCAACAAACGGCGGCGTAATATGCGCCGCGTCACCGGCCAGAAACACACGCCCTTTTGAAAACTGCCGCGCGCAACGGCTGTGGAAGCGGTACACCGCCTTGCGCTCAATCTCTACCGGTTGACCCCCCGACCAGGGACGCAACAATTCACGCACCTTGTCATCGTCCAGCATCGCCTGCGCAGTTTCACCGGGCTGCAACATGAATTCCCAACGTTGACGATTTCCCGGTGCCACCATGTGTGGCGTCGGCCGACGGTGATCACAAATAAACTCCACATGGTCGATGGCTGTGGCGACATTACGTGCATCCACAATCAACCAGTCCTGCTGATAGGTGCGGCCGTTAAAGGCTTCGCCAATGGCATCACGTATCATCGAACTGGCGCCATCGGCACCGACCAGATAGTCGCAATGCACACGCTGCGCTTCGCCAGCCTGATCCAGTAGCGTCACCAGCACACCGCCACCCTGATCTTCAAACGCCTGCACACTGACGCCGGTGACAGCGCGCACCGACGGCAACGTCTGCACCTGGCCGCGCAGTGCGGTTTCCAGATCGGGTTGAAAGAAGGTCACCAGTTTTGGATGGCCATCGATGCTGCCGGCGGTATTGACGCGCGCGAACTCGCCCAGATAAGGACAGTGCATCCTGACTTCCGGAATCGCGACCGTGTCGAAGGCGCCCTCGCCCAGCCCGGCCATTTGCAGGATGCGCAACGCTTCGTTGTCCAACGCGATGGCGCGCGGGTGGAGCAGAATGTCGTCGGCCTTGTCGACCACCAGTGTGTCCACTCCGTAGCGACCGAGCAGGCAAGCCAGCGCAGCCCCCACGGGACCATAACCGCAGATAACAACCGAGGCCCGCCGGGGCAAAACCGTCTTGTTCTCACTCATGGGAAGGCCTCAAACTGACAAGTAAATCTATACTGATATATTTATCAGTTTTGATCAACGTCAATTAATGCCATACTGCGGATCCGGCAGACAGTTCTGACCGGGAGAAAGAAAAGCCATGTATATCAGTGAGATAGAAGATCATGCGCGATGAGACCGGCAGCCCCGAGACGGACAGCAGCGAATCCCGCGGCAGCCGTCGCAAGCGCCAGACCCGTGAAAAGCTGCTGCAGGCAGCAATGGAATTGATGGCCGAACGGGGCATGGACGGCGTCGCCATCAATGAAATTACCGAGCGTGCAGACGTTGGCTTCGGCACCTTCTACAACCACTTCCCGTCCAAGGACGCCATCTATGCCGTGCTGATCCAGCAGGTGTTCGAAGACTTCGCCGACGATATTGATGCCCGAACCCGCGGCATGACCGACGTCGCCGAGATTCTCGCATTCTCAATCCAGATGACCTTGCAGAAAGCCAGCAACGACAGGCTGTGGGGAAAGTTTCTGGTGCGCGAGAGCATGACGCCGGACGCCCTCACCCGCGGCCTGGGCCAGCGCCTGGTGCGCGATGTGCTGACCGGCGTGCAACAGGGACGCTTCACCAGCGACGACCCGATCACCGCCTTTATTACCCTGTCCGGCACTGTGATTGCCGGCGTGATGGCGCAGCAAATGACACAGGATGCGAACTCACCGGTGCACCAGCTGAGTAAATTGATCGGCGGCGATCTCCAACTCTTGCCACAACGCATTGCCAGTGCGGCGTTAGTGTCGCTGGGCATCGCGCCGGAACAGGCACGACAGATTGCCGATGCCGTCGGGCGACAGCTGTCAGGCGCCTGATACAGATTGATCAGCGCGGATTCTGGATAAAGAACTCGATCAACTTGCGGCCGGTTTCCATATTGGCGTAACACACCAGCCAGCTGTTGTACTCGTTGGCCGGATGGCAATGCCCGAGCAAGGGCGTAGTGCTGCCACTGTGTCGAATGGTTTCCAGCTTGCGACCATCGACGGTGAAACGCATATGGTGATGGCGCCCCTTGCGCTGCAAGCCGGCCCAGGTAAATACCCAGTTCGGCTTGTAGTAACCCGGATCATTAACAATAGCCGTGCTGACCACACCAGCCATGGCTTTTACCTGCGCCTCTGCCATGTCGACGGCGCCGGGAAACAGAATGTCATCGTCGCCCGCCATCACCAGCACCGGCTCGTCCAGCGGACAGCGCAATTCCATGCCGCCGATGGCGTAACTGGCAAACAGATGGCGCAGGCCCACTTCGCAATAGATCGCATTGACGGTATAGCCGCCGCGCGAAAAACCGTACATATGCGTGCGCCGGGTATCGACCTTGTAAACATTGATCAGGTGCTGGGTGAACCAGGCAATATTGGCAATCTCGGCGTAATAGGCACTGCCAAGTACGGACTCGACATCAATCAGCTTTTCGCGGTCGAACAGGTCAGTGAGATTGGGTTGCACCACGATGTACGGTGTCGAGGCACCATGGCGGGTGGCCACCCAGCCATACTGGCGTAACTTGGTACCGGCATTTTCCTGCGCCGCATTCATGGACATACCGTGCTGATCGACAACCAGGCCGCAGCCGCCTTTCTCACAGCCCGGTGGCACGCTTACCGTATAAACCGCGTCCACACCATCCACCACGCAACGCACATTGAAATAGCCGATCTTGCCGGACGAGGTGGCGGTATGGATCGGCTCGCCCAGCGGGCAGGATCTGGTCAGCAGCGGCTGGTTGTCCACCAGCGGCAGGTAGGCGCTGGCGGTGGCGCTCCAGCTGGCAAGCGTGAGCGCCGTCAGCAGCATAAGCAGCTTTTTCATGGGGGCCTCCGATGAGTGTTCAGACCTGTGGTGTTGGAGAAACTGGTACGACAGTGTGAATATGTGGGTGCCCCTCCGGCAGTAGCCAGACAGGCCAGCACCGGGACACTTACGGCCAGACAGGACGCCACCCGCATGTTCAGTGACATTGCTTCACCGACGGCTCAGCCCATCCACTGGATCCGCACGCTGATCCTGGTGGAAGAGGCGGCAGCCCGTGGCATGCCCCTGCCGGCGGCGTTGCGCGGCACGCGGGTGACGCCGGAGATGCTCGGTGAGCTGGGCGTCACCATCACCGTGGCCGACCAGCTGCGCATCATGAGCAATGTGGTCCATGCCCTGCCGGACCAGCCGATCGGTCTCAACTGGGGCCGCCTGCTCAATCTCAACTCGCTGCAATCCTTCGGCCTGTGGATGTGCGCCCACCCGACGTTGGGCGAACTGATCGATGGCGTGTTGCGCTATCAGGTGATGCTCAATGCCGTGGTGGTCGGGCGCGGCACCCATGTGGGCCCGCACTTCCGGCTGGAACTGCACTATCCGCCGACGACGCGGCCGGATGATCCGCTGGCACGCCTGAACAGCGAATGCATGATGACCAGCTTCCTGAAGATGTACCGCCAGCTGGTCAGCGAACCCCTGAACCCGGTGGCCGTGCACTTCATGCATCCGGCACCGGCTTATCAGCAAGCGTACGCAGAACTGTTTGATTGCCCGGTGCACTTCGATGCCCCGGTGACCATGCTGGTGTTTCGCCGCGAGGACATGGACAGGCCGGTGGTGTTGCACCAGCCCGTGCTCAAGCGCGTGCATGATCGTCTGATGCAACGTGAATACGAGCAGTACATCCAGCAACACAGCCTCACTGCACTGGTGCGCGCCCATCTGGTCAACCTGCCAGAACAGACGCCAACCTGCGCGCCGATCGCGCGCGCACTGGGCATCAGCGAGCGCACCTTACGACGACGCCTGGAACAGGAAGGCACCCACTTTCGACAGCTGCAGCAAGACACGCTGCTGCAAACTGCGCGCAACCTTCTCAATCAGGGACTCACCGTCGAAGTCACCGCCCGACGCCTTGGCTATGCCGACGCCAGCAGTTTTCGTCGGGCGCTGAAACGAATCTGCGGCGTGACCCCCAGCGATCTGCGCGACGAGGGTCACTGACCCGCCTGTCACGCGGGCGCCATTCACCTGACATTATCGGCCACCTGAATTACACTGCCGGAATGCGCCGCCTCCGACTCGTCATTTATCTGTTGCTGCTGACCGTGCCTCTGCAAGGGCTGGCGGCCGTGGTGCAGTTCAAGCAGCCGTGTCCGATGGAACACGCCATGGCGCAGACGGATACGGACATGCCGCACGCGCACACCCTGTCATCCGCCGCCAAGCCAGACTGCTGTCAGGATGATCATTCCGCCACCGGCACAACCTCGCCGTGCAAGCCCGGCATGGAATGTCACGCGGGACAACTATCGATCACACACGTTGGCACCCTGCCGACGCAGCCCTTGGCACAGCCAGACGTCCTTGTGCCGATGGAGCTCAGTTATACCCCCCTTGCTCTCCACGCCATCTGGCGACCACCGCTTCCGACTCCACACTGATCTGTCATGACCCGGCGCCAGTCCGTCGGGCTCCGAAGGCGCTATTGGCGCCAGGATTTGTGTTGGAGTAACAGATGTTCCGGATAATTGATTCCGTCCGCTGCGCGTCCTTGCAGGGCGCCGCGGTCAGCCTGTTGTGGGCGTGCAGTGCCAGTGCACTGGCTGACGGTCTGACGTTTGATCAGGCCTTGCAGCGTGCCTTGCGCAACGCGCCGGAGATTCAGGCGCAGGCGGCGCGCGTGGACGCCGCGCGGCAAGCGCAGGACCCGGCCGATGCCCTGCCCGACCCGACGCTGATTCTCGGGCTCGATAATGTGCCCGTGGAAGGCCCTGATCGCTACAGCCTGTCCAGCGATTTCATGACCATGCAGCGCATCGGTATTTCGCAACGTTTTCCCAATCGCAGCAAGCTCAAGGCCCGCGCACAGCAATCGCAACAACGCGTGGGGCTGGCGCAGTCCATGGCCGATGCCACCCGCCTGCGGGTACTGCGCGACACCGCCAAGGCCTGGATCGAAAGCGATGCGCTGCAACGTCAGCTCGATGTGGTAGACGCACTGCTGGAAGAAAACCGCCTGTTTGATCAGGCCGTACGCGCGCAGCTGTCATCGGGTCAAGGCAACGCCATGGAGTCCATCGAGCCACGCCGCGAAGCTGCCGCGCTGCAAGATCAACGCGATCTACTGCGTGCCCGACACACTCAGGCACAGGCGCGCCTGACACGTTGGCTCGGTGACGAAGGTAACCAGGCGGTCACCGGCCCGGCGCCGGTGTTTAACATCGATGCGTCGCACCTGCTGCATCGCCTGCATCAACACCCGGAACTGGACGTGGCACGTCGGCAGGTTGATGTCGCCTCGGCACTCGCCGATGAAGCACGCGCCGCCAAAACGCCGGACTGGGCGCTGACCCTCGCCTATATGGATCGTGAGGAATTCAGTGACATGGCGATGTTGCAGATCAATGTTGATTTGCCCTTGTTCGGCAGCTCGCGTCAGGGCCCGCGCATTGCCTCCGCCGAAGCCGACCGACGGGCGCTGACGGCGCAGGCAGAAGGCATTGAGCGCGAACACGAAGCCATGCTGCTCGCGCAACTGGCGGAGTTCGAGCGACTGCAACGCGCGCTGATACGTCAGCAACAAACATTGATTCCGCTCGCCGAAGAAAAAGTCAAACTGGCCAGCGCCGCCTGGCGTGGAGGCGACAGCAGTCTGGCCGAACTGGTGCGTGCGCGACACGAACGCCTGCAAGCCTTACTCACCGAAATTTCCCTTGCCGCACAGCGCGACCAACTCGCTGCCACGCTGCATTTCAGCTACGAACACGATAGCGCGCAGAACCCGGAGCATAGTCATGATGAGTAAACAGAAAACATTGCTGGGTGTGGCCGGCCTGCTGTTGCTGCTGGCCGGTATGCTTCTCGGCCGCTTTATGTTGCCCGGCCAGCACGCCGAGATGTCAGCGGAGCACGCAACCGACAGCGCATCGACGGAGAAAAAGGTGCTGTACTGGTATGACCCCATGTACCCGCAGCAACGTTTCGATGAACCCGGCCCGTCGCCGTTTATGGATATGGATCTGGTGCCGCGTTACGCGGATGACAGCGGCAACGACACCGACACTGGCCCAAGTGTTCGTATCGATGCGGATATGGTGCAAAACCTTGGCATCCGCAGCGCCACCGTCACGACCACCACTCAGCAATCGACCTTGAACGTGCCCGGCATCATCGCCTTCGATGACCGCGCGCTGACCCGATTGCAAACACCGGCGACGGCGCTGGTGGAAAAAGTCTGGCCACTCGCCAGTGGCGACAGCGTCAGCGCCGGCCAGCCGTTGATGCGCCTGCGTGTGCCGGCCTGGACCGGCGCCCAGCACGAATGGCTGGCGGTACTCGACAGCGGCGACGATGCACTGATCGCGGTGGGCCAGGAGCGTTTGTTATCGCTCGGCATGCCGGCCAACCTGATTGCGCGCGTGCAGCGCGAACGCACAGCGCAGGACACCTGGACGGTGACCGCACCGCGCGCTGGCCTGATCCGCAGCCTGTTGGCGCGCGCCGGCATGACCTTGTCACAAGGCAGCACCATCGCAGAAATCCAGTCGCTCAATCCGGTCTGGGCGGAAGTGGCGGTGGCAGAGCGCCAACTGCAACAGGTGCGTCAGGGCGATGTCGTCGAAGTTATGATCCAGGGCGCAACACCGTCACTGCGTCAGGGACAGGTGGCAGAAGTCCTGCCGGTCGTTGACCCGGTCAGCCGTACCGTTCAGGTGCGCGTCACACTCCCCAATGATCAAGGCGATCTGCGCCCCGGCATGAGCGCGCAGGTGCGCATTCGCAGTGGTGGTGAACAATCGCTGCTGGCCGTGCCCAGCGAAGCGCTGCTGCGCACTGGCCTGCGCACGCTGGTGATGCTGGATCTCGGCGACGGTCGCTACCAGCCACGCGAAGTGCAGCCGGGTGCCGAACTCGGCGCGCTCACGCAAATCGTTGACGGACTGGCGCAAGGTGAGCGCGTGGTAGTTAGCGGCCAGTTCCTGCTCGATTCTGAAGCCAGCCTGCAGGGCATCGCCGTGCAAACGCTTGCCGCTGAAGAGCACGCCCACCACACCTCGGCGCAGGCCGACGATCTGCATTACGCCGAGGGCACCGTCGAGCAATTCAGCGACGGCAAGGTGCTGCTCGATCACGGGCCGTTCAAGAGCCTGCCCATGCCCGGCATGACCATGCGCTTTCGCCTCGCCAACGAACATGTCGCCCACGGCATTGCCGAAGGTGATCGCGTGCGTATCGGCGTGCGCGACAGCGATGACGGACTGATCGTCGAACTGCTTGAAAAGCTGGAGACGACGCCATGATTGCCGCACTGATTCGCTGGTCGCTGGCGAACCGCTTTCTGGTGTTATTGGCGACGCTGTTTATCACCGCATGGGGCATATGGTCGATCAAGCACACACCCGTCGATGCATTGCCGGACCTGTCCGATGTGCAGGTGATTGTGCGCACCAGCTATCCAGGACAGGCGCCACAACTGGTGGAAAAGCAGGTGACCTATCCGCTCGCCACCACCATGCTGGCAGTGCCGGGTGCGCGCACCGTGCGCGGCTACTCCTTCTTCGGCGACAGCTACGTCTATGTGTTATTTGAAGATGGCACCGATTTGTACTGGGCGCGTTCGCGTGTGCTCGAGTATCTCAGTCAGGTGCAGTCTCAGTTGCCGCAAACCGCGCGCGCAGCACTCGGGCCGGATGCCACCGGCGTCGGCTGGATCTATCAGTACGCACTGGTGGATCGCAGTGGACAGCACGATATTTCGCAACTCACGTCGCTGCAGGACTGGTTCCTCAAGTACGAATTGCAAACCCTGCCTGACGTCGCTGAAGTTGCCACCATCGGCGGCATGGTGCGCGAATACCAGATCGTGCCGGACCCGATCAAACTGGCCAGTCTCGGCATCAGTCATCAACAAGTCCGCCAGGCCATTGCACAATCCAATCAGGAAAGCGGCGGTGCAGTACTGACTCTTGGCGAAGCCGAATATATGGTGCGCGCCAGTGGCTACCTGCAATCACTGGATGATTTCAAACAAATTCCGTTGAAGCTGGTGAACGGCGTGCCGGTGCTGCTCGGTGACGTGGCCGACATACGCGTCGGTCCGGAGTTGCGTCGCGGTATTGCCGAGCTGGACGGCGAAGGCGAAGTGGTCGGCGGCGTGGTGATCCTGCGTTCCGGCAAAAACGCACGCGCGGTGTTGAGCGCCGTGCATCAAAAGCTGGATGAGTTGCGCGCCAGCCTGCCCGACGGTGTCGAGATCGTCACCACCTATGACCGCAGCGAACTGATTGATCGAGCTGTCGATCACCTTGGCCGCAAACTGGTGGAGGAATTTGTTGTTGTCGCGCTGGTGTGCCTGCTGTTCCTGGGTCACCTGCGCTCATCGCTGGTGGCGATCATCTCACTGCCGCTGGGCATCCTGTGCGCCTTTATTGTGATGCGCTATCAAGGCATCAACGCCAACATCATGTCGCTGGGTGGCATCGCCATTGCCATCGGCGCCATGGTCGACGCCGCCGTGGTGATGATTGAAAACGCGCACAAGAAAATTGAAGCCTGGCACCGGGAGAACCCGGGCACGACGCTGTCCGGCAACACACACTGGCAGGTGATCAGCCAGGCCGCCGTGGAAGTGGGCCCGGCATTATTTTTCTCGCTGTTGATTATCACCCTGTCGTTTATTCCGGTATTCACACTGGAAGCCCAGGAGGGACGACTGTTTGGCCCGCTCGCCTTTACCAAAACCTGGGCCATGGCCGCCGCCGCCGGATTGTCGGTCACGCTGGTGCCGTTGCTGATGGGCTACTGGATTCGCGGGCGCATTCCGCCGGAAGACAAGAATCCGATCAGCCGCTTTCTGATCCGCTGGTATCAACCTCTGCTCACGCGCGTGCTGGCGTTTCCAAAATCCACCCTGCTGGCAGCGCTGCTGATCCTGCTCACCACTCTCTGGCCGCTGAGTCGGCTTGGTGGTGAATTCCTGCCGCCGCTGGACGAAGGTGACCTGCTGTATATGCCCAGCGCCTTGCCCGGTTTGTCCGCGCAAAAAGCGGCGGAGTTGTTGCAGCAAACGGATCGTTTGATCAAGACCGTACCGGAAGTGGCGGGTGTATTTGGCAAGGCCGGCCGCGCCCGGACCGCCACCGACCCGGCACCACTGACCATGTTTGAAACCACCATCCGCTTCAAGCCGCGTGACCAGTGGCGCGACGGCATGACACCGGAGAAGTTGATTGAAGAACTGGATCGCACCGTGCGCATACCGGGTCTCGCCAATATCTGGATTCCGCCGATTCGCAACCGCATCGACATGCTGGCCACCGGCATCAAGAGCCCGATCGGCATCAAGGTGGCCGGCGATGACCTGAGCAAGATTGACGACGTCACACAACAGATCGAGCAAGTCGCCAAACAAGTGCCCGGCGTGTCGTCGGCACTGGCCGAACGCCTGACCGGCGGCCGTTACGTCGACATTGATATTCGTCGCGACCGCGCCGCCCAGTACGGGCTGAGCATTGTCGACGTGCAAGCGGTGGTCAGCGGTCTGATTGGCGGCGAAAACATTGGCGAAACCGTGGAAGGATTGGCGCGCTATCCCATCAGCCTGCGCTATCCACGCGAATGGCGCGATACCGTACAGCGCTTGCGCGACCTGCCGATGACCACACCGGGCGGCGCCCAGATCACTCTGGGCACCGTGGCAGACATCCATATCAATGATGGGCCACCGATGTTGAAAAGTGAAAATGGCCGCCTGTCCGGCTGGGTCTATATCGATGTGCGCGGTCGCGACCTGACCTCGGTGGTGCAGGCATTGCGCGAACGCATCGCAGAACAGGTGACGTTGCCGACCGGATTCAGCCTGTCATTTGCCGGCCAGTTTGAATTCCTCGAACGTGCCAATGCGCGGCTGCAAGTGGTGGTACCGGCCACCCTGCTGATCATTTTTGTATTACTGTTTATGACCTTCCGCCGCATTGATGAAGCGCTGCTGATCATGGCGACCTTGCCGTTCGCGGTAACCGGCGGCATCTGGTTTCTGTACCTGCTGGACTACAACCTGTCGGTGGCCACCGGCGTTGGCTTTATCGCCCTGGCCGGCGTGGCCGCCGAGTTCGGCGTCATCATGCTGCTGTATCTGAAGCAGGCATGGCAGGCGCGTCAGACCCAGGGTCAGAACTCCGACGCCAGCTTGCACAGCGCGATTCAGGAAGGCGCCGTACAACGTGTGCGACCCAAGGCCATGACCGTGGCCGTGATCATTGCGGGCCTGCTGCCGATTTTCTGGGGCGACGGCACAGGTGGCGAAATCATGAGTCGTATTGCCGCGCCGATGGTGGGCGGCATGATTACAGCACCGTTGTTGTCGTTATTCGTGTTGCCCGCGGCATACTTGC
Source organism: uncultured Alcanivoracaceae bacterium (assembly GCA_964389795.1). Classification (GTDB taxonomy): domain Bacteria; phylum Pseudomonadota; class Gammaproteobacteria; order Pseudomonadales; family Alcanivoracaceae; genus JARGPN01. Next base: position 120,695 of record CAYMEY010000001.1, read on the forward strand.
TGATGCAGCGGCGACACAGCACGCGCCGCGGCGACACAGATACAAGTCGGTAAGCGCGAACCAGAACAATCCGCCCGGCCAATCGCCGGGCATGCACTCATCGAACAGCGTCAAAGCATCGACTGCAATCAGCGGCAGATGTATCAGGCAAGCCCTCGCCTCGCAGCCCTTGGCACATCGTTGTCGCTCCCCACCGCCTGCGCTCTCTCATCGCCGCATCATCAGTACGACTCGCTGTCAGTCGCACCGGCAAGGCTGATATCCCCAATACTGGGGATGCGACGTCGGACAGGTGTTTCTAGGATGACCAGTATCCCAATCACTGATGGCAGAGATCATGTTGATGAAGCAAATGTACAGTATGGAGACACGGATACCCGGCATTCTGCTGACGGCACTGTTAACCACTAGTGCTGCCCATGCTGGCTCGGGCAAGGACTGCCTGTTGGATGACAGGTTCTATGTGCAGATGCAGAGCACCGTCGGCAATCGACCCTTTGTTGCCACCGTCGAGCCGGATGATCCGGACAGCGACGTGTCCCGTGGCGAGATGTGCGCCTGTGCGAAAGCGATTACCTGGACACTGCTGGAGGAATACAACGAGAAATTCCCCGCCGCCCACCTTCGCGGCGTGTCCAAGGGCGGGTGCCAGAATTACGGTGACGGTGGTCAGAAGTACGAGCTCTACTGGCGCCAGTAATCCACACCGAACAGGTCCGATCAAACCTGAGCAGATCTTGATGCGCACAACGGCTGGCACAATCAGGCCCTGCTCCGGTTTGTTCTTCGTCTTGAAATTCCGAGGGAAAGACAATGCGTACATTTGCCAACTTTTTCATCGCGCTTGGCTGCATGGCAGGCGCGGCCGGTACACAGGCCCGAGATGGCGGCTACATGTTTTGCGAAGCGGAGTACCGCTCCAGTGACGAAGTGTATATTTCGAACGTTTTCTATGTGCCGTCCTACTACGATACCGATGTCAGCGACAGCTACAGGGACTTTATCGATGCGGAATATTCTCCAGATGGCATCATCTACGATGTGACCTGTGAGGGGAATCTGGAGGATACCGAGCGTGATGCACGAGACAGCCTCAGTGACGAAATTTCAAGCTGGCGCAACCGCGACTATGCAGTACGCAAGGTTCGTTGGCGATACTGAGTAACCGCTTCAGGTCGCGCACTGGTTCACGGTAGCGTGCGCGACCCGCGTCTCGGCCGTTTTCGGGCTTGCCGCAATACGCAGATCAGGAATAGAAATAAGACAGGATCCAGTCGGTCATGATGACGACGATCGCCGTGGGAATGGCTGAGCCCGTCACCGTTCCCACAACGTGGTCTCTCAGACGCACGCGGCACAACGCCAGCACCGTGTTCAGCGCCGGCGCTGTGTAGAGAAACAGTCGCAGAACAAAGATGGTCTGGATTGGCCGTGCGTCCAGCCGCGCCACCATCCTGAGCAGCAACGGATGTTGCGCCTGATCGAATGGTTGCCCGCCGATCCATCGCACGACAATGAAGGACAGGTTCATGGCGATATTGGCCGCCACCCAGACCACCAGAAAGCCATAAAACTGCCCGAACAACAGCGCACCCGCTACGGTAAACAGGGTGCCGGGCACGAACAACAGCAGTCCAATCGCATACATGGTGATAAACGCCAGCGCACTTAACGCCCCCCACTGACGCACCCACTCTCTGACCGCGTACGGATCCAGCCCGGCAATAAAGTCATTCTGCTGCGCCAGCACAAAAGCGCCTGCCAGGAACAACATGACCGCCAGCAGGCGCCATCGGCCGGCGCTGACATTGGCAAAAGCTGGATCGGGCTGCTCTGACATGACGTGAACTCTTGGAATCGTTGGTCTTCCACCATGCCTGATCCCGCAAGAACGGGATATCGAAATTTGACCGGCGCGACCTGATACGCACCATCTTTGCAGGAAAAGAGGTGCGTGTCCCTTGATCCCCGGCAGGAAAAGTGGTGCGTGTCCCTTGATCCCCGGAAAAAGAGGTGCGTGTCCCTTGATCTTCCATTCTTTATGGCGAGATAACAGGTCCTGACGAGCGCCCTAGAAGCTGAATGGCAGACTGACTCCAAACGCGAAGGCATTGTTCTCGTTACCCAGCCCCATGCTAATGCTCGGCTCAATATAAACTTTCGGCGCCAGCCAGGCGGTCAGGCCGAACTGGGCGGTGTAGCGCTTCTGTGCTCGCCGGCGTACTTGCTCGAACGTGGTATCGCTTTCAAAGGCGGCATTGAGGGAAGCGCTGAGGGTGATGGTGTCATTGACGGCGAATGCGTAGCCGCCGGACAGGCCAACGCGCTCCTCGGCGGCAGGCTGGCCGGATTCAGGCAAAAACTGATTATCCAGACTCAGGTACTGCACACTCGCATAAAGCACTACCGGATCCAGGCTTTTCACCATGGCCAGAGAACCGCCTGCACCGCGATAGCTTTCATCGTCCGGCATCTCCGCCAACAGGCTGGCGATCAGATTCGGATGGCCCGTCCCTTCATGCAGCAGTGTTCGCCGCACCCCGACTTGGTAGCGATCCACTGCACCTGAACTATCAGACTCCAACATCTCGCCTGACAGCAGCAGCTCGCTGTCGGTGTGCACATAGCTGGCGCCGACGAACAGCTCCGTTTCAGTCGCCACGCCCATCCGGGCGACCACTACGCTAGTGTGGGTTTCGATATCATAGGTCGCTTCGCGGATCTCGCCGCCAGCCAGCTGCACTAGCCGTCGATCACGCTGGAGCGAATAGAACTGCCCCACCTCAAAGGCCACCTGCAAAGGTGCCAGCAACAGTTTCTGGCGCCGCAGGAAAACCTCATCAGCACTGGTAAAAGCTGGCCGCTCACCGATAGCGACACCGTTAGCCTCAGAATCGGGCTCGCGCCGCTGTTGCGACGACGGTGTCACGTTGTCCGGATTGTCGCCGTTGATCCAGCTGAAGATTGCATCGCGACTGAAGCGCCACTGGTTCCCGATCTGGCGTGCAGGCAGTTGTCCAGTCGCCGCCAACGCTGCCAGTTCTGTCTCGCTGATCTGGAGCAGGCGTGCGGCTTGCTGCAGCGTAAGAATTTGCGGCGAAGAATCTGCCTCGGCACTGAACGCCGGCGACATGGTCAACAGCCCCAACATAAGAGCCACACTGCCAGCCGCTGTTAACCATCGCGACGTGCTCATCTACTGACGCAGCTCCGGCAGTCGGCTCAGATGACTCCCCTGGTGCAACATTTCCGAGGCGGACAATATCTCTGGCCGTTTCAACTCCGCCGGGTTGTGTTGGTAAGGGGCAACGGCGGTCGCATCACCTGCCGGCTCGATAACAAAAACAATGCCGGTACCGTCCGGTTGCTGCCAGTCATTGATAAACGCATAAAGTGGTTGGCGTACATTGCCGCGTGCCGGGTCAGCCACCAGAACCCGATCAAAACTCACATACTTGAGTACGGCAAAATGACGGTAGCCCTGGGGCGCGATAAACACCAGCACAGGCCCCTTCAATTTTTCGAGCTGCTCAGGCGTTATACGGAATCCCTGGGCCTTGTAACCTCGCGCCTGCGCTACGCGTTGCAAATCCAGCAGAGAAAAGCCCTGCTTGCGACTAAGTTGTGCCTGCTCTTTCGGTAGAGACGCCAGAAGCTCATGAACCAATGTCTCTTCGCTGATGACGTCCTGATAACGTAGCAGCAATAGCGTGGCCAATGCGGCCGCGCCACAAGAATAATCATAGCGCTGACGCACGATACCGGCGTCACGGCGTTGCCGATAAGTTTGAACACGCGTCTCCAATCGACCGGATGACGGCCCCAGGGCCGCCATCCTTACGACTGAGACATCCTTGTCTGCACGATCCTTGTGCGGCACTGCCCACTCCGGGCTGCGCGCATCTCTCGCACACCCCGCCATCGCTAGCGCCACCAGTCCGGCCAGCACTGCACCGGGACAACGTCTGACGTGCCAGACTTCGGCATAGGGGGCTCGCGATGTCACGACGGAAGCTCTAGTCCAGCAGCTTCACGATGGCCGGACGATCCTTGCCTACAGCACCAATAGAGCCCGCTGCATGCGTTGCTTCCTCTGCTGCTGCCGTGGGCATTGGCTTGCCGGTTTGCTGTTCCACCAGCCTGATCACGTGGTTCTTGCCTTCAACAGCATCCATCTGTTCCGTAGTCATTGCCGCTGCAGAAACATCCTCCAACGTTGTAAAAGAACTATCAGCTACCGCCAGCGTGCTGACACCCAGGCCTGCTCCAAGCACGAGAGACAAAATCATTTTGCCTTGCATAACACTCTCCTTAGTTTGTGAAGTGCGAACTCATGCTACGAGCAGCCGTGAAGCGACACGTGAACGCCTTCCGTCTTCACTGATCTTTACGCATGAGGTCTGAACTCAGATGCGGATGAGAAAATAATGAGCTGAACTGCGTAGGAGAGCATTAGCGCGTGCTTGTCTATCACAAACACAGAATGTGAGATTTATCATGTATTTCAAGGCGTAAAGACCCAGGAACCAGAGGCTGGCATGTGTTGCAGCATCAAGATGCTGGCTATTTCCACCTTCACACCACCCAGCCCGCGGTCTTCACGGCAGAACAAAAATGAAACAAAAAGGCAAAACAAAACTACAAGGGAATGAGTCCCGGACTAACCGCACATATCTTCAATATGAAAAGAGGTGCATGCACCTCGTGCAGGAGCCAGCCTGCTGGCGATCAGCCAAGAACAAAAGGGACACGCACTTCTTCCAATCAAGTGCATGTCCCTTTGTGCTGCCTCCCTTTGTGCTGCCTTTGTTCTTATAAAATGCGCACGTCCCGCGTTTAGACTCTCCCCCTTGAAAAGGGGGAGCTGGAGGGGGATTAACAGCTTCGCAAGCTGCACAACGCCGAATTGAGAGGCCGTTTACCCCTCCCCAACCCTCCCCTTACAGGGGAGGGAGTTCTTGCGTAGGAGCCAGCCTGCTGGCGAACAGACCTTGCCGAACGCTGATTCGCTTGCAGGCAAGCTCCTACAAATACGGGCTGCGCGCTCGAATGGGACATGGGAGACCTGGGCCGGAATGCTGCTTTCGCTATAAACCCAGATACGCCGCAATCAGAAACGCATCCCCCTGACCTTCCTGCTTGCCAAAATAGCTAACGGGCTGTCGCTCACCATCTTCAATAGCGCCCACCTCGCAATCGATACCGTATTGCGCTGCAAGGTCGTTAAACAGTTTCACCGGCGATTTGAGCTGGGGAGCTTTTTTCACTGGCAGGCTAATGCCTAGTTGCCAGTCTTCGCAGTCGTCACTGTCGCACTTATTGATCAGTACGAGCTTGTCACCTGCATTCGCATCGACATAGGCCTGCAGCGCAGACGCAAGGTCAGGCAGATTGCGCTTGAGCTTCTTTTCCTGCTTTTCATCCAGACCATTGCAGGCCACGACGAGGTAAAGGTGCATCTTGAGTACCGGAATTGGGACAATGCGGGAATTTTATCACAATGACAGAGGCTTCAGGCCCAGCCGCACATTAAGAGGACTGGGCTCTTCTAGAAATAGGATAAAGAGTCCTAAACGGCATATATGTTCCCACACGACAGATACTTGTTATATCTCCACGCGCCTCTAGCATGAAGATTTTCCGTTTGCTGTAATGCCCGGACAAAGCCGTCCGGGTTCTATTACAACAACGACAAGGAGTCTTCATGATGTACCAAAACAGAATTTTTCCCGCCATTTCCTCAGCCCTGACAGTGGCTTTTCTGGCGGGTTGTGGCGGCGAGGAGTTTGGACTGCGGTCGGCGGATATTGAAGGCTGCACATCCGGAAACTGGGAGAGGACCGTCCCAACCAACGCCTTTCCACTTCGACAAACCGAAGCCTACAATCGTGACGGCACCTTCAGACAAGTCAGGTACATTGATGCAAATGATGGCCGCTACCGCGTTTATATCGAGGGTGGCGAGTGGTACTTGTACCAGGACAATATTGTTCGCGCCATTTCACGCACTGCCAGCAGTGAGGCAACCAGCATTGACGCCGCAAAAGCCGCAGCTGAAGCGAATCTTGCAGTGGCGGTTGAACAAATCCCCCCAGTTATACACAGCGGTTCGACCCACTGCGATCCGAAGCACTTGAAGAATAACGTGCTGATCAAGTACGGCAACTCACCAGATGTATTCCGAAATGAACGTTATCTGGGCTTCGAAGATAACTGGCCAACGCGCATGCCCACTCGCAAGGAATCTGAACAAATCACGCTGGGCAGTGACGGCATTGCAGAAATCCTGCGCACAGTGGAGTACCTGAACAACGCCCCCGGCCAGAACAGCAGCAGCCTCACCCATGCAGCATATACCCACGACACTTCGTTCCGCGACAACTACCCGGTAATTGAGCTGGACAGCTGCGCAGGACAGACCGGGTGCACCAATCCTGCTTACATCAGCGGGCCACAATTACTCTATGTGAACTGGAAAACTGCGCTAAGCCCAGGCACTCAGGACGGCACTACTGCCGTAACAGAAAACACCCAGTACTACTACCGTTAAACGAGCGGCTCTCCAAAAACAAGCAGTACAAAAGCAAGGGGCACGTACTGCTTACGAACAAGTGCGTGTCCCCAAGCGCCTTATCTTACGGACAATGACAAGCGGGAAAATAGCCATCGCTGAAGCGGGAACCAAGGCGCCCCACCCCCACAACCAGGCAACAGAAGGCCTGCAAACGCACTCCCTTGTCTGGAAACGAATGAATCACTTTGACCGGAACAAAAAATACAAGGAGGGTCAGGTCTTGCACCGTGCCAAGCATGATAAGCGCACGAGGCAAGACCTGACCCCGCTTCGACCCACTACTGCGCCTCAAACATCTCAATCATCGGTTCGAAGACGGCGAAGACGGGACACGCACCACTTTATTACGCTCATCCCGCAAGAAGAAAAAAGGCCAGAAGATTAACGGTAGAAAGAGGTGCGTGTCCCTTGATCCGTTTCCCTTGATCCGTTCTGGATATGGAACTCAAGCCGCAAGGCATTCATGTGACCGCCCTGTGCCCGGGTTTCACCCGCACGGAATTTCATGACGTGATGGATACCCGCAACCAGGCCGACAACCTTCCGGCGATTCTCTGGCAAGACGCCGATGACGTGGTGCGCGAAGGCTGGCAAGCGGTGATGAAAGGCAAACCTGTATGCGTGCCCGGCAGCGTCAACAAGCTGGTGGTGGCCAGTGTTCTGCCGCTGCCTGTGTCTGCGCGTTATGCATTGGGTCGGAGCATGAATCCGTTCAAGCAGGCGGAGTAATCCGGCAATGGCGCGGCGCATCGCTTTATAGAAAAAGCCGTGCGCCCCGCTCGCTTCATGCGCCGAGTACTACAGCATCGCCACCCGATGACGCCAGGGCTGCGCCCGCTCCAGCTGCGCAGCCAAAGACAGCAGCTTGCCCTCGTCGCCATGGGTACCGACAAACTGCACGCCGAGCGGTAAACCGTTATCACACCAGTACAGTGGCACGGACATAGCCGGCACACCGGTGACATTGGCGATCAGGGTATAAGGCATTGGCGCCATATTGCGCATGATGTTCTTTTCCATCTGTCCGGACCATCTGATCAGATGGTTCATGCCAAGACCCACCGCCATCCTCACACCGGCCTTGATGAGTTTCGGCGTATCATTTTCGCCGATACGCAGCGGTGGTTGCGCCAGCGTCGGCGTGAGCCAGAAATCGTGTCGTGACAAGAACCGATCGAGGCTGATCATATACTGCTGCCAACGCGCATGTGCGGCGGCGTATTGGTCCGCACGCAGGGTGCGGCCAAAGGCGGCCATCGACAGCGTATCGGCCTCAAACGCCTGAATGCTGCAGCCGGTTTGCGCACGAACGGCATCCACCGACACCGCGCACATGGCGAACCAGATATACATCCAGTCTTTGGCCAACTGGTACATATCCATCTGCGGTTCAGCTTCCTGAACAATATGCCCGAGTGATTCGAGCAACGCCGCCGTATGCTCTACGGCTTTGATTGCATCAGCGCTGACCGGACCATTGATGGGAGAGCGCGTCGAAAACGCGATGCGCAACTGACCCGGCGCTCGCTGTGTGCTGCTCAGATAACTTTGCTCGGGCGGCGCGATATCAAACAGACTGCCGGTTTCCCGCCCGGCGCTGACATCCAGCGCCAGCGCGCTATCACGCACCGTGCGCGTGACAACGTGCTGCACCGCAATACCGTGGGACGGCTCGGTGAATGCAGGCCCCCAGGGCGTACGTCCCCTGCCGGGCTTGAGACCGAACATGCCACAGCAAGCAGCGGGAATACGAATGCTGCCGCCGCCATCATTACCACCGGCAATGGGCACGACACCCGCGGCCACCATGGCGGCCGCACCGCCAGAGGATCCACCCGGCGTATGAGCCGTATTCCAGGGATTGCGTGTGGCGCCATTGGCCTCCGGTTCGGTCACGCCCTTGGCACCAAACTCCGGCGTAGCGGTCATGCCGAACGGCACCAGCCCCGCCACCTTCCAGCGCTGCACAAGCGTGGCCTCCCGCTCGGCAACATGGTTATGCGCCTTCAGGGCACGGTTTCCCATATGGTGCGGCGCCCCCTCAATTTCCTGGAACAGATCTTTCACCAGCATCGGCACACCGGCCAAGGGCCCGCTCACCCCGGCGGCAATCTGCGCCCGGGCCTTCTCGTAGAGCGGATGCACCAGGGCATGTATGTCACCGTTGACGGCTTCGGCCCGGGCGATCGCCAGATCCAGCAACTCCAGTGCACTGACCTCGCCCTTGTTCACCAACTCGGCCAGGTCCATGGCGTCATACTTTACGTACTCTTCAATGTTCATTCGCATGTCTCCTGCTACGGCTACGTCGATACGACTTATTCCGTGATATCAGCTCAGACATTTATTGTTATGGGTAAAACACTAGTCGAAAGCTGCCAGCAACCTTCAGCCATTCCACGACGTCTGATTGTGTATTGGCGACCAGAACCCGACGGTCAGGAAATTCATTGGCACTGACGAGCACAATCACCTAGATTCCTGCGCCAGCCATTCTTGCGTGCTGTGAAACGCCACGTCGCCTTCTGAGGAAAGACGGTTGGCAATCGCACGGAACAGAGTAATGGCTTCAAATTCATGCGGCTTGAAGTTTGCGTCCGCGCTGGTTTTGACAATCACCAGCTCTGCCTCCGGATTCACATACACAAACTGCCCCCAGATCCCGATCGCGCTGTAATCTCCTTGCTGCCCACGCGGCACCCACCACTGATACTGATATCCCCAGTCCTGATCGATTTGTCCAGGTTGCAGCCATGGCTTGTCCGGCATTGTGGCACGCTGCACCCAGCTCTCCGGCAATAGCCGTTGCGCGCCTACCTTCCCGTTATTCAGGTACAGCATGCCAAGCCGGGCAAAATCCCGCGGTGTGGCATTCAGCCCCATAAACGCCACCTCGCTGCCGTGCGTATCAGTCATCCAACTGGCATCAGATTCCGAACCCAGAGGCTGCCAGAGCTTTTCCTGAAAGTAGTCCGCGAGGGATCGGCCGCTGACTTCGCTGACCAGCATGCCCAACGCCTGGGTGTTAATACTGGCGTAGTGGAATGTCTGACCGGGCGGTGTACTGCGACCGAAGCTGCCGGTGATGTCTTGAATGCCGTGTCGCCACAGGTACATCTGGTCAAAGATGCGAAACGCATCCGTACTGTCATCATCGTAGCGCTCGCTGAAATTAATCCCGGATGACATTTGCAGCACATCGGCAATGCTGGCGCCCTCAAACCCGGAGCCGCGCAAAGCGGGAACGTACTCGCTGATATCAGCGTCGAGACTGCGAATCAGTCCCTCCTCCAGCGCCACACCCACCAGTGTGGCGACAAAGGATTTCGCCACCGAGAAAGACGTCGCCTGATCGTCCTGCCGGTAGCCGGCGAAGTAACGCTCATCGATGATCTTTCCGCGGTGGATCACCAGAAAGCTGGTCGTGGCGCTGCGCTGCAGAAACGCCTCCAGAGAATGCGTCACGCCGCCATACTGGTAATCGACGGACAAAGGCCGGTGATCCGCCCGCCACGGACGCGGCGCGGAAGACCGCTTTATCTCGCGCACAGGAAATACCTGCCCCAGATGCCGGAAGTTCTCGTGCACGTGCGCCGGCCATAGAAAGGTGATCTTTGGCCAGGCATAGCTGGCAAACCAGCCGCCGCCGACCATGACCATTAGTCCCAGCACGCCCAGCAATGCGCCTCGCTTTTTCATCTCTCACCTCCACGGTCGCGGCCTGCCTTGCAGGCTTTAAATATGTATATTTCGCTATATGACGATATATAGAAGCAAAAAAAATCAGCAACAACTCAACCAGCGCTGAATCACCGCCAGCAGCTCACGGACGCGCGCCTTGTTAACCTGGTAATAGACTTCTTTCTGGCGCTTCTCTGCCAGCAACACCCCGGCGCGCTTGAGAATCGCCAGGTGTTCCGACGCCGTCGACTGCGCGATGCCCACCCTGTCGGCAATCTCACCGACAGTATGTTCTTGCTTGTCGGTAAAAATCCCCAACAAGATTTGCTGGCGTTTCTCGTTGGCCAGGGCCTTGGAGAAGGCGAGTAGCGCATCGTTGGCCAAACCGGAGGTCGACATCATGCCCTCTACACATCGGATATTTCCGAAATATAGTCCCGCCCTTGCAGGATGGCAAGCGATATCTCCGCGCAGATTGCCCCTCGCGGCCTCACTCAGCATCACTGCGCATCAAAGTGCTCAATCATGACGTCGGCGGATAACTGCTGCCCCATACGACCACGCTGGACAAAGCGGTGGGTAAACCCGGTCGCACCCTTATCGAGAATCTTCTGTCGCAACGTATCGATATAGTGCTGCTCGAACTTGCTGTTAAAGGTATTAAACAGCACCACCTCCTTCCCATCGAAGCGGTTGTTCTCCACAAACTGCCAGATTGGCGGGGCCGGGCTATACAGCCAGATCGGCGAGCCGAGCCAGACCGTATCGTAGGCACTCAGGTCCAGCGTGGCGGGCGTAATCACCGCCTCACCCTTGCGGGCATCAATCATAGCGTTCACCCACCCAGCCAAACCCAATGCGTAGTCAGGCGCTTCAAGCCGAAAGAAGTCCGCCTGTTGCTGGTTGGCAATATGACGGGCCAGTACTGCGGTATTGCCCGAGCGCGAAAACACGATCACGGCGGTGGTCGGCTTGGTCACCGGCTCAGGTAACGGCGCACGCAGGCGCGCCTGATTGTCTTGCGCTTGCCGGCTTTCAATCTGCGTAACGACCACCGGCACCATGGCCACAAGGACCACGACCACTACGCCGGCAATCAAAAGCCATTTGATCATCGTTATCATGACAACCTCGCGCTAGCAGCATCGCGCTGCGCACGCACATCACGCATCGGCGGCGCGCCAAAAAGGCGTGCGTACTCACGACTGAATTGCGACACGCTTTCATAACCTACCTGCAGGCCGGAGGTGCTGGCATCCAGGCCGTCGTTGAGCATGAGCTGCCGCGCTTCCTGCAGGCGGATCTGCTTGAGGTATTGCAGCGGGCTCATGCCGGCCACTGCCTTGAAGTGCTGTCGAAACGTTGTCGCGCTCATGTGTGCCTGTTCTGCGAGGCCATCGATATTGATGGGCGTGTTGTAGTGCTGCTTCATCCACGCCATGGTCTGCGCGATATGCCGCCCCGGCGATGCGCCAGTGTTCAAATGCAGAATCTGCGGACCAAGATCACTTAGCAGAATGCGCGCAACGATTTCCTGCTGAATCAATGGCGCCACCGCAGGCATCAGGGCCGGTTCCTCCACCAAGGCCACCAATCGCGCAAAGGCATCGATCACATCGGCATCCAGCTCCGCTTGCACCAGCGCGGCCTGCCGCGTGGTTTTTGCGCGGCGTGATAACGGCACATCAGCCGCCACCTGCAACACCACCCTCGGATCAAGCCGCAGCATCACGCCCAGATACGGATGCTCTGCACTGGCTTGTGTCACACGCGTCACCACAGGCATATCCACCGAGGCAAACAGTCCGGTGCCGCCGCCGTAGGCAAAGCTCTCGCCACCGCCCGACACCTGCTTGCGGCCAGACACGGTTAGCGCCAGCCCCAGGTCGTAAATACAGGGCAACGGCTCGGTCTGGTCATTGCGGCGGTGCACAGACAAGCCCGGAATCGCGGTGACGTAATCGCCGTCGTTATTCGCAATCCTGAGAAGCTGCGCCCGAAGCCGCGCCAGCGCTTGCTCGCGCATCACCTTTTCGTCTGATTTTGCGTATTTCATGGTACTTCCCACGCTTTGTGGCTACCCGTCAACTATACGCCGGCGTACCCATGACGCCACACCTGAAAATGCCTTTCCGTTGTTTTGGGCAAAAATGGCGACAGTTCGGGCAAGCCTGAAAGCCGCTGCGGGAGGAGACTGATCACAGGCCAGCAACACGCCACCCCCACATCATCCAAGCAAGGAGAGACGAACATGAAAAAGGTCAACTTCCCCAGCCTCAACGGTCAGAACATCAGCATATCCGCCATCGTGAACGTTCCGGCGGGTTTCTCCGAGAGCAACCGCTACCCGGCGGTCGTGGTGGCGCACCCGGGCGGCGGCGTTAAAGAGCAAACCGCAGGCCTGTATGCCCGCAAGCTGGCCGAAGCCGGCATGGTGACCATCGCCTTTGATGCGTCTTATCAGGGTGAGAGCGGCGGCGAACCACGCCAGCTGGAAAACCCCTATATCCGCACCGAAGACATCAGCGCCGTGATCGATTACCTGACCACCCTGCCCTACGTGGACAAGGAACGCATCGGCGCCATGGGTATCTGCGCCGGCGGCGGCTATACCGCCAACGCGGCCATCAATGATCCGCGCATCAAGGCCGTGGGCACCGTCAGCGCCGTGAATATTGGCTCCATGTTCCGCAATGGCTGGGACAACAACGTGCAGGACGCCGACGCCGCGCCATATCTGCAGGCCGGTTCCGACGCGCGCACTTCCGATGCCAGCGGCGCCGACATGGCCACCATGCCCCTGGCACCGCTGCGCGAAGAAGACGCGCCCAATGAAGAACTGCGTGAAGCCTGGGAGTACTACCACACCGAGCGTTGCCAGTATCCGACCGCACCGGGCTATGCCACCGCGCGCAGCCTCAACCAGATCATCACCTACGACGCCTACAACAAGGCCGAAGCGTTCCTGACCCAGCCCCTGCAAATCGTGGCGGGCAGTGAGGCCGGCAGCAAATGGATGAGCGATGACTTGTATGCCCGCGCCGCGAGCAGCGACAAGCACTTCCATGTGGTCGACGGCGCAAACCACATGTCCCTGTACGACAAGGACAACTACGTGAATGAAGCCGTGTCCGTATTGGCGCCCTTCTTTACGCGCGTTCTGAAGTAACCACGGCACATGCCCCGGTCACCGACCGGGGCAACTCACACGCATTCAGGAGCACACGATCATGAGCACGGACAACCTCATTAGCGTCACCTACAGAAATATCGGCTGGGATTCCGCCGCAGACCTGTACCTGCCGCCGGACTTTGATGAAACCAAAAAATACGCCGCCATTGTCAGCACCCACCCCATTGGCAGCTGCAAGGAACAAACCTCTGGCAATGTGTATGCGAAAGCCTTGGCCAAAGCCGGCTTCGTGGTCATTGCCTTTGATGCCAGCTTCCAGGGCGCCAGCGGCGGCGAGCCACGCTTTATCGAAGACCCGGCCATTCGCGTCTCCGATATTCGTTTCGCCATCGATTACCTGGTAACGCTACCCTACGTAGATGAGCAACGCATTGGCGCCATCGGCGTGTGCGGCGGTGGCGCCTACACCATTCATGCAGCCATAACCGACCACCGCATCAAGGCGCTTACCTCGATCACCGGCGTCAATTTCGGGCGCCTGATTCGTGAAGGCTTCAGCGAGTTCAACCCGGTGGCCGCACTGGAGGCGATGGCCGCACAACGCACCGCCGAAGCACGCGGCGCCGAACGCAATGTCATCAACTACCTGCCGCCCTCCGTGGAAGAAGGCAAGAAAGCCGGCATTACCGACATCGACGTGCTGGAAGCCACCGACTACTACAAATCACCGCGCGGCCAAAAACCCAACGGCGCCACCAGCGGCTTGTTTTCTTTCAATAGCGCCGCCATGGGCTGGGATGCCTTTACCAGCGCGGAAGTGCTTCTGACGCAACCCTTGATGGTAGTAATCGGCGACAAGCCCGGCGGCTTCGGCGCCTACCGTGATGGCTGGGAGATCTATAGCCGTGCGGCGTCAAAAGCGAAGCAGATTGTGGTGGCGGAGAACACGTCGCACTACGACTTGTATGATCAGCCAGGGCCGGTGGATTTTTCGCTAACGCAGGTGATTCCGTTCTTTAAGGAACATCTGCAAGCCTGAACAGGTTCCAGCTGCAGAAGGATACGCATCTCCTGATGGATAAAAGAGGTGCGTGTCCCTTGATTTCCATTGGAAGTGGCGTATTGCCAGATCAGTGAGTGAGGGGGGACGCCGGAGCGGCCCCAGCGTAAGGCATCGCAAGCACTATCATTGGCATTTAGTTCCGCTGGAAACGCGCGCCGGGAAAGCGAGCATCTATCTGCTTCTGGCGCTGAAGAATTATCTATCAGGCCTTGCGGGATTTGGACGAAAAGTAGAAGAGGTGCGTGTCCCCTGATTGCACTCCCCCTGATTGCACTCCCTGATTGCACTACAGGCCGGAAATCAAGGCGCGCACTGTGGCTCGCTTGATCACATTCGGGTCGCCCCAGGGATACTCGGGGATGGTGATCAGGTTCATCGCCACCCCCTGCATGCCACACATCAGCACACTCTGTTTTTCTTCCGGATCACCAGCGCCAAGCACCCCCAGCGTTTGGGCCTCTACCACCGCCTGACGGAATACCAACAAGCTTTCCTGAATGCCGGAGCTATCCACGAAGTAGCTTTCATCGTCTGACTGGGGCTGATCCTCGATCAGGAAAATAGCGCGGTAATCGTCGGGGCGCGACAACCAGAAATCCACGTACGTCAGGCACATGGCCTCCAGGCGCACGTCCGGTTCGGTGCTATCGGCGCACTGCTGCAGACCCGCGATCAACTCGGCAAAGATCTCCCCCCAGATATGCAGCAGCAGTTGTCGCTTGCCGGGAAACAACTTGTACAGCGCTGCCGGCGAGCAGTCCGCCAGCGCAGCAATCTTGCGCATGGAAACGCCGTGGTAGCCCTCCTCGGCAAACAGGGTTCGCGCGGCATCGATAATCCTTTCGCGGCTGTCGGCCGCCTGTTTCTGGCTGCGGGGCGGACGGCCCCGGCGAGTCGGTTTGGACGGTTTTGAGGTCATGGCTTGACTTTTAGTGAACGCGTTTACTAAATTATATCCCCTGCACCCCACAAATCAAACGGCAACGTGCGAGAACACCATGAACCATACCGATCTGGAGCAAGATGTCATCATTGTTGGCGCTGGGCTGGCCGGGCTGAAAGCCGCCCTCGAGCTCAAAAAGTCCGGCAAACGGGTACTCGTACTGGAAGCCCGCGACCGCGTCGGCGGGCGCTCCATGCCAGGCGAGATTGCCGGGCAAACCATTGATCTGGGTGGCCAGTGGGTGGGACCCCAACAAACCCTGTTGCTGGAGCAGGCAGCCACCCTTGGGGTGAAAACCATGCCGCAGTACACCGCCGGAGCCAGCATCCTGTCCATGGATGGCAAACGCAGCACCTATACTTCCAACATCCCCAAGCTGCCGTTCCTGTCGCTCATGGAGCTGGCACTGCTGGAGCGGCGCTGGAACAAGGAAATGCAGAGCCTGCCCACTACGGCAGAGCCCTGGCTGGCCACCAAGGCAGAACAGTGGGATTCACAGACCCTCGAAAGCTGGATCCTCAGCCATGTGCATACACGTGGCGCCCGGGAGTTTGCCCGCACCATCACCCGCGCCGTGCTCTGTGCTGAACCCCGCCAGGTCTCCTACCTGTGCTTTCTTGAATACCTGCGTCAGGGAAAGAGCCTGGAAACATTGATTGCTACCGAAGGTGGTGCACAGCAAGACAAGTTCGCAGGCGGGGCCTGGCAGATCCCGCAACGCATGGCAGAACAACTCGGCGATGCTGTTCTTCTCAATTCCCCGGTTCGGGCCGTGGAGCAACATCACGACAGCGTGACCGTGAGCAGCAACGGCGTGCACTATCACGCCCGCTACCTGATCATGGCTGTCCCACCGATCCTGGCAGCCAAGATCCAGTTCAATCAGCCGCTACCGAGCAAACGTAACGCGCTGCTTGAGCGCATGCCCATGGGCTCAGTAATCAAGATTCATATGGCCTACGAGAAACCCTTCTGGCGACATCGCGGTCTCAACGGCTCAGTGGCCAGCAACGACCGGGTATTCAATGTGGTGTTTGACCAGTCGTTGGATGATGACGGCATGGGCGTGCTGGTGGGCTTTATGGATGCGGATCACGCCATCGCCATGAGCGGCAAGGATGAAGCGGCACGTCGCCAGCAGGCAATCACCGATCTGGTTCATTACTTCGGTCAGGAAGCGGCCAACCCCATCGCCTATGTGGAACAGGACTGGACGGCGGAGCCATGGAGTCGAGGTTGCTACGTGGCTCACACCGCGCCCGGCGTCATCACCTCGTTTGGCGACACCTTGCGCGAACCCTGTGGACGCATTCATTGGGCAGGAACGGAAACCGCCACCGAATGGTGCGGCTATCTGGATGGGGCTCTGCAGTCGGGCATCCGCGCGGCCAAAGAAGTGATCGACCGAAAGTAGACCTGGTGAAACATCAAGTGCACAGGAGGCCACGCCTCCCCTGCTCACCCTTTAGGCTTTGCTCGGATCAATCAGGATCTTGGCGAAGACGGTGAAGACGAGACACGCACCAATTCATTCCGCTCATCCCCGAAGAACAGAAAAAGCCAGGGGATTAACGGGAGACAGAAGTGCGTGTCCCCTGATCGACTCTATTATTATGGAAATAGCAGAAACAAACTGAATTCCCGCCCCGTCAGTAAAAACAAAAGGCGGCGCGTGTCGCTTGAACTCATGACTATCTGCTCGCGTGGATGAATATTTCCGCGCCCCCATGACAACACCACCTAATTTTGTCGACCTAAAGAAAGACCTTCCGTTGCATTCCACTGCCGATGCCGATAAAGAAATGGACGAAGATCTCCGTAGCGCTTCTCAGATACAATAATCCGACTCGCCAAGTCCGTCGCCTGTATCAGATACATTTTGCGCCCCGCTTCCGCTCTTACAATCGGTGAGCCGAGTACATACTCTATAATCTTCATCGACTGCTCATACTTCTTCATGTAGAAAAGTCGTCCCGCCTCGCCGATCATGATAATGAGTGCCGCGTCAGGCGCGGCGCTTAAAATATCTGATTCTACCCACGCCGACATGATCGGCCATAAATCAATATCCCTGTTCGGCTCTGGTTCCGTCATTGAAGGCGGGCGGAAAATCCGGCTCACATACTCACCTTGATTCACAGCCGACGTTAATGCATACACCGTACGCCAGTCCAGCTCACCAAAATGCGTCTTCATTCTCGATAGAAATTTTCCGCCTTCTTTTACATCCAGAATTCTAGCGCCAGAGAAAATACTAAAGTATGCGCCCAATTCGTCCGCGTTATTGACTGCTTCAGACTTGATTTTTTCCAGAACATCTATAGCGAGGTCGTGCTCAATACAATGTACAAACCATGCAGCATATATAGAGAGCAACACTTTTGCATTTCCAAGCGCCTCATAATCGGCAAGAGAAAAAGCGTCTACATAGAAATCCTTGGCAAATACAGCCGCATCAGAGCTGACATTCTTTCCATCCCTCTTCGCCTGAACCAGGCTCGACATGGCAACACCAAATCCGGCAATGAAGTATGGATCATTGGCCAGCTTACGCAAGGCGTCCTTGGGCAGCGTCATGTATTCTCGCAATAGTGTCTCACCGGGCTCCGGCAGCCACTTAGCCTTGATAAATATTTGCAGGGAACGCAACGTTGGCTGATCGATCATCGATGCAGACGAGGCAATAAAATACTGGCATGGCTCAGGCAAGCCATCTTGTAATGCACCACCTTTCAATTTCATGTACGTACAGGCAAATGCCCTGTCTTGCTGTTGCTGTGTAAACGCCTCAGCACATGCCTTGCCTGGCAAAAAAAGGCCAATAAAGCATGAAAGTAGTAGCGGCTTCCCTATCAGCACGCGCATGCGTTTCTCCTTGATCACAGTTTTAGTTCCGACCATACCCCAGCCATCAATAGCACCTAGCAGAATGACTCTGCAATCGTACAACGCGGCACGCAAACGCCTGCTGAACATCGACTCAAAGCACTATCATTGCGGAAAGAGAAAAGAAAGTACCTTATTATCGGCACAGGCGCGACTCACACTCAGATCAGCAATACCAAACGCTCTGGAATGCGGCATCTGAGTTTTACCCACTAGAGGACAGAAGATACCGGTGATATCACTGCAACATCACCACCCGTGAAATCATTCCGCACTCGCGCAAATAGAGCCCATGGGAAATGGGAGACCTGACCCCTTGCACCTACCCCCACGCCCGAATTTAATAAGCTCCGACCTCAACTCTCTATAAGGAAGAACAACATGTTAAAAACGAAGACCGCTCTGCTCTGCACGCTGCTGTCACTGGCGATGGTCGCTCACGCAGAAACCTTTACGTCCGTGACCGTGGAGAACAATCTGACGGTTGGAAAAAGCGCTTCGATGAGCGGCAACCTCAGCGCTTCGCAGATCACCGGCCATATAGATGTGGTCGCACCGATTGTGAAAACCAATCAGGTCCAGGCTCCCGGCCCGCTCACACTGCAAGTGTCCAGCGGCAATATTGAAATGGCCACGCAGCTGGTCAATGTCTGGGGCGGAATCAGTTCAAACAACTCTATCAGCAGCGGCGAAGAAGTTATCGCAAAGACCAATGTCCAGGCGGGCGGAAGCATTACCGCTGGCGGTAGCGTGACCGCTAAAAACCTTAATTTCACAGCACAAAAAATGTGCTCGGGTGTCTCCGCCGGGGAATTTCGCACCGGCATTATCGTGCCCAATACCTGGACAAGCGCGACCTGCAGTGGCTGGATCATCGACCAGAAGGTCGCGAATCAGTACCAACTGGGCTGCGTGACCAGCACCGGCGTGTCCTACGGCCCACTCGGTGGCGGCAATCCCGCAGACAACAGCTGCGGCTGGTGAAATCAGGGGCGGAACAGACCGGTGAGACAAGTGGCCTGTTCAGTCACACCAGAGACAAAAAACCCGGCGCAAAGCCGGGCTTTTCAGTGGTTCGCTTGCAGGCAAGCTCCTACAAGTAGGTCTCGCCTTTCTCCGCTTTCTCGATCAGGCTGGCCGGCGGGGTGAAGCGTTCGCCGTAGGTCTTGGCCAGTTCCTGGGCACGGGTGACGAAGCCACGCAGGCCGCCGTCGTACTGGTTGATGTACTGCATGATGCCGCCAGTCCATGCCGGGAAGCCGATGCCGAAGATGGAGCCGATGTTGGCATCGCCTACTGATGTCAAAACGCCTTCATCGAAGCATTTGACGGTTTCAATGGCTTCCACGAACAGCATGCGCTCTTGCATGTCTTCGAACGGAATCTCTTTGTCGCCACCGAATACGTCTTTCAGGCCCGGCCAGATGTGGCCCTTGCCGTTGGCGTCGTACTCGTAGAAACCGGCGCCGTCGAGTTTGCCCGGGCGGTTGAGTTCGTTAACCATTTTCTCCATAACATCCAGTGCGGCGTGACGCTGAAGGGTTTTGCCTTCGGCGTCGGCAGCTTTCTGGAATTCACCGGCAATCTTCAGCGACAGCTTCATGTTGATTTCGTCCATCAACTTGAGTGCGCCCACCGGGTAGCCAGCCTGGGTACAGGCTTGCTCGATGGACAGCGGGCTCAGGCCCTCGCCCACCATGGCAATGGCTTCGTTCATAAAGGTGCCAATCACTCGGCTGGTGAAGAAGCCGCGGCTGTCGTTAACGACAATCGGGGTCTTCTTGATCTGCAGGGTGTAATCAAACGCTTTCGCCAGCACTTCATCGCTGGTGTTCTTGCCGCGGATGATTTCCACCAGCGGCATCTTGTCCACCGGGCTGAAGAAGTGGATGCCGATAAAGTTCGGCTGTTTGCGTACGCCTTCGGCCAGGCCGGTGATCGGCAGGGTCGAGGTGTTGGAGCCGAGCACGGCATCCGGCAACACAGCGCCTTCGATTTCCTGGAACACCTTGTGCTTGAGTTCGGTGTTTTCGAACACGGCTTCAATGACGAAGTCGCAGCCTTCCAGGTCTTTGGCATCGGCGGTGGGCTTGATCAACGCGAGAATTTCTTCTTTCTTCTCTTGCGTCATCTTGCCGCGGGAGATCGCCTTGTCGAGGATCTTGCGGGAGTAGTCCTTGCCCTTCTCGGCGTTTTCGACAGAGATATCTTTCAGCACCACTTCTGCGCCGCTGCGTGCGGTGACGTAGGCAATGCCTGCGCCCATCATGCCGGCACCGAGTACCGCCACTTTCTTGGCGGTGTACTTCGGCACGTCGCTCGGGCGGCTTGCGCCCTTGTTGATGGCCTGCAGGTTGAAGAAGAACGCGGTGACCATGTTCTTCGACACCTGACCACAGACAAGGCTGATAAAGTAACGGCCTTCGATCTTGCGGGCGTTATCGAAATCCACCTGCGCGCCTTCCACGGCCGCCGACATGATCGCCAGCGGTGCCGGGTAGTTGGCGCCCTTGAGCTGCTTCTTCAGGTTGGCAGGAAACGCTGGCAGGTTCATGGCCAGGGCCGGGGTTTTCGGGTCGCCGCCCGGAATCTTGTAGCCTTTCACATCCCACGGCTGCTGTGCTTTGGGGTTGGCTTTAATCCATGCCGCGGCCTTGGCCAGCATGTCGTCGCGGTCATCCGCCAGTTCGTTGACGATGTTCAACGACTTGGCTTTTTCCGGGTTCATTTCGTTGCCCTGCAGCAACACGTTCATCAGGGCGTTCTGGATGCCGAGCATGCGCACCATGCGGGTAACACCGCCGCCACCGGGCAGCAGGCCCAGTTTCACTTCCGGCAGGCCGAATTTGGTTTTCGGGTCGTTGATGGCGACGCGGTAGTGACACGCCAGCGCAATTTCCAGACCGCCACCGAGTGCGGTGCCGTTCAGTGCAGCCACAACAGGCTTGCCGAGGGTTTCCAGCTTGCGCAGTTGCGCGTTCAGCGCATCCAGGCCTTGCTTGAATTCTTCGGCCTGCTCGTAGGTGACTTTCAGCAGGTCGCGCAGGTCACCACCGGCGAAGAAGGTTTTCTTGGCGGAGGTGATGATGACACCGGTGATGTCGTTGATTTCCTTTTCCAGACGCTCAACGCTGGCCTGCATGGATTTGCCATACAGTTCATTCATGGTGTTGGCGGACTGGTTCGGGTCATCCAGGATCAGGGTGACAATGTTGTCCGCGTCTTTTTCCCAACGAATTGCAGTTTGTTCGCTCATGGCTGTAATTCCTCAAATATTCCGTTGGCGCTGTGTTGTTCCACCTGTAGGAGCTTGCCTGCAAGCGAATTCTTTTCCCGGCTTCGCCGGGTTCGCCTGCAGGCAGGCTCCTACGGCCGAGATATACAACACGGCGCGGCGCATTTAGAGACGCTCGATGATGGTGGCGATACCCATACCGCCGCCCACACACAGGGTGGCGAGACCGTATTTCTTGTCCTGACGCTCCAGCTCGTCGAGCAGAGTGCCGAGGATCATGGCGCCGGTGGCGCCGAGCGGGTGGCCCATGGCAATGGCGCCGCCGTTAACGTTGGTCTTGTCGTAGGAAATGCCCATGTCTTTCATGAAACGCATGGCCACTGCGGCAAACGCTTCGTTGATTTCATACAGGTCGATGTCGGAGGCTTTCAGGCCGGCTTTTGCCAGGGCCTTCTTCGCCGCCGGCGCCGGGCCGGTGAGCATAATAGTCGGGTCTGCACCGGAAATGGCGGTAGCCACTACGCGTGCGCGCGGCTTCATGCCGTAGTCCTCGCCCACTTTCTTGTTGCCGATCACGCACAGTGCGGCGCCATCAACGATGCCGGAAGAGTTACCGGCGTGGTGAACGTGGTCGATCTTTTCAACGTTGTGGTACTTCATCAGTGCCACCGCATCGAAGCCACCCATTTCGCCCATCATGGCGAAGGACGGCTGCAGGCCGCCAAGTGAATCGGCGGTGGTGCCCGGACGGATAAATTCGTCTTGCGCAAGAACGGTCATACCGTTCATATCTTTCACCGGCACCACAGACTTGTTGAAGTAGCCTTTTTCGCGCGCAGTCGCGGCACGCTCTTGTGACTGAGCAGCGTATTCATCCACATCGCGGCGTGAGAAACCTTCGATGGTGGCGATCAGATCCGCGCCCACACCCTGCGGGACGAAACCGGTGTTGTAGTTGGTCAGCGGGTCCATGGCCCAGGCGCCGCCGTCGGAGCCCATCGGGATACGGCTCATGGATTCCACGCCACCGGCAAGAATCAGGTCATCCCAACCGGAGGCGACTTTTTGTGCGCCAGTGTTGAACGCTTCCAGACCGGACGCGCAGAAACGGTTCAGCTGGTAACCGGCGGTGGTATACGGCAGGCCCGCCGCCAGGGCTGCGGTCTTGGCGATACAGGCGCCCTGATCGGCCACCGGGGTAACCACACCCAGCAGCACGTCATCGATGCGGTTCGGGTCCATATTCGGGAAGCGGGCCTTCACTTCGTTGATCAGGCCAACGGTCAGGTCCAGCGGCTTCACCGTGTGCAGGGAGCCATCTTTCTTGCCCTTGCCACGGGGCGTGCGAATCGCGTCGTAAATATAGGCTTCGGTCATGGAAGCGTTCCTCTTGCCTTCATAGAACAGCGGAAAGTGCCGGCACAGGGCCGGCGGGAGCCCGTAGACTGCCGCAGCAGGCGTCCAAACGGTATGACGCAAGTGCTCAGGGGGTGAGCAAAATGGTAAGGGGCAATCGACGCCAGGGCGTTGCCCGGCGACGACAGATCAGCAGGGAGTGGCAATACGTGCTCGTGGTCTGACGACGCGACGAGGTCTCAGGCGCTACGTACCGGGGAGGCGATGCTGCCGGCCGCCAGCTCCGCAGTCCAGACCACATAGCCGTTGCGGCCGGCATCCTTGGCGGCGGTCATGGCCTGCTCCACACGCATCAGTACGCGTTCGATCGGCGGTTCGGCGGCGCCGTCTTCGCCATACACCGCGCAGATGCCGTAGCTGGCCGTGACGCGCAGCTGCGAGGCCGGACCGATATCGAACACCAGCGTCGCCAGGGCATTGCGGATGCGCTCCACCGCCTGCACCGCAGTGTCAGCATCGGTTTGTGGCAGCACCAGCACGAATTCTTCTCCGCCGTAGCGGCCCACCCAATCCGACTCGCGCAACGTCCCCTCCAGCATGCGCGCCGTAGCCACCAGCACCTCATCACCGGCGTCATGACCATAGGTATCGTTGATCGATTTGAAATGATCCAGATCCAGCATCACCACCGAAAACGGCCGGCTGTTGCGACGCGTGCTGGCCAGTTCGTGCTTGAGGATATCCATGATCGCGCGCCGGTTGGCAATACTGGTGAGCGCATCGGTGCGCGCCAGTTCGCGCGTCATGAATTCGCGCTGACGCCAGCGCGTCAGCAGCACATAAATCAGACCGAACACAAGTAACACAAACGGCAAGCCTTGCAGGAATTGGCTGATCATCCAGTAGGTGGAGCTGGACGCCTTGGTGATCGGGTCGTCAATAAACAGCGGTGCATACGGCAGCGAGCCCGATGAGGTCATCACCGACAGCACAACCAGGATGCCGAGATTCAGCAGGAACGACATCATCACGCGCAGGAAATCAAACAGCACAAAGCCAACCAGCGAAGCGCCCAGCAACACCACGCCGATCATCGGCGACATGACGCCAATGCCATACCCCAGCGGCACCAGCGACAGGCCGTAATAGATGATCGTCACCAGCACATAGGTCCAGGACTCACGCTCGTCACTGCGCAATATCAGTCCGATGATACCCAGCACCACCCAGCCCAGCATGCCGCCAAGCAGGCAGGCGTACATCAACGACACGCCGTCAGGATTAAAAAAGGTGCGGCCGAAATGGGTAAATTGCTCGGTGTACCAGAGCCACAGGGTATAAAACAGCAACAGCGGTACGGTCAGTGCCGACAGCAGAATCGCCTTGTCCCGGTCGGACCAGTCCAGCAACAACGACAGGGCTGGTGAATTGCGATGATCCGTCACGTTTACTCCCGATGAATTGTTCCGAGAATTGACCATGGCCGGCAGCAGCGCAATGTCTGTACCCGCCCCACCCGACACTGCCCGATAGCCGGGCCGATCAGGGTCATTAAAGGTTATGGGCGGGTGCGCCGCGCCACGCTGGGCCAAAACCGGGCGCCCGGTTGACCTGCCCGGCGCCGCAGCATACCTTGCGGCAACCCCTGCAAGGAGTCGCTCATGCGCTTTTCTTTTGAAGTCGCCAATTCGCTGGCGGCCACGCTGGCCGAGAGTGGTCGTGGTGTGCGTATTCGTGGCATCAGCCGCCAGCCGGAAGAACCGCTCGAACTGTACGACATGGAAAACTGCCCCTATTGCCGGGTCGTGCGGCAAACGCTGACCGAGCTGGATCTGGACGTGATGATCTATCCCTGCCCCAAGTCCGGCGTGCGCTACCGGCCGCTGGTGGAACGCCTCGGCGGCAAGGCGCAGTTCCCCTACCTGTATGACCCGAACACCGACACCGGCCTGTACGAGTCGGCCGATATCATTGCCTATCTTTACGAGACCTACAGTCGCAAGGCCGCCCCCAGCTACCTGGCGATCAAGGCGCTGATGACGGCGCCGTCGTTTGCCGCCTCGGCACTGCGCCGTAGCCAGGGGTTGCGCGCACGCCTCAGTGAGCCGCCGAGCAAACCGCTGGAGCTGTACAGCTTTGAAACCAGTCCCTATTCGCGACTGGTGCGCGAGCGTCTGTGCGAGTTGGAAATTCCCTATCTGGTGCGCAACTGCGGCCGTAACCTGCCGGTGGAATGGCTGGTGCTGCCGGCGCTGCGGGAAAGATTTGCGCCGGACTACAAGCCGGTGCAGCGCAACCGCAAGGCGCTGATGAAACGTGCTGGTCGGGTGCAGGTGCCCTATCTTGTGGACGCTAACACTGGTGTGGAAATGTTCGAGTCGGCAAAGATCCTCGCCTATCTGGACCGCACCTACGGCGGTGGCTGATCAGCAGATCTGAAAAAGGCGCCCCGGGGCGCCTTTTTTATGCGTCTGTGTTTTATGCACGTTTGCTGTTGAAGGGGTACCGCGCTACGCGGGTCAGGAGTTAACCGGCACGGTCTCCAGCGCAACCTGCTCCAGCACCATCGGTGACAGCCAGTGCAGGCCATACATGGCATCGGAGTGCTCGAATTTCACCAGAAACCGCACCGGGCCACTGGACACACTCTCGCGAAGAATTCTGGCGATATGCCCTTCCTGCATATGCTGGAGCAATGAAGGGTGCATGCCGGGAAAGGCGGACACCAGTTTTACCCTGTCTCCTACGGTCAAACGTTCCATGTTGTCCTCACTGTCAGAGGCGGCAGTGCCGCGTACTGGCTGACATCGTCCTGATGTCTGTTGTCACACTCGTCATGATCGCGCCCGGAGCACCGCTCAGGGCAGCCACCGGGGTAAGTCTACCGTAGCCTCCCCAGGCCAGGCGGACTTGCTTCATCCCTGCCGGGAGGCTTGGGTCACAAACCGCACGCGACACGACAAGCAATTAGTAAAGCCCGATTTGCCGACCACAGAAAGTGTGACCTGCGCAAAGTTTTGTAAGCCATTGGCTGTCTAGTTTGCGTGAAACGCTCGAGGAGACCGCCATGCAGCAGTTCAACGTTGGAGAGAAAGTCCGTATCAGTCGGGAGTTTCCCGATATGCACGAATTCCTGCGCGAACATATGAGCCGTGGTGACATCGCCGAAGTGATCCGTCACAGCCATCTGGGGCACACTGAGCGGGTGCTGGTGAAGTTTGAGATCCCGGACCCGGCGTTCGGTATCTACTGGCTGACACCGGCGGTACTGGCCAGCGTCAGCGGCTGAGGGGTTCAGTTAAAACCGGCGGCGCGCCATTCCAGACTGAGCAATGCGGCGCGTTCGACTTCGGTATCGGCAAAGCTGATCGAGTCAGTGGCAGATGCTTCCTGATGCGCATCGTCAAGCAGATTGGTCAACACCAGCGAGCCACGCCACTGACGGCTGAACTGGCGGCCAATGCGCAGGTTCAACTCGGTATAGGCATCAATATTTTCGGCACGCACGCTGTCGACATAACGCAGCTGGGCATCCAGTTCCCACTGACCTCGGACCCAGTAGGAGCGCAGTGAGGCGGCATCACGATCCACTTCCTGACGCCGGGAATCCACTGGCGGAAACAGGTTTACGTCGTCAATAAAATAATCCACACGGCGCAGAAAACTGTACCAGGCCTGCAGCTGCCAGTCCGGCCGCGGCTGCCAGTCGAGCACATACTCGAAACCCCAGGTGTGAATGTCATTCAAGTTGAACGGCTGCACCGACTGGTCGATGTAGTCCGGTGGCCCGGTTACTGCTGTGGTATCGGTGGTCAGCAACACGCGCTCGTCGTCATAGTCGTTAAAGAACACCGCCAGATCGGTGGAGAGCGTCGCTGACCAGCGTTCGCGCCAACCCCACTCGTAAGCGTTCAGCACTTCCGAGCGATAATCGTCGTGGCCACGATAGACAAACAGGATCGGGTCAGGACCTGGGCCGGGTGGCTGGGTAAACAGCGGCACCTCCACATCCTGATCCACCCACCCCGGTGTACGCACCGCGCGCGAATAGGCCAACCACCAGCTGCTGCGCGGGCGTGGTCGCCAGAGCATGCGAACGCTCGGCTGGGATTCAAGGAAACTGAAGTCGTTGTATTCGAATTTGCTGCCAAGCGTGATATCGAGTTGGTTTTCGATCAGGGCGTAACCGTACTGAAAGAACGCCGTGCTGCGACGGTAATAGCTGTCGTCGCCATTACGCGCGACCAGACTGGGCTCGAGTTCATCTTCGACATAACGCAGGCCCGCACCCCAGATCCAGCTGTGCCGCCCTTGCCATGCCGGCAAGTGCAGCAGCTCAAGATCGTAGGTGTGCACTACGCTGTCGAAATACTCATTCACCCGGCGCTGCTGGTTGTCATAAAAAAACTGCAGCTGCAGCTCGCCGCCGGGGGCGGTCTGGTGCTTCCAGCGACTGAGCAGATTGGCGGCATAGCTGTCATTGTCGTCGGCCTGATAAATATCCACATAGGGTGGCGTAAGCGCCGGAACACCGGCATAGATGCCCTTGCGATTGGCCTGTAGATCGCCTTGCACGGTGAACCTGTTGGCGTCGTTGCCGCCATCCAGTCGGAAACCGGTGCGCGCCGAGCGCCAGCTGTCGTCACCGCGATCCGTCAGCAAGGTGGATTGGTCATCATGATCGGCGACCTTGACCCAGGCACGCCAGGCAGTACCCGCCTCCGTGGTGGCGCCGTAACGCACTGTGGCAATACCGCGATCCTCATTGCCGACCCCCACCGATACCAGCGTGCCCTGCGTCTCGGCGGCAGGCCGGGTGATGATATTGATCACGCCATTGACGGCGTTCGCCCCCCACATCACCGAGCCGGGCCCGCGAATCACCTCAATACGCTCGATATCCTCCAGCACGGTGTCGAGTGAGTCCCAATAAACACCGTTGAAGGTTGGCGAGTAGACCGTGCGTCCATCAACGAGCACCAGCAGCTTGTTGGCATAGAGGCGGTCGAAGCCACGTGCGCTGATCGACCAGTTGGCGCTGCCGGCACGGCGCACCTGCAGGCCCGGAACCATGCGCAAGGCGTCAGGAATGGAGGTCGCACCACTGCGGCGGATGTCATCACCGGTGATCACGTAAATGGCAGACGGTGCGTTGCGGAGTTCTTCAGGGCGACGGGACACGGAGGTGACCTGAATCTGCATCAGCTGATCCAGTGACAACTCGAACAACTCGTCGGTTGTTGACTCGGCGGCACCACCCTGCCCGCTGGCGATGCATGCCGCAATGATCAGGGCGCCCCCCGGCAACCTGACTGGTCGCATTCATTGCTCCCACTGCTGACATTCTTGTTATCGGCTGAATCTAGACCGGTTTGTCAGGTCAGGCCAGCACATTTGTATATTAAGTCCACGAAGTGTTCACTTACCGCGCCACATGACCGAGTACAGGTCGTGGCGGCGGTCCTGCAAGTTCTTCACCGTGCCGCTGTTGCGCGCCAGCCGCAAGGTCTCAGGGCGCAAATCGGCAAACGCCACGGTTTCAACATTGGGGGTAGTGTCCGCGGCAATACCGTCACGGGCGAACGGAAAATCGCACGGCGTCAGGATGCAGCTCTGCGCGTACTGGATATCCATGTTGGCAACGTTAGGCAGGTTCCCCACATTGCCCGACATCACTACGTAAATCTGGTTTTCAACCGCCCGCGCCTGGCAGCAGTAGCGCACGCGCAGGTAACTCTGGCGTTCATCGGTACAGAATGGCACGAACAGGATCTGCGCGCCCTGATCGACCAGGTGCCGGGCCAGCTCGGGAAATTCCGCGTCGTAGCAAATCAGCACTCCGATCGGTCCGCAGTCGGTTTCGATGGCCGTGAGGTGATCGCCGCCTTCGATGTTCCACCAGTAGGCCTCGTTCGGGGTCGGGTGAATCTTGGCTTGCTGATGCACGGTGCCATCACGCAGGAACACATAGGCAACATTCTGCACTCGACCATCAGCCATGCGGGTGGGGTGGGAACCGCCGATGATGTTGATATTGAAGCGCAGCGCCATGTCACGCATGGCATCGACAAAACGTGGCGTGTGCCGCGTCAGGGCCTCAATCGCCGCCGGGCAGGACAACTCCTGATCCTCGATCGACAACAGTTGCAACGCGAACATCTCCGGAAACACCACAAAGTCGCCCTTGTAGTTGGCGACCACATCGACAAAGTAGGTGACGATGTTGAGAAATTCGTCATAGGACTTCACGCCGCGCTGCATGTATTGCACGGTGCCGATACGCACTGTGTCCGGCATGCGCGCGCCATATTTTTTCCTGTTGTGGTGGTTATCCTGCTCGACACGCGGATTGCGCCAGACCAGATGTACACCGACGCCAAGAGAATCACGGTCGGCATCCAGATAATGCTCGAGCACACCGATAACTTCGAAGCCATTGTGCAACTGGAAGGACAACACCGGATCGCGGGATTTTTTCTGCACTATGCTGTCGACGTAATCGGCGACGTTGGCAAACCTGGTTTTGCGTTTCGACCAGGTCGGCAACCGTCCGGCAAAAACGATGCCCTTGAGCGACAGCGATTCGCACAACTGCTTGCGCGCGTTATACAGGCGCTGGCCGATACGATAGCCGCGCATCTCCGGATCGACACAGACTTCCATGCCGTACAACCAGTCGCCCTGCGGATCATGCCGCGAGGCATAACCATTGCCGGTGATACTGGTCCAGTCGTGGCTGGCCAGTGCGTCCTTGCCATCGATGATAAAAGTCGCGCAATAGCCGACGATGCGTTCGCCGAGCACGGCAACAAACTGGCCGGTGGGAAAAATATTGATCTGGCCGGTGAGCGGGCCGGCACCGTAGCCATACATGCCAGTGCCGGCATAGGCGCGCGCGCTCAGATCGATAATGGCGGGAATGTCCGCCAGTGTGGCATTGCGGATAAACAGCCTTTCTTTCTTGTTGGTGAACGGCATGACTCAAACTCCGGCAACGTGCGCGTTACGTGCGGCCACAGGGCCGCACGGCGGGACCGGTGCAAGCTAGAGTGGCAAGCCCAGCCTACGCGCTTCCATGCGGCGCAAAAACTCCAGCATGATCTGGCGGTACAGATCCTCGCCCAGCCACTTGTCTTCCACGCCGGAATCGATATTCGGGTTGTCGTTAACTTCCACCACTACTACGCGATCACCTGACTGCTTCAGGTCAACACCGTAAAGGCCATCACCCATCAGACGCGCCGCCTTGAGCGCCACACGCAGCACCTTGGACGGCACTTCCTGGATCGCCATGGTGCGGAAACGACCGCTTTCGGTATTGCCGCCGTCCTTGTGGTTATAGATCTGCCAGTGGCCCTTGCTCATAAAATACTGACAGCCAAACAGCGGCCGGTTATTGAGCACACCAATGCGCCAGTCGTAATCGGTGAACATAAATTCCTGCGCCAGCACCACCGCACTCTGCTTGAAGTAGTCGGTCAAGGCTGCCGCCAGTTTTTCCGCGCTGTCTACCTTGGAGATGCCGCGTGAGAACGAGCCATCAGGAATCTTCAGCACAATCGGCACACCAAGATCGGCAACGATCTCGTCCATATCCAGATTGGCGTCCTTGAACAGGAAGCGGGTTTTCGGCACCGGCACCTTGTGCGCCTGCATCAGCTCGGCGAAATAAATCTTGTTGGTGCAGCGCAGAATCGAACCTGGATCATCCATTACCACCATACCTTCCTGCTCCGCCTTGCGGGCAAACTGATAAGTGTGGTGATCCAGTGCGGTGGTTTCGCGAATAAACAGGCCGTCGTATTCAGCCAGACGCGGATAATCCTCGCGGCCGATCAGCTCGACATTGATACCCAGGCCGGCACCGGCCTTGATAAATTTACGCAATGCGACCTTGTCAGAGGGTGGCAATTTTTCGTCTTCGTTAACCAGCACGGCCAGATCATAACGGAACTTCTTGCGGCCACCGGCCTTGCGCCAGACCTTGGCATTGAACGCCTCCAGCGCGCGGGCGAAAGCGTCCTCTTCCTTGTTCTTGAGCTGATGGATGCCTACCGGACGCACCGACTCGATGGTCCAGTCATCACGGTGGCGGAACTCTACCTGCAAAATCGGGCACGGCAGCTGATCGAAAATCTGGCGCGCCAGTTCCTGCAGGCCGGGCAATTCGGTCTGGCCAAAATACAGTTTCAGTGAAAGCTGTTCCGCCTGCTGCGGCTGCTTCTTCATGGCCTTGTCGAGCGCGGCATCGAAGGATTCAAAATGCAGGCCGTAGAGCGCCTTGCGACTGAGGTCATTCACCGTCCGCACGGACGGCAATACCCGATGGCCGCGGGCTTCCGCCAGCAGCGAACAGTAATAACCGGGGCTCAGATAACGGTAGTGTCGGCACAGGTTGATCACCTGGATACGACCGGGAGGGAAACTGGCACTGCTCTGCAGATATTCCTGCGCGGTCATCAGGTGTTTGGCGGGATAGTAGGCGGACCAATCCTTGATATCTTCAACGACCAGAATGACGTGCGTCATGGGGCTCCTCAAGCGGGTTCTTGCTGACCCGATGGAGGCATTGTGAGGCCAGCGCCAATAGACTGCCAGATGTCGCGCGGGCTTTTTTCACAATCCGGACAAGTCGGCGCCCTGCGGCACCCCTCAGTGTCACACCAATGCAAGAAAGGCGGGTTTAGCCCGCCTTTCTGCCTACTCTGTCATCAGCACAGCCTTCGTCGCCGCAAGCCGCCCAGTACTCCGAGTAGCAACAGCAGACTCCAGGACGCGGCGCCACCGCGTACCGCCGTTGCTGCCCAGGGCCAGAGGTCCTCGTCCTCCTCCTCTGGATACTTCACCCTGACGGTGACCAGCAATGCCTCGCTATATTCTGGCGGTGTGCCATTATCCAGTGCCTGTACGCTGACTTCGTACAGACCTTCCGGATAGTCCGCAACATCGAAACTCAACTCACTGCCGGTGGCAGGCTGCAGCGCACCGTTTACGGTCCAGGCAAAAGAGTGGCTGTCTTCCGGGTTGGCATCCGAATAATCCACCGTCAACGTAAACATGCCCTCGGCCAGAACCGGCACTTGAACATCGCCGGCGCCGAGTGTCGCAATCACCCTGTCGGCTTTCGAGACCTCGACCGCATTGATCACTGGTGCCACATTCAGCTCCGTGGCGGTAATAACCTGCTGCGCGCGACTGTCATCAATGACCGCGCCAGTCAGGGTGTCGAGACCATTGTCGGCAACGATATTGAACACCACCGTTTCATCCGGCTCGCCGGTCAGGCCATCGTCACCGATCACGAACTGGTAGGTGCCGGTATTGGCCGGCTCCGCATCCACGTCGATGGTGATGGTGTTGGTGGCACCGTCATGATCGGCGGGATTTATTGCGGTGCTGGAGGCATCAAGTTCCAGCGGAATGGTAACCGGATAACTGACCGCATTGCCGTTGAGCTGCACGGTGACGGTAACCAGCGAGCCTTCGCCAATCATCTGGGTGCTGGTGCTAAAGCCCACCAGCGGAGTGATATCGACGTTCTGGGTGGCGGTACCGGTATTGCCCGCGGCATCGGTGGCACTCCAGGTAATGACGTGATGGCCAGGCGGCAGCTCCACGGTGGTGGCACCACCGGTGGTGTCCGGCGTCACCGGCGTGATGCTGCCATCGACAAAGTCGGTGGCCGACGCTGAGCCCAGCACCACCCCGGTCAACTCTGCGCTGGCAGTGATGGCAATAGCGGACGGCGCCGTCACCACCGGCGCAACATTGTCACCTTCCACCGAATCTTCGCTGTCAGGCAGACCATCATTGTCAGCATCGTTTGGTGACGGGTCTGGCGTCAGGCCACCGCAGCTGTTGGTGCAGTCCTCGGGGAAGCCATCGCCGTCGGCGTCGGTGGAGGCGTCCGGATTGCTATCAAACGCATCGGCGTTATTACCCACACCGTCGTTGTCGGTATCAGTGGTTTCACCGGAGTCATTCGGGAATGCATCAAGATTATCGTTGACGCCATCGGAATCCGAATCGGCATTATCCGGATCAGTGCCATTACTGATTTCGGTGTCGTTAATAATACCATCGTTATC
Organism: uncultured Alcanivoracaceae bacterium; assembly: GCA_964389795.1. Taxonomy (GTDB): domain Bacteria; phylum Pseudomonadota; class Gammaproteobacteria; order Pseudomonadales; family Alcanivoracaceae; genus JARGPN01. The sequence goes on from CAYMEY010000001.1 coordinate 153,654, forward strand.
GCGGTCCGGATCGCAGACATTGCCAATACCGTCACCGTCCGGCGTATCGAGTTGATCGGCGTTCGCGACCAGCGGACAGTTATCCAGATCATCATTGAAACCATCGCCGTCAGCGTCGGGAATCTGCACAGTGATTGTGAATGTCGTAGTGGTTTCACCGGCATCGCCGTCAATTACTTTCAGCGTCACGGTAGCACTACCGACCTGATCCGTTGCCGGCGTCAGTGTGACGGTACGATTGGCATCAATACCGCCGGTGACAATATTGGCGAGCGGGAACAGCGTAGCGTTGTCTGTGCTGGCCTGAAGGGTGAGCGCCGCTGCAGCCGTTTCCACATCCGCTACCGTTACTGCGATGGCACCCGTTGAGGTATTACGATTAATCGTCGCATTGGCAGGCGTGCTCAATGTTGGCAAATCGTTAACGCTGCTGATGGTCAGGGTGACTGTTGCTGGTGCTGAGGTGCCGCCGTCGTCATCGCTCACCGTGTAAGTGAAGCTGTCGCCGCCAGTAGCATTGGCGGCTGGCGTATAGGTGAAGTTCGGTGCTGTGCCGGTCAGCGCACCTTTGGCCGGAGGCGTGCCGAGCGTATACGAGTGCACATCACCAGTGCCAGGATCAGTGAAACCGAGTGTCACGGCCGTGGGCGTATCTTCCGTCACTGCCACAGATAAATCGGTCGCCAGCGGCGCGACATTGTCGACCTGCACGGTGGTGGTCGTGGTGCTGGTCAGGCCGTCGTTATCGGTAACGCGCAAGCCGATGGTATAGTTCGCGACATCATCAAATTGCACACCGAGATCAACGCTGCTGGTAACAGGCTCGGAAAAATCCAGATCGTCGGCGCCGTAAACCCCATCGTTGTCGAGGTCCCAGTCCCAGGCCACGATCGTGCCGTCGCTGTCGGAGGACGCCGACGCATCAAGCTGCAGGGTATCGCCCTCATCAAGACTATAAGGGCCGCCCGCGGACGCCACCGGCTCCGTGGTGTCAGACGCAATGCGCGCCAGCATGAAGTCTCCGCCGCCGCCACCCGCCATGACATAGCGGCCCTGATCGTCTTCAATCACGCTGTAGGCGACATCACTGGTATCGGTGTCCAGCAGCGTGATGCCATCGCCACCACCAAAACTGGTATCGAGGTCACCGCTGTCGGTGTAGCGGAGCAGCAGAAAATTGTTGGGACTGTCATTTCGACCCGCTACCACCAGACGGCCACTGCTGTCTTCGATCAGCGACATGGCAATGTCGCTGCCCGAGCCTGTTGCGGTGGTGACGATACCATCGCCGCCACCAAAACTGGTGTCGAGCTCGCCTGCCGAGGTGTAACGCGCCAGCACGACTTCGTAATTGCTGCCGTTACGTGTGTAGCCCGCCACCACCAGCCGACCACTGCTATCTTCAATCACTTTCTGGGCAAGATCGTCGCCTGCACCAATCGCTGTGGTGACGATGCCGTCACCACCACCAAAGCTGGTATCGAGATCACCGTCGACGGTGTAGCGTACCAGTGCAAAATCATAATTGCTGACGTTATAGGTTCTGCCCACTACCACCAGACGATCACTGCCGTCCTCGATCATAGCCGCAGCAAAATCGTGACTGGCACCCACCGGTGTAATGACAATGCCATCACCACCGCCAAAGCTGGTATCCAGATCGCCAGCGGTGGTGTAACGCACCAGTGAAAAATCATAATTGCTGGAAATCAGACTATAGCCGGCCAGTACCAGACGACTGCTGCTGTCCTCGAGCAATGCAAAGCCAACATCACTGCTACTGCCGACCGCCGTCACGACCTTGCCGTCGCCGCCAAAACTGGTGTCCAGATCGCCAGCGGCGGTATAGCGCGCTAATGCAAAATCAAATTGATTGCCGCTGATGCTGTAGCCGCCCAACAGCAGCCGACCGCTGCTGTCTTCGATCAACGCCTGACCAAAGTCAGAGCCCGTACCCAGCGCCGTGGTTACCCTGCCAGTGCCACCACCAAAGCTGGTGTCGAGCGCGCCGGCGGAGGTATAGCGCACCAGTGCAAAATCATAATTGCTGGTATCACCGGCGTAGCCACCGGCGACCAGACGACCACTGCTGTCCTGAAGCACGGACGTGGCGGTGTCGGCGGATTGCCCGGGTGTCAGCGTGGCTGTCTTACCGCCGCTGCCAAAACTGGTATCCAGCGCGCCGGCGGAGGTATACCGCACCAGCACCAGATCATTATTACTGCCGTTGCTGCCAAAACCGGCCACCAGCACGTTGCCGCTGCTGTCTTCGATTACCGCCTGGCCGGCGTCAAAACCGCTACCGATGGTGGTGATCACGATGCCATCGCCACCACCAAAACTGGTGTCCAGTTCACCCGCCGGGGTATAGCGCAACAGGCCGATATCATAGCCATTGAAGGAATTAACATAGGTCTGGCCGACCACCAGCAACCGACCGCTGCTGTCTTCGGTCATGGCATAGGCCTGATCGCCGCTGGTGCCGCTCAATGATGTGGTGACGATGCCATCACCCCCACCGAAGCCGGTATCGAGATCGCCGTCAGGGGTGTAGCGCACCACAGCAAAATCATGGCTGCTGCCGACATAGCTGTAGCCCGCCACCACCAAATCACCCGCGCTGGTTTCAAGCACGGAATAGGCCTGATCAACACCAGCGCCCACCGCCGTGGTGACGATGCCGTCACCGCCGCCAAAGCTGGTATCGAGATCACCATCAGCGGTATAGCGCACCAGCTCAAAATCATCGTTGCCGGCGCCACCGTAGCCCGCTACCACCAGTCGACCACTGCTGTCCTCGATCACCGAGCGCGCGATATCCAGCCCCGCGCTCACTGCCGTGGTAACAATACCGTCGCCACCACCAAAACTGCTATCCAGATCGCCGCTACTGGTGTAACGCACCAGCGCAAAATCATTGTTCGTACCGTTGTAGCTGAGCCCCGCCAACACCAGCCGACCACTGCTGTCTTCGATCACCGAAAATGCCTGATCCGACACACTGCCCACTGGTGTGACGACGACACCGTCGCCGCCACCGAAACTGGTGTCGAGCTCTCCCGACGCGGACACACGTGCTACCGCGAAATCATAATCGCTGCCGTTGAAGCTGTAGCCCGCCAGCACCAGGCGGCCGCTGCTGTCCTCGATCAGGGAATAGGCGAAATCCTGGGTTGAGCCGAGCGGCAGCAGCGCGATACCGTCGCCACCCCCGAAGCTGGTATCGAGCACACCGGCTGAGGTGTAGCGTGACAGCACGACATCGAAAAAGCCGTTGGTCTGCGCTTCGCCGGCCACCACATAACCGCCAGTGGACAGCTCGATCACTGACCTGCCGAAAGCGCTGGTGTCAGGCACCACACCAAAACCCTCGCGGCTGATCCCGCCGACACCGAAGCTGCTGTCCAGATCGCCCGGCGACGCCTGTGCCACCGCGGGGTGTAGCAATGCACCGAGTAGACCGATGACGGGCAACATCAACCGACGCAATAGCTGTAGAGGAAAAACTGACTGGCAAGGTACAACAACGGCAACCGGTTCGGACCGCATCGGGAGCATCTCCATACTTCTCTATTGGTGGGCATTACCGACACCTTTGCCGGTGCCACGCCGGCAATGCCCTCAACCATGCGCATGACATCGTCAGGCTGGCACTGCCAGAGGTAATGCGACAGGCAGGCCCGCCGCAGATTTTGGACTATAGTTGCAACGCGCAATGCACTAATCCCCCAAATGAGGGATGTGCTCCGTCAGGGTGTAAAATTTTCGTGCGATTGCACTGTGGATGATCGAGGGGTGTTCTACAGCAATTATTCTCCGACGTAACGCAACCGGTAGATGGCACCGGCATGATCATCGGCGATCAGCAAACTGCCATCCGGCATCTCAAACACATCCGCCGGGCGCCCCAGCACATCGTGGCCGATCCAGCCTTTTTGCAGCCAGCCCTCCACCAGTGGCTCATAGCCCACCGGTTTGCCATCGGCATCGAACAACACGGCCATGACGCGATAGCCCGCCGGCGGGTCGCGGTTCCAGGAACCGTGCTCGGCCATGATCACGGCATGATGGTATTTTTGCGGCCACACTTTCTGGCGAATAAAGGTCATGCCGAGGGCGGCATGGTGGGCGGGCATGGTAAACACCGGCGGCTCGTAATCACCGGCTTTCTTGCCAGCGCCGAATTCGGGATCAGGAATATTGCCGGCGTGCAGGTAGGGGTAACCAAAATGCAGCCCTGCCGCACGCACGCGATTGAGTTCCTCCGGCGGAATTTCATTGCCGAGCATGTCGCGGCCATTATCGGTAAACCACAACTCGCCGGTCACCGGGTGATAGTCAAAGCCCACGGTGTTGCGCACGCCGCGTGCCAGCAGGGTGAGCTTGCCGGTGGCGAGATCAAGCTGATGGATGGCGGCATAAGGCAGCGGCGAATCACAGATATTGCAGGGCGCACCCACCGGAACAGTGAGCTGGCCATTCGGCGCAAAGCGCAAATATTTCCAGCCGTGATGACCATCGGATGGCAAGCCGTCGAACACCACCTCGAACGGCGCATCGGACTGCAGGTGGTTGTCGATATCAGCGTATTTCAGAATCAGGTTGATATCGGCCACATACAGATCGCCATCCTTGTAGGCAATACCGCTGGGGCGACGCAGGCCGCTGGCCAGGGTAATCACCTTGTCGGCATGAAAATCCCGATCAAGATCGGGCAGCGCGTAGAGATTGCCGGCATGGCGACTGCCCACCAGCAGGGTCCCCTGCTCGGTGAGCGCCATCTGGCGGGCGTTATCCACGCCTTCAGCAAACACTTCCAGCGTGAAGCCCGGCGCGACCGTCAGTCTGGACAGGTCCAGCGCCGACGCTGCGGCGGGCAGCCAGGCCAGTGCCAGCAGCAGCCAGCGATCAGGGCGCAGTTTTGGCGCCCGGGTGTCCGGCTTTTTCGAGTGCATCCTGCACCTCCGGTGGCATGTAGGTTTCATCGTGTTTCGCCAGCACTTCTTCGGCCTCGAAACGCTGACGACTGATCAATTGGCCATTGGCAACGATACCCTGCCCCTCGCGGAACAGGTCGGGAAGAATGCCCTTGTAATGGACGGTGAAGGTGCCCTTGCCATCGGTAATATCGAAGGTCACATCAAGCGTTTGCTGATCGCGCTGCACCGAGCCATCCACCACCAGACCGCCAACGCGCATATAGCTGCCCAGCGGCGCCTCACCATTGACCACCTGCTGCGGTGTGTAGAACAGATTGATGTTCTGTTTCAGCGCAAACAGCAACAAACCAATGGCACCGGCCAGACCGATTACCACCGTGGCAATAATTATCAAACGTTGTTTCCTGACCGGATTCATCGACTTCCTCGTTACTGGGACTGTTCACGCCGAAGCTGACGCGCAACCTGCTCTCGCGCCTGCTGTTGCGACCGCAGCGCCAGCCACAGGTTCACGCAGATCAGCAGCGCCGAAATACCGTAGGCAGACCAGACGTACACGCCATGCTTGCCCATTTGAATAAACTCCGCGAACGAATCGAAATACATTATTTCAATGCCTCCCGCAGCCACTGGCTTTTGCTTTCACGCACAATAATTTCGGTGCGCGCACGCACCAGCACACTGCAGGCAAACAGCAGATACACACCGAGCATACTGATCAGCAGCGGCGCCAGCATCTCAGCGGGCATGCTCGATTCCCCCACCACTTTCAGGGTGCTGCCCTGGTGCAGGCTTTGCCACCACTCGACCGAATATTTAACGATCACCACATTGATCACGCCAACCACGCTGAGCAGGCTGGCGGCACGGCCTGCCTGACGCTGATCAGGAATCGCCTGTTGCAGTGCCAGCACACCCAGATACAGAAACAGCATCAACAACATGGAGGTCAGGCGCGCATCCCAGACCCAGTAAGTGCCCCAGGTCGGCTTGCCCCAGATCGCACCGGTGATCAGAGACACCGCCGCCAGCACCGCACCAAAGGGTGCAATCGCCTTGATCATGATGTCGGCCATTTTCATGCGCCACACCAGACCAACAAAACCGGCCACACCCATGGCCACGTAGCCCAGCAAGGCAGCACTGGCGGCAGGCACGTGAATAAAGATGATGCGATAGGAATTACCCTGCTGATAGTCGGGCGGCGCGAACGCCAGCCCCCACACCAGACCGGTGATCAGGGTGATCAGTGCCAGCGGCCAGAGCCAAGGCAACACCACTGCGCTGTACTGGAAAAAATAGCGCGGCGATCCCCATTGGTGATACCAGCGCGTTAACGTCTGCCACACGGGCACTACCCTCCGTTCGAAATTCTCAGACCCAGCGCCACCGCCACCGGCGCCAGCGTCAGCGAGCCCAGCAACATGGCCGCCAGTATCGCCAGCAAGCCGATCACCGGCGCGCCATTGACGGCGTAACTGGCGGCACCGGCACCGAACACCAGCACCGGTACGTATAAAGGCAATATCAGCAATGCGAGAAGTATGCCGCCACTGCGCAAACCCACCGTCAAGGCGGCGCCGATGGCGCCAATGGCCGTCAGCGTCGGGGTGCCCAGCAGCAGACCGATAAACAACGTCGAGGAGGCCTGCGCCGGCAGATGCAGCATGTAGCCCAGAAGCGGCGCCACCAGCACCAGTGGCAACCCGGTCAGCAACCAGTGGGCAACAATCTTGGCCAGTGATGGCAAATACAGTGACGTCGGCGCCACCAGCATCTGCTCCAGCGCGCCACTTTCATGGTCGGCACGGAACAGGCCTTCCACCGACAGCAACACCGCCAGCAATGCCGCCACCCACACCACGCCGGGTGCGATCGCACTGAGCAGCTCGGCCTTGGGTGACACGCCAAGCGGGAACATGGCCACCACCATGACAAAGAAAAACAGCGGGTTGATTACCTCGGCAGGACGCCGGAACGCCAGCAGCAGTTCACGCTTGAGGGTGGCGGTGAAGCTCATGCGACCTCCACCTTGCCGGCGCCCAGACGCACGTGACGCACGGCATCATCAAAACGGTGGTGCGAGCTGTAGATCACCAGACCACCGGCCGCCGCGTGGTCACGCAGACGCTGTTCGACCAGCGCGACACCGTCCACGTCGAGGGCAGTAAAGGGCTCGTCCAGCAACCAGACTTTCTTGTCCACCAGCCACAGCAATGACAGCGCCACGCGCCGCTTCTGCCCGGCGGACATCTGCGCACAGGGCACGGTCTCATAGCCGGCCAGACCGACCGTGGCCAGTGCGGTATCGGTATCCGCCTGGACACCGTGCAGGGCCAGCCACCAGGCCAGATTCTCGCGCGCAGTGAGTTCCTCGCGCAGGCCGGCACGGTGGCCAAGGTAAAGCAGGTGCTGACGCGGGTCCTGATCGGTGGCCTGCCAGCGCGGCCAGCCAAACTGCCCCTCGTAGAAACCGTGCAAGCCGGCCAGAATCCGCAGCAGCGTAGTCTTGCCGGCGCCGTTGGCACCGGCCACCTGCCAGATCTCGCCATCAGCGGCCTGCCAGTCCAACGCACTGAACAGCACGCGCTCATCGCGCTCGCAAAACAGGTCAGTGGTGTGCAGCAGTGGCAAGTCGGTCACGGGGTCCCCCCTCAAGGCGGCGGCAGTATAGCACGCATGGCGGCGCCGACAGCCCGCCGGCAACGGCTGACCGCGACCAGCGGACGCTGCTACCATGCCGCCATGAATCCGATCGAACACCATGTCTATTTCGCCGTCTTCGGCTTTGACGATGACCCGCTGACGCTGACGCTGCTGGCCGGCATCGAGCCTGACGATATCTGGCGCAAGGGTGAAAGTTTCAGTGCGGCGTTGCCGGAGGCCACGCGCCGGGAAAACCGCTGGATCATTGCCAGCGGTCTGGATCGCGATGCCTCGCACAGTGATCACTTCGAAAAACTGCTGATGAAGCTGGAGCGCCTGGGTCCGGCGCTGGATGCGTTGCGTGCGCAATATCGCTGCGGCATCGGTGTCAGCCAGTATTTCTTTATGGACGACCCGGCCTTCTATCTTGGCGAGGCACTGATCACGCGCTATCAGGCGCTCGGCTTTGATGTGTCGTTTGACCAACTGGCGCTGGACAACCGCTGATATGGGCGTCGAAATCGAACGCAAGTTTCTGGTGACAAGGCTCGACATGCTCAACGGTGTGAGTGGCTCGGCACTGTGTCAGGGTTACCTGAATCAATCACCGGACAGCACCGTGCGTGTGCGCATCGCTGATGATCAGGGCTGGCTGACCATCAAGGGACGCACCGTGGGTGCCAGCCGGCGCGAATTTGAATATGCCATTCCTGTTCAGGACGCGCGTCAGTTGCTGGACTTGTGCAGCACTGGCCGCATCGACAAGACGCGCTATCGTCTGCCGGTAGGCGAACATGTCTGGGAAATTGATGTCTTTCATGGTGACAACGAGGGCCTGGTCGTCGCCGAAGTTGAACTGGACAGCGAGCAGGAAATATTTGAGCGCCCGGACTGGCTCGGCGAGGAAGTGACGCAGGACGCGCGCTACTTCAACAGTGCGCTGTCATCGCATCCATTCTGTCGCTGGTAACCGCTGTACTCGCCACAACGCCGCAACACTTCACCACATCTTCACGCGAAACCGCTTTCCCGCGCACATTTTTACCTTTCCGGCGTTGAGTCCTGTGCAGGTCACTGCAACACTGGCCGACATCAAAAATTATCGAGGCTTATCATGAAAACATCTGTTCTGATCTCCGCTCTCGTCGGCCTGACAGCGGTGATGGCAGGATGCCATGACGAGAACGACACCAGCCGCACAGAAATGGCGCTCAATGCGGCACGTCAAGTCAGCTCGTCCACAGCAGCCGCCACCGCTTGCGTCATGCCAGGCGCAGCCTGCGATGCCGAAATAGATGCGCTCACCGATTCTGCCTTTACCAATATGGCGCCTTACGTTCCCGGTCTGGATATGACGCAGCTGGAAACCGCCATCACGGAAGCAGTGAATTATGCCGTTGGCACCAACGGTGACTACAGCAACATCCAGTTCACCTACACCGCGCCAGGCACATCGCTGGGCAGCTCGATAGTGATCAATCCCGGCCTGAATGCGGATGGCTATGTCAGCGGCGGCAATACGCCGGTGATCAATGATGATCAGGGCATCTATGCCGATGAGAATGCGCCGGTGGCGGCACCGGATGGCGACAACGGTTGGTACTTCAAGAACAGCTCCGCCGGCGACAAGGTCAACTGGTACCTGTATGCCGACGATGGCAGCGCCAGCTCGCACTACACTATTGCTGACCTGCGCAACCTGCAAACCACCGTCAAACACTATGTGGCTGGCGCCGATTATTTCTTCAATATCTACACCCTGCGCGAAAACGATGGCGATGATGCCGGCAGCTTCTACCGCTCACGTGTCACGCTGGTCAGCAGTGATTTCGGCTCGGTGATGGCGGACACCACCTATACCGGTGAGTTCAACCGTGATGTCGCAGCCTCTGGCGATCTGACTTTCGACGTTGGTGGCACCACCCTGTTCAGCACTGGTGCGTCCAGCATTGACGATATCAATGATGAACAGATCTTCCTGATTGCGTTCTCGACCAACTCTGGCGCTGCAGTCGACTCCATCGAACTGCTGCTGAAGAGCTTTACGCTTGGCTTCACCGGCGGTGATGTCACCTTGACGCCGGTTGCCGCACACGCCACCTCGGAAGCGATCTTCTCGCAAACGCTCAGCACCAGCCCCATGTATCTTGAAATCCAGTCTGGCACTGACACCTTCGATGGCCTGGTCTTCAAGCTCACCGGTGGTGGCAGCACCTTCAGTGTCGAGCGCGTCGACACCGGCCCGATCACGCTGGCGCAGAGTGTACTGCTGGAGAAGCTGGATCGCGGCGATGGCTTCAACGCACTGGTACCGGAAGCGGTGTTTGACCCGGACAGCGCCCGACTGGTGTTCGACTTTGGCACTGCGCTCAAGCTTGAGGACATCGCCAGCCTGAATGCCATCATCTACGACGATGACACCCTGATGAACGTCATCGGCTCGATCAGTATCGGTGCCGACGGTATGGCCACCAGCTTCTCACTCTGATGCCATCTTCGTAGATTCCGGCGGGCCCCAGGGCCCGCTTTTTATTGGCTGTTGCGCTGGCTGACTGTCACAAAAGTTTCTTTTGCACCCCCGTACGGTAAACGGCACATTCAAACACCGTTTTGGGCACCAGTTGGTGCCCCTTGCCTCTGAGGCAGTGTGCTACCGGGTCGGGAAGGACAGTCTTTATGGCCGCCAAATCAGCCACGCTTCTGCCAGTGATTCGCACCAGTGCGCTGGAAATCCATGCCCGCTGCGAAGTGATCTTTGCCAAGCCCGGCAGCATTGCCAGCAGCGACGTGCATGCGCTGCGCGTCGCCAGCAAGCGCTTGCGCGCCTGCTGGCAGGTGCTCAAACCCCTGCTCGCCAGTACCGATGCCGAGGATGCGGAGCGGGCGCTGAAAAAAGCCGCCGCCTCGCTCAGTGATGCGCGCGACCTGCAGGTCATGTCCACCACGCTCGCAACATTGGCCCGCCACGCGCGCAGCAAGGATGCCGGCGACATTCTCGCCACCGGCCATCAGGTGCTGTTTGCCGCCCACCCACCGCGCAAACTGCGTGGCAAACGTTCCGACGCACTGGTCAACGCCTTCCGCCAGGATCAGATTCGCTGGTCAGAACTGGAATTGTCCCTGCCCGATAAACGCCTGCTGCGCTGCGGTATCGCGCGGCTGTATGAAAAGGCCCGAAAACGTGCCCGCACGGCGCAGGAAACCGGCGATGTGACGCACTGGCACCGCAACCGCAAATGGGTCAAGTACCTGAGCTATGCACTTGGCTGGCTGGAGCATATGCCGCTGCCGATGGACCAACAGGACATGGCCGGCCTCGCACAGATGCTCGGCGAGCTGCACGATATCCATTGCGTGATCGAGTATGCACAGGCACAGGCCGCCGCATTTGCCGACGCCGATCAGTGCGCCTACCTGATTCACCAGTTACGTACCGAAGAAAGTCACCTGCAGTGGCGTTGCGAAAAATCTGCACGCAAGCTGTTGAAGCCTTCGGCGCGAGCATTTAGCGATGCACTGGTGACCGCATACGCGTAGCATGGGGGTATCCGACTTCACCGAGCCACGCATGACTGACTCACCCCGCTTTGAAAAAGTCACTGACAACAAGGAAGACCTGCCGTGCTCGTTTTGCGGCCGCAAACGCAGTGAAGTACAGGCCATGTTCCGCAGTGACAGCGCGCGCATCTGCAACCTGTGCATCGTCAAGCTCAAACAGCAGCACAGTAACGACGACTGAATTTACTTTTTCGCCACTGCGCGAATACCCGACAAACTGTCGAAACACATGGTCCGCGCCGTCTGCATGAATTCGGCGATATAGGCAGCCTGCTCGTCCTCACAACGCACCGCTGCAAACAGCGTGCGCCAGACACCCTTCTCCCCCAGCCGCAAGGTGCTGATCAATGACTGACCGCTGTACTCCGCCAGCGCCCAGTTCGGCAACGCGGCGATGCCTCGTCCTGCCGCCGCCAACTGCACCATCATCGGCGTCAGCTCGGCGGTGCGTAATGTCGCCGGCTCGACGCCGGCGGGATCGAGAAAGGCAGTAAAGATATCCAGCCGCTGTCGCTCCACCGGATAAGTAATCAGGGTGTGATCGACGAAGGCGTCAGGCGTCAGAAATTTTTGCGCCGCCAGCGGCGACTGGTTCGATACTGCCGCCACCAACTCATAGCGAAACAGCGGTAAGTAGCTGACCGCCTCGTGCTCGACCGGGTCCGAGGTCACCACCATGTCCACATCGCCACGCACCAGCGCCTGCAAGGGCGCAAAACTGAATGCTGCGGACAGATCCAGTTCCACTTCCGGCCATTGCTCGCGGAACGCATCCAGTGCCGGCATCAGCCACTGGAAACAGGAGTGGCATTCGATCGCGATATGCAGCCGGCCGCTGCGACCGCTGGCCAGTTGTCGCAGCTCGCGCTCTGTCTGACGCACCTGCGGCAATACCTCACGGGCCAGATGCAGCACGCGCAGGCCGGCGGTGGTAAAGCGCACGGGTCGGGTGCGCCGGTTCAGTAGCTGCACGCCGAGCCGGTGTTCCAGATCACGCAGCTGATGCGACAGCGCCGACTGGGTGACATGCAGGCGTTCGGCCGCCTCCATCAGCGAACCGGCCGCCTCGATGGCCATCAGGGTGTGCAGGTGGCGCAGCTCTAACATGAGAAGATCTCATAGATTCGATAAGAAAGTTGATTTTGCCTCACATCTCCCTGCGACGACAATGGCCCATCTGAATTGCTGGCCATTACAAGGAGAACCCCCATGCCCCGCCTGCATACCCCCGGCTTCCCGCGCATCGGTGCACGCCGCGAACTGAAACAGGCCCTCGAAGCCTACTGGGCTGGCAGCCTGCAAGCCTCGGAGCTGGCCCATGTCGGCGCCTCCCTGCGGCAACGCCACTGGCAGGCCCAGGCGGACGCCGGTGCCGCCCACGTCGCCGTCGGTGATTTCGCCTGGTATGACCAGATGCTGGAGTGGTCCTGCCTGCTCGGCGCCGTGCCGGCGCGTTTCAACCAGCCGGATGATCAGCCGGTGTCGCTGGACACCCTGTTTCGCATGGCGCGTGGCCGTGCCCCCAGCGGCACGCCGGCGGCCGCCTGCGAAATGACCAAGTGGTTTGATACCAACTACCACTACATCGTGCCGGAGTTGCATCCGGGCCAGACCTTCCGTATCGCCCGCGAAAACCTGTTCGAGCAAGTGGCGCAGGCGCAAGCCGCCGGCTTCGACCCCAAGCCGGTGATTCCCGGTCCACTGACGTACCTGTGGCTGGCCAAGGGTGACGTGTTCAATGGCGCTGGCGACAGCGGCAAGCTGGCATTGCTGGAATCGCTGGTGCCGGTCTACCGACAGGTGCTGCAGCGGCTGCATCAGCAAGGCGTGGACTGGGTGCAGATCGATGAACCGATTCTGGTGCTGGATCTGCCAGCCAGCTGGAAGCAGGCCTACCTGCGTGTCTACGATCAGCTGGTCGGCGCCGCACCGGTAAAGCTGCTGCTGGCCACCTACTTTGGTGATCTAGAGGACAACCTCTATACCGCACTGGAACTGCCGGTGGCGGGACTGCATCTGGATCTGGTGCGTGCGCCGCAACAGCTGGAGAAAGTGCTGCCACGTCTGGGCACCAAGGTGCTGTCCGCCGGTATTGTCGATGGCCGCAATATCTGGCGCACCGATCTGGATCGCGCCACCTTCCTGCTCGCCGATGCCGCCGCGCAACTGGGTGAGCGATTGTGGTTGGCGCCGTCCTGCTCGCTGCAACATGTGCCGGTGGACCTGACACTGGAAACCGGTCTCGATGCCGAACTGAAAAGCTGGCTGAGTTTTGCCGTGCAGAAACTTGAGGAATTGCGCTGGCTGGGCAAGGCCCTTGATGGCGATCTGGATGCCGACAGCGCACGCGCCTTGCAAGCCCAGCGCGAGGCACTGGCGGCGCGGGCGAGCTCGCCACGCATTCATCATCGCGCCGTCGCCGACGCCCTGCAGCAGGCCAGTAACCTGAGTCGTCAGCGTCAGTCCGCGTTTGCCGAGCGTATAGCGCTGCAGCAACAAGCACTGAAACTGCCGGCCTTTCCGACTACCACCATCGGTTCATTCCCGCAAACCCGGGAAATCCGTATGCTGCGGCGCGACTGGAAAAACGGCGCGCTGGACCAGGCCAGTTACGAAGCACGAATTCGTGGCGAAATCGAATTCTGCATTCGCAAGCAGGAACAACTCGGCCTCGATGTGCTGGTGCACGGCGAAGCCGAACGCAATGACATGGTGGAGTATTTCGGCGAGTTGCTCGACGGCTTTGCGTTCACCGCCAATGGCTGGGTGCAAAGCTACGGTTCGCGCTGCGTCAAACCACCGGTGATCTACGGTGACGTGCAACGCCCCGCGCCGATGACAGTGGCGTGGACTCGCTATGCACAATCGCTCACCGACAAACCGGTTAAAGGCATGCTCACCGGCCCGGTGACCATTCTGCAGTGGTCCTTCGTGCGCGATGATCAACCGCGCGCACGCACCTGCGAACAGATTGCGCTGGCGCTGCGCGCTGAAGTGCAGGATCTCGAACAGGCCGGCATCGGCGTGATCCAGATTGACGAACCGGCGCTGCGCGAAGGTCTGCCGCTGCGTAAAAGTGACTGGGGCCTGTATCTGGACTGGGCGGTGGAATGCTTCCGTCTGGCCACGGTGGGCGTCGACGACCGCACCCAGATCCATACGCATATGTGCTACGCGGAGTTCAACGACATCATTGAGGCAATTGCCGCGCTGGATGCGGATGTGATCACGATTGAAACCTCGCGCTCCAACATGGAATTGCTGAGTGCGTTCGAGCACTTCAATTACCCCAACGACATCGGCCCCGGCGTTTACGACATCCATTCGCCCAACGTGCCGGACACTGACTGGATGGTGGCGCTGATGCAAAAAGCCGCCAGCAAGCTGCCGGCGGAACGGCTCTGGGTAAACCCGGACTGCGGCCTGAAGACCCGCGGCTGGCCGGAGACCGACGCCGCCCTGGCCGCCATGGTGAGCGCCGCAGAACGTTTGCGCGCCTCACTATGACCCTTAATGACCGGCCCGCCCCCTGCCCGGGGACGGGCCGGTCATCTCCGGTTACACCTCTTCACGCCGTCATGGGCAGCCCGTGTGACGGCCCGCTCCAGGCCAAGTCTCCTCTAAAGACTGCATAAATACTGGACTCAGATACCAAGCAAATGCTTGGTTGGCAGCAAAGACAGAACTGCCCGGTCAACTCGGCCAACCTCTCTATCAGCATTTAACATTTCTACTCTAGGCAGTGTTACAACCTGACTGTAACATCCGCTGATGTAAACATAACGAGAGGCGAGAGAAATGGCTTTTTCGATTCTGCCCATACGTCGTGATATCAAATTCAAGCTGCCCGCTGACAAGGTCACCGAGTGGCACAAGACCGGGATGCACGTGTCCCAGTTCTTCAACACCATGAGCCTGTTCTTCCCGGTGGGTGAGCGCTTCTTTATTGACGCCGTACGTTCCTACCGCGATCAGGTCACCGACCCCGAGCTGAAAAAAGCGATGACGGCCTTTATCGGCCAGGAAGCCATGCACGGCCGTGAGCACGAAGAGCTGAACGAGTTGCTTGAGGCCGCGGGTGTGCCGGCCGTTGCCCAGGAAAAGTTCGTCTACAACCTGCTCAAGTTTGTCGAGAAGACGTCGCCGAAAATCATGCCGCTGGTGTTTACCGTGGCGCTGGAACACCTGACCGCGATTCTGGCCGACTCGCTGTTGCGCAACCCGGCAACTATCGAAGGCTCCGACGAGCGCTTTATGGCGCTGTGGAACTGGCATGCGCTGGAAGAAACCGAGCACAAGGCTGTTGCCTATGACGTGTTTGAAACGGTCATGCAGGGCAAGCCGTTGCAGGCCTATATGCTGCGCACGACCGGTCTGGTAGCGGCGACCGGCGTATTCCTGGCGATCATGTATCCGTACTACATCTACAACGTCACCAAAAAAGGTGGCCTGTTCAATCTCAAGGGCTGGGTCACCAGTCTGCAGTATCAGTGGGGCAAGCCCGGCACGTTACGCCAGGCCGTCATGCCCTGGCTGGACTGGTTCAAGCCGGGCTTCCATCCGTGGGATCACGATAACCGTCACTTCCTGACGCGCATCGATGAATTCCTTGAAGTGGTAATGGAGAAGGAAGCCGCATAAGTTCTCTCATAATCACACTCCGTGGTTATCCTCATTGGGCCGCTTTATGCGGCCCATTTTTTTAGCCGAGAAGGCGCAACATCACCAGCTATAACTCAAATCTCCACACCAGCGGGATCACTGTCAGGGTGATCACAGCCACCACCAGGTTCATCGGTAAACCAATACGCAGATAATCACTAAACCGGTACCCGCCCGGCCCCATCACCATCATGTTGGTCTGATACCCCAATGGCGTCATGAAACTCGCTGAGGCTGCGAACATGATTGCCACCACGAACGGCATCGGGCTGACACCGAGATGCTCAGCAACGCCCAGCGCAATCGGAAACACCAGCACCGCAGCTGCATTGTTGGTAATCACTTCGGTAAATGCGCTGGTCAGAATATAGATGATCACCAGCGCAACAAATGGCGAAGGAATCTCCACCGGCATCACTTGTTGCACAATCCACGCGGCCGCACCACTGACCTCCATCGCCTTGCCGAGCGCAAATGAAGCACCGATCACCACCAGCACCGGCAAATTGACGCTGACATTCATGCGCGAACGGTTGATCGATACACATCGCAATGCCAACATCAGCCCCGCCGCCACCAGCGCCGATTCCAACGTCGACGCGATACCGACTAGGTTCGCCGCAATCATGCCCACCAGTACCAGAATCGCCAGCGGCGCACGCCGGAAGTCCGGCGGCGAAGAATCCTGTAGCGGGCTCACCAACAGGAAATCACGCCGAAACTGGTATTGCTCGATAAAGCCCAGACCGGTTTCCAGCAAAAGCGTGTCACCAACCTTCAGCACCTGCTCGCCCACCTTGCCAGGTTGTCGCTCACCGTTGCGACTGATGCTGAGAATTGCCGCCTGATAGCGCGTGCGAAAACCACATTCCTTGACGGTTTTGCCGACGCCGGGAAACTCCGGCCCGAGCACCACCTCCACCAGATGGCGCTGGTGGCGGTTCAACGCCAACTTGTGAGCGTCTCCATGCGCCGCCTTCAGGCCATTGATGCGCTGCAGCTCACGTGCACATTCCGGCGCGCCAATAAACGCCAGCACGTCGCCCTCCTGTAAAACGGTTTCGGGCTCAACCGCCGCATACAATTGCCCGCCACGTTCGATATCCGTCAGGTAGCCATAAGTCAGGCTACGCAATCCTGCGTCCTGAATACTACGACCCGCCAGCGGACTGCCGCTCGGTACGCGCATTTCCACATGGTATTCGCGTGCATGTTCAAGCTGCTCAACAGGACCTTCACGCGTCGGCAGCAAATGCCGACCAAGCGTGATCAGGAACAAGGCGCCGCCGAGCAACACCGGTACGCCAACCCAGGCCACATCGAAAATCCCGAACGCCGGCAAGTGATGTGATTGCACCAGGCCATCGACGACCAGATTGGTGCTGGTGCCTATCAGGGTGCAGGTGCCACCGAGAATGGAGGCATAACTCAATGGCAGCAGCAGCTTCGACGCAGACAACTTCAGGCGCTGGGACCATTCCTGCACCGCCGGAATCATCATGGCTACAACAGTGGTGTTATTAAGGAACGCACTCAGTAATGACACAGGCGCCATCAAACGCACCTGACTACCCAGCTCCGAACGCGGCTGACCAAGCAGCCGATGAGCAATCCAGTAGATCGCGCCAGTGTCCCGTAACGCAGCGGCGACCACATATAGCGCCACAATAGTGATCAGTCCCTGGTTGGCGAAACCGGCCAGCGCATCGCTGGCTGAAATCACACCTGTTACCAGCACCACTACCAGAGCCGCCATCATCGTCATATCGGCGGGTAAACGATTGGACATCAGCGCCATCAGCACCAATACCAGAACGGTCAGGGTAATCAGGATATCAAGGGTCATCGCCGTCTACGTCACGCTACAGGAGCCAGAAAGCCGACATTGTAAGGATGACAAACCAGCCCTGAACAGCACCGCGCTCAGATCAGTTTGGATGAAGCATATATTCTTTTTTTATCGTGCAATGGCGCGCCAGAGCATCTCAAACAGCACCGGTGCCTGCGCCGCCAGCGACTCCTGCCCGCCGCGCACCTGATGCATCTGGCACAAACGGAACAGCACGCCGTAGAAGTAATCCAGCAGGATGATTTCACTGACGTCATTGTTCAGCACGCCCTGCGCCCGGCCCTCGCGCAACACCTGCAGAAAGGTTTCGGTGAGCTGTTTCTGGCTGTGGGTGACGTCCGAGTCCCAGCTACCCGGGTACACCGAGTTCATCAGCATGCGGGCAATCACCGGCTCGTTCTCAAAGAAGTGCAGTACCACCCAGAACACCTTGCGCAAACGATCCTTGTAGGTCTCGATGCCCTGCAGGTGATCAAGCATGCGCTCGGCCAGCTTGCCCAGGCCGGATAACAGGCAGGCATTAAGCAAGGCCTCCTTGCTGCCGTAATAGCGGTAAATGGTTTGCAGCGAGGCATTGGCGTGGGCGGCAATATCGGCCAGATTGACGCGATGGAATTCCTGCTCGGCAAAGATTTCCGTGGCGGCCTGCTCGATGCGGTCACGTACATCCTGCTTGAGCGCCGCCGAACCCAGCGGCGTGGACTCTCTTTTCTTTGGCATCGGGGTTCCCTGCGCCCTCTCTGTAATTGTATTTACGCCTTGGCCCGATCGGGTCGTACAAAGGTATTTACTATCATTGACCGGCCTGACGGAATTGCCTAATGTCGATCACCGTTCCAAATTCGGCGCGAGTGTACGCAGTATTACACTCACCCGCAAACTCTTTCTATCGCCGTTTCAGCCACCTGCCAGGACACACCTATGGCCAGCAAGAACCTGATGAAGAATGCCGCCGGACGCGTTGCCGTTATCGATGGTCTGCGCACACCGTTTGCGCGTATTGCCACCCACTATCGTGATCTCAACGCCATCGATCTCGGTGCCATGGTGGTGTCGGAGCTGATGGCGCGTAACAACCTCAAGCCCGAGCAGATCGACCAGCTGGTGTTCGGCATGACGGTGATGATTCCGGAAGCGCCTTTTATTGCCCGTGAAATCGCGCTCGCCTGCGGCATGGATAATGTCGATGCCTATTCAATCACCCGCGCCTGCGCCACCAGCTTCCAGACGGTCGCCAGCGGCGCAGAGAGTATTCTTGCCGGCAACGCCGAAATCGTGATTGCCGGCGGCACGGACTCCACCACCAATGTGCGCATTCCGATGTCGAAGAAATTCTCGTCGACGCTGCGCGACGTGAACTTTGCCAAGACGCTTGGCGACAAGCTCAAGCTGCTGTCCACCTTGTCAGCCAAGGACATCCTGCCGGTGGCGCCATCCATCACCGAGTACTCGGTGGGCGAAACCATGGGTGAAAGCTGCGAAAAAATGGTGAAGAAATGGGGTGTTGGCCGCAGCGAGCAGGACGACATCGCCTTCGCTTCCCACAACAATGCAGGTAACGCCTGGCAGCAAGGCCGCCTCGACACGCAAGTAATGACTGCCTTCCTGCCGCCGGATGCCGCACCACTGAAAGACGACAATCTGGTACGCAAGAATCCTGAGCGCGCTGCCTATGAAAAGCTCAAGCCGGTGTATGACAAGCTTACCGGTACCGTCACTGCCGGTAATGCCAGCCCGCTCACCGATGGCGCCTCCGCGCTGATTCTGATGAGTGAGGAAAAAGCCAGGGCGATGGGCTTTGAACCGATCGGCTATATCCGCAGCTATGCGTTTGCCGCCAAGACACCGAAAGAGGATCTGCTGATGGGACCGGTACTGGCGGCGCCGGTGGCGCTGGACCGCGCTGGCCTCTCGCTCAAGGACATTACCCTGTTTGATATGCATGAGGCCTTTGCAGGCCAGCTGGCCTGCAACCTGC
The DNA here is from genome assembly GCA_964389795.1 of uncultured Alcanivoracaceae bacterium. GTDB lineage: Bacteria > Pseudomonadota > Gammaproteobacteria > Pseudomonadales > Alcanivoracaceae > JARGPN01. The sequence continues at coordinate 173,287 of CAYMEY010000001.1, forward strand.
GTGGCCTGGATTCAGCCAGCTACATGCGTGAACACCTGGGCCGCGACAAGGCGGTCGGTGAAGTCGACCGCAGTATTCTCAACGTCAATGGCGGCTCGATTGCCTACGGCCACCCATTTGGCGCCACTGGCACGCGGGTGATCAATCAGGCGTTGTACGAACTCAAACGACGCGGTGGCGGCATGGCGCTGACCACCGCCTGTGCCGCCGGTGGTATCGGCGCCGCCATGGTCGTCGAAGCAGACTGAGGAGAGACAGCATGAATGCCAAAGCAGATATGAACAGCGCGTTCTCCCTGAGTATCCAGGACGACGGCATCGGCATTATTGAAATCAATGTGCCGGGTGATGCGCAGAACACCCTGAAAGAAGAATTTGCCGACGACTTTGCCGAGGTGTTCACGCAGCTCAAACAAAACCCGGCATTGAAGGGTCTGGTGATGATTTCCACCAAACCGGGTAGCTTTGTTGCCGGCGCTGACATCAAGCTGTTCGATAACGCCAGTTCCGCGCAACAGGTGACGCTGCTGTCGGAACTCTGCCAGGAAACGTTCCAGCAGCTCGAAGATCTCGCCATTCCCGTGGTCGCAGCCATTCAGGGCGCTTGCCTCGGTGGCGGCCTGGAACTGGCCATGGCTTGCCACTACCGTGTTGCGGCGATCACCCGTGACACCACGCTGGGCTTGCCGGAGGTGATGCTCGGCCTGTTGCCCGCCGGTGGTGGCACCCAGCGCTTGCCGCGCCTGGTCGGCATTGCCAATGCGCTCGACATGATGTTGACCGGTCGCCAGTTGAAAGCAAAACAGGCGCTGAGAATGGGCCTGGTGCACGCCGCGGTGGAACCGGAAGCATTGCGTGCGCGCGCCATTGCCATGGCGAAGAATCCGCCCGCGAAACACCCCAAGGTACCCTCTGCCCTGTCAAAAGCTGGCGCCATGGCGCTGGCGCTGGAAAAAAATCCGCTCGGCCGCAAGCTGCTGTTTGATCAGGCGCGTAAACAGGCGGCGAAGAAAACATACGGTAACTATCCGGCGCCCGCTGCCATCATTGGCGCCGTCGAAGCCGGTTACAGCAAGGGCCTGAAAGCGGGTTACGCAGAAGAAGCGCGCGCGTTTGGCGAACTGGCGATGAGCGCGGTATCACAGCAGCTGCGCAATATTTTCCACGCCACCAATGAGCTGAAAAAGGAAACCTTCGTTGCCGACAAATCGATCAGCGGTCGCCCGATCACATCTGTGGGTGTGCTGGGTGCCGGATTGATGGGTGCGGGTATCGCGTTGACCACGATCAACAAGGCAGGTCTGCCGGTGCGTCTGAAAGACCGCGACGACAAGGGCCTGTCGGCCGGCGTGAAGTATGTGCGCAAGTTTTATAACAAGCGCGCAAAGATTGGCGCCATGACAGCGTTTGAAGCGGAAGCCGAATTGAGCCGCATGACTGCGTCAGCACAATACACCGGTTTCAAGGGTCTGGACCTGGTGATTGAGGCAGTGTTCGAGGACATCAACCTCAAGCACCAGATGGTCCGCGACGTCGAACAATACGGCAATGATCACACGATCTTTGCATCCAATACTTCATCGTTGCCTATTACCAAGGTGGCCGAGGCGGCAAGCCGGCCTGAGAATGTCATCGGCCTGCATTATTTCTCGCCGGTAGAAAAAATGCCGCTGCTGGAAATTATCACGCACGAAAAGACCTCACCGGAAGTGGTCGCGTCTTGCGTGGCATTCGGCAAGGCGCAGGGCAAGACGGTGATCGTGGTGAAAGACGGTCCCGGCTTCTACACCACGCGCGTACTGGCGCCGTACCTGAATGAAGCCAGCCGCCTGCTGCTTGAAGGTATGGGTCCAAAACAGCTCGATCAGGCACTGATGCAGCTGGGATTTCCGGTGGGACCGATCACACTGCTCGATGAAGTTGGCATTGATGTCGGCACCAAGGTTGGCCCGGTGCTCGAAGCCGCGTTTGGTGAGCGCATGAAATCACCAGCGGCAGCAGCAAAAATGATTGAGCACGGTTTCCTTGGCCGCAAGTCAGGCAAGGGCTTCTACCTGTATGGTGATGGCGTCAAAGGCAAGCCGGTCAATCAAGAGGTGTACAAGGTGATGGGCGTGCAGCCCGGTCACACCAGCATCGATGCAGTGGAAGCCGCCGAGCGCTGCACCTGGATGTTTATCAATGAGGCGGCCTTCTGTCTGCAGGAAGGTCTGCTGCAACAACCGATGCACGGTGACATTGGCGCCATCTTCGGACTCGGCTTCCTGCCGTTCACCGGAGGACCGTTCCGTTACATGGACAGCCTCGGACTGCAAGCATCGCTGGCGAAGCTGGAAGGCTTTGCCGACAAGTACGGCAAACGTTTTGAGCCCGCGGGCATCATTCGCGACATGGCCAAGAACAACCAGACGTTCTACGTCTGACCCTGACAACCGGAGGACAGCAACATGTTTTCACTTGCAATGAAATGGATGCGCGACAACAAGATCTTGCCGCAGATTTCAGATACCGAACGTCAGGCGCTGGAAGCCGGCGACGTCTGGATTGATGGCCAGTTTTTTGGTGGCAAGGTCGACTTCGAGAAGATTCTCAATGAAGCCTATGACACCCTGCCGGCCAACGAGCAGGCATTTCTTGATGGTCCGTGCGAAGAGCTGCTGAGAATGGCCGACACGTATCAGATCCAGCGCAAGCGCGTGGTGCCGCAGGAGCTGATGGAGTTCATGGGCAAGAACGGTTTCTTCGCCATGCAGATTGCCAAGGAATACGGTGGCATGCCGTTTTCCACCCAGGGCAAGTCTGCGGTGATGGCGAAAATTACGCCGCATTCCGGCGCACTCAGCGCGCTGGTGGTGATTCCCAATTCACTCGGTGCGGCGGAGCTGCTCGGCCACTATGGCACTGAAGAGCAAAAGCAGTATTACCTGCCGAAACTGGCGACCGGCGAATTTATTCCCTGCTTCGGCCTGACTGAACCGACCGCCGGCTCCGATGCCGCCTCGATCAAGGCGGAAGGCGAGGTATTCAAGGACGCTGAAGGCGAGATCAAGTTCCGACTCAATTTCCGCAAGCGCTATATCACTCTGGCACCAATCTCCAACCTGATTTCACTGGCAGTGCGCCTGCACGACCCGGACAACCTGCTGGGCAAAGGCGAAGACGCCGGTATCACCGTAGTACTGGTGGAGAAAGGCGCACCGGGCACGGACGGTTTGCATATTGGTGATCACCACGATCCGATTGGCGAGTTTTTTGCCAACGGTCCGATTGTCGGCAAGGACGTGATCGTGCCGGCGAAAAATGTCCTCGGTGGTGAAGCCTATGTTGGCAAAGGCTGGAAGATGCTGATGGAGTCCCTCGCCGGTGGTCGCATGGTGTCGCTGCCCGCCTCCGGCATCAGTGCCATGCGCGTCGGTGCGGCGGCAGCTGGCGCCTACTCCATGGTGCGCCAACAGTTCGGTATTCCGATTGGCCAGATGGAAGGCATCGAAGCCAAGATCGGCAAGATGGCCGGTCTCAGCTACACCTTCGAGGCCGCACGGGTGTTCGGTTGCTCTGCCGTGGACAAGGGCATTCAGCCGCCGGTGACCTCGGCGATCATGAAAGCCTACTCTACGGAAAATGCCCGCGAAGTCGGCATCGATGCGATGGATGTGATGGCGGGCGCGGCAGTGATGCAAGGCCCGAACAATATCGTTGGTCGTGGTTATTGTGCCGCACCGGTGGCAATCACCGTGGAAGGCGCCAATATCATGACGCGCACGCTGATGATCTTCGGTCAGGGCGCCACCCGCTGTCATCCGTATGCCTACAAGGTAGTTGAAGCGGTCGAAGCCAACGATGTGGCCGCCTTCCGCAGCAACCTGATTGGCTGGATGATGCAGTTCTTCGGCGGCATCGTCATGACCCTGTTGCGCGGCATTACCCGTGGCTGGTTTACCGTCAAGGTGCCCGACGTGGCACCACAAACCAAAACCTTCTACCGCCGCTTTGGTTGGGCGGCGACGCGCTTCGGTCTGCTCACCAACCTCGCCATGTTCTTTATCGGCGGCAAACTGAAAGCGCGCGGCAACCTCACCGGCCGTTACGCCGACGTGGTGGCCTGGTTGTACATCGGTATTTCTGCGCTGCGACGTTTTGAAGCCGAAGGCCGCCGCCGCGAAGACCTGCCGCTGGTCACCTACGCCGCCACCTATTCACTGGCGCAAATCCAGCGTGCCTTTGAAGGCCTGTACGAGAACTTCGATGGTCCAGTGGGCCTGTTGCTGCGCACCGTTGGCCGCGTCTGGATTGGCCTTAACCCGTTGGCAAAAATGCCTAACGACAAGATGAGCCATGACGCCGCGCAAGTGCTGCAACGCTATGACGACCAGTACCTGCGTCTGCTAGACGGCATGTACCTCGACCAGGGCGGCAACTCCGGCCTCGGCCGTTTGCTCGACGCATTCAAGAAAACCACGCAGGCGGAGCCGGTGCGCGGCAAGATTCGTGCGGCACAGAAAGCGCGCAAACTGCCCCGTGGCAAGGTGGAAGAGCTGGCCGAAGCCGCGCGTGATGCGCAGGTGATCAGCGCCGCCGAGTTCGACTTGCTGGTGGCAGCACGTGAAGCCTGCCTGCAAGCGATCGAAGTGGATGTGTTCACGCCGGAAGAATATGTCGGCAAACAACCGCACGGCATTACTGCCAGCGGCAATGGCGGCCAGAGCAAGCCGGCGGCCAAGCTCAAGGCGGTCGGCGAATAAGCATGACCAATCCGCTGCTGTCTGGATTGCGTGTACTGGATCTGTCCCGGCTTTTGCCGGGACCTTTCTGTACGCTACAGCTGGCGCAACTTGGCGCCGAGGTGATCAAGATCGAGGAACCGGACGGCGGCGATTACACCCGTGCTTTGAGTCCGGCGCTGTTCGATATCGTCAACCGTGGCAAGAAGTCGGTGACACTCGACCTGCGTTTGCCCGCCGACGTGGAGAAGCTCAAACAGCTGGTACGCGATGCGGATGTTTTGATCGAATCCTTTCGCCCGGGCGTAATGGACAAGCTCGGCTGTGGCTACGACGTCATGAAGGCGGTCAATCCGAAACTGGTGTATGCCTCGCTGACCGGCTACGGCCAGACTGGCCCCTACCGCGACCGTCCCGGTCACGACCTGAATTATCTTGGCTACGCCGGAGTCCTTGATCAGACCGGTCTGGCCGGCAAACGCCCCGCCATGTCCAATGTCCAGATCGCCGATCTGGCCGGCGGCGCCCTGACCTGTGCACTTGGCATTCTCGCCGCTGTGCAGGGCGCACAGAAATCCGGTGTCGGTTGCTGGGTGGACGCCGGCATGCTTGATGGCACGCTGGCGTTGCAGTCCATGGCACTGGCGACATTGCACGAGCAAGGGCGCACCTATGCGCGTGGCAAGGATTTCCTCACCGGCGCCCTGCCCAATTACAACCTGTATCGCTGTCGCGATGGCAAGTATCTGGCAGTGGGCGCGCTTGAACCCAAATTCTTTATCCGGTTTCTACGCCACATTACGCCCGCCTGGTTGTGGGGAAAAAAGCGACCGGCGTCATCCGGCAGTGCCACCGCTGAGCGGCCGACATCCGCCCCGTCAAATGATCTGGGTGCGCTGTCTGCGCTAAGTAAAAATCCCGGCAAAGCGCGCTGGCTGTTGATGCCGTTGCGCTGGCTGATCCAGCTGATTCTGATCACACGTACGCGCGATGACTGGGAACAGCGACTCGGTGACGCCGATGCCTGTATCTCCGCCAGCTTGACGCTGGAAGAGGCACTGACCAGCGAACAGGTACGTGCCCGCGACCTGACCGAGCAACGCCACGGCAAGACCATGCTGAAATCACCGCTACGCTTTGTCGGCGCCAGCACCTGTAGCGGTGATAGCCCGGCGTTGGGGGCAGACAATCACAGTGTTTTGGCGATACATACTGCCGACCGCAGCTGAGCTGCACTGCCCGGTTGGCCTGATTGTCACTCCCCAAGCCAACATGATGCCGTTATGGTATCCAGCTTTGCGACACCGTACGTAAACGATAAAAACAGGAATCCCATGAGTATTCAGGCCCGTCTGATCAAAGCCTTCACCCGCCGTACTATCAAACGCGACGGCTTGAACGAACAGCAACTGGTGCGTCATCTGCGCCGTGCCTTCAACTCTCCGGCGCTGACATTGTTGCCGCGCGGTGTCACGGTGTCCGAGATCAAGCACACCTCGTTTCAGGGCGACCACGTCTCGGTCAGTAACCCGCAGCTGACTATCCTGTATATCCATGGCGGCGCCTACATCGGTGGTCTGACGCGCACCTACTACAACCTGACCGGGCGTCTGGCCAAAAAGCTGAATGCCGAAGCCTATCTGGTGAAATACCCGTTTGCGCCGGAGCACCCGTTTCCGGCCGCAGTAAATTGTGTGCTGGAAGCCTATGAATACCTGCTCGATCAGGGCAAGCAACCGCACAACATCGTGATTGCCGGAGACTCCGCCGGTGGCGGTCTGACGCTGGCCACGCTGCTGCATATTCGCGACAGAAAATTGCCGCAGCCGCGCTGCGCTGTGACCTTGTCACCGGGCAGTAACTGCTTTCCGATTGAGGAAGAAATTCGCGCGCTGGATGCTACCGATGCCATGCTCTCCGCCGACATCATCCGCACGGTGATTGATATCTATGTGCCCAACCAAGCGGATCGCAGCAATCCGTACGCGTCACCCTGTCTGGGCGACTACACCGGCGTGTGCCCGGTGATGATCACTGCCAGTAACGAAGAAGTGCTGTACGGCGACGCCCTGCGCGCACGCAGCGCATTGGAGAAAGCAGGCGTCAAGGTAGAGTGGCTCGAACGCAGCGGTGTGTTCCATGTCTGGCCGATCATGGCGCCGCTGCTGCCTGAGGCAAACAAGGACCTGAAAAAAATCGTCGCCTTTATCAAGGCCTGCTAGGCGTCACCCCGTGCCGTCGCAAACGCCCCGGGGCCCGGTGCCACACTGACGTCCTGAGGCGCCAGCGGCGCGCGGCACTCTGAACACACCATCAACGGTGTAAAAGTGTGCCCACACTGGCGGTGCTGCAATTGCAGGACCGGCCCGTGGCCCTGATCCATCCAGCGATCGCCCCAGGCAATCAGCGACGCCAGCAGCGGATGCAGATCCCGCCCCTTGTCAGTGAGCCGGTACTCATGCCGCAGTGGTTTCTGCTGGTACGGCTTTCGCGACAGGATGCCCGCCTCCACCAGCCGGCCCAGACGGTCCGCCAGCACATGCCGGGTCATGCCGAGACTGCTCTGGAACTGCTCAAACCGGCGCATGCCCATAAAGGCGTTGCGGATCACCAGAAACGTCCAGCGATCGCCAATCACTGACAAGGTCCGCGCGACCGGACAGGTCATGTCCGCTGTGTCCTGCCACTTCATGCTGATCTCCGTTGTGGCGGTTTTCACCCTTGTTAAGTTCCTTTTTGGAACCTACTATTCGGGCATTGTCGCCTGCCATCCCGGCAGCGTCAATTGCGTCCAGCACCAGACAGGGAGCCACGTGATGCGACAGCAGCAGCCAGACTGGCAAAAAACCGCCTGCATTCTCTGCAGCCTGAACTGCGGTCTGGAAGTGCAGACCGATACGGCCAGCCGCCGCATCATCAAGATGCGTGGCGACGACGATCATCCCGGCTCGCACGGTTATGTGTGTGAGAAATCCCAACGGATGGATTACTACCAGAATGGTGCCGACCGGTTGACCTCGCCAATGCGGCGACGCGCCGACGGCAGCTATGAAGCGGTGGACTGGGACACCGCCATCAGGGAAGTCGCCGCGCGTTTTCTGGCGGTCAAGCAGCAATACGGCGGCGAAAGCATTCTCTATTACGGCGGCGGCGGTCAGGGCAATCATCTCGGCGGCACTTACGGTGACAGCACCCTGAAAGCGCTCGGCGTGAAATACCGCTCCAATGCGCTGGCGCAGGAAAAAACCGGCGAGTTCTGGGTGCAGGGAAAAATGTTCGGTACCGGTGTGCACGGTGATTTCGAGCACTGCGAGGTGGCGCTGCTGATCGGCAAGAACCCGTGGCAATCGCATGGCTTTGCGCGTAGCCGCGTGGTGCTCAATGCGATTCACAAGGACCCGGCACGCAGCCTGATTGTGATCGATCCGCGTGTTAGTGAAACCGCCGCGCTGGCGGACTTTCACCTGCAAATCAAACCCGGTACCGACGCCTGGTGTCTGGCCGCACTGGCCGGCATTCTGGTGCAGGATGACCTGGTCGCACACGAGTGGATGGCGCAGCACACCAGCGGGTTCGACGCCATTGCCGGCAGTCTGGAAAAAATTCCGGTGAGCCGCTATGCCGAGATCTGCGGCGTCGACGAAAGTCTGTTGCGCGCGGCGGCAACCCGCATCGCCAGCGCAAAAAGCGTCGCGGCGCTGGAAGATCTCGGCATGCAGATGAATGTGCACTCCACGCTTGGCAGCTATTTGCAGCGGCTGCTATGGGTCACCACCGGTCACTACGGCCGTGAAGGCACCAACAATGCCTATGTACCTTTTCTGTCCCTGGCCAAGGCCAGTAAGGGCGACACCAGCATGAAGGCATCCTCCGCGCCACGGGTGGAAAAACGCAGCCCGGTCGCCAATGCCAAGATCATTATCGGCTTGATTCCCTGCAATGTGATCGCTGAAGAAATTCTTACTGACCATCCAAAGCGCTATCGCGCCATGCTGATTGAAAGCGGCAATCCAGTGCACTCGCTGGCCGATAGCCAGCGCATGCGCGACGCCTTCAGGGCGCTGGAATTTTCTGTGGTGATCGACGTCGCCATGACTGAAACCGCGCGCCAGGCGGACTATGTGCTGCCGGCCTGCAGCCAGTTTGAAAAAGCCGAAGCGACGTTTTTTAATCTGGAATTTCCGCGCAATGCCTTTCACCTGCGACAGCCGCTGTTTACACCGCTGCCTGGTACGCTGCCGGAGGCGGAAATCCATGCACGTTTGCTTGAGGCCATGGGCGTGCTCGGGGAGCGCGACTATCGATGGTTGCGCCGTGCCCTGAAGTTGGGCCGCAAAGCCTTCACGCTGATGTTTATGGCGCAGATGGCGACCAACAGCAAACTGATGAAGTATGCATCGGTGATTCTGTATCGCACGCTGGGCCAAACCTTGCCGGCCGGCATGGAGAGCGCTGCCTCACTGTGGGGCATTTGCCTGTTGCACGTGCTCGGCAATCGGCGCACCGCGGCACGCGCCGGGTTCACCGGTCCGGCGCCATTGGCCGGTGACCGCCTGTTTCAGGCCCTGCTGGAGCAGCCTTCCGGCGTGGTGTTTGCCCACAGCACATCGCAAGACAGCTGGCGTGCCATCGGCCTGCCGGACCACCGTATCAATCTGCACATCGCCGAGTTACTGCCGGAGCTGGACAACCTGATCAACTCCGGGCCGCCGGTGGACAAGGAGTTCCCCCTGATTCTGGCAGCCGGGGAACGCCGCACCGACACCAGCAATACTGCTGTCCGCAATACTGACTGGCACAAGCGCGGGCGTTACGGCACCTTGCGTATCAGTCCGGCAGACGCGCAACAACTTGGCTGTGAGGATGGCGACCGACTGAAGTTGTCGACCCGCCGCGGCAGCGCGGAAGTGATTGCCGAAGTCACCGACATGATGCAACCGGGGCACATCTCGCTACCCAATGGCCAGGGACTCGACTACCACAGCAGCGACGGTCTGGTGCGTCGCGGGGTTGCCCCCAACGAGCTCACCGACAGTCAGCAACGCGATGCTTTCGCCGGCACACCCTGGCACAAATACGTTGCGGCGAAACTGGAACGCATCAGTGCTTGAGTGCAGTCAGCACCAGTAGCGTCGCGACACGGCGGCAACGCGTTGCCGCCCGCTTATCCATCAACACAGGTAACGTGGTATGCCGGTAAATCGTCCCTGGATCACCCTGCTGCTGTGTCTGGCCGGTATTGCTGCGATAGCCAGCGGTGCACGTCTGATTAAAGTGGAAACCGATTACGAAATCTTTTTCGACGGCGTCAATCCGCGTCTCGAAGCGCATTACGAAATTGAAGACCACTTTGGTCGCAACGATTTTCTGCAGTTGGCATTAAGGCCCCATGAAGGCTCAGTATTCAGCGTCGACACGCTGCAAACGGTGGAGGCTATTACAGAAAAATTCTGGACCCTGTCCTGGTCGCGACGCGTCGACTCCCTGACCAACTATCCCTATACCGAAGTAGAAGGCGATGATCTTGTCACCACGCCGATGTTCGAGGACGCGGCCGCGCTGACCGCCGGGCAATGGCAGCAGCGCACAAAGTTTGCGCTGGAAAATGTCGCCACACGCCGCTTGCTGGTGTCAGATGACGGCCAGATGACCGGTATCAGTGCGACCATCATGTTGCCGCACGGTGACACCAACGCACCGATTGTGCTGGCCAACGAATTTGAAGCCATGATTGCCGAACTGCAGCAACAATATCCGCAATTCGACATGTATCCGTATGGATCCATTTTGCTTAACAAGGCGTTTTTCGTACATGCCACGCGCGAGTTTGCCGGCTTGCTGGCGATTGGTGTGGCGCTGCTATTACTTGCGTCGGGCCTGATCCTGCGTTCAGCACTGGCGGCGTTCAGCATCGGCATCCTGATGCTGACGTCGGTGGCATCCGGCATGGGACTGACTGGCTGGCTGGGCCTGCCACTCACGGCGCCCTCCTCATCGGCGCCGGTCATTGTGATGGCGCTGTCGGTGGCCAGCACCATTCATTTGTTATCCGGATTTCTCAAACGCCTGAATCAAGGCATGGAGCGCAAACAGGCCGTGACCGCATCCATGCAGGAAAACTTCAAACCGATTTTCCTGACCGCCATTACCACTGCCATCGGCTTCCTCTGTCTTAACGTATCCGATGTGCCGCCATACCGCCTGCTCGGCAACACCACGGCGATTGGCGTCGGCGCCGCCTTTGTGCTGACCTTTACGCTGCTGCCCGCGCTGTTGCGCGTGCTGCCATTTCGGCGCCGCAAACTTGCCGATCCACATCAACAGACTCGACGCTGGCGCCAGCTTGGCCGTCGCGTCGCAGCCCGACCGGGCGCCATTACGCTTGCCAGCCTGATCGTCATGCTGGTGGTCAGTGCGCCGATTACGCGCAATGTGATTGACGATCGCCTGCTCACATACTTTGCGCCGGAAGTGCCAATCCGTGCCGACACCGAGTACGTGATGGAGCATTTCACTTCGTTCTACGGCGCCTTTATGCCAGTGGCGGCGGCGGAAGAAGGCGGCATCACGTCGCCGGAATACCTGCGCCACCTGGACGCGTTTTTGCTCTGGATGCGCGCACAACCGGAAGTGCGCGTCGCCGGCGGCTTCTCCGACGTGATCAAACAGCTCAACCAGAATATGAATGGTGACGACCCGGCCTTCTATCGCATACCGGACGACCGTGAACTGGTCGCCCAGTATTTGCTGCTGTATGAATTGTCGCTGCCGTTCGGCAAGGATCTGAGCACACAAATCGACAGCAGCCGCAGCACCAGTCTGTTGCGGGTGGGCTTTCGTGATATTTCCAGTGCCGGCATGCGCGATCTGGAAGCCCGCGCCGATGCCTGGATGGAGGATAATTTTCCCCCGCACATGCGTTCGCACCTGACCGGGCCACCGATGCTGTTTGCCCATATCTGGAACGACGCCACGCAGAGCAATTTGCTCGGCATGGGGCTGGCGGTGCTGCTGATCTGCAGCCTCATCGGCCTGATGCTCGGATCGGCCAAGCTCGGTGTTATCAGTCTGCTGCCCAACATCGCACCGGCGTTGATGGCATTCGGCATCTGGGGTCTGATCAATGCCCAGATCGATATCGGCTCGTCGATTGTCGCGGTGATTGCGTTTGGCATCATTGTCGATGACACCATTCACTTCTTGCATCGCTACCGGTATTTCCGGCTGCAGGGCAAAAGCTACGAACAGGCGGTGGAGGAAACCTTCGCCGCTGTCGGCACCGCCCTGTTTACCACCACGGTGGTGCTGGCGCTGGGCTTCGGCGTGCTGGCGTTCTCCGATTTCACCCTGAACAGCTCCATGGGCATGCTCACCGGTATCACCATTGCCCTGGCGCTGGCTGTGGACTTCATCTTTTTGCCTGCGCTGCTGGGTATTACCGATCGTTCTGCTGCCGCAGCCGCTGCCGCTGACGACTGACCCACTCGGCCGGGCGCGCATGTTGCCGCCCGGCCCCGCCACCGTCCGTGGCAACAACCCCCTGTGTTTTGTCCCCTCCGGCTGTACCAACTTGACTGTTACATTGTTTAATGTAACGTTCATTCGCGTTGATTTGTGCTCACGGGGACAACATGTCTATTGAATTCAATGAGATAGCAAAAGCCGAACAGCTGGCGAGCCAATGTACCCGGGCCATCGCCGCCATTCTGGAGCCCGGCATGCGGGAACAGGACGCCGCCAGCCTGATGCGCGAGTGGCTCAAGCAACAAGGCGTCAGCGAGCATCTGCACCGCCCGTTGGCCTGGTTTGGTCAACGCACGGCACTGACCGGTCGCAGTGGCTGGTTACCCCGCCCAGGCATTCAGCCCGATTACTACCCCACGACCCGGACCCTGCGTGGCGGCATGGCGGTGGCGCTCTACTGTGCGCCGCGGCTGCAGCAGGCGGTGGGCGAGTCGTTGCATTGCGTCAGCATTGGCCAGAATCCAGACTACTTCCGCCAGACCCAAGTGCTGGCGTCCCTGCAACAGGAACTGGCGCGGGCAATTGGCAGCGGCCACAGCCTGGCCCAGCTGGAGGCCGGCATGCATGGCTTTGCCAGCCGCCATGGCCTGCAGTTGCGTCACCGCCGTGCGCCGGTGCTCGACTGGTTGCGTCCCTATGATCGTCAGCCTGACACCGGCTATGCCGACCAGCGTCTGGTCGACAAGCTGGCCAGCATGGCCGGCAATCCGATGCCAGCGCATTTGCCCACCAGCCGAGTACCGCTGGATCCACATCGACCCCTCAACCAGGGGTTGTGGGTGATACAGCCGTGGCTGAGTGACGGCAAAACCGGTGCCGGCTTCCGCGCCCTGTTGCGTGTCGCAGCGGGCAGCGCCGAGTGGCTTAATCCAGCGCTGACAGTCGGACAGGCCAGACTGCCGCAAACGGCCTGACACCTTCTGTCCTGTCCGGCACCGGCTTCCGGCGCGGGTGTGTGGACAATGCAGTCTGGTGCAGTTGAACTGCACACGCCTAACCGCCAATGCCCGCGCACACTCAGAGTGCGTGTAATAAAGGATGCCCCCATGCAAGTAGAGCGCAGCTTTGTACAGTCCGGCGATATTCGGCTCGCCGTGCAGCAATACGGAAAAAAAGACAAACCGGTGCTGATACTGGTGCATGGCTATCCCGATAGCAGCACGATCTGGGACAACGTTATCCCGCCGCTGGTAAAACAGTTCCGGGTTGTCACCTATGATGTGCGCGGCGCCGGTGCCTCCGACGTGCCGGCAAAGATCAGTCACTATCAGCTGCGTTACCTGATGCAGGATCTGCATGCGGTCATCAAGGCGGTCAGCCCGGATCGTCCAGTGCATGTGGTTGGCCATGACTGGGGTTCGATCCAGAGTTGGGAGGCGGTCACGGAGCCCGGCGCTGAGCAGCTGATAGCATCCTATACCACCATCTCTGGCCCCTGCCTCGACCATGTCGGTCACTGGTTCCGCGAGCGCTTTGGCAGCATGTCGCCGACAGAAATCAGCGCCGCCGCCGGTCAATTGCTCCACTCCTGGTACATCTTCCTGTTTCAGCTGCCGTGGGTGGCGCCAAAAATGTGGCAGCTCGGCCTCGGCAAGGCATGGCCGAAAATGCTGGAAAACATCGAAGGCGTCGAGGCAGCACACAGTCCGACGCAAACTCGCGACGGCATACTTGGCGTCAACCTGTATCGCGCCAATATGCTGCCGCGCCTGCTCAAGCCGCGCCAACGCGTCGCCCAGGTTCCGGTGCAGATGGTGGTCGCGGGCAAGGACAACTTTGTCACGCCGGCAATGCTGTCAGAACTGACCGAGTGGATGCCGCAACTGTGGCGCCGCGAGGCCAACGTCACCCATTGGCTGCAACACAGTCACCCGCAACAGCTGGCTGGCTGGATTGCCGAATTCGTCAACCATATCGAAGGTGCGGACGAAACACCGGCATTGCGCCGCGCCCGCTATCGCGATGACACCCGTGATTTCGCCAGCAAGCTGGTGGTGGTCACCGGTGCCGGCTCCGGTATCGGTCGTGAAACCGCGCTGGCGTTCGCGGTGCAAGGGGCAGAAGTGATCTGTGCCGACATCAATGAACAGGCCGCGCAACAGACTGCATCCATGTTGCCGTCGGGAATGGGTCATGCGATGGCTGTCGACGTCAGCAGCCAGCGCGCCATGGAAACGTTCGCACGCAGCGTGCAAAACCAGTTCGGCGTACCGGATGTGGTGGTCAACAACGCCGGCATTGGCATGGCCGGTGGCTTTCTCGATACCAGCGTCAAAGACTGGCAAAAGGTGCTGGGTGTGAACGTATGGGGCGTCATCCATGGTTGCCGCCTGTTCGCGCAACAGATGATTGACGCCGGCAAGGCCGGTCACATCGTCAATACCGCTTCTGCGGCGGCGTTTACGCCGTCACGGGTGTATCCGGCCTACGCCACCAGCAAATCCGCGGTGCTGATGTTGAGTGACTGTCTGCAAGCAGAGCTGGCCGATCACGATATCGGCGTCACGGCGGTCTGCCCGGGCGTGATTGATACAGGCATCACCTTGGCCACGCATTTCGTTGGCGTTGACGATGACGAGCAGGACAAGCGTCGCAAGGCGACCAAGAGCCTGTATCAGAAACGCGCCTACACCCCGGACCGGGTGGCCGCGGCGATTGTCGATGCGGTGCGCGCAAACCGTCCGCTGGCGGTGGTCAGCCCCGAGGCCCATGGCTTGCGCATGCTGTCGCGCTTTGCCCCTGGCTTGCTGCGACGTATGGCACGCATGGAGCTGACACCGCAGTAGAAGGCTGCGCTGCTGGAGGTACGGCGGTGTTGAGCGCCATCGCTTTGACGCAGGTCGCAATCAACGCGGCGCTGGTCGGGTATGATTGGCCCGATCAGTAGTGTGGCAGCCCAAACACGGATATCATCGAGCCTATGAAGCCGACACAGAACAAGCCCTCCGCCATCCTGCACAGCCTGAAGCGACATGTTCCCCAGGCTGAAGCCGAAACGGTTGAAGCGCAGAAGGAATACACCATTGACGAACTGGCGCGCGAGGCCAGTTCGACGGTGCGTAACGTGCGCGCCTATCAGGATCGCGGTCTGCTGCCACCACCGGAGAAACGCGGTCGCACCGGCATCTATACCGATGTGCACCTGGCGCGCCTGAAAATCATCGGTGCCCTGCTTGAACGTGGTTTCACTATCAACAACATTCGCGATCTGCTGGACGCCTGGCAGGAAGGCCGCGACTTGAACGATATCCTCGGTCTGGAAGTCGCCGTCACGTCCTGGCGCAACCCGGAAATCCCCTCCTACATTGACTATGAAGACTTACTGGCGGATTTCGGCGAAGAGTTCACCACCGATGTCATGACCAAGGCGGTCAAACTCGGCTATATCATCCCGGAAGGTATGCGCCTGCGCATTCCCTATCCGCGCATCTATCATGCCGGCAAGGAGCTGGTGGAGGCAGGCATACCGCTGGGCGCGCTGCTGACCCATGTGCAGTTGATTCGTGATGATGTCGATAAGCTCGCAGTGCGTTTCATCGACATGATCGTGCAGTACCTGATTGATGAGCGCTACGGTGAAGACGGCCTGCCAAAAGGCGAAGATGTGCCGGGGCTGGCACATGTCATCACACGCTTGCGTCCGCTGGCGGAAGCCGTGGTCAGCACCGAACTGGGACGGGTGCTGGAAAAGTCCATCAATGAGGTGCTGGTGTCACGTATGGAAAACGTGCTCAATCATCTGGAAAAGAAAAACCGCTGAGACGCGATTCCAGCGCAGCAAATTAAAGAAGGCCGCACAAGCGGCCTTCTTTATTGTGAAGACTGACCGACGGATCTGTTGCCGCAACGCAACGCGCCCCAATGCCTGACTCGGCATTGGGGCATGTCACACCACACACACTGTCACCCATCATGCCGCAGCAGCAGCGTCCTTCATGGTCGTTGCCAGCAGCGTGTAGGCATCCGTCCAGGCCTGCTTGAGATCCTCGGTGAAGGCATCACCCAGACCCTGACCCAGCGTCCACAGCAGCGCGCCGGCCACGGTGGCATAGTCTTCATCCTTGACGCCATACCCGGCATGACGCACGCCAAGTTGCTGCACCGCCGGCACGATAGTGTCGAGACGTGACAAACCACGTACCGCCACACCGATCATGCTCATCAGCTTCTTGCCCTGTTCAACCATATCGCCCTTGAACAGGTCTTTCAGCGATGGATCCATGCTAAACAGTTTGTCGTAAAACAGGGCCGCGGCCTGATCAGAAATACCCTCCACCGCTTTCCAGCTTTCCTGCACAGCTGCAATTTGTTGCTCGTTCATGTTTGTGTCTCCAGACTGATGAGTGGTTTACAGCGGCACGCGGATCACAACGCCGCCCATCACTTCGCCCATCTCAAAATCGGTGCGCGGTGAATCCTTGTGGGCGTTATGACAGGCAATACAGGGCGTGGCCACGGCAACATCCGGATAAACGGCGGTGTAGTACTTCACGCCACCGAGCTCTTCCTCGCCATAGAAATTCTTGCCTGGATTGTCAGCAATGAACTGCAGACCTTCTTTTTCCATTTCGGTCTTCGGCGCGTTCTGAGGATTGATCGGCCACAGACTTTGCAGCGAATAGGCAAACTCAGTGGTTACCTCAGCAACAGCCTCAGCGCCAAACCGGAACATCTGTGCCGGCAGAGGTGCACCATTGTCGAGATCCTCCCAATACTCATGGGGCTTGATTGCATCGGCACCAGCTGGTCCAAGCCGCTTGATAATCAGCTTGGTGTAGTTGGCCCGGTCTGCGTTCATAACGGCAAAAAGAGAGTCTGTGTATTGCTGAGGACTAATCCCCACGGCCGCCGGCTTTTCATCGCCACAGGCGCTGATCAGCAAGCTGCTGGCAAACACTGCCCCCGCAAGTGCTACTTTCTTCATGGTACCTTCCTCCTTAACGATTAATCGTAGAGGCTATCGCGCGTACCTTTCTTCAGGTCTCGTTCGATCGCCATGTCAATTGATGGAATGTGAACACTCGGCTGCCCACGGAAGTTGTGTTCGATCAGTTCCGGATCAGCCAGTGCATCCAGTGAAAACGCCAACCCATGGCAATTCAGGCAAACCGGCCTAATCATTTTTTCGTTTGGACGCAGGCTGGCGTTCTGGTTGTGATCAACAAACATCGGCGCACCATCGCGACGGCTGGTCGGCGTTACTGGCATATGGCAGGTGGCGCAGCTGACACCACTGCCCGGCGGCAGCTCGCCTTTTTGCTCCTGCCGCCAGAGCTGATAGTGGGGCGAACGCAAATACTCATTACTGTGTTCATCGTTATGGCAGCCCAGACATTTCTCCACTGCCGCCTTGGCGGTATCAAACTCGTGGGCACCGTGACAGGTCACGCAGGTAAGTTCGGTGTGCGCCTTTTCTATGTGCAAATTCAGATCGCTCATCGCCGGCGTCATCGGAGATAGCCCCTGCGCCAGACGCATACCATGCTTGCCCTGCAGGAAGGTCTGTACTTCACGCTCATGGCAGCTTTCACAGACTTGATGCGTCGGCGTCTCCTGCCAGGCATTGTCATCACCATGGCAGTCAGCACATTGCACCTGTGCCGCCGCGTGAGAACTGTGGGTCCAGTCCTCTGGCAGGCTCTGCCCGGATGGCAGCTTGAGATCCGCGGCAACCTGCTCCGGGGTCAATAATGCAGTGATGTCATGGTCATCAAGGTAGTGGGAGACAAAGTTGCGTTGTGGCCGGGCAGCGCTCTCAAGCACAGCAGGTTCGCTGGCGTGATCGAGCAGAAAATCCTCATACAAGGCGCGATTGTCGTGAAAGTTATGGCAGCCTGCCGAGCCACAGGTTTCAAAGCCCATGCCTTCATGACTGGGACGATCCTTGACAATGTCCTGATGACAATGTGCGCACACACCCAGTGGCTGGCTTACACCCATGCCAGTGATCAACTCAGGCCGGTGTTCAACATGACAGGCTATGCACTGCCTGGCATCCAGATGTTCAAGCAGGCCGGCATTGCGTGGATTGGTAAACTTGGAGCGCGGGTGGGAATCCTGCGCATCGTCCAGCTCATCACCATGGCAATTCATACACGACGCCTGCAGCGTCTCTGCCGAGTCAAAGCCATCGCCGTGGCAAGCCTGACACTGCAGCTCGATCTGGTGATGACCGTGCGTGGTCTGACCAGGAAGAAAATATGTCTTTTGCTCTGCGGTAAAAAGTTGCATCGCTAAAATCACCGTAAGTACGAGTGAAGCCGCCGCCCAGACCAACCACCAAACTTTCTTGCTCACTGCCATAAAATCTTCCGCTACTCAGAAAAAATAGGCAGATAAAATGTGGAACCCAAGCAGCACTGGCACCGGCCAGAACACCAGAATATGCACCCAGGTGGTTTGCCGGCGTACAGCCACCGGCCACTGCGCGTCCAGCTTCGCTTCGGCCATGGCCAACAGCGCAGCGACGCCGCCCCAGCTGATGACCATAAGAAAACTGAGCATCAACCAGCGATTAAGGTTTTCACCGAGGTCAAAGCCGGTATGCCAAAGCAGCATGACTACCGTGATCAGACCAATGACGGCATGGGCAATTCGCCAGCCTGAGAAGCTGCCAAACGCCAGCCAGCTGACGCGCTTTCGCAACGACATCAGCAGAGCCAGTACGGAAGCGCCAAGCAGACCGTATCCGGATAGCTGTCGAAACCAGCCATCCCTTGACCAGATTTCAAACAGGCTTTGTCCGGCAACAGATTCTGCTATCTGCGGCATCGGTCTGGAAAACGCGACCAACAAGGCAACGAACGTCAGTGTTGCGGTGATCGCCAACGGCAATGCACCCGGCACCTGACGGCGCACCGGTGCAGCATTGCCACACAGATTCGCCAGTAGCGGCTCACAGCCACCACAAACGGTTCCGGCACCGGTGATTTTCTTCAGGCTGACCACATCAGCGCAGCCGGCCGCCAGCTCTTCACTGAGCTTTCCGCGGGTCAGGCTCTTGCACTGACAAATCATGGTTTGCACAGGCCACTGCGCCACCGCATCGCTGCGCACTGCTGACTGCAGGTCACCAGTAATCACAAAACGTGCCACCTGCCACGGAAACAGACGGCGATTCTCGCGCAATAACGTCAGTACCTGAGCACGCTGTGGCCAGGCACCGATCGACACAACGCCGACAATGCGTCCCGCACGTAACATCAGGCGACGGTAGATCCCCTGCTTGCGATCGCGATAGACAAGTGACTGATGAATACGGAAGCGCTCTTCTTCCCGAAACGCTCCTGCACTGAACACCTCGAGCGACAACACTTTCAGCCAAGTGGTATCCGCCACGGGTGTGTATACTTCCGAGCGTCCGGAAATATGCGCTGCGGCAACGCGCGCCTGCTGCAACGCCGGCGCCACCAACCCGGAGATATGCTCTCCGAACTGTGCGCACTCCCCCACCGCATAGATATCTGCAGAAGAGGTGCGCATGCACTCGTCTACGCGAATGCCCTGCGCGATCTTCAAACCACAGCTCTCGGCCAGCTGACGATTGGGTGCAATGCCGGTGGCAAACACCACCGAGTCACACTCAATGCGTTCGCCGCTGGCAAGCAATACCGATTCCACCCTGCCATTTCCGGCGATTTCCCTGACCGCCGTCTGCACCCGCACGCGCACACCCTCACCTTCCAGCGCGTAACGCACAATCGATGCGGCCTCTGCATCAAGCTGCCGATTCATCAAGCGTTCAGAGTGCTGCACCAGGGTGACATCGGTGTTGAACCGGCACAGGGCGCGGGCAGCTTCAATACCCAGTAATCCGCCGCCGATCACCACTGTGTGCCGACTGCGCAAGGTACGCGCCATCAAGGCATGGGCATCAGACATATCGCGGAATCGGAATACGCCGGACAGGCTGGCTCCGGGAATGCTGGGCACATACGCACTGCTGCCAAGCGCCAACACCAGCTTGCCATAACGATGTATCTCGCCGGTGCTGTCAGTCACAGTGTGCTGGGCGGGATCTACCGCCACCACGGCACGGCCAACATAGTGGGAAACGCCATCGTCCATTTCTGGCGGCAGATTTGACAACGCATCAAAGGTGGTCGTACCGGCTAGAAATGAAGACAGCTTGACCCGGTCATAGGGCGCCCAGTCTTCCTTGCCGAATAACAAAATCGGCGTGCGCACGCCCAGACGTCGCAGTTGCACCAGGCACTGCATACCCGAAGGCCCATTGCCGACTATGACAATGGGAGCTTCGTTGCTGTCGGGCATCCATTCCGCGACATCTGGCTGCTGCATGGAAGCAGTGGCAGTCATGCGCGTCACTCCGATCAAAAATCTCAGAAGCGTTGGCGCCCCCGGAGGGGGCGCCTTCCACCCTTAGAAGGCCAGTTCTGTCCAGGCCCAGACCTTGCTGGTGTCGGCCGAGAATCCGTCTTCGGAATAATCGGCATACTTCAGACCAACGGTGTAGGGACCAAACTTTTTGGTGGCAACAGCATCAATTTCAGAGCCGTAATCCGCACTACCTTCGTCTGCACTGAACTCATGGTACGCCGCACCCAGCTGTACTCCGGCGACACTTCCGCCGATAAAGACATAGGTGTCTTCCAGACCATTTGCCGGTGTTACCAGAAACTTGTCCGCCCAACCGTTGAAGGCATGCTTGGTGGCCAGCGGCGTCTGGAACGCAGAGATACCGTCATCCGAACCAAGCACTTCCTGTGCCAGCTTCAGGGTGACACCGGATACTGTGACACCCGCTTCGATCAGGGTGTATTCAGTATCCGTATCGTCCGGATCATTGGACTGCTGCGCATACTCAAGATTGAGCAGTAATTTAAGCTGATCCATCGGGAAACTACCGCTGTAGCGCACGCCGACAGTGTCACGGGCATCATCAGCATCCTTGGTTTCGAGCAGATAGCCGTAGCCGGTCAGGGAGCCGAATGGTGCCTTCTTCCAGCTCGCGTTGAGCAGCACATCCTCAACGAATGCATCAAAAGCGGGCGTAATACCGTTCACCTTGGTGAGATATGCAGCAGAAAGAGCGACGGCTTCCGTGGAGAAATCCACTTTGGTGCCGTCATAAGTCTGTTCGTCCTGACGCCAGCCGACGTTGCCAACAAAGCGCGCATTGTCATAGATAATACGTTGGCGACCATAGGCAGCGACCAGACCTTTCAGACCCTCACTACCGGTGTAGCGAACAAAGGCCTGGTTGACCTCGGTCACACGCGGGTCAGCGACGGTAGCAAAGCCAGCTGACTCAGGTGTGTAATCATCCACCCCCAACACCACATGGGTATCTTCAAACTCACCGTACGCATCGAAGCCCCCCAGCTTCCCGGTCTGGTAACCCAGACGCGTGCGCAACGTCAGTGCATCGGCATCTTCATTGACGCCGTCATCTACGCCTTCATAACGCAGACGCATATTCAGTTTCGGAGTGCCGCCCTTCAGTGCAGTCATAAAGGCGTCATCTTCCCCCAAAGCGACATTAGCGGTACCCAGCAGAGCTGGAGACACCACGAGCAACGACAGCAAACGTGCTTTCATGTGACTATCCCTCGATAAAGTTTTGAATTAACCGTGCTTACGTGAATCAGATCCCTTCTTTGCCGAAGATTCCTTGGGCATCGGGATCGGCTGGACCTTGCGCTGCTTCTCGTAAAGAAATTGCAGGACACGCTGACGGCAACGGTTGAAAACGGGATCATCCGCCAGTGCCAGACGGTCACGCGGCCGAGGCAGCGTCACATCCAGCACCTCACCGATCGTCGCGGAGGGACCATTGGTCATCATGACAATGCGGTCTGATAACAACACTGCCTCGTCGACATCATGCGTAATCATGATGACCGTGTTCCCAAGTTGACGATGGATATCCATCAACGAGTCCTGCAAGTGGGCGCGGGTCAGCGCATCCAGCGCACCAAACGGCTCGTCCATAAGCAGCACGCGCGGTTGCATCGCCAGTGCACGAGCAATACCGACGCGCTGTTTCATTCCCCCTGAAATTTCGTCAGGCCGTTTATGCATGGCATGACTCATGTGCACCAGACTGAGGTTATGCTCAATCCAGTCGCGCATTTCTGCTTTGTTCTTGCGGCCACGAAATACCTGCTTGACCGCAAGCTCCACGTTTTCATACGCCGTCAACCACGGCAGCAAGGAGTGGTTCTGGAACACCACTGCCCGCTCCGGCCCTGGTTGATAGACCTCCTTGCCGTCCAGAATGGCGCCACCGCTAGTTGCCTGGAGCAAGCCAGCAACGATATTCAACACGGTGGATTTTCCGCAGCCGGAGTGCCCGATCAGCGAGATGAACTCTCCCTCGCCGATTTTCAGATCAACTTCCTTGAGCGCCTCAAAGGCACCTCGTGGTGTTTCGAAGCTGATTCCCACCTGACTCAATTCAAGAATCGTTTTCATGCAGTACTCCTGTTATCGCTGCGCAGAAGACTTGTCCCATACCAGCCAGCGCTGCAGGCCAAGCATGGTGCGATCAAGCAGAAAGCCGATCAGTCCGATGGTGAGTACCGCCACCATGATCCGGCCGAGTGATTGCGAGCTACCGTTCTGGAATTCGTCCCAGACAAATTTCCCCAGGCCGGGGTTCTGCGCCAACATTTCAGCGGCGATCAACACCATCCAGGCAATGCCAAGCGACAGACGCAGGCCGGTGAAGATCATTGGCAATGCCGAAGGCAGCACAATCTTGCGTACATGCGCGCCCCATCCCAGACGTAATACGCGGGATACATTGACCAGATCCTGGCTGACAGAAGTCACACCGACCGAAGTATTGATCAGCGTCGGCCAGAGGCTGCACAGCGCCAC
The DNA here is from genome assembly GCA_964389795.1 of uncultured Alcanivoracaceae bacterium. Taxonomy (GTDB): domain Bacteria; phylum Pseudomonadota; class Gammaproteobacteria; order Pseudomonadales; family Alcanivoracaceae; genus JARGPN01. The sequence goes on from CAYMEY010000001.1 coordinate 196,376, forward strand.
CGTGATCATCGACACGACAAAAGATTTGGCGACCAGAGGGTCGTCGCTGACATATACAGCACTGACGACCATGGTCACCAACGGCAACCATGCCAAGGGAGACACCGGTTTGAAGATCTGGATCAAGGGATTGCTGGCTGCGTGCACCGTACTGCTCAGCCCAATCACGATTCCCAGCGGTACCGCAATCAGCGACGCAAGCAAGAAGCCACTCATCACCGTGATCAAACTGGTAAAGATCTGATCGACGAAAGTCGGGCTCCCTGTGTACTCGCGTCGCACTGGCGTGTAGTTCGGGTCTGCCGCCAAGCGCTCGGCGATGCGATCTTCCTGACGCACATAGAATGCGGCCTCTTTCTGCCGTGCCGCCTTGTGCTCGCCGTACAGGTTCTGTGCTTGCTCGATCACGGCGCCAGGCCCCGGGAAGGTTCCCAGCGACGTATCGATGCGCTGTGCCGCCGCGTGCCAGATCAGCAAGAAGGCCAGAAATCCCAATATTGGCAGACCGGTTTGCCGCAGCATCAGAGTGATCTGGGCGCGTGTGGCCTCGCCTTTGATCAGGCTGAGATAGGGCTCAAGCCAACCCGGCATGGTGATTGCTGACATGGCAGTGACTCCTGGAAATTAAAGTTTGTCTTTCGCTTTCAGGCCGATCTTGAACTTCTCGAGATAGGCGTTTGGCTTGGTGCCGTCATAGACGACGCCATCAATGAACTCTTTCTGCGGCGGACGGAAGCCGTCCTCGGTCGCGAAGTCAGGAAAGTCCTCGGCCTTGACCTTGCCTTCTGCGATCAACTCCTTGGCAGCAATGGCATAGATGTCCGGGCGATAAACTTTCTTGGCGATATCGGTGTACCAGGAGTCGGGCTTGGTCTCGGCGATCTGACCCCAGCGACGCATCTGCGTCAGATACCAGACAGCATCGGAGTAGTACGGATAGGTCGCGTTGTAGCGGAAGAACACATTGAAATCCGGAACCGCACGCTTGTCCCCTTTCTCGTACTCAAAGGTGCCGGTCATGCTGTTGGCGATCACTTCCGCGTCGGCACCAACGTAGTTCGGCTTGGCCAAAATCTTTACCGCTTCCGGGCGGTTGGCATTGTTGTTGGCATCGAGCCACTGGGCGGCGCGAATCATGGCCTTGACCACACGGATGTGCGTGTTCGGATATTTGTCAGCCCATTCCTTTGATACGCCGAATACTTTTTCCGGGTTGTCTTTCCAGATTTCGTAATCGGTGATAACCGGCACGCCAATGCCTTTGAAGACCGCCTGCTGGTTCCATGGCTCACCAACGCAATAGCCATAGATGGTGCCCGCTTCAAGCGTCGCCGGCATTTGTGGCGGCGGCGTCACAGACAACAGCACGTCTGCCTGCAGCTGACCGCTGGTATCGCCTTTATGCGGCGCGTAGTAACCGGGGTTGATGCCACCGGCAGCAAGCCAGTAACGCAGCTCATAGTTGTGGGTGGATACTGGAAATACCATGCCCATGTTGAACGGCTTGCCTTCCGCGCGGTACTTTTCTACCACTGGCTTGAGGTAATCCGCCTTGATCGGGTGCACCGGCTTGCCATCTTTCATCGGCACGTGCTTCTTCATTTCTTCCCAGACAGCATTGGACACAGTGATACCGTTGCCGTTGAGATCCATGCTGAATGCGGTAATGACGTGGGCCTGGGTACCGAAGCCGATCGTCGCACCCAGGGGTTGACCCGCCAGCATATGGGCACCATCCAGCTGTCCGTCGATGACGCGATCAAGCAGCACTTTCCAGTTCGCTTGCGCCTCGAGCGTTACGTACAGGCCTTCTTCTTCGAAGTAGCCTTTTTCGTAAGCAATCGCCAGCGGCGCCATATCAGTCAACTTGATAAAGCCGAATTTCAGCTCCTCTTTTTCCGGGTAGCCGACTTCTGCCACGACAACGCCCTGCGCCGTAAGCGCGAACGCGGCGGCGGCAGCGGTGATCAGGTTGCGAACCTTTGCCCATGAACTTCGCATACTTCTTTCTCCTGTTAAGTCCGTCATTCGGATAAACATTTCTGCAAATAAAAAAGGCGCTCGGAGGAACAGGTGTTGACCTGATCTCACGAGCGCCTTTGCCCGATTCAAATTGTGGCGACCTCCGTTGGTCGCAGATTTCATGTTGCCTGCACAGAGGATTGCAAAGCCTGTGCCAATTTTTCGAAACCTATCTATTTCAACAACTTATAATTTTTGCACCAAAGTGGACGCAATTTTGTCCGCTATTTCTGCACTGTCTATGAACACGCTGCCTGATTGCGTGCCAAGTAATCTGGCAATCAAGGCACAAAAATATTGCCATCCAGCATCAGGTCCGGCCCCATGGACACAGATTCCGGATCGCCGGGCATGCTCCAGTTATCAGCGTGCAAGCCTTCCTGCTTCACATCTTCCACCGGCAAACTGGTAATCCCGCGCATCGCAGCACGGTACAGATCAGTGCGATAACACTGCGCCACCATCGGGTTAAGGTTGTCGCCCTGCAACTGTCCCCAGCGGGTCATTTGCCCAAGCAGGAACTGTGCATGGGAGCGCCAGGGAAAGTTGGCCTGATAACGTGAGAACACATGGAAATGGTGTGCCGGGATCGGTGTACCAGTCAGCCCGCCAGCAAGGCGACCATTCAGGGACACATTCAACAACTCTGCAGGCAGATCGATATAATGCCCCTCGGTCAGCATGGTCACGGCGTCATTCAGATTGGCATCGACAAACTCACCGGCACGATGCAAGGCACGCAATAATCCGCTCATGGTTTGCGGATGCTGCACCACCCAGTCCTGGCTCATGCCGAGCACTTTCTCCGGCGCGTTTTGCCAGATGTCGTAGCCCGATACGATGCAGTGGCCGACACCGGTCAAGGCCGCCACGCTGTTCCATGGCTCGCCCACACAAAAGCCATCGATGTGTCCCATGCGCAGGTGATCCACCATTTGCGACGGCGGCAGCACGACAATCTTGACGTCACGATCCGGGTCGATGCCGCCGACCGCCAACCAGTAACGCAGCAGGTAGGCATGACAAGAGAAAGGAAACACAATTGCCAGCACCAACGGCGGTTGCGCATTGCGGCGGCGCGATTCAATCACGCGCTTGAGCGCCTGCACGGCGCCGACCGGCGAATTTTCCTGAGCCAGGGCGGCCAGCCCGCGAAACAGGCTCGGTGATACAGTAATCGCATTACCGTTCAGGCCCAGCGACCAGGCGGTGACCATTTGTTTGCGGATGCCACACAGACCAAGCGACGCCGACAGCAGCATCGGCGCCAGCATCTGCGCACCGTCGAGCTGGCCCACCAGCACGCGGTCACGCAAGGTTGCCCAGGAGGTCTCGCGCTGCAGGTCAACTTCCAGGCCTTCATCGGCAAAGTAGCCGAGTTCGCGCGCGACCACCAACGGCAGGCAGTCGGTCAGGGGCACGAAGCCAAGGCGCACATATTTTTTTTCTGGCATTACTGGCCCTCCAGCAGATCGGCAAAGGCCAACAAATTGCGTGACACTTCCACCAGACGCTGACCACGATCCATGGCCATGCGCCGCAACATTTGATACGCCTGATCTTCCGACAGCTGGCGTCGCGTCATCAGCAACCCCTTGGCCTTATCAATCAGACGGCGATCGGCGAGCTGACCGCGCGTTTTCTCCAGCTCGTCACGTAGCGCCTGATACTCGCGGAAGCGGGTAATGGCGACGTTGACAATGGCTTTCACGCGTGCCGGCTGCAGACCGTCGACCACATAGGCGCTGACACCGGCATGAATCGCCCGGGCCATGATTTCCTCATCTTCGCTGCCAGCAAACATCACCACCGGACGCGGCAGATCCCGCTGCAGCAGTGCCATGTTTTCCAGCGTGTCCCGATCCGGGGAATCCATGTCGACAATAATCACGTCCGGATTGAGGTGCCCGACCTGGGCCAGCAGGCCAGCAGCACTGGGCAGGCGCGCAACGACCATATAGCCGTTGTCGATCAATGCCCGTTCAAGAATAGCGGCGCGCGCGGGCTGGTCATCCACCAGCATCACGCGCGGTACGTGTTGTTCAGGTTGCACGCCCTGACTCCTTTAAATTCGACAGGGAGACAAGAGCAATCCGTATGCCACGGCATTAATCCCGCAATGCTGGACCGAATCTCCGCGATGGCTGTCCTTTGTCAGGATAAAAATGATAAATATCAGTTACTTGAATATTGGATCGGAGGAGAAGGCCGTAGCGGACGGAAAACTCAGCGGGGATTGAAACGGCAAGCGCTGCAAAATCGACCAGCAGCAGGCCAGCGATTGCACTGTTCTGGGGCGCTTTTGCTGCGCCAGAAGGGAACAGCCATGGGCCAGACGAATCGGCTCAGCGCAACCGGGCGTCGACCCAGGCGAGCAGGCTGTCAGCCACCTCAAACTGGCCATGAATGCGCTGTTCATCCCCCTGTCGATACTTACCGGCGCGTATCAGGCATGCCTGCAGACCGGCCGCCAGCGCCCCTTCGATATCGCCATGGATATCGTCACCGAACATCATCACCTCGCCGGCGTTCAGGCCAGTGTCTGCCAGCACCTGCTCAAAGAAAGTCCGGGCCGGCTTGCCGGTAACGCGGGCGCTGGTATCCGCTGCATATTCCAGCGCCCGCACGAACGGCCCCGCATCCAGATGCAGGCCGTCCTCGTCTTTGAAATAGCGGTTATCGCCAAGCGCCAGCAGCGGCGCGCCATCGATCAGCAGCCGGAATGCACGGTCCAGATTGGCATAGTTGAGATCCTCTGCGGCATCGCCCAGCACCACCACGTTCGGGTCGGTACTTTCGAGCCCGGCAAAGTCGCACAGGATATCCGGGTGCACCAGCAGCAAGGGACGCAGCTTTTGCTCTCGTACCCAGCCGGCCGCAGCCAGCGGGGCCGTAAACAACTGCTCGGGCGTGAGGGAAAAGCCCATGCCATGCAGGTCTTCGAGTAGCCGGCCACGACTTCGCCGCGAGGTATTGGTGACAAAGCGCAGGGTCAGGCCATGATCGGTGATACGACGCACGGCCTCCAGCGCACCCGGAAGCACCCGGCTGCCCTCGTACAGCACACCGGACAGATCAAGGAATAGCCCCTTCAGCATGGTCAACCCTCCGACGCGGCGACATGTCCCCCGAGGATAGTCAAAGCCCGCCCGCGGTGGCCAGTAACATGGCGCGGCGGCACAGGAGCAAGCGGCAGAAACAGAAAAGCCCGCTGGCGCGGGCTTTTCAAATAGTGGCGTCCCCTAGGGGAGTCGAACCCCTGTTACCGCCGTGAAAGGGCGGTGTCCTAGGCCACTAGACGAAGGGGACGTCGAGGTAGATCTGGTGGAGCTAGGCGGGATCGAACCGCCGACCTCTACAATGCCATTGTAGCGCTCTCCCAGCTGAGCTATAGCCCCAGATCTGGTCATCAGGCTGTGCCCGAAGGCTGCGCATTGTAGCAGTCAGCCGGGGGCTGTCAAGCAACAGCGCACCGTCTGCGCCGGCAATGCATCAGCCCGGCAAATCCTCTCCCTTCTGCATTGCTTGCCAGGCTTTTTCCAGAATTTTTGCGCGTTTTTTCGACACGCCACCAAGCACCTCAATCGCCTCGCGCAGACGCGCTCGACTGATGTCGGGCCCGAGGATGGTCATACTGTCGACCACGGAAAAACTGGCTGGCGTTCCCGCGATTGCCACAAACACCGGGTGCAGAAAATCCTTCACCTTGACGCCAAGAGCCTTGCTGATACGTTGAGCCTGCGCAAAGATGTCGTCGCGCTGCCAGTCACTCAATCCTTCCAGTGCCCACAGCAGGTACTGCAGCCACTCTTTCATGTCTTCATCGCTGATACTGTTGTGCGCGAATTTTTCCGGCACCAGATGCAAGGAACCGGAGAAACAGAACGCCACCTTGTCAGCCACTTCGCTGAAGGTTTCAACACGCGTACGCAGATGCGGAATAATCTGCATCACGTAGTCGCGGTTGAATGACCACTGCAGCATGGCATCCAGAAAAGCACTGTCGTCCAGCTCCTTGAGCCATTGACCATTCAGCCAGGACAGCTTCTCAACGTCGAACACTGGCCCACCCAACGAGACACGCTGAATATCGAAGTTGTCGAGCATCTGGGCGAGGGTGAACTTCTCGCTCTCATCCGGCATCGACCAGCCCATGCGTCCGAGGTAATTCACCAGTGCTTGCGGCATGTATCCCATGCGGCGGTAATAATTGATGCTGGTCGGGTTCTTGCGCTTGGACAGCTTGGACTTGTCCGGGTTACGCAACAGCGGCATGTGACACAAGGCCGGCATCTGCCAACCGAAGTACTGGTACAGCAGTTTGTGCTTGGGCGCGGAATTGATCCATTCCTCGCCGCGCAGCACATGGGTAATTTCCATCAGATGATCGTCCACCACGTTGGCGAGGTGGTAGGTGGGCAAGCCATCTGACTTGAGCAGAATCTGCGCGTCCACCTGGGCCCAATCCAGTTCGATCTTGCCACGCAGCATGTCATCAATTTCGCAGCGACCGGATTCAGGCACGCGCATGCGCACAACATAGCTGTCGCCACGCTGTTGCCGTTCTGCTTGCTGTTCGGCTGACAGCTCCAGATCGGATGCCTTGAGCGCGCGGTTCTCACCGCTATCCTTGAGTTGCTGACGGAGCTGGTCGAGCTCTTCAACACTGCGGTAACAACGAAACGCATGGCCCTGATCAATCAGTTGCTGGGCATAACGCTGATAGATGTCACTACGCTCACTCTGCCGGTAAGGTGCGAACGGCCCACCGACATCCGGCCCCTCGTCCCAGTCCAGTCCAAGCCAGCGCAACGAATCAAAAATTGCCTGTTCGGATGCCGCGTTGGAACGCTGCTGGTCCGTATCCTCGATGCGCAGAATAAACTTGCCCTGATGCTGTCGGGCAAAACAAAGATTGAACAGCGCAATGTAGGCGGTGCCCACATGGGGATCGCCGGTGGGCGACGGGGCAACCCGGGTACGAACGGTCATGACAACTCCTGGTGCGTGTCTGGCGGCGCATTATACGCAACTCCGGCAGTCACTGCCGCACACAGCAGGCATAAAAAAAGCGCCGACACGTCGGCGCTTCCGTCCCTGGACAGCCCCCCAGGGCAGTGTCAGGTTCAGGCGGCGTTGACCTGGATACGCGCCAGATCAAGATTGTGCATGCCGGGCTTGAGGCAGCCGCCGATGGTGAGCGGCTCACCTTGGGCATCCTGCTGGATTTTCATCAGGTCCACGATCCGTGGCGTGATCAACTGCTGCTTGTTCTCATCCAGCAACACCATGATCTGCGGACGCAGACGCCGGCTTGGGTTCTGTGCGACCACCACACCGACTTCCTTGTTCGACAACTCCACCAGCGTACCGGTCGGGTAAACGCCAATCGACTGAATGAATTGCTCAACCAGTGCGCTCTGGAATGACTTGTCACGCTCGGCATAGAGAATCGAGACCGCTTCCGTCGCGTTACGGGCTTCCGCCCAGGGACGCGGACTGGTGATTGCATCGTAACTGTCAACGATGCCGGCGATGCGTGCCAATAACGGAATTTGCGTACCCTGCAGGTTGAACGGATAGCCACTGCCATCATGACGCTCATGGTGATATTGCACGACGCCGAGAATCTGGTCGTTCATGCCCTCACAGCCCGCCAGAATGTCCATGGAATACTGGACATGTTCCTTGATCGCCTTACGCTCGATCGCATCAAGCTGGGTCTCAGCGGTATTCAATAGCCGACGCGGCAGACGGGCATTGCCGATATCCATCACCATGGCGCCGGTGACCAGATTTTCGAGCACCTCCACTGGCAAGCCGATATGACGGCCAAATACCGCGGACAGGATGGCACAACGAATGCTGTGGTTATAGCTGTAGGAATCCTTGTCTTTAAGACGAGCAAGCCAGACCATGGCGTCCGGGTTACGCAGAATGCTGGCGACGACCGCGCGGGATGCCTTGCGGGCGGTTACAAAATCGATCGCCTTGTTTTCGCGTACCTGGTTAAACAGCTGCACTACGGCACGGGTGATCTCGCGATGATAAGGCGCCGCATGCGCCACTTCTTTCTTCAGGGTTTCCCTGGTGCTGTAGCGTACCGGCGTGAACTTGCCGAGATTACCCTTGATATCGACTTTCGGCCGGGCCAGAGCAACACGCCCCGCGGGTGCGGCGTGCTCCACACTGACTGGGCCACTGCCCAGACGCAAATCGATATAGATGTGTTTGCACCACATGCGCAACTTCTGGATATCGTCCTCTGAACGAATGTGGAAGCCCTGCATGGGGAACGGTGTCTCGATCCATGGACGGTCGAGCTGCGACACATACATGCCCAGCTGCAAATCCTGCGTAGAGATCTTTTCTACTTTGACCGACATATCTGACCTGACAAGGTTAAGAGTGGCTATATATTAGCCACATACTAATAATTTGGTATTAAATTTTAGTGCGAATTGATCATTAACCACACGTGATTCGAGTCACAAATGCCCCAAATTGGGACAAACGGACACTTTTGGGCACCGATCGGTTAAATATCGGCCGGATGGCGCTGCCAAATCAAGCGTGCGGAGGCGCTCGCCGGGTACTCCAGGTCAAAACAGGCCACGTCGCCCACGCCAAACGCCACCCTCGCCCCCTCACCTTCCGTCAGCAAACCAGACAACAGCGCCACCAATGGCATATGGCTGACCAGTACCAGCCCTTCCAGGCTGTCCTGCTGAGCCAGCCAGGCTAGCACGCCCTGTGGCCGGTCATCCGGCGTAATCAACTGCAGGGTACCCGGGGTGACCTCAGGATAATGCCGGGCAATCAGGGCAGCGGTCTGCTGCGCACGCAAATAGGGGCTGGCCATGATGCGTTGTACCCGTACCCCCTCGCCCTGTAACTGCCGCCAGAGGGCATCCACCTGCTTTCTGCCTCGCACACTCAGGGGGCGCTGTGCATCCGTTTCTGCGCGCGCTTCCGCTTCACCGTGACGGACGATGAAAAGTTGCATCAGGCATCCACCTGATGCGTCAGTACAAACTCCACATCATGGTTGTGCTCACCCTGCATCAGCCCGGCGATCACCGCTTGCACGGGCTTGCCGGCAAACAATACCGCATTCAGGCCACTGGCAATCGGCATATAGATATCACGTCGGGCGGCCTCCGCCGCAACCAGCTGCACCGTGTTAACACCTTCCGCCGTTTGCCCCAATTCCTCGATTGCCTGGTCCATGGTTTTGCCCTGACCCAGCATGTAGCCAACCCGATAGTTGCGCGACAGCGATGACGAGCAGGTGACGATCAGGTCGCCAACGCCGGCGAGACCCAGAAAGGTGAGCGGGTTCGCCCCCAGCTGCACGGCGAAGCGGCTCATTTCTGCGAGGCTGCGGGTGATCAGAAATCCACGGCTGTTTTCACCGACGCCCAGCGCCGCCGCCATACCGCTGGCGATGGCGTAAATATTCTTGAGGGCTCCCGCCAGTTCGACGCCGAAGATATCGTGATTGTCATAGACGCGGAAATAACTGCAGCCCAACGCATGCTGGATACGCTCACACAGCTCGGCATCCTGGCTCGCGATTACAGTACCAGTGAAGCGACGCTCGACAATTTCCTTGGCCAGATTAGGGCCACTGAGCACACCGACCCGACATTGCGGCCAATACTGCTGCAACAACTGGCTCATCAACTTGAAACCATCAGCATGAATACCCTTGGTACAGCTGACAACGGCGGTGCCTGGCTTGACCAGATTGCCGGCTTGCTCCAGCACGCTGATATATGCCTTTGAGGGGATGGCAACAAAAATAACCGTCGCGTCTGTGATGGCCTCCTCCAGTGACTCGGTGGCAACCACGGACTCAGGTAACTCCGCACCAGGCAAATAGCGAGGATTTTCATGGCTGGCATTGATCACGGCAGCGGTTTCCGGATCACGCACCCAGAGCCTGGTCTCGTGTCCATTCTCCGCCAGAATGGTTGCCATGGCGGTGCCGAAGCTGCCGCCGCCCAGCACTACTGCCACTTCTTTCTGATCACTCATGCATACATCTCTGCTGTCCGCTGCAACCGGGTCGTTCAACTGACCTCGGCACGCAGGGCACTGTCGATATCGGGGTAACGAAAGCGAAAGCCTTCGCGTTCAAGACGTGCCGGCAACACGCGCTGGCCGCCAATCATGATTTCGGACATTTCACCGAGCGCCAGCGACAACGGCAAGCCCGGCACCCGAAGCAATGCTGGACGGCGGCAAGCACTTGCCAATGCCTTATGGAATTTGCGATAGCTCACCGGGTTCGGCGCCACCGCGTTGTAGACGCCTTCCGCCGCACTGGCATCGAGACAGCGAATCACCAGCTCAATCAGGTCTTCCAGGTGGATCCAGGACAGCCATTGGCTGCCATCACCGAGCAAGGTACCCAACCCCTTTCGGTACAGCGGCAACAACTTTTGCAGCATACCGCCTTGGTGACTGAGTACGACGCCAATGCGCAGAATACATACGCGCATGCCAAACTCACTGAAACTGCGCGCACTTTCTTCCCAGGCATCACACAGCAGATAGCTGAAGTCACGGCGCACTGCGGAACTGGCCTCGGTCAGCTCAGCATGTCCAGCATTGCCATAAAAGCCGACCGCGGAAGCGTTGATCAGAACCTTCGGCCTTTGCGTGAGACGTGCCACCAGCTCGTGCAACTGGCGCGTCACCCCGACTCGACTGTCCATCAACACTTGCTTGCGCTTTTTGGTCCAGCGTCCGCCGGCGATGCTTTCGCCGGCAAGGTTGATCAGCGCATCCAGTGCCAGATCGTCTGGTATCAGCGCCAAATCATCGACCACATGTACGGACCCCGGGAGCACCTTTGCCGCACGCCATGGTTTGCGACTCAGCACCCAGAGTTCATGGCCGCGTGTGGCCAGCGCCGAACAAAGACGCCTGCCTATAAAACCGCTTCCTCCGGTGACCAGAATACGCATTAGCGGCCGCTCTCTTCAATCGACTGAATGTCAGATGCTGAGTAGAAATATTCCAGCATGCCACTGCCCAGACGCACTCCCAGTTTCAGCTCCTTGTCCGTAAGCGCCAATACCTGACCGGTCCGTGACTTTCCTGTGCTGTCGACAATGGTGACGGTTTTGCCTCGATACTGTTGATAGGCCTGCATCTGCCCCCCGTCCCCGACCCGACGACTTGGCGCAGGCTCCGGAGCGGGCGCCGGGGCAGGCGTGGACGTGTCTGGCGCCGGCGTTGCTGACGACTCGTCATCCGTAGCGGTTAGCGCCGTACTGCTATCCTTCTGCTCCAACAGCACAATCTGGCGACCGCTGGCAAATCGTATGCTGGCGATACTGGCCTGATCGATGCTGAATTGCACCATGCCGCTGCCAACCTTGGCCTCCATCTGCAGCAACGTTCGCCGCACGCCGAGCAGTTTGCCATTCCTGATATCGCCATCCTTCTGTGTCACCACAATGGGCGTACCGACCAGCGTTGATAGCTCGGCGAAACTGATTTCCAGCGGTGGCTCCGCCTGCTTCTGGTCCTTGGCCTGCGAGTCAGCATCAAGCTGTGCAGTAGTGGCGGTCCCACGCTGGACTATCCGGGTTTCAACGCCGCCGGGGCGTAATGCCCAGCCGATATCTGCGCGTTCAAGCTGCAGAAACCGGTCTTCAATTTGACCATTTTTGAGGTACACACGCGCGATGGTTGAGCCACTATTGCGACTCAGCTGCATGCTGGTATCCCGGTACTCAATTTTTTGGACCTGACTGGCCTGATATTGGGTGGTGACATACTGATCCGCTGCATACTCGAGCGTATCCGGATCATCGTAAGTGAGATCAACGCGTCCATTTCGATAACGCAGATTATTGGTATAGACGACAAACTCTCCGACCAGATACTCGCTATCCTGGCCGGGTATCACCAACTGCATGTAGCCTTTCAATTGATTCCGATCGAGCGGTGCCAGCTGCAATTCCATGCTGTAACCCGAGCTAACCACTCTGGTGGCTGGAAAACTTTCGCCCTGCTGCAGATGGGATATCTGTACCTCCGGCACCTGATCGTCGCCCGGCCGGACAAAAATATCCTGCCGACTGGTAACGTAGGAGGCATCCAATCCGATAATGATGCGCACTTCCTTTTCTGGAATAAAACCTTCGCCCTGTTGAATCGACAACACGCCCTGCGTTAACTGGACGCGGTCAGCGGTGAAAGGGCCTCCGGAAATTTCACCGACCAGCCCAGAACTGTCTTCCTTGTAGAGCTCCACCAGCATCGCCGTCGCACTATTGGCATAGTTATCGACATTGGCGAGCTTGCTGCCCTTCAGCTCGCTGCCGGTATCACTGAAAAACGCCAACTGCCGATTGCGTAACACCTGGGGATGCTCCGCCAGCAGCACACCCAAACCAAATAATAGCGTCAAGCCACCCAACACGCGCAGCAGCACCGCAACACGCACATCGTCCCAATGGTCACGGCAATACGACATGCCGGTAAACGGCAATACCACCACCAGCCAGTTGCGCGATCTGGACGTTGCGTCTTGCGCCAGCACCAGCGTACCCACCAGGAACAAGGTAATACCGATAATCAGCAGGGTCCCCGCCATTCTGTCTTTTACTCCCCTGTGCGCAATCGGCCTGTATACTTGGCCGCCTTGCAGGCACTTTACAAAGGCTTAGTGACTTAATCCACTCGGAGCAGCATGTCGTTACACAGCGGTGACCGCCATCACATCCCTTTGGGCGTCGCCTACTCGCTCGCAACCAGCATGGTCGCCAGTTGTGCCGCCGCTATGGTCAAGTGGCTGGCAACCGACATATCCCCCTGGCAAATCGTCTGGGTCCAGTACGGTCTCTGTACCGCCATGATGCTGCCCTGGCTGTATCGCCACGGGTTGGGCGGCCTGCGCTCCGCGCGCTACAGCCAGCACCTGATCAGGGCTGCCGGTGGTTGGCTGGGATTTACCGCCTACTATCTGGCGATCTCGCAGATACCACTGGTCGATGCCAGCCTGCTGCGTGCCGCTGCGCCCTTGTGGGTGCCACTGGTGGTGTGGGCGGGACTGGGTGATCGCATTCCAGCGGTACGCTGGATTGCCCTGGTGAGCGGGTTCATCGGTATCTGCATGGTGCTGCAGCCGCAAGCGGAGACGTTCAGTACTGGTCACCTGATAGGACTGGGGGCGGGACTGTCGCTGGCGGTATCCATGGCATTTACGCGGGCACTGTCGAGTTCAGAGCCCGCCGGACGCGTGCTGTTCTATTACTTTTCATTTTCGTTTGTCGCCAGCACCCCGATGGCGATCCAGAGCTGGGCACCAATACCGTTGGCCACCTGGCCAGCGCTGGTGTTTGTTGGCGCGTCGATCTACCTGACAATGATCTTCTACAACCGGGCGTACAGTTACGCCCCGACTTCGCTGGTGGCGCCACTGGGCTATATCGCCGTGCCCACCGCGGCCCTGCTCGACTGGATGTTCTGGGGCCACCTGCCCTCCGGCCCGGTACTGGCCGGTTCCACTGTGGTCATCGCCAGCGGCGTCCTTGCCGTGACGCTGGGCAGCCGGCAGCGCAGCGAGCACTGATCAGGCTACGTTCACGTTTTTTTTATCGCCGTTAATCGGCATCCGCAAAAAAAACTTGTCTGTCATTTTTTCTCGATATATATAGGCGCTTATGAGGTCGGGGGAACGCTGGCAACAGGGTTAACGACTTCAGACATCGCTAGTCAGGTTAAATGTTCAGGAGCCGCACTTGCTCTTGCACGTGCAGGGCTCAACGGCAACGCTGAGGCTTACCATGACTAATAGCCGTACTGAAACCGAATATGATGAGTCGGATGATCTGCTGATGAATGAAGAAGCTGATTTCGTCGATGAAGACCTGGAGGAAGACCAGGAGGAGCAGGTTACCCGCTCGAGAGGCTTCAACCTCGATATGCGTCACCGCATCGAGGACAGACTCGAAGAGCGACGCCTGTTAAAGGAACTCAATGAGTATGAGTTCTTTGACATCGATGACGAAGAAGACACTCTGCACTGAATTGTCAGGCCGGCGTCGCCCGGCCTGACCGGTGTTGCTGTGCTGCTTCGGTCAGTTGATCCGGCGACAGCCAGTAGAGGCCAAACACGGCATCCGCACGATCAAATTGCACCAGGTAATTGGTTTGTCCCTCCCGTTCCACCCTGCGCAAAACCGTCGCGGGATCGTTGGCATGCAGTGTCTTGACGGTGGCGGACACCGTGGCGTGCGCGGCCAGCATCACCCGTTGCCCAATGACGAACCCTTCCATGCGAACCCCCACTGTGAGCAATAAGCCGCTACATTAACGGTCGCTACACTGCAGGCAGGTAAGCCAGAAGCCACAGCTTGGGTAGGAAATAGACGCCCGCCCAAGCACTGTGCTCGGACGGGCGAAGGAGTTTACCAGCCAGTCACTTTCTTGACCGTCAGGCCGATCTCGGAAGGATTTCGGGTGGTAGTAACGCCAGCCGCTTCGAGCGCCGCAAACTTCTCGTCCGCGGTGCCTTTACCACCGGAAATAATCGCACCTGCATGCCCCATGCGCTTGCCCGCCGGTGCTGCCACGCCGGCGATATAGGACACCACCGGCTTGGTCACGTTGTCCTTGATGAAGGCAGCGGCCTCATCTTCGGCAGTGCCACCAATCTCGCCCACCATGATGATGGCTTCGGTTTGCGGGTCGTTCTGGAACAGCGTCAGGGCATCAATGAAAGTGGTGCCCGGAATCGGGTCCCCGCCTATACCGATGCAGGTGGACTGGCCAAAGCCCAGCGCCGTGGTCTGATTGACCGCTTCATAGGTCAAGGTGCCCGACCGGGACACGATGCCGACCTTGCCGGGCTGGTGAATGTGCCCAGGCATGATGCCGATCTTGCATTCGCCGGGTGTAATGATGCCCGGACAGTTCGGCCCGATCAGGCGCACGCCGGGTTTACGACTGATGTATTCCTTCACATAAAGCATGTCCAGCGCCGGAATGCCTTCAGTGATACAGACGATCAGCTCAATGCCTGCGTCCGCGGCCTCCAGAATTGAGTCCTTGCAAAACGGCGCCGGCACATAGATCACTGACGCCGTCGCACCGGTCTCGCTGACCGCATCCGCCACGGTGTTGAAGACCGGCAGATCCAGATGCTTTTGTCCGCCCTTGCCCGGCGTTACACCGCCAACCATTTTCGTGCCGTATGCGATCGCCTGCTCAGAGTGCAGGGTCCCCTGTGCACCAGTGAAGCCCTGACAAATTACCCGGGTGTCTTTATTGACCAGAACACTCATGCTGCACCCCCGGCTGCTTTAACCACTTGCTCTGCGGCATCGTTGAAACCGTTTGCTGCGATGATCGCCAGACCACTGTCAGCGAGTTTTTTCGAACCCAGTTCTGCGTTATTTCCTTCCAGACGAACCACCACTGGCACCTTGACGCCTACATCTTTCACTGCGGCGATAATGCCGTCAGCAATCAGGTCGCAACGTACTATGCCGCCGAAGATGTTCACCAGCACGGCTTTCACCTTGTCGTCAGAGAGAATGATCTTGAAGGCTTCAGTCACACGCTCGCGCGTGGCACCGCCACCGACATCAAGGAAGTTGGCCGGAAAGCCGCCTTTAAGCTTGATAATGTCCATGGTCGCCATCGCCAAACCGGCGCCATTGACCATGCAGCCGATGGTGCCGTCGAGGGCAACGTAATTCAGCTCCCACTCTGCCGCACGGCGCTCGCGCTCGTCTTCCTGGGTCGGATCTTCCATCGCCTTGAGCTTGGGCTGGCGATACAGGGCGCTGCCATCAATATTGATCTTCGCATCCAGACAATGCAGATCGCCCGCCTTTGTAATCACCAGTGGATTGACTTCGAGCAGTGCAAGATCGTTGTCTTCAAACAACTTGGCCAGACCAAGAAAGATCTTGGTGAATTGCTTCACCTGATTGGCATCCAGGCCTAGTTTGAAAGCAATATCACGCGCCTGATAGGGCTGCGCGCCGACCAGGGGATCGATAATCGCCTTGAGAATCTTCTCCGGCGTTTCTTCGGCCACCTTTTCAATCTCTACGCCACCTTCTGTGGACGCCATGAATACAATGCGACGGGTGGCACGATCCACTACCGCACCGAGATAAAGTTCCTGTGCAATATCGGTACAGGCCTCAACCAGAATTTTTGACACCGGTTGACCATGCTCATCGGTCTGATAGGTAACCAGATTCTTGCCCAGCCACTGGCGCGCAAAATCAGCCGCAGCCTCAGCAGATTCAACCAGTTTGACCCCGCCTGCCTTGCCGCGACCGCCGGCATGTACCTGCGCCTTGACCACCCATTTATCGCCGCCGATTTCCCTGGTCTTCGCCGCCACCTCTTCCGGTGAATCACAGGCAAACCCTTTGGAGACCGGAAGACCATAGCTGGCAAACAGTTGCTTGCCCTGATATTCGTGAAGATTCATCTCGTTATACCGTTGTCTGTTTCTTTTGGAGCCTGACTACGTTGCGTGCCTGCAGCACCTTGTGGGCACTGCAGACACCCCTGGAACACTACTTCTTGCGTCGACGCTGGGCGATATGAATGGCCTTGTAATCCGTTGCCAACGCCGCCTCATGCACGGTTTCCGAGAGACTCGGATGCCCGAACACCATCAATTGCAAATCTTCGATGGTGGCGCCAAATTCCATCGCCACCACGCCTTGCTGCACCAGCTCAGACGCTTGGGGACCGAACACATGCAAGCCCAATATGCGGTCGGTCTTTTCATCGACCACGAACTTGACCATACCTGTGGTTTCGCCCGAAGCCAGCGCACGACCATTGGCCACAAACGGCACAACCCCGGTCTTGTAGGGTTCACCACTGGCCTTGGCTTCCTCTTCGGTTTTGCCAACCCAGGCAATTTCCGGGTGCGTGTAAATGACACCCGGGATGACATCGTAATTGACCTGGGTATGTTCACCGGCAATGACTTCGGCGACCATGACGCCTTCCTCAATCGCCTTGTGGGCGAGTGCTGGACCACGCACCAGATCACCGATGGCATACACGCCCGGGATATCCGTGCGGCACTGATTATTGACGTAAATAAAGCTGCGCTCGTCCAGGGTGATGCCACTGTCCGCTGCCAGCAAATTCTCGGTGAAAGAACGACGGCCAACAGCGACAATCAGACGATCAAATTTCTCCTGATGCTCGCCCGCAGCATCGGTGTAGCTCACTTCTACCTGCTTGCCCTTGACGGCGCTACCGGTAACCCGTGCGCCCAGACGAATATCCAATCCCTGCTTGGTAAAGGCCTTGAATGCATCCTTGGCCAGCTGCTGATCCACTGCCGGGAGAAATTTCTCAACCGCCTCCAGCACGATCACTTCTGCGCCCAAACGCGCCCACACACTGCCCAGCTCCAGACCAATCACGCCGGCGCCAATGACACCAAGGCGCTTGGGCACTTCGGTAAACTCCAGTGCACCGGTCGAATCGACGATACGATCTTCGTCCACCGGCGCCACCGGAATATTGATCGGTACCGAGCCCGCGGCAAGCACGACATTGTCGGCATCCAGAACCTGCACGTCGCCTTCCAGCGGTGTGAACTCTACCTGCTTGCCCGCCAGCAACTTGCCGGCACCCTGCAACCAGGTGACCTTGTTGGCCTGGAACAGTGATGCAATGCCGCCGGTCAGCTGTAGTACGACCTTGTCCTTGCGTGCCTGCATCGCGGCAACATCAATTTTGGGTTTGCCAACAATGACGCCATGCTCAGCAAACGACTCCGCGGCCTCATGGTATTTCCATGACGAATCCAGCAGCGCCTTGGAGGGAATACAGCCAACGTTCAGGCATGTGCCGCCCAGTGCCGGCTTGCCCTGCTTATTGATTCGCTTTTCTATACAGGCTGTCTTGAGCCCCAGTTGCGCCGCACGAATAGCAGCGACATAGCCACCGGGTCCGCCACCAATGACGATGACATCATATTTCTCTGACATGACTAATCCTTGATTCCTGCTTCGATCAGATATCCAGCAACAAACGCGCTGGATCTTCGATAAACTGCTTCACTGCGACCAGAAACTGCACCGCCTCCTTGCCATCAATGAGACGATGGTCATAGGACAGGGCGAGGTACATCATCGGCAAGATTTCCACTTTGCCGTCAACCGCCATCGGCCGCTCCTGAATCTTGTGCATTCCCATGATCGCCGTCTGCGGCGGATTCAGAATCGGTGTCGACATCAGCGAGCCGAACACACCACCGTTGGAAATGGTGAAGGTCCCGCCGGTCATTTCCTCGATTGACAGCTTGCCTTCCTTCGCCTTGTTACCGTAGGCAATAATCTGCGACTCGACTTCCGCCAGCCCTTTCTGGTCGGCGTCACGAATGATCGGCACGACCAGACCACGATCCGACGACACCGCCACACCGATATCATAAAAGCCGTGGTAAACCACGTCGCCGCCATCAATGGAGGCATTGATCACCGGGTAGCGCTTCAGTGCTTCAACACAGGCGCGCACAAAAAAGCTCATAAAGCCCAGACGTACACCGTGGGTTTTCTCAAAGTCGCTCTGGTAATGCTTACGCATTTCCATGATCGGCTTCATATTCACTTCATTGAAGGTGGTAAGAATAGCGGCCGTCTGCTGTGCCTCAATCAGACGCTCGGCAATGCGCTTACGCAGGCGCGTCATCGGCACGCGGCGCTCCTCCCGCTCGCCCGGTACAGCCGGAATCTCCGGTGCTGCAGGTGCCGCTGCCGGCGCGGGCTTGACCGCCGGCGCACTTTTCTGTTCACGTGATTGCAGGGCCAGCTCGACATCTTCGCGGGTGACGCGACCGCCCTTACCGCTGCCTTCCACCTTGGCGGGATCAAGATTGTGTTCTGCCATCAGCTTGCGCGCCGCCGGGCCCGCCGCGGTGACATCAGCACCACCCTTATTTTCCGCTGCCGCCTTTTGCTGCTTGGCGGGCGCTGACTTTTCGGTTGGCGCGGACGCTTCTGCACCTTCCGCAATCAATGCAAGCAGCTCGAGGCTCTCTACGGTGTCACCTTCCTGCTTGAGAATTTCTGTCAACACACCATCCGCTGGCGCCGGCACTTCCAGCACCACCTTGTCGGTTTCAATATCGACCAGCAGTTCGTCACGCTTGACCGCATCACCGACATTCTTGTGCCAGGTTGCAACCGTGCCGTCCGCCACCGACTCCGGAAATTGTGGTGCTTTAATTTCGGTAGACATTGCTTGTCCTTACTCGCTCATTAGCTTGTTGGCTTAATTACAACTCAAACGCATCGTTGACCAGCTTCTGCTGCTGCTCGACATGCAACCCCATGGATCCAGCCGCCGGCGCCGCCGCAGGGTCACGGCCCGCGTACTGCAGGTAAAGCCGGGGATTATGATCCATCAGTACTCGACGCATATGGTGCTGACTGCAATACCAGGCACCCTGATTCTGTGGTTCTTCCTGACACCACACCACCGACTCAAGATTGGTCATCGGCGCAATCACATCCAGCAAACGCTGTTCCGGGAAAGGATAAAGCTGCTCGATACGCACGATGGCCGCGTTTTCAATCTTGTCCTGCTCGCGCTTTTCGAGCAGGTCGTAGTAGACCTTGCCTCCACACAGAATCAGGCGCTTGACGCTGGTCGCATCCGTGACAGTGTCATCAGCGATCACCGTCTGGAAGCGGCCAGAGGCAAGCTCATCCAACGTCGACACGGCACGCTTGTGACGCAACAAGCTCTTCGGGCTCATTACCACCAGTGGTTTGCGCAATGGCCTGACCGCCTGACGCCGCAGCAAGTGGAAAATTTGCGCCGGCGTGGTGGGCGTACAGACCTGGATATTGTGCTCTGCACACAATTGCAGAAAGCGCTCAAGTCGCGCCGACGAATGCTCCGGCCCCTGGCCCTCATAGCCATGCGGCAACAGCAACGTCAAACCACAAATGCGTGCCCACTTCGACTCACCGGACGAAATAAACTGATCAATCACCACCTGGGCGCCGTTGGCAAAATCACCGAACTGCGCTTCCCAGATGACCAGCGCCTTGGGATTGGTCGTGGCATAACCATACTCAAACGCCAGTACCGCTTCTTCCGACAGCAGTGAATCATAGATATCAAACGGCGGCTGCTCTGCGAACAGGTTCTGCAACGGCACATAGGCTTCGCCATTTTTCTGGTTATGAATGACCGCATGGCGATGCGAGAAAGTGCCCCGGCCGCAGTCTTGCCCGGTCAGACGCACTGGAAATCCCTGGTCCAGCAAGGTGGCGTAGGCCAGCGTTTCCGCATAGCCCCAATTGATCGGCAAGGCACCGGCGGTCATCTTTTCCCGGTCTTCGATGATCTTCTTTACCTGACGCTGCACAACAATGCCTTCCGGCATGGCCTCCAGGCGGCTGGCAAGATCCTGCAATTTACGCACAGTGATACTGGTGTCCCAGTCATCTTCCACCTTGTGACCGAGGTAGGGCGACCAATCGACAAACAATGCCTTGTTAGGCTCGCGCACCAGACTCTTGACCACATGATTGCCTTCATCAAGCAAGTCACGGTAACTGGCATTGACCTTTTCGCACTCGGCTTCCGTCAGGGTGCCCTCACCAATCAAGCGCTCTGCATAAAGGGTACGCGTGGTCGGATGTGATTTGATCTTCTTGTACATCAGCGGCTGCGTGCCACTGGGCTCATCGGCTTCGTTATGGCCAAGACGGCGATAGCAAATCAGATCAATCACCACGTCTTTCTTGAACTGCGTGCGGTAATCAATCGCCACCTGCGTAACAAAGTACACAGCCTCCGGATCATCACCGTTAACGTGGAAAATTGGCGCCTGCACCATTTTCGCGACATCAGTGCAATATTCCGTAGAACGTGCATCCTCACGCAGGCTGGTGGTAAAGCCGACCTGGTTATTGACGATCACATGTACCGTGCCGCCGGTCTTGAAGCCACGCGTTTGTGACATCTGGAAGGTTTCCATGACCACGCCCTGACCGGCAAATGCTGCATCACCGTGTATCAGCAGCGGCACCACCTGATCACCACTGGCATCATCACGACGATCCTGACGGGCGCGCACCGAGCCTTCGACTACCGGTGACACGATTTCCAGGTGCGAGGGGTTGAACGCCATGGCCAGATGCACTTCACCGCCGGGGGTCTGCACATTGGAGGAATAGCCCTGATGGTATTTGACGTCGCCTGAGCCCTGATCAATAAAGCTCTTGCCCTCAAATTCGCCGAACAGATCGCGCGGACTCTTGCCGAGTGTATTCACCAGCACATTCAGGCGACCACGGTGCGCCATACCCAACACGATTTCCTTGACGCCATAGCTGCCGGCACGCTGAATAATTTCATCGACCAGCGGAATCAGGCTCTCACCGCCCTCGAGACCGAAGCGCTTGGTACCGGGATACTTGGCACCCAGGTATTTTTCCAGCCCTTCTGCAGCAGTCACGCGCTCGAGCAGATGTTTTTTCACATCGCGGTCGAATTGCGGATGGCTGCGCACCGTCTCCAGGCGCTGCTGAATCCAGCGCTTCTCTGCCGTGTTGACGATGTGCATGTATTCCGCACCGACGGACGAGCAATAGGTGCTTTTCAGACAGTCGACAATTTCCCGTAGTGTCGCTTCCGGCTTGCCGATAAACAGGTTGCCGGTCTGGAACACGGTTTCCAGGTCGGCCAGGCTCAAACCGTGATGCTGAAGTTCGAGATCCGGCACGTCCTCACGTTCCATCAGTCCAAGCGGATCCAGCTTGGCCACCTGATGGCCACGGTTACGGTAGGCAGCAATAAGATGTAGTACGCGCACCTGTCGGCGCTCGTGCTCACTGCTGACCGCACTGGCACCAAACTTTTCAACACGGGACTTGTTCTTCGCCTGCAGCAGGAAATACTCACGCACGGCGGTATGGGGAATATCGGATTCGACGGCGGCGTCGTTGGCAGGAAGTTTTTCAAAATACGCCCGCCAATCTTGCGGGACAGAATTGGGATCGGTTAACCAGTCTTCGTACAGTTCATCGACATAGGCCGAGTTGGCCCCTCCAAGATGGGAGGAGTTCCAGTCACGGTGCATGGAACTGTCTTGCATCGCTGCGCGTTCCTTTTCATTGGGAGTGGAAGATCACGACGGTGGTGGTTGCCCCCAATCAGTGACCGCAACGCGATCGCTCCGTTCCCCTTCAGCTATCCGGGCCGGCACTTTTTGGGTGTCGACCCGCCCGAATATCTCTGCGAATCAGGGGGTTGCCCTTGAAACGCCTTGGCCAGTGTAGCCCGTTTTTCTGACCAATGTTAGACAAGCTCCAAAAAAATCTGCCGCCGTCCATGACCACACGCCAACAAAAAAAGGGCGACCTGAAGGCCGCCCTTTTTTACACCGGACACAGCAGTGATCAGACACCGCGTTCCAGCAGCATGTCACGGATGTGGCCGATTGCCCGCGTCGGGTTCAGGCCCTTCGGACACACGCTGACACAGTTCATGATGCCGCGGCAGCGGAACAGCGAGAACGGGTCATCCAGTTTCGACAGGCGCTCCTCGGTCGCCAGGTCACGGCTGTCCGCGAGGAAGCGGTAGGACTGCAGCAGAGCTGCCGGACCGAGAAACTTGTCCGGGTTCCACCAGAACGACGGGCAGCTGGTCGAGCAGCAAGCGCACAGAATGCACTCGTACAGACCATCAATCTTCTCGCGCTCTTCCGGCGTCTGCAGGCGCTCGATGGCCGGTGCCGGCGTATCGTTCTGCAGGTACGGCTGCACCTTCTCGTACTGGGTATAGAACATGGTCATGTCGACCACCAGGTCACGCACCACAGGCAGACCCGGCAGCGGCCGCAGGATCAGCGACTTGCGGCCGTCGAGCACACCCGGCGCCACGGTCGACAATGCGGTGATACAGGCCAGACCGTTCTTGCCATTCATGTTCATGCCATCGGAGCCGCACACGCCCTCGCGGCAGGAACGACGATAGGCCAGCGTCGGGTCCTGCTCTTTGACCAGGTTGAGCACATCGAGCACCATCAGGTCCTTGCCGCCGGTGTCGACGTCGTACTCTTTCATGTACGGCTCTTTGTCGGTCTCCGGGTTATAACGGTAGATACTGACTTTCATGTGGGGTCTCCGTTATCAGTAGGTGCGCACTTTCGGCTTGAACGTGTCGACGGTCTTCGGCTTGAAGTTGACGTCGCGCTTGCCCAGCGTCTTGGTGTTCGGGTCGAAGATCGAGTGGCACAGCCAGTTCTCGTCGTCACGATCCGGGAAGTCGTAGCGGCAGTGCGCACCACGGCTCTCGTTACGTCCTTCCGCGGCAATCGCCGTGGCTTCCGCCACCTCCAGCAGATTGTCCAGCTCCAGCGCTTCAATACGGGCGGTATTGAAGGCCTTGCTCTTGTCCTCCAGATGGCCGTTGGCGATACGCTCGCGCAGATCTGCCACCTTCTTTACACCGTCCTGCATCAGATCGCCCTTGCGGAATACGCCGAACGCGTTCTGCATGGTGGTCTGAAGCTCCTTGCGCAGGTCCGCCACAGATTCGCCGCCCTTGGACTCTTCCCAGCGGCGCATGCGCGCCAGTGCACGGTCGATGTCATCGGAATTCGGCTCGGCCTGGGACATGCCCTGACGCAGGGCGTCTTCAATATAGAGGCCGGCAGCACGACCAAACACCACCAGATCCAGCAACGAATTGCCGCCGAGACGGTTCGCGCCGTGGACAGAGACGCAGGCTACTTCACCGACCGCGAACAGGCCGTCAATAAAGGACGCCTCACCCTGATGACCACCGCTGAGGCGAATCGCCTGACCGTGAATATTGGTCGGGATGCCACCCATCATATAGTGACAGGTCGGGACCACCGGAATCGGCTCTTTCACCGGGTCGGCATGGCCGAAGGTAATCGAGAGTTCACAAATGCCTGGCAAACGGGAGTGCAACACTTCCTCGCCGAGGTGATCCATCTTCAGGTAGACGTGGTCACCGTTCGGGCCACAGCCGCGGCCGTCCAGAATCTCCATCATCATGGCGCGGGCGACCACGTCACGACCGGCAAGATCCTTGGCGTTCGGGGCGTAACGCTCCATAAAGCGCTCGCCATCCTTGTTGATCAGGTAGCCACCCTCACCGCGACAGCCTTCGGTGACCAGTACGCCGGCGCCGGCAATACCGGTCGGGTGGAACTGCCACATCTCGATGTCCTGCACCGGCACACCGGCACGCAGCGACATACCGATACCGTCACCGGTATTGATCAGGGCATTGGTGGTGGAGGAATAGATACGACCGGCGCCACCGGTAGCGAATACCGTAGCCTTGGCCTTGAAGAACACCACTTCGCCGGTTTCGATACAGGCGGCGATGACACCGGCGACCTTGTCACCGGTGGTGACCAGCTCGATGGCATACCACTCGCTGTAAAACTGGGTGCCCGCTTTCAGGTTCTGCTGGTAGAGGGCGTGCAACAGCGCGTGACCGGTACGGTCGGCAGCCGCACAGGTGCGCGCGGCCTGACCACCTTCACCATAGTTCTTCGATTGACCACCGAACGGGCGCTGGTAGATACGACCCTCTTCAGTGCGGGAGAACGGCAAGCCCATGTGCTCGAGCTCGAACACCGCCTCGGGGCCCACCGAACACATATATTCGATCGCGTCCTGGTCGCCGATATAGTCGGAGCCCTTGACGGTGTCGTACATGTGCCAGCGCCAGTCGTCATTCGGGTCAGCCGAGGCAATGGCACAGGTGATACCACCCTGCGCGGACACGGTGTGCGAACGGGTTGGAAATACCTTGGAAATCAGAGCGGTCTTGAAGCCGGATTGCGCCATCTGCAGGGACGCACGCATCCCGGCACCGCCGCCACCCACAACAATGGCATCAAAAGTTACGGTACGAATGCTCATGGATCAGGCGCCTCCCCAGATCATATTCAGGCCCCAGAGCACATACACCAGGGTCACTATGGCGATTCCACCCTGGGCGACCAGACGGACGCGGGTGGCAGCACCACCAAATTGCAGGCGGGTAATATAGTCGGTGGTGACAGTCCACAGGCCGACCCAGGCATGGGCGGCGACCGAGAGCAACACCAGCGTGTTGGCAATCTGCATGCAAATCGAGCCCATGAAGGCTTTCCAGGTCAGGTAGTCCAGACCATTGCTGTTGAGCATCAGCCAGCCGAATACAAATACGAAATAGGCGCCCAACACCACCGCCGTGGCGCGCTGGATCAGCCAGTCATACAGACCGTTACGGCCCAGGCTTGTTACGCTGGTTACCATATCCAACCTCCGGCAAGCAGAATCAGTACGGCGGATACCGCCAGCACCAGAAAGGCGCCCTTGCGGCCACCCTCGAGGGTTTCACCAATGCCCAGATCCATGAGCAAATGCTTGATGCCGGCCACCAGGTGATAAATCAGCATGGCAACGATGCCCCACACCACCAGACGCAGCAGCGCGGTGCCAAGCAGCGCTTGCAGGTCGGCAAAACTTTCCTCGGAAGCGAGCGAGCGATCCAGCATCCACAACAGAATCGGCAGGGCAAAGAACAGGCCCACGCCGGTAATGCGATGAATAATGGACGCTATCGCCGTGACCGGGAACTTGATCGTGGTCAAATCCAGGTTTACAGGTCGGTTGTCGTTCACGATTGCCATCACTATGCCGGGCCCCAGCGTGCGGGGCGGTTATCGGGAATTCACTGCAGCTACGCAATATGAGAACGGCGCTGCTGCCAGCTGCGGCCGGGGGGTGCCGCTTGCGGGCGGCAAGTATATCGCCGCGTCTGCACTAAAACAAACACGACACGCGTAAAAAAAACGCCAACGCGCTGTTTTTCAAGGTACAATTTCGGCCTCGCCCGGAACGCCAGCGGGGCCACCGCCCTTGTCCGCAGCAATGCGTCGGGAAATGCTTCTTTTCTAAGGCATTTTTATGACCGACGGGTCGCATTGTGATCGCGTTGACAAAGCAGGGGCAAATCCGTAACGTGCCGTGCGCTCTCCAGGGCCGCCCCCCGAGGCCTGCCCTATTCCCGTGTAGGAGAAATTCCATGACTGAGAAGAAAGCAATTCTCAAGGTTGAAGGCCGTGAGGACATGGCGCTGCCAATTTATACGCCAACATTGGGACAGGATGTCGTCGATGTGGGCAGCCTGACCGGCAAAGGCCTGTTTACCTTTGACCCCGGTTTCACTTCAACCGCCTCCTGCGAGTCCAAGATCACCTTTATCGATGGTGAAAAAGGACAGCTGCTGCACCGCGGTTACTCGATCGAAGAACTGGCCCAGAAGTCAGACTATCTCGAAGTCTGTTACCTGTTGCTGTTCGGAGAGCTGCCCACGGCAGCACAGAAAGAAACGTTTGTTAGCACTGTCAAGAACCACACCATGGTGCACGAGCAGCTGCAATTCTTCTATCGTGGCTTCCGTCGCGACGCCCACCCGATGGCCGTTATGTGTGGCGTAGTCGGCGCGCTGTCAGCGTTCTACCACGACAGTCTCGACATCAAGAATCCGCAACACCGCGAAATCACGGCATTCCGGCTGATCGCAAAAATGCCGACCATTGCTGCCATGTGCTACAAATACGCCATGGGTCAACCGTTCATGTACCCGCGCAATGATCTGAGCTACTCGGAAAACTTCCTGCACATGATGTTTGGTACGCCGTGCGAAGAGTCGGTGATCAGCCCGACGCTGGCCAAGGCCATGGACCGCATCTTTATCCTGCATGCAGATCACGAACAGAACGCGTCCACCTCGACCGTACGTCTGGCAGGCTCTTCCGGCGCCAACCCGTTCGCCTGTATTGCTGCGGGTATTTCTGCCCTGTGGGGACCGGCACACGGTGGTGCCAACGAAGCCGTGCTGAACATGCTTGATGAAATAGGCAGCGTCGACAACATCGAAACCTATATCGCCAAGGCGAAAGACAAGAACGATCCGTTCAAGTTGATGGGCTTCGGTCACCGCGTCTACAAGAACTACGACCCGCGCGCTACCGTAATGCGTGAGTCCTGCCACGAAGTACTCAAGGAACTGAACATTCAGGATCCGAAGCTGGAGCTGGCCATGAAGCTTGAGCAAATCGCCCTGTCTGATCCGTACTTCAAGGAGAAGAAGCTGTTCCCGAACGTCGACTTCTACTCCGGTATCATTCTCAAGGCGATCGGCATTCCGACCTCCATGTTCACGGTGATCTTTGCGCTCAGCCGCACCGTGGGCTGGATTGCTCACTGGAATGAAATGATCTCCAACCCCTACAAGATCGGCCGTCCGCGTCAGCTCTACACCGGCTACGCAGAGCGCCCCTTCACACCGGTGGAGCAGCGCAAGTAATTGCGCCGATCAAAGAAAGCCGCCTTCGGGCGGCTTTTTTTTTGCCTCCCTGCAGGCGGCACCACGGGACTTGCCCGACGCGCACTTTCGCCTACACTGCCAGTTGCTATCAGGGAGTGAACAATGAAAAAACTGCTGCTGACATTGATGCTTGCCGTGCTCGCCTATCTCTCCTTCTGGCCGGTCGCGATCGAGCCGGTCGCCTGGCACGCCCCCGAAGCGCCAGCACTGGAAGGACCCTATGCGCCAAACGCAGCGCTGGCAGATGTAATGCTGCTCGCCAAAGGCGAAGGCGAAGGCCCCGAGGACGTTGCCGTCGATGAACGGGGTCGCTTCTATGTCGGTTACGTCGACGGCCGCATCGTGCGCTTCGACCCAAACAGCGACCACAGTGAACAGCTTGCCAACACTGGCGGCCGCCCGTTGGGACTCGATTTCGATCCTGAGGGAAACCTGATAATCGCTGACGGCTACAAGGGACTGCTGCGTCTGCATCCGGATGGCCGTCTGGACACACTGGCAACGCAAGCAAACGGCTTACCGTTTGTATTCACCGACGACGTCGATGTTGCCGACGATGGCATCATCTACTTCTCTGACGCGTCGAGCAAATTTGGTCCAGCCATGAAAGCTCGCGACGATGTGCTGGAACATGGTGGTCACGGGCGGTTGCTGGCCTATTACCCCGACACGCAGCAAACCAAAGTACTGCTTGACGGCCTGCAATTCGCCAACGGCGTTGCGGTATGCCCTGATCAGCAGTGTGTGCTGGTCACTGAAACCGGCAATTACGACATCATTCGCTACTGGCTCAAGGGCGAACGTGCCGGCGAGCACGAAGTGTTTTTCGCCAACTTGCCGGGTATACCCGACGGCATGTCCAGCAATGGCACTGACACCTACTGGGTTGCCCTGTATGCACCGCGCAATGCGCTGCTCGATGCGCTGTCCGACTGGCCGCAGTTGCGCAAGGTCGCCATGCGACTGCCGTTCTTCCTGCAGCCACAGCCGGCACCACACGCGTTTGTGCTTGGCCTGTCGCTCGACGGCGAGGTCACCCACAATCTGCAACACGTGGGCGATGACAGTTTTCATCCGATCACCAGCGTTGAGCAGAGCGGTAACAGCCTGCTGCTAGGCAGCCTGACTCAGCCGGCCTTCGCCATCCACGAACTCAAGGGGCAATCGCATGAGTAAGCAACTGGCCTTTATCGGCCTCGGTACGATGGGTTACCCGATGGCAGGACATCTGCAGCGCGCTGGCCATCAAGTCACGGTGTACAACCGCAATGCCGAGAAAGCAGAAAAGTGGGCCGCGGAGTTTGGCGGCCTCACTGCCCCGACACCGTTCGAAGCCGCGGCACACGCCGACGTGGTGTTTACTTGTGTAGGCAATGATGAAGATGTGCGTGCGGTGACGGTTGCAGACACGGGTGTCATCGCCGCGCTGCAACCCGGCGCGGTACTGGTGGACCACACCACCGCCTCCGCCGCATTGGCACTTGAGCTGGCCGCCGCCTGCAGCGAACGTAATGCCGCGTTTATTGACGCGCCCGTTTCCGGTGGCCAACAAGGCGCTGAGAACGGCCAACTCACCATCATGTGCGGCGGCGAGTCGGCGGTATTCGACAGCGTCATCGACGTACTCTATTGCTATGCCAAGGCGGTCACGCTGTTGGGCGCTACCGGCAGTGGGCAGCTGACCAAAATGGTCAACCAGATCTGCGTCGCGGGAGTATTGCAAGGCCTGGCAGAAGGATTGAGTTTTGCCGAACACGCCGGACTCGACCTTAACAAGGTCATCACTGCAATATCGCAAGGGGCGGCGGGCTCATGGCAAATGACCCATCGTCACGCCAGCATGATCGCCGGCGAATATGAACACGGCTTTGCGGTGGACTGGATGCGCAAGGATCTGGATATTTGCCTTGGTGAAGCGCGCCGCAACGGTACCGATCTCAGTATTACCGCACAGATTAACGACTACTACCGCGACGTGCAGGCGATGGGCGGTGGCCGCTGGGACACCTCCAGTTTGTACCGGCGCCTGCAGGGACGTAAAACCTTGCACTGACTAGGCGCGGGTCAGACGCCATGCGATACTGCGCCGCCTGTGCAACCTGAGAGAAACCCATGTTCAAGATCAATCAATATTTTGAAGGTCAGGTAGCGTCGATCGCGTTCCAGACCGCAACCCTGCCTGCTACCGTCGGTGTGATGGCGCCGGGCGAATACGAGTTCGGCACCAGCCAGCTTGAAACCATGACCGTGGTCAGCGGCGCGCTGACGGTCAAGCTGCCGGGTGTAGACGATTGGCAGACATTTAATGCCGGAGATGTCTTCAAGGTCCAGGCGGACAGCAAGTTTCAGCTCAAGGTCGCTGTCGACACCGCCTACCTGTGCACCTACGAATAACACTTTAGTGAAGTAAAAAAGGGCAGCGTCGCTGCCCTTTTTTATATGCGTGGGTGGTTACCACTCGAACTCCGGCAAGCGGCCAAACGTTCGCTTCAATCCCTTTGCCCAACTGTCACGCAAACTCTTGTAGCCAGGATGCGCCTCGTCGATATCGTAACGCCGGGCGTCATCAAACTGGTCCTTTTCATAGCGCAACAAGTCCAGCGGTAGACCGACAGACAAGTTGGAACGAATTGTCGAGTCCATGCTGATCAAGGCACACTTGATCGCCTGATCTAGGCTGGAGCGATATTCGATCACGCGATCAATAATCGGCTTGCCATACTTGAGCTCACCAATCTGGAAGTACGGCGTATCCTCGGTGGCCTCGATAAAATTGCCTTCCGGGTAGATATGGAACAGACGCATATCTTCATCACCGATCTGACCACCAAGAATAAAACTGCAACCAAAATCCACCTTGCCCTGCGCCTGTCCGGAGTCCCGGTCTACCACTTCCCGGGAAGTGCGGCCGACAATCTCGGCGGCATCATACAGCGAGGCACAGTTGAGCAGATTCGGTTCATCGCCGTTGGCACGCGAACGTAGCAGCGTTATCACGCTCTGGGTGGTGGCCAGATTGCCGGCACTCATGATCACCAGCAGGCGCTCGCCGGGCTGGTGAAACTGGAACATCTTGCGAAAGGTGGCGATATGATCCACACCCGCATTGGTGCGCGAATCAGCCAGAAACACCATGCCGGATTTCAGCCGCATGGCGACACAGTACGTCATAACAAGGTCTCCGCCACCGGCGAACGCCGGGCTGGCGATATGCTACGACAGCCGACGCCACGCGCGCCACTGTCTCCCGTCGGCAGGGCGCCACCAGCAATCACGAAACGACTTCAAGGAACTCCTGACTGATGGTGTCGGCAAGCTCATTAATGCGGCGCAGAAAATCGGTCAGAAAGGTGTGCAGGCCAATCTCGGTGATGTGGTTGATATCACCATACTGCAAGCGCGCATACTGCACCGCCGCCAGACGCTTGGCATTCTTGCCCGCCTGCCCTTCAATCGCCGGCAGTAGCTCGCACAGCATCTCCATGCAGGCTCGCAGGGAGCGCGGCACTGCCGCACGCAGAATCAGCAATTCCGCAACATTCTCCGTAGTAATGCTGTCACTGTAGATTTCACGATAGGCCTCATAGGCACCCACCGAGCGCAGCAGGGCATTCCAGCGATAGTATTCCACCGCAGTATTACCACTGACCTCACTGATCTGGTGCTTGACATCGAGAATACGGGCGGTATTGTCGGCACGCTCAATAAAGGTACCGACGCGCAAAAAGCGAAACGCGTCGTTGCGCATGATGGTGCCGTAGGTCGCGCCACGAAACAGATGCGAACGATTCTTGACCCAGTCAAAAAAGTCACTGGCGCCAATGCTCAACAGCCCCATCTGCTTCATTTCCTGCAGCTCGATCCAGGTGCTGTTGATGCTTTCCCACATTTCCGAAGTGATACGACCGCGTACCGCGTGAGCATTCTCACGGGCAAAGCGAATGCAGTTGTAGATGCTGCCGGGATTCTCTTCATCAAGCGTAAAGAAGTGCAACACGTTATGGACCTGCACCGAGCCGTAGCGCTCCGTGTAGATATCCATGCAGCCGCTGATCACCAAGGTCGCGGCGATCTCATCGCGCGCGGTGATCGAGAACGGAATCATCGACAGGTGCCAGGCCACGTCGAGCATACGGGCAGTATTCTCGGCACGCTCCAGATAACGTGATAGCCAGTACAGCTCTGACGCGGTTCTACTCAGCATCGTCAGCCTCCAGTACCCAGGTATCCTTGGTGCCACCACCCTGCGAGGAGTTAACAATCAACGACCCCTCCTGCATCGCCACGCGCGTCAAGCCACCCTGCGCCAGCCGAATTTCGCGGCCGGACAACACAAACGGCCGCAGGTCGATATGGCGCGGGGCAACCCCTTGGGCAGTGAAAATCGGACAGGTGGATAACGACAGGGTCGGCTGCGCAATGTAATGTTCCGGCTGACTTTTGAGTAGCGCGCGGAAACGTTCAATCTCCGCTGCACTGCTGGTCGGACCTATCAGCATGCCGTAGCCACCGGCGCCATGCACTTCCTTGACCACCAGATCCTTGAGATTGTTGAGCACATAGTCGAGTGACTTGGCATCCCGACATTGCCAGGTCGGCACATTTTGCAGAATCGGCTCTTCATCCAGGTAGAACTTGATCATCGCCGGCACAAACGGATAGATCGACTTGTCGTCGGCAACGCCGGTGCCGACGGCATTGGTCAAGGACACGTTGCCCTCGCGATAGACGTCAAGCAGGCCCGGCACGCCCAGCACCGAGTCCTTGCGAAACGCATTCGGATCAAGATAGGCATCATCGATACGGCGGTAGATGACATCAACCCGTTGTGGTCCGGCGGTGGTGCGCATGTAGACAAATCCGTCCTTGGTGAACAGGTCCTGCCCCTCAACCAGTTCCACGCCCATTTGCTGGGCCAGAAACGCATGCTCAAAATAGGCGCTGTTGTAACGGCCCGGCGTCAGCACCACCACATTCGGGTCAGCACGCCAGGCATTTTCTTTCAGGGTTTGCAGCAACAAAGACGGATAATGATCCACCGGCGCCACCAGATGGTTGGCAAACAGCTCCGGAAACAAGCGCATCATCATGCGCCGGTTTTCAATCATGTAGCTGACACCCGAAGGCGTGCGTAGATTGTCCTCGAGCACAAACCAGGTGCCCTCGCCATCCTTGATCAGGTCGACACCGCTGATGTGTGAATAGACATCGTTTGGCAGGTCAACGCCTTCCATGCACTTTTGATATTGGGCATTGCCCAGCACCTGTTCGGCGGGAATCAGGCCTTCCTTGATGATGGCCTGGTCATGGTAGATATCCTGCAGAAACAGGTTTAGCGCCAGAACACGCTGGCGAATACCCTTTTCGAGTTGTGCCCACTCGGTGGCAGGAATGATGCGCGGCAAGGTATCGAACGGAATCAGGCGCTCGCGCCCTTTTTCCTCGCCGTAGACATTGAAGGTGATACCGACACGGTGGAACAGCAACTCGGCTTCCTTATGCTTGCGTTCAAGCAAGGAAAGCGGCTGCTGATCAAGCCAGCGCCAGTAACTTTGGTAGTGTTCCCGAACCGAGCTGTCGGCCAGGAGCATTTCGTCATACCCGCTCGCCAGCGGTGCTGTCACATGCTTCATGAAAAGATTCCCACTGTCCCTGCCCGTATCCACCGCAAGCCCCGTGCCAGACTAAAATAAACATAGAAATCAGCCTGTTAACGATACGTTGCAATGCCGCCTCAGATTCATGTCCCTGTTTTGGGGCGAGCGGATAAAAGCGCAGCACTGGCCGCACCATTTCCGGGCAGATCAGTGTCCCATTCCTGTTGGCAATAAAAAAGGCCGGCTTGGGGCCGGCCTTTTTGTGAGGCAGTGGCTGATCAGTTAATCGCTTTCTCATCCTGACCACGCTGGATCGGGATCATGCGTGCCTTGGCTTCTTCGGGGACTACCCGCTCCAGCGCAATGGTCAGCAATCCGTCTCGTAGCTGCGCAGCGCTGACGCGGACATGGTCCGCCAGCCGGAAGGTACGCTCGAATGCCCGGCGCGCGATACCACGGTGCAGCCAGGTTCGATCAGCCGCCTCACTGGTATCGGCCTTGCCAGCCACGGTCAGCACGTTTTCCTTTACGGTAATGTTGAGGTCCTGCTCCGCAAAGCCGGCCACCGCCATCACCACCTGATAGCGGTCTTCACCTTCACGGATAATGTCATACGGCGGGTAGCCGTTGCCCTGATCGGCGCGCAGTGCGCTGTTGAACAGGTCATCAAAATGGTCAAAGCCTACGGTGTGGCGAAACAGCGGCGCCAGCGAAAATCCGGTGTTCATATCAACCTCCTCAGGTCTCAAGCAAGGGTATGCCGTTG
This sequence comes from uncultured Alcanivoracaceae bacterium, assembly GCA_964389795.1. Lineage (GTDB taxonomy): Bacteria > Pseudomonadota > Gammaproteobacteria > Pseudomonadales > Alcanivoracaceae > JARGPN01. The sequence goes on from CAYMEY010000001.1 coordinate 230,153, forward strand.
CCGCGCCTCCGCAGAGCACGCAGCGGGTTTGTGACATGAATCAGGCCTGAATCGATCACAGGGGAGATATAGGAACAGCGGAAAACTTTTCAAGGCAGGATAACAAAAAAATTATCTGGCGAGGCGTACATCAATGCTGGCATTGACCGTCGGCAAGCGCGTCGACAATGCGGTGTCACCCAGATCAGTTTCCACGTCCACGCGCATGGTCAGCTGACCTTGCGCCGTGCTGCCGGGCGGTACATCGACGCGCACTCGCACACACACCGGCATCTGTGGCTGCACCGGAATCCAGCCGGTGGTCTGCTGCTCCACATACTCCGAGGCACCATCACAGTCCGGGTCGATAAAAAACGCATGCTGCCAGTCACTGGCGCCGCTGAGCTCACCGCGGTAATGCAGGCGCGCACGCGCACGGGTGCGTGGCAGATAGCGAAACAGGAAAAACTGGGTGCTGCCGGCCTCCACCGTGCGCAGGGTCGGCACTTCGATATCAGGCTGACGAATCATCGCCAGCACCAGACCATCCTGCAGATATTCTTTCTGGGCAATGAATTGCCAGCGCCCGGGCGCGCTGTAGCGAAATGGCGCCAGCGGCAGGTCATTGGATCGCGCCAGCACCGGGAACCAGCCCGGCTTGACCTCAATTGCCAGTTGCAATGGTGTGCCAGCCAGCTGCTCGGGCAGCTCCAGCGCAAACTGTCCCGATGGACTGGTGCGAGTCTGCTTGACGGTCCCGCCTGCGGCATCCAGCACCCGCACCGCCAAACCTGCCAGTGCCTGTTCCTGTTTCTGGCGACGGCCGTCATGGGCGACGCCCTGCCCGGCGCCGTTGTCATCAAACACGCTACCGCCGAGCAGCATGCCGGCCGGCCGACAGCGGTAACCTGGCGACACGCCGGTGACTGTGTCCCGGGTCAAGCGGTCATGGCTAGCCGCGGGCGTATCGGCCAGCACCAGACCGCCGCCATAGAGCAAGCGGCCAGCCCCGCCATGTCCGCCGCGGGCAGGCGCTGCGCCCCCTGCACCGCCGTCAGCGTCGATACGCACTCGCCCGGCATCGCCGAATGGCGCCTGCAACCACAGACTGCCACCACCGCCGCCACCGCCGCCGGCTTCGTCTGCCGGGCCGGCATCGGCGCCGCGTATGTCGACCACACCCGGGCCATCGAACATGCCCGCGCGCACGACGACAATACCGCCGCCGGAAGCACCATCACCACCTTTGCCGCCACTGCGGGTACCCGCCCCACCGCCACCACCGGCAATCACAGCCAGCAGGTCAGCAGCGACCGCTGCGCCACCAAAGCCGCCGCGGGGCTTGCCCGCAGCGTCAAGACCGCGCCCGCCAGACTCTCCGCCGGCACCACCACCACCACCCGAAGCCTGACTGTTATCGGCGCTCAGGCTGACTCCGCCACCACCGGCATTGGCCGGGGCACCTTTGGCCATGCTGCCCTGCGGGTAGCCGTCGCTGCTGTGCTGATTGCTGTCTGGCAGGCTGTCGAGCACGCCGTCTCCCTGACGCACCCAGCGCGGGGTGCCGGCCATGCCCTCGCCCTTGGCCGCATGCTGGCCGAAGCCGATGCGCAGCTCGTCCGGCTGCGGGGCGCGATAGCGGAAATCGTATTCATCCCCCAGTGCGCCCAGCAGGGTCAGGGCGGCGCCACCGCGAAAGCCCGCACCACGGGCATCCAGTCGGTGGCCGGACAGATGCAGTCGACGACGCACGTCCAGCGCCAACACACCACCACTGCGCCCATCCCAGGGCAGCACCGTCAGATCATCGGTCAGAGTCAGGTTTTCAAACTGGGGAACACGCACCAACTGCCAGCGCCGGGCGCCCTGGGCCGCCCCCGCTGACGGCAACTGGAAAGGATAAGCATGCAGCAGCCCGCCATTTTCACCGGCGCCGCGAACCTGCAGGCGTTGTCCATCGATTGACTCGAGGCGGAGAAATTCGAACCGGCCGGCAGCGATGGCCGTGGCGCCTCGGCCCTGCCCATCGCCGTACTCGCCGTCGCCATAGGCGTCATCATTGCTACTGTTGATTTGCGCATCCTGCATCTGCACCAGCAGCAGCAGATCGCCGGGCTGCAATGCCCCGCGCCCGCGCCAGTCAGCCGCCACGCTGATCTCCCGGTCTCCCGCTGCGAGACTGACGCCTTCTGCGGCGGGCAGCCAGCGATTGACCACCCCTGCCAACTGGCGATCACCGTCACGACCGGGAAACGCACACAGTTCCGCCGCAGTCAGCGGACCAACGCAGAGCAACAGCAGAATTAGCGCGGCGGATCGATGCATGTGGCAGTGGTCATATTGCGGCGGAACCAGCCTGCTATGCTGAACCGTTCGCGCTGGGCTGCCAACACTTCATGGGGAATGCGTTCACTGAGAAAACACACCAGCGTGCCGGCACGCGGACTGACGTCGAGCACCGCCCGGCGGCTGTCTCGGTCGGGCCAGATACGCAGTTGCCCGCCATCGCCAGGCTGCCAGACCTGATTGAGGTAGATGACCACAGATACCACGCGCGGATTGTCGGCATTGAAGGCATCCAGATGGCGCTTGTAGAACGCGCCGCTGTCGTAGATGGCAAAGTGGGACTCCAGATCGAACAGCCCCAGAAACAGCTCGCGATTGATCAGCAGGCGCAGCGCTTCGAGTTCTTCCTGCAAACGGCACTGAGCCAGGGAGGAAGCATCCAGCCAGCATGTGCGATCACGCCGCACCCAGTCGTTTTGCTGCAACTGCTCACTACGGCCGATGGCGGCGTCGTTAAACTCGCCGCGCCGGTCACGCAGTCGCGCTTCGCGTTGCAGCGCCCGCACCAGCACTGGACTGAAATACTCCGGCACGACCGCGAAGCCGTGCTCCACCAGCCCGGTGATGATGCGGCCACGACGATCGTCGCCGCCATCCAGCGGCAGCTGGTCATGCACGCTTAATGCACCGCGCCACCGGACGGCGCCGGCGCATTGTTGTCATCACCGGCATACAGACAATCCATCTGCTGGCACTCCTCCAGCAACTGCACCGTGGCATCCACGGTCGCCTGCACAAAGAACAGGAACTGGTCGAAGCTGACGCCGGCGCGCCCGAGCAGCAGATCGCAAACCACCAGTCGCGGCAGGGTTTCATCATTGACGTCGAGGAACACCTTGAGGTTGGCATAGGCCATATTCATGCGCGGCACCGCTGCCTGCACATCAAACAGGCGTGACGGCTGGATTTCCAGCTCGGTACTCAGCAACAAGCCGTCCTCTTCCACAAACAGACGGCTGTCGATCACACCATCACGGCCCTGCAGCTCAGAGATATGCAGGCCATGACACTGATCGCAGATGTAATGCTGAATACCTGCCTGACGCAGCCAGCGCCCGACCTGATCCGCATCCGGTGTCACCAGTGACAACATGTCGCTCTCCTGCCTGTTCGCGAGCGCGCATGATCCGGCAAAAACGTCGGCATGAAAAGCGCTGCGGTGGTGTCGCGTCTGGCCCAGCCGGATTTGGCCGAAGCTGCCGCAATCGCTATGATGCCGGCACAAGAACGAGAATCAGGACGACCATGTCGCATCACAGCACCTATGTCGCTTTCCCGGCCAGCGAGCACCTGCACAACCTGACCGAAGGTTTTATCCAGCGTATGCGCGGTCCCGGCGCACGCCCGGAGCCTCAGGTCGTCGAGCAGATCATGTCCACCTTCCTGCAGGAGGCACTGGACGCTTTCATGATCAAGCCTTCACGCCTGTCCGGCCTGTCGCCGGGCCTGATGCGGGTGGTGATGTTCACCACCGATACCATCAACAAGGCCTCGCAGGTGGTGGTGCGCAGTACGGTGAAGAAACTCGACCTGCAGCAAAACAAGGACATTGCTGAATACATGGACAGCGTCCGCCACCAGTTCGATGGCAGCTGGAACATTTGCTTTCCGATCAGCCCCGAGCTCGCGCATACCGCCCAGGAAGGTTTCCACATGGCCATCGATGGCAAGAAAAACCAGGCCATGCCGATGATGATTCAGTACTTTCACCGCCTCACTGACACCGCCATGTTCTGGTACTTCGAAGAGCCGTTGCGGCTGCTGAAGTTTGGCCCGATTCTGCGCAAGGTGGCGGACGTCGGCATCGCCACCACGCGCAAGGCAACGCATACCGTGGTAGACAAGGTCATTCCCAAACTGGACGACGAGCAGGCACGCATTTCAGCAGAATATGCCCTCAGCCTGTTGAAGCTTGGACCACAGCGCAACGATATCCGCTGACCCTAATCGGCAACCGCCGGTGCGCACGTCTCCAGCATGCCAGCGAGGGCTGCATCTTCACGCTCGTCGGTGGTCAGCTGGTAACGCTGTTTCACCTGCTGCCAGCGGGTGGCATAGAGACAGTGAAATTTTCGATGCGGCTGCCAGTCAGCCGGCCCCTTGTCGCCGCGCTTCTGCGCGGCACCCACGTCCAGAATGATCAGATTATCCGGATCATTGATAAACGCGCGCTTGCGTTCGGTATCCCATTTTTTCGCGCCATCGCGTTCAGCAACGTCAGGCATCACCAGTGGAATCACCAGAATGTTGTCCAGCGGCAGCGCCAGATCAATCGCCAGACTGCGCCAGGTGCCGGTCGCAATGGTGCATGCTTCCGGATCGCCCCACTGCAACAGGCCGGCCGCGTCACGCACCAGCACTTCGACCTCGGTGTCCTGACAGTCACCATCCGCGTCTGTCCAGCCCAGTGGCCAGCTGCCACGTTCCACTGCCTGTATGGTCGGTATGCCAAGACACAACACAAGCGCACCAAAGGTCACTGAAGCACGACAAATTACTAACAATTTCTTCGTAAACTGCCACATCTTTCGCCATCCTTTTACAAAAATGCATTGCTCATGACATGGCCGCACGCAGCCCACGAACGTATTATCAATGCTATCGGTTTGACATCGTCCAAGGAGCGCCCATGTCGCTGCCGCACGCCATTCTGACCATACTTGCGCGAGAAAAGTCCAGCGGCTATGACCTGGCCCGGCATTTCGCCCTGACCGCCGGATATATCTGGAGCGCCACACACCAGCAAATCTATCTGGAGCTTGGCAAGCTGCATCAGTCCGGGCTGGTGGATTTCACCCTGGTCAGCCAGGACGGCAAGCCGGACAAGAAGGTGTACAAGCTCACTGACGATGGCCGTGATGAACTGAAGGTGTGGCTGAAGCGCCCGGCAGCGCAGAAACGCGTACGCGAATCACTGCTGATCAAGGTGCTGGGTTCGCATCTGGTGCCTGCCGACAATCTGCTTGAAGAGATCAGCCGACAGCGCGAGGAACACGAGCAGATGCTCAGCGAGCACCGCATGCTGCTGGCCGACCTTGGCGACCCTGATTTGCTGGCTGCAGATGCCCGCGCAGTCTGGCTGACCTTGCGTCGCAGTGTGCTGGAACGCGAAGCCTGGTTGACCTGGGCAAAGGAAACCGCAGTGCTGTTTGAACAGAGCGCCGAACTGGAGGCGGGTTGAGCGTCAGTTCAGGCGCCGAATTCGCCCACACGATTGCCTCCGCGCCGAGCCTGTTTGCCGGTTTCGATGACATCCAGCCTGCCGAACTCCACCACGCCAATGAATGCAATCCCGATCATCACAGCCGCGACAGTGACAAGGATCTGCGTCTTGGCAGACAGTTCGAGCGCCAGGTACTGGCGCTGATAGACGCCGCGCCCGATCTCCAACTTGTTTGTTGCAATCTGGTCATCCAGGGCGATCAACGCACCCTCGGTGAACTGGACGCGGTGGTGTTCGACCAGCGCGCGCAATGTTACGAGCACTGGGAGATCACGCTGAAGTTCTACCTTGGCGTGCGCGCCAACCACTGGCCGGGGCCCGATCCTCGCGACAGCTTTGACCGTCGCTTGCGGCGCCTGCGCGATCATCAGTTTGCACTGTCCAACACGCCACAGGCGCAACAGGCACTTGCCGCTGCAGGTGTGCCACGCATCGACCGGCGGCGGTTATTCAGCCGCGGACGCCTGTATTACCCGACCGACACTCAACTGGCTCCACCCTCTGGGGCACATGTCGGGCACGCACGCGGTCAATGGTGGTCAAGGTCGACGTTGCCAGCGGACTGGCTATGGGAGCCCATCCCCAAACCGCAATGGCTTTGCCTGAGCCCGATGTCGAACAAAAGTACCAATAGGGTTGCGGGCCCTGAGCTGCTTGACTATGTTCAACAGGCCCGCAGCCCGGTCATGGTGAACGCCTACAGTTCGCACAGCGCCTCCCTCACACCGGGCTTTGTTGTTCCTGACTTCTGGTTATCTGATGCACAGTCTAGCCAACACAACTCCTGACGCGCTGATCGGCGCTGACGGCCTGCCACGCTTTGGCCGTTTCGACGGCACGGTGGCACGCATCAATGGCCGCGACACGGCCCTGCGCACCACTCTGGGTGGTCGCGCCTCAGCGTTTGCACGGCACTTTCATTACAAGCAGTTCCAGTATTTCGGCATCATCAGCAATGACCTGCTGATCGGCTGTGCCCTGGCAGATACCGCCTGGATGGGACTGGCATTTGTCTATGTGTTTGATACCCGCAGCGGCGAGCTGGAGGAATACACCTGGCGTTCGCCCTTGTCCCGCGCATTGCAGATGAGCAGCTCCCCGACTGACGGCGAAAGCCGCTTTCGGCAAACGGGTATCGACATTCGCATGGGCTATCAACGCATTGAAGGCGGACTGCGCAAGACTCTGTCGCTGACATGCGACGCCCTGCAGATTAATGCCAGCATGGATGAATCCGCAGACTATGAAGCCATGTCACTGTGCACCCGCACCGGGGTCAATGGCTGGACCTACGCCAACAAGGTTGCCGGCGTAGCGGTCAATGGTCGCCTGCAATGGCGCCAACAAGAGATTGAGCTTGGCGCCCTCAACGCCTGCGGGCACCACGACTTTTCCGCCGGCTACATGCGTCGGGAAACCTTCTGGAATTGGGCCTGCCTGAGTACAGAGGTGGACGGCATCGCGCTGGGACTGAACCTGTCCTGTGGCGTCAACGAAACCAGCGCCTCCGAAAACTGTATCTGGGTCGATGGCAAGCTGCACAGCATGGGCGGCATCTTTTTCGAGTATGACGCTGACGACCTGATGCAGCCATGGAAAATTTTCAGCGCTGACGGCAAGCTGGCGTTACGCTTTGTTCCGCTCGGCCGACATGTGGAAAAGCTCAACCTTGGTGTGTTTGCCAGCAACTTTAATCAGCTGTTCGGACAGTTCTCCGGCAGCATTCACGTCGACGACAATCGCCACCTCGTCCTCAATCAGCACTATGGCTTTGTAGAGGAGCAATTCGCGAAATGGTAAACCCCGACCCGCATACCCCCGATAAAGGTCGCAAGGACACCGAGTACAGCATCAGTCAGTTTCAGGAGCGCGTCCGACGCGGCGTGTTCTGGTGTGTGCAGTACTGGCGCGAGCTTTTCAATTTCAGTTTCGATAAGTACATGATTATTCAGGTGCTGCCCGGGGTATACGGCATGCTGCTGTTTGCGCTGGCGTTCACCATTATGTTCTGGTGCGGCGTGGCGTTCATGCAAAGCATCTGGCTCGGCCTGTTTGCGGTATTTTTTGCCGCACCGATTGCCTTTCTGGTGTGTGCGTCATTGCTCAGGGCACTGCTCGAGTTCTACATGGTCGTATTCAAGATATCAGAACACGTTGACGAGTTGGTGGGACTGCGCGACACCGTTGACCGGCTTTCAGGTATCGGCGACACGGTGGACGAGATGGTCGCGGTAACACGCCGGATTCCATTCTGGCGCGCCATGTCGGGCAAGAGTTCACGGCGTCGTAACCTGGATGAGAAACGTCGCCGTGAAGTCGAGGATCGCAAGGACAACCCGCACAGCGACGATTGACGCAAATGGCCTCCCTGACGCAGCTTCACTTCGATAACAGCTTCGCGCGCTTGCCCGATACATTGCACAGTGCGGTGCAACCGCAGCCGCTGTCAGTACCGCAATTGGTCATTGCCAGCAGCGACTGTGCCAGCCTGCTTGATCTGGACGACAGTGAAGCGCGTCTTTATCCCGACCTGTTCGGCGGCGGAAAAGTGCTTGATGACATGACGCCGATCGCGCAGAAATACACCGGCCATCAGTTTGGCGTCTACAACCCTGAGCTCGGTGACGGTCGCGGCCTGCTGCTGGGCGAAGTACTGAACCAGCGCGGCGAGCGCTGGGACCTGCACCTCAAGGGCGCCGGACAGACACCTTACTCGCGCATGGGCGACGGACGTGCCGTGCTACGCTCCAGCCTGCGCGAATTTCTTGCCAGTGAGGCTCTCCATCACCTTGGCATTCCCTCTACCCGCGCGCTGTGTGTGGTCGGGTCGAGTGAGCCGGTAATGCGCGAACAAGCCGAAACCGCTGCCTGCCTGTTGCGCGTGGCACGCAGCCATATTCGCTTTGGCCACTTCGAATATTTGCATCATAGCGGCCAGTTCCAGCTGTTACGCGAGTTCTCCGACTACGTTATTACCCGCCACTACCCTGAGTGTGCCGATGCCCCGGCACCGCATGCCAGCCTGTTTGCAAAAGTAGTTGAGCGTACGGCGCAGCTGATGGCGCACTGGCAAGCCACCGGCTTTGCCCATGGCGTGATGAACAGCGATAACTTTTCCATCGCTGGCGACACCTTTGATTTCGGTCCGTTTGCATTCATGGATGCATTCGACCCCGGCCTGATCTGCAATCACAGTGACTGGCAGGGACGCTACGCCTTCAACCGTCAGGTACAAATCGGCCTCTGGAACCTGAATTGTCTGGCACTGGCCATGTCCGAGCTGGTCTCCCGCGATACTCTGGTGGAACAACTGAAACGCTATGAGCCAATTTTCCATCAACATTATCTGGCCTTGATGGGAAGCAAACTGGGTCTGCAGCAAACCCGGGAAGAGGATGCTGAATTGATTGGCGCCTTGCTCGGACTGATGGCATCGGATGGCGCTGATTACACACGCAGCTTCCGAGCCCTGGCGGAGTTCGATCCGGGCAGTGCGCGCAGCAAGGCGCGTGACGAATTTCGTGATCGCGACAGTTTCGACAGCTGGTGTCAGCGGTACCGGACGCGCCTGTCACAGCAGCAAGCCAGCCACGAACAGTGGCGCGATACCATGCTGGCCAGCAACCCCAAATTTGTATTGCGCAATTATCTTGCACAGCAGGCAATCACTGCCGCACAGCAGGGTGACTTCGAAGAGGTGCGGACGTTGCACCGCGTGCTCTGCGCCCCTTTTGATGAGCAGCCGCAATTTGATCACTATGCGGCGCTACCACCTGACTGGGGCCGTGATATGGAAATCAGCTGTTCTTCCTGACGCCGTCTGCAGCCGTTTGCGCTAACGCCGAGAGCAGCAGGCGCCGATACAGCTTCTGCTTCAGACCGTCCGCCTGCTCAAGCCCCATGCGCTGCAAATGCACGGCATATTGCTGAGCATCCACGTCATCACCCAGAGCGCTGCGACCCAATTGGAAGTAGCGTTTGGCGCTCATCTTCTCCTTTAACCACCCCAACGCCGACAGCAAGCGTCGCTCGACCGGGTCAAAGTCAGTCCCCAGAGGAAACTGTGGCATGGCATCGCGATACTGCTGATAGATCTGCTCAAGCCGCTGCGGTGTGTTGTGCCGGTAGCGTTCGGGGATACTGTAGCCCGCCGAAATCTTGCCGGCCTGACGAGCAGACTCCAGCAATCCCTGCTGGAAGCGACTGTCCGCAATATTGAGCATGGCGGCAATACATTCACTATCTGACTTGCCACGCAGATCCGCCACCCCGTACTCGGTGACAAACACGTCACGCAGGTGACGGGGGATGGTGGTATGCCCGTAATTCCACAGCAGGTTTGAACTGGCTTCACCGCCACGCTCACGCCATGCCCGCAGCATCAGTATCGAGCGCGCACCAGCGAGCTCATGGGCCTGCGCAACAAAATTGTACTGGCCACCGACGCCACTGAGCACCTGTCCCGACTCAAGCTGGTCAGAAATGCCCGCTCCCATCAGTGTTGCACTGAACACTGTATTCACGAACCGCGCATGTTGGCGCTGGGCACGCTTCAATCGCTCATCGCCGAGCAGATCATTGACGTAACTGATGCGGGTCATATTGATGCGCTCACGCTCCGCCTCGCTCATCGCGCGCAAACGCCGATAGAACGCCGCCGGACCGAGAAAGAAGCCGCCGTGCAGCAAGGTCGTACGTAACGTCGCCGCCAGACGTTGCCGTATCGCCTCACGTACCACCCGGTCTTCAAGGTCATTTACCACGCTACTGCCGTCCACAAACTCAAGACGTTTGTCGCGCAAGCTGATCGCTTCGGTCAGAATGCCCTGATCAGCAAGCCATGCCAGTTGCTTGCGCGTCAGGCGCGGTGACAGCACGCCCTCTTCAATCAGTACGTCAAGCGTTTGCAGGCTGATCTGCTCACCAATACGGCCGCACTCCAAAAGCTGTTGCAGATCCGGATCGGCAGCCACGGCACGACGGATGACTCCACCGTCCACCAACCCCAGAAGCCCGGCGGTGACCATTTCACTGCAGCCGTACAATCCGCGATCAAACGGCGCCGTGCCACCAATACGTTCTATGTCGTTGCCGAAGCTTGCCAGCGCGCCAGCTTCCGCCAGCAACTTACGGTAGTCCTGATTTTCGTGATGGCGCATCAGCGTGTGGTGAACCAGCGCATCACCGAGTGCGCCGATACCGATTTGCAGCAGCCCACCATCCGCGATCAGACTGCTGGCATGCAAACCAACGAAATGATCCTGCTGATTCACTGGCATATTGGGAGTCGAAAAAAGTCGCGTCGACAATCCCTCTTGGTCAATCACGAGATCGAAGAACTGCTCATCCACCTCCGCATCGTTAAGCATATACGGCAGCTCGTCATGCACCTGCGCCACGGCGAGGATGACGTCGCCGCGGGCGCGACGCTGACGCAGCAAAGGCTCGAGATCCAGCGTCACTTCCGGATTACAGCTCAGACTCAGCTTGCCCGGACGGGCCGGATCGCGTGCCACCATCTGCGCCACTACATTGACGCCCCGTGCATTCAGATCGCGTGCCGCATGGGTGTAGTTACAACTGATGTAATGCTGCTGCGCCGGACCATTGCCGAGCATGCTGGCGGGCTGAAAAAAGAACTCGTAGACCTTGATGTTGGCGGGTAGCGCCCGCTTCATCTCTGCACTGCGATAGCCCAGTTCGACATAGTCGCCGTAGACACGATCAAGAAAGGGGGCCAGAAAACGCTGCTCAAGGCCGCTGCCAGCACGTGGCCGACCGAGGCTCAGTGCGGTATAGATCTCCAGGGAGTATTGAGGATGTTTGCCAACGTACTCACAGAGCGCGTTGACAAACTGGTTGGGCTTGCCCAGACCCAGTGGCAGCCCCAGTCGAATGACACCGCCAGTCGCCGCAACAACCTGCTCAACCGCGGCATCCAGAGACACACGCGCTGCACCGGAAACCGCCTCAACCACCTTGCTCATTGCCCTTCCCTGTATCGCTGCTCGAGCGCACAGTCTAACGGCTGCAGCGCCCGGAAACGAACATCAGGAAAGCAAGGAGTTACCGAGGGCACCCGCGGGCGGTGTGCGATCGTGGAAGCCGTCCGACCAGGCCGCAGCAAGTTGCGCATCCTGATAAGGATTATCAGTGGCCTGTTCCGTGCATCGCGCCGCCCACTGGCCATGGCGATAGGCGGTGGCCACATCGTCAGCCGCACCGGGCTTGGGGAAATGGCGTTGCTGCCAACGTCGACGCAGGCCGGCTTCCTTATGCACCAACAGATCCCGTACATCACTGGCCACCAGCATCAAGGCAGGCACCAGGATCAGGCTGACCGCCGTTGCAAACACTACTCCGAAGGCCAGAGAAACAGCCATCGGCACGAGGAAACGCGACTCCACGGAATTATCGATGATCATCGGCGCCATACCTGCGAATGTGGTCAGCGACGTCAGCAGAATTGGCCGGAATCGCCGAGCACCCGCATCAATCACTGCTTCGAACAATGTCATGCCGTTCTGACGATTCTGGTTCACGCAATCCAGCAACACCAGATTGTCGTTCACCACCACGCCGCTGACAGCGACCACGCCAACAAGCGACCACAAGGTAAAATCATGGCCAAGCAGGAAGTGCCCGATAAATGCACCGACGATACCAAAAGGAATTGCGCTCATCACCAGCATCGGTTGCGCATAATTGGCAAACAACACTGTCAGCAGGAAGAAGATTGCGAACAGTGCAATCAAATAGGCGTTGCCGAGATAGGACATGAACTCAATAACCGATTTCGGCTTGCCGGCAATGCCCCAGCTGGCACCCGGATACTGGACAGCGATGTCATCAAGAAAATCTTCGCGCAATGATGCCATCACCTGCCCGGAAGAGACGACGTGTTCATCCACCATGGCAGTGATGGCGGCATTCCGTTCACGCATATAGTGACTGATCATGGAGGGCGACTGGCGCATGGTCAGGTTGGCCAGCGCAGACAGTGGCGCCCAGTCACCGTTTGGCAGCCGCACCGGCAACTGCTCGAGATCCCAGACTGTGCTGGCATCATCACGTGACAGGCGTAGCATCACCGGCACCTCACGATCCTGATCGGCAATCCGGTCGATCTCAATACCGTGGAAGGCGTCGCGCACCTGCATGGCCAGATAGTCTTCCGACACGCCGATATCCTGCGCCGCCGGCAGCAGTCTCAGCTCCATGATCTGGCGCTGCGCGGCGAGATTGTTGCTGACTTCATGCACGCCCTGATAGCCACTGATCAACCATTGCAATTCAGCCGCCATGGTCTGCAGGGTATCCAGATCTTCATGGAACAGATTGATATAGATATCGGACGAGGTCGGCATCAGGTTTGAATCAAAGCGCACCGATGATGCGCCAGTGATCGGCCCATTCTGCAGTCGCCACAGGCGTGCCACTTCACTGGCGCTCATCTCGGCATCCTGCCCCAGCTTGAGTGAAACACGAATGCGGTAAGGTGCATCCGGGTCGCGCGCATTGGAAATCTTCTGGCTGACACCCTGCTCCGAATAAATCTCCTGGATCGGGCTACCGGGCGCGCCAATGCCACCCCAGCTGGCCGCCACTTTCTCGGCACTGCCGGCCAGCTGCGTCAGCTGCTCGCGAATGCTTTCAGGCGCCGTGCCTTGCGGGAATACCACCTCCGCCATAACCCGGTCAGCTTCGACCTTGGAGAACAGCACCATGCTCATCCAGCCACTGTGGACAATCATGATGCAAAACGCGAACAAGGCAAAGAACACTGCCACCACCACGACACGCCACTGCAACAGTGATGACATCAGCGGACGGTACTTGGCATCCATCCAGGCATCCAGCCGCGCGTTAACCTTGTCGCTGATACCCTGGAAGAAGTCTTCACCCGGCCATTTCCGGTGGCTCTGCTGGCCAAGATGCGATGGCAGTATCCACATGGACTCGATCAGCGACATAGCCAGGATCGCCATCGCCACCAACGGAATCACGCGCATCAGTACACCTTCTGCACCGGGCAGGAACAACATCGGCGCAAACGCGATCAGCGTGGTCAGCACGGCATAGGTGACCGGCCGCACCACGCGACGTGTCCCTTCCACCGCCGCATCACGCCCTGTCATCCCTTCGCGGTGCACCTCATGCACACTTTCGCCAACGATAATGGCATCATCAACGACAATGCCAAGCACCAGAATGAAGGCGAACAGTGAAATCGTATTGATCGACTCGCCCGTCAGCGGCAGGATGCAGATCGCACCCAACATGGACACCGGAATCCCCAACGCCACCCAGAACGCCAGACGCATTCCCAGGAACAGACAGAGCAAAAAGGCGAGAATAATCAGGCCTTGCAGCGCGCTGCTTTTCAACAGCTCAAAGCGGGAGCGGAATTGCTCCGCGTCGTCCTGCCACAGCACCAGCTTCATGTCGCCAGGCAGTTCCGCGCGATCAATCTGGCGTCGGACTTCCTCGACAACATCCAGTACCTGCTGATTGCCGACGCGATACACATCCAGCGCCACCGCTGGCTTGCCGTTATACCAGGCGGCAATCTCATCTTCACTGAATCCGTCCACGACCTCCGCAAGGTCACTGACAACCAGCACCTCACCTGGTCCATTGCGGCGCACCGCAAGGCCGGCATAATCGGCGGCGGCTTGCGGCTCCACCCCGGTCTCCAGCAGCAAATCGCCGGACGCATTGCGCAGCACACCACTGCCAATGGCATCGGTGGAGCGCTTCATGCTGGTCGCCATATCGCGCAGGCTGATCTCGTGGCGGCGCAAATCATCGCGGCTTACCGCAATTCGGACTTCACGCTCGGGAAGGTTTTCCAGGTCGACAACTGAAATGACGCCGCTGTCGAAAAACCCCTGGCGCAACTTGTGTGCCTCGCGAAACAGGGTCAGATCATCCATGTCACCGGTGATGACCACCCGTGCAACGCGGTTGCGAACCACCAGTTCACTGATCTGCGGCGGCAGAGCATCGGACGGCAATCCATCCATGGCGCCAATGACAGACTTGACCTCTTCGAGCACCTCACGGGTGTCATAACCTTCCATGACATCCATGCGAATCGTGCACAGGCCTTCATAGGCTGCGCCCATGATTTCAGTAATACCGTCGACGCTGTACAGCGCATTTTCCATCGGCGTACACAGCAGTCGCTCCGCCGTTTCAGGAGTTGCCTGAGGCATCGGAGCTACGATATTGACGCGATCCATCGGTACGTTCGGCAATGTTTCCTGGCGCGTATGTGGAATCGCATACAGGCCAAGCACAATGAACATCACCATCATCAGATTGGCGACGGCGGGATTATTGACGAACCAGCGAATGATGCCGTTCACGGCAGTGCGGCTCCCAGGTCCGCATCGGAGTTGTCAGAAAGCCAGGGCTGGCGCACTTTTACTTCAGTGCCCTCAAGCATGCGCAAGTCGCCCGTCAGCACCACCTGATCGCCATTGGCGAGTCCGGTGCTGACATAGACCTGCTTGTCGTCGCGATAAAGCACAGAAATATTGCGACGCTCAAGCCTCTGGTCGTTGTTAACAAGCCAGACGCGGCTGTCACGTCCCACGGCACCCTCGGGCAGAATTGCGACACCGTTAAGTTCGGAGCCCTTGATTTCAGCCTCCAGCCAGACGCCCGGCTCCAGCGGCACATGGCCTTCTTCAGGAATCACTCGCGCCATCAGGTAGATCATCTGATTTTTGTTCAGGCCACCCTCACGACGCACGATCTGTCCGTTCCAGCTGCGCTCAACGCCGCCGAAACGCGCCTTGAACGTCACACTGACCGGCGTTTCCGGCTCGCTGCCATCCAGTGGCAGATCGATCAGCGACAGCCACTGATCACGAATCGGCAAACGCACTTCAATCTGGTCTGGCGTGTACAGGTAGCCCAGCAGCTGGCCAGCCTTGACGTACTGGCCGGCGCGCACCTGAATGTCACGCAAGCGTCCGGAGAACGGTACTTTGAGTTCAGTCCGGGACAATTCCAGTTGCGCATTGCGCATGGCAGCCTTGGCCGCCTCGAGTCTGGTTTGCGCTTCCGCCAGATGCGGCACCATGCGCGCATAGTCGGTTGCTCGACGGCCTGACGTGCGTTCCGCCACCGACGCGCGGGCGCGGGTGTCTGCCAGATGCAGGCTGGCGCCACTGACTTCGTTGCGACGCTGCGCCAAGGCCAGTTCATAGGGCTCGGGATCAATCCGCGCCAACACCATCTCAGGATCTACAGTGGCGCCGGACACAAATTCCTCGTTGACCTCCAGCACGCGCCCGCTGACTTCTGCTATCAGCGGGATCTCGGATGCCGGCTGCGCCACACCGTTGGCGTGAATAATGATGTGCGAGGGTCCGACCTGTACTGGCAACACATCCAGCACAACGTTGTTCTCATCTGCCGCACGACGTTCGACACCATTTGGCGTCAGGTACATAACACAACCGATAAAAAAAGTGACGCCCAGCACCCAGGCAAGCGCCTGACGCTGGGTCCTGATTTTTGGCAATCCAATTCTGAACTTCATGATCGTTCTCCAGACGCGCCAGGCTCAGAGACGCGCCACTTCTACATAAGGCAGACGCTGATCCAGCTTTGGTCGCGGATCACCGTCATAGCTCAACAGAAAATGCTTGCTCAACATGTTCTGATGGCGAAACTTTCTTACTGCCGTCTTGAGCGGATCGGATTCAAAAAAGGCCACCACCAATGCCGCACGAATACGTCGACAATACGCAGCAAGTGGCTCCATCAATGCCGCCAGCACATCCGGGTTATCATCCTCAACCAGCACTGTGTGCAACAGCCTGTAATTAATCACGCCGCCCGCAGCAGGCAGGTGTACGCCACCAAAAAAGAAGCTCCATGCGTTATACAAATGGCGCAGCCAGGCCAGCCCACCCGGATATTGCAGCAGCCGGGTTTGCTTGAAGCCTTTCTGATTCCAGGCGCCAACCATGCCGACCAGCTTGTCGCCGTTCATGGCCAGCCAGTAATCATCAATGCGGATATCGCGAAAATAGGTACTGCTATCAATCAGCTTGCGCAGTTCATAGCACGGAAAGAACTGCCGCTTCGGCCCATGTCGATTGATAAAATCCTGCATCATCGGCAGATCATCGGCGCTGGCCTGACGAATCTTCAAATCATGCTTGAGCGCACGCATTGGCGGCGCAAACACCAGCGACGTCTGGATATCGCCGGTTTCATAGTACTTCGGCATGCCACCACGGCCAGCGCCGACAGTGGACAATGACTTCTGGTTTTCCGCCAGAATCACGGTGTCGAGAAACTCACCCGGCGTCAGCAGCTTTTTTCCGTATCGATAAATACGGAACAGCGCCAGCGAACCCCGATACTCATCTGCCACGCGCAAATCATGGGCATAACGCAGCTGCGTGCGCTCACCATTGATGTACACACCGCGGGAGCCGATGTTGCCCACGGCGGCAAGCTTGCCGTTGTGCTTGTCGAATACCACCAGCACTTCCGGATGTTCACAGGTAACGTTGGCACCAAAGTAAAAGCTCGGCTCACGCTCAAAGTTGAGCACCACTCGCCCTGGCTGCGGCGATTTCCGGATCAGATCCAGGATCACCTCATCATCGGCAGGTACGCTTTGGCGCACTTCAAACGCGGTCATGCGCGCACCCTTTCCTTGGTGACGGCAACATCCTGCAGACGCACAGGCGTTTGTCCGTCCCAGCGCCGCAACGGTTCGATCTTGATATTGCCCTCGATCATGCCGCGATCACGACATTGCACCAAATAGAAGTCACGCATGTCGTCACCGATTACCACACGCGCCGGTGCCAGTTGATTCAGGGAGCGCGCCAGTCGGTAATGAAAATGTGCCAGCAGTGACTGCTCCACAAGTTCGGCGATCTGGTCAGCGTCACCTTTACCAGCTGATTCAAGCAGTAGTACATAGCCCGGACGCTGCTGTGTGTCGCTGCACTCCAGCGCAATCAGGGACACAGTGCGTGCGGCAAATTTGTCAGCGACTGCATCGAGCACCTGCTGCGCGGCCAATGTCGAAATTTTCTCACCGACCAGATCCACGCCATCCTCTCGACCCAGAAACGTCAGCGCCGGCACACTGCCACGAAAACCACTGACACATAGCTGATCACCCATGCGATAGCGCAGGAATCCGCTGCCAGTGCTGATCACCGGCGCCACTTGCTGGCCGCTGCGCAACTGCCAGGGCGCGAGGATCTTGCCAGTATCCAGATCTTCAAATTCGTAGACATGGCTTTGATAGGCAAGCAAGTGATCGCTGCCATACGGGAAGGTGACAACGCCTTCCGTTGCCCACAGTCCCTTGCCCTGAAAGCCGGCGTGCGCCAGATAGCCATGCAAGACCTTCGCCCAGCGGGTGGCAGACGCCGTGTCCCATGCACTGATCAATGCCAGCCTGGGCCACAGCACCTCAAAGAATGCAGCATCCGGCTGACCGTTCCAGTCACGCAACAAGGACGCCTGCAACGGCTGCCTCGGGCAAGCGATAAAGTGCAGCGCGGTGTTGCGGCGTCCCCAGTGGCCTTGCGCCAGACACTCCGCCACCTCATCACGCCACTGCCCGAGTTGCTCGAGCAGTGTCAGCATGAAAGTTGGACTCCAGACCGAGATCACCGACAGATCACGATCACCGACCAGACGCACCAGCGTGGCAAAGGCAGCATCTTCCGAGGTTGGCGCCAGCGCGATGGTTTCCGGCACGGCTTGCGTCGCCGCCGCCAGCAGGCGCTTGCCCGCCGACAACAGCTTCATGTCGTCGTTAAGATCCGCGTTGCCCTGCTCACGCATGTCGGTGGGCATCCAGCTTAGCGACCAGTAATGGGAGCCCTCGCTGATATCCGGGAACTGCCGATACAGGTCCGCCAACCAGGGCACGATGGCCGCATCCAGTTCACCGAGGAATCGCTGGCTGTAGGGAATCCACTTGATCGCAGACGTGCTGCCGCTGGTGGGCTGGTAGCGCATCACCGGCGAGTCAATCATGGCCGAACCCTGGTCACGCAAGGCAGCAATGGACTCGGACCAGTCCTTGTAACCGGACACGGGTACTCGTTCGGCAAAGCGCTGCCAGTCTGTATCAGCGTTGATGTCGAACCGTTTGGCGGTGGAGGTGGCGGCGACCGCAGTCATCAATCCCTTGAGCTTGCGACGCTGAATACCTTCCAGGTCATTCAGGTTGCGTCGAAAGCCCCGCTCCCCCCAGGCCACCAACCGGCGCATCACGCCGTGGCCCAGGCGGTGACGTAGGGTCATTGTGTGCCTCGGACCGTATTCCTGGTAGCAGAGGTCACCAGCGGTTTGCTGATCGGCTTGTTGCGACGGAACAGGCGACCACCGGACAACACCTTGGCAGCAAATCGAATGATGTACAGCGGTACCTCGTAGAAGCCGACTCGACCGATGCAGGGCAACTCAGTGCCACGACGCCAGGTCGGGTTACGCTCCTCGAAGAACGCGATATTGCGATAGCGGTCGATCATGTCCTGGGTGATACCGGCAACATCGTCATGCAAATGCTGGTACTCCTCACCGAAGTCCAGCAGGCCCCGCTCGGCATCGTAGCAGCCCGGGAACAGGCGCTCTGAATACTCCTGCACCAGCTCCTGATACTGCTCATGCTTGCCATCCGGGTGCGGATAGAAACGCATGAAGTTGTTGGCCATCAGCAGGTAGGTCTTGTAACCCTTGGAAATCAACAGCCAGAACAGTGGTGTGAAGGGATAACGCATGATGGTGCGGAACATGAAGAAGAAGAAGGCAATTTGTAGCGCACGACCGCCCCAATATTCACGTTCGATGATGGTATCGCCACTGAACACGCCCTTGGCCTTACGGCCGTTCATGGTCAGATCCATCAGTGCCAGCGTGGAGAAGCCGACAATGCGGTCATCCTCCTTGCGGCGCACCAGAAAAGCACCGGTCTTCTTGCTGAAGTCACGGATAAAGGTGGGCATATCAGTATTGCCATAGTACTGGCAGAAGATGCCGTACATGCTCTCGAGCTCAGCCTCGGAGATCTTTTCACGGCGGACATACCGGCAATAGGTTTTGTTATTTTGCTTTTTCATCGCCCCACCTCGTTATTGTTTTATAAGTCTTGGGTCCAGAGTGCCAAGTATGGGGCTCCGCCAATTCCCATGAATGTCAGTACCCGCCAGCGCCTTGTTGATTCATGACACCCGCTAATGCGTACTTCCTAGGCATATTCACGCCCTTTCTGTGTACAGATAGTCACGACAAAGCACAATATAATACAGATGTATTCCCACATTCAGAGTGGGACATTCGTACAAATAATAACGATAAAATCAAGGAACATAGGCCTATGGATGCCTTCAAAGCACTCTTTGCCGATGTACCCTCTATCAATATAGTGTACGTACGTTCACTTGTTGAGCTAGGTAAAGAGGATGACGTAACACTGTTACCTCTGTGCCATGAATTGGGAATAAGTGACAGCCTGCTCTCGACCCCGGATGGCGCTGTCTCGATCAACCAGTTCCTGAACCTGATTGAGCAAGCTGACTTGCGATTTCCGGACAGTAACTGGTGCGTTCGTCTCGGCTTGTCCTGGGGCCTGCAAATGCATGGCATGACCGCCTTGCCGCTGTTCCACCGTGAGAACCCGTTTGCGATCGCCAAAATGGCGCTCGGCTACCTCGCTTTACGCTTGCCGCTGGTGGAGCTGGTCGCCAGACGTGAGGGAGACGACCTGGTGATCGACCTCCAGGATAACTGGCCGCTCGGCAAGGCGCGCGAACGCATTCTGGAAATCTACTTCGGTGTACTGGTGCGGTTCGTCTCACAGATGGGCAAATCCTTCACCCTGTGCCTCGAATCCGGTGGCATTGCTCATATGGACGCGATCAGCGAGCTGCACGACTGCGAGGTGCGTGCCCACCATCCACGCAATCAGCTGCTTATGCACGGGTTCGCGGATGGCAATTTCATGCCCACCGCTTCGGCGCCGCAGAAGGCACCGGAAACGCGCATGTCGCCATCCTCACAAACCATGCTGTTGTTGATCCGTCGTCTGGTGACCGTCGATCCGGGGCGCAGCTGCACGATTGAGCGGGTAGCAGAAAAGTTGGGCTCCACGCCACGTACGCTGAGTCGATACCTGCGTGCCGCCAACATGTCGTTCAGTGAGCTGCGCAATGGCGTGCGCTCCCAACATGCCGAGCGCTACCTGTCTGAATCGACACTGCCGATCATCGACATCGCCGAACGGCTGGGCTATAGCGATCAGGCCAGTTTCAGCAAGGCGTTCCGCTCGTGGACCGGTAAAACGCCCGGAGACTTTCGCCGCACCAGCAAAGCGGAGCTGGCGGCGGTACAGGAAGAACGAAACAAAAAAAGGGCCTGACGGCCCTTTTTTTGTTTCAGTGATCTGCAAATCAGGCAGTCACTTCCTTGATCTGCTGCGCCAGCGCCAGCTGGGACGGCGTCGGCTGTGCCGTTTGCAGCGCCATCAGCTTGCTCATGTCGCCTTCGATGCGAATCTGTCCAGTCATGAAGCCCTGCATACCTGCGGACTGGTCACCATCGACGAAAATACGCTTGGCCAGATCGGCCGGCAGGAACATGGTGGTCGCTGCATCGCCATGATGACCGGCTTCCAGCATACCGCCGACCAGTGCCATTTCCTTGTCGCCGCTCGGGCCGCCAGTAACGGTGATGTTGATCACCAGACCAGCCAGCGCTGCCGGCGTTTCAATGTCGCCGGCTGCAGCGCGAAGCTCATCAACTTTGGCAAACCACTCGTCAGACAGAAATTCAAGGCTCATTCGCTCTCTCCAGTTATTAAGTCGGCCCGTACACCCGCATTCCCGTCTTCACGGGCGCATTCAAACGAGCGTTCGAAAGGGTTCACGTACCTTATAGGAAAGGCCCAAACCATGGCAAGACCGGGAAATCCGGCGAGTTGGGCCAATCGGTCATACCGCGTCTTCGCCGGTCTCTCCGGTGCGAATGCGGACCACCTGCTCAAGCGACGTCACAAAGATCTTGCCGTCACCAATCTTGCCGGTGCCTGCGGCCTTGACGATGGCATCGATGGCGTTATCGACCTGATCATCGCGGACAGCGATTTCGAGCTTCATTTTTGGCACGAAGTCGACCAGATACTCGGCCCCGCGATAGAGCTCGGTGTGGCCTTTCTGGCGGCCGAATCCTTTCACCTCGCAAATGGTCATGCCCTGAATGCCGATTTCGGCCAGCGCATCACGCACATCATCACTCTTGAACGGCTTAACGATTGCAGTAATCAGCTTCATGTCCTGTTTCTCCCGATTCTGGTGCCGGATACCACCGAGGCGTCAGTGTCACACATTCACCGTTCGCGCCAAAGACCACGCGAGTGCTTCAGTGCAAATAATTAAACATCTGTCGACGGAAACGACTCGCTAATGGGTCGCCCTTTGGCAAGCAGTCGAACACTTTCAATAGTGCAGCCCTGGCGGCGCCATCGCCATAATCCGGGAACTCCCGCAACAGGCGCAGCAACGCCTCCAGACCGGCTTCGAACTTGCCCGCCGCGGCAGCGCGCAGGCCAAAGCTGTGCAGATCCTCAGCGGTCACCGACTCGGCGATGCGTCCGGCCAGCTCTGTCAGGGTAACCGGTGGCTGACCCGCCAAAGATTCCAGCAGCGCAAAGCGATTACGGAATGGTCGCAGCTCTGGTACATCCTCCGCCACTTCGGCGAGCGTCGACTGCGCCTCATCGACTCGCGCTTCCGACAACAGATACTCCACCAGCGCCGCTCGCAACACATGCTGTTGGGGCTGTTGCATCATCGCCTGCCGCAATGCCTGCTCGGCCTGGGCACCATGGCCATGGGCGATGGCCAGCTGGATCTGCTCCAGAAATGCCTGGACCTGCTCGGCTTCATCAGGAGCCTCACCTTCCGCCAGCACCGGCGCCAACCACTCACGAATGGCTTTCTCGGGCTGCGCGCCAACCAGCTCGCTCACCAGCCGTCCCTGATACACCAGCTTCAGTGTCGGCAAGCTGCGCACACCGAACTGCGCAGCAATCGCCTGTTGTTCATCGGCGTTGACCTTGGCCAGCAGCACCTTGCCCGCCAACTGCGACACCAGGCGCTCGAGCACCGGCGCCATATGCTGGCAGGGTTCGCACCAGCTTGCCCAGAAATCGACAATCACCGGCATCTGCATGGACTTTGCCAGCACCGACTGCAGATTCAGTTCCGTCACTTCTATGATCTGTGACTCGGACACCTGGAACTCCTTACTCGATCAGGATCGTGGGTCGGCGAGTGTAACCTGACACCGTGTCAGTCCCAAACCGGCTATCAGTACTTTTCAACCCGGGCATCGAGATAGCCCACGTAACGCTCACGGATTTCACGCACGTAATTGACCGGTTCACTGCCACGCACATAACCAAAGCGTGCCTGGCGCGCATAGCGTGGTTGCGACAACAGCAACATGGCCTTCTCGACATGACCAAACCAGCGGTCAGGATCTTTCCCCAGTTGTCGCGCCAGCCGCCGGGCGTCCTGCACATGGGCATGACCGGCATTGTAGGCCGCCAGGGTAAAGTACAGGCGCTCTTCAATCGGCAGGTCGTCAGGGAAACGTTCACCCAGCCACTCGATGAAGTCGACGCTGGCGGCAACATTCTTGTGCGGCGGCCGCACATCGCTGTAACCGAACTGCTTGCCGGTGCGCGGCAGCATCTGCATCAGACCCACTGCGCCGGCATAGGAACGCGCCTTGGGATCGAAGCGGCTTTCCTGATACATCTGCGCCACCAGCAAACGCCAATCCAGATCCTTACGATCTGCGTGCTCACGTACCAGCTCATCATAAGGTGACAGCGCCTTGCCGGGCTCTATGCGCTGCTCACGATAACGGGAGATGCTCTTGGGCTCAGAGAAATAGCGCTGATACACGACGTTGTAGTGCAGGCCACGATAGGCTTTGCGGATGTAGGTGTTGAGATTGGCCAGCAAGTCAGGTTGGTCTGCTCGCACCACCCAACCAATCTGCTTTTCTTCAGCCAGATCATGGACCACTTTCAGGTCATCGCGGAAAGTGGTCTCCATCGCCGCCAGATGGCTATCCACCAGCGTCAGATCGAAGTCGCCATCAGCAACCATCGCCATGAGCATCTCGGAGGACGCATGCTCCAGCGGCACCAGCGTAAACTTTGCAGCGGACTTCTGCAGCGCCTGCAGAGTGTCGAAATAACTGTGCTCGGGATTGACGACAACGGTCTTGCCGGTGAGCTCGGACAGGTCCGCCATCGGTGCCATGTCGGCGCGCCCGACAAATTGCTCAGTGATGGTCAGATAGCGACGACTGAATACCCAGCCGCGTTTCTGTCTCGTCGGCGTCTGCGTCATGGCGGCGGCAATCACGTCGCCATAGCCTTTCTCCAGCGCCTCATGCATCTGTTCCGGACCGTCACGCACCACCATGCTGATGCGCAACTTGTGCTTGTCCGCAAACGCCTTCATCAGCTCATAGTCGAAGCCCATCAACTCACCACGCCAGAGAAAATAACTGGCGGGATTGTTGCCCGTGATCACGCGCAATACGCCGGAGTTCTTGATCTGCTTCCAGTCACGACGCTCTTGCTGTCGGCGTGACGCTACCACACGTGAACTGATCAGATAGTCATTCAATGCCCGGCGCAGTTGCGGATTGTTCTTGCGCATCGCCCAGCCAATGTCCCGGTCTTCATGCAACACCGGGCCAATTGCCAGTTCCGTCATTGAAGGTACCAGCACCCGCGCCACGTCTTCATCCAGCGCCGTGGCCTGATAGCGGCCACTGGCAACACCTTCGAGCAGGTTGGCGTCAGACAGCTCGCCAGATACCAGCGCGCCCTGAATCCCGGGAAACTGCGCCGACAGTGCCGCCAGGCTTTCCGCCCAGGCCGTGCCCGCAGGCACCGACACGGTCAGTTCTCCGAGCTCGGCAAGGCCCTTGCCCTGCAGACGTTTGGGCACTACCAACACTTCATCCACCTCCGACAAGGGCACCGAAAACACCACGCGTTCGGCACGCGAAGGGGTGTGGGTCAGGTTGGTCACCAACAGGTCCGCCGCTCCCTGCTCCAGTACGTCCAGCAACGTGGCGAAATCGTCGACCAGCACCCACTCTGGCCGCAGTCCCAGCGACGCAGCAAATTGCTCGGCAATTTCATGGTAGGTGTGCAGCGGCAGGCCATCGCTGGGCAGCATGGCATCATCGTCAAAGCGCGGGGCCAGTAGACGCAGGATACCGCGCTCCTGCATGGCATCGAGATCACCCGTTTCGGTGTAATTCTGGAACGCCTCGGGAGTCTCTGCAGACGGGACGGTATCGGCACTCTGCTCACAACCGGACAGCAGGCTGAGCAACAGCAACGGGGAAAGCAGCAGATATCTGAACAGACTTGGCATCGTGATCCGTGTTTTACCTCGGCCCCCCATGCTAGGCCGGCAGACAGGGCTCTGGCCAGCCTTGCGTCAACCTTCACGCTCCGGCTGCCGACTGACATCCACAGACACCGATAGCCGGTGTTGCGCGCCGCCGAACACCACGCCTTTGAGCGGTGTCACATCACCAAAATCACGCCCCACCGCCACACTGATATGTTGCTGCCCGGGCTGCACATTATTGGTCGGGTCGAACGCGACCCAACCATCTTCGAGCATGTATACGGCAAACCAGGCATGGGAGGCATCCGCACCAATCAGCTTCTCTTCGCCCGGAGCCGGCAGCGTCTCCAGATACCCGCTGACGTAGCGCGCCGGCAAACCAACACTGCGTACGCAGGCAATCGCCAGATGGGCAAAGTCCTGGCAGACTCCCGCGCGCTGAGCCAGCACCGTCGCCAATGGCGTACTGATGGTGGTGGAAGCCGGATCGTATTTGAAATCCGTGAATATACGACGATTCAGATCAGCCACTGCGTCATACAAGGGTCGCTGCGACGTGAAGGATTGCAGCGCATACTCGCGCACATCGTCGATCAGCGGTACCAGCGGTGACGGCAGCACGAATTCACGCGTATTCAGCAACGCCGCATCAGTGGCACTGGCGACCTGATCACGCACTTTCTCCCACGGCGTCTGGGCAATAAACAGCGACTGCTGGGATGGGTTGTCGATAAACACATCGCTGTACACCGTAACGGTCAACTCGCGATGCGGATGCAGAATATGAAAGCTGGTGACTTGATTGCCGAAATAGTCACTGCGCTGGGTGATGTAATCCGGCGCTGGATGGATAACAAAACGACTGCGCGGGCATTGCTGCCCGGGCGCCGTCACCGGTGACATGCGCGCCTCGTTGTAGCAATGGCTGACCAGATCCGGGTACTGATAACGCGTGGTATGACGGATACGATAATGCATCACAACATCTCCATGCGTGTCGGCGCCAGCTGATGGGCGTCCTGGGTATGGCTGAAGTAACGCTGGGTCAGCAAATCGGACGCCTTGCGTAAACGCTTCTCGACATTGGCAAGCATATCGTCAAGCACAGTGCGCAGCCCGTTTTCCTTGTTGACCGACACCAGCCGGTCCAGATCCGCCAGTTGAATTTCGGTCTTCAGCTTGAGCAACAAACGTTGCTCACCATTGAGATCGTGGGCGCGATTGACGGACTGGCTCTGTGGCAGGCGTTCCACCAGCTCATTGACCTTGCGCACCTGGTAGGCAATCGAGCGCGGATGTCGGGCATCCAGCAACAGCAAGTCAAACACCGTGCGCGAGCTCTGGCTGGCGCGATAGCGACGACGATGGGTGCTCAGGCTTTCCTGATTGACCAGCAATGCTTCCAGCGTCAGGTGTTCCACCACATCCGCACTGCGTTGCACCAGCGTGTGCCGAATCATGCTCGACAACTGCAATGCACGCTCCATGCGCCGACCGATGTTGAACAGATACCAGCCACTTTCGTGCGGCATGCTTTCCTGTGTCTGGCCGAAGAACGCCATCAACTGACCGATCAGCGCATCCAGTTTGTCCTGCAATGCCGCGAATCCAATATCGGCCTGCTGAAGATCCTGCAATGTCTCATCGATATCATCGATCACACGCCAGGTATCCACCGACCAGAGATCACGCACATTGAATGCACTTTGCAACAGGGCGGACAAGGTCCCCACCAGATTGCCGGGCTGCCCCGCTGCCACCGCCATGCGCATGATTTCGGCGCGCGGCTCCTGCAGTTTCTGGCGCGCATCGTCGCCGGCAAACCCCGGGAACATGCCGGTCTGCCAGGTCAGCGTCTTGAGCAACCGCGCCAACACCTGCAAATCACCGTCATCGCGGTAGTCATCATAATCGCTGAGCTTGTGCAGCACGCTGCGCAACAAGCGCAGCAAACCTTCCGCGCGCGCCGCATAGCGGCCCACCCAGAACAGGTTTTCACCGGAGCGGGATGGCAGCACACCTTCATGCTGTGCATTTTCCTGCCGCGCCCTGGCCGACGGCCACAAACTCAACTGATCATCGGGCTTGTCGGCGAGAATCCAGGTGTCCTTGCTGAGGCCGCCGGACTGGTTGGTGATGAACACCGAATCTTCATCCGCCGCGGTGCGCGTCAGTCCTCCTGGCATCACGTCATAATCGCCCTGATGCGCGGTCAAATAGGTTCGTAACAGCACCTTGCGCGGCACGATCTGCTGATCACGCAGGGACGGCGTAGTGGAACAACTCAACACCTGTTGGCCCACATACAACCAGGGTGTTGCCTGAATACGCTGGCGCAAGGTTTCCAGTTCAGTCTTGCTCAGGGTGCTGGCAAACACGGAAGGGAAACGACGGTCGATGGTTTTGATTACCAGCGTCGGCAGATTCGCCAGCACATGAGTCAATGCCGCCTTGTGGCCACACCACCAGGTCGCCGCGGACGGCAACAGGATGTCCTCGCCCAGCAACTGTTTGGCGATATTGGGCAGAAACGGGCCAAGCCCCGGGCTCTCCAGAATGCTTGAGCCGAGCGGGTTGGCAATCACGACATTGCCCTGGCGGGCGGCTTCCAGCAGACCTGGCACTCCGAGCCGCGAGTCTTCTCGCAGCTCCAGCGGATCGCAGAAGTTGTCATCGACACGACGCACGATGATATCGACCTGTTTAAGTCCTTCGATCGACTTCATCCAGACCTTGCCGTCACGCACCGACAGGTCATCGCCCTGCACCAGCGTGTAGCCAAGGTAAGACGCAAGATAGGCATGCTCGAAATAGGTTTCGTTGCGCGGTCCCGGGGTCAGCAGCACCACCTGCGGGTCGTCGCGCCGATCCTGCATCAGACCACCGAGCATGGCGCGCAGGTTGCGGAAAAACAGTGACAGCCGGTGGACCTGATTGCGACGAAATTCCTGCGCCATGACACGGGTCATGGCGCCTCGGGTTTCCAACGCATAGCCAGCGCCGGACGGTGCCTGGGTGCGGTCACCGATCACCCACATCTGACCATCCGGCCCACGTGCCAGATCGGCGGCATACAACAACAGTTGCTGCGTGTCGGCGTCATAGGCCTGATCGCAGGGGCGCAAAAAACCTTGATGGGCGAATAACAACTCCGCCGGCAACAGTCCGTCACGCACCAGTTGTCGCGGCCCGTAAATATCGCGCAACACCAGATCCAGCAAACGCGCACGCTGTTTAAGCCCGGCACTGACCGTTGCCCAGTCAGCGCTGCTGATGACAAAAGGAATCGGATCAAGTTGCCAGGTACGCTGCTGGCCACGCGGATCGTTATAGACGTTGTAGGTGACGCCGTTTTCGCGCAGCAGACGCCCCGCCTCAAGCCGCCGGCGTTCGAGATCCGGCCCGGAAAAACGGGACAGGTCCTGCATCAGCGTCTGCCAGTGCGGCAGCGGCTGCTTGTCACCGGGCTGCCACATCTCGTCATAGCCGGTCACGGCAGCACCATAGGCAATGCCCTGCTCGGTCAACGCCTGACGCCGACTGCTCTCGGTGGTCATCTGGATAATCCGGTTTTTGGGCTCATGGCGGCGAGTATAGCACTAGAGCGGCGTTCGACCGCGCCGCAGATCCAGCGTCAGCGGGTACTCAGGATTGATCTCCGCAGCAGGCGGCGAGGTCGGCGGCGGCACTGAGCCGTGGGCGTAAAAGTGATCCGCACTG
This sequence comes from uncultured Alcanivoracaceae bacterium, assembly GCA_964389795.1. Taxonomy (GTDB): domain Bacteria; phylum Pseudomonadota; class Gammaproteobacteria; order Pseudomonadales; family Alcanivoracaceae; genus JARGPN01. Next base: position 258,863 of record CAYMEY010000001.1, read on the forward strand.
TGCATGAATGGCCGCAGATCCGGCGGCGTCTGTACCAACCCCTGAGTAAAGCCATGATCCTCGAAACGGCTGATCAGACGGCCCTCCGCCTCATAGGCATTAACCGGATAGGTGTCATAACTGCGCCCGCCCGGATGGTGCACATGGTAGGTACAGCCACCGACAGCACGCCCGTTAAAGGTATCCACCAGATCGAACACCAGTGGAGAGTGCACACCAATGGTGGGATGCAAGGCGGAAGGCGGTTGCCAGGCGCGATAGCGCACCCCCGCCACATACTCGCCCTGCACACCGGTGTTGCGCAGCGGCACGGTGCGACCATTACAGCACAGCACATAACGATTATCGGTCAAGCCGGTAAGGCTGACTTGCAAACGCTCTACCGACGAATCAACAAAGCGCGAGGTGCCGGAGCGCGTCACTTCCTCGCCCATCACATGCCAAGGCTCGATCGCCGCCTGCAACGACAACTCGATGTCACCGAACTGAACCCGACCATAGTGCGGGAAGCGGAACTCCAGAAACGGTGCCAGCCACTCTTGCCGGAACGGATAACCCTGACGCTGGATAAACTCACAGACATCGACAATGTCGCGCCAGACATGGTGCGGCAACATGAAGCGGTCATGCAGTGCCGTGCCCCAGCGCACCAGCTTGTGATGATAGGGTTGCTGCCAGAACAGCGTCAGCAGGGTACGCAACAGCAACGTCTGCACCAGGCTCATGTGCGCATGCGGGGGCATTTCAAAACCGCGGAATTCAAGAATACCCAGTCGCCCGGTGGCCGAATCAGGCGAATAGAGTTTATCGATGCAGAATTCACTGCGATGGGTATTGCCGGATATATCGACCAGCAGGTTGCGCAACAGGCGGTCGGTCAACCATGGCATCCAGGTTTCACCGCTGGGCATTTGCGCAAACGCAATTTCCAGCTCGTAGAGTGCCTCGTGCCTGCCCTCATCCACCCGTGGCGCCTGACTGGTGGGACCAACAAACATGCCGGAAAACAGGTAGGACAAGCCCGGATGATGCTGCCAGAACGTCAGCAAACTGCGTAACACATCCGGCCGCCGCAACAACGGGCTATCCGCCGGCGTCACGCCACCGAGGGTGACATGGTTGCCACCACCGGTACCGGTGTGGCGGCCATCAACCATGAATTTCTCTGTGCCAAGGCGCGCGCGGTGCGCCAGGTCGTAGAGCGCCAGAGTGTTGTCACGCAGCATCGGCCAGCTGTCCGCCGGGTGCACATTGACTTCGATCACACCGGGGTCCGGCGTCACCATAAACCGTTCAAAGCGGTTATCGCGCGGCGGCTCGTAGCCTTCCAGCACCACCGGTACGCCTACGGTGGCTGCCGCTGCCTCAATCGCAGCAACCAGATTAATCAGCTGGTCACCGTTGGACAGTGGTGGCAGGAACACATACAGACAGCCATCGCGTGGCTCTACGCACAGCGCAGTCTGGACGAAATGCTCGCGCCGGTTGGCCCCCTCACCTGCCTCCAGTGGTTTCAGGCCGGGAGGAATTTCCGCCAGCGCCGGCATTGGTTCAAACAAACTCAGCGGTTGCACCGGGTCGCGATCTTCCGGCGGCAACCAATGCAGCACATTCAACGGCAGGCGCATACCAATCGGGGAATCCCCAGGCACCAGATAAAGCTGGCCGCGGCGGAACGACCAACTGCAACTGTGCCAGCGCGATACCGCCCAGTCCCAACCCAGCGGCAGTACATAGCCCACCGGTACGTCCAGCCCGCGCTGCAACTCCGACAGCAAACGCTTGCGGTCAGGAGACAGCTTCAGGTCTGCGCGCAATGGATCCAGGCCCGCCGGCAGGTTGCCTTCCTGCCACAGGTAATACACCACATCTTCAAATGCCGGCAGCGCGAAATCGGACGGCAATTGCAACTGGCCGCAAAGTGTCTGCATGAACTCGGCGGCGACGCCCGCATCAATGCCATAATCCTTGTTCGGATCAGCCAGCAGTGACGGCTCATGCCAGAGCGGATAGCCGTCCTTGCGCCAGTGACATCCGTACTGCCAGCGCGGCAACGGCTCGCCCGGATACCATTTGCCCTGCCCGTAATGCCGTAACGCCCCGGCAGCGAAACGCTCCTGCATGGCCACAAACAGGTCGTGGGCCAGCTTGCGTTTGTGCTTACCATCGGCGGCCGTATTCCATTGTGCCGATTCCATATCATCGATCGACACAAACGTAGGCTCGCCGCCCATGGTCAGACGCACATCCTGGTCTCGCATCTCTTCATCGAGCCGCATACCCAGTGCATCAATATCCTGCCACTGCGCATCGTCGTAGGGTCGGGTTACGCGCGGATCTTCGTGAATACGCGTGACGACATTTTCAAAGAAAAACTCCTCCACCTCACACTTGCCGGTGGCACCGGTGACCGGCGCGGCGCTGACCGGGTCCGGCGTGCACGCCAGCGGAATATGCCCCTCGCCCGCCAGCAACCCGGAAGTGGGATCGAGACCGATCCAGCCGGCACCCGGAACATAGACTTCGCACCAGGCATGCAGATCAGTGAAATCGGCCACTGGGCCGGAGGGGCCATCCAGAGAAGCGATATCCGGCTTCAGTTGCACCAGATAGCCGGAGACAAATCGTGCTGCCAGACCAAGATGCCGCAAAATTTGCACCAGCAACCAACCGGAATCCCGACACGAGCCGCGCTTCAGCCCCAGCGTCTCCTCACAGGTCTGCACGCCCGGTTCCATGCGCACCAGGTAATCAATTTCGTTGCACAAGGCCTGATTAATGGAAACGAGAAAGTCGACGATACCCTTCGGTGTCCGGTCGACGCTGGACAACCATTGCTTCAGAAGAGGGCCGGTTTCACCCTTCTCCAGATACGGCACCAGCTCCTTCTGCAACTGCTTGTCGTAGTCGAACGGGAATTTTTCAGCGTAGTCTTCAACAAAAAAATCAAACGGGTTGATCACCTTGAGCGTGGCAATCACTTCGACTTCCACCGACAGCTCCCGGGTCTTGTCAGGAAACACTACCCGCGCCTGATAATTTCCGAATGGGTCCTGCTGCCAGTTGATGAAATGCTGCTCAGGGGAAATCTTCAGGGAATAACTTTCGATCGGCGTGCGGCTATGCACTGCCGGACGCAACCGGAACACATGTGGAAACAACTGCACCGCACGATCATAGCGATAGCGCGTTGCATGACGAATCGCGACCTTGATTGACATAGCATCCCCTGCCCAAGTCTGCCCGCAGTATGACACCGTCGGGAATGACGGGAACCATCAGGTTTCTGGCGGGCACTATAAAGAAGGCGGCAACTTCCGTGCCACGCAGAAAAGGGCAAACTGCATTCAGGTGTTGCAGGTCGGCGCCCCGGCCGGGGGCGTGGGGCAGCGCGCGCCCCAAACTGGAGCAGCGCGCTGAGGAACGTTAAACCGGTACAGCCCGGTGGGAGCGGCGATACTCGCCCGGCGCACAGCCTTCCCAGCGCTTGAACGCGTGGTAGAAATTGGCGGTGTCGGAAAACCCGAGTTGCTCTGCGATGTAGCCCATATCGAAGCGCTGGTCACCGAGCATCCGGCAAGCTCGCTGGTGACGTACCTCATCGCGCAGGTGCGCGAAGGTGGTTTCTTCCTGCGCCAGTCTGCGCTGCAGCGTGCGCGGCGTCATGTTCAGGCAGGCTGACACCGCTTCGATGGTGGTTTCATCTTCACCCAAACGCTGCTCAAGAATCGACAACACTTGCCCGGTTGCACCCTGGGCTCGGGCAATGCTGCGCAAGGTATCGTCGGCCAGTGCACGCAGGCGCTGATGATACTTCGGGTAGGCGCTGGGAAGCGGCAAATCCAGCAGCCCAATGGCGAACTCGATACGGTTGGTTTCACAACCAAATTCCAGCTGACAGCCAAACACCTCATGATAAAGCGTTAGGTCTGACGGCTGCTCATGCATAAATCCTACACACGACATTGGCAGCTCAGTGCCAACCAGCGAACGCGCCACCGCAACAATGCTGGACATCACCAGCTCCGCATGAGGACGGGTGTGGGCAAACTGTAATTTGGAGTTCGGCACAACATCCAGGCGGGCGCGTTGGTCACCGCGATGGAAGCTGAAGTTGAGGTATGGCACCAACAGGTTCTTGTAATCAAGCAAAGTCTGCAGGGCGTCGCCGAGCGTGTCCGCCGAGGCAAGCAGATTGCCCAGCACATCAAGCTTGCCATGGTGATTGTCACGCCCCACGGTAAGCCCGAGATACGGGTTGTTGGCGGTCACAAACGCCGCTTCGAGCAACTTGTCGAGCTGCTCGAGCTTGATAAAGCGGTCTGGACGGCCGATGGTGTCGGGCTCGATGTTGGCGGCTTCAAAAATCGCCTGCACATTGAGCCGGTTCTTGTTCGCTATCGCGAGCATTTCCGGCAACAGGCCGGCCGGTATCAGTGTTGTTGTCATGTTGTGCGCTCATCCCTGGACGCCCTGAAAGTAGGCCAACCCCAGCACCTGGTCAATGGTCATTTTTGGTCAATCGCAGCCGACAAATTTGGTCTGGTACCAATTACTTATGCCCGTTACCCTTAGCGCCTCACATGCGGAGGAAATCATGCTCAAACGCTTCTACACAGATATGGTCACGGAGGCTGCGGTACCGGCCAAACAGGCCTATCGCTTTTTCTGTCAGATCAACGACTGGAAAGACTGGTCCAGTGCCATTGCCGATGCGCGTCTTTTTGGTGGCACCTGGAAAAAAGGCGCCTTTGTCATGTTCGCCCCCAAGCTCGACGGTTTGCCCGCGGTGCCATTGGTGGTACGTCTGCTCGATGTCCAACCGGAGCGCAGCATCAGCTGGGGTCTGCAACTTCCGGGCGCACGGATGGTGCACCGCTTTTCATTTATCCCAGTGGACGAAAACTCCTGTCGCATTCATCACGAAGAATGGTCGGAAGGCCTGATGACATTGTTGGTGTGGCCAGCGGGCAAGTTGATCCAGAAATTCAATAATCGTTTTGCCACCGAACTGGCGAGCATGTTCTGAATAATCACCACACTGCTTTCTCTGATCGCAGCTGACGTCGTTTCTGCGGAGCTATCAAATTCATGAGCCATCATTTTTTCAAGCTTTACCAGCAGCTGGTATTGCGTCACCCCGGCATCTGGTTGATTTTGATTGCCCTGCTCACCACTGTGTCTGTGTTTGGTGTCCGTAACATCCATCTCGATGCATCATCGGAATCGCTGGTGCTGGAAAATGACAAGGCGCTGGACTACTACCGCGATATCGCCAAGCGTTACGGTGGCAGTGATTTTCTGGTCATTGCCTACACACCGAAAGACGCCGCGCTGTTCAGCCCTGAGACGCTCAAGGAGCTGGACAGCCTGCATGCGGACCTTGGCGCCGTCAGCGAAGTTGACTCAGTCTACTCGATGCTGGATGTGCCGCTGTTGTTCAGCCCGAAGGTGACGTTCGCATCACTGGCGCAGGGGTATCGCACCTTGCGTGACGATAATGTCGACCTGCAGCTGGCAAAGCAGGAGATGCTGGGCGAGAACCCGCTGTACAAGGACCTGCTGGTCAGTGCGGACGCCAATACCACCGCCATGCTGATCCGCCTGAAACGCGACGAGCAGTATTTCCGTCTGTTGAACCGGCGCAATGAACTGATCGTGGCAGACAAACAAGCCGACGATAATCGTTTCGCCGATGCTCTGGCCGAAGCGCGTAAGGAATACAGTGAGTACAACAGCAAGCGCCAGGCTAATCAGGCCGACCTGATTGCGCGTATCCGCAACCTGCTCGATCAGCACCGCGGCAGCGCACAGATTTTCCTCGGCGGCGCCCCGATGATTGCCACCGACATGGTCAGCTACGTGCGCAGCGACCTGCAGACATTTGGCATCGGTGTATTGCTGTTTATTCTGGTGTCATTACTGGTGATTTTTCGCAACCCGCGCTGGGCGCTACTGTCGCTGTTGTGCTGCGCCGTGGCAACGCTGTGGCTGTCTGGCTGGATCGGCTTTATGGGCTGGAAGATAACCGTAATCAGCTCGAACTATGTGTCGCTGATGTTGATTATCACCATGTCGATCACCATCCACCTGATCGTGCGCTTTCGTGAGTTGCAGCAACAACATCCTGACCGCGATCAGCGCTGGCTGGTCAACGAAACCGTACGCCTGATGGCACGCCCGTCGATCTATATGATCCTGACCACCATGGTCGGCTTCTCCTCACTGGTGTTCAGTGATATCCGGCCGGTGATTGATTTCGGCCTGATGATGACCATTGGCATTGGTACGGCATTACTGCTGTGCTACCTGTTGTTCCCGGCGTTTCTCAAACACCTCAAGCCGGTGCCCGTTCGCGAAGGCAAGGATTTTACCGGTGCACTCACCGGCCGCTTCGCGCGCCTGACCGAGCACCGGCATGTCGGCATTCTGGTGGTCGCCACGGTGATCGCACTTGTCGCCGTCGTAGGCATCAGCCGGTTGACCGTGGAAAACCGCTTTATTGATTACTTCCAGAAAGATACCGAAGTCTATCAGGGCATGGTGCTGATCGACCGCAAACTCGGCGGCACCATTCCTCTCGATATCATCATAGACGCCCCGGCGAAACCGGCCGCGTCCTCGGTCGAGGATGACCCCTTTGCTGATCCATTTGCCGACGATGGCTTTGGCGATGATGGCTTCAGCGACCCGTTTGCCGACCAGCAGGTAGACGATAACCCGCTTGCCGACGCCTACTGGTACACTCCGCAACGACTCAAGCAGCTGGTCGACATTCAGCACTGGCTGTCGGAGATGCCGGAAACCGGCAAGGTGCTGTCACTGGCGACAACCTATGAAGTGGCAGAAAAAATCAATGGCGGCGAGCTGACCTACATCCAGCTGATGCTGCTTTCCAGCTTTATTCCAGCCGACCTGCGCGCACAGATGGTCAAACCTTACCTGTCTGAGGACGGCAATCAGGTACGACTGACGGTACGCATCGTTGACTCAAACAAGGCGCTCAAACGCGACGAATTGCTGCAACGTATCAGCACGCAACTGGCAGAAAAGTTCGGGCTTGAACCGGAACAGGTCCACCTTACTGGCGCCATGGTGCTGTACAACAATTTGCTGCAAAGTCTGTATGACTCCCAGATCAAGACCATGGGGCTGGTGTTTCTGGCGATTTTCGCGATGCTGTTGTTTTTGCTGCGCAGCGTCAGTGTGGCGCTGATCTCGATGGGACCGAGTGTGCTGTCGGCAGGATTGGTGCTTGGCATCATGGGCTGGATCGGCCTGCCGCTGGACCTGATGACCATAACTATTGCCGCTATCACCGTTGGTATCGCCGTGGACGACACCATTCACTATGTGCACCGTTTCCGTGAAGAATTTCCCGTTGACCGCGACTATATCGCGGCCATGAAGCGCTGCCACAGCTCGATCGGCAAGGCGATGTACTACACCTCTATCACCATCATTGTCGGCTTTTCGATCCTGACGCTGTCGAACTTTAATCCGTCGGTCTACTTTGGCCTGCTGACCGGCCTGGCAATGCTGATGGCGTTACTGTGCAACCTGACGCTGCTGCCCGCCCTGTTGATTACCTTCAAGCCGAAAATTCCAGCGCTCGACTGAAACACTGCCAGGCTAGTCCGTTGTCTGTTGCGGCGGCACACTCACCGCCACCAGCGGACTGGCCTTGACTGGATCTTCGTGAATAATGACATCGGCCATCGGGTAACGCTCGCGAATCGCAAACTCGATGGACTCGGCCAGATCATGCGCTTCGCGCAGCGACAACCGTTCATCCATATCAACATGCAACTGGATAAACTGGGTGCGGCCGGACTGCCGTGTGCGCAGCTGATGGAAACCCAGTGCCTGGGGATGGGCGGCCACGATTGCGGTGATGTCCTCACGCACATCGCCGGGAATTTCACGATCAAGTAACAGCTGCACTGACTCGGCACCAATACCCCAGGCCGCGCGCAGGATGTACAGCGCAATCAACAGCGCCACCGTGCCGTCCACCCACAACATGCCGTAAAGCGACGCCAGCAGCGCGATGATAATGCCGACATTGACGGCCAGATCAGATGCGTAATGCAGAGAGTCGGCTTCGATGGCGGTGGAGCCAGTGCGGCGAATGGTGTATTTCTGCAGCAGTAGCAAACCGAACGTCAGCACGATCGAAATCACCATCACCACGATGGCCCAGCTGACCTGCTCAACCGGTTGCGGGTGCAACAATTTGTCGATCGCTTCGCGCGCCAGCAGTAACGCAGACAACAGGATCAGTGCCGCCTGTCCCAGCCCCGCCAGTGCCTCCGCCTTGCCATGTCCGAACCGGTGTTCTTCGTCGGCCGGTTGCAGCGAAAAACGTATGGCAAAGAAATTCACCACCGAGGCCAGACTGTCCATGACCGAATCCAGCAACGACGCCAGCAACGACACGGAGCCACTGACGTACCAGACACTGCCCTTGAGCACGATCAGCAACACCGCCATCAGCACTGAAGCAGCGCCGGTGATCAACAGCAAATGCGAGTCTGAACGTTCCGACAAAGACATGGCGGTGTTATTTCCCCGGCAACACGGTGAGTGGATCTATCGGTGTGCCATCGCGGCGCACTTCGAAATGCAGCTGTGTCCTGAATGTTCCACTGGCGCCCATATGTGCAATCTGTTCGCCCGCCTTGACCTGCTGTCCTTCCTTCACCAGCATACTTTTGTTGTGGGCGTAGGCGCTTAACCAACGTTCATTGTGCTTGATGATCAGCAGGTTGCCATAACCGGTCAAGCCGTCCCCACGGTACACCACCACCCCGTCTGCCGCCGCCCGCACCGGATCACCGTCGTGACCATCAATGACGATGCCGCTGCGGCCCACCGCGCTGGACGAAAAATTCTGGATCACCTTGCCCGCTGCCGGCCATTGCCAACGTAGCGCACCGGCAGCAGCCACCGGCGTGCTGCGCGTAGCAGGCTTGGCGGCACTGCTTGTAGTCGCCGCAGGAGCACTGCGCGTAGTACTGGTAGCGGCAGGTCGAGACGGGGCGGGAGCGGTTACCGGCGTGCTGGTGGTGGCGGGCCGGCTGGCGGCCACCCTGCGATCCAGACGAATTTGCTGGCCGGGATAGATGGTATATGGCGCCGACACGCCGTTGGCACTGGCCAATGCCTTGAAGTCCCAGCCATAACGCCAGGCGATCGAATACAGGGTCTCACCGGCGCGCACCACGTGCACACCGCGGGTGACCGGCGCACGGTTATTGTCGGCGCCGTATTTGTCGATCACCGGTGCATACGTCGGTGCACAGCCGGCCAACAGTGTGGCCAGCAGAATCAGCAAAGTGTTCGCGCTGTGATGTCTCAAACTGTCAGGTGTCCTGTTCGGCGCCCCTGTCAGGCTGTCTGTTTGTTGCGCTGCTGCCGCGCAGGCGATGATCGACCAGTGCCAGCACCAGCACGGCGAGCACGCCGCACGCGGCAGCCAGCAGCGCCTGAGGCACCATCGGCGCCAGACCGGTGGCGACCGCATAGCTGTGCGGCGCGACGTTGTCCTGCAACACCGTGCCGACAATATCGACCCGCCACGGCCAGAGTTTGTTCAATGAGCCCAGCATAAAGCCCGCCAGCAACCCCATCATCGGATCATGGCAATGCCGCAAGGCCGCATTGAGCAAATGCACGAACGACAGCAGGCCGACCGCGCAGCCAGTAACGAAAGCGAGCAACAGGGTCACGTCAGCAGCGCGCACCGCCGCTAACACCGGCTGGTACATACCCAGCAGCAGCAGGATAAAGCTGCCGGAGATGCCCGGCAGAATCATCGCGCAGATGGCCAGCGCACCGGACAGGAAAAACACCAGCGCGCCACCACCGACCGCGCCCGATAACCCCGGCAGGGTGCCAATCCATGCCGCCACCAGTGCGCCGACCGCAAAGCTCAGCCAGACCGGCGCGGCAAAGCGCTTGACCGGTTTCAGTACCACCCAGACGCTGGCCAGAATCAGGCCGCAGAAAAACGCCCATAGCGGCACTGGATAGTGCAGCATCAACCAGCCAATCAGCCGGGCAAACAGGGCAATGCTGGTGACGATGCCGGCAAACACGGTGACCAGAAATGAGAAATTGCCGGCCCGCCAGAATGTGGCGAAGCCCTGCTCACGCCAGACTTTCAGCAGACGCGGGTGCAAACCACCAAGCGAACCAATCAGTTCTTCGTAGATGCCCGTGATCAGCGCCAGCGTACCGCCGGACACGCCGGGTACCACATCTGCAGCGCCCATGCTCATGCCACGCAGGAACAGCCCGGGCAGTCGGCTCACGACATGACCCCGCGCTGGAACGGGACGAAACGCACCGCATCGAGCTTGGTCACCTTGAAATCGCTGCCCTCTCGATCAACCACCGTCAGGCGTTGCTGCTGACGTTCACCCACCGGCATTACCAGACGGCCGCCATCGGCGAGTTGTTGCAGCAGTTCATCCGGAATATCCGGTCGGCCGCAGGCGGCGAGGATGCCCTGGAACGGCGCCTGCGCACTCCAGCCATAACCGCCATCGGCATGCTTGAGTTGCACGCGCGCGTAGCCCAGTGCAGACAGCCGCTTGCGTGCCTGATCCAGCAGCGGACGGATCCGTTCCACCGAATACACCTCGCAGCCCAATGCCGCCAGGATAGTGGTCTGGTAGCCGCAGCCGGTGCCAATCTCGAGCACCTTGTCCGGCACGCCCTTTTCAATCAGCAGCTCGGTCATGCGCGCCACCACCCAGGGTTGGGAGATGGTCTGGCCATGGCCGATCGGCAAGGCGGTATCGTCGTAAGCCTGATGTGCGAGCGCCTCATCGATGAAAAAATGGCGTGGCGTCATGCGAATCAGATCGAGGATGCGCGGGCTGCTGATGCCCGCCTCCTGCAGACGGGCAATCAAACGTTCGCGGGTACGGGCCGACGTCATGCCGATGCCGTGGATATTGGGTTCGTTGGTCATTCGTCGGTCTTCACTGCTCAGATCGTGTTCAGCCAGGCTTGCATGGCGGTAAAGGTATCATAGCGCGTCATGTCTGCATGCAAGGGCGTGACGGAGACGTAGCCATTGGCGACCGCATGAAAGTCAGTGCCCTCACCCGAGTCGGCAGGCTCACCGGCCACACCGATCCAGAATGCCCGACGGCCGCGCGGATCAATGGTCGGTTCCACATCCGAAGCGCGCAGCCGATGCCCCAGCCGGGTCAGCTGGAAACCCTTGATCTTCTCGATCGGCAGATTCGGAATGTTCACGTTCAGCACGGTTCGCGCCGGTAACTGCAAAGTGTCGACACGCTGCAATAACTGCCAGGCCAGCTCCGCCGCATCCGCCCAATAGTCCGGCTGCCAGCTGGTCACCGACAGCGATACTGCCGGCCGGTCGAGAAAGCGCCCTTCCACCGCCGCCGCCAACGTACCCGAATAAAGTGCATCGTCACCCAGGTTGGCACCGGCATTGATGCCGGACACCACCCGCTCGGGATCTTCCGGCAGCAAACCATTGATGGCCAGATGCACACAGTCCGCCGGCGTGCCATTGACCGCGTAGCGCTGGGCGTCAACCTGTTCCACCCGCAACGGCTTGTCCAGCGTCAACGCATTGGAGTAGCCGGAGCGGTTAGCGTCCGGCGCCACCACCACGAAATCGGTCAGCCGCGACACCGCGCTCATTAACGCCTTCAAGCCCGGCGCATGGATGCCATCATCATTGGCCAGTAGCCACATAAAGATTCCCGTATTCGCTTAATCGCTACCGCGTTGCGGCAGACGCGTCGTCAGTAGTTCGGCCAGCACAGAGGTGGCAAAAGCACCCGCCGGTAGCCGGAATTCGAGCTGCAATTGTTGCCCGTCCAATCGCCAGCTCAGGTCTCGCACCCGCAAGCGCGTGCTGCGCCGCGCCGCATCCAGTCCTTCGGCACACAGGGCGGCAATCTCGGCATTGAAGGCGACCAGCACACCCGCTTCCAGGGTGGCAGCGTCCTGCTCCGCCACCAGGCCGCCGTTCCCGGGCATCGGTGCCGTCGGGTTCACCTCTCCAGACGCCACACGCACGGTGGCCTGATCATCTTCCCGGGCAAAAAACAGACCGCGACTGCCTTCCGGCTGACAGATATCGCCGGCCAGCAATTGGTCCCAGCAATCGCGACGCACGCGCTCCGCGAGTACCGCGTTGAAAATGCCACTGCGCACTGCAGACAGCCACAGACTGCGTAACTGGGGTTTACGTGGCGCTTCGCCCTCACCCCGCAACCAGGCACCGCCGCGCTGCCAATTGCCCAGATCCCTGCCAAAGCGCTGCTCACCAAAATAATTCGGCACACCGCGTGCGGCGACCTGGGCAAGACGCTCGGGCAAGTCTGTCGCCGCACTGAGCTCACGCACGGTCAGCGCAAAAAAATTGTAGCGATGGGTGCCACGGTTGAGCTTGCGTGTGTGCCGTACGCTGTGCAGCAGTTCAACGCCGTCGGGCCAGTCTGGCCACTGCGGATCGGCCTTGCCGGGCAGGTGCAGGCTGAACCATTGTTCCGTCACTGCTTGCCGATCCTTCAATCCGCTGTAACCCACCGCGCGCAACGGCAGCTTCGCTGCCCGTGCCAGCCACAGCGCCAGATCAGCGGTATTCCAGCCACGCTTGCGAATCAGCAACCAGACATGTTCGCCACCATCGCCGGGGGTAAAACCGAGTTCTTCGCGAACAAAAAAATCCTCCGGCTGGAAGCGAATCAGCCCGGACGCCTGCGGAGTGCCAAACGCATGCGGCAATTCACTCATGGGTTTGCAGCAACACCACTGCCTGTACGGCGATGCCTTCTTCTCGGCCGGTAAAGCCGAGCTTTTCTGTGGTGGTCGCTTTCACTGATACCTGCGCCGGTGTGGCGTCGAGCAATGCAGCAATGCGGTTGCGCATGGCGCTGATATGCGGCGCGATCTTTGGCTGCTGACAAATGATGGTGATATCCGCGTTGCCGAGCCGATAGCCTTCGGCAGCGATGCGTGCGTACACTTGACGCAGTAATTCAGCAGAGTCTGCGTTGTGGTACTGCGCATCCGTGTCGGGAAAGAAATGCCCAATGTCGCCCAGTGCCAGCGCGCCAAGCAGCGCATCCGCCAGTGCATGCAAGGCAACGTCACCGTCGGAATGGGCCATCAGACCTCGGCCATGATCAATGCGCACGCCGCCAAGCATGACGTGATCGCCGTCACCGAAGGCATGCACATCAAAGCCACTGCCTATGCGAATTGCCACGCCAGCCCCTCGTCATCCTGCTGTTGCAGATAGAAGCGCAGCAGCGGCAGGTCCGCCGATCGCGTCAGCTTGATATTGTCGCTGCTGCCTTCGACCAGTTTCGGCTTCCAGCCTTGCGCTTCCATCGCCGCCGCTTCATCGGTGATCTCAGCGCCGGCAGACAGGCCGGCACTAAGCGCATCACGCAATGCGCCCAGTGGAAACAGTTGCGGTGTCAGCGCACGCCAGAGGTGGTCGCGCTGTACGGTGGCGGCGATCTGTCCAGCACTGCTGCGCTTCACGGTGTCGGTGACCGGCAGCGCCAAAATCGCACCCTGATCAGCGCAGCCCTGAATCAGCTTCTCGATATCTGACAGCCGTACACAGGGACGCGCCATGTCATGCACCAACACCCAGTCGGTGTCCGATGCAGTCGACGACAATGCCTGCAGGCAAGACAGCACCGACGCCGCACGGCTGGCGCCACCCAACGCGGATTTCACCCGACTATGATGGGCGATCGAAAGTTGCGGCCACCACAGATCGGTCTGCGCGGTCGCCACCACCACCGTCTCGATCGGCGCAAACGCCAGCAAGCGCGACAGCGTGTGTTCTGCCACCGTCTGCCCGTGCACCGTCATATACTGTTTCGGCAGTGGCGCCCCCATACGCGTGCCGGTACCGGCAGCCGGCACCACGGCAAACAGGCGTGCCTCAGCGGGAAGGGGCATCATGGGTCTCCCTGGGATCTTCTACGACCAGAAAAAAGGTTTCGCCTTCGCGCACCATACCGAGGTCCTTGCGGGCAATTTCCTCGATCGCATCGAGACCCTGTTTGAGGTCATCGACATCTGCTGCCATCAGCTGATTACGCTCCGACAGCTTGTTATTTTCTTCAATAAGAATATCCACCCGCGCCTGCAGGCTGGCCTTGTGACGCAAGCTGCCCTCGCCCAGCCAAAGCCGTCCCTGCAGCACCAGCAGTGCCAGCGCCATCAGCGCCAGCACTATCTGTCTGCGCGGCGAGGTTTTCATGCTCAGCCGAGGAACTTGAACTCTTTGCGACCATGGTAAGCAGCACGACCGAGTTCGCCTTCAATGCGAATCAGACGGTTGTACTTGGCCACACGGTCAGAGCGGCACAGGGAGCCGGTCTTGATCTGGCCGGCGGAGGTCGCCACGGCAAGATCAGCAATGGTGGTGTCGGCGGTTTCACCGGAGCGGTGAGAAATAACCGCGGTGTAACCGGCATCCTTTGCCATCTTGATCGCATCCAGCGTCTCGGACAGCGAGCCGATCTGGTTGAACTTGATCAGAATTGAATTGGCGATACCTTCATCAATACCACGCTTGAGAATCCTGGTGTTGGTGACGAACAGGTCGTCGCCCACCAACTGTACTTTCTTGCCGAGACGATCGGTGAGAATCTTCCAGCCATCCCAGTCACTTTCGTGCTGTCCGTCTTCGATGGAAATAATCGGATAGCGGTCGCAAAGCTCGGCCAAATAGTCAACGAACTGTTCGGATGACAGGCTGCGGTTTTCACCAGCCAGCACATATTTGCCATCGTGGTAGAACTCGGACGCGGCACAATCCAGTGCCAGCGTAATGTCCTCACCGAGCTTGTAACCGGTCATGCCAATCGCTTCAACAATGGCTTCCAGCGCCGCCTCGTTGGACGGCAAATCCGGTGCAAAACCACCTTCATCACCGACCGCCGTATTCAGGCCACGCTTCTTCAGTACGCTTTTCAGTGCATGGAAGACTTCCGCACCGTAACGAATGGCTTCGGCAATGGTCGGCGCACCGACCGGCTGGATCATGAACTCCTGAATGTCGACGTTATTGTCGGCATGTTCGCCACCATTGATGATGTTCATCATCGGTACTGGCAGGCTGTAAGCCCCGTCATCATCCTGCAGGTCTGAAATATATTCATACAGCGGTTTCTTCTGGTCCGCCGCCGACGCTTTCGCCAACGCCAGGGATACTGCCAGAATCGCGTTGGCACCCAGATTGCCTTTGTTCTCAGTGCCATCAAGATCAATCATCGCCTGATCCAGACCACGCTGATCGCTGGCGTCTTTGCCCAGCAGCAGTTCGCGAATGGAAGAATTGACGTTACCCACAGCGCGCGTTACGCCCTTGCCCAGATAGCGAGCCTTGTCGCCGTCACGCAGCTCCAGTGCTTCGCGGGAACCGGTTGAAGCGCCGCTCGGCGCGCAAGCGCTGCCAAAGGCACCGGATTCCAGAATCACATCGGCTTCGATGGTGGGATTGCCGCGGGAATCGAGAATTTCGCGGGCCTTGACGTCAACAATCTTTGACATGGGTGTGTCTCCAGGTGCTCTACTTCAAGCGTTTTCAAAAGGCGGCAGCGCTTTGACTGCGTCGTCCATGGTTTTCATTTGGGTCAGGAAAGCTTCGAGGCGATCGAGACGCAATGCACAGGGTCCGTCGCACAGTGCCTTGTCCGGATCCGGATGCGCCTCGAGAAACAGCCCGGCAATGCCCTGCACCATGCCGGCGCGGCCAAGATCGGCGACCTGATTGCGGCGACCGTCGGCGGAATCCGCACGACCACCCGGCTTTTGCAGCGCGTGGGTGACATCAAAAAACAGCGGATAACCAAACTGCTTCATGACGCCAAAGCCGAGCATGTCAACGACCAGATTGTTGTAGCCGAAACTGGAGCCACGCTCACACAGGATCAGTTGATCATTTCCAGCTTCTTCGCACTTGTGCAGGATATGCTTCATTTCCTGCGGCGCGAGAAATTGCGGCTTCTTGATATTGATGATGCGGCCGGTTTTCGCCATCGCCACCACCAGATCAGTCTGGCGCGCCAGAAATGCGGGCAGCTGCAGCACGTCCACCACCTCTGCCACCGGTGCTGCCTGATAAGGCTCGTGCACGTCGGTGAGCGCGGCGCAACCAAACTGCTTTTTGACTTCTTCAAAAATTTTCAGACCGGCATCCAGACCCGGCCCACGGTAAGAGGTCAGCGACGACCGGTTGGCCTTGTCGAAGCTGGCCTTGAACACCCAGGGAATGCCGAGCTTCTGCGTCACGGTGGCGTAGTGTTCCGCCACTTGCATGGCCAGATCACGACTCTCCAGCACGTTCATGCCGCCAAACAGCACAAACGGCAGATCATTACCGATGCGGATATTGCCGAGCTGGATGATTTTCTGCTCAGCCACCCTTGTTCTCCCGATGCTTCAATGCGGCCTCAATATAGCCGCGGAACAGACCGTGGCCGTCGCGTGGCGTCGAGGTAAATTCCGGGTGGAACTGGCAGGCAACAAACCAGGGATGGTCCGGCACTTCCACCACTTCCACCAGTTCACCGTCAGCAGAGCGACCAGCCACACGCAGGCCGGCATCCACCAGACGCTGCACGTAGGTATTGTTGACTTCGTAGCGGTGGCGATGACGCTCGACCACTTCGGCCTGCCCGTAGCACTGCGCCGCCAGCGAGCCTTCCACCAGATGGCACACCTGACCGCCAAGACGCATGGTGCCACCGAGATCAGATTCCGCATCGCGCTGCTCGACCCGGCCATCGGCGTCCACCCATTCTGTAATCAGCGCCACCACTGGCTCTTTGGTGCCGGGGCGCAATTCGGTGGAATGGGCCTCGGGAATACCGGCTACGTCACGTGCGTATTCAATCACCGCCAGCTGCATGCCAAGACAGATACCAAGATACGGCACCTTGTTTTCACGGGCATAACGAATCGCTGTGATCTTGCCTTCGGTGCCACGATCACCAAAACCGCCGGGCACCAGAATGGCATCCAGGCTGGCGAGACGATCGGTACCGTGACGTTCAATGTCTTCGGCATCGATGTAATCAATATTGACGCGCGAGTGGGTGGCAATGCCGGCATGCCCCAGCGCTTCGTTGAGCGACTTGTAGGCGTCCAGCAAATCAATGTATTTGCCGACCATGCCGATGCGCACTTCGCGCTCCGGATTGAGCGTTGCCTCCACCACCCGGTCCCACTCGGACAAATCCGGCGCCGGACAATTGAGGGTAAATTTTTCCGTGATAATGCTGTCCATGCCCTGCTCATGCAGGATGCGCGGCACCTGATAAATGGTTTTGCAGTCCGGCGCAGAGATAACAGACCGCGCTTCAACGTTGGTGAACAGCGCGATCTTCTCGCGCGCGCCGCGCGGAATTTCATGATCAGAACGGCACACCAGCATGTCCGGCTGCAAACCGATCGAACGCAATTCCTTTACCGAGTGCTGGGTGGGCTTGGTCTTGATCTCACCGGCGGAGGCGATATACGGCACCAGTGTCAGGTGCACCAGCAACGACTGACTGGAACCGAGTTCGACACGCAACTGACGTACTGCCTCAAGAAACGGCAACGACTCGATGTCACCGGCGGTGCCGCCAATCTCGACAATGGCGACGTCGAAACCGTCCGCACCCTGTTGAATCTTCAGCTTGATCTCGTCGGTGATGTGCGGAATGACCTGCACGGTAGCGCCGAGATATTCACCACGGCGCTCCTTGTCGAGCACATCCTGATAGACACGGCCGGCACTGAAACTGTTCTTGTGTGTCAGGCGAGTGCGAATAAAACGCTCGTAGTGACCCAGATCGAGATCGGTTTCGGCGCCGTCTTCGGTGACGAACACCTCACCATGCTGGTACGGGCTCATGGTGCCCGGATCAACGTTGATGTAGGGATCCATCTTGATCAGGGTGACAGAGAGACCGCGCGCTTCGAGCAGCGTCGCCAGCGAGGCAGAGGTAATACCTTTGCCGAGAGAAGAAACAACACCGCCTGTGACAAAGATAAAACGTGTCATGCATACACCAGCAAGTCAGGGAAAGCAGCGGCAAAACCGTGGAAAATTCAGGCAGTTGCGCTGTAACAGGACGGGATGAAATGGTACCAGAAAGCCTCCCCCCGGGACAACGCGAAATGCAGCCGGGCGAGGCGAAAAGCGCAGCATCAGCGCGCCTGCACCCGAATGTTCCAGACCGGCGCGGCCGGATCCGGCGCGGCATCATCAGCGGCACCGATCGCGGCCGCTGCCACCAACCGGTCCTCGCAATACAGCAACGGCAGCTGACGACGCTGCCAGGGCGGCACCGCGGCCACGCGCCACAATTCCGACACCTGGCGGTGCATGCCCTGCCACAGCAACCGCTCGCCGCCCCGGGCGCTGCGCACGGACAATGCGCCTCTGGGCAACCGTAAAGCGCCCGGCAGCTGCTCCGGCTGCAGCTCCAACCGCCAGTTTCCCCACTCCAGGTGCGGTTGCTGGTCGGGCAGCCAGAGCTGGTCGGCTGGGGGGGCCGCCAGCGCGGTGGCGGGCAGCAGGTAGAGCCGGTCCCGGAACCGGGTGAACACCGCTTCCGGCCAAACCACCTGAGGCTCACGGTCGTGCGCCGCGGTCAGCACTTCATCCAGCACCCGCTGCAGCACCACCGCGGAGGGTGGTAACAATCCCTGACCGGTCACCCAGCGGCGCAGGGCATTGCGCTGACGCGCCGCTGACAGGCGCACAAACGCCGGCAATGACAACTGGTCATCAACCGCATCGCAGCGGGCAAGATCCAGGCTTGCGAGCTCGTCGAGCAGCTCGGCATCTTCGCGTAGCTGTGACCCGGCGGCAGCCAGTCGCCGAGCCACCGCCGGCCAGCGGCCAGCCAGTCGCGGCAGAATCTCGAGGCGCAAAAAGTTGCGATCAAACTGCGACTGCTGGTTGCTGTCGTCTTCCACCCACTGCAGCTGCCAGTCAGCGGCCAGCTGTTGCAACTGTTGGCGCGACACAGACAGCAGCGGACGCAACAGCAGTTTGCCCTGCCACAGGCGCCGAGCCGCCATGCCGCCGAGACCACGACTGCCCGCGCCCCGCAGCAGCCGCAGCAACAGCGTTTCCGCCTGATCATCGAGGTGCTGCGCCAACCACAGGGCGTCGCCCTCGCCGACATGCCGCATCAGGGCATCGCGGCGCAGCTGTCGGGCACGGGCCTCAACATTGCCGTCGGGCTGCAGCTGCACCCTCTCCACCATCAGTTCAAGTTCAAGTGCGTCGCACTGCCGCCGGCAATGCTGCAACCACTGGTCTGCCTGCGCGTTCAGGCCATGGTGGACATGCACAACACGCAGCCGATCGCGGGCACCGGCGCGCACCAGCGCATGCAACAACAGGGAAGAGTCCAGTCCACCGGAGTAACCCAGCACCACCGCACCGGGATGGGAGGTCAGGAAAGTCGTGACCTCGGCGAGGCAGTCTGGCAGCACGTCAGTCATGGCAAGCATCAACAGACGGCGCCAGCGTGGCTGGCGCGGGAAGGTTATTCGTCGCCCTTGTCGCGGGCAGCATTGCTGTAGGAAAGCAGTCGCGCATAACGCTTGTCCACCAGATCCGCATCTGACAGTTTGCGCAGACTGTTCAGTGCGCGACACAGGCTGTCGCGCACACGCTGGGCGGCCTGATCGTGATCACGGTGGGCGCCACCGAGTGGCTCCTGAATGACCTCGTCGACAATGCCCAATTCATGCAGGCGTGCGGCAGTCAGGCCCATGGCCTCGGCAGCGTCCGGTGCCTTGTCGGCACTGCGCCAGAGAATCGATGCACACCCCTCCGGCGAGATCACCGAATAGGTGCTGTATTGCAGCATCTGCAGATGATCGCAGACACCAATCGCGAGCGCGCCGCCGGAACCGCCTTCACCGATCACGGTAGCAATGATCGGCGTCTTCAGCTGCGACATCACCATCAGGTTACGGGCGATGGCTTCACTCTGGCCGCGCTCTTCCGCGTCGATGCCCGGGAAAGCTCCCGGTGTATCAATGAAGGTCAGGATTGGCAGCCGGAAACGCTCTGCCATTTCCATCAGCCGCAACGCCTTGCGATAGCCCTCAGGGTTAGGCATGCCGAAATTGCGGCGCACCTTGTCTTTCACCGAACGCCCCTTCTGATGGCCGATCACCATCACCGGCGTGTCGTCCAGCCGCGACACGCCACCAATGATGGCGGCATCGTCAGCGAAGGTGCGGTCGCCATGCAGCTCATCAAACTCAGGAAACAGGCGGCGGATGTAATCGAGAAAATAGGGGCGGCGCGGGTGACGGGACAGCTGGGAGATCTGCCAGGGCGTCAGATTCTTGAAAATCGACTCGGTCAGCGACAGGTTCTTTTCCTGCAGCTTGGCAATTTCGTCGGAGATGTTGACCTTGCTGCCGGAACCGACCAGACGCAGCTCCTCGATCTTGGCTTCCAGCTCGGCAATCGGTTGCTCAAATTCGAGGAAATTCGGATTCATCGCAGTCTTCGGTCCCACCCTTGAAAGAATGGCAGGCAGTGTAGCGGGCCTTAATGGAGACGTCACCCTTGGCCGTTGAGCTTGTGAAATCAAGACGTTGCAAACTGTAACGCGGCACCGGTGGTCGCCTGCCCGGGGAGTTAGTATTGCAGTGAGACGGTCTTGGCACCAAAGCGATTACGCAGGTCTTCCAGCAGTGCCTCCTCCGGCACCACCTTCCAGTCATCGCCCAGCCACATCATGCCTTTGCCGAGTGCATGATCGAGCGTCAGCGCCACCGGGCAACTGCCGCCGCGGTAGGGAGTGAGCACATCACGCAGTTGCTGGGGCAAGGCATCACGCACCGGCACCGTCAGCACCAGGCGGCGGGCAAACACTTCCCGGGCGCGGCGAATATCCATGATCTCATCGGCGTTGACGTTCAGGAATGAATCTTCGCCACGGTCACGACGTCGCACCCCGCCACGAATCACCAGCACCACATCCTGCTGCAGCAGATCGCCATACTCACGGAACGTATCGCCAAACACAGACACCTCAACACGTCCGGTCTTGTCGTCCAGTGTGATAAACGCCATGCGCTCACCACTTTGCTTGCTGCGCGTCTGGCGCAGCTGCACCACTTGCCCGGCAATCACTGCCGCTTCGCCACGTCCGGTCGGCTGCAGGTGGGTGATGCGCGTGCTCACCATGTTGCGCAGCTCATCCTCAAACTGATCAATCGGATGGCCAGTAAGGAACAGGCCGAGGGTTTCCTTCTCGCCCTGCAAGCGCACATCCACTTTCCAGGGACGCGCAGATTGCCACGCCACTTCGGTTACCGAGGCATCGACTTCGCCACCAAACAGATCACCCATTCCGGCTTCCGCATTGCGCGCATCCTGTTCCGCCGCTTGCAGGGCGTCCGGCAAGGTCGCCATCAGAGCAGCACGGTCATCGACACTGCGATGCTCAGACAACTGATCCAGCGCGCCCGCACGCACCAGCGCCTCCAATGAGCGCCGGTTCATTTTCTTCAGGTCAATACGACGACAAAAATCAAACAGGTCCGCGAACGGTTTGTCGGTGTCACCACGCGCCGTGACGATGGCATCAATCGGGCCTTCACCAAGCCCCTTGATGGCACCGAGGCCGTAAACCACATCGCCTTGCTCGTTGGCGGTAAAACGATACCCACAGGTGTTCACGTCCGGCGGCAACACCTTGATGCCCATATGACGACATTCATCAATAAAGGTGACCACCTTGTCGGTATTGTGCATTTCCGCAGAAATCACCGCCGCCATAAATTCAGCTGGATAGTGCGCTTTCAACCAGGCGGTCTGATAGGCCACCAGCGCATAGGCGGCAGAGTGCGACTTGTTGAAGCCGTAACCGGCAAACTTTTCCACCAGATCAAAGATCTTGATGGCGAGGTCGGCATCCACGCCCTTGTCTTTGGCGCCGGCCTCGAACACCTCGCGCTGCTTGGCCATTTCCTCAGGCTTTTTCTTACCCATGGCGCGACGCAGCAAGTCCGCACCGCCGAGCGAGTAACCGGCCAGCACCTGGGCGATCTGCATGACCTGTTCCTGATACAGGATCACGCCATAGGTGGGCTCCAGAATCGGCTTCAGCCACTCATGCTGGTACTGGGGATCCGGGTACGCCATCGGCTCGCGGCCGTGCTTGCGGTTGATAAAGTTGTCGACCATGCCGGATTCCAGCGGACCCGGCCGGTACAGCGCCACCAACGCGATAATGTCTTCGAACACGTCCGGCTTGAGCTTGCGAATCAGGCCTTTCATGCCCTCGGATTCGAGCTGGAACACGGCGGTGGTTTCACCGTTCTTGAGCAGCTCGAAGGACTTGGCATCGTCGAGCGGAATCAGGTTGATATCCACCGGCGGCTCACCCAGACGCGCATTGCGCTGGTTAACTGCTTTCACCGCCCAGTCGATAATGGTCAGGGTTTTCAGGCCGAGAAAGTCGAACTTCACCAGACCCGCTGACTCAACATCATCCTTGTCGTACTGGGTTACCAGGTTATCGCCGGTTTCATCACAATACAGCGGCGCAAAATCGGTGAGCCGACCTGGCGCGATCACCACACCACCGGCATGCTTGCCAACGTTGCGACTCAGGCCTTCGAGCTTGAGCGCCATTTCCCAGATTTCTTCCAGCGCTTCCTTGTCACCGTCATTTTCCAGCATGTCACGCAGGGACTCTTCTTCCTCGCGTGCCTTCTGCAAGGTCATGCCCGGTGTCGGCGGAATCATTTTTGACAATCGATCGGCAAGACCGTAGGGCTTGCCCTGCACCCGCGCCACATCGCGCACCACCGCCTTGGCCGCCATGGTGCCGAAAGTAATGATCTGGCCAACCGCTTCGCGGCCGTATTTCTGTGCCACGTAATTGATCACGCGGTCGCGCTTGTCCATGCAGAAATCGACGTCGAAGTCGGGCATGGAGACCCGCTCCGGATTGAGGAAACGTTCGAACAGCAGGTCATACTCAATCGGATCGAGATCGGTAATCTCGAGCACATACGCCACCAGCGAACCGGCGCCGGAGCCCCGTCCCGGCCCCACCGGCACCTCATTTTCCTTTGCCCAGCGAATAAAGTCGGAAACGATCAGGAAGTAACCCGGGAACCCCATCTGGTTGATGATCTGCAACTCGAATTGCAGACGCTCGTCATACTCGCGTCGCCGCTCGGTATAATCCTCAGCCGTCGGGTCAAGAATCAGCGCCAGACGTTTTTCCAGTCCGGCGATGGATTCGGATTCGATAAACTGCTCGATGGTCTGCCCTGCCGGAATCGGAAACTCGGGCAGGTAATTCTTGCCCAGGGTGATATCCAGATTGCAGCGCCGCGCGATCTCCACCGAATTGGCCAATGCCTCGGGCAGATCCGCAAACAGCTCGCACATTTCTGCTGCGCTTTTCAGATACTGCTGGTCGCTGTAGCGCCGTGGTCGACGCGGATCATCCAGCGCCGCACCATCGCGAATACAGACACGGGCTTCATGCGCCTCGAAGTCTTCACTGTGTACAAAGCGCACGTCGTTGGTGGCCACCACCGGGATATCCAGCTGCGCGGCCAACGCCACCGTGGCATGCAGACAGTCCTCATCACCGGCACGATTGGTGCGCTGCACTTCAAGATAAAAGCGGTCGCCCACCAGCTGCTGCAACCAGCGCGCGATGCTGGCGGCTTCATCCGGCTTGCCGTTGACCAGCAGCTGGCCAATTTCACCGTGGCGGCCACAGGACAGCAGGATCAGGCCCTGATGCAGCTCCTGCAGCCATTCGCGCTTCACCAGCGCGCGCCCACGCTGCTGATTGAGCTGCCAGGCGCGTGAAATCAACAACACCAGATTCTGGTAACCGACGGCGTCCTGCACCAGCGCGCAAATCCGCGCCGGCTCATCCAGATTGTCGCTTTCCAGCCACAGGTCAGCCCCGGCCAGCGGCTTGATGCCCGCGCCCTGTGCAGATTTATAGAATTTGATCAGACCGAACAGGTTGGAGTCGTCGGTCACTGCGACCGCCGGCATGCCAAGCGCGGCGGTGCGCTTGACCAGTTCCTTGACCCGCACGACACCGTCCACCAGGGAGTAATCGGTGTGAACACGCAGATGGATGAAGGGAACCGAAGCTGACGTCATGGGGAGCTACCTTAGCCGCCCCGCCCGGCACTGACCAGTCTTGACAGCACCGTCGATGGGCGCCCCGTGCATCCCTAGTGGTGAGTGCCCGTGGCGGCGCCGTTCTTGTCCCGCTTGGCGCTGTACATGCGTTGATCGGCATTGTGAATCAGCGTTTGCGCTTCCGGATACTGCTCCGGCCCCGCTTGCGCGATGCCAAAGCTCAGCTGCACGTCGGGCAGCAGTGCGGTCAGGCGCTCCAGCATGCGCCGCGAGAACTGTTGCGCCGCGGCCTGATCACAGCCGGGCAGGATGACGCAGAACTCATCACCGCCACAGCGACAGGGAATGTCCACATCCCGGGACGTCTCCCGCAACACCTGGGCAACACCCTTGATGACCTCATCGCCACGCACGTGACCTTCGCTGTCATTGATCTGTTTGAAGTTGTCGATATCGAAATACACCAGCGACAACGGCACCCGGGCGTGCCGGGCGTCGTCCAGCGACTGCGTCAGCAGGTCACAGAAGGCACGGGCATTGAACAGCTCGGACAAAGGGTCGCACCGGGACAAGTGCTCGAGCCTTTTATTCAACCGCCCACGCTCAACCAACCGCTCCTCCAGCACCTGGGCGTACTCCTCAACACGCTGACGGGAGGTTTCAACCTGATTGACGAGACTGCGGATGTAGGTATCGAACACCAGCGTGGTATCAAAGAACACCAGCCGCTCCAGTACGTCCGCCACGCGCCGGTAGCGCGCCGCATCCTCGACCACCTGTTGCAGCCCCTCGAGCAATAATTGCTTGAGTTTGGCGACAGCGGCGAGATAGAGCTTGGGCTCGACACCGATGCGCTTGTGCACCAGCCCGATGCGCAAGCGGTTATTGACGTAATGAAAGCCGTACTCCCCGGCAAACAGATCAGCGATGTACTGGCGCTGGGCGCGTCGCAGCGACGCCAGGGTGTCGGCATCGCCAATCAGCAGCACCACTTCATCGATGGCGGTTTGATGGGCATAAAAGGCTTCGACGATGGCATCGATATGGGGCTCGATCAGGGCGCGGCAGGCGTGCAGGTCGGAGAGCAACTCATCGGTAAGGCCGAGCAGCGCCTTGCGACGTTCGATTTCACCGTCGTTGAGGTGCATCTGCTCGTACAGGGTCATTTCCAGCGCCATGGCCATCTCCAACTGATTCCGTTCAGTCGAGCCACCAATCTAGCATGCAAAAATATGCATTCAACGACCTTCGGTCGCGCCACCGAGGCCTTTCACTGAGACGGTATTGGTCAGGCTGTTTTGCCGGCCTGTGCGGCGGCGACCGGCGCAAAGGAACGCCGGTGCTGGGGCAAGGGGCCCAGCGCCGCCAATGCCGCCAGATGCTGCTCGGTGGGGTAGCCCTTGTGGCGGTCGAAGCCATACTCGGGATGGCGCAGGTGCAAGGCCTCCATTTCCGCATCTCTGGCGACCTTCGCCAGGATCGAGGCGGCACTGATTGCCGGCACACGTGCATCGCCCTTGACCACCGCTTCAGCCGGGCAGCCCAACGACGGAACCTTGTTGCCATCCACCAGCGCGGCGTCCGGGACCAGCGCCAGCGCTTCCACCGCGCGCTGCATCGCCAGCATGGTTGCCTTGAAAATATTCAGACGATCAATCTCTGCCGCCTCAGCGCGCCCCAAACTCCAGGCCAACGCCTTTTCCCGGATTTCCTCGGCCAGCGCCTGACGACGCCGGGCGCTGAGCTTCTTGCTGTCCGCCAGCCCGGTAATCGGGCGCGCGGGATCGAGAATCACGGCCGCTGTCACCACCGCGCCGATCAGCGGCCCACGGCCCACTTCGTCGACACCGGCAACCAGCATGCCCTCGCGCCAGCTGAACGCCTGCGGCACGTAAGGTTCGAGATGAAGGTATTCAGGAAACAGTGGCTTGCTCACTGCGCAACAGCTCCACGACTGCATCAGCCGCCCGGTCACTGGCCTGTCGGCGCAGCTGCCCATGCAACTGTTCAAAATGTGCTGCCAGCGCAGCGCATCCCCCGGGATTATCAAGCCACTGATTGACAGCGTCAGCAAGGGCTTTTGCGGTCATGTCCGACTGAATCAATTCTGGGACCAACGTCTCTCGCGAGAGCAGATTGGGCAGACTCACCCACTGGGTCTTGACCAGTCGACTCATGATCGCAAAGGTCAGGCCCGACACCTTGTAACCCACCACCATCGGCTTTTTCAGCAACATCGCCTCAAGTGTCGCGGTGCCAGACGCCAGCATCACCACATCCGCCGCCGCCATCGCTGCATGGCTTTCACCCTCCACCAGTGTCACCCGCGTACGCGTGGCCAACTGTGGCGACAGCTCCGCATGACGCATGACGTTGGCCGCCGGCACGACAAAATGCAGATCCGGATGCTGCGCAGCCAAACGGTCGATGGCCTCAAGAAAGACTGGCCAGATATAGCGTACCTCGCCGCCGCGCGAGCCGGGCAGCACCGCCACCACGCGCCCGTTTGCAGGCAAACCCAACTGCGCGCGGGCGGCAGGCTGATCCACCTGTACCGGGATCTGGTCGGCCAGCGGGTGGCCGACGAACTCCACCGGCACCTGATGCTCGACGTAGAAATCCGCCTCAAACGGCAGCAGTGTCAGCATCAGATCAATGCTGGCGCGAATACCCTTTACCCGCCCCTGCCGCCACGCCCAGACCGACGGGCTGACGTAATGTGCGGTGCGGATACCAAGCCGATGCAAGCGCGCGGCGATAGGAAGATTGAAATCGGGGGAGTCGATACCGATGTAAAGGTCGGCGCGCTGATCAACGATATGCGCGATCAGATCGCGACGCCGACGTAACAGCTCAGGCAGGCGACCCAACACTTCAGTGATACCCATCACCGAAAGCCGATCCATATCAAAGCGCGACTCGAGACCGGCTGCGATCATGCGCGACCCGCCAACACCGATAAAACGGCATGCCGGGTAACGACTTCGAATGGCGGCAATCAGGCCAGCACCGAGAATATCGCCGGACGCTTCTCCGGCAACGATGGCGATGGTTTTTTCGGCAAGGGCACTCATTGTTCGCGCGTGATGCCGCGCTCACTGGCCTTGATGGAATCAACAAACAACCGCATTTCAGCACTGTCAGCGGTCAGCGGAGCCAACTGCTCCAGCGCTTCCGCCAACGTCAGACCAGTGCGGTAAACAGTGCGGTATGCCGCACGCAAAGAGGCAATCAATTCCTTGCTGTAGCCGCGCCGCTTCATGCCCTCGAAGTTCATGCCACGCGCACGCGCGGGATAACCCTGGACGGTAACAAAGGCAGGAATATCCATGTTCACCACTGAGTACAGTGACGCCATGGCAAACGAACCAATGCGGCAGAACTGATGGACGCCGGTAAAACCACCCAGCAATACGCCGTCACCAACATGTACGTGCCCGGCCAGTGTGGCGTTATTGGCCAGCACACAATTGCTGCCCACCACACAATCATGGGCGACATGCACTTGTGCCATGAACAGGTTGTTATCACCGACTTTGGTCAGGCCCTGGTCCTGCACCGTGCCGCGGTGCATGGTCACCCCTTCACGAATGACATTGTTGTCACCAATTTCAAGGCGAGTCGGTTCGCCCTTGTACTTCTTGTCCTGACACTCTTCGCCAATTGACGAAAACTGGAATATCCGGTTGCCTGCGCCGATTCGCGTCGGCCCGCGAATCACTACATGGGGACCGACCACGGTACCGGCACCGATCTCGACATCGGCACCGATCACGCTGTAGGGACCAACCTGAACGTCGCTGGCCAGCTTTGCGGCCGGATCAATAATCGCAGAGGGATGTATCATCGAATTTCCAGCTCTCGGTCAGACATCACAGTATTGACACAGATTACCTGAACAGCTCTTGGCAGGTCGCGACGCGGTTCACCCCTGTCGTGATTGCTCGGCAACGATCAGATCCGCCGATGCCACCAGCTGACCGTCAACATAGGCCGCGCCGGAGAACTTGAGGATATTGCGTTTGATCGCCACCAGACGGGCACGCAACTCGAGCTGATCGCCGGGCACGACACGACGTTTGAAGCGGGCGTTATCCACACCACACAAGACATACATGCAATTATCACTGGGCAGCCGATCCTGGGAAACAAAGCCCAGTACGCCAGCTGCCTGCGCCAGCGCTTCAATGATCAGTACGCCCGGCATGATCGGTTCGTCAGGAAAGTGCCCATTAAAGTAGGGCTCATTGATACTGACATTCTTGATCGCGACCACTTCTTCACCGGCGTTGACGCTGATCACGCGATCCACCAACAAGAACGGGTAGCGATGGGGAAGGTAATTCCTGACTTCAATGGATTCCATGTTCATCCTGTCCTGAGTGGCAGCAAGCGCTCAGCTGTCCTTGTCGCCACGTTTTTCCAGCGCCTTGACGCGCCGGAACAGCTCATCAAGGTGTCTAAACCGCACAGCATTCTTGCGCCAGTTGGCCTGATCATCAATCGGCGACCCGGACGCATAGACGCCAGCGCGGGTGATTGATCCCGACACCAGACTCATGCCGAGGATCTGCACATCGTCGGCGATCTCAAGGTGACCTGCGATACCCGCGGCGCCACCCAGCATGCAGCGGCTGCCAATCTTGCTACTTCCTGACACCCCCACTTTGCCGGCCAGAGCGGTATGGTCACCGATGACGACGTTATGGGCGATGTGCACCTGATTATCGATAATCACACCATTACCGATCAGGGTGTCTTCGATCGCACCTCGATCAATGGTGGTGCAGGCGCCGATGTCGCAGTCTTCACCGATGCGCACACCACCGACCTGCGCAATCTTCTGCCAACCCTGCCTGGTCGGCGCAAAACCGAAGCCGTCCGAGCCAATGACAGTATTAGCGTGAATCAGGGTACGGGCACCAATGCTGACATCATGGTAAATCACCACGCCCGGCGACAGCCGGACGCCGGCACCAATATAACTGCGCGCGCCAATATAGCAGTTCGCCATGATAACGGCACCGCCGCAGATCTCGGCGCCCTCTTCCACCACCACATTGGCCCCCAACGACGCACCCGGATCCACCTTCGCGCCCTCGGCCACCACTGCAGAGGGATGTACGCCAGCACCCGGCGCCGGGCGCCGGTCAAAGCGATGACTGATTCGAGCAAACGCCAGATAGGGTTGCGCCACGGCCAACGCCGGCACCGGACAATCTGCCACCTGATCCGGCGTACACAGCACTGCGGCCGCAGTCGTATGCTGAAGCTGGCTGCGGTAGCGCGGGTTGGCCAGAAAGGATAATTCACCCGGCCCGGCTGACTTGAGCGTGCCGAGCCCGGACACGGTGATCGCTCCGTCCCCGTGCAGCACTGCGCCCAACTCCTGCGCTATCTGTTCAAGCGTCAGCTCAGCCATGTCGGTTTTACTTCATCTGGTTCATTTTCTGAGTCACTTCACGGGTGATGTCCATCGCTTCACTGACGTGCAATGCCGCCTGACGATTAATCACCAGATCCAGCTTTTTGTCTTTCACCACTTCATCAATAGCCTGCTTCAGTCGTGGCTCCATCAACTGCAGCATTTCATTACGACCCTCTTCAACACTGCGCTGGGCAAGCTGTTGACGGGAACGGAAATCAAGCATCTTGGCATCGCGCTTATCGGCCAGCTCCTTCTGCGCATCCTTACTCATGGTCAAGCCATCTTTCTTCAGCTTTTCCTCAATCTCCATGATGTCGGAGCGCAACACTTCAAGCTCTGCTTGCTTGGTCTTGATGTCCTGCTCCATCTTGCCAGTGCGTGTTTTCACTTCTGCCGTTTCGGCAATCGCGGTGAGCGGATCGATCACGCCAATCTTGATCTCTGCAGTCGCCAGCGCCGGCAACAACAACATTACACACACTGCCCATTTGGTTATTTTCATAATGCCTCCTAGAACACCTGACCGAGCGAAAACTGGAAGGATTCCGTTTCATCGCCGTCCTGGTCCTTGATTGGTTTTGCGAAATTAAAGCTGAGCGGGCCAATCGCGGTTAGCCAGGTCAGGCCTATACCCGCAGAGTAGCGTAACTCAGAAGTATCAAACTCGAACAGATTATTGATCTGCTCCGTCTGAAACACGTTGCCCGCGTCGGCAAACAGGAAGGTTCGCACGCTGCGGCTTTGCGGGGCAAATGGTGTCGGGAAGATCAGCTCCATGCTGCCCTCCATCAGCAGATTGCCCCCAATCGGGTCTGGATCCGGATCGACCGTACCGGCCTGAACCGACAACAGTGTCGGAGATCGCGGTCCAAGCGAACGCGATTCGTAGCCTCGCACCGAGCCAATGCCGCCGGAGTAAAAATTTTCATAGAACGGCAACACCAGATCCGAGCCATAGCCATCACCGAAGCCCAGATCCGCTCTCGTGCGCACTACCCAACGACGGGTAACAGGGAAATAACGTTGGCCGTTCCAGGTGGCCTTGTAGAACAGATAGTCGCTGCCAGGCGCAGCCACTTCCAGCGCCAGATTCTGCGACCAGCCACGATCGGGGAGCACACCGCGATTGAGCGTACTTTTCTGCCAACCGGCGTTGAGTTTGTAGGCATTAAACTTGGTGCCCTCCGCGGCGAGAAACGCAGCAATGTCATAGGCAACAAAATCGCCGGTGGTAATATCAATGCTGTCGAAGCCGAAACCAAAGCTCAATCGCGCATACTCGGAAATCGGATAACCGTAGGTGACACTGGCGCCCGCGCGGTCTGCAGCATACGAAGCGACCGACGTTTGATCGTAATCGATTGCCGAGTAGTAAAGACTGAAACCGCGACTGACGCCATCAAGGGTGTAGTACGGGTTATAGTGCGAAAAGCTGTAGGAGTCGCGCACATCACTGCGACTCAAAGAGAAGGACACGCGGTTACCCGTGCCACGGAAATTGTTCTGGCTGACGTTGGCGCCAAAAATGAATCCACTGGCGTCAGAGTAACCAACATTTGCACCAATCGAACCTGAAGGCTGCTCTTCAACCTTGAAGTCCACATCGACCAGATCTTCAGCACCCGGTATGCGTGCAGTGTCGGCGTCCACGGTGGCGAAATAACCTAATCGCTGCAGGCGCTCACGGGACAAATCAATCAAGGCAGAGTTGGCGGGTGCGGTTTCAAACTGACGCATTTCCCGACGCATAACCTCATCAGTGGTCTTGCTGTTGCCAGAGAAACTGATTCGGCGGACATACACCTTGCGTCCCGGATCAACAAAGAAGGTCACATCAACGGTTTCATCGTCTTCATTGATCTCGGTAAAGCCATTCACCTTGGCAAAGGTGTAGCCTTCGTTACCAAGACGACGGGTAAGCAAGTCGCTGGAATAGGTCATCAGCTGCTGGGAGAATATCTGGTCACGACGTACCACCAGCAACGGCTTGAGCTGCTCTTCATCAACCACCAGGTCACCGGCCAGTTTGACCTCACCGACCTTGTAGCGCTTACCCTCTACTACATTGGCGGTGATATACACTTCGCGCCGATCTGGCGTCACGGCAACCTGAGTCGACTCTATGGAAAAATTGACATAGCCACGGTCCAGATACCATGAACGCAGGCGTTCCAGATCACCGGAGAGCTTTTCGCGTGCATACTTGTCGTCACCCTTGATAAACGACCACAGGTGGGACGGCTTGAGCTCAAACACCTGCAACAGCTCTTCGTCACTGAACAGAGTGTTGCCAACAATATTGATGTCGCGAATACGCGCCGGCTTGCCTTCGTAAATCTTGATTTTCAGTGCCACCCGATTGCGTGGCAACGGCACGGCTTCGGTGTCGACCTTCGCACCATAACGGCCCTGGGAAACATATTGGCGCTGCAGTTCGCCAGCGATACCCGACAACGTCGAGCGACGGTAGACCGCACCCTCGACCAGCCCGGACTCTTTCAGGCCGGAGCGCAACTGGTCTTCGTCAATCGATTTGTTGCCCTCAAGTTCGATACGGGCAATCGAAGGCCGCTCGGACACCACCACCACCAGCACATCACCGTCGCGACCAATCTGCACGTCTTCAAAGTCGCCACTGCCGTATAAACGCTTGACCGCCTGCGCCAGCTGCTCGGCATCAACCAGATCGCCACTGCTGACATTCAGGTTAAGAAACACCCGTTCGATCGGTAAGCGCTGCAAGCCTTCGACACGGATATCGCGCACACGAAACGACTCCAGTGCCATCGCCAAACTCGACAACAGCAACAGCACCAGGCCCAGTGACCGAACACAGTTAAGCAGCAAACTTCCCCCAGAACGTCACGCTAATCGACGTACGACATCGTAGATGTTGGTCACCAACACCAGGCTAATTACCAGAAAGAAACCCACTACCTGCGCCTGCATCAGGAAACGCTCTGGCAGGGGTCTGCGAATAATCATTTCAATCACACCAAACACAATCCAGCCGCCATCCAGCATCGGTATTGGCAGCAGGTTGACCGTGCCCAGCATGATGTTCAGAAACACCAGAAAACTGATGAAGGCAGCCACGCCCATGGCAGCAGACGAACCAGCGGCTTCGGCGATGGTCGGCAAACCGCCGGTGGCTTTGAGCGACAGTTTCAGCGTCAGCAACTTGCCGAACGTCTGCACCATTAACCACGACTGATCGACCACACGGGTGACCGCCTCGGCCATGGCCGCGACCGGACCATAATGAATCTCTCTGAACTCGGCAACATCGACTCGGACACGCACACCGGCCTGCCCGGAGGGCTTGCCGTCACGCTCCACTGTCTGCGGCGTCAATATCAAGGTGCGTTCACTGCCGCCACGCACCACTTGATGCGTCAACGCCACACCCGGCCGGGACTGGATAACCGACACCCATTCATCCCAGCCGCTCACCGACTGGCCGTCGACAGCCACAATACGGTCGCCCTCGCGCAGGCCTGCAACTGCCGCTGGACTGTCCGCCACTACCTCGCCCACCACCGCCGGCATTGGCCGCGGGCCAAAACCCAGCACCTCGAGCGGATGCTTGTCCGGCGACTGTTCCCAGGCCTGCAGTGACAATGGCAGGGTGACGCTGTCAGCGCCGCGCTGAACTGTCACCGGCACCGGCTGATCGTCACCAACATGCTCAAGCAAGGCGTTGATGACACCGTTCCAGCTATCGGTGTGACGATCGCCGACCGCCACGATTTCATCATCGGCACGCAGACCCGCCACGGCGGCAGCACTGTCCGCCTTGGGTGCGGCAAGAATCGGTGCCCGCACCTGCTCGCCGTCCAGCAGTAACGACCAGATCAACAACGTCGCCAGCAGTAAATTGAAGAAGGGGCCTGCGGCATAGGTGATCACCCGCTGCCAGGCCGGTTTGCCGGAGAAGTCGTACTGTTCCTCCCCGGGTGCCAACTCGGTATCGCGACGGTCCAGGGGTTTGACGAAGCCTCCCAGCGGAATCGCCGCCAGGGTAAAGTCGGTGCCGGCACGATTACGCCAGCTCAGCAGGCGCGGGCCAAAGCCGATTGAAAACGTCAGCACACGCACACCAAACAGGCGCATGGCCAGATAGTGACCGTACTCGTGCACGGCAACGATGACGACAATAGCGGCGAGAAAAGCGATTACGGTGATCACGTCAGCCGCCCAGCGCGTTTACGCGCACATCAACGAAGCGCCGGGTGGCCTGATCCACCGCCAGCACGTCATCGATGGTCTTGCAGTTAGGCGCGAGTATGCGGTCCAGTGCGGCTTCCACGCAGTCGGCGATGTCGGCAAAGCCGATCCGCTCCTGTAGAAAGGCCGCCACCGCCACTTCGTTGGCGGCGTTGAGTACAGCAGTGGTGGTGCCGCCGGCTTCCAGCGCTTGTCGGGCCAGGCGCAGGCAGGGAAAACGTTGCAGATCGGCAGGCTCAAACTGCAAGGCGCCAAGCTGGGTGAAATCAAGTTTAGGAGCACCGGAGGCGATACGTTGCGGCCACGCCAGTGCGCAGGCAATCGGCGTACGCATATCCGGCGTGCCCAGTTGCGCCAGCACTGAGCCGTCTTCGTATTCAATCATTGAGTGGATCACGCTCTGCGGATGCACTACTACCTCGATTTTTTCTGACGGCATGGCAAACAGCCAGCTCGCTTCAATCAACTCCAGCCCCTTGTTCATCAAGGTGGCGGAATCCACGGAGATCTTTGGCCCCATATCCCAATTCGGATGGCGGATTGCTTGCGCCGGCGTCACTTGCCGCAGCGCTTGCGCATCCAGCTCTCGAAACGGTCCGCCTGAGGCCGTCAGCATCAACTTGCTGATACCGTTAGTGCCCCCCGACGGTGGCAGGCACTGGAAAATCGCATTGTGCTCGGAGTCCACCGGAATCAGCGTGGCACCTGACTGACTGACCGCATCCATAAACAGTTTGCCGGTCACCACCAGCGCTTCCTTGTTGGCCAGCAGAATGCGTTTGCCGGCATTGACGCCCGCCAGCGTGGGCCGCACCCCCGCAGCACCGACAATCGCCGCCACCACTGTGTCCACTTCGGCCGCCGACGCCACCTGGTCCATGGCCGCTTCGCCGCCCAGCACTTCGGTGTCTGACCCAAGCCCGGAAAGATGGTTCCGGAGCTGCGCGGCCGCCTGCTCGTCGCGCAGCACCGCATAGCGCGGCTTGAACGTCAGGCACTGCTCCGCCAGCGCCTGCCAGCGCGTGAATGCCACCAGCGCAAATGGACGGTAGCGCTCCGGATGCATTGCCATCACCTGCAATGTCTGAACGCCAATGCTGCCGGTGCTGCCGAGCACGGTCACCTGCTGCACGTTATACGCCTCCCGGCAGGCCGGTCAGGGTGAAGCCCGCCAGAGCCACAGGCAAGGCGGCGGTAACACTATCGATACGATCGAGCATGCCGCCGTGACCCGGCAGCATGGTGCCACTGTCCTTTACGCCTGCCTGACGCTTGACCATGCTTTCAAACAGGTCGCCCAGCACCGACGCCAGCACAGTCACCAGCGCCACCAGCAGCAACGCCTGGCGGTTGCCAGTGACCGGCCCGAACCATGCCACCAGCGCGACCACGGTCAGCGCCAGCGCCGCACCGCCAATCAGCCCCTCGATGGTCTTGCCGGGACTGACGCTCGGCGCCAGCTTGTGGCGGCCAAATGCGCGGCCGGCGAAATAGGCACCGGTATCCGCTGCCCACACCCAGACCAGAATAAACATCAACGCCCAGGGACCAGCGAGACCCACCGCGCCCTGCTGCTGCACCTGCACCACCGCCTGCCAGCTCGGCACCAGCAGCAGCACACCGATCAGCGCCTGCACCGGCAGGCTATGCCAGACGCCGCTGGCACGGGGATAAGCCAACACGGCGAACAACGCCAACAGCCACCAGAACGGCAGCCAGGTCAGCAACCACGCCGGCCGATACAGCTCCGCCGCCGCCATTGCAGCCGCCAGCACCAACATCCAGATCACGCGCACCGGCATCGCCGCGCCCTTGATCATCGAGGACCATTCCCAGCCCGCCGCTATAAAGAAGAAGCCGGCGATCCAGACAAACAGCTGACGATCGGTAAAAAACACCGCGCCCAGAACAATCGGCAGCAGCACCAATGCGGTAATGATCCGCAATTTCAACATTCGGACTCTCCTTTCAGCTGTGCCACCTCGACACCGCTGCGACCAAAGCGACGCTGACGCCCGGCATATTCTGCAAACGCCGCGGCCATTACCTGCTCATCGACATCCGGCCACAGCACTGGCGTGAACCAGAACTCTGCATAGGCCGCCTGCCACAATAAAAAGTTGCTGATGCGCTGCTCGCCACCGGTTCGAATCAGCAGATCGACCGGCGCTTCATCACCGAGACTCAATTGCTGCTGCACCCGCGCCGCATCAATCTGCTCCGGCTGCAGGACACCCTGCGCCACTTGCGTCGCCAACGTCCGCGCGGCCTGCGCCATATCCCACTGGCCGCCATAGTTGACTGCAATCGCCACCGTCATGAGTGCGTTATTCTCAGTCAGCCGCTCGGCACGCAGCATGCCATCGCGCAAATCCTGCTCGAAGGCCGTGCGGTCACCGATAAACCGGATGCGCACATTCTTTTCATGCAGTTCGTCGACACGCTGATCCAGCGCGCGCAGAAACAGCGCCATCAGATGATTGACTTCATCTTCGGGACGCCGCCAGTTTTCCGAGCTGAACGCAAACAGCGTTACCAGCTCGACACCCTGGCGGGCGCAAAACTGAATCACTGTCTGCACTGCGCGCTCGCCGGCGCGGTGCCCTTCGGCGCCCGGCAAGTCACGCGCGCGCGCCCAGCGGTTGTTGCCGTCCATGATGATGGCAACGTGACGCGGCATGGCGCCCTGCGATGCATGCACATCCGGGGCAGATGAAATTGGCTTATCGCTCATAAACAAAATCGGGCTGACAACAGCCCGATCTCTTACTCCCTGCAAGTCTGAGGATGGCGGTTAAACCGTCATCAACTCCTCTTCCTTCTCTTTCAGCCTCACTTCGACACCAGCCACCATCTTGTCAGTCAGCTGCTGAATCTGTTCCTCGCCGCGACGCTCCTCGTCTTCGGAAATTTCCTTCTCCTTAAGCAGCTCCTTGAGATCGCTGTTCGCATCGCGACGGATATTGCGAATTGCCACCCGCGCACCTTCGGCTTCAGCACGCACCACCTTGACCAGATCTCGACGGGTTTCTTCCGTCAGCGGCGGCAACGGCAGACGAATCACAGTACCAGCAGTAGAAGGATTCAAACCGAGGTCAGACGCCATGATGGCTTTTTCAATCAGCGGAATCAGCGCCTTGTCGAACGCGGTGACCACCAGAGTGCGGCCTTCTTCAACACCCACATTGGCAACCTGCTTGAGTGGCGTGTCAGCACCGTAATAGCTCACGGAAATGGTATCCAGCAAACTGGGGTGGGCACGACCAGTGCGCACTTTCTTGAACGCCGTCTCGAGCGCATCGAGACTTTTCTTCATACGTGTCTCGGCGTCCTTCTTGATATCTTCAATCACAATCTCGTCCTCTCTACATCCGCCGTTCAGGCGGCTTCAACCAATGTGCCTTCACTGCTGCCCAGCATCAGGCTGAGCAGGGCACCCTTCTTGTTCATATTGAAAACCCGCAGCGGCATGCCGTGGTCACGACACAGGCAGATTGCGGTCAAGTCCATGACGCCGAGCTTGCGATCGAGCACTTCGTCATAGCTGAGTCGGTCATACTTGACGGCATTCGGATTCTTCTCCGGATCATCGTCAAACACGCCATCCACCTTGGTGGCCTTGAGCACCACATCCGCACCGATTTCTATGCCACGCAGGCAGGCGGCGGAGTCGGTGGTGAAGAAAGGATTGCCAGTACCGGCGGAGAAAATCACCACTTCTCCGTTCTTGAGATTGCGAATCGCATTGCGGTGATCGTAATGCTCAACCACCCCACTCATGGGAATGGCAGACATCAGGCGAGTACGAATGTTGGAACGTTCCAGCGCATCACGCATGGCCAGACCGTTCATGACCGTGGCAAGCATGCCCATATGGTCGCCGGCGACCCGATCAAGACCAGACGCCTGCAGTGCCGCACCGCGGAACAAATTGCCGCCACCCACTACCAGTCCAACCTGAACACCGATACCGACCAGTTGGCCGATCTCCAGCGACATGGCATCCAGCACCTTTGGATCGATGCCAAAGCCCTCTTCGCCCGCCAGCGCCTCACCACTCAGTTTCAGCAAAATACGGTTATAGCGGGGCGATCGATCCTTGCTGACTGACATATCCAATTCTCCGGTATGCGGTGGCGGTCACGGGCACAGTAATCCGGGGAGCGATTCTAGCCCAAGCGGGCACCAATTGGCCCATTTTTCACTACGCCAACGGCAAAAAAGCCTGCCCAAGCCGCTGTGCACGTTGCTTTTTTGAGCAATCAGTGCCGCCGTCAGGCTGACCAATCCGCTCACACCCGGGTCATAGCGAGCTCCGCTGCCGCCGGCTAGCATGAGCGCCACCGTCAGCCCCGCCGGAGGCCGCATGTCCAACCTGCACTTGCCCACTACACCGCTGTCCACCGACCAGGCGCTGGCACTGTTCGACCGACTACCCGCCGTCGACACCGACTTTATGCTCGGCGCCTGGCGTGGCGCCGGCGTGGTCACCGGCCACCGCCTCGACGGTGTGCTCGAAGCCTGTCACTGGCACGGCAAACGCTTCCGCAGCGCCGATCATGTCGATCCGCTGGTGTTTCGTGGCCTCTCCGGCGGCCTGATGCGGCTGAACCCGGCGCTGATGCCGATGACACTGCTGCACCGCCTGCCGACACCGGACAGTGCCCTGCTGGGCCGCGTGTTCCAGCTACTGATGCCGCTACTGCGGACTGGTCGGGGGCGTGCACGCCTGCGCATGATCGAGCACCGTGGGCAGCTCACCGCCGCCATGCTCTACGATGACCTGCCAATCAATGATGTGTTCCGCAAGCTGGATGACGACCGCGTACTCGGTCTGATGGACATGAAGGGCATGGCGCAGCCGTTTTTCTTCCAGCTGCAGCGGGAAGCCGATTAGGCACCTGCCAGCATCGCTGGCAGGTGTATTGGCGAGTGCGGATCAGGCCGGCTGTGCTGCCGGGACAGAGCGTGACTCACGCAAGATCAGATAAGTCAGCGGCGCCAGCGACCCCAGCGCCAGTGTCGCCACCACCCAGGGCCAGGGATTAATGCCACGCTGACGGGCATCCGCCACCAACCAGACACAGAACAACCCGGCGCAGATCACCAGATCAAGCAATATCTGCAGGCTCGCCGGCGAAGCCAGCCCGGCCGCCCAAATGCCAACGTAACCGACCTCCCACAATACCCAGCTGCTGTACAGGGCAAAATCCACCAGCACCATCCACAACACCAGTTTCTTCACGTTCATGATGTGTTCCTCGCCTGTTGTTTGATTCCTGTGCAGACTGAACCGGCGACGTCATCGCCTCAATTACCTCACAGGTAATCGTGAGCCGATGTATTTGTGCCGATACTGACGGCCTGATCCGGAGGTGCCCATGTCCATCCACGCTGCCACTGACCACACCCACGCCTT
The DNA here is from genome assembly GCA_964389795.1 of uncultured Alcanivoracaceae bacterium. Taxonomy (GTDB): domain Bacteria; phylum Pseudomonadota; class Gammaproteobacteria; order Pseudomonadales; family Alcanivoracaceae; genus JARGPN01. The sequence continues at coordinate 298,112 of CAYMEY010000001.1, forward strand.
TGGCGAGCTGCTGCGTGGCTGGCGCGGCGCACGTAAATGCTCGCAACTGACACTGGCGCTGGACGCTGGCGTGTCGCAACGTCACCTGAGCTTTCTGGAGTCTGGCCGCGCCCAACCGAGCCGCGAGATGATCCAGCAGCTGTCGGAAGCACTCGATCTGCCATTGCGCGAACGCAACCAGCTGCTACAAGCGGCGGGTTTTGCGCCGCTGTTCCAGCAACGCAGTCTCGACAGTGAGGCGATGGCCGCGGTGCGGCAGGCACTGGAGATGATGCTGGCGCATCACGAGCCGTTTCCGGCGCTGGTGATCGACCCGCAATGGAACATGTTGATGGGTAATCAGGCCTGTCAGCGCTTCCTTGGACTGCTGGGCGCACCCGAGCAGGTCTGGCAGCGTGTCGGCTGTGCGGACGAGCCCAACGTCATGCGCCTGACACTGCATCCGCAAGGCATGCAACCGCTACTCAACAACTGGACCGACACCGCCAACTTTCTGATGTCGCGGCTGTACCGTGAAGTCAGTGCCGCACCGGCCAATAGCGCGTTGCAGCAACTGTTCGAATCGCTTCAGGCATTGCCGGGCGTGCCGACCAACTGGCGGCAGCATGTCTGGAGCAGTACCCCGCCACCGTTTCTGCCGCTGGATATCAATCTCGGCGGCCAGTCACTGAAAGTGTTTTCGATGATCTCCAGTTTTGGCACGGCTCTGGATATCACCTCAGAGGAGCTGCGCGTGGAAACCTTTTTTCCGGCGGATGACTTTTCCAGTGCGTTCTTCAAACAGCTGGCGGCATCTGGCTGACGACACGCACGCATAAAAAAAGCCCCGCAATGCGGGGCTTTCTATTCGATCAGGCCGGCACATCAGCCCTTGGCAGCAGCCGCCACTTCCGCGGCGAAATCCACCTGCTCTTTCTCAATGCCTTCACCCACCACCAGACGAACAAAGGTATCGATATCAGCGCCAGCGTCTTTCACCAGCTTGCCAACGGTGGTGTCCGGGTTCTTTACGAACGGCTGATCCAGCAGGCTCACTTCTTTCAGGAACTTGCTGATACGGCCACCGAGCATTTTCTCGACGATCTCGGCCGGCTTGCCTTCCATGTCCGGCTGGGCACGGATAATTTCTTTCTCTTTTTCCAGCGTTTCGGCCGGCACGTCTTCACCGCGAACAACCATCGGCGCTACCGCTGCCACATGCATGGCCACGTCTTTGCCAAGCTCGGCGTCGCCGCCTTTCATGGCCACCAGTACACCGATCTTGCCACCGTGCACATAGGCGCCAATGGTGCCTTGCGCAGCCAGTACTGCACCGCGACGCACCTGGATGTTCTCACCGATTTTCTGTACCAGTGCCTGACGGGTTTCCTCGATGGTCTTGCCGTCGTCAGTGGTCAGCTCAGCGATCTTGGCCACATCCGCCTCGTTCGCAGCCAGCGCAGCCTTGGCCACCTTGTCGCAGAAACCGAGGAAGTTGTCGTCACGGGCAACGAAGTCGGTTTCCGAGTTGATCTCGATCATCACCGCCTGCTTGCCGTCAGCACTGACCGCCACCGCAATGGCGCCCTCTGCGGCAGTACGGCCGGCTTTCTTGGCCGCCTTGGCCTGACCGGATTTACGCATGTCATCAATGGCGCGCTCGATATCACCGTCAGCTTCGACCAGTGCTTTCTTGCACTCCATCATGCCGAGACCGGTACGTTCACGCAGTTCTTTCACCAGAGCAGCAGTTACAGCAGCCATGATAGTCCTCTCAATACTGGATGCGTTGCGCAGCTGCCGCAGCAGCTGCCAGAAAATATGACAGCGGGGCACCAGGCCCCGCTTCATTTACAGCCGTGTCTGCGCGGGATTACTCCGCAGACGCTTCGTCGCCTTCAGCCACTTCCACAAAACCGTCTTTCTCAGCCGGCTTGGTGTTGGCAGCGTACTGACGGCCTTCCAGAATGGCGTCCGCCATGGCGGTCACGTACAGCTGGATGGCGCGGATGGCATCGTCGTTACCCGGTACCAGGTAATCAACGCCGTCCGGATCAGAGTTGGTATCGACCACAGCAATCACCGGAATACCCAGTTTGCGGGCTTCCAGTACAGCGATGTCTTCGTGGTCAACGTCGATCACGAACAGGGCATCCGGCAGACCGCCCATGTCCTTGATACCGCCGATGGAGCGCTCCAGCTTTTCCATCTCACGGGCGCGCATCAGCGCTTCTTTCTTGGTCAGCTTGTCGAAGGTGCCGTCCGCTGCCTGGGCTTCCAGATCACGGTAACGCTTGATCGACTGGCGAATGGTCTTCCAGTTGGTCAGCATGCCGCCGAGCCAACGGTGGTCGACATAAGGCATGCCACAACGCTGGGCTTCTTCCTTGACCACTTTCTGCGCTGCACGCTTGGTACCGACGAACAGTACCTTGTTGTTGCTGGCAGCCAGTTTGTTCACGAACGTCAGGGCGTCGTTGAACAGCGGCAGGGTCTTTTCCAGGTTGATGATGTGAATCTTGTTACGAGCACCGAAAATGAACGGCTTCATTTTCGGGTTCCAGAACCGGGTCTGGTGGCCGAAATGTACACCGGCCTTGAGCATATCGCGCATGGTTACGCTGGTCATAGGATGTCTCCGTTTGGGTTGGGCCTCCCTGCTCCCGCTTGCCTAAACCCGTCCCCTTTGCACACGTGTTGACTACGCGGAAGAGGCAGGCACCCAAAGACAAGTGTCGGAACAGGTGTGGATTTCCCTTGGTCACTGCCCTGCGGGTACAATGCTGCGCCTGCTGAGCCGGTGCCAAGGCGCGCGCTTTATACCATAACGCCCCCTGCGCGACAACGACGAATGTCCGCCTCGCCATCCCGTACCGGCTCCCGTAGAATCGCTCAACTTTATGATTTCGCTGGAGTTTCCCGCACGTTATGTCCGTTACCCTGAAAACCCCTGAGCAAATCGAGGAAATGCGTGTGGCCGGCCAGCTGGCCGCCGAAGTCCTTGAAATGATTGGGGAATATGTTGTCCCCGGCGTGACTACCGAAGAGCTGGACCGGATCTGCCACCGGCATATTGTCGACGTGCAAGGCGCTGTCCCGGCCCCGCTCGGCTACCGTGGCTACCCGAAGTCGATCTGCACTTCGGTCAACCATGTGGTCTGCCACGGCATCCCGACTGACAAGAAAGTGCTGAAGAAAGGCGACATCATCAATATCGACGTCACCGTCATCAAGGGCGGCTGGCATGGCGATACCAGCAAGATGTTTATCGTCGGCGAGGGCAGCACCCTGGCCAAGCGCCTGATCCAGGTCACCCGCGAGTGCATGATGAAAGGCATCGAGCTGGTCAAGCCAGGCACCACGCTGGGCGATATTGGCCATGCGATCCAGCAGCATGCCGAGGCCCAGCGCTTTTCCGTGGTACGTGAATATTGCGGCCACGGCATCGGCGAAGTGTTCCACGAAGACCCGCAGGTACTTCACTACGGCAAGCCTGGCGCCGGACTGGTGCTGGAGCAAGGCATGGTGTTCACCATCGAACCGATGATCAACGCCGGCAAGGCGGCAACAAAATTGCTGCCCGATGGCTGGACAGCGGTGACCAAGGACCACAAGCTGTCAGCCCAGTGGGAACACACCATCGCCGTGACCAAAGACGGTTTTGACGTGTTGACCAAACGCCGCGAAGAAACTGACCTGCCCTGAGAGACTCTGTGAGCCTGACGCCTTCCCTGACACGCGAACAATTGCTGGAACATCTGAGCCAGAAACCGCATCCGGGAAAACCGGCGCGCGAATATCTGGAGCAGGAACAAAAGCGCCTGCACAGCCATTTCCATGACACCTCCATCCGTGAACTGGTGCAGGCGCGCGCCGCACTGATGGATGACGTGCTGGTATGTGCATGGCAACAGTTTTCGCTCAGCAGTCAGGACCAGCTCGCCTTGCTCGCCGTGGGCGGCTACGGGCGCGGCGAACTGCATCCCCATTCCGACATTGATCTGCTGGTACTCAGCCAGGGCAAACCGGATAAGCCGGTGTGCGACAAGCTGGAAAAGTTTGTCGCCTTTCTGTGGGACCTGGGGCTGGAGATCGGTCATGCAGTACGCACGCTGGATGAATGCGTGGAGCTGGCCAGCACCGATATCACCATCGCCACCAATATTATGGAGGCGCGCACGCTCGCCGGCCCGGTGAAGCTGCAGGAAACGCTCAGTCGTCGTACCGCGCCGAACAAGATCTGGCCGTCGGACAAATTTTTTACCGCCAAGTGGGAAGAGCAGGTCTCGCGCCACCGTAAATTCAACTTCACCGAGTACAGTCTCGAGCCGGACATGAAGAATGCACCCGGCGGTTTGCGTGATCTGCAAATGGTGGGCTGGATTGCCAAGCGTCACTTTGGTGCTGACAGCCTGCACGAAATTGTCGACACCGGCTTTCTCACCGAAGACGAATTCGCGATCCTGGAAAAATGCCAGGACCACCTGTGGCGGGTGCGCTGGGTGCTGCACGAGATAACTGGGCGCAACGAAAACCGGCTTTTGTTCGATTACCAGAAGCAAATGGCCAAGGCATTCGGCTTCGAGGACTCCGACTCCAATCTTGGCGTCGAACAGTTTATGAAGCGCTACTACCGGGTAGCACTGGGCATTTCCGTGCTCAATGAAATGCTGCTGCAGTATTTCGACGAAACCATTCTGCAGAAAGGTGGCAGCGAAAACGTCACCAAGATCAATCGTCGCTTCCAGGTGCGCAACGACTATCTCGAAGCCACCAGCAAGACAGTGTTTGATCGCTCACCGTCTGCACTGCTGGAAGCCTTCGTGATCCTCGGCCAACACCCGGAAATCAAGGGCATTCGCGCCAGCACCGTGCGGCTGATTATCGAAAAGCGCAAACTGATTGACGACGCCTACCGTAACGACCTGCGCAACACCAGCCTGTTCATGGAGCTGATTCGCACGCCCTACAACCTTTACACCAATTTACGTCGCATGACCCGCTACGGCGTACTCGGCCAGTATCTACCCGAGTTCGGTCGGGTGATCGGCATGATGCAGTACGACCTGTTCCATATTTATACCGTTGATGCCCACACCCTGATGGTGCTGCGTCAAATGCGCCGTATGCGCTACGAAAGCACCCGCGAGCAACTGCCGCTGGCCCATGAAGTGTTTTACCGCTTGCCGAAACCCGAGCTGCTGTATCTGTCCGGCCTGTATCACGACATTGCCAAGGGCCGTGGCGGCGACCACTCCACTCTGGGCGCGGATGATGCGGTCGCCTTCTGCACGCGCCATGGCCTATCCAGCTGGGACAGCAAGATGTTGTTCTGGCTGGTGAAGAACCACCTGACCATGTCGGTGACAGCGCAGCGCAAGGATATTTCCGATCCCGAAGTGGTGCATGAATTTGCCCGTCAGGTCGGTGACCTTGTCCATCTCGACTACCTGTGCGCGCTGACCATCGCCGATATCAATGCAACCAACCCGAATCTGTGGAATTCCTGGCGCGCCTCGCTGATGCGTCAGTTGTACCGGGAAACCAAGCGTGCACTGCGCCGCGGCCTCAACAACCCGGTGGACAAGCAGGACTGGGTGGATGAAACCCGCGCCGCGGCGAAAGCAATTCTCAAACAGCGCAAGGTTGATGAAGCGCGCATAGATACGCTATGGGCCGGCATCGGCGATGAATATTTCCTGCGCGAAAACGCCATGGACATTGCCTGGCACACTGAAGCCATCCTCAAGCGCACGGACAGTCAGGCGCCACTGGTGCTGTTGCGCGAAAGCAGCGGCGGCCAGATTGAAGGTGGCACGCAGATATTCATCTACACCCCGGACATTGCCAACCTGTTTGCCGCCTCCACCAACGCGCTGGATCAGCTTGGCCTGACCATTGTCGATGCGCGCATCATTACCTCAGCGGACGGCTTTACGCTGGACACCTATATCGTGCTTGATGAGAACGGCACACCAATCGGAAACGATCCGCCGCGTATTGAAGCCATCCGCAAACTGCTGACCGATACGCTGCGCAACCCTTCCCGGTTTGGCGAAGTGATGCAGCGACGCATACCGCGCCAGCACAAGCACTTTGATGTGCCAACGGAAGTGATGATCAGCAACGACATCAATAATGACCGCACGGCAGTGGAAGTGCGTACGCTGGATCGTCCCGGCCTGCTGGCTCGCATCGGCAGCGTGCTGGCTGAGCTCGACATTGCCGTACTGAATGCGCGTATTGCCACCCTTGGCGAGCGTGTTGAAGACGTGTTCTTCGTCAGCGACCGCAATGGCGATCCAGTCTCCGATCCGCAATTGTGTGAACGCCTGCAACAACGTCTCAAAGAAGAGCTCAACAACAGCAACTGGGACTAGCCGGTCCGGCGCCAATACAGGAAGACCTCATGAATCCGGATTTGCAGTTATTGCACCCCTATCCGTTCGAGAAGCTGGCCAAACTGTTTGCCGGTCTCAGCGTCGTCGACAGGCCACATATCGCGCTGTCGATTGGTGAGCCGCAACATCCGGCACCGGACTTTGTGCAACGCATGGTGGCGGACAACACCGACCTGCTGGCGCGTTACCCTTCCACCGCCGGCATCCCGGAGCTGCGTCAAGCCATTGCCGGTTGGCTGCAGCATCGTTTTCAGCTCAAACAGCTTGATGCCGATACTCAGGTGTTACCGGTGAACGGCACCCGCGAAGCGCTGTTTGCCTTTGCCCAGGCGGTGATTGATCGTCGCAAGCAACCGCTGGTACTGATGCCCAACCCCTTTTACCAGATCTATGAGGGCGCAGCGCTGCTGGCCGGCGCAGAGCCGGTCTATTTACCGTGCACCGCCAGCAACGGCTTCCAGCCGGACTTCGACGCTGTCTCCGCCGAGACCTGGAAGCGCTGCCAGTTGCTCTACATCTGCTCACCGGGCAACCCCACCGGCGCCGTAATGACCGTGTCGCAAATGCAGGCGCTGATTAATCTGGCGGACAAATACGATTTCATCATTGCCAGCGACGAGTGCTACTCGGAAATCTATACCGACACAGCACCGCCGGGCCTGCTGCAAGCCTGTGCCGCCATGGGGCGGCATGACTATCGCCGCTGCGTGGTATTCCACTCGCTGTCGAAACGCTCGAACCTGCCCGGCCTGCGTTCCGGATTCGTCGCCGGTGACGCCGACGTGCTCGGCCAGTTCCTGCGTTACCGCACCTACCACGGCTGCGCCATGTCCATGCACCATCAGCTGGCCAGCATCGCCGCCTGGCAGGACGAAACCCACGTGCAGGCCAATCGCGATGCCTATCGGCAGAAGTTTGAAGTGGTGCTGAATATTCTTGGCGACGTACTGGACGTCAGCGCACCGGATGCCGGCTTTTACCTGTGGCCGAAAACCCCCATCAGTGACGAAACCTTCGCCCGCGAACTCAAGCGCAGCCAGAACGTCACAGTGTTGCCGGGCCGTTATCTGTCGCGCGAGGTGGGCGGCAAAAACCCGGGTGCCCAGCGCGTACGCATGGCACTGGTGGCCAGCGTCGACGAGTGCCGCGAAGGTGCTGAACGCATCCGCGACTTCATCCAATCGTTGTAAGGACAGGACTGTGCTGCGCATTTACGGCATCAAAAGCTGCGACACCATGAAGAAAGCCTTCACCTGGCTCGACCAGCACAACATCGCCTACGAATTTCATGACTACAAGAAGGCCGGCGCACCCGCTGCACAAGTGAAATGCTGGATCGCCGAATTGGGCTGGGACACGGTGATCAACAAACGCGGCACCAGCTGGAAAAAGCTGCCAGAAGACCGGCGTGCGGCCATGGACAGCAAGGATGCGCTGGCGGCGGCGCAGGAAAATCCATCGCTGATCAAGCGGCCGATGATCGAACAGGGTACAATTCTGCTCGCCGGCTTTGATCCCGGTGTCTGGGAACAGACACTGAAAAAATAATAGCCAACGCCGTCGCCCACTGCTGGCGGCGGCGACAATTTTTTATTTGCATCACCAGAACAGGACAGGACCATGAGCAAGTATTTCGCCCTCGCATTGGGCTGTGGCACCCAGAACCGCAATGATGACTGGCTGGAAGTCTACTTCCCCGACCCGATGCTCAATCCCGACGGCGCGCTGGTGCAAGCGATTCGCGACGAGGTGGATTATCAGGGCGGCAATGTGGCACTGGAGCTGAATCATCGCCAGATTTCGCATATCGCCCGCGAATGGCGTGATGCCGGCAATGAACACGCCGCCTCCTATGCGGTGGCCATGCAGGAATCCCGTCGTCCGGTGGTGCTGGTGATTCTCGAGACTGACAGTGCCCCGTCGAGCACCCCTGAGGCCTACCTGAAACTGCACCTGCTGTCGCACCGACTGGTCAAACCCCATGGCACCAACCTCACCGGCATCTTCCCGTTGCTGCCCAACGTCGCCTGGACCAACGAAGGCGCGGTGGATCTGGAAGAGCTGACTGAACGCCAGTTGATGGCACGCCTGGATGGCCGCCTGCTGGAAGTGAACTCGGTGGACAAGTTTCCGAAGATGACCGATTACGTGGTGCCCAAAGGTGTGCGCATTGCCGACACCGCACGCGTGCGTCTGGGCGCCTACATCGGCGAAGGCACCACCATCATGCATGAGGGCTTCTGCAACTTTAACGCCGGCACCGAAGGCCCGGGCATGATCGAAGGCCGCATCTCCGCCGGTGTGTTTGTTGGCAAGGGTTCAGACCTTGGCGGCGGCGCCTCGACCATGGGTACCCTCTCAGGTGGCGGCAATATCATCATTGCACTGGGCGAGGGCTGTCTGCTCGGCGCCAATGCCGGCACGGGTATCCCGCTTGGTGATCGCTGCACGATCGAATCCGGCCTGTATATCACCGCTGGCACCAAGGTCGAAGTGCTCGATGACACCGGCGCTGTGGTCGAACACCTGAAAGCACGTGAGCTGGCCGGCAAGAATGATCTGCTGTTCCGTCGTAACTCACTCACCGGTGCGGTGCAGTGCGTGACCAACAAGAGCGCTATCCAGCTCAACGAAGAATTGCATAAACATAATTGAGCAACACCAGGCGGTAGCAAACCCCCTCCCCTGAAAGGGGAGGGTTGGGGAGGGGTACACAGCCAAACAAGACGTTGCTGCGTTTGCAGCGGACGTCACCCCCTCCAGCTCCCCCTCGATGAGGGGGAGAGCCAAACAAACCCAAAGAGAAAACGAACGGAGATCGCCCGTGAGCCGAGTGCTGGAATATACCTGCGAACTGATCCGCCGCGCGTCGGTGACACCGGATGATGCCGGTTGCCAGCAGTGGATGGCGGACAAACTCGCCGCGCTCGGCTTCCAGTGCGAACACCTGCGCTTCGGTGACGTCGACAACCTGTGGGCGCGCCTTGGCGACAAGGGGCCGCTGCTGGTGTTCGCCGGACACACCGACGTGGTGCCCACCGGCGATTTGCAGGCGTGGCAATCGCCACCGTTTGAGCCGGAAATTCGTGACGGCATGCTGTACGGTCGCGGCGCCGCCGACATGAAAGGCTCGATCGCGGCGATGCTGGTGGCGATCGAGGAATTTGTTGAATCGCACCCGGATTTTGTCGGCAGCATTGGCTTGCTGATTACCGCCGATGAAGAAGGCCCGGCTATCAATGGCACCGTCAAGGTGGTCGAACATCTGCAGCAGCGCAACGAAAAAATTGACTACTGCATCGTCGGAGAACCGTCCTCCACTGACACGGTTGGCGACGTCATCAAGAACGGCCGACGCGGATCGCTGGGCGCGACCTTACGTGTCAAAGGTGTCCAGGGGCATGTTGCCTATCCGCATCTGGCGGACAATCCGATTCACCGGTTGGCCCCGGCGCTGACCGAGCTCACCAATGAAGTCTGGGATAACGGCAATGCCTTTTTTCCCGCCACCAGCTTCCAGATCTCCAACATCAACGCGGGCACCGGTGCCACCAATGTCATTCCAGGCATGTGTGAAGTGTTGATGAACTTCCGCTTCTCCACCGAAGTCACCGCCGCACAGCTCAAGGCCCGCACCGAAGTGATCCTGTCGGAGCACAATCTCGATTACGACATTGACTGGAACCTGTCCGGCCAACCGTTCCTGACGGATCGTGGCGCCCTGGTCGATGCAGTGGTCGCTGCCATCAAGGACATCGCCGGGCTGGACACTGAACTGTCCACCGCCGGTGGCACCTCCGATGGGCGCTTTATCGCCCCCACCGGTGCCCAGGTGGTCGAGCTGGGACCGATCAATGCCACCATCCACAAGATCGACGAGCACACGCCGGTGGCGGAGCTGGACAAGCTGGCGCTGATCTACCAGCGTGCCCTGCAAAAACTGCTCGCGGACGGCTGAGCAGCGGCCCCACCGCCGGCTTGTGCCGGCCCGCCAGACTGGCATCTACTGCGCGAATATGGTCTCCTCGACAGCCTTGTGATTGCCGTCGAGGAGACAGACGCCATGACCGCACAACCGCCGATTACAGATCGCCGTGTGGAAGACATCAATCCGGCCACCGGTGAGTGCTTTTTCGACATTGCCGAAACCGATCTCAGCCGCCTGCCGGAGCTGTTCAGTCAGGCTCGCAGCGCCCAGCAACAGTGGGCGGCGCTAAGCTTTTCTGAGCGCGCCCGCCATATCCGCAAGATGCGCGAGTACATCGTCGCCAATGCCGACGCGCTGGCCAAAGTGGTCAGCCAGAGTAATGGCAAGACGCTGGTCGACGCGCTGGCCACCGAGGTGATGCCCTGCGCGCTCGCCTGTGACTGGTACGCCAGCAATGCCCCGCGGGTGCTCAAACCCAGCATGCGTGGTGGCGGCAGCCTGCTGTTCTTCAACAAGCGCAGCCAGATCCTGCATGTGCCGATCGGCGTGGTCGGCATCATCAGCCCGTGGAACTACCCGCTGTCGATTCCATTTGGTGAAATCATCATGGGCCTGATGGCCGGCAATGCCATCATGCTTAAAGTGGCCGCCGCCACGCCGGCGGTGGGCAAACTGATCGAAGACATTATTGCCGCCGGCGAACTGCCGCCTGGCCTGTTTCAGCACATCGTCGGTTCCGGCGCCAAGGTTGCCAGTGGCCTGTTTGAAAATGGTGTTGGCAAACTGTTTTTCACCGGTTCGGTGAATGCCGGCAAACAACTGATGGAGCAAGCGGCAAAAACATTGACACCCTTGTCGCTGGAACTCGGCGGCAACGACGCCATGATCGTGTTGGCCGATGCCGACCTTGAGCGCGCCACCAACGGCGCCATCTGGGCCGGCTTTCAGAACGCCGGACAAAGCTGTGGCGGCGTCGAACGCATTTATGTGGAAGCCGCTGTGTATGACGAATTTGTGCGTCTGCTCAGCAACAAGACGCGGGCGCTGCGCCATGGCGTCGGCTGCGATGGCTACGACGTTGATATCGGCAGCATCACCACCGAAGGTCAGTTGCGCACTGTTACCCAGCACGTCGAGGATGCGCTGCAGAAAGGCGCACGGGTGGCCGCCCAATCACAGCCGGTGGGTGCACAGAACGGTCTGTTCCATGCTGCCACGGTGTTGGTGGATGTCACCGAAGACATGCTCACCATGCGCGACGAAACCTTCGGTCCGGTGGTGGCGGTGGCGAAAGTCGCCAATGCCGAAGAGGCGATTGCGCGCGCCAACGATTCCAACCTGGCGCTGACCTCGTCAATCTGGACCCGTGATATCCGTCGCGGCCGGGAACTGGCCGCGCGCATTGAAGCTGGTGTTACTGCCATCAACGATCACCTCTATACCCATGGTCTGTCCGAAACCCCCTGGGGCGGCTGGAAAGAGTCGGGCCTGGGTCGTACCCACGGCGTCGAAGGTTTGCACGAGATGACTCACGTCAAGGTGGTCAACTGGGATCTGCTGCCCGCCAAGCGCAACCTCTGGTGGCACCCGCATGATGAGGCCACCTATCAGGCACTGCTCAACGCCCTGCTGTTCGTGTTTCCCCGCAGCCTCGGCAGCTGGCTGTCGGCGTCGCTGAAGTTAACGCCGTACCTGTTGAAGAAAATGTTCAGTGGCTGGAAAACCGACTGATCTGCCCGTCAGCAACACAAAAAAAGAGCGGCCATGCCGCTCTTTTTTATTTGCATAACTATTGCTGCATTTTCTGCATCATCTGTTCCATCATGGCACGTGCGCGCGGATCCATGTTTTTCATATCATCGGCTGACGGCATCGGCATATTCTTCATGCCCTGCATGGCCTCGCTCATATCACGAATCTTTACGCCCGCCGGCAACTTATAGTAGCTACTGCCCTTGTCGCTCTTGTCCAGACTGGTCAGCAGGATGTCCTGATCCTTGCGCAGCAAACCACCGCGCGAGGCCGGCAGGTCCGGCATGCCCTTACCCATACCCATGCTGTTGACGATTTTCTGGCTGACACGCAGCAATCCACGATACAGGGCAACAATGTCATCGTGATCGCTGAGCACCGCCTGATAGGTCTTGCCATTGGTCTTGTCGGTAATTTCAAACAGTTTGCCGGTGTAGCCGGCCACCGTTTCTTTCTTACCGGTATCGACGAAACTGAAATCCCGTTCGCTCTTCTCCTTGTCGCGCGCCCCGCCGGAGAACGGCATATTGGCCATCATGCCCTTCATCTGATCCATATCGGTGGCCACCCATTGCCCCGCTTCCTTATTGACCATGTACATCTTGTCACCACTCAACAGCGCATAACCGCCGCCGGGCACATCCATGCGCACATGCTGATCGTCGCGGTAGCTGATCTGCATGGTACCACCCTCGCGGATCTTGTAGCTGGCGGTAATGTCTGCCAGCACCGGCAGGCTCGCCAGCATCAGCAAGGTAGAAATAATCACTCGTTTCATGAACACACTCCCTGTTAAAGCAGTTTGGTAACGCGGTAATCAAGTTTGCCGGAGTCCAGCGCCGGCGACAGCAGTGGATGCGCTTTCAGACGCTCGCGCAAGCGCGCACTTTCAGCCGACTGCCGACTCCACGCCATGACCGCATTGTGGCAGTCCGGCGTCGAAAAACGAAAGCGACTTTTCCAGCCACGCATGGCCTTGTCCGAGGCGGTCCAGCTGTCACGATACTCCGCCCAGTCACCAAAGTTCATCACCAGCATGCCGGTGTCACTGACCAGTTTCGACAACGTGCCGAACCAGCGCCCGGTGGCCGGCACAGCGCGACTGACCGTGCGATCGGCTGGCGGAAACAGATCCTCGATCACCAGATCGAAGCGGGGGCCGCGCCAGGCTTCGGCGAAGGCGACGGCGTCCGCGCAATGACACTCGATACCGTAATCCGACACATCGAAGAAACGCTGCGCCACCTCCAGATGCACGGGGTCCAGATCCACCGCGCAGACCTGTTCTGGCTCGAGCAGTTGCATCAACGGCGGTATCAGGCTGCCACCGCCAAGCCCGAGCACCAGCACCCGTCTAAGGGTGCCGGGCGGGTGCAGCAAGGCCGGCAGCCAGAGCAAATCCCAGACGCTGCCGGTGACCAGACGCTCCGGATGATATTCGGAATGCTGCACACCGTTGGCGAACAGCCGCACGGTGCGCCCCTGGGTGCGTACTTCGTAATTGACACCATCACGCTGCTGCCGCCAGATCACGGCCATCAATTGCCCGCCAGTCCAAGCACCACGCCCTGACTGGCCTGCTCACCCTGCAGAATCGGATTGGCAATAAACAGGCGCTCGGCATCCTGCTGCAGCTCTTCGACCAGCACCGTCTTGGCTTGCTGCGCACGTTGCGCTGCCAGAGCCTGCAATTGATCAACGCTGATTTGCTGCTGCTGATAATCGATCAACGCTTGCCAGATTTTTTCCGCCTGTGCCTGCTCTGCCGCCAGCTTTTGTTGGTCGGTCATGGTGTCGGTAAGCTCCAGAACAAACTCATCCACTGCCTTGCCGGTGACTTCCGTGTAGCGCTTCTGCAACCGCTTGCGGAAGCCGCGATCTCTCACCGACGCAGCAAAGTGCACCCAGTCAGCGCCTTCCAGTTCGGCGCCTTCGGCGCGCTGCGCCAACGCAATGCGATCCGCTGGCAACACCGATCCGGCCAGGGAGAATTGCAGGGACGGCCGCTTGTCCATCACCGCCACCAGTTGCTTGAGGTTTTCCCGTCCTTGCGCATCAAGCTGGTCGCTGCCCGCCGGGTAGGGAATCGCAGACAGGTCTGCGCCACCGGCCAGGGCGCCGAGCATGGAGAACGGTGATGTCGCCGCCTTGACCAACACATTGCCCAATGCCTTGAGAATAATGCCGCGGGCACTGACGCTGGGGTCACTGAGGTCACCTTTTGCTTCCACCGGCAACTGGATCACGCCGCTGCGGTCACGCAACACCGCCAGCCCCAGCTTGATTGGCACCTTCAAAGCCTCTTCGCTTTCCACCTTGTCACCGAGGAAAAAGTTGGCCGCATGTATGCGGTTACGGCAATCGAGGAAGGTGTTATCGAGCAGCACTTCCGAACTGAGATCAAGCTGGCCACTGCTGACCGTGTAGCCAAGATATTCGCCGGTAAACGGCGTCAGGCTGGTCATCTCGTAACCATCCAGTGTCAGCACCAGATCGGCCTGCGGCTTGAGTGCCAGTGGATTCATACTGCCCTTGATGGCCAGCGGTGCGTACTTGTCAACCTTGGCGGTTAAATCAAGCGTGGCGGGTGTTTTTGACGCCGAATCCAGATTACTGAGAGCACCATTGAGCTGATACACGCCGATGCGGAAATTCGGACTCATTGACTGGTTAACAGATTCGATCGTGCCGTTGTTGAAACTCAGCTTGCCGATCTGCACGCGCATGGCATTACCACTGCCATCGTCTGTTGCAGCGGCGACCGGCACCAGAATACGGTCAGCGGTGGTGCGACCCTGTGCATCCACCAGTGCATTGACCGCCAGTTGATCGAAGGCAATGGCATCCAGTCGCAACGTCTGGGTAGCGGTATTCATATCGATGCCCGACACATCCAGACCGGCAAACGCCAGCAACGCCTCACCATTCTGCTCGCGCATGGCAAAATTGCTGATGCTGGTTGCGCCGCTGACAGCCACCGCCACCTCGTCATCAGACTGCGTCGCATTGACCACCAGATCGCCATTCAGTGTGCCGCTTGGCAAGGTCACATTGATGCTCTGGTTCAGCCAGGGCGTGGCAATGGTGAGCGGCAGCTGCGCCAGAGACAGCCCGGTTTGCACGCGCAACGGCGCCAACTCACCCTCACCCTTGAAGCCGAGTTGACCCTGCTCTGCGATGGTGGCACTGCCGTCAAACGTGAACGTCTGGCCTGCGTTGGGAGACAGGTTACGCGCCGACAGCGACAACGGAGCCAGCGTCACCGAAGCAGGCGTCGGCAGTGTTTCATCACGGTAGTTCAGCGTCATGGCCTCTACTACCAGCGCATCCAGCACAAACTGCCACTCTGCAGCGGCGGCATCCTCTTCAACCGCCGGCTCCGACACCGATTGCGACGATGTCTGCGGTTGCGTGGCTTCGTTCGCCGTCGCTGCGGCAGCATCGACCGGCTGCTCAACAGGCAGGAACAGCGAGGCCAGATCCAGACCCTCCGCCGTCATACGCATCTGCACGGCCGGCTCAAGCAGCTTCAGTTCACCCACACGTGCCTGGCTGGTCACCGTATCCAGTGCGATATCACTGAAGGTGACATCGTCGAGTGCCAGTACCTGCTCACCGGTGCGACGATCATCCAGCTGCAAATCGCGAAAGCGGATCACGCCCTGTTGCAGCGACAATATCAGCGTATCCGCTGACTCAAAGCGATAGCGCGTCTGAATATCCAGTTCGCCTTCGGGTATCGCAAATTGCACACGTTCCGCTGCGAACTCCGCCAATGGCTGCAAGCGCAACCCCTCCAGCGCCAACTGACCCTCCGCCACCAGCGGATCGAAATCCAGATTGCCCTCCCAAAGGAAATGCCCGCCATCCGGACCAGTGACTTCGAAGGTATAACTGTTGTTGTCGCCATCGCTGCCGGCGGTGGCAAAGTCGAGCACATCAAAGGTCAGTTCGTTAAAAGCAATCTCGTCGGGCTCACTGCGTGCCTCATCCCTGAACACGAAATTACCGGTGTCGAGATGAAACTCACCGATCGAGATAGCCGGAATGCCTCCGGCGGATTCAGCCGGCTCGGCGACCTCACCGTCGTCGGTGGTGCTGTTGATACGCGCAATGATGTCATCGAAATTGAGGCTTTCGTCTGCCTCTTGCGTGACCAGTATCTGCGGCCGCACCAGGGCGATCTCGTCGAAGTGCCAGCTCCAGCGAAGCAGCGAGGACAACTCGAAATCTGCGTAAAACTCTTCGAAGGCGATGAAGTCGGCGCCGTCCGGGTCTTTCAGGGCAAAACCTTCCGCCGTGACAGCCAGACCGAGTGGATTGAAGGTGAAGCGCTCCAGCACCACGTCACGGCCGGTCAAATCGGTCAGCTGTGCGACGATTTCCTTACGCACCAGCGGCGACAGCAGGAAGTAACCCAATAGCACATAGACCAGATAGACCAGCGCCAGTACCACGCCAAGCCGCTGACGACCTGATGCCTGCTGCCATCTTTGCTTCATCTGCATACTGCAACCCTCTGAACTGGAATCCCTTTTCGCGAAGACGGCCTGCCGCGGCTGGACGGCGGCCCAGGATGGCAGATTATACTCGGACGTGTTGCAATGATCTTTCCAAAATCCGGACCAGGAAGACGTGAAAATGAAAAAAATACTGATCTGCATGGTCGCAGCCGGGCTGGCGGGCCCCGCCGCAGCCGAGTTCCCTGTCGGCAAGGCCGGCGTGAATCTGGCGCCCAGCGCCAAACTGGACATCGATGGCAACAGCGACACCGGCAATGGCTTTGGCTTCTACGGCGAGGTGGGTGGCGACACGCTGTTCGTCTATGGCGACTACCAGTTGACCAGCGTCGACATCAATGCCGAGGATGTGGACTTCAAGGAAACCCGTATCGGCGGTGGTCTGCGCAGCGGCAATGACACCGGCACGCTGGTTGTGCGCGTGGAGAGTTACAAAGCTGAAATAGACAGCGACTCCACCCAGAGTGATGACAGTGGCGTTGGCGTGCACGTTGGCGGCGATGTCAGTCTCAACAAAACCATTGGTCTGTTCGGTGATCTCGGCTTTGTCTCGCTGGATGACTACGATGGCACCGAGTATCGTCTCGGCGCACGCGCCAATCTGACCGACATCAGTGAGGTGTATGGCGCCTACCGCATGCTGTCTCTGGACGATTCCGGCGCAGAGCTGGATGTCAGTGAGTTCAAACTGGGCATCAATATCCTGTTCTGACCGGTACACAGCTGCGAGCAGTCGGCGCAGCTGTGGCACTTTTCCCACCAGCCTCTCACAGCCCGCCCGCTCGCCATGACTTGCAGTCTGTGGCGAGCGGACAGCTGTACACCCTGGCGACTTGCCGACAAACCGTACCGCCAGGTCACTCCGGCAACTACCTTTCCGACACATTTGTGGTCACAATAGCCGCGCACTTTTTGTCGGAGCACTCACAGTGAGCAAGACCAACTACATCCTGCAGATGTACCAGAAGGTGGAATCCCTGCCGCTGGGCAAGAAATTTTTCTCCTTGATGTTTGCACGCAAGGCCCCCTACTTCGGCACCATCAAGCCGGAAGTGGTCGAGCTGCGGCCAAACTTCTGTGAAGTCCGTTTCCCGAAACGTCGGGCGGTGGAAAATCACATCGGCACCGTGCACGTGATTGCGATCTGCAACGGCCTGGAAATGGCCATGGGTGCGGTCGCGGAAGCCACCGTACCGTCCCATCGCCGCTGGATCCCGAAAGGCATGGACGTGCAGTACACCGCCAAGGCCACCAGCGACATTCGCTGTATCGCTGAAACCGATGCCAAGGATTGGGAGACCGCCAACGATTTGCCGGTGCGCGTCAAGGCACTGCGCGACGACGGCACCGTGGTGGTCGAGGGCGTGATCAAACTGTGGGTGACCGACAAGCCGGAAAAAGGCTGATCGCCCATGGCCCTGACGGCGACACTGTACAGCGCGCGCATTGATCTCGCCGACCAGAACAGAAACCTTTATGAGCGGCTGTCACTGAAGCTGGCGCTGCATCCTTCCGAGCAACCGGAGCGTCTGATCGCCCGTCTGTTGGCCTACTGTCTCTATGCCGATCCGCAATTGCAGTTCGGCAAGGGCCTGTCCAGCGATGATGCCGATCTCTGGTTGCACGATGCAGGCGGCGAGTTGCAACACTGGATTGATGTTGGCGAGCCGGACCCGGCGCGGATCAAAAAGGCCAGTCGGCAGGCCCGGCGCGTTACCGTACTGGCCTACACCCGCAGCCAGCAAACCTGGTGGCAGAAGCAGGCGCAAGCGTTCTCACCGTTCGACAATGTCGAGGTCATCAGTGTCGATTGGGGCGATGTAGAAAAGCTCGCCGCCAACTTGCCAAGACAGATTCATTGGCAACTCAGCATTGCCGACGACAGTCTGTACGTGTCCCTTGACGACGCGCAGCACAGCTTGCAGGTCACTACACTGAAATCCTGATCTCTGCGATATCACCGTCAGGGGTTTCCCTGTACAGTGGTGACACGCCTTCATCTGCCCGACGTCCGTCATGCTGACCAGCCTGCTCGATCGCCAGACACTCGCCCAATTCCATCGTCACTACGACGCTGCACGCGCGCAATTTCTGGCGCAGGTCAATCAGGTCCCAAGACTGTTGTGCTGCGAACCGCATGCACTCCACGACAGCGGCCCGCAAGGCCAGCCGCTGTTCACCGATTGTGCCTGGATCGGCTCTGACGGTGCCAGCCGCGTACTGGTACTGATCAGCGGCACCCATGGCGTCGAAGGCTATGCCGGCTCCGCAATCCAGTCAGATTTTCTGCAGTTGCTCGCACGCCAGACCTGGCAGCTGCCCGACGATACCGCCGTGCTGCTGGTGCATGCGCTCAACCCCTGGGGCATGGCGTGGTTACGCCGCTGCGATCAGCAGGGCATTGACCTGAACCGCAACTTTATCGACTTCGCGCAGCCACTGCCGGATAACCCCGGCTACCGCCAGCTACGCGATGATCTGATGGCGGAGCCCGCTGTGCGCGCGCCGGCGCTGCAGCGCTATCGACAGCAGCACGGGCAAACGGCGCTGGAACTGGCGGTCAGCGGCGGCCAGTACGAGGACCCGACCGGACCATTTTATGGTGGCACCAGTGCTGCAGTGGCCAATCAACTGATTCATTCCCTGATTAACCAGTACACACTGGGCGAGAAGCGACTGGCGGTGGTCGACCTGCACACCGGGCTCGGCCCGTATGGTTATGGCGAGATTATCTGCGACCACGCGCCGCACAGCGACGGCGCCGTCACCGCCCACAACTGGTATGGTGATTCGGTCACCCTGCCGTTGGCTGGCACCTCTTCATCAGTGCCAAAGCATGGCTTGCTAGACTATGCGTGGCATCGCATCATGAATGCCGACAGTTGTTTTGTGACGCTGGAGTTTGGCAGCTACAGCGTTGACGCCTTGTTCAACAGCATCCTTGCTGACCATCGCCTGCATGCGCAGGGTCACGTTAGCTGGCAAGACCCTGACTGCATCAGCATCAAGCAACACCTGCTGCAGCATTTCTGTCCGGATGATGACCAATGGCGCGAACTGGTGCTGTTACGCGCACGCCAGGTAATTCGACTTGCACTGGAAGGCCTTAACAAGTGACCGCAGAGCTGCATATTCGTAACGCAAAAAGCAGCGATATCGATGCGCTGGAACAGCTCGAAAAGCGCGTGTTTGACTCCGATCGTCTCAGTCGACGCAGTTTTCGTCGCTGGCTGAACAGCGAGCATCGCGCATTTCTGGTAGCGACACTGGACCAGCAGCTGGTCGGCTACATCCTGATCATTCTGCATCGTGGCACCAGTCTGGCGCGGCTGTACTCCATCGCTGTAGACAGTAGTATTCGCGGCCGCGGTATCGGCCGTAAATTGATTGAAGCGGGTGAGCGTGCGGCGCGCGATGCCGGCCGCATCGATATGCGCCTGGAAGTACGCCAGGACAACCCGGCCGCCATTCAGCTGTATGAGTCGCTTGGCTATCACCGGTTTGGTGAGTACGAAGACTATTACGAAGATCACGAAGATGCGTTTCGCTACCAGAAGCGTATTCGCCAATTCGATCCGTCGCACTGGCAACGGCCAGTGCCCTGGTACCGGCAAACCACTGAATTCACCTGCGGCCCGGCATCATTGCTGATGGCGATGCAGGCACTGGATGGCCGCTCGCCGGATCGCAGCGAAGAGTTACAGATCTGGCGTGAGGCCACCACCATTTTCATGACCAGTGGTCATGGCGGTTGTCACCCGCTCGGGTTGGCACTGGCCGCCCATCGGCGCGGCTTTGACGCCGAGATCTGGATCAGCAGAAAAGAGCCACTGTTCGTTGACGGCGTGCGCTCAGAAAAGAAAAAACACATCATCGAGTTGGTACATACGGATTTTGCTGCACAAGCCAAGGCGAAGAAAATTCCGGTGCATTACCGCGAGGTGACGCAGCAGTTGCTGACACGGGAATTGAAGAAAGGCGGCATTCCGTTGATCATGATTTCCACCTGGCAGCTTGATGGCCGGCGCGTCCCGCACTGGGTGGTGTTGTCAGCGTTTGATGATCATTTCCTGTATCTGCATGACCCGGACCCGGAAGAAGGACTGCAGACAGATCTGGATTGTCAGTACCTGCCGATTGCGCGCCGCGACTTTGACCGCATGGCACGTTTCGGACGTGACCGGTTGCGCACCGCAGTGGTGATCCGGCCGCGCGCTGACTAGTAGAAGACAACCGGTCGGCAGGGGGAGCCGTCATGTTCATCATCCCGGTACAGGACCGCATTGACTGGCGTCGGCCGCCGCTGCTGACCATCGCACTGGTGGTCATCAATTGCCTGATTTACTTCTGGAGCGTGCGCTACGACGACGCGCGCTACCAGCAACTGGATGCGCTTCCCTACGACCTGGTGGTAGAGAAAGAGTGGCCGCTGTATCTCGATTACCTGTCGGAGCAATCACCGGCCGACTGGCTGGTGGTGCGCGAGTACAGCGGTGATGCGCGCGAGCAGGAGATGCTGTCCGCACTGTTTGACTGGGGCTACAGCAGCTGGCTGCAACAGTATTGGCAACACACACCGCCAGACCCTGCCTGGCGAGCCCAGCATCAGGCGCTGCAGCAGGCCCGCGATCAACTTTCCTGGGTACGCTGGGGCTTTACTCCGTCGACGCCAAGCCTCTCTGCCGCCTTTGTCAGCATGTTCCTGCACGGCGACATCGGGCACCTGTTTGGCAATATGCTGTTCCTGGTGTTGTTTGCCGCGGCACTGGAGCGGCATTGGGGGGCGCGCTATCTGCTGCCCATTTATCTGCTCGGCGGCCTGTGCTCAAACCTGCTCTACTGGCTGGTGGACATGTCCAATGGCGTGCCAGGCATCGGTGCTTCCGGCGCCATATCTGCATTGATGGGCGCCTATGTGGCCACCTATGGATTACGGCGTATCGAGTTTTTCTACAGCATCGGTTTGTTGTTTGGCAGCTTCCATGCACCGGCACTGATTGTGTTTCCAATCTGGCTCGGCTGGGAACTGCTGCAGAACCTGCTCTCCGACAACAACGTCAATTACATGGCCCACGCCGGTGGTCTGATCGGTGGTGTACTGGTGACCTGGGCTGTGATCCGGTTACGCGGCCCGGTGTCGCTGGACGCCGCCGCCACCGCGCCGCGGCGTGGCGAATCACCGGTAGCGGCTGTGCCGGCCAGCCTGACGCGACTGACTGAACAGCTGGCATTCGATCGCGCAGCGACGGAATGTCAGGCTTTACTGAAACAACAACCGGGCAATCGTGCGCTCTGGCAGTTCTATCTGGATACCTGCGCGCGCTGCAACGCACGCCGCCGCGATCAAGCCATGGGGGAAGCGCTGGCATTGCTTAACGTCGCCCAGCCACCGGACGCCCTGGTAATGAGCCTGTTGCAGCAATATCAGAAAGCAGGTGGCGACACCGCAGCACTGTCACCGCCATTTCGTCTGCTTGAGGCGGAGCTGTACTTTCGCCAGAACCGCGCAGCACAGGCTCATCAGGCGGCTCTGTCGTTGTCGCAAACGTGGCAGCACCCACGCCTGAAAAAGCTGATCACACAGCTCGAGATCAGCTGACGGCTTTCAGGCGCTGGTACAACCCGACCATATCACGGCCTTGGCGGGAACGCAGCGCGTCGGGGAAACGCTGCTTGAGAAAACTGAACACCTTGACGGCGGAATCAATTTTGCCGAGCCCTTCAAGGTAAACGCGCGCCAGCAGCAAATAGGCGTCTGCCAGCCCGGAAAAGTCCGGATCGCTACTGTGCATATTGACCAGCAGCTTTTTCGCATCGCCCCAGCGACCTCGCTCAACCATCATATTGGCAATCACCACACGCACTGGCGCAGCCTCAGGCACGAATTTCGGCCGCAGTGCGACAATATCCAGCCAGGTATTTGCCATCACCGCATGCCGCTGCTGTGTGTGTAACAAATTCAGATATTCGTTGCTGTACTTTTCGAATCGCCGATGCTCGGGATCAAGCCGCAAGATCAGAAACTTGCGCTCATGCAACACGAGATCGTCTGGCGCATGACGCAGGCCACGCTCAATCGATTCCATCGCTTCGTCCAAACGTCCGCGCTGGGCAAGAATATGGCTACTCCCCAGTATTTCTCGCCGTACATACTCATCATCCGGCAGGCTTTTACCCCGCGGACCACGCTGACCCAGCCCCAGCGCGCGACCATGCTCATACATCAGATATCCCATCATCGCGTAGCCAAGCACGCTGGTATAAAACGACAGAAAATCTGCGACAAATATCAGAATGCCGCGCCAGGCCGGCGCCACGTCCAGCGCCGCCACCAACTCCGGCACCGCGGTTACCGAACTCCAGGCCAGCCACAGCAACAGGTATGACCAGCCAATGGTCCAGATAACTCGAAACCAGTACAGCGGATTCAGCGCACAAAGCACGGACTCGGTCATCGCCAGCGTCATGATGCTGGCAGGCACCGCCAACGTTACCAGGGCAATTAATGCCAACGCCAAGGTTGGCGAAATCAGGCCAAAACTTGCCGGAATCGCAAACATCAGTACCAGCACCAGCAGCTGCTTGAAGAACAGATCGAGATCACCACTCATGGCTGCCGTGATCGGCGGCGGCGTCATATCTCCATAGGCGAGACGCTCGATGATCATCAAGCCATAGCGAATCAGTACGACAAAGAAAAACAGATCAACCAGAAACAGTGTATTGCTCAGCAGCGCCGACAACAGCGCCATGCCTAGCAATACCGGCGCGGCGGCATAACGGAAAAGCTGTGGTGCAGCTTGCCAGAAAGGCTGCACGGTCTGGCCGTCGCCGAAGTAATCCAGTGAGGTCAGGCAATGCGGACAGCGCGGCTGGCCGGGGCGGAAATTGTCATCGCCGCCAGGTATGCAGGTCGTGCACAACGGCAGCTCGCAGGCATGGCAATACCAGCTGGATGGCAATCGACTGTGATAACGGCAATGCTGTTCTGACATCTCCGACTCGCTGACCCTGATAGACACAGCGCAAAGTGTGCGTCAGTCACCCAACTCGAACAAGCTGGTGCCATGCTGATATCAGTGCTGCGCAATCCAGGCCTGCGCGGTCAGCACTGCCGCATCGAGATTTTCCTGCCAACTGCTTCCGCTGGCCTTGCGCGGAACCAGATCATGATTACCATCACGACACCAGTGCAGGTCAATGGATGCCGACAACCGATACCGCTCAACTTCCTCGCGGCGACCGAAAGGATCCCGCTCTCCCTGACAGATGAGCATCGGCGTGGTTGCATACTGCAGGTGTTCGGTGCGCAAATTGTCCGGCTTGCCGGGAGGGTGAAACGGGTACCCGAAGCACACCACGCCGCGGCAGGGCTGCTGCGCCGCCAGCAGCGTGGCGATTCGTCCGCCCATGGATTTGCCACCGATAAAAATCTGTTCGCAGCCGCCGGCCTGACCGGCAGCCTCGCTAAAGCTTTGCAATAAAATCGGCGCACGATCCGGCGGGCGCTTGCTGCCACCCTGACGTCGCTGTGCCATATAGGGAAATTCGAAACGCGCCACGCTGATGCCCGCGCTGTTCAAGCGCAAAGACAACTGCTGCATAAACTCACTGTCCATGGGCGCGCCGGCACCATGTGCCAGCAGCAGCACCGGCGCTCGTCCCGATGCGCGCTGCCAAACCAGTTCAACCATGCTTGCACCTTGTCTGGCGACACAAAAACAGCGCCAGAGTCTAGCGCAAACCTCTGATCAAGGCGCAAACAACCCCAGCTGCACCGCCTGCCCCGGCACCTGAAACAGGTCCGTGCGTAACGCTGTACGCTGATCGACCTTGCCAAGCCCGTGCCGACGACAGGCCAGCGCGAACCGCTGCGCCACCAGCGCGGCCCAGACGCCGCGTCCGGTCTGACGTTCAAAGTAGGCACTCTGGTAATCGGCGCCGCCGCGCAGGTCACGCACCGCGCTCATTACGCGGTCCGCGCGCTGCGGGTAATGCTGCTGCAGCCATTGCTGCCAGAGCTGCGCCAACTCATGCGGCAGCCTCAGCATCACATAGCCGGCGGCGCTGGCACCGGCCAGCGCCGCTTCTGCAACAATCGCCTCCAGCTCGTGATCGTTGATAAAGGGGATCACCGGCGCCAACAGCAAGGTCACGGGCACTCCGGCCTCTGTCAGGGCACGCATGGCGCGCAGACGCGCCCTGCCGCTGCTGGCGCGAGGCTCCAGACGGGTCTTGAGGTCGTCGTCCAGCGTTGTCACCGACAACGCCACCGAGGCCAGCCCGCGCGCCGCCATTGGCGCGAGAATATCGAGGTCACGCAGCAGCAGCGCTGACTTGCTGATGATCGATACCGGATGATTGAACTCACTGAGCAAGGCCAGTATCTGACGCGTGAGTAATCGCTCACGCTCGACCGGCTGGTAGGGGTCTGTGGCGGCCCCCAGGGCAATCGTCGCCGGCCGGTAGCCGGGCCGCGACAGTTCCCGTCGCAACACTTCGACGGCGTTGTCCTTGCAGAAAATGCGGGTTTCGAAGTCCAGCCCCGGCGACAGATCCAGATAACTGTGGGTTGGTCTGGCGAAACAGTAGACACAGCCGTGCTCGCAACCGCGGTAAGGGTTAATGCTCTGGCTGAACGGCACATCCGGGGAGCTGTTGCGACTGATCAGGCTTTTGCACTGCTCAGCGTCATAGCGGGTGGCCGGATTGGCCGGTGGCAGCTCGGGCTCCACGACGATGCGCTGATAGCGACCCGCCTGCCGACTGCTGCTGCCGCGCCCCTTGATGATCTCAGGCACTGGTTCCATGGAAGCACCTCATGACTGTACATATGGACAGTAATGAGAACGCGCCTGGCAGGCAAGACCTAATGTGTGCGCAACGGCTGCACCAGCACCCAGGGCGCCACCACCACCGCCCACATCTGCTGGTCACTGGCGAACCAGTCTGCCGCCTGCTGCTCCGTCACCGCCGCCACCCGCTGCTCGGTCATCAAGCGCTGGATTTCGGCAGCATTGTCTTCGGCAAACTGGCATGCGACCTCGACCAGATCCAGATCGGCTGCAACATACACGGTCGTACCGCGGGCAAAATGGGGAGCCAACTCATGCCACGCGATGCGTGCGGTCTGGGCATTAAGGCGGGTGCGGAGATCCTGCGGGTCGCTCATCGGGCCACTCAATCCGGCTGCTCACTGTTCGGGAGCGCAGGTTACCTGATTGGCTGACGAGAAAAAAATCGCGGACAAAAAAATGCCCGCTCCGAAGAGCGGGCAGCTGTACCAGGCCGATTCAACATCCGTGTTGAGTGGGGCGTCCATGCCAGAGCCATGCTAGTGCGAAGCAGTGCAGCAGCGAATCGGCGATCTGCCGCCAGACTGTGTAAGCGATTGCCGACAACCCCTGCACGCCAACGGCTAGTTCAATCTGTACAGCGGCCAGTAGCTGTCGCAGGATAAGGCCATCGCAGTCTGGGGAAGCGAGCCTATGGCCATCAGTGAAGAGCAGTACCGGCAGCTGGACGCCACCGCGCTGGCCGCCGCAATCCGACAGGGGGACACCAACGCCAGCGACGTTCTCGAACTGGCCGGCGAACTGATCAGCGCCTGGCAACCACGCCTGAATGCCATCACCTGGCTCGACCTGGACAGCGCAGCAAGACAGCTGAAAAAGGTCGACCCGAATGCACCCTTTGCCGGCGTGCCGATGCTGCTCAAGGATATTCAGCCGCATAACTTCATGGGCATGCCTACCAGCGATGGCTGTGGCGCACACCGCGAGCGGCTGTGCAACCGTCACAGTCATCTGGTCGCACGGCTGGTGAAGGCCGGCTTTATCATCCTCGGTAAAACCAGCACGCCCGAATTCGGCCTCAAGGCGACCACGGAACCGGCCGCATTTGGCCCTTGCCACAACCCCTGGCACCCGGATTACACCACCGGCGGCAGCAGCGGCGGTTCGGCCGCGGTGGTCGCCGCAGGGCTGGTGCCTTTGGCCAGCGCCAGCGATGGCGGCGGCTCGATACGCATCCCCGCGGCCTACTGCGGCCTGTACGGACTCAAGCCCAGTCGCGCCCGGGTCAGTGCCGGGCCGGATCAGGGGCCCGGCTGGGACGGTCTGACCTGCGACCATGTGCTCACCCGCAGCGTGCGTGACAGCGCCGCACTGCTGGATATCCTGTCCGGCGTTGAGCCGGACGACCCCTACAGCCTGGACCGCGGCGGCAACGGCTTCGCCGCCGCGGCCGCGCAGCCGCCCAGGCCGCTGCGCATTGCGCTCTGGTCGCAGTCACCGCTTGGCGGCGAAGTGGACGAGGCACAGATTCAGGCGCTGAATACGGTGGTCGCGCAGCTGCGCGAGCTTGGCCACGCGGTAATGCCGGCGGCACCACGCTACGATGCCCGCGCACTGGCCAATTGCTATCTGATGGTCTATGCCGGCCATATGGCCGCCGAATTGACACAGATCGAGAGAGAACATGGGCCGCGCGCCTTGCGCGATGTGGAGCTGGACACGCGCGTGCTGGCCAGTCTCGGAGAAAGCTACAGCGCCGGCGATTACGTCCGCGCCGGCCGGCTCTGGCAACAGTTTAATCAGGCCGTGGCAGAGCTGTTCTCGGATTTCGACCTGCTGTTGAGTCCGACCACAGCGCTGCCACCGGCGAAAATCGGCGAGCAGTCGTTGCCCTGGATCGAAGCCGCCGGCGCGCGCTTCACTCTCGGCATGAAGTTGTCGGCGATGCTGCGCGCCACCGGCATGGTGGAAAAAATGGCGCTGCAACAGCTGGCGCGTGTGCCGTTCACGCAGCTGGCCAACTTTACCGGCACCCCGGCTGCGTCTATCCCCGCCGGGCGCTGCCTTGGCGGGCAGTTGCCGGTGGGTGTGCAGCTGATGGCGGCGCAGGGACAGGAGTCCCTGATTTTGCAGGTCAGCAGACAGCTCGAGCAGGTCGCCCCCTGGCGTGCGGTGGCGCCAACCTGGTCGTGACCAATGGCCCGCCCTGACCGACGGAAACCCAAGCACCATATTGCCAACTTGCAGCGTGAAGCCTAGAGTCGAGTAGTACGATTTTCCTAGTGCGACAAGTTGTTGCCCAGCATGGATCGCTGATGGACACATACACCATCTGGCGCGCATCGCGACGCCAGCACCGTCAATGTCTGACGCTCATCACGGCTGTGTTGCTGTGCCTTGCCGGTATGGCGCAGGGTGCGGTGGAGCTCACCAAACTCGATGGGAAAAATCACCCCTACACTGCCCTGCAGAGCTTCTGCATGCCGGTGGACAATGCCGTCGATATCAGCGCCGTTGCATTGCAGCCGGACATCTGGCCGTGGCGCGACAATCACAATGGCAGGCTTCCCAATTTCGGCTTTACCGACGACGTCTGCTGGATTCGCTTCGATGTGCTCAACAAGACAGAAACCAGTGATTGGTTTGCCCTGCTCAATTATTCGTTGCTAGGCACCATCGAACTGATGGCGTATGACCCACTCAAGCCCGCACTGCCCTTGGCACAGTATCAAACCGGCAGTAACTTCAAGGTCTCAGAGCGTCCCTACTCCTATGTCGAGTTTGTATTCCCGCTGACGCTGCCGAAAAATTCCCTGACCACGATTCTGATACGCGTCAGTGGCGATTACAGTGTGCAAGTACCGATTCAACTGCTGACGGAAGAGCGGCTGCGCAAAACCGAACACAATACCATTCTGGTGCACGGCTTTTTCTTTGGCGGCATGTTGGTGATGCTGTTCTACAACCTGTTCCTGTACTTCTCGATTCGCGAAAAGGCCTATCTGCTTTACGTCTACTGGACTCTGTCGATCACCATGTTCCAGGCCATATTGCATGGCTTCGCACAGAGCTACCTGTGGCCGAACATGCCGTTTCTTGGCCAGTATGCAATGCTCTTACTATTGCCTTTCATCGTCATTCTACCGCCACTGTTTACGCTCAACTTCCTGTCGCTGGATGTGCGCAAGCCGAAGATGGCAAAAATACTGCGTGGTTTTGTCCGCGCCGGTATTGGACTGATCGTCTTGCTGCCCTTTATCAGCCCCAGCCTGATGGTGCCGCTGGAAGCCTTGACGATTATTTTCATGGTCACCACCGTGTTCTGGGTGGCGCTGCGGCGGATGCAGGAAGGCGACCCGGACGCGCGCTATTTCACCATTGCCTGGACCTGCTTTCTGGCCGGCGCCGCGATCATGGCGCTGAACAAGTACGGCATCATTCCACGTAACGAATTCACCGAAAATCTGGTGCAGACCGGCACTTTCCTCGAAGTGATCCTGCTGTCGCTGGCGCTGGCGGATCGTATCAATCGCCTCAAGGAAGCCCATGCCACCTCAGTGCAGGATCGTGCCAAGGCGGAAATGGAAGCGTTCAAGGCCGGCGCGCACAATCAGGCCAAGAGTGAGTTCCTTGCCACCATGAGTCATGAAATCCGTACGCCCATGAATGGCGTGCTGGGCATGTCGGACTTGCTGCGGCGCACCAAGCTCGATCACCAGCAGTCGCAGTATGTGGACACTATTTACGAGTCGACCCAGTCACTGCTGACCGTGATCAATGACATTCTGGATTACTCACGTATCGAGGCCGGAAAACTCGATATGGAGCCCAGCAACGTCAGCATCGAACAGGTACTGGATGACTGCGTATCACTGTTTGCGTTGCAATCCATCGAGAAAAATATCCCGCTCTACACCTATATTGATAGCCGTGTGCCCGGCGTGATTCGCACTGATCCCATACGACTCAAACAAATTCTGACCAACTTGCTCAGCAATGCCTTCAAGTTCACCGAAAGCGGACAGATCACCGTGCATGTGTCGCTGCGCAAGGCGCTGAGCGCCAACTCGCCGTGTGAGCTGGCGTTTGAGGTCACCGACACCGGTATCGGCCTCGACAGTCAGCAGCAACAAAACCTGTTCAAGGCGTTCAGCCAGCTCGACAAGCGCAGTACGCGACGCTTTGGCGGTTCAGGGCTGGGGCTGATCATCAGTCGCAAATTGTGTGAAATGCTGGGTGGCGAAATCGGTGTCGACAGCTCACCGGGGCGCGGCGCCAGTTTCTGGTTTACCGTGCAGTCCACCACCGCCTCGCATTATCAGGCGCCAACCGGACTGCGCGACAAGCATATGATGGTGCTGTGCAGCGATGCCGGCTACGCGCTCAGCGTTTCGCAGATGCTCAGCCGCTGGGGCATGAAAAGCAGCACCGTTAAAACCGTGCAGGATGCCGAGGTGCTGATGGCGCGCTACGCCGCTCAGGGCGAACCTATTCATGCCCTGCTGGTAGAACACCGCCAGGTGACTGCGCTGTCTTCGTTGTCACCGCATTTCGATGTCACCTCGCCACCCGCCATCCTGATCAGCCATGGCACCGGCGCCGCACCCGCCAACCTGAACCTGGGTGAATTTGTCATGGTGGAAAGTCCCGTGCGCGCGCTTTATCTGCGCGAGTCCCTGATCAATCTGTTGTGTCAGGACGATGCCCTGGAGGACGCCACCAGCACACTGGAAGAATCGCTGGAGATTCCGGCGGACCTGCGTGCACTGGTGGTTGAGGACAATCCGGTCAACCAGTTGGTGATCGACAGCATTCTCAAGTCCGCCGGCATCAAGGCGCGCATCGCGCACAATGGCGCTGAGGCGCTGCACGAAACCAACAAGATGAGCCAGGGCTGGGATCTGGTATTTATGGATTGTGAAATGCCGGTAATGGATGGCCTGGAAGCGACGCGGCGCATACGTGCGATGGAACAGGAGCGCGGCCTCAAGGCCAGCTGGGTGATTGGCGTCTCGGCGCATGCACTGGACGACTACGTGCAAAGCGCCCGCGCCTCAGGCATGGATGATTACCTGGCCAAGCCGGTGACCCGCGAGGATGTCCTGTCTGCGCTCAAGCGCGCCAACCTGAGCAGCACACCTAAACCGGGCAAGCCGGTCGACAGTGCGCGTATTCTGCCGCTACGCTCGCCGCGTCGAGATCGGTGATCGACTCATCAGGCGCACACAGGCATCGAGCAGATGCCGACCCCGCACCGGCTTACCGAGAAACTCATCGCAGCCCGCCTCCAGACAGCGGCGTCGGTCCTCTGCCATGACATTGGCAGTCAGCGCCAGAATCGCGCCGCGATAGCCGCGGCCGCGCAACACACGGGCCGCTTCAAAGCCGTCCATCACGGGCATCTGCATGTCCAGCACAATCAGATCGTATTCCTGCTCCGGTTCGCAGCACGCCAACGCTTCAGAACCGTCCGCCGCCTCTTCCACGTCAAAACCGGCATGACTGAGCACACGTACCACCAGCAGCCGGTTGACCTGATTGTCGTCCACCACCAGCACACGGCCACTGGAACGGATCGCCGGCAAGCGGATACTTTTCTGCTCCACTGCCAATGCTTCCGCCGGCTGAACCCAGGTTGCCTCCGCGGCCAGAGGCACATCCACCGTGAGCGTAAAAATACTGCCCTGCTGCTGCCGACTGCTGACTGAGATGTCGCCTTTGAGTGAACGAGACAATTGCCGCGCAATGGCAAGGCCGAGGCCGGAGCCACCAAACCGGCGGGTATGGGATTCGTCCACCTGCGAAAACGGCTCAAACACCAGCGGCAGATCCTTCTCGGCTATGCCAATACCGGTATCTGACACACTGATGGCCAAAGCTACCGGATCACCGCGCGAGCAACTCACCGAAACCGTGACGCCACCACGCTCGGTGAACTTGATCGCGTTGCCGATCAGATTCAGCAGAATCTGGCGCAGGCGAAACGGATCTGAACAAATCAGATCCGGCACCTCACCATCGTAGTTCAACGACAGCGTGATGCCCTTGTGACGTGCACGCAGGATCTGGCTGTTGAGCACATCTTTCATCAACGTCGGCAGATTGCAGGGCTGTTGTTCAACCTTGACCTGACCTGCCTCGATGCGCGACAAGTCCAGCACATCACTGATCAATGCCATCAGGGCATCACCATTTTGCTGGATGATGGCAAGATAGCGGCGCCGCTCTTCTTCACTGAGCGAGGTGTGCTCCAGCAGCTCCGCATACCCCAGCATGGCGGTCATCGGCGTTCGAATCTCATGGCTCATATTGGCCAGAAACAGACTTTTGGCTCGGTTAGCGGCTTCGGCGCGCTCGCTGGCCGTAGCAAGCGAATCCTGGGCATCATTGATGTGCTCAAGCATGGCGTTGAAATCAGACGCCAGATCACTGAGTTCGTCATTGCCGCGCACGCTGATGCGCGTGCCCAGATCTTCGCCACGTGCCACCTGACGAACCGCCTGATGCAACAGCGCCAGACGACCGAATACCCGGCGCTGGACGAACACATACAACAGCGTGGCAGTGATCAGGGCCACCGCCAGCACCGCGCCAATCAGCGCCAGCATCAGCGGCTCACCGCGTTGATAGACTTCGCGCGGCAACCGCACTTCGCCTCGCAACAGCGGCTGTTGCAGATAATCCACCACCGGGAAGCTGGCGCGCAGGAAATCGCTGTCTGCAGCGTCCACTGCGACCTGTCGATTGTCGATGCCACCGGCGTCGCGCAACACCACATCCAGTCCGGTCAGGCCCGACAGCTCATAGGCCAGCTGGTCATCGAGACGCACGGCGAATACCGCCGCGCCGCAATCAGTGACCGGATGCATGGCGAAAATATGTACCGCGTCGCCAAGCTGCATGACACCCCAAAGTGGATAGCAGGCACGCTCGGTAAACGCCTGATACAGCGATGTCAGCTGCGCCTGCGCGCCAGCGACCTCACCGCGCCACCAGACCGGCTGACCCTGACCGTCGAAGGTGATGACCGCATCAAGCCGCAGGTTGTCCGGTGCAGCGCCGGGTACCATTGGCACGATGTCAGAGCTGCCGGCGACCAGCGCAGCAACCCGGTCCATCTCGGCCCAGTCACGGGTGCGGGCATACAGGGTAGTGAAGGTTTGCAGAAACGCGGATTCCACCCGCGCCAGCTCACGGCGGGCGGCATTGTTCTCGAAATCACTGACCGCGGGCGTGAGAATGCGATACACCGCCGCCGCCCCGATCAGCACGGCGGCCACGGCGGAAAGATAAAACAACCCCAGCAGCTGACGTCTCAGTTTCATCGAATACCTGCCTTATTATTCTGTCGCACACCCGTCTGAGCGGATGAAATCACCCCGAGTGCCCAGTATCATAGGCGCCCTGCTTGCCAAGGGATACCGTGTTAATGAGCACCCGCAAACGCAAAATACTGGTCACCAGTGCCCTGCCCTATGCCAATGGGCCCATTCATCTCGGGCATCTGCTGGAATATATCCAGACCGACATCTGGGTGGCATACCAGAAGTTACAGCAGCACCAGTGCATTTATGTCTGCGCCGATGATGCCCACGGCACCGCGATCATGCTTAAAGCCCAGGAAAACGGCATCACGCCGGAGCAGCAAATCGCCAACGTACAAGCCGAACACGAACGCGACTTTGCCGATTTTGGCGTCCGCTTTGACCAGTACTACAGCACCCACAGCCCGGAAAATCGCGCGCTGTCATCGTTGATCTTCGAGCGCAACAAGGCCGCCGGTTACATTATCGAGAAAGAGATCACACAGCTGTACGACCCCGACAAAGGGATGTTTCTGGCCGACCGGTTCGTACGCGGCACCTGCCCCAAGTGCGGCACAGAAGATCAATACGGCGATAACTGTGAAGCCTGTGGCGCAACCTATTCACCGGCGGACCTGATCAAACCCTATTCCGCGCTCAGCGGCGCAGCGCCAATCGAAAAGCAGGTCACGCAGTTGTTTTTTGATCTGCCGCGCTTTGAAACCCTGCTGCGCAACTGGACACGCTCCGGCGCACTACAACCGGAAGTCGCCAACAAGCTGGCGGAGTGGCTCGAGGCTGGCCTGCAGCCCTGGGATATCAGTCGTGAGGCCCCCTATTTCGGTTTTGAAATTCCCGGTTATCCCGGCAAATATTTTTATGTCTGGCTGGATGCACCGATCGGCTACATGGCCAGTTTCCAGAAGTACTGCGACAGCCACGGCATCAACTTTGATGAATACTGGTCGCGCGACGCAGACGCTGAGCTGTACCACTTTATTGGCAAGGACATTATCAATTTCCATGGCCTGTTCTGGCCGGCCATGCTCGAGGGTGCCGGGTTCCGCAAGCCCACCGCCATCTACAGCCATGGCTTTGTCACCGTCAATGGCGCCAAGATGTCGAAATCGCGCGGCACCTTTATCAAGGCGCGCAGCTACCTCGACCATCTGGATGCGGAATACCTGCGCTATTATTTCGCCGCCAAACTGACCAGCCGTGTCGATGACTTCGATCTCAACCTCGACGATTTTGTTCAGCGCGTCAATGCTGACCTGGTCGGCAAGGTGGTGCAGATCGCCAGCCGCACAGCCAATTTTGTCAGCAAACTTGGCGGTCGGCTGAGCGCCGAACTCGACAACGCCTTGCTGATCACCGAAATCCAGAACGCTGCTGCAGGTATTGCCGACATGTATGAGCAGCGCGAGTTTGGCCGCGCCATGCGCGAAATCATGATGCTGGCGGACCACGTCAACCAGTACGTGCAGGAACGTGCGCCCTGGTCGCTGAGCAAACAGGCGGACAAGGAGCAGGAAGTGCTGGATGTCTGCACCACCGCACTGAACGCGTTCCGGCTATTGGTGCTCTATCTGAAACCGGTACTGCCGGGCCTGGCAGAGCGCGCTGAGCAATTTCTTGGTATCGACGCGATGCTGTGGTCCGACAGCACAAAATTGCTGCTGAATCATCCGATCAATGCCTTTACACCGATGCTGCAGCGCATTGATCCGGCGCAGGTGGAAGCTCTGCTGGCCGCCTCCAGGGATACCACCGCTATAAGCACACCGACGCAGGACGATCATGTGAGTGACACCATCAGTATCGAAGACTTTCTCAAGGTCAAATTGCGCGTTGCACGTATCACCAGGGCCAGCAGTGTCGAGGGCGCCGACAAGCTGCTGCAGCTGACGCTTGATCTTGGTGAGGGAGAAAGTCGCAATGTGTTTGCGGGTATCAAGAGCAAGTACAGCGCCGAGCAGATCGAAGGGCGTCTGGTCGTCGTGGTGGCCAATCTGGCACCACGCAAAATGAAGTTTGGTGTGTCGGAGGGCATGGTGCTGGCGGCGGGACCGGGTGGTGAGGATATCTTCCTGCTCAGTGCCGACAGTGGTGCCCAGCCCGGCATGG
This sequence comes from uncultured Alcanivoracaceae bacterium, assembly GCA_964389795.1. Lineage (GTDB taxonomy): Bacteria > Pseudomonadota > Gammaproteobacteria > Pseudomonadales > Alcanivoracaceae > JARGPN01. Next base: position 332,918 of record CAYMEY010000001.1, read on the forward strand.
AAGTGCGTTAATCCCCGTGCACGCACTGCAGATTATTGCCGGCGCCAGCGCCCGGGAGAAGCTGCTTGCCGACGGCATCCGCCAGCAGGATTTCAATGTGCTGGTGGGCGCCAGTGGCGGGCCGAAATGGTTTTCCCTGTATGGCCTGGACCAGTATTTGTTCGGCGAGTTTTTCCGGCGTCGGCAAATACCGCTGCACCTGATTGGCAGCTCTGCAGGTGCCTGGCGATTCGCCTGCTTCGCCCAGCAAAACCCGGTGGCGGCGTCACGCCGTTTCGCTGAGGCCTATCGCGATGTCAGTTTTGCACCGCGCGCGTCAGTGAAGCAGGTCACCGCCACCTGCCGTGGGATTCTCGACGCCGCCATTCCGGATCAGGCCGCGGTCGAGCAGATCCTTTCCAACCCGGTGATCAAACTCAATCTTATGGTGGCGAGGGCGCGTGGTCTGTGTGCGACACGGCTACCCGTGTTGCAGCCCCTGAGCCTGCTCATGGCGGCAACAGCCAATGCCATGCACCGCAATCACCTTGGCCTGTTTTTCGAGCGTGTGCTGTTTCACGCGCCGGATGAAAAGCCGCCGTTCTATGCCATCAATGATTTGCCCACACACCGCGTGCCGTTGTCCCACGACAACCTGCGCGATGCGGTGATGGCGTCTGGCTCGATTCCGATGGTGCTCGATCCGGTGCGCAATATCAGTGGTGCCGGCGACGGCAACTACTACGATGGCGGCGTCACCGATTACCATTTTGATATTCCGTTCTGCGATCAGGGCCTGGTGCTTTACCCACATTTCTATCCCACCATCACCCCCGGCTGGTTCGACAAGGCACTAAGCTGGCGACGAGGTACCGCCAGCAATTTCGACAATGTGGTATTGCTCTGCCCGAGCCCGCTGTGGGTCCAGTCGTTGCCGTTCGGCAAGATTCCTGATCGCAAGGACTTTGACAAATTCGATACCCGCACGCGTATTGATTACTGGCGCACGGTGCAACGACGCAGTCATGAGCTGGCGCGCGAATTTGCCGAACTGGTCAACGGCCAGCGCGAACTGGAGCCTTATCTCGCTGACGTCTGACCGTCACTGACTCGCCCGCGATACCCCAGTTATCGGTATCCACTTCAGTAATAACGACCACTGTGGTGGCCGGGTTCTTGCCAAGCACGTCCACCAACAACTGCGTGGCACCGGCAATCAGTTGCTGCTTCTGCTCGGCACTGACGCCTTCGCGGGTAATCGCAATCTGCACTAATGGCATATCTGTCTCCCTTGAAAATCAGGCCGGCAACAGCCGGCGCCAACGCACCATGCCGGCTGCCAGCAGCGCGCCCGCGCTGGTGATCAGCAACGCGGCCACCTCCTGCCATGTCAGCGCTTCCGCCAGCAACAGCACCGCCGCGAAGCCGCTGACCACCGGCACCAGCGCCATCAAGGCACCCATTGCCGCCGGACCAATACGGCTCACGGCGCGCAGGTACAGCAACATCGCCACCACCGTGGCGATCACTCCCTGGTAAAAGCCCTGCAACAGCCACTCGTGCCATGGCGCCGCCAACAACTGTCGCGGCAGCAATGACCAGTACACCGGCAGGTAAAGCGCCGCAGAAAACACCGCGGTGGTCACCGCACCTGCCATGGGTGCCACATTCCAGCGACGAATCAATACGGTGTACAGCGCCCACGCCAGCACCGCGCCGAGCAACCAGATATCGCCATGCAGACTGCTGGCACCTTGCACCGCCGTCGCCATCATCAGGATACCCACAGCGATCAGGGCCAACCCGAACAATCGTGGTGGTGTCGGCCGATCCCCCAGCAGCCATGCACTGAACAACGCGGCAGCGAACGGAATCGCACCGGGCAGCATCACCGCCGCATGGGCCGCGGAGGTATAGCGAAAGCCCTGATACACCAGCAAGCCGTAGCCCACACCACCCACCAGCGCCAGCACCAGGCCACGCCAGTGCCAGAGCAATTGTCGACGGGCGAACGGCAGCAGCAGCGCCGCGCCGACCATAAAGCGAAGTGCCAGCGTGTCCGAGGGCAACAGCACCCCCTGGCCGCCAAGTCGGCTGACCAGAATAAAGCCCGCCCAGCACGCCACCGCCAACAGGCCCGCTATCAGGCCCTCTCGCTGTGTCTGATGCATCAATGCACTCCTGTTCAGGCGGATACATTATGTCCGGGGACTATTTAGTAAAAGTGATATATGGTGAAACCATAATTCATTTTTTATGAATATAACGTCAGCTCAGGATACCGCCATGGACTTGCAAGACCTGCAATGCTTTGTCGCGATCGCCGAAACCGGCTCCATCACCGCCGCCAGTACGCGACTGAATCGGGTGCAATCGGGGATTTCCGTGCGTCTGAAACAGCTGGAGCAGCAACTGGGCCAGCCGCTGTTTGATCGTATTGGCAAAGGGTTGCAACTCAACCCCGCTGGCGAGCGCTTTCTTGACGCCGCGCGTGATCTGTTACAGCGCGCACAAGATGCGCAACAGTTACTCAACACCCATGCCGTCAGCGGCCGCTTGAGACTGGCCTGCATGGAGAGCACCGCAGCATCCCATTTGCCCGCGCTGCTGGAGAAATTTCATCGCCGTTATCCAGCCGTGCAACTGTCCTTGCGCACCATGCCATCCTGGCATGCCGTGGAGGCGGTGCGCGCTGGTGATCTGGACGCCGCATTTGTTTCCGCCGACGCCCATGACGCTGAGCTGTCCTACCAGTCAGCCTTTACGGAGCAGCTGCTGCTGGTAACCCGGCACGATCATGTCAGCCTGCGCCGGCCACAGGACGCGGCCGACCTGACGCTGCTGACATTTGCCAATGGCTGTGCCTATCGCGACCGGCTTGATCGCTGGCTCCAGGGCATTCCCCGCAACCCGCTCAAACGTGTCGAGCTGGGCTCCTACCACGCCATTCTCAGTTGCGCTGCCGCGGGCATGGGCGTTGCCCTGGTACCGCAAGCAGTATTGAAAACCTTTGTCGGACGCAAGGCGCTGAAGCAGCACGCGCTGCCGGCCCGTTTACGCGATGACGTTACCTGCCTTGCCAGCCACCCAGCGCGTCACAACCCGGCACTGGCGGCACTGCATGCCTTGCTGGCTTAAATCAGAACTGGAAACTGACGCCTGCGCTGACGGCACTGGCATCGTCCACCGCAAACGTCAGCGAGGTGGCAGGCGCAGCGGTTTGCAGCTCAGTTTCGAGGCCGGTGTGCAAGTAGCGGTAACGCGCTTCCAGTGCCAGCGTGGGCGTCAGCATGTACTGAACACCGGCGGACGCGCCGTAGATAAACGCATTGTCATCCGCCGCACGTGTACCGGTCGCATAGCCGGCGTCGACATCAAGTTTGCCGTAGCCGGCATTGATACCGATAAACGGCCGCAACGCGCTGCTGTCGCCGACGGGAAAAAACTTTTCCAGGCCCAGGGTGTACATGTCGACCTCGAACGCGTCTTCGACACCGACACCACCGAGCTCCAGCAACAGCCGCGCATCGCCCTGCGCTGAACCGAACGCCAATCCGAGTCCAAGCGCCGCGTCAGTAGTGAGGCGATCGTCTGCCTGGCGTGCCGCCAGCGCACCACGTCCCTGCTCTGTCACCGACAAGCTCTGCTTCTGCACTAACACACCCAGTGTGACACCATCCTGCGCCATGGCCGGCGCGGTCAGCGTCATACCCAGTATTACCATTACCCTGTTTCGCATGCTGTTCTCCTTCGGGCCTGCATGCAGTTTAGCCACAGGCCGGTCAGATCGCCTACCATGTATCCACACCGCATCTGGATACTCGCTTGTCTGACTGGTCTCTCTACATACTGCGCACCTGTGATGACCGCCTGTACACCGGCATCAGCACCGATGTGGCGCGACGCTTTGCTGAACACAGCAGTGGCAGCGTCAAGGCTGCCAAGGCGGTGCGCCATCGACAGCCCTTGTCGCTGTGCTATCAGGTGCAACTGGGCCCGCGCAGTCTGGCGCTGCGCGCGGAACATCGTCTCAAACAATTGCCTCGACCACAGAAACTGGCACTGATTTCGCAGCAACCGGATCGCGCAGCCTTACTGCAGTGGCTGCAACTGGACCCCAGCCTGGAGCCTTGACCCTGGCACTCGCTGATCTGCCCGCACGGCATACGACCATCGGCAAGGTGGCAGCGTCGCGCAAATCAGCTATCTTGAAGCCATCCTTTGGTCGAGAGACGCCATGACCGCAGCGCCCTCCCCCCGCCCTGAAGGCCGCGCACGCCGACGCGGCCTGTCATTGCATAGCAAGCTCGGGCTGATCTTTGCCGCCCTTGCCGTGGTGCTCGGTCTGTCCCTGACCGCCTGGTACCAGCGCCAGATGGCGGATCTGCTGCTCAGTGCCAGTGACCAGTTATTCGAGCGCATCTCCCACGAACTCACCTTTGGTTTTCAACGCGCCTACCAACCGGTGGCACAAACAGTCGGCCTGCTGTCGCGCGCCCAGTTGCCCGAGGCCGAGTCACTGGAACAACGACTAAAAGCCGTGCCAATGCTGACAGAAGCGTTGTCACAACAGTCTGAAGTCACTGCCTTTCACATTGGCTACGCCAACGGCGATTTCTTTCTGGTGCGGGCATTGCGCAACGACAGCATGCGGGCGCTGTTTTCTGCACCGGATGACAGTCAATTCATGGTGGAAGCGATCCGTGCGGAGCAAAGCGGCAACGTTGATCGCATTTTCCTGAACGCGTCACTGGTACCGCTAATGCAGCGTCAGGATGTGACCGCGCCGTTTGATCCCCGCGGACGGGGCTGGTATCAGCTGGCCATGCAGCACAGTGGCGTCACCACCACTGAACCCTACCTGTTTTTCTTTCTGCAACGCCCGGGCATGACGGTGGCACGCCAGGCCAGTAATGGCCGTGCGGTGGTGGCCGCAGACATCAAGCTCGAAAGCCTGTCGCATACCTTGTCGCGCTTTTCGATCACTCCCGGCGCCGAAACCCTGCTGTATGAAAGTAACGGTCGTGCGATCGCTTACCGCGACCAGAAGCGGCTAAGCATTACCGAAAGTGATGGCAGCTCCCGCATCGCGACGGTGGCGGAACTGAATGTCCCGGTGCTGACCCAGTTGGTCAGCAGCGACACACCGCAACTCCCCAAGGGCTGGCTGGGTCGGGTCATCACCTTGCCGCTGGCGAGCGAATTCCAGCCACGGCTGGCGATCGCGGTGCCCACCGAACAGCTCCTCTCCGATGCCTACGACATTCGCAGTCAGGGCATCGTCGTCGCCGCGGTATTACTGGTGCTGGTGATTCCGTTGAGCCTGCTGATCGCACGCAGTATTTCTGCGCCACTGCGGAATCTGCGCGATGCCGCAGAAGACCTTGCCGAGGGCAACTTTCAGGTCTGGTTGCCCGCAGTGACCAGTGGCGATGAAGTTGGCCAACTCAATTACGCATTCCGGCAGATGCGCACCCGACTGGTGGAGTATGTCGATAACCTGCAACGCACCACCGCTGAAAAGGAGCGCCTGCAAAGCGAGCTGTCCATCGCCCACGATATCCAGATGGCGATGGTGCCGGCAGCCGGCCACGCACGATTGCAGATTCCCGGCTGGGAGCTGTTTGCGCATCTGCAACCGGCGCGCTCGGTGGGCGGTGATTTCTTCGACGTGCTACCGCTGTCAGAGCGCAAATACTTGCTGCTGATCGGCGATGTCTCGGACAAGGGCGTCGGTGCAGCACTGTTCATGGCGCGCACGGTCACGCTGGCGAAAGTGTTTGCACCACGGGCAGACAATGTTGCGGACTTTCTTGCCTTGCTCAATGACGAGCTGGCACGCAACAACGACAGCTGCATGTTCGTGACGCTGTTCTGTGCCATGATCGATCGGGATACCGGCAGCATGGAATATGCCAGCGCCGGCCATAACCCACCATTGCACCTGCAGCGCGGGCAGGCAAACTGGTTGGCGGTGGCGCCGGCTTCACCGCTTGGACTGTTCGCCGGTACCACATACGATCAGGCGAGCACCGAGCTGCTAGCTGATGATGTGCTGATTGGCTATACCGATGGCATTACCGAAGCCTTCAATGCACAGCAGCAGGAATTCGGTGACGCCACCTTGCAACAGCTGGCGGCACAGCTGCACGGCAGCGCAGCGGAACTTGGCGACGCCATTCTCGAAGCCGTTGCCGAGTTCAGCGGCGATACGCCGCAATCAGATGACATCACGCTGATGATAATTCGACGGATTTCTGGCAATGCAACATCAACTGACCATACACAGTGATCTGGCCGAACTCGGCCGGGTGTTTGACTGGCTGGATCGAGCCATCGCGCCGGACAACCCCCTGAATCAGGATTTCAAGGTGATCTGCGACGAGCTGCTGTCAAATATCATCCACTATGGGCTGGACGACAATGATCACTGCGATATCGATTTAACGCTGACACAGTCCGCCGGGCAAATTGCCCTGTCAATCAGCGACCGGGCGCGGCCGTTCAATCCGTTGTCGCAGCAGCCACCGGATCTGGATACCAGTCATGCCGAGCGCGACCCCGGCGGGCTTGGCGTTGCACTCACCTGTGCCCTGACCGATGATCAGCACTATCGCTACGAACACGGCAGAAACTGTTTCACTGTGATTAAAAAAATTGGCGCTGATGCGTCGTCGGATTGATGACTGGCAAGCAAGGAGACAAACATGGCGCTGGATATTCAGATACAACAACAGGGAGCCAACACTTACCGGGTGATTCTGGACGGTTCGCTCGACAGCATCACGGCGCCGACACTCGATAGCCGTCTGGACGCGGCATTCGATGGCCATATCGCCATGGTGGTATTCGATATGGAGAAGCTCAGCTTTATCAGCTCTGCCGGATTGCGCGTCATTTTCAAGACACTGAAAAAACTCAAAGCCCAGGATGGCCGTGTCGGGGTGTCCAAAATGAGCCCGGCGGTGCGCAAAGTGTTTGAAATCGTCAAAGCGCTGCCGGACATGAATGTGTTTGCCAACGACGAGGAAATGGATACCTACCTTGCCGCCATGCAGCGACCGGATACTTAATCCGGGCGCTGTTCGCGCTGCACCGACTGCAACCACAGCCCCAGCGCCTGCTCGACAATCTGCTCCACCTCCTGCTCCGTACCAGCAATCTGGCCATCAAGAATCAGATAACTGAAGCCGTGCACCACGGCCCAGGCGTTGTAGGCCGCCAACCGCGTCTGCTCCTCTTCCGGCGCCAGTCCGAGCGCCGCGGCCACGCCCTGACGCAGACCGGCAAACGCCTGCGCCGAGGCCTGATCGAAGGCATCACTGCGGTGCTCGACCACAAAACGCCCGAACATTAACCGGAATAACGCCGGATGCTGTCGCGCAAAGCGCACATAAGCGCAGCCAGTAGCGAGAAACTTGCGCGCCACATCACCCTGTGCCTGTGCCCAGCTGCGTTGCTGCTCGACTTCCAGACGGCGCACCCCTTCCGTGGCCATCGCCTGAATCAGCGCTTCCTTGTTGGCGAAATGCCGGTAGGTGGCATTTGGGCTGACACCCACTTGCCGGGCCAGCTGGCGCAGGCTGAAGTCGCTGTCCGGGCCCTGCTCCAGCAAAACCAGCCCTTGCTCCAGCAAGGTCTGGCGCAGGTTGCCATGGTGATACCCCGACCGCTCGTCGGCACTGTCCAGATTTGATGTTGACACTGTACACATTCACTCAGAAGATAATGTTCACATCATAAACATTAACCGCCGGCGCGCTACCCCCGGCCCACAGGAGTGCCCCATGGCCACTGCCACACTGAAGGAAAAGGCTGCCAGCTGGATCGCCAGACAAGCCCAACGCCGCGCACCGCGTGGCGGCAGCAACCGGTTTCTGGAAGGCGCTTACGCGCCCGTTGCCGAGGAGCTCACCAGCACCCGTCTGACCGTACATGGCGAGATACCGGTGGCACTGAACGGCCTGCTGGCACGCATCGGCCCGAACCCGATCGCGTCGCCCAACCCGGCCACCTATCACTGGTTTACCGGTGACGGCATGGTGCATGGCCTGCGGCTGAAAAACGGCCAGGCAGTCTGGTACCGCAATCGCTGGGTCGGCACTGACAAGGCGCTCAAGCAGCTCAAGCGCCCGCCGCTGCCCGGCCCGCGTTTTGGCATCGTCGACACCGTCAACACCAATATCATCGGGCACGCCGGCGGACTGTGGGCGCTGGTGGAAGCTGGCACGCTGCCGGTGGAAATGGATGCCAATCTCGACAACGTCCGGCATGGCCTGTTTCGCAGCGATGCCCGCACCGGCTTCACCGCGCACCCGCACCGCGACCCGGCCACCGGTAATCTGCACGCGGTCTGCTACAACGCACTGGAGCAACATCGCATCCAGGCGTTGACGATAGATCCACACGGCCAGCTGAAGCGCAAGGTATCCATTCCGGTCAAACACGGCCCGATGATTCATGACTGTGCCATCACCGCAGACGCCACCGTACTGCTGGATCTACCGGTGACTTTCTCGCTCAAGGCAATTCTCAAGGGCGCCAGCTTCCCGTACCAGTGGAATGCCCGTCACCGCGCCCGCGTCGGCGTGCTGCCCCACGACGGCGATGCCGACAGCGTGCGCTGGTATCAGGTCGAACCCTGCTATGTGTTCCATACCTGCAACGCCTTCACCGCCGACAACGGCGATGTGATCGTCGACGTGGTGGTGCATGCGCGCATGTTTGATCAGTCGATTCAGGGACCGGAAGCCCAGAAGATCAGTTTCGAACGCTGGACGCTGCCGCGCCAGGGCAACCGGGTGCAACGTCAGGTGCTGTCGGAGCTGCCGCAGGAATTTCCGCGCTTTGATGAACGCCTTACCGGTCAGGATTACCGTTTCGCCTACACCGTCGGTGCCGACCTGTCGCAACCGGACAGTCCGCAGCCGTTATACCGCCACGACCTGAAAACCGGTGCACTGCAGCAGCACTTCTACGGCGATACTTGCGTCACCGGCGAAGTGGTATTCGTGCCGAAAGCCGACGACAGCGCCGAACACGAAGGCTGGCTGATGTCCTATGTCTATGATCTGCGTGATGGCCGCAGCGAGGTCGTGATTCTTGATGCCGAGAATATCGAAGGCGCGGCCGTGGCACGCATCGAACTGCCGGGTCGGGTACCGATGGGCTTCCACGGCAACTGGATTGCGCTGCCGGATTAAGGCACGCTGCGATCATGTGTGGTCGCTACAACATCCTGCCAGACGCGGCCGCCATCCTGCTCGGGTACGGCATCATTGCTGACCTGTTGCGCGAGATGGCGCCGCGCTACAACCTCAGCCCCGGCGACACGGCGCCGGTGATAGTGATCGGCGAAGACGCGCCGACGCTGGCCCCCATGCAATGGGGCTTTGTGCCGCACTGGCACGGCACCGGCACCCCCAAATTCCGCCCCATCAATGCCCAGTCGGAAACCGCCGCCGATAAACCCTACTTCCGGGATGCCATGCAGCACAGCCGCTGCGTGGTGCCTGCATCAGGCTTTTATGAATGGAAAACGCTGGGCAAGCGCAAGCAGCCCTATCATATCCACCGTCCGGACCAGCCGCTGCTGTTGATGGCCGGGCTCTGGAGTCGCTGGCACCAGGATGAAGGCAGCATCGACACCTTTACGCTGTTGACCACCCGGGCCAACGCATTGATGCAACAGATTCACGATCGCATGCCGGTCATTGTCAGTGCCGAGGACATCAACACCTGGCTGGCACAGGGACAGCAAGAGCTGCTCATGCCTTGCGCAGAAGAGTTGCTGGTGATGGAGAAAATCAGCACCCGGGTGAATAACAGCCGCTATGACGCGGCCGATATTCTTGACCCGGATGCAGAGCAGGATTTGTTCGGCGACTAACCCGCCAGTACCTTGTCTATGGCGTCAGCAAGGGTCGCAACCGTAGCATCAATGTTTTGCAATTTATCGAGCCCGAACAGGCCGACACGGAAGCTGCGATAGTCTTCCGGCTCGTCGCACATCAGCGGTACGCCTGCCGCCGTTTGCACGCCCTCGGCAACAAATTTGCTGCCGTTATGCACACCGATATCGTCGGTGTAACACACCACCACGCCGGGCGCGCCGAAACCGTCCGCCGCAACACTGCGCAGTCCCTTGCTGGCAAACAGCTCCCGCACCTTGCGGCCTAACTCCAGTTGCTGCATACGCACCTTGTCAAAACCATAAGCTTCGGTTTCTTTCATGGTGTCGCGGAACCTCAGCAAAGCATCTGTCGGCAGAGTGGCATGGTAGGCGTGGCCGCCATTCTCATAGGCCTGCATGATCTGCCACCACTTGAGCAAATCACCGGCGAAGCTGGAACTCTGGGTGCCAACGATACGTTCGCAGGCCAGCTCGCTCATCATCACCAGCGCGCTGCAGGGTGACGAACTCCAGCCTTTTTGCGGCGCGCTGATCAACACATCTACACCGGTGGCGCGCATGTCGACCCAGACCGTTCCGGAGGCAACGCAGTCGAGCACAAACATGCCACCGACGGCATGCACGGCATCGGCAACGGCCTTGAGGTAGTGGTCCGGCAACATCATGCCCGACGCCGTTTCCACATGCGGTGCAAACACCAGATCCGGCTTGTGCTCGGCAATCGCCGCCAACACCTGCTCGATCGGCGCCGGCGCCCAGGCTGCCTGGGGCTGGTCACTCTGGCGCTGGGCCTTGAGCACCACCTCGGCGGCAGGAATCTGGCCAGCAGCAAAAATCTGACTCCAGCGATAACTGAACCAGCCATTGCGAATCACCAGACACCGTTTGCCATGGGCAAATTGACGCGCCACTGCTTCCATACCGAAACTGCCACCACCAGGCACCACCACCACGGCACTGGCCTGATAAACGGACTTCAGCGTGGTGGAAATATCACGCATTACCTGCTGAAACAGCTGTGACATATGGTTGACGGCACGATCCGTGAAGACCACGGAAAACTCCAGCAAGCCGTCGGGATCAACCCCGGGATAGGCACGTGACACCGTTTTTCTCCCCTGATTAAGCTGCCGGAATGCCGGGCAGTTCTCTGTCAATTATGAATTCGGCCGGCTAGCTTCCCATAGATACGGACGAGGATAAACGCCTGTCGCCATTTTCCTGCGCTGGTCCGCATTCACGTACTGCTCTGGCTTGCTATCCCGGAGCGGAGGTTTGTACAGTGAGGCCGCGGGCTTAAGGATATTGCTATACATGTTGGCGCCACCCAGTGTTATCAGGCAGCTTCATCGCCGCTTCCGCCCCACGTGGTTGATGCTGATGCTGCTCTGTGGCAGCACATTGGCAGAAGAAACCAGCCAAACGCCCGAACAGCAGGGCAACTGTCAGGCACTGTACCAGCCCGGTGACCCGGCCCTGTACGAATTCGTCAGCACCCGAGCCGCCACCGATTTCAGCCCCTGGCTCGGCTATCGCATCAACGCCATCAATTACATAGTGTTGCCGATTTTCAACCCGAACGACCCGGACGAAAACAACCGGCTGTACCGACTCGCCAACTGGCTGCATATCGACACGCGCCACAAGGCATTGCGCAAGCAAATGATTATCGAGCCCGGCGAGACCCTGACCCAGGAAACGCTCACCGAAAACGAGCGCCTGTTGCGCGCCAACAGTTATCTGGTTGATGCAATGATTCTGCCGCAGAAAGTCTGCGCCGACAGTATTGACCTGCTGGTGGTAGTGCGTGACATCTGGACCTTTTCACCGACTGTCACGGCGTCACGCAGCGGCGGTGAAGACTCCACCGGCGCAGGCATTACCGAGAGCAACCTGTTTGGCACCGGCCAGAGAATATCACTGGGCTATTTTCAAGACTCGGATCGCAGCGGTACGGTGGTCAGTTACACCATTCCGCAGGTGTTTGAACGGGTTAACCTCGACACCACCGTCTACGATAACTCGGACGGCGATGTCATCAAATTCTCCCTCACGCGGCCATTCTACGAACTCGACAGCAGCTGGGCGGCTGGCTTCAGTGGCACCAGTGACAACTCGATCCAGACCATTCGCATCAACGAGGTGGTCGTCAACAGCTACCGTCGCGACACTAATGACCTGACCCTGTTCGGTGGCTGGTCTCCGGGACGACGCAACGGTTCGGTCAATCGCTTCCTGCTCGGCTATACCGAAGAGAAGGACACCTTCAGCGTCACGCCGGACACCACGGCGCTGCCCGCCGACGAGGTATTGCGCTATCCATGGCTGGCGTGGAGCTATCAACAGGATCGCTTCCTGACCGCAGAGAACATCAACCGTACCCATCGTCAGGAAGATATCCAGCTCGGCTACTCCCACTACGTCCAGCTGGGCTATGCCAGCACCGACCTCGGCAACGACCAGAACACCGTTACCTTCGATATTGGCGCTGCCTACACCACTTATATCGAGCCCTATCATCTGCTCACGGCAAGCACCTATGCGCTCGGCCAACGCAGTAACAACGTGTTGCGCAACACATTCTTCGGCACCCGGCTGGATTACGTCTATATCATCAACGACAAGAACCGCTGGTACCTGCGCAGCTACTTCGATGGCGGCCGCAATATCCGCCCGGACCAGCAATTGACCTCCGGCGGGCTGGCCAATCTGCGTGGCTACCCCAACGACTACCAACGCGGCAACCGTCGCTGGGTGTTCTCCGCCGAGCGCCGGCGCTTCACCAACTGGCATATTTTCAATCTGCTGTATTTCGGTTACGCCGGCTATTTCGATGCAGGTCGCACCTGGGACACAGAAACGCCGGGGGCACCCAAAACCGATGCTCTGGCTGATGTCGGCTTCGGCCTTCGCTTCAGCCCGTCAAAGTTCCGCATCGACAAGGTCATTCATGTCGACATTGCGGCGCCACTGGTAAACGTCGATGAGGTCGATGACTACCAGCTGATCGTGACTGGCAGTGTCGACTTCTGAGCTGGCCGAAATGCCCTGGCGACGGCCCGCCGATGCCTTCTGATCGCCCGCCCGATCACCTATACTAGCGACCCCTGTCAGGCGCTAAGCGCCTGAAATTCAAGCCACTCGAGCAAGCGAGCCAGGTTGATGAGCGAATATGTGCTGATCCTGATCAGCGCCGTGCTGGTGAACAACTTCGTGCTGGTCCAGTTTCTGGGCCTGTGCCCGTTCATGGGCGTTTCCAACAAGGTGGAAACGGCGATGGGCATGTCGTTGGCCACCACCTTCGTACTGACGCTGTCGTCGGTGCTTTCCTACCTGACCTGGGACTGGATTCTGGTGCCGTTCGAGCTGGAGTACCTGCGCACCATTTCATTCATTCTGGTGATCGCAGTAGCGGTGCAGTTCACCGAGATGTTCGTCAGGAAGGCCAGCCCACTGCTGTACCGGGTGTTGGGCGTGTTCCTGCCACTGATTACCTCGAACTGCGCGGTACTGGGCGTGGCATTGCTGAATGTGCGTAAGGAAGAAACCACCTTCCTGTCGTCGCTGACCTACGGGTTTGGCGCCGCGCTCGGATTCTCGCTGGTGCTGGTATTGTTCGCCGCCATGCGCGAACGCATTGCCGTGGCGGACGTGCCAGAACCGTTTCGTGGCCCCAGCATCGGCCTGATTACCGCCGGCCTGATGTCGCTGGCGTTTATGGGCTTCTCCGGACTGATCAAGCTATGACCACCATTCTGATCGCCGTCACAGCACTGCTGTTGCTGGCCGTTGTGTTTGGCGGCCTGCTCGGCTTTGCCGCGGAAAAATTTCGCGTTGAGGGTGACCCGATTGTCGAGCAGATTGATGCGCTGCTGCCGCAAACCCAATGCGGTCAATGTGGGCACCCGGGATGTCGACCCTATGCCGAGGCCATTGCCAATGGCGAAGAGCACAATCGCTGTCCGCCGGGTGGCGAGCAGACCGTGGAGCAACTGTCAGAGTTGCTGGGACGCGAAGTGTTGCCACTGGATGCCGAAGAAGGTGCAGACATCGGCATCAAGAAAGTCGCCTACATCCGCGAAGATGAATGCATCGGTTGCACCAAGTGCATTCAGGCCTGCCCGGTGGATGCCATCGTCGGCGCCGCCAAGCTGATGCATACCGTAATTGTCGATGAGTGCACCGGCTGCGATCTGTGCGTCGAGCCTTGCCCGGTGGATTGCATCGATATGCTCGAAGTCAAACCGACGCTTGGCACCTGGAGCTGGCACAAGCCAGAGGGCATCGGCCTGCGCAGCGAACAGATCATTCCGGTGGTGAACCTGTGACGCCCTTCGACAGCCCACGAAAAGTGTTCGATTTTCACGGTGGTATTCATCCACCGGAACACAAGCACCGATCAAATAGTCAGCCAATTCGCAGCATTGCTTTGCCATCGCAACTGGTGCTGCCGCTGAACATGCACCTCGGTGCACCGGCAAAACCGGTGGTTAGCGTGGGGCAGCAGGTCAGCAAAGGCGAAAAGATTGCTGACGCCAACGGCATGGTCAGTGTGCCGGTGCATGCACCGACGTCAGGCAAGGTCATCGCCATCGGTCCACATCCAGTGCAGCATCCCTCCGGTCTGGATGCGCCTTGCATCATCATCGCGCCGGACGGCGAAGAGCGCTGGTGCGAGCTACATCCAGTGCACGATTGGCGAAGTCGCTCGCCATCCACGTTGATTGCCCGTCTGCGCGAAGCGGGCATCGCCGGCATGGGCGGCGCAGGTTTTCCTACCGCGGTAAAACTCAATCTCAAGGAAGGTACGCGTATCGCTCAACTGGTGATCAACGCGGTGGAGTGCGAACCCTACATCACCGCCGATGACCGCCTGATGCGCGAACGCGCTGAGCAGATCGTTGCCGGCATCGAAGTGCTGCGCCATCTGATCAAACCTGCGGAAGTGCTGATCGGCATTGAAGACAACAAACCGGAAGCGATCGCCAGCATGCGCGCGGCCTGCGCCAATACCGGCATCGAAGTGGTAGTTGTGCCTACCAAGTATCCGTCCGGCGGCGAGAAGCAGTTGATCCGACTTCTCACTGGCAAGGAGGTCCCGAGCGGCGGCATTCCTGCGCAAATTGGTGTGGTGTGTCAGAACATCGGCACAGTGGTGGCGATTCACCGCGCAATCGCATTCGGCGAGCCGCTGATTTCACGCATTACCACGCTGACCGGTGATGCCATCCAGGCACCCGGCAATGTGGAAGTCTTGCTCGGCACGCCGGTGAGCCACTTACTCAAGGTTGCGGGTGTCGACGGCCATCGCCTCGGTCGCCTGATCATGGGCGGACCGATGATGGGCTTTACCTTGCACAGTGCGGATGTCCCGGTGGTCAAAACCAGCAACTGCATTATTGCCGCCACGTTAGAGGAACTGCCGGAACCAGCCCCGGAACAACCCTGTATCCGCTGCGGCAGCTGCGCTGAAGTGTGTCCCGCGGACCTGCTGCCACAGCAACTCTACTGGTATGCAAAAACCGCCGACCTCGAGCGCGCTCAACAATATCATCTGATGGACTGCATCGAGTGCGGCGCCTGCGCCTATGTCTGCCCGAGCAATATTCCACTGGTGCAGTATTACCGCTTCGCCAAAGGCGAAGTGCGTACCCAGGTCGCCGACAGACAGAAGGCGGAAAAAGCACGATTGCGCTTTGAAGCACGACAGGCGCGCATGGAAAAAGAGGCAGCGGAGAAAGAAGCACGCCGTCAGGCACGCCTGCAGGCCAGCAAACAAAAAACATCCGCTGTCGCGCCAGTCGATGCCAAAGCCTTGAAGGCGGCATCACTGGAAGCGTCCAGCGCGTACAAGGCTGCAGTCAAGGCACTCAAGCAGGCGCAGCTGGACAATGCCGACACCGTTGCGGCCTTGTCTGCGCAGGTGGACGAACTGAAAGCCAAGGCCGATGCTGCCAAAGCTGCAGTGCGCGAAGCAGGCAATGCCACCCCGGCACCAAGCGTCGATATCAAGGCATTGAAGAGTGCGTCGCTGGAAGCATCGAGTGCCTACAAGGCTGCCGTCAAACGGGTCAAGCAGGCGGAGGAAGCTGGCAGTGACGACCTGCCCGCCCTGCGCGCCGAAGCCGATATGCTCAAGGCCAGGGCCGATACCGCCAAGGCCGCCGTGCGTAACGCTGGGGACACCATCGCACCGGCGCCAGCGACAGATCCGGTGGCGTCCCTGAAGCAGGCCGTCGGCGAAGCATCGTCAGCCTATAAAGCAGCCGTCAAGACGTTGCGTGAGGCAGAGGAACAGAATGCTGACAACGTCGATGCACTGCGTGCTGACGTCGAGCGTTTGAAAGCCGAAGCGGATCGTCTTAAGGCCGCACTGCGTGACGCTAAAGACGGTACTGCCGCGAGTGCGCCGGTGATAGCAGCGAGTGTGCAGGCTGATGCAGACCCGGTGGCTGAACGCGCAGCGAAAATGAAAACGCTCAAGACCCGCTACAACAGTCTGCATAAACTCTGGAAAGACGCCCATGCAGCACTGGAACGCGCAGAGCGTGAGGGCAGCGATAACCTCGATGCACAACGCGCCAATGTCGATCACCTCAAACAGCAGGCGGACACCGCTCGGGCCGAGCTCAACGAACTGGTTGATCAGGCCAAGGCCGGTATCCGTGCCAGCGGCAGTGACTTAAAGACCCTGAAGCTGGAAGCTGCACGGACCGACAGCGCATTGCGCGACAAGATGAAGCAGCTAGAAGACGCCAAGCGCGGTGCCGATGAGGAACACATCAATCTGCTCTATCAGGAACGCGACATGCTCAAACGTGATGCCGAGCTGGCCGCCAATGCCTTGCGCTCCGCGCTCGAAGAGCAGGGATTAAGCGAATGACGCCGCCAACCACTGTGCAGGAGTACGCATGGCACTGATAACAGTGACGTCACCGCACACCACCCGGCAGGGCAACCATACCGGCGCCTTTATGCGTCAGGTGATTTACGCCACCCTGCCCGGCCTTGCTATGCTGACCTGGCTGTTTGGCATTGGCACGCTGATCAATGCAGTGTTTGCGGTGATCGTTGCGCTGGTCTGCGAAGCGGCATTCCTGAAAGCACGCGGTCGAGCTGTGCGCTTTTACCTGTCGGACTACAGTGCAGTGGTCACCGCCCTGCTGCTGGCACTGTCCTTGCCACCGACATCGCCCTGGTGGCTGACACTGATCGGCGTCAGCTTTGCCATCATCATTGCCAAGCAGCTCTATGGTGGCCTTGGTATGAATCCGTTCAATCCGGCCATGGTCGGGTATGTACTGCTGCTGATTTCATTCCCGGTGGAAATGACACGCTGGATTGCCCCGCATGAAGCGCCGTCACTGGGCGAATCGCTGGCGCTGTTTGTTGGTCAGACCAGTACCGATGGCGTCACCGGCGCGACACCGCTGGATACGTTTCGAACCTGGGCGGGTAACGCTTCGCAGCTTGCCAGCCACGATATTTTGCATGGCACGCTGGCCGGGCGCGGCTGGGAATGGGTCAATGCAGCGTTTCTGCTCGGTGGCCTGTACCTGCTATGGCGCAAGATTATCACCTGGCATATTCCGCTGGGCGTGCTGGTCGGCATCTGCATCAGCGCCCTGCCGTTCTGGTTATACGACAGCGTGCGTTTTGCCAGCCCGCTTTTTCATCTGTTCAGCGGTGCCGCCATGCTCGGCGCATTCTTTATCGCCACCGATCCGGTCAGCGCCGCCACCAGCCGCAACGGCCGACTGATTTTCGGCCTGCTGATTGGCGTGCTGGTATGGGTGATTCGCAGTTTCGGCGGCTACCCGGACGCCATGGCATTCGCCGTGATCCTGATGAATCTGGCTGCACCCACGATTGATTACTACACCCAGCCGCGCACCTATGGGCACAAACGCGCGCATCGGGGGGCGAGCAAATGATGATTCGATCGGTGCAGCGCAACGCCATCATCCTTGGGCTGTTTGCTATTGCCACGGCGGCGGCGCTGGCAATCACCAACGCTGGCACGCTGGACAGAATTCGCTGCAACAAACAGGCGGCGCTGCAAAGTTCACTGCATCAAGTCATGCCCGCAGCGCTGTTTGATAACAGCTTGCTCGCCGATGTGATAACCGTCAACGATGCCTTGCTCGGCCGTGGCGCGCATCACATCTATCGCGCCCGGCGTCAGGGAGACAGCGCCGGCGCAGTCATGGAAGCCACCGCAGCGGACGGTTATGGCGGATCATTGAGCTTGCTGATTGGCGTCAATGCTGAGGGCATCGTGCAAGGTGTGCGCGTGGTACCACCACATAATGAAACACCCGGTCTGGGCGACAAGGTGGAACTGAAAAAATCAGACTGGGTGCTGAGCTTTAACGGCAAATCGCTCGACAACCCGGAGCAAGCCGGCTGGGCGGTAAAGAAAGACGGCGGCGTATTCGACAGTTTCACCGGCGCCACCATCACCCCACGCGCAGTGGTTGGCCAGACGCTGCGCGCACTGCAGTATTACCGCCAGCATCACGCTGAGATATTTGATCAGGCAGCGGAGGCGGTCACAACGGAGCACTGCAATGACTGACCTGAATAAAATCCTGCTCGATGGCCTGTGGAAGAACAATCCCGCCACCGTGCAAATTCTCGGTTTGTGTCCGCTGTTGGCAGTCTCCGGCACGGTCGTCAACGCCCTCGGGCTCGGTCTCGCCACCATGGCAGTGCTGGCCGGCTCCAATGCCTGCGTATCGATGATCCGCAACTTCGTCACCGATACCGTGCGATTACCGGCGTTTGTGATGATTATCGCCGCGCTGGTGACGGTGATTGAGATGTTGATGCAGGCCTACACCTTTGAGCTCTACGAAATTCTCGGCATCTTTATCCCGTTGATCGTCACCAACTGCGTGGTGCTGGGCCGCGCCGATGCATTCGCATCGAAAAACCGCGTCCTGCCCGCCACCTTTGATGGCGCCATGATGGGACTCGGCTTTTTGATTATTCTGCTGCTGCTCGGCGCACTGCGCGAGGTACTGGGACAGGGCACCCTGTTTGCCAATATGCAGTTACTGTTTGGTCCGTCTGCGGCCAGCTGGCAGATCACCTTGCTCGACAACTATCGTGGCTTCCTGTTTGCCGTGCTGCCGCCGGGGGCCTTTATCGGGCTCGGCCTGATCATCGCCGGCAAGAATGTGATCGACAAACGCCTCAAGCAGGCGCAGAAGAAAAAGCAGGCCGGCATCGAAAAAGTCAGCCGCAGAGTGCGCACCACCGGTCAGGTCAGCTGATGCTTAAAGCGACGCAGCTCGGCTTCAACCCCGGCTACGATGATGACGCGCCGGAGCGCGCAGACATTGACGCCATGACCGGCACTGCGCTGTTGGAGTTTGGCGCCACCTGGTGTGGCTACTGTCTGGCGGCACGCAACAACATTCGTCAAGCGATGGCGGATTATCCGGCGCTACCGCATATCAAGGTCTACGATGGCAAGGGTCGCCCATTGGGACGCAGTTATCAGGTCAAGCTGTGGCCGACACTGATTTTGCTGCGCGACGGCGTTGAGGTTGATCGTCTGGTGCGTCCGGCCTCCGCCGCGGTAATCCAGGCGCTGCTAGAAAAGGCCTGACGATAATTATTCAGCGCATCAAGCCAAACAGCAGAAGCAGCAACAGAAGCAACCAGATCAACACCACCAGAACCGCGGCAACACAGCTACGCGGACGCTCTATCACAGAAGCGGCCTGCTGCTGTGCGTCTGCTACGATATGTTCAGGTGTCATGCGCAACACCAGCATCACACCGAGCGGCACCAGCAACAGATCGTCCAGCAAACCCAATACCGGAATCGCATCGGGAATCAGATCGATCGGACTGAAGGCATAGCCCGCCACCAGCAAAGCCAACATACGTACCCACCAGGGCGTACGTGCATCGCGGGCAATAAACCAGACCGCCAACGCCTGGCTGATCAGACGTCTAGCGCGATCACGCCAGGCCAAGCAGACTGCCAAGTGAGCTGCGCGCAAACACCAGTTGCATGGCCGCACCACCAATAAAGATGGCGTACAGAATCTTGACGCCACCACTGGATACTGGCTTGCCCTGCTGCCGCCGCGCCGCCACAAACCAGGCCACACAGCCCGCTCCCAGCATCGCCTCAAACAGCAGCGCAAGCTCCGGAATGCTGTTATACAGTCCCAGCCCGATCAACGCCGAATCGTTGCCATACACATAGTGTTTGAAACCTCCGAGCAGATCACTGAGCTCATGCACCAGCACCAGCGCACCACACCAGAGCGCCACGGCGCGGGAGCGACTGATCAGCGCGGCCAAAGCCGCCATCACTAAAGCCCAGCCAAGCACCGGCAATAAATCGTGACTGATGGGCATATCCACTTTCAGGTGCAACAGCGTGGCATCAAGAAAGCTGTCCGGGCTGGGTACTTCATAGCCGAACAACGCCAGTGTCAGCCATACCGCATCAAGAAATATGGCGGCGAACAGAAATAGCCAGAGCGGCGCCGTCGGCTGCTTCTGGTAGGCGATCAAGGCTGTGGCATAGTGACCAATAATCATGGCTCAGTCCTCACGCTTGACGGCCCAATGGACCAGCCAGAACAGCGCGGCGAACAGGGCGATCAAAAACAGAATCAACGATGACATGGGGTCTCTCCCGGTAATGATGCAGCAGTTCAGGCCGCCAGCACCTTTTCAAAAAATCGGAATACGCGCTGCCAACTGTCTTCTGCGGCAGTCTCGTCATACTTGGCGCGTAACGGGTTGTAATCACCAAGCTCACGAAAAATAAAACTGTCGTGATTGTTCATATAGGAATGACCGACATCTGGATAGGTTTTGACATCGTGTTCAATGCCGAGCTGGTCCAGATGGGCTGCCAGCCGCTCGCCGTGGTGGCCATAGACCAGATCGGTCTTACCCCAGCCACCAACCACCGGACAGACAGTACTGATCGCTGCCGCATCGCGTGGCACGCCGCCATAAAACGGTGCCACCACATCAATCGGTGCGCGCGCGGCATACAGCAGCGCAAACCGTCCCCCCATGCAGAAGCCCATCATGCCGACCTTGCTGACGCCGGTGGCATCCAGCAGGTAGCGTCGCGCAGCTTCCAGCATGGCAAACGGCTTGCCCTTGCCACGCTCGTGCGCGGCCAGCGTCTTGACCACACACAGTGGCTTGTTGCCCTGCTGGTCATACAGGTCAGGCACCAGAGTCGGATAGCCCGCTTCGGCCAGACGTAGACCGATACGACGGATATCTGGTGAAAAGCCAAAAATATCGTGAATGGCGATGACGCCCGCATTCAGTCCATTGGGCTGATCTGGCTGCAACAGCAGCGCGCGCATGCTGTGCCCCTGCCCCACATCAATGCTGACCTCAGTTTCCCGGATCATGCCGTTCTCCCATGCAAACAAACACCCGAGCATAGTAAAAAGGCGGCCCAAACACACCCGCCCACCGGGATTGTCCCGGTTGGCATCGGTGTGCATGTTTCCCCATAATCGGGCCTCTCGATCAGGCGAGCCGACATGAACAAGGAAAAACGCAGCGAAATCTTTGCACGCCTCAAGGCGCAGCGCCCGGAGCCCACCACCGAGCTCAACTACAGCACACCGTTTGAGTTGTTGATCGCCGTGATCCTGTCAGCGCAAGCCACTGATGTCGGCGTCAACAAGGCCACCGACAAGCTTTACCCTGTCGCCAATACCGCAGAATCGATACTGGCGCTGGGCGTCAATGGTCTGAAGCGCTATATCAATACCATCGGCCTGTACAACGCCAAGGCAGAAAACGTGATCAAGACCTGCCGCATCCTGGTCGAAAAATACAATGGTCACGTACCCCGTGAGCGCGATGCACTGGAAGCCCTACCCGGAGTTGGCCGCAAGACCGCGAACGTCGTGCTCAACACCGCCTTTGGCGAGCCCACCATTGCCGTGGACACCCATATCTTCCGTGTCTCCAATCGCACCCGCATCGCGCCGGGCAAGAACGTGCTGGAGGTGGAAAGACGTCTGCTACGGGTGGTACCAGAGGAATACAAGCGTGATGCACATCACTGGCTGATTCTGCATGGTCGCTACACCTGCGTGGCTCGCAAACCCAAATGTGGCAGCTGCATTATTGAAGACCTGTGCGAGATGCCGATCAGCCAGCGACCTGACTACTGAGTATCAAACTGACATCAATTCCGCCGCTTGTGGAAGTGTGTAATGCTTGAGGTCGCAGCAGCATAACAACACGACCTCGGGGGACGCCATGCGCACCAGCAATCCAATGCTTAACAACAAGGTGTTCAACGTCGGTGGCGCCGATGCCGATCCCATGACTCTGAACGGCACCGTCAACAAGACCGCTGTCTTGCTGGCACTGTGTCTGCTCACCGGCGCAATTACCTGGAACATGACCTATCTGCCAGAGCTGAGCGACAGCGGTCAGCGCATGGTCCACCCATTGGCCATGCCGTTCATGCTCGGCGGCGCCATTGTCGGCTTTATCCTGGCGCTGATCGTGGTGTTCCGTAAAACCACTGCGCCGCTGCTGGCGCCCCTGTATGCCATGGCCGAGGGGCTGTTTCTGGGTAGCATTTCTGCACTGTTCGAAATGGCCTACCCGGGTATCGTCATTCAGGCCGTGGCCCTTACCCTCGGCACCTTGTTCGCGTTGCTGGCCGCATACCGCAGCGGCCTGATCAAGGCGACCGAAAATTTCAAACTGGGAGTGGTATCTGCCACCGGGGCCATCTGTCTGTTGTATGTCGCCAACCTGGTGATGAATCTGTTCGGTTTGTCCGGGATAGGCTTTATCCATGAGAGCGGCCCGATTGGCATCGGCTTCAGCCTGTTTGTGGTGGTGATTGCCGCGCTCAATCTGGTGCTGGATTTTGATTTTATCGAGAACGGCGTGGAAGCGGGTGCACCTAAATATATGGAGTGGTATGGCGCTTTTGGATTAATGGTGACGCTGGTGTGGTTGTATCTGGAGCTGCTGCGTCTGCTGGCCAAATTGCGCCGCTGAGGGACAAAGGTTACACGCATAAAAAAAGCCACCAACAGGTGGCTTTTTTTATGCCCGCGTCAGGGCGCGATCGGTGGCTCACCTTCCACCACCGAGCCGGCCTCACTGATGGTACTGGTGAACTGCTCGTATTGCAGTGCCACTTCTTTGACTTCTTCAAACCGGGCAATGTGGAACAGGGCTTCGCCCTCATTCACCAGCGGCAGGTTATTACGCCCCACCAGAATTCCCGCGCACGGCGAAATCACATCCACTTCATCCGCGTTGAACGGACTACTGATACGACCAAGCAACTGGCCGTCACGGATGCGCTGGCCAAGCGTCACCAGCGGCCGGAACACACCGTTATTTTCCGCCCGTACCCATTGCGAGCTGCGCGCCACCGCCGGTTCGATCAATTTGATTGCCTTCTTACTCGGCGGCAGCATGTTCAGATGGCGCATGACGTTCAGTACGCCACGCACGCCGGGACGGATACACGACTCCTCGAAGCGCAATGCTTCACCCGCCTCATAGGTGATCACCGGAATATTGTTGGCCTCTGCCACTTCACGCAAGGTGCCGTCGCGCAGTACCGAGTTGAGCACCAAGGGCACACCAAATGCGCGCGCCATTTCCGCAGTGGCGGCGCTGGCCAGATTGGCGCGGATCTGCGGCACATTGCTGCGGTAGATAGCGCCGGTATGCAGATCGATGGCATGGCTGCACTTGTCCAGCACCTCGTGCTTGAACAAATAGGCCATGCGCGCGCCCAGGCTGCCGGACTCGGAGCCGGGAAAGCAGCGGTTCAGGTCACGACGGTCTGGCAAGTAACGGGATTTGTGGATAAACCCGAACACGTTCACCACCGGTACGGCCACCAGCGTACCGGCCAGATTACGCAAGCTGCCGACCTGAAGCAGACGCCGAATAATTTCCACACCGTTGAGCTCATCGCCATGAATGGCCGCGCTGACCAGCAACACCGGGCCTGGCTTTCTGCCGTGCACCACATGCACCGGAATATTCAGCGGCGTATTGGTATACAGCTGCGCCGCTGGCATTTCTACAATCACACGCTTGCCCGGCATCACGCGCGTGCCGGCAAGCTCGAACGGTTGCACAGAGTTGCTGGTCATCCCCGGGATCCTTTGGTGGCGGTGCGATGCGGGCGCGCATTGCGTTCAATGAAATCGATAATCATGGAGGCCACATCCTTGCCGGTGGCCGTCTCGATCCCTTCCAGGCCAGGCGAGGAATTCACTTCCATCACCAGCGGTCCACGCTCCGAGCGCAGAATGTCCACACCCGCGACGTTCAGCCCCATGATGCGAGCGGCGCGTACCGCCGTAGCACGTTCCTGCGGTGTGATACGGATCAGTGATGCCGAGCCGCCGCGGTGCAGATTGGAACGGAACTCACCTTCCTTCGCCTGGCGCTTCATCGCCGCCACCACTTTACCGTCCACCACAAAGCAGCGAATGTCGGCACCGCCGGCTTCCTTGATGTATTCCTGCACCATGATGTCGGCCTTCAGCCCCATAAAAGCTTCGACCACTGACTCGGCGGCCTTGCGGGTTTCCGCCAGCACCACACCAATACCCTGGGTACCCTCGAGCAACTTGATCACCAGCGGTGCACCACCGACCATGCGCAGCAGATCGGGAATATCATCCGGCGCACTGGCAAAACCGGTTACCGGCAGGCCAACCCCCTTGCGTGACAACAGTTGCAGAGAGCGCAACTTGTCGCGCGCGCGGGTGATCGCCACCGATTCATTGATCGGGAATACCCCCATCATCTCGAACTGACGCAATACCGCCGTGCCATAAAAGGTAATTGAGGCACCAATACGCGGTATCACCGCGTCAAAGCCGTCCAGTACTTCACCGCGATAATGGATCTCCGGTTTGTTGGCTTCCATGCTCATGTAGCAACGCAGGGTATCGATCACATGCACTTCATGGCCGGCATTTTCACCGGCCTCTACCAGTCGGCGCGTGGAATAGAGCTTGGAATTACGAGACAAAATAGCAATTTTCATAGCAATCCATGTTCAGGGCTGGTGACGATCGCCACCCAGCAAGAATGAGGCGTTGGGATTCACCTGTAATGCCTGCATCGCCGTGCGTCCGAGCAGCATGCGAAATTTCATCGACTCACGGTCGGTCAGGGTAATCTCGATCGGCCAACTGTGTTCGCCGAGCGTTACGGTACTGCGAATCACCACGCGTTCTTCGCGATGGCCACCGGAATCCGTGACCTGCCGACGATCTATCACCGGGCACTCACAGACCTGCTCCAGCTCGCTGTTGTCCTGCAGCGGATGAATGCGAAAGCGCACCCACTCCTTGCCATCACGATCAAAAGTTTTTACTTCAAAGGCGTGCAATGCAGAGGTGCGGGCACCGGTATCGACCTTGACCTTGATGGCATCGATACCGAGATCCGGCAATGCCACCCACTCCCGCCAACCAATTGTCTGCATGCTGTACGCGCTCCGGTTTGCACTCACCGTCCTGTTTATCAGCCTGACGCCGATTTGGCCAGCATCGAACCGGTCAGCCAAGACGAAAACACCCCGGCAAGCCGGGGTGTTTGAGTGCTGCAGTGCACGTCTGGCGCGCATGGTCGGTCAGGACAGTTTGCGACCGTTCTTGGCGGCAATACGCAGGCGCAGGGCATTGAGCTTGATAAAGCCCTCGGCATCTTTCTGGTTGTACGCGCCGGCGTCATCTTCGAACGTGGCGATCGATGCATCGAACAGGCTGTCGCTGTCCGAGCGACGACCCGCCACGATGACATTGCCCTTGTACAGCTTCAGACGCACGTCACCGTTAACGTGCGCCTGAGTGGCGTCAATCAGCTGCTGCAATGCCAGACGCTCTGGCGACCACCAGTAGCCGTTGTAGACCAGCTCGGCATACTTCGGCATCAGGCTGTCTTTCAGGTGCGCACTTTCGCGATCCAGTGTGATCGACTCGATTGCGCGGTGGGCGCGCAGCATCACGGTACCGCCCGGTGTCTCGTAGCAACCGCGTGACTTCATGCCAACGTAGCGGTTCTCGACCAGATCCAGTCGACCGATACCGTTGGCGCCCGCTACCTTGTTCAGGTACTCCAGCACCGTGGCCGGCGACATGGCGTTACCGTCGATGGCGACGATATCGCCTTTCTCGTAGGTGAGGGTGATATAGGTAGGCTGATCCGGCGCCGCTTCCGGACTGACACTCCAACGCCACATCTCTTCTTCTGCCTCGGTCCACGGATCTTCCAGCTGACCACCCTCATAGGAAATGTGCAGCAGGTTGGCGTCCATGGAGTACGGCGACTTCTTTTTGTTCTTGGCGAAATCCACCGGGATATTGTGGGTCTCGCAGTACGCCATCAACTTCTCACGTGAGGTCAGGTCCCATTCGCGCCATGGTGCAATCACCTTGACGCCCGGCTTGAGCGCATAGCCGCCCAGCTCGAAACGTACCTGATCATTGCCCTTGCCGGTGGCACCATGGGAAATGGCATCGGCGCCAGTTTCATTGGCGATCTCGATCAGACGCTTGGCAATCAGCGGACGGGCGATGGAGGTGCCGAGCAGGTATTCCCCTTCGTAGACGGTGTTGGCGCGGAACATCGGGTAGACGAAATCGCGCACAAACTCTTCGCGCAGATCCTCAATGTAGATTTCCTTCACACCCATGGCCTGGGCCTTGGCGCGGGCCGGCTCGACTTCTTCACCCTGACCGATATCCGCGGTAAAGGTCACCACCTCGCACTGGTAGGTTTCCTGCAGCCAGCGCACGATCACGGATGTATCGAGACCACCGGAATAGGCCAGCACCACTTTCTTGATATCGGACATTGCTAGGGACTCCGCACAGGGTTGCAACAGGGCGCGTATTGTAGCGAGGTCGGCGCCATTTCGCAGCCGCGGTTTCACTCTGGCACGCTGGTTGGTAGCATGGCCCGACCTGAGCCTCCCCCCAATCCCGACACGGAGGCCACCGAGGAGTATTGATGTCCCAAGACGGCCCCACTCTGGACCTGCGTTTCCGCGGCTTTCTGCCGGTGGTTGTGGACGTGGAAACCGGCGGCTTCAATCCTCGTACCGATGCCCTGCTGGAAATCGCTGCGGTGCTGATCGATATGGACAGCAAGGGCTTTCTGCGCCCCGGACGCTGCTTCCACTACCATGTGGAGCCCTTCGACGGCGCCAATATCGAGCAGGCGGCACTGGATTTTACCGGTATCGACCCGGACAACCCGCTACGTGGTGCGGTGCCTGAACAGCATGCGCTGGACGGCATCTTTGACGGCGTCCGTCGGGCGATCAAGGAATACGACTGCAGCCGCGCCGTGCTGGTCGGCCACAATGCGTTTTTTGACCACGACTTTGTCAAGGCGGCAGCCGGGCGCTGCGATGCCCGCCGCGACCCGTTCCACCCGTTTTCCTGCTTCGACACCGTCACGCTGGCAGGTCTGGCGTTTGGCCAGACGGTGCTGGCACGGGCCTGTGAAGCCGCAGGCATTCCGTTCGACCAGAAGGAAGCTCACTCAGCGCTGTATGATGCCCAGCGCACCGCTGAATTGTTCTGCACCATCGTCAACCGCTTCCGCCAGGTTGGCGGCTGGCCACCGCCGGCGGTGCTGGAATTCCCGCCGACGCTGATCGCGAACAACAAGACCAGAAAATAACGTTCCCACCTCTCGCCCGCTGCGTATTGTTTGGTAGGAGCTTGCCTGCAAGCGAACCAGCGTTCAGAAGTGTCGTGTTCGCCAGCAGGCTGGCTCCTACAAGGCCCGGACAGCTGTTGGGCGATAACAGAGAGCGCATGCGAACAATAAAAAAAGGGCGCGAAATTCGCGCCCTTTTTATACTGCCTGATCTGAAACGGATCAGAGCTTGTCTGCGTTACCAGACAGGTAGGTAGCAACGCCATCCGGGGTCGCGTTCATACCCGCGTCACCCTTCTTCCAGCCTGCCGGGCAGACTTCGCCGTGCTCTTCGTGGAACTGCACTGCATCAACAATACGCAGCAGCTCTTCCATGTTACGGCCGATCGGCAGGTCATTGATGATCTGGCTGCGGACCACACCATTCTTGTCGATGATGAAGGCACCGCGGAAAGCCACACCGCCAGCCGACTCAACGTCATAGGCCTTGGCGATTTCGTGGGTCATGTCAGCGGCCAGGGTGTACTTCACCGGACCGATACCGCCGTTGTTGACGTCGGTATTGCGCCAGGCGTTGTGGGTAAAGTGGCTGTCGATGGAGACACCGATCACTTCCACACCACGCTCCTTGAACGCTTCCATACGGTGATCCAGTGCGATCAGCTCAGACGGACACACGAAGGTGAAGTCGAGCGGATAGAAGAACACCAGACCGTACTTGCCCTTGATCGCTTCGGACAGGGTAAATTCGTCGACGATCGAGCCATCGCCCAGAACCGCGGGAACAGTGAAATCCGGAGCCGGTTTTCCTACCAATACGCCCATTGTCATCCTCTCTTTCTTGAAGTGGGTGAATGTGAATCAACGAGGCCGGATCATAGCGCGCCGTTCACGGCCTTGCACCCCGATAGCTTTGATCAGCTTTGCCTATGGCAATGCCCGGTTAGCGGGTGCGCCACCAGATCCAGATGCCGCTGCCCGCCAGCGCCAGCAACAGCAATGCCGACAGGTCCATCAGCAGCGTGCCAGCGAACGGCAACACACGTCCGGCATGAATATCCAGCAATAGTCGCTCCCAGTTCAGCTCCACCGGGACGCGTTGACGGGGCAACTGTTGCGCCAGCGCCGGTGGCGCCAGCACCACGCTCTGTGGCTGCCAGTCGTCCTGCCAGTCACTCAAACGCAGGCTATCGGGATTGAACAGTCGCGTGCCGGTAGCGGTGGCCAACAGCACACCGGACGGCGCACTGCCAAGCTCGGCAAACAGCGGCACACCGTAGTCCGACCCGATCCGCTCAAGCAACTCGCCCTGCGCACTGAATAACAACAGCGTGCGACCGCAGCCGGCGACGCGCAGTGCTCCCACAGCGACCACGCCAGAGAAAGGTTCTGCGCATTCCGCCAGGGGTTGCTGATCACGAAACAGCGTCCGGTCCGCCCACAGCCACCAGTCTTGCTCGACCGGCGCGCTGGCAAGCGCCGGCGACAGCGGCGGCACACCATAGTACTGCGCCAGCCACAGCGGCAGCGGCCGCTCACGCAGACGAAAATCATCAAGGTGATTGAGGAGCAAACCGGTGATGGACAGCACCAGCAGGGGAATTGCGACCAGCAAGCCGGTCCAGCGGTGCCAACGCCGCCATACTCGATTGGGAATCGCCATACCTGCCGCCGTAGATCAGTTACTCAGGGTGCGAGTGTAGCGGATCACTGCGCCATTGCACGCGCGTGTAACCAGAGTGCCAGACGCGTGGCGCGCTGCATCGCATCCACCGACAGGGTGGCACCGGTAATACCGTCGATGCGCGCATCCAGTCGACCGTCATCCAGGGCGATGCCATCAAACTGACGGGTAAAAAAGTCGTGGCGCACTTCCCAGCCACGCGACTCGCGGTATACCAGTACCCGCAGCGCCTCGACCTTGCCTGCCTCGACACTGATGCCGACGGTGATCGGATGATCGCGACCGATGACATCCAGCACCCAGGCAGTGCGCGCACCGTCTCGCCAGTAGCGCCGTCGAAAACCGGGGTCCTCGCTGCTGACGGCAAGGGCCTCATCGCGAGCGTCTTGGCCTAGCCACAGCATGCGGCTGTCTGGCACCGGAGAAAACTGCGACGCAACAAAGTCCTCGACGCTGAGATATACATCGGGATCACCTTCCGCCGCCTGGACGGAGGACAGAGACAACAGCAAGGTGACGAGCAAAGCTCGCCACCCTGCCTGGCACAGACCTTTCATGCGCAAGGCTTAGAAGCTCCAGCCCACACCAAGGTTGACGCTGTCGTCGCTATCATCATCCAGACCTGCGGTGTCATAGGAAACGTCGTTGTAATCCGCCTTGAATACCACTTGTGGCACTACCCAATAGTTCACACCGAAAGTACGGTCTTCGCGCTCCCTCCGCGCCAACGTTGTACCTGTTGCAGCATCATGAGCATAGTCAATCTCGGTTTGACGGACGAAGACACCTACTTTGTCATTAAACTTATAGGACGCTTCAACAAGCAGGCCATCCTGCTCTTCAGCATCTGCAAAGCCAATCTCTTCATCAAAATCCCATGCGGCATGCTGGACTGTAAAGGTGGCACCGCCAACACTGTAACGCGCGTGCGCCTCAATAAGCGTCCCCGGCACTGACTCAACCGTCATATCCTGGAATACATCCTGCTGGTACTGCGCACTCACAGCGATATCAAATCCCGGCACGCCCACATAACGTACCCGACCAGTAACTGCACCCTTGTTAGCAACAGCTTCCGCTACTTTCTGACGACCACTGCGAATCGGATTCGCGTTCGCATTGGTCGCGTCGTACATGTTCAGACCTGAATGGCCAGCAATGTCATAGCTCAAACCACCACCGAGATCCTGTGAGAACATCACACCGGCTTCCCACCAAGTGCTCGGGATCACGCGTCCTTCGAGCTGGTTGCGCTCTACACCGTAGAACGTGTTCGGCTCATGGGTTTCGTTCAGGATGCCGACCGGCACCAGAAACAGGCCGGTCTTGAGCTTGCTGTTAGCGGTGGTGTCAATTTCGATGTAGGCCTGCTCCAGCTCCACTTCACCGGGCGCGCCGTCGCCAGCCAGGCTGTGCTCGAGCTCAAACTCGGATGCGAAGCGGACGCGATCGGTAAAGTCATAGCCGAAGTACAACACAAAGCGATGCGCGTCGATTTCGTCATCGTTGTCGCGCTCGCGGTAGTTGTTGTAGTGGAGTTCGCCGTAACCACCGATGGACACCTTGTTCAGCACAGAACCCGAGCCACCCTGAGCCTTCAGGGTTTCAACTTCCTTGGCAAGAATGTCGATCTGCTGCTGCAGCTCTTCGAGGGTTTGCGCCTGCGCCGCAAACGGCGCGAGCAGGAGGGCGGAGGCCAGAACGGTACGCTTGAACATGTAATCTCCCCAATCAGATAAGCGATAGTGGGGAGCATTCTATCGATATGTAATCTAAATGCAACTCCTTCTCATTTAGGTTAGCGTTGAGAAGGCTGCGGCAGCCATCAAAAAGCCCGACATCTGTCGGGCTTTTTGTCTGACCTGATTGCACTGCGCTTACTGTTCCGGTGGTACCTCGACGGCGGCGCCGTCGAGCAGCGTGGCCAGGTCACCACTGCGGTGCATTTCCAGCAGGATGTCACTGCCGCCCACCAGTTCGCCCTTGACCCACAACTGCGGGAAAGTCGGCCAGTTGCCGTATTGCGGCAAACTTGCGCGGATTTCCGGCGCTTCAAGAATATTGACGTAGGCGAACGGCTTGCCGATCGACGTCATCACCTCCACCGCGCGGGCAGAAAAACCACACTGGGGAAACTGCGGAGTGCCTTTCATGTAAAGAATGACCGGATTCTGCGCGATCTGTTCTTTAATGACCTCCATTACATCCATACATCACCTGCCTGCGTTGTTGCCTGTTCGATTACCCGGGACGTCCCCGAGGGGCGCTAGTCTAGCACTTCACCAAAGCCGCCGCCTCCCGGCGTCAGAATTGTCAGACGGTCACCGGGGCGCGCCTCACCAGTGTATTTGGGGGCGAGCGGCTGGTCATTCAAGCGATTCTCCCCGCATTGCCCCGGCTCACCGCCGGCCAGCCCCCAGGGGGCATGCCGGCGCCGCTCGGTCAGCAGCGTGAACGTGGTCGGCTGCAGAAACTCCAGCTCACGCACCAGACCATCGCCTCCAAGGTGTCGGCCATGGCCGCCCGAACCGCTGCGCAGTCGGTACTGCAGCACGCGCAGCGGGTAATGGCTCTCGACGCTTTCGATCGGTGTGTTGAGGGTATTGGTCATGTGGGTCTGGCGCCCGCTGATACCGTCACCGTGCGCATGCGCGCCAAAGCCGCCACCGAGGGTTTCGTAGTAATCCCAGCCGTCGACGCCGCCGCGCCCCATGGCCAGATTGTTCATGCTGCCTTGACTGGCCGCCGCGATGCGCTCCGGCACCGCCTGTGCCAGCGCCCCCATGACCACGTCCACCAGCCGCGAGCTGGTTTCCACATTACCCGCTGCCACCGCCGCTGGACGGCGGGCATTGACCAGACAGCCCTCGGGCGCCGACAAACTGATCGGCCTGAAGGTGCCGGCGCAGGCCGGAACATCCGCTGGCATCAGGCAACGAAATACGTAGTAAACCGCGGCGGCGGCCACCGACAGCGGGCAGTTGATGTTGCCGGCCACCTGGGCGGCGGTGCCGGAAAAATCCACCCGCGCCTGTTCGCCGGCAATCTCGACGGTGGCGGCAATGACGATGTCGCACTGGCCCTGGCCGTCGTCGTCCATCAGATCCTGAAATCGGTAACGACCATCGGGCAACGCCGCAATCACCGCGCGGGCGCGGCGCTCGGCATACTCGTTCAGCGCTCTCAGCCCGGTCAGCAGCCAGTCCGCGCCCTTCTCGTCGATCACACCGCCGAGCCGGCGCGCACCGGCGCGACAGGCACTGGCCTGCGCCAGGAAATCGCCCAAGCGCGGCGAATCCAGCGGCACCGCATCGCCCTCCGGCAACCCCGCCAGTGCGCGTAACAGACCAACATTCCAGCCATCCGCACGTGCCAGCCAGGTTGGCGCGATCACCAGCCCCTCCTCCTCCAGCGTCCGCGATACCGGCATCGAGCCGGGCGCACTGGCGCCGATATTGGCGTGATGCGCACGTGTCACAGCAAATGCCAGCGCTGTCGGACCGTCAGCGAATACCGGTGCAATCACCGTCACGTCAGGCAGATGGGTGCCGCCGAGATAGGGGTCGTTGACCACCAACAGATCACCGCGTTGCCAATCCCGGCCGCTGACCAGATCCGCCATGGCGTAGGCCATGCTGCCCAGATGGACGGGAATATGCGCGGCCTGTGCACACAGGGCGCCACTGCCATCAAACACCGCGCAGGAAAAATCGAGACGGTCCTTGATGTTCGGCGACAGCGCACTGCGCTGCAGCAGAGCACCCATCTCGTCACAGATGCCACCGAGGCGATTGGAGAATATTGAAAGCTGGATCGGATTCATGTGCGCACCTTACTCTAGCGCCGCGCCGCTCACCAGCCGCGCAGGCCGCGCCAGCTCTGGCGTTGACCGCTGCCAGCGGGATTGCACCCCCGCCATGGCAACGCTATTATCGCCCTTCTCCCGGCAGCATATATCGCTGCCGTTTTTCGTTTTGGGCCCGGCATAACCGGGGGATTGGAAAGATGACAGACAAGTACCTGATGCCTACTTACAACCGCCAGCCGATCGGCTTCAGCCGTGGCGAGGGCTGCTGGCTGTATGACGCCGAAGACAATGCCTACCTCGACGGCATTGCCGGTATCGCGGTGTGCAACCTTGGCCACTGCCACCCGGCCGTGACCCGCGCCATCAGCGAACAGGCCGCCCGTCTGGTGCATACCTCCAACCTCTATCAGATTGGTGCCCAGCAGCAGTTGGCAGAAAAGCTGTGTCAGGTGTCGGGCATGGAGAAAGCGTTTTTTTCCAATTCCGGTGCCGAGGCCAATGAAGCGGCAATCAAGCTGGCGCGTCTGTATGGCCACCGCAAGGACATCGACAACCCGACCATCATCGTCATGGAAAAAGCCTTCCACGGCCGCACCATGGCGACGCTGACTGCCACCGGCAACCGCAAGGCCCAGGCCGGCTTTGAGCCACTGGTATCCGGCTTTGTGCGCGCGCCCTGGAATGACCTCGATGCCATCAAACGCATCGCCGCCAACAACCGCGATGTGGTCGCGGTGTTGCTTGAGCCGGTGCAGGGTGAAGGCGGTGTTAACTTGCTTGATGAGAGTTTTCTGCGCGATCTGCGGGCGTTCTGTGACGAACAAGAATTGCTGCTGATGCTGGATGAGATCCAGACCGGCAACGGCCGCACCGGCAGCTACTTCGCCTACCAGCAGGCTGGCATTACACCGGATGTGGTGACCACCGCCAAAGGTCTGGGCAACGGCTTTCCCATTGGCGCCTGCCTGGTTGCCGGCCGCGCCACCGATGTGTTCAGCCCTGGCACGCACGGCAGCACCTATGGCGGCAACCCGCTCGGTTGCCACACCGCATTGACGGTGGTGAACACCCTGTGTGACGGCGTGATTGAGCAGGTGCCTGCGCGTGGCGAACAGTTACGTAACGCGTTACGCGATGCGTTCAAGGATGTCGCCATGGTCACTGAAGTGCGCGGCATGGGACTGATCAATGCGGTGCAGTTTGATCGCCCCTGTGGCGAGCTGGTCGGCCTGTGCCGCGAGCGCGGTCTGCTGATCAACGTCACGGCGGACTCCGTAGTGCGTCTGATACCGCCGCTGGTAATTTCTGAACAAGAAATCCAGACACTGGTGGCGCGTCTGGCCGATGCCGTGCAGGTGTTTGTCGCCCAGCAGGTGGCGGCATGAGCGTGCGGCACTTCCTGACGCTGCTGGACCTGTCTCCTGCGGAACTGACTAAACTGATCGACCGCGCCATCGAGCTCAAAGCCATGCACAAGCGCGGCCAGCGGCACGACATCATGCGTGGCAAGACGCTGGGCATGATCTTTGAAAAGTCCTCGACCCGTACCCGGGTATCGTTCGAAGTCGGCATGACGCAATTCGGTGGCGCCAGTATTTTTCTGTCGCCGCGTGATACCCAGCTTGGTCGTGGTGAACCGATCGAAGATTCAGCGCGCGTACTGTCACGCATGGTTGACGCGGTCATGATCCGCACTTTTGCCCACGATACAGTGGAAACCTTTTCGCGCTATTCGTCAGTGCCGGTGATCAATGCCCTCACCGACGACTTCCACCCCTGCCAACTGCTTGCCGATATGCAAACCTTCGTCGAGCACCGCGGCAGCATTCAAGGCAAAAAGGTGGTCTGGGTCGGTGACGGCAATAACATGTGCAATTCCTATATCAATGCCGCGCGCCAGTTTGACTTCGAACTGGTGGTCAGTTGCCCGGAAGGCTTCGAGCCCAATGCCGACTTGCTGGCGCGCGAAAGCAGCCGCGTCAGCATCGAGCGCGATCCGCTCTCCGCAGCCCGCAACGCCCACCTGATCGTTACTGACGTCTGGGCATCTATGGGACAGGAGCAGGAACAGTCTGCACGTGAGAAAGCGTTCGCGAATTATCAGGTAAACAGCACGGTCATGGCCGCCGCAGACAGCAGCGCCCTGTTCATGCACTGCCTGCCCGCTCACCGTGGTGAAGAAGTCAGTGCAGACGTGATGGATGATCCGAACTCGGTGGTGTGGGAAGAAGCCGAGAACCGGCTGCACGCGCAAAAAGCGCTGCTGGAATTTCTGGTCTGCGGCGCCGCCTGAGTTAGCGGCTCACGGCATCGCGCAGTGAGCCCGGCTTTTTATCCAGTCCCTCGGCGATGACGCGGTTACGCCCGAGCGTCTTGGCCTGATACAGGCAAGCGTCGGCACGACCGAGCGTCTCATCAATGCCGCTGCCGGGTTCAAACTG
The DNA here is from genome assembly GCA_964389795.1 of uncultured Alcanivoracaceae bacterium. Classification (GTDB taxonomy): domain Bacteria; phylum Pseudomonadota; class Gammaproteobacteria; order Pseudomonadales; family Alcanivoracaceae; genus JARGPN01. The sequence goes on from CAYMEY010000001.1 coordinate 368,422, forward strand.
GGCAATCCCGGTGGATACAGTGACCGCCAGCGTTGGCGCCAGATCGCGAAAGCTGGTGGTCTGCAACCGCTCACGCAACCGCTCGCACACTTGCCACGCCGCTTCGATGTCGGTGTTGCACAGCACCAGCACAAACTCCTCTCCACCGAGTCGCCCGGTATAGTCGGCATCGCGCAGCGACTCCAGCAGCATCTGCGAAAATCGCCGCAGCACCTGATCGCCCACGCCGTGACCGAAGGTATCGTTGATCGCCTTGAAGTGATCCAGATCCAGATAACAAATACAGAACTGGTAGTTGCCACTGTCCGCAATGGCCTTTTGCTGTTGCAGGATGTCGATGATATGGCGGCGATTGAACAGACCGGTGAGCTCGTCGCGAATAGCCATCTCACGCACCTGCCGCAGCGCATCCTGTAGCTCCTGGTTCTTGCCGGACAGGCGATTGCGCAGCGAATTGATGCCGGTGCCGGTCACCGCAAAACCACAGCAGGACAGTGAGAAAATCAGCCACTGCAGCACTTCCACCGACAGGCTCAGGGACATACCATGATCGGAGAATGCCAGTACCAGCACCACCAGATAACCGAGCGAGGCATACATCGACAACAACGCCACGCGCAGGAAGTTGGCGCGGAACGACGCCAGCAAGGTGGCGCCGAAGAATAGCATCAGCACGCTGATCCGGAACGCATCAATGTAATAACTGGTGACCAGAAAGCCGGTGGTTAACCACAGCGTCACCGGCACCGCCAGCGTTGGCTCACGCCAATGGCTGGTCATGCCGTTGGAAATGATCAGGTAATATGCGGCGTTTCCGGCCCAGATAGTCGCAAACAGGCCGAAGAACAGCATTGAGCTGGCGTTAAAATAGCCACCATAGAGGAAAAACAGGCAAATGATGGTGTGCACCAGGCTGATGGCAAGCACCATGACACCATGCCGACGAAGCATCCTGGGTTCGTTGAACGATAACCCCCGTGCACGTTCCAGTTCGGCAATCATCAACGTCCCTCAGTTGCCGTACAAACCCTGTTGCGTCCGGACTCTTTAGCTTGATAGAGGGCATCATCAGCGCGCGCCAGCAAATGGTCAAGCGACTCGCCAACGGTAAAGCTCGCCACGCCAATGGATACCGTGATGTGCAGCTGCTCGGCAGAGAATTTCAATTCCATCACTGCCTGACGAATATCTTCCGCCACCTCCAGTGCATGCTGCAGATCACTTTTCACCAGCACCAGCAGGAATTCCTCACCGCCAAGACGTGCGGCAAAGTCACGGCCGGTAATCTTGTTGCGCAGCAGCGCAGAAAAGGCCCGCAACACCTCATCACCGACATTGTGTCCATAGGTGTCGTTGACCGACTTGAAGAAATCCAGATCCACATAGCAGGCGACGAAGTCCAGTGCATTGCGGTTGGCCATCTCACGTATCTTGAGCATGCGCTCCACCGCATGGCGGCGGTTGTAGAGTCCGGTCAGCTCATCGCGGATGGCCATCTCCTGAATCCGGTCCACCAGACCGGACAGCTGGCCATTACGCCGCGCCAACTGATGACGAATGCTGGAAATTTCCGCGGCCACCATCACCACCCCGGCAGTGATCAGCGCAAAGGCCGCCCACTGGATCAGCTCGGCCGTCAGATCCATCGCTTCCGGGTGTACCTGACTGACACGCCAGACAATCACGCCATACAGCATCACGCAGGCGAGACTGATGCCGGTAAAGGAGCGAAAGCGCAGCTTGAATACGCCGGGCTGGAGAATGGCAAAGAACATCACCATCACGCACAGGCGCACCTGATCAATATAGTAGGCGGTCAGCAGCAGGCCGAAAGTGGACCACAACATCAGCGGCAGGGTCAGCTGGGTATCCGCAAAGCGACGGTTGATGCCGGTGACAAACAGCAGTACGAACAGCAGGTAGCCGGCCCAGACAATGCCGATGATGGGGAAGAATTGCGCTTCGCCGCCGCGGAAGAAATCCAGTTGCAACGCCAGCCAGCACACCGCCGTGTGCGCCAGTGCACCCAGCAAGCTACCGAGTACTGTGCTTCTGCCAGACCTGATCTCCGGCGCCTCTGACGAGGCAACAGCCTGTTCGATCATGACGCTCTCCCGAATGCCGTGCGGGTCCCGAACCTCAGGTCCGCCGCCTTCACAGGCCGGCAGCTACGCTTTTAGTATTAGTTAATATACGTACATATTATTAGTTAATTTGAACTGCGTCACATCGAATATCGGAACTGGGCTACCTTCTATCCCGTGAAAGGCGGGTAAATCCCTGATACGGAACACTAGTCCTTTGATTTTCCGGGAGGACCAGCATGGACTAAGAGAGGGCCCGCTAGGGTGCAAACGCCCCTGCAGGAAATGTTGCAGACAAAAAAACGGGCCCAGAGGGCCCGTTCTTCGCTTGGTTGACTTGATCGACCAGAGACCTACAAGGCGATCCCGGCAGCATCCGCTTCCGCCGCGTCGCGCGCATCTTCCTCGGCCTTCAGCTCCTGCAGGCGGCGAATATCTTCCGCCTCCAGATGGATCTGCTGGCCCGGCTCGATCAGGTTCGGGTCTTCCATGCCTTCGGTCAGCCACCAGATTTCCGGCCAGCGCAGCGGATCGCCGAGATACTTTTCGGCAATCGCCCAGAGGGTGTCACCGCTGACCACCTCGTAGCGCTTGAAGGTCCAGTTGCTACCGACTTTGGCCGGATCCAGCAGCACATTGACACCACCGGCGATGCCGCCCCCTTCGCTGCTCCACATCGCGGCCACCGGCTGTGGCTGTCCAGGCTCCATGTTGGCATCCCAGACCGCGCTGTGGGTGCTGTAGTACTGCGACTGCATCACTTGCTGCGGTTGGACATACAGCACGCCCAGGCCATCGATTTCATAGAAGCTGAAGTCGACGCTGGTGCCGGACACGAACTTCGGCAACAGTGCGCCGCCCACACCCCATTCGTTGAACAGGATCAGGCCGGGCACATAACCGATCTCGCGGACAAACACGGCTTCACCCACCAGGTTGACCGACACACCGTAGCCATCATGACGACCGGCACCCAGATTCATCTGGTTGCCAACGATGACCCTCAGCGGCTGCTCGGTCGGCGTTACGCCTGCCGGCGTGGCAATCTGTCCGGTACCACCGACGACGCCACCAAGTGCGTTCAGGGTCATGTCTTGCGACGCCACGACATGCACCAGTTCCTGATCCGGAGTGAGATTGCCTGCGGCATAATCCATCGCCCAACCGGAGTTGATCGAGTCCGCAGCCACCAGCACCACGTTCACCGCCTGCAGGGCCGGCGCCGGCACATTCGCCGGGGTATCCAGATAGGTCGGGTCCAACGCCAGCTGCGCCAGCAGGTCATCGAGCACATCCTGACGACCAAGCGTGATGCTGCCAGTGACGGTGTAGGTGATCGGACCACCCGGACCCACCGCCGTGTAGGTCTCACCGGCACGACCCCCGGTGGTGTAGACGACGATGTCACCGATACCGTTGCCGTTGGCGTTGGCCAGCACGTCATAGAGCACGATGTCACCCTCGACCGCATCGGTACCGGTGGCCGGTACCAGCGAGCCGGTGATGTTGTCGGCACCAATCAGCACACTGCCATCGGCAATGATCTGGGTACCCGGATCCATCAGCACGTTACGGGCCGCCAGAATCACCAGGTCACCCTCGGCACCCAGGCCCTGGGTAACGCGGAAGGTGGCCGCGTTGGTGAAGATCACATCGAAACCCTGACCCGGGCTGAGCAGCACACGGCCGGCAGCGCTGGTGTCGGAGTCAATGATGATGTCACCACCACGACCCTGGGCCTCGATGGAACGCTCTTCGCGCGCCACCACACTGCCGTCCACCAGCACGTTACCGAAGGCGGCCAGTGAGCCGGTATCTGGACGGCCGATATTCTCCGCCAGCACAGTAATTGCCGGGGCCACATAGACGGTGCCGGCGTACTCGCTGGTGTTGAACTGACCAGCACGCACTTCCAGGGTCAGGTCCGCCGCCGTGGACAAGGCGCCGACATTCACATTACTGCTGAAGGTAATGCTGCCGTCGTGGGTGGTGTTAACACCGTCATCCTGACGCAGACTGATCACGCGCGCCGTACCTGTGCTGAACAGGCCGTAGTTGTTTTCGTCAAAGGTGTACGGATAGAAGCTGTCCAGATCGGTGATCCAGCTCGGCACCGGATCTGTACCCGGACGGGTAATGACGATCGACTCGAACAGGATCGCATCATCCACCACGGTGATATCACGTTTGCTGAGCTGCAGATCCAGATCGGCGTTCTCACCACCGCTGCCCGGCGTACCCGCCGGCGCCACCTGGTACAGACCGGTGCCAGTGATATCCAGACGATCCACCGTGGCTTCCACACCCAGATCACCGCCGGTGACGATTACCAGATCATCGGCCGTCAGAATCAGGCCATCACCCACCTGCTGGAAGCGTGAGCCGTCGCCATTCAGGAAGGCGCCGCGCGAGGCTTCCAGACGCATCCACTGGGCCACCAGGTTCACGTCATTGGCATCACCCACCTGCGCTTCATTCAGGGTCAGGTCGCCGTTAAGCGCGATCAGCTGCAAGTTACCGTTGAACTCGACGCTGTTGCTCAGGGTGGCAAACTCCAGACCCAGTGCACGCATCGCTTCAGAGGTACGTACCCACACCGAAGAACCATTGCTGACGTCCGCCAGCGGCAGGTTGAAGATCACATCGACGGAACCATCGGTCGAGGTGTTGTCGATGCCGACCGTACCGGCAACCGCCAGGGTCACATCAATGGTGTCTTCCACTTCAGTGGTGATGCGCTGATCGACATCCGGATCGGTGAAGTAACCGGCAGTGTCACCAATAAAGTCATTGGCGCTGGCTACCAGCACATCCGCAATCACGTTGGTCGCAGCACTGTTGTTATTGATGATCTGGTTGCTGGCAGTCAGGGTGACCTGATTGCCGAGCGCAGACACCAACTGCAGCAGGATGTCGCCGCTGTCGGCCAGCAAGGTGATATTGCCGTTGTCAGCAACCACCGAACCGGTCGCCACAGACTGGTTGATACCACCCGCGCGAGCACGCAGCAGGATATTGCCGTTGCTGGAGTGCACCTGCTGGCTGATTACCATGTCATCGGCCTCGATATCGATTTCCAGCTCCGCCTGCACACCGTCGAGCTGGGCGCCTGCCTGAGTGCTGGTGGTGCTGTCGATATTGACGCGTTCTACATCAATCGCCGCGACACTGCCGATTTCCAGCGCATCGGTTTCGAACAGGTAGACATTACCGTTGGTGGCGTCCGCCGCGACAACCGTCACAGTGGTTTCAAGCGGACCATTATTGGTCCCCGCAATCTCGCCAATGCTGTTAACAGCCAGCAACTGGGCGTTGAGTGCTAACACGTCGACGTCGGTTTCACCGTTGTCGATGATGCTGCCGCCAGCGTTCACCAGCACATTTGCGCTGCTCTGCAGGCTGGCCAGACGGATGTCGCCAGTCGCCAGGTAGCGGATATTACCGGTCGCGGTGCTGATGGCACCGTCAGTCATGGTGATATCGCCACCCTGAGCGTTCACATCCAGCGTACCTCCAGCCGTCACGTCACCGGCCGCAGCCTGGGTCACGTTGGCGCTGGCCAGCAGGCTGGCGTTGCCCGCCGTTGCGGTCACCGTGTTATTAATAGCCAGATCACCGGCCTGTGCGTCCAGCAGCAGATTGCCCGCCGTCGCCAGCACGGCTTCATCAACAATGATGCCATTGCCCGCTTCCACCATCAGGTCTTGGGCCGCCGTCGCGCCGGCCAGTACCGCACCGGCCTGGTTGGCGGTGGTGTTGTCGATGACAACGCGCAGCACATCGATAGCCGCAACCGAACCGATCGTCACGTTATCGGTTTCACTGATGTAGATATCGCCGCTGCCCGCCGACGCTGCCAGCGTCGATACGCTGGTTTCGATCGGGCCAAAGCCGGTACCGGCTTCAACACCGATGCTGTTGGCCGCAATCAGCTGGGCATTGGTGGCAATCACATCGACGTCGGTTTCACCGTTATCGATGATGCTGCCGCCGGCATTCACCAGCACATCCGCGCCAGTGCTTTGCAAGCTGGTGAGACCGATGTCGCCACTGGCCAGATAGCGGATATTGCCCACTGCCGTGCTGGTGGTGCCATCAGTCATATCGATTGCACCGCCCTGCGCTTGCACATCCAGCGTACCACCGGCATTAACGTTACCGCCGGCGTTCTGGAACACCGCAGCGCTGGCGATCAGGCTGACATTGCCCGCCGTGGCATCCACGCTGTTGTTCAGATTCAGATCACCTGCCTGCGCATCCAGTAGCAGGTTGCCGGCAATCGCCTGCGTCAGTGTCTGCACGGTAATGCTGCCTGCTGCTTCAACCATCAGGTTCTGAGTCGCCTGGTTGACGGACAGCGCAGAACCTGGATTCAGTGTAGACGCCGCATCGAGACCAACAGTGTTGATGCTGACATTGAGGGCAACGATATCACCCAGAATCAGGTCATCGGTTTCACTGATAAAGATGTCGTTGGCCTGTACTACCAGGTTATCAACGCTGGTATCCAGCGCACCGTTACCAGTGCCAGCCGGCTGACCAATACTGGCAGCGGTGAAAATGGCGTCCGCAGCACTCACATCGATATCGGTGTCACCGTTATCAACAATGTTGCCATTCACATCGAGGCGCACGTTGGCACCATTGATGCTGGACACCAGCAGATCCGCGTTGGTCAGGTACCAGACATTGCCGGTCGCGGTGCTCACTGCACCGTCATCCATGGTGATCACACCGTTGGCTTCAACATAGAGATCGCCGCCTGCCGTCACGTCACCGCCTGCGCCCTGGGTCAGGGTGCCGTTGGTGGCCTGCAGCGTCAGGTCTGCGCCCGCGTCCACGGTGCTGTCGATCTGCATATTGCCAGTTTCGGCGCGCAACAGCAGATTGCCTGCGGTGGCTTGAACCGGGTTGGATACAGTCAGGTCGGTATTGGCGCGAACGACAACATCGTTGCTCGCCACCACACCTTCCAGCAGTGCGCCCGCCTGATTCGCCGTGGTGCTGTCGATGATCACGCGCAGCACATCAATCGGCGCAACAGAACCGATCACCAGCGCATCAGTTTCATCGATAAACACACCGCCGTTGCCAGCGTCTGCCGCCAATGTGGTGACCGTGGTTTCGATCAGGCCGTTGTTGGTGCCGTCCGCTTCACCAATAGCATTGGTGGCAATTAGCTGGGCGTTGGTGGCAATGACGTCAACCGCGGTATCGCCGTTGTCATAAATGCTGCCACCCGCGTTCACCAGCACATTGGCGCCGCTGAGGCGGGACAGGTAGATATCACCGCTGGACAGGTAACGGATATTGCCTGCCACGGTGCTGCTGACGCTGTCGGCCATATTGATCTCACCGCCCTGTGCATCGACATCCAGTGTGCCACCGGCAGTGATATTGGCGCCGGCATTCTGGCGAATCGCACCACTGGACAGCAGGCTCATATTGCCACCCGCATCCACGCTGTTGTTGAGGTTCAGGTCACCGCCCTGCGCATCCAGCAGCAGATCCAGGTTAGAGGCCTGCACCGCTTCATCCACGGTGATGCCACCACCGGCTTCCACTTTCAGCCAGCCCAGTGCGCTTGCACCGGTGCGCACAGTACCCGTTTGCAACGTGGTAGTCGCGTCAGTGTTAACCCGCTGCACATCAATCGCAGCCACCGAACCAATCACCAGATCATCGGTTTCGCTCAGGTAGATATGACCGGAACCCGCTGAAGTCGCCAACGTCGTCACAGTAGTTTCAAGCGGACCAAACGCGGTACCCAATGCCTGACCAACGCTGGTCGATGCTATCAGCTGCGCATTGGTGGCAATGATGTCCACATCGGTCTCGCCGGCATCGAAAATATTGCCGGTGGTGTCGATCACAACATTAGCGCCTTGAATACTGCCGACGTTGATGTTGCCCGACGCCTGGTAGCGGGCATTACCGACAGCACTGCTGACAGCGCCATCGGCCATATTGATGGCGCCAGCAGTGACGGCCACATCCAGCGTTCCGCCAGCAGTGATGTCACCGTTCGCACTTTGCGTCAGGGTAGACAGGGACAACAGGCTGGCATTGGCGCCAGCGCTGACCGCCGCATTCACATCCATAGTGCCACCCAGGCTCTGCAGCAACAGGTTGCCAGCGGTCGCATCAACAAGGTTGTCGATCACCAGGGCGCCGTTGCTGCGAATGACGATATCACTGGCCGCGGTAGCTCCCTCCAGCAGGACACCTGACTGATTGGTAGTCGTGCTGTCGATGTTCACGCGCAGCACGTCAATGGCCGCCACGGAACCCACGTTCAGCGCATCCGCTTCAGCGATAAAGATGTCACCGGTACCAGCCGAGACAGCAAGTGTGCCGACCTGGGTTTCGATGGCGTCAGCCGAGGTGCCGATATCGGAACCGGCAACCAGTTGCGCCGCCGTCGCAACGATATCGTTGTCGGTCTCACCGCCATCGATGATTGCCGCTACCGCTTCGGCTCGCACGTTAGTGCCGACCAGGCTGCCCAGTACCAGATTGTTACCGGCCAGGTAGCGCAGGTTGGTGCCGGCGGTGCTGACAGCGCCGTCGGTCATGGTGATATCGCCTTGCGCTTCCACATCCAGCGTACCGCCCGCGGTCACATCACCGGCTGCCGCCTGGGTAATATTGGCGCTGGCCAACAGGCTGGCGTTGCCGGCAGTTGCCGTCACGGTGTTGTTGAGCGCAATGTCGCCCGCCTGGGCATCCAGCAGCAGATCGTTGTTGGTCGCGGTAACCGCTGCGTTGACGGTGATGCCGCCAGCCAGGGTTTCGATCTTGAGGAAGTCATCGGCGCTGATGCCATTGAGCACACTGCCCGCCTGCGGCGTAACAATACCGTCCAGACCAACACGGTTAACGGCAATGCTCGGCACCGAACCGATAATCAGGTCATCGGCTTCGCTGATATAGATGTTGCCCGCCAGTGCAGACGCAGCCAGCGTGGTGACGTCAGTATCCAGCGGGCCGTTGGCGCTGCCAGCGGCCTGACCGATGCTGTTGCCGGCAACCAGTTGTGCCGTGGTGGCGATGATATCGGTATCCGTTTCGCCACCATCAATGATGTCGTTACCGGCACCGACGTAGACATTGGTGCCGTCCAGAGACGCCACAGTGATATCACCGCCCGCCACATAGCTGACATTGCCTGCCGCGTTCGACACCGCGCCATCAGTCATGGTGATGTCGTTGACGGCTTGCACATCGATATCAATACCCGCCGTAAGATCGCCCGCCGCGGCCTGGGTGACACTGTCACCGGCATCGACGGAGATGTTACTGGCGGTCGCTTCGACCGCGCTGTTGATCGCCACTGAACCTGCGGTAGAGGCAAGCAGCAACTGGCCACCGGTAGCGGTTACAGCGTGGTTGATGGTCAGGTCATTCAACGTCTGGGCAATAAAGTTCAGCGCCGCAGAACTGGAGGTGTAAACGACACCGCCACCCGGCGTGAGACTGTTATCAAAGTTAACGCGATTGTAGGTGCCGACCGTCGCGTTACCGATCACCAGTGCATCCACATCGCTGACGTAAACGCTACCAGAGAACATTGAGGTCGCGGCGAGCGTCCCGGCGTCAGTGTCAATCGCACCGTTGCCGGTACCATTCGGCTGGCCAACGTTATCAAAGGCACGCAGTACCGCGTTGGTCGCAATCACATCGACATCGGTATCACCGTTATCGATGATATTTGCGCCACTGACGCGGACCGTGTTGGCCGACAGGGAACCCAGATAGATATCAGCGCCGGTGACCAGCGTCTCATAGATAATCGAGTTGGTGGCGGAACTGGTGGCACCATCGAGCATGATGATGTCGTTGCCGTTGGTGCTGGCCACATACAGGTCCGCACCCGCGACAACGTCGCCTGCTGCCGCCTGGGTCACAGTGCCGTTACCAAGCAACGTCACATGGTTTGCGCCATTGACGGCTGCGTTAATGGCGAGGTTGGCCGCCTGCGACTCGAGCATCAGGTTACCCGTTGTCGACGTCGCTGCCTGATTGACGTTCAGATCACCAGCACTGGTGCGAACCAGCAGGGTTTGCGCCGACAGGCCATTGCTGGTGACCGCAGCGGCATCGTCTACCGCATCAATCGCCAGCGCCTGATCGTTTTCGAACTGCACCTGCCCCGCCACTGTGCCTACCGAGGCAACATTGGAAATCAGGTTGTCATTGGTGGTGGTTACCAGCGTGAAGTCACCGCCGCCCTGCAGCAGCAGGTCGGTGGCCTGCAGACCGCCGTGATTGGCCGCGTCCTGCACGACACCCGATCCTGCAATCAGGTGAATCAATCTATTCGCCGCAGACAGCACGCCCGTGTTCAGCGCGATATCCGCCGTGGCATCAAGAATCACGTCGCCAGCGGAACTGATCGCCGCATTCTGGACGATCTGATTGGTCGCGATAGCAATGTCACCGGTCGTCGAGGTCAGCGCACCACCTACCGTAGTGGTGCCGGTGCCGGCAACCTGGTTAACGCTGCCAGCCGTCACGGCCGCTTGCAGGTCAACATTGGCGGCACTGTTGATGGTCAGGGATGTCAGCGGCGTAACGCCACCCACTACACCTTGCAGATCAACGTTGCCCGTGCCCGCAGTAATGGCGAGATCCTGCGCGCCATCAATGGTGCCGGTCACGGTCACATCGCCAATGCCCGCGCCGGTGTTAAAGGCGGTCGCGGCCTGCAGTGCCACATTACCGGTCAGCAGAATATTGCTGTCGGTGGTGGTGTGCGTGCCGTTGGTGTTGATCGTGCCCGCGGTAATGTCCTGCGCACCGGTGGTGGTCACGTCACCATTAAAGGTCGCCGCCGTCGCACTGTTGACGGTCAAGCTGGCCAGTGATGTCGTCACGCCTACATCGCCAAGGGAGACATTGCCGGTACCCGCAGTGATATCCAGTGACTCGGTACCCGCGGTAGAGCCATTGGTGGTGCCAGTAACAGTCACATTGCCTGCACCTGCACCAGTATCGAGAACAGTGGAAGCCTCCAGCACCAGATCACCGGTGAACTGAATATCACTGTTGGTGGTGGTATGCGTGCCATTGGTCATGACCGTACCGGTGGTGGCCGTAGCGGCCTGCGCACCGGTAGTGGTGACATCACCACCGAAACGTACCGAAGCACCGGCGGCGGCCAGACCCGTCAGCGGCGTCACATCACCAATATCACCCTGGAAGTCAACATTGCCCAGGCCCGCATTCACGCTCGGGTTCTGCGCGCCGTTCACAGTACCGGTCACAGTGATATCACCACCGACCAGCGTACCGGTATTCAGCTGCAATGCGCCAAGCAGGTTCACATCACCATCAAGGAAGATGTCACCACCCTGCGTCAGGAGCGTGCCATTGAGATTGATCGTATCGGCGGTCACCGATTGCGCCCCGACGCTGGAGACAGCAGCCAGATTTGCGCTGGTAGCGCTGTTGATTGTCAGCGAGGCCAGCGGCGTTACACCACCTGCCGCAGACTGCAGATCGACATTGCCGGTGCCCGCAGTGATATCGAGATCCTGCGCACCATCAATGGAGCCGGTCACGGTCACATTGCCCGCGCCTGCGCCAGTGTTGAAGGCAGTTGCGGCCTGCAGTGCCACATTACCGGTCAGCAGGATGTTGCTGTCGGTAGTGGTGTGCGTGCCGTTGGTGTTGATGGTGCCAGCAGTAACGGATTGCGCGCCGGCGGTGGTGACATCACCGCCAAAGGTTGCGGAAGCCGCACTGGTCACCGTCAAGGCGGTCAGCGGCGTAGTGCCACCAATATCTGTTTGCAGATCAACATTACCGGTACCCGCAATCAGGAACAGGCCGTGCGCACCATTGATGGTGCCGGTGACGGTAATGTCACCCAGCGTGGCACCGTTGGTATCCAGCGCAGTTGTGCCGAGCAGGTCGAGGTTACCGGTAAAGACAATGTTGCTGCCGTCAGAGAAATGCAGCCCGGTGGTTTCAATGGTACCGGCCGCCACAGACTGACCACCCAGAGTGGTCACGTTGCCGCCAAAGCTGGCCGTGGTGGCACTGTTGATAGTGAGGCTGCCCAGCGGCGTTACCGAACCCACATTGCTTTGCAGGTCGACATCGCCGGTACCTGCGGTAATTACCAGATTGTTGCCACCATCCACGGCGCCGGTGACGATCACGTCGCCTGCACCGGCACCGGAATCAAACGCGGTGGCGGCCAACAGCGATACATCACCGGTCAGCAGGATATCGCTGTCAGTGGTGGTGTGCGTGCCATTGGTTTCAATTGTGCCGGAGGTAATATCCTGTGCACCAACCGTCGTGACGTCGCCACCAAAAGTAGTGGTCGTCGCGCTGTTCACCGTCAGCGAAGTAAGCGGTGTTACGCCACCGATAACGCCCTGCAGGTCAACGTTGCCAGTGCCCGCGGTGATCACCAGATTCTCGGCACCGTCAACCGCACCTGTGACAGTTACATTGCCAATGCCAGCGCCGGTATTGAGCGCACTGGCCGCAGCCAGGGTCACCGCACTATTAAGATTGATATCGTCATCGGTAGTGGTGATATCTGCACCCAGCACGATACCGCCGACGCCGCTGACCGTAACCACATCATCCGCGGAGATCGTGCCGTTGATCTGGACTTGATCGGTCGTCGCCTGCAGTGCAACCGTTGATGTTGAATCAACACCGGTGACAATCAGATTGCCCACTGTTTCTGTCACCGACACGGCACCTACCGCCGCAGCACTACCAATGTCATAGGTCGTTGCGCCAGCGCTATCGCCGACCAGCGTTACCGCGTTACCGCCGGTAGCGGTCACATCCACCGTGGTGGCGGACACATTCAGGCCACCATTATTGGCACCGATGGCACCGGTGGCGGTCATGGTCAGGGTGCCAATGTTGCCCAGACCCGTTCCCACATTCTGGTCATCAATCACAGTGCCGAGCAGCGCAACATTGATGCCGTTGAAGTCAGCTGCCTCGGTCAGAATCGCACTGCCGGTATTATCCAGCTCCAGATCCGTGGTCAGGCCGGACAACAACAACAACTCGCCATTATCCAGACCAATCACACAGCCCGGGCTACCCGGCGCAAGCCCCAGACACAGGGTGCCCGGTGCAGTGAAGTTGATATCAAAGTTACCCGCAACAGACAGCGTGGCGGCGGCATCAAAATTGAAATCCGCTGCCGAGAAGGTCAGGTCACCGCCGCTGTTGACCGTGGCCGTGGAAAGCAGATTAAGAACACCACCGTTGCCATCATTGTCGGCATTCAAGGTGATGTTGCCGGACGCCGTCTGAATCGTGCCCGACACGAAAAGTCCACTGTTGGCAATCAGGTCGATGTCGCCGGCACCGCTGACTATGGCACTGCTGACACTCAGGCTGTTGGCATCCGTCACCGCAATGGAATCAAAGCCACCACCGGCGGTGGTGAAAAAGCTCATGCCGGCGAAGTTGTTGGCGGCATTGCTCAAGTCAACGGTGACCTGATTGACGTCAGCCGTAATCGAGGTAAAACCGAGTACGGTCACAGCGCCAGTCTGATTCAGACTGCTGCCGGTGGTAACCGTTGCATCCAGATTGGCATAGGTACCACCCGCCAGCGTCAGCGAGGTGCCGACCGTAGCGGTCAGGTCGCCAGCGTCGCCACTGATAATCAGGGTATTGGGATCAAAGACCGTAGCGCTGTTGAAAGAGCCGCCATTCACAGAAGCCAGTGCCAAGGTGCCGAAGTCGTTGGAGATGCTGCCCAGTCCAAGCGTGATCGCATTGGTGTCCGCCGTCATGGTGGCGATACCACTGACTGCCACACCACCGCTCTGGGTGATATTGCCGGCAGAGGTCACATCCAGCGTTGTGTAGGAGCCACCAGTGAGATCCACTGCACTGAGCGTATTCACAATCAGCTGGTTGGCGTTACCGCCGATACTCAGGGTGTTGGCATCCGCCACAGACACGACGTCGAAGTTGCCCGTGCCATCGACCAGTGCAACGGTTCCAAAGGCATTGCCGGGGTTGGACAGGTCGGCGTTGATGTCTGTGCCATTGGCGGTGAGTGTGGTGATGCCACTGACGCCGACAAAACCACTCTGGCTGATATCACCACCGGCCGCTGCATTAACGGTGGTGTAGCTACCACCAGTGAAGTCAACTGCGCCGGCCGCATCCACAGTCAAGGTGCCGGCGTTACCGCCGACACCCAGGCCATCTGCGCTGACATCGGCATCGGTAATAGTCGCAGACGTAAAGGTGCCCGCCGTGGTGAGCAGATTTACGGCACTGAACTCGTTGGCCGCAGTGGTCAACGTCGCGGTGATCGCCGCCGCATCAGACGTCAGGTTAGTGACGCCCGAGACATTGAGCGCACCGGTCTGTGTGATGTTGCCACCAGCGATACCGTTGAGCGTGGTATAGGTACCACCGGTGAACGTCAACGCGCCACCCGCATCAGCAGTCAGCGTCGCAGCATTACCACCGATGCTCAGGGCATTGGCATCCGTCACCGACACGGCATCGAAATCTGCGCCGCCCAGTGCAAAGGTCGAGAAGTCGTTGCCAGCATTGTTCAGGGTAACGTTGAAGCTCGGACCTGTGGCCGAGAAGGTGGTCAAGCCGGTCACCGTGACAGCACCAGTCTGCAACACGTTACCGCCAGTCGCACCGAACAGGATGCCGTAGCTGCCGCCCGCAAGAGTCAGGTCACCGCCAAACAGCAAGGTCACATCGGCTGCATCACCGCCAAAGGTAAAGCCGTTGGTATCAGAGACGTTAACGTCGCCGAAGGTGCCAGTGCCATTCACCAGCGTGACGGTGCCGAAGTCGTTGGTCTGTGTTGCCAGATCTGCAGTCATGGACGCAACGTTTGAAGTCAGCGTCGTGGTACCGCTTACTGTCAGGCCACCGGTCTCGGTAATGCCACCGGCAGAAGCTGCATTCAAGGTCGTGTAGGTGCCACCGGACAATACCAGCGCGTTGCCGGCATTCGCCGTCAGTGTGGTCGCGTTACCACCAATGGTCAGCGCATTGGTATCGGTCACAGACACTGCATCAAAGCTGCCGCCGCTGGTATTCAGCGCGACGCTATTGAAATTGTTGGACGCTGTGGTCAGGGTCGCGTCCACACCTGCTGCGGTAGCCGCCAGTGTCGTGACACCCGACACCGTCACACCACCGGTCTGCACAACGCTGGTACCGAGTGAGGCATTCAGGGTCGTGAACGTGCCGCCAGTCAGCGTCAGGTCACCGGCAGACACCAGGTTCGCGGTCACCGCGTTGCCACCAAAGGTGAGGCCATCCGCCGCCACATCGGCATCCGTAATAGATGCCGTGGTAAAGCTGCCGCCGCTAGTGAGCAGATTGACGGTGTTCAGTTCATTCGATGCGTTGTTCAACGTGGCATCAATCGCCGCTGCATCGGAGGTCAGGTTGGTGGTGCCCGAAACTGTCAGTGCACCAGTCTGGGTAATGTTGCCGCCAGCGGTCGCATCAATAGAGGAATAAGTGCCGCCACCAAAGTTCAGCGCGCCTGCCGCATCTGCAATCAAACCACCAACATTGCCACCGACTGACAGACCGTCAGTGGCGGTATCCGCATCAACAACACTGGCCGCACTAAAGGCACCACCACCGGTGTTGAAGGTCACGGTATTAAATTCGTTGGCAGCGTTGTTGAGTACCGCCGTGATAGCACCGGCACCGGCCGTAAACGCCGCCGTAGCCGCCACCGTCAAGGCGCCGCTCTGGGTAATATTGCCGCCAGCGGTAACAGTGGTGCTGTTATATGTGCCACCGGCAAGATCAAACGCGCCACCTGCATCAATGACCAAGTCTGTGGCGTCACCGCCAACAACCAGACCATTTAGCGCCGTATCCGCATCGGTCAGGCTCACGGTGGTAAAGCTTCCCGCTCCCGACGTAGCGAGGTTCACGCTATTCAACTCGTTGGCAGCAGTATCAAGCGTCACGCTGATCGCGTTGGCATCGGAGGTCAGTGTCGTTACACCGGACACCGTCACCGCACCTGCCTGGGTAATATTTCCGCCAGCGGTGGCATTCACCGTGGTATAGGCACCACCGGTAAATTCAACGGCGCCTGCAGCGTCGACAGTCAGCGTGCCAGCGTTACCGCCTACACCCAAACCATCCACCGCCGTGTCCGCATCAGTAATGCTCGCGGTGGTGATGCTGCCTGCCCCCGTACCGGACACCACCACGGTGTTCAATTCGTTGGCCGCATTGGTCAGTGCAACGTTAATCGCTGCAGTCGTCGAGCCCAGCGTAGCCGTGCCAGAAACATCCAGCGCACCCGTCTGGGTAATATCACCACCGGCGATAGCGCCTACCGTAGTGTAGGTACCGCCAGTCAGCGTCAGTGCGCCGGCCGCAGAAGCGTTCAGTGTGGTTGCGTTGCCGCCGATGCTCAGTGCATTGGCATCAGTAACCGTAACGGTGTCAAAAGTCCCGCCGGTAGTGTTCAGCAGCACACTGGAGAAATTATTGCCCGCGTCAGTCAGCGTAATATCAAGATCCGTGCTGGTCGCGGCGAAAGTGGTGCTACCCGTTACTGTGACAGCACCGGTCTGCAGCACATTCCCGCCGGTGGCACCGAACAGTATGCCGTAGCTACCGCCCGCCAGCGTCAGGTCACCGCCAAACAGCAGCGTCACGTCCGCGGCATTGCCGCCAAAGGTAAAGCCATTGGTATCGGCAACGTTGACGTCGCCGAAGGTACCAGTGCCATTCACCAGCGTGACGGTGCCGAAGTCGTTGGTCTGTGTTGCCAGATCTGCAGTCATGGACGCAACGTTTGAAGTCAGCGTCGTGGTACCGCTTACTGTCAGGCCACCGGTCTCGGTAATGCCACCGGCAGAAGCTGCATTCAAGGTCGTGTAGGTGCCACCGGACAATACCAGCGCGTTGCCGGCATTCGCCGTCAGTGTGGTCGCGTTACCACCAATGGTCAGCGCATTGGTATCGGTCACAGACACTGCATCAAAGCTGCCGCCGCTGGTATTCAGCGCGACGCTATTGAAATTGTTGGACGCTGTGGTCAGGGTCGCGTCCACACCTGCTGCGGTAGCCGCCAGTGTCGTGACACCCGACACCGTCACACCACCGGTCTGCACAACGCTGGTACCGAGTGAGGCATTCAGGGTCGTGAACGTGCCGCCAGTCAGCGTCAGGTCACCGGCAGACACCAGGTTCGCGGTCACCGCGTTGCCACCAAAGGTGAGGCCATCCGCCGCCACATCGGCATCCGTAATAGATGCCGTGGTAAAGCTGCCGCCGCTAGTGAGCAGATTGACGGTGTTCAGTTCATTCGATGCGTTGTTCAACGTGGCATCAATCGCCGCTGCATCGGAGGTCAGGTTGGTGGTGCCGGAAACTGTCAGTGCACCAGTCTGGGTAACGTTGCCACCCGCGGTGAGACCCAAAGTGCCGTAGCTACCACCACCAAGGCTTACTGCGCCCGCCGCATCAAGAGAGAGCGTCGTCGCGCCACCAAGCAACGATACAGAGCCAGTGCCGTCAGTAATCGAAACATTCTGGTTGGAACCGCCCGATGCGGTACCCAGCGAGACGCTGTTAAAGTCATTCCCGGTGTTGCCGAGCGTCGTAGTCACTGCATTGAGGTTGGCAATAATGTTGAGTGCGCCGGTGGACGTTACCGCGCCGGTCTGACCAATGCTGCTGCTGGCCGCCACGACGAGATTGCCGTAGGTTCCGCCGCCCAGCGTGACGTCTGTACCGACGATTTGCATGACCGATGCATCGCCTGAAACCGTCACATCATCCACATCTCGAATCGAGACGTTGTTCGCTCCAGCATTGCTGACGGCGACTGACGAAAAATCATTGAGCGTGGAACCCAGAGTGATATTAGCGCCGCTACCGACATCAACAGTCGTCACACCGGCGGCAATCCCCGTGCCCACAACCTGAGTAATGGTATCGCCCGATGTCACCAGGTCCAGAGAAGTGTTGGCAGTAATATCACGCAGCGCCAGATTCTCGCCGCCCGAAATGGAAACTACCGGCGCGACAATAGAAGTGCCCGCCGCGAAAGTAACGGTACCGACGCCATCCGAAGCGGCAAGACCGAAGCCAGTAAGATCCGCATCACCCGTCAAAGTCAGGTTTGTGCCGGCGCTAATATCGGCATTCACCTGAACTGTGTTGCCAGCAAGCAGGCTCAACGCATTGGTCGACGTCAGCACGTTATTCACCAGGATACTGTCACCGGCAAACATGTTCAGATCCTGAGTCATATTAACCGCCGCACCGACGGTGATATTGACGTTGGCTTGCAGGGTCACCGCCGCCGTTGCTGCGGCGAGCTGACCGTTGGTGATATCGAAATCACCCGGTGATCCATCGGCAAACAGGATTTGATCGTCCGCCAGCTCAGCATCGTCGAAAGACCCGGCCGCGCCGGCAACGATATTGATGTTATCCGGGTCCAGAAGCAGCGTACCGACATCACCAGACACCGCACTCAAATCTGCGCTGCCCCAGAACGCCAGATTTTGCTTGCCCGACACCTCGGCAAAACCACCATTACCACCTTCAGCACCACCTGTGGCACTGATACCGCCGTAGTAGCGCGTAATGTCATCGGCCCAGACAATCACTTTGCCGCCGTTACCGCTTTGCAATGCATTCGCCGTCAACAGTGCATCTGAACCGATATAGGTACGGGCGGCATTGCGGATATCCGCATTGGCACCTTGATAATCACCGCCGACAAGAATGTCACCGCCACCGAACAGACCGGATACATCAACCCGGCTGCCGCTGAGCAAGCCAACATGATTGCCAAGAATTTGCACTGCACCGCCAACGCCACCGGCAGTACCGGAGCGGGCAAAAATATCACCGCTTACCAGCGTGGTGGCATCGCTGTCGAGCGTGACACTGCCGCCACCGGCAACACCTTCGCCGGAGACATCAATGCTGCCTGAGGACGTCAGGCTACCGCCGTCTGCAACCAGGAACACGCGACCGTTGCGCTCCTCAATGCTGGTCGCTTCGATGACGCCATCATTGTTGACCACCGTCGCAGCCAAATCGCCAGCACTTTTCGCGGTCATGTAAACCAGACCACCATCGGCGCGAATCAGACCATGATTGGCCGCCAGTGCATCCACGGCACTTTGTTCGACGCGGAAGTTGATCAGGCCGTCGCCATTGAGATCGAAACTGACGCGATCACCCGCACCCAGCGCCACAGTGCCGAGGCGTGCACTGATAATGCCCTGGTTAATCGCCTGACCGCCGAACAGCGCGGCATAACCGCCATCCTGAATATTGATCTGACCCTGATTCAGGACGTCCCCACCCTGACCCGAGAAGGTGTAGTTGCCAGACAGAAAATCCTGATCAGAAATATCCAGCGAGGAGGCAACGAGGCCAGCTGCATCAACGCGGGAAGTAGTCGAGAAAAGAATGCCTGACTGGTTGATCAGGAATACCTGACCACCGGCATTGATATCACCAAAGATATACGAGGGGTTGTCACCGACAACACGGTTAAGTGCGATATCCGATGCATTCTGGAGAAAGTTGACCTGATTGCCTTGCGCAATACTGAAGTCGTCCCAGTTCACCACCAGTTGACCGGTGTGCTGGTCAATGGTCAGCGAGCTGCTGTCACGAGTGAAGTCGGCACTGCCTGCCTGCACTTGCTCACCGGTAGGCAATGCGGTCGGCTCTGCATAGGCGGCAACAGTAACCAGCAAGCTGGCACAGGCAGCTGGCCCTATCAGTCGCTGCGACGGCAATCGATTTCGATAAAAGGGACGTTTTGCGCTCATAACTTTGGCCTCGTTATCAACTGCTCAGGTTTTGTGCCGTTAAGCACAAAACCATGAAGATTTTTTATTATTCGTCTTGCGACGAAGATAAAGCTGTTGTTGTCATTCAGCTCAGAACCAGTAAACCGCCTGCGCCCAGAAATTGGTTTTGCTGTCTTCCGGTTGATCCACCAGCGACTCACGATCAGCCAGGCGGGTAGCAGCAACCAGATCAATATAGAATTCGTTTCCGCCAGTCAGGCGAAGTCCGCCACCCCAGCCGGTACGCTGGTTGGTCAAACTGCGGGAGAGATTGTTTTCATTGTCATTGAGCTCGGAACTGCCGCCATCCAGCAACAGATAACCTTCCACTCGTGACAGCCACCCCGCCGCATCGGCAAGACTGCGGAATTCGCGACGCAATTCGGTTTGCACCACCACACCACTGTCACCCAATGCTTCGCTCGGACGGTAAGCACGTACGGCACCCGGTCCACCCAGGCTGATGCGTTCAGACGGATCGAGATCATTGCCACTGAACTGGCTATCCAGCCGCACACTCAGGGTGGTGACATCACTCAGACGTTGCAGACGCTGGAAACCGGTGCGCACAGACGTGAATTTGCCTTCAATGCGATCAGCGCCGGGAGTGGTAATACCTGCATCAATCTGATCAACATCAGACAGGCCGCTGCGCAACAGAAAATACCAATTGTTGACACCGCCACTCCAACGCTCGTCACGCCAGTCTCCGCTGACGCCCAGCTCAAGAATATCAAGCGCGTAATCGGCGTCTTCGATGACCGGAATCAACTGGTTCTTGCAGAAGCCACATTCGCGCACGAACGTGCGGCTCTCATACTTGGCGTTGAAATACACATTCTTGTTGCGGCTGCGCACAAACGCATGAAAGCCATCAAGGCCCACGGTGGTGGCAGTATTTTCCACATCCAGGTCGGCGAATTCCTCACCCAGTTCAGACAGCAAATGGGAGAAGTGCACGCCCACACGCGTAGCCGGCGTAAACAGCGGCATGCCAAAAGCGAGGGAGCCGTAGGCGGTATCGCCGGTGTCGGAAATGATCGGACGGAAGGTAATGCGATCGCCCGCATTGAAAAGATTATTGATGCCGATTTGTGCGCCGAAGCGATGCTCGCCAGTAACCTTGGAACCAAAATTATTGTAGTCCACTGAAAAATCAAAGGTGCCTTCATCCTTGATATCCAGCACTACATCAGAGAGTCCGGTATCCTCGCCAGGCTCCAGTGCCACCGAAGCACTGATGCCCGGCAAATCATTCAGCAGCAGTGCGCCGTATTCGAGATCGTATTCGTTGATAATGCCGGTGCGTACCAGCCGATCCATCGGACGCGCGGTGCGTGCACGGGAAATGGGTGCATCACCCTGGAAGCGGATATCACCCAACACCCCTTCAAGTACGACAATTTCGATGCTGCCATCGCTGACTTCCTGCTCTGGCACATAGGCGCGCGCCACCATATAGCCGTTGGCACGATAGAACTCTGTAATGTCGTTGGTGCCATCAAGCAGTCGCTTGAAAGTGATGTCACCTTTATAGCTTTCCAGCAATGGCAGCAGTTGGTCGTCGGTGAACGCAGTGTTGCCGGTGACTGAGTAGCTCGACACGCTCAGCTTGGCATCGGGAATTGCCTGCATCGGCGGTGCTTCGGGAATGTTGAAGTTCAGTGGGCGTGGTGCACGAAAGCGGTCCGGGTCTACTTGCTCCAGCTGCCGCAGCTCTACACCCGGACCATCTTCAGCGCCTGGTGTCGCGGCGACTGCCGCTGACCAATGGAATGTTGCGGTGAGCACGAATGCCGAACCGGCCAGAAACCTGCGACCTGTATTCATTATTTTCCCCAGACACCGAAATCCCGGTGACGCCGGAGAGCACCCAGACACGAATGGTCTGGTGAGACAGGGGAGCCGCTGCATGACCGGCAACTGGCAGTGTGGCGCACTGAATACGACCACAGCAGAGCTGCACTTCCCTATCCCGCCCGGCGTAACCCTAAGACAGAATCCCTACGCTTATTGCCCCCGCACCACGCAACCGCATGGCCCAAAGGGACGCAAGAACGAGCAATAACATCAGTTTTTGTGCGTCAGTTCAACCTTGTAGCGTAAACAAAGTCGCAAAAATCGCACCTTCTACTATGCAGATATTTTTATACGCGCAAGCCAAGATGTTGTTTTAAAAGGCCGCAAACGCGGTGCGCCGCCTCAGCCGGCAGCCCGAACACAACAGCCCGCATACGCGGGCTGTTGTGATGACTTGAGCGCTACTTCAAAAGAACTAGGTTTGCGACTGACAGACCCTCGCCACCGCCTTGCGCCAGCCGGCATAGCGTGCCTGCCGGGTCGGCTCATCCAGCACCGGGCGAAAATGACGGTCGCACTGCCAGTGGCTGCTGATCTCCTCCAGTGACTCGAACAGACCCGCCTGCAGGCCAGCCAGATAGGCGGCGCCCAGTGCCGTGGTTTCGGTGACCACAGGGCGATCCACGGCCACGCCGAGGGTGTCCGCCAACGCCTGGGTCAGCCAGTTGTTCACCACCATGCCGCCATCCACACGGATCGCCGTGGGTCGCGCTGCGCCGTCACCGACCATGGCCTCAAGCAGATCCAGCGTCTGGTAGCACACTGATTCAAGCCCCGCGGTGACCACCTCGGCGATGCCGGTGTCACGGGTCAGGCCCAACAAGGCGCCGCGCGCATGGGGATCCCACCAGGGCGCACCCATGCCGGTGAAGGCCGGCACCAGATAGACGCCCCGCGCACTGCTGACACTGCGCGCCAGCGCCTCGGTTTCGCTGGCATCGGTAATCAGGCGCAAGCCATCGCGCAGCCACTGGATCGCGGCACCGGCGACAAATATCGAGCCTTCCAGTGCATAGGTGGTCTTGCCATTGAGTCGATAACCCACCGTGGTCAGTAGACGGTTTTTCGATTGCACCGCCTGCTCACCGGTATTGAGAACCATAAAACAGCCAGTGCCATAGGTGCTCTTGACCATGCCCGGGGTGAAGCAGGCCTGCCCCACCAGCGCTGCTTGCTGATCGCCGGCAATGCCACAAATAGCAATTTCACCACCGAACAGGTCCGCCGCCGTGCGGCCAAAATCCGCCGCACTGTCTTTTACCTCAGGCAACAGGGAGGCAGGGATCTCAAACAGGCTGAGCAGGTCTTCGTCCCACTGCTGGGAGTGGATATTGAACAACAGCGTGCGCGAGGCGTTGGTGGCATCGGTGGCGTGCACCTTGCCGCCGGTCAAATGCCACAGCAACCAGCTGTCGATGGTGCCGAATGCCAGCTCTCCACGCTCGGCGCGCGCGCGTGCGCCCGGAGTCTGATTCAACAGCCAGCGCAACTTGGTGGCAGAGAAGTAAGGGTCCAGCAGCAAGCCGGTTTTGGCCACGACATCATGTTCATGGCCAGCGGCCTTGAGCGCCGCGCAGTAATCGGCGGTGCGGCGGTCCTGCCAGACAATCGCCGGCGCCAGTGGCTCGCCAGTCTGGCGATCCCACAACACGGTGGTTTCACGCTGATTGGTGATGCCAATGGCGGCCACCTCAGCGGCAGCCACGCTTTGCTGCTTCAGCAGCTGGCGCGCCAGCGCCAGGCTGTCACGCCAGATTTCCGTGGCGTCATGCTCCACCCAGCCGTCATCCGGAAAGTACTGGCGGAATTCCTTCTGCGCCTGCGCCACAGAGCGGCCATGCTGATCAAACAGGATAACGCGTGAACTGGTGGTGCCCTGGTCAAAGGCCAGCAGGTAAGGCATGACAACTCCCTGTTTTCAAAAGGCGCGGATTATCCGGCGCCATCACTGAACCGTCTTGGAAGATACGGTTGAACAGGGTAAAGGAAAAGTCCCGGGAGCGAGGCGCCATCCCTGGCACCGAGGGGAGATCGACCGAAGACTGGGCTTCTGTCTGGCCCGCCTGAAGTGGAGTCGCAGTGGGATTCAGGGCAGGTTGCTCACCGGGAGACCAGATTACTGTACATATGGACAGCAATCAAGCACCAAGTGCCTGACCCGGTTGCGGCGCTGCAACGCCGCCATAAAAAAGCCCGCCATGGAGGCGGGCTTGTCATACACACACTGGAGGTAAATTTGTTTGCACACGGGAACAGTATCGGCAAACCCGGCGGATCTGTCTGTGCAACCTGCGTGAGCAAGCGTAACAGAGTGTTGCCTAGCGACTGCCCAGCTTGCCCAGCACGTGCTGGCCTTCGTGACGCAACGGCCAGCTGACCTTGAACAGGGCACCACCCAGAGCACCGTCAGTAATACTGATCTGGCCGCCATGCCACTCGACAATGCGCTGCACGATCGACAGGCCCAGCCCGTAACCCCCACTTTGACCCTGCCGCTGGCGACTTTCATCGAGACGTGCAAACGGCTGAAAAATGCGCTCCCGGTCCTGCTCGGGTATACCCGGGCCATCGTCTTCCACTTCCAGCACCGCCATGTCACCCGCTTCAACCCGGTAGCGCAGCACCACGCGCTGTCGGGCATAACGGGCAGCATTGGTGACCAGATTCTGCAAAATACGATGCAGATAACGTGGCTCGGCTTCTGCCATGCGCAAATCATCGCGCTCAGGAATGCTGGCGCTATCGATAACAATGTCGATATCACCGGCAAGCTGGGAAAGCTCCATTTGCAAACGCTCCAGCAACTGAGGCACATCCACCGGCTCGTACTCCAGCACCGGCGTGCCCTGCTCCAGACGTGCGAAGGTCAGGATTTCGTCAATCAGCTGATTAAGCTGTTCGATATCCCGATCCAGCTCTTCAAGCTTTTGCTGACGCTCGTTATCATTTCCGGTGTCGGCGAGTATTTCCATGCCGAAGCGTAGCCGCGCCACTGGCGTGCGTAATTCGTGGGATACCGCCCGCGTCATTTCGCGCTGAGAGTCGATCAGTCGACGTATGTGTTCGGTCATGCCGTTAAAGGTATTGGCGAGGTGGCCGATGGCATCAGCGGAGCCGACCTTTACCCGCACGTTCAGGTCGCCCTTGCCAACTTGCTCCACCGCACGACTGAGACGAAACAAACGCACCTGCAACGGCCGTAACAACCCGTAGGTGGTCAGTGCCATCACCGACATGCCAATCACACCAATGACCAGAAACATCTCGATCGGAAACTGGTCAAACAGTGTCATCGGCCCCATCACCAGCACAGTGCCGGTATTGCCGATGGGCGCATACACCTGAACAGAAGAACGGCGCGAGCCGCTTTCGTCCAACGCCAGCACCACTTCCCTGCGCTGCAAGCGCTGTAACTGTTCGCGGTCGAGTCGCAGTTTGTTGTAATCCACTCGATTCAGCGGATAACCAAAATGCTGGCGAATACGCGCGAACACCTGATCCCATTCAGCCAACGGATACTGTGCGAGTTCATCAAGAATCAGCAAAGCCGTGGCCCGCGCCTGCTGTTCCGACACCTTCGACATGCGTGTGTACAACACACGCTGCTGACCCTGCACCTGATAGTAGATATCTGCGGCGCCCTGCGATTCGTCCAGCAGCATCAGCACGTGCCCTGACGCCAAACGCCGGCGTTGCGTCTCATCCAGATCTTCAGCGCCGATATCGCGCAGTTCCAGTTCTGCACCCATCAGCCGGCCCAGCACCTGTAGCCAGCGCTGTTCCTCTTCTTCAGTTTTTTGACGGGCGATGCCCAGCGACATGAGATAAAAGGTGCCCCGCGACATCTGCTCGCGGTAGACCTCGGCGCGCCAGCCATTGATCAACTGCACGCCGCCCCAGGAAATCATGGCGATGGCGATAATCACCACCACCAGACCGCCATAGATACGGACAAAAATACTTTTCAAACGAGGCTCTTCCAGGCCGGGGGTGAATTTAGCCGGTGGTCAGGTCTGCAACGAACAGGTAGCCCTTGGAGCGCACAGTCTTGATGCGCTTGGGATTATCCGGGTCGTCACCAATCTTGGGGCGAATACGGGAAATACGCACGTCAATGGAACGATCCTGACCGTCATATTGAATGCCGCGCAACTTTTCGAAAATCAGCTCGCGCGACAATACCCGGCCGGCGTTGGAGGCGAGCAGCCAGAGCAGATCATATTCCGCGCTGGTCATTTCCACCGAGACACCATCGAGCAGCACTTCTCGGGCACCGTTGTCGATCACCAGATGGCCAAACTCCAGCCGCTGCGGCACTGCTTCCATCTCGCCCTCCACCCGGCGCAGCAGTGCGCGTATGCGGGCCAGCAACAGTCGCGGTTTGACCGGTTTGGGCACATAGTCATCGGCGCCCATCTCCAGACCCAGCACCTGGTCCATATCATCGGAGCGTGCGGTCAGCATCAGGATCGGGTTGCGGTAGGTCTTGCGTACCTCCCGGCACACGGTCAGACCGTCGGCGCCGGGCAACATCAAATCCAGCACGACCAGATCCGGTTCTTCTGCAGGAATACGGCGGATGGCTTCGTTGCCGTTGCTGACCACCGAGACATCCAGTCCATTGGCCACAAGATAGTCCCGCGTCAGCAGGGCCAGTCGCTCGTCATCCTCTACGATCATCACCCTCGGCGTGTGTTCCAAAGCCCCGCTCCTTGAAAATCAGAAAAATCATTGAAATAAGAGTGTGTTATACGCATCCACGGGGGACGCGGCAACCGCCGTATGACGGTCTTGCGCTGCCGCTGAGGCGTTTTTGTACAGCACTATATATAGTGCCCCGCCTCTACACCGCCAACGCCCGAAATCATGCACCATCCCTCCACAATTTATCCACAGCATTTCCCCTTACCGAATGCTTGCAAACCACACTTTAGCGCTATAACTTGTAGTGACTCAGGGGTACTGACCCAATATATTGGGTTTTTCAGCAAAACCCGGTCGCTACAAAGCACCTCGGTAGACCCCCTGATTTTGCCCACAGGCGAGAGAATACGCCGGCTGCAGCCGATTCAACGTCGACCGGCCCCGGGCAGGCACAGAACACAAGATGTAGTGGTCAGGCTTTGACCAGCCCAACAGCCCGTCGAAGCCACCACTACAGCAGTTTCAGGTAACAGGTTTTTCAGACTCAACCACAGCAACAAGAGCTTGTAGTACCCGCTCTGGCAACAGGCGGGAGCAAAGGCCGTTGGCAGACGTTGGCTAACGCTGTAACGACCGAACAACAACTCTAAACGGGCGACAACACGGAGACGGCACCCATGCATACGGACACTCAGGGCCAGGCAAGCCCTCAGCAGGCACCACAAGGCGCACAGGACGAATCAACCCTGCAAGCGACCGCACCGGGTCAAATGCGCGTTATCAAGCGCAATGGCAAGGTAGTGTCTTACACGGACGACAAGATCACAGTCGCCATTTCCAAGGCGTTTCTGGCGGTTGAAGGCGGCACCGCCGCAGCTTCCAGCCGCATCCACGAAACCGTGCAGCGCCTGACCGAGCAGGTCACCGCGATCTTCAAGCGTCGTATGCCGTCAGGCGGCACCATCCATATTGAAGAAATCCAGGATCAGGTCGAGCTGGCGCTGATGCGCGCCGGTGAGCAGAAGATCGCCCGTGCCTACGTGCTGTACCGCGAAGAGCAGTCACGCAAGCGCGCCGAAAAAGCCAAAGCCGAGCCAGCCGCCAGCAGCCGCTCCACCGACATGACCGTGACCATGGAAGACGGCTCCAAGCAACCGCTCGATCTGGGTCGCATTGAGCACCTGATCCGCGAAGCCTGCGAAGGCCTGGAGATGGTCAGCCCGGACAAGATCATCGAGGAAACCATCAAGAACCTGTACGACGGCGTGTCCATCAAGGACGTCAACACCTCCATGGTGATGACCGCCCGCACCCTGATCGAACAGGAGCCGAATTACTCCCAGGTCACTGCCCGTTTGCTGTGTGACCGTCTGCGCGCCGAAGGCCTGCAGTTCCTCGGCGTGGCCGAGCGTGCCAACCAGCACGAAATGGAAGCGCTGTACCCGCAAGCACTGGCCGCCTATATCAACAAGGGCGCCGAGCTGGAGCTGCTCGACCCGGAGCTGACCCGCTACGACCTCGCCAAACTGGGTGCGGCCCTGAAAGGCGAGCGCGATATGCAGTTCACCTACCTCGGCCTGCAAACCCTGTACGACCGCTACTTCATTCACCACAAGGACACCCGCTTCGAGCTGCCGCAATGTTTCTTCATGCGCGTGGCCATGGGCCTGGCAGTGCGTGAACAGAATCGCGAAGACCGCGCCATCGAGTTCTACAACCTGTTGAGCTCGTTTGATTACATGAGCTCCACGCCTACCCTGTTCAATGCCGGCACCCTGCGTCCGCAGCTGTCGTCGTGCTACCTGACCACGGTGCCGGACAACCTGCACGGCATTTACGGTGCCATCCAGGACAACGCCATGCTGTCCAAGTTTGCCGGCGGTCTCGGCAACGACTGGACGCCGGTGCGTGCACTGGGCTCCTACATCAAGGGTACCAACGGCAAATCACAAGGTGTTGTGCCGTTTTTGAAAGTGGTGAACGACACCGCGGTGGCCGTGAACCAAGGCGGCAAGCGCAAAGGTGCCGTGTGTGCGTATCTGGAAACCTGGCATCTGGACATTGAGGAATTCCTCGAGCTGCGCAAGAACACCGGTGACGACCGTCGCCGTACCCACG
>CAYMEY010000002.1:0-335679 GCA_964389795.1 uncultured Alcanivoracaceae bacterium
CCGCGCATGGAGAACGAAGCCGATGCCGGATTGCCGGAGCATCTGAACGACAACCGCATCATCAACGATGTGGTCGCCATGAAGGCACGTGATCCGGCCCATCGCTATGTGCTGGTGACCAAGGACATTAACATGCGCCTCAAGGCGCGCGCCTGTGGCATCGACTCCGAGGACTACCACAACGACCAACTGGTCTCAGATATTCGCCAGCTGACGCGTGGTTACTATGAAGTGGCAGGCAGTTTCTGGGATCAGGTCAGCGAAGTGGAAACGGCGCAGCACGGCTGTGACACCCTGCATCGCATCTCCCACGGTTTGCTGGTCAGCGAAATCCTTGGTGAGGAGATCTACCCGAACCAGTACATTCTGGATGAAATGGGCTTTGTTGGACGCATCAAGGAAGTCGGCGAAGGGGTGGTGACTATCCAGCACCTCAAGCATGAGGCCTTGATGCAGCAGCAGGCCTGGGGTTTGCAGCCGATTAATATCCATCAGGCCATTGCGCTGCATCTGTTGCTGGACCCGGATATCAGCCTGGTGACGCTGACCGGCGCCGCGGGTTCAGGCAAAACCATCCTCGCCCTGGCTGCCGCCATCGAAATGACGGTGGAGCAACGGCGCTTCAACAAGATCATCGCTACCCGCTCAACACCGCCGCTAGCGGAAGAGCATGGCTTCCTGCCGGGTACTGAGGAAGAAAAGATGGACCCCTGGCTGGGCGCCATCAACGATAATATCGAGGCCCTGCACCTCAATGACGAGAACCCGTCCGGCTCGATCCAGTATGTGAAAGAGCGCGCCAACATCCAGTTCAAGGCGCTCAATTACATCCGCGGCCGCAGCTTCCAGAAAAGCCTGATCCTGATTGATGAAAGTCAGAACCTGACCCCGCACCAGATGAAGGCCATCATCACCCGTGCCGGAGAGGGCTCCAAGGTGGTCTGTCTGGGCAATCTGGCGCAGATCGATACGCCGTATTTATCCGCCACCAGTTCTGGCCTGACGTTCATGACAGAGCGGTTCAAGGGCTTCGGCGCCGGTGGCTCGATCCAGCTTAACGGTGTGCCGCGCTCGCAGCTGGCGGAGTTTGCCGAGTCCCATCTGTAGGGCGTTGAGCCGACAGGCGCGCGCAGGTACAGTGCAGTCCTCGCAAACAACCGGGTAGTGCTGCATGAAACTGTCTGTACCTTGCGCCCGTCTGGCGGTGACGCTGGTGTTCTGTTCGAGTATCGCTGCTCATGGTTACGAGCGCGGTGACTGGATCTGGCGCGCCAGCATGCTGCAACAGGCGCCAACGCTCAATGGCGACGAACTGACTAACGGGTATCCCGGTGCGCAGTTCCAGTTTGGTACCGAGCTGATGCCGGCGCTTCAGTTTGACTATTTTCTTTTTGACGGCGTATCGCTGGCAGCAAGCGTGCCGATCCAGCCACTCAACCAGAATATTTTCATCGATGGTGATAACGGCAGCGTGCGCGCGGGGCGTGCTGAAATATTGCCGCTGACGCTGTCGCTGAACTGGTACCTGCCGAAGATTTCCAACCTGCGCCCGTATCTCATCGGCGCCTGGCAATATGCGTGGGTCGTCAATGACAGTGAGCGCGCTGGCATTATTGCTGGCCTCGAAGACATCGAAGTAGATAACGGCAGTGGTGCAGGCGGCGGTATTGGTCTGGAGTGGGATCGTGACGGAAACTGGAGCTGGAATTTCAGTGCTGTGCAGTTCAGTCAGTCGCAGGATGTGAGGGTTTCTTTTAGCGGAAATCAGGATACACTAGACGCACATCCTGATCCGTTGATGATGAATCTCGGAATCGCGCGCCGCTTCTGACGACAGCCAAACGGTCTCCGCGCGTCACCACAGGAACAGTTTAAAAGGAGCACGCAGGAAGTGCCTCTCAACTGCCGGCGAATGCCGGCAGTTTTTTATTCCGCAGTAGATAAATTATTCGTTCAGCCAGCCAGCTCGAGTGTATCCGGGAAACGTTGGCGCCAGAACTCGAAGCCGCCCTGCAGGCTGGCAACATCCTTGAACCCCTGTTCGAGCAAAAACTCCGTTGCGCCAAGGCTGGAATGGCCGTGGTAGCAATACACCACCAGATGGGTATTCAAGGGTACATCAGCAAGAAACTGCGGCAGGCTGCTGTTGTCCAGATGCACCGCGTTGCGAATGTGCGCTGCGCGGAAGGCATCCGGGTCGCGAATATCGACAAACAGCGTGCTGCTGCCGATCAGCTCAAGAGCTTGTTCGGGATTGATTTGCGGAATCATGGCTGGCGCTTTTAAGCAGGTGTTCCGGCGGGTAGCCGCAATCCAGTTTCATGCCAATGGCCTGCTCCAGTTGTGGCAGCAGGAAGGCATCGTCTTCGCAAGCAAAGCTGATCGAGATGCCGTCGTTGCCGGCGCGGCCGGTACGGCCGATGCGGTGCACGTAATCTTCCGGATCTTCCGGCAGGTTGTAGTTGACCACATGGCTGACACCATCGATGTGGATGCCGCGGCCGGCCACATCGGTGGCAATCAGTACCTGCACCTTGCCACTGCGGAAGTTCTCCAGCGTCTTCACGCGCCGGTTCTGTGGTACGTCACCGCTGAGCATGGCGACGCGCAGGCCTTTCTTCTGCAGCTTTTCAAACAGCCGCCGGGTGATATCGCGGCGGTTGGCAAACACGATTACTTTATCGAGGTTCTCGGTGGTGATCAGGTTGTAGAGCAGATCGAACTTTTGCGTAGTCTCGGTGATATAGACCTTCTGCTGCACCGTGTCGGTGGTCACCTGGGTCGGTTCTATCTCGACCACTTCGGCATCCTGGGTCCAGCGTTGGGCCAGATTGATCACATCCTGGCTGAAGGTGGCTGAGAACAGCAGTGTCTGGCGGTGGCTGCAGGGCGGCGTCAGTCGCACGATGCGTTTGACGTCGGGGATAAAGCCCATGTCGAGCATGCGGTCGGCTTCGTCGATGACCAGTGTCTCGACCCGGTCCAGCCACAGGTCGCGGCGGTTGGCAAAGTCCAGCAAGCGGCCAGGCGTTGCCACCAGGATATCGATCACCGCTTCCTGCAAGGTGGCCTGCTGGCGGTCGAAGTTCATGCCGCCGACCACGCTCATGACTTTCAGGTCGGTGAATCTGGTCAGCAGCAGCGCATCTTTCTCGATCTGCAGGGCCAGTTCGCGGGTGGGGGCGATGATCAGTGCGCGTGGTTCACCGGCGTAGCGTTTGACGTCGACCGGATTGCGCAGCATGTCGTTGATCAGTGTGATCAGGAAGGCT
The DNA here is from genome assembly GCA_964389795.1 of uncultured Alcanivoracaceae bacterium. Taxonomy (GTDB): domain Bacteria; phylum Pseudomonadota; class Gammaproteobacteria; order Pseudomonadales; family Alcanivoracaceae; genus JARGPN01. The sequence goes on from CAYMEY010000002.1 coordinate 3,273, forward strand.
GCGGTCTTGCCGGTGCCGGTCTGCGCGCGACCCAGGGCATCGGCGCCCTGCAGCGTGTACTTGAGCACCTCTGCCTGAATCGGCGTGCAGTAACGGAACCCGGCCTCAGCAATGCCGCGCATCAGCGGCAATGCCAGATCAAAGTCGTGAAACCGGGTCTGGCCGTCCTCCGCCGGAACTTCAAAGTCGGCGAGTGACCAGCCGTTAGTGTTACTCATGCATATCTGTCCGCTGTGAAAGAAGCGGCTATTGTAGGGAAAGCGCGGCCATCTTTCAGCCCGTCAGTGACCGTCCGTCAGTCTTTTCTCGCTCGAACACCAGCATCTGGTTGTTGGCCGGCATGCGGTGATCGTGCAGCAGGCGCAGGCCGTGCTGCTGCATTTGCGTGCATACCCATTCGAAATCGCGAATCGCGGAGGCCGGATCACGTTGCTGCAGCCAGTCGTTGAAGCGGGCGTTGCTGTCGGCGCTGAACTGGCCGCCGTAGTTAAAGGGGCCGTAGACGAACAGCAAGCCGCCCTCACGCAAGCAATGTGCAGCACCGGCGATGCAACGCTGCACCAGCGCTAACGCCATGATGTGAAAGGTGTTGGCGGTGAAAACAGCGTCGATCTCGAGTGCCGGCCAGGGATCGCGCACATCCAGCGCCAGCGGTGGCAGCAGATTGGGCTGGTTGGCGTCGGCACGCCAGGCCTCGATGCCATCGAGGTGGGCGGCCACATCCGAGGGTTGCCAGGTCACATCAGGTAGCTGCGCGCTCAGCCAGGCCGCATGCTGGCCGGTGCCGCTGCCGATCTCAAGCAGGCGGGCCCGACCTCTGAGGTACTGTCGCAGCACCTCGAGTATCGGGCCCTTGTTGTTCTCGCAGGCTTGCGAGAACGGTTTGTCGATCATTACTTGCCGCGCTTGGCCATGACTTTCTGGCCGGTCACCATCAGACGCTGGTAGGTGGTCGGCAGAAGACGCTGCATGGTGTCGATGGCGACGGCGTCAGCACCAATCAGCACGCGCCGCTTGTTGCCACGAATGCCCTTGATGATGGTGGATGCGGCTTCTTCCGCGGTAGTGCGAAACATCTTTTCGAACTCCTGACGGGACGCATCGGCATCCAGGCCGGTGACTTTTTTCAGATCGCCGCTCATGCGCGCGCTCTTGGCAATGTTGGTCTTGATGCCACCCGGGTGTACCGAGGTGCAGGAGATCGCGTTGCCTTCCATTTCCAGCTCCATGCGCAGCGACTCGGTAAAACCGCGCACGGCAAATTTGGCAGCGTTGTAGGCAGACTGGGTCGGCACGCCGATCAGGCCGAACACACTGGAAATATTGACGATATGGCCTTCGCCGGCTTCCTTGAGCATTGGCAGGAACGCCTTGGTGCCATACACCACACCCCAGAAGTTGATGCCCATCAGCCACTCAAAATCTTCGTAGCTGGTTTCTTCCACGGTGGAGCCCAGCGCGACGCCAGCGTTATTGATCACGATATTGACCTTGCCGTAGTGCGCCTTGACCTTGTCGGCGTAGGCATAGAAGGCGTCCTTGTCGGCCACATCCAGTCGGTCGGCAATCACATCACGGCCGTTGTCCTTGAGTTGCTGGGCAACCTGTTTGACGGCGGCTTCGTTAATGTCGGAGATGGCCAGTTTGCAACCGGCGGCGGACAGCTCAATGGCCAATGCCCGGCCAATGCCGGAACCGGCGCCGGTAATGACCGCAACGCGATCTTTCAAGGATTTCATATGGGTGTTCCCTTGCTCGAATCGAAAATAAAGACCGGATGCTACACCAGTCACCGCGGCACAGCGTGCCGAAATTCAGGCCTTTTGCGCCATTTGATTAGCTTCGGATGCCATCGGCAGGGCGCTGCCAATGGCGTTGAAGCTGAGTGCAGCGAGGGCATCGGCATCATGGTCATTGGCACTGATCGGGGCATGAATGACGATGGTGACCTCGCGGCCCGGCGTCAGTCGCGCAGTATCGGAGGGCAGGATCTCCCGGGTACCGATAATGCTGACCGGCAACACCGGCAATTGCAGGTCGCGGGCGAGGTGAAAGGCGCCTTTCTTGAACGGGCGCATCTGGCCGCTGCGGCTGCGCGTGCCCTCGGGAAAAAACAGGATGTTGGTGCCGCGAACGATACGCTGGCGGGCTTTTTCCAGTGATGCCATGGCGCGACGATGGTTGGAGCGGTCGACAAAAACATGGCCGAGGGCGACACAACAAATGCCGATGATCGGGATATAAAACACTTCCTTCTTGGCCACCCAGCGCAGGTCCATGTTGAGGTGGCCGTACAGCACCCAGATATCAAACAGGCTCAGGTGATTGGCGACAACGACGTAACTCTGGCGGGGGTTGATATGTTCGAAACCGTGGACGCGGACACGCACCCAGCTGAACAGCAGTCCCATGCGGGCCCAGGGTACGGCTGTGCTGAAACCGACCCGGCGTGCGGACAGGAAAGGAGCGAGTACCAGGCAGAGCAGACCAAAGAAGACAGTGTCGAGCACGAACAGGGGAATAAATACCAGCCAGGTGTAAAGCAGGTAGAGAAGCCGCATCAGCACATTCCATTTCGGGGGCAAGGCAGTATAGGCAAGGCCTGTGACAGCGACAACGCACCTTATCAGCTTGTCGTACAGTCAGCCGTGCTGCCAGATTTCCTCAAATGGGCGGGGCTTTTCGATGTGGTAGCCCTGGGCATAATCGACACCCAGCTCGGTCAGCATGCGGATGATGTCTTCGGACTCGACGAACTCGGCGATGGTGCGCAGGCGGAAGGCGCGGGCAACATCCACCAGCGCCCGGATCAGCACCTGGTGCTCGCTGTCTTCGCGCAGATTGCGCACGAAGGAGCCGTCAATCTTGATGTAGCTGACCGGCAGCTTTTTCAGGTAATACAGCGACGAGAAACCCACGCCAAAGTCATCCAGTGCAAAACGACAGCCTTCAGCGCGCAGCGCTTCCATGATCTGGATGCTGGCATCAATGTCCGCCAGCGCCGCGGTTTCAGTGATTTCAAACACGATCGAACCCGCCGGTACACCATGCTCGCGCAGGCTGCGGCGAATGTGGCTGACCAGGTTCGGGTTGGTGAACGACATGCCGGACAGGTTCAGAGCCAGCGTGGTGTCGACATTGGCCTTGCGTAGCATTGCCGCCTGTCGGCAGACGGCATCGATCACCTGCTCGTCCAGTTTGTGAATCAAGCCGTTCTGTTCGGCTGCCACGATCAATTGTGCAGTGGGCAACATCTGCGCCTTGTCATCACGGCAGCGCAGCAGCGCTTCGTGGTGACTGATCTGCCCCGAACTCAGATCCATGATCGGCTGGTAATGCATTTCCACCTGATGCTGGTTCAACACCTGCCGGATCTGGCGCTCCCAATAAACGCGCTCATGAATACGCGCACGGTGCGCATCATCGCCATCAAACAGGTGCCAGGCATTGCGGCCGCGGGCTTTGGCCTGATACAGGGCGATGTCGGCATTTGCCAGCAGCTGGTCAACGTCCTGGCCGTGTTCCGGAAACAGCACCACGCCGATACTGGTGGTCACGGCGACGCTGATCTCGCCTTCGAGAGCTTGCAGTTGATGCAGTGAGTGACAGCAACGCCGCGCTGCATGCTCGACGCTGAGGCGATCAGCGTTCGGCAGCAGAATGCCGAATTCATCGCCGCCAAGGCGGGCGATGATGTCTGATTGCCGCAGTTCGCCGCGCAGGATCTTGCTCACCTGTTGCAGCAGTCGATCACCCTGATGGTGGCCGCGCAGATCATTGATGTCCTTGAACTGATCCAGATCGAGCAGCATCAGGGCAAAGGGTTTACCGAGGTTTTCCATGTCGCGGGCATGTTCAAGAAAGCCGCGTCGATTGAGCAGGCCAGTCAGCGGATCATGCAAGGCCAGCCAGCCCAGGTGTTCTTCTGCCAGACGCTGGTCGGAAATATCCAGACCGATACTGATGATGCGGGCATCGTCACTGCCACGCGCACGCCAGGGGACATGCCACCAGGCCAGCAGCAGCGCGTCGCCGCCTGGACGCAGCAATGGCGTTTCGTGACGGAAATTGCTGCGCCGTCCTTCCAGCAGTTCATTCAGGCGTTGGGTCAGGTTGGCCGGTGGGGCATGCAACAGGTCGGTAAAACGCAAGTCTTCGCCAAGCTCTTCATCGAGGCCGGACAGCCAGCGGCCGTGACGGTTGACGGAGAGCACCCGGCCATCAAAACCGTGGGTAAAAACGACGATATCCGCCGTGTCCTGCAACAGGCGGCTGAAGTCTTCCTGCTCGGCCAGCATGCGCACGAGCTGTTCCGGTGGTTGTTTTCCCCCGGTGGTTTTCTTGAGCCAATTCAAGGCCATAGGAGTTTGATCACGAATTATTCGAGTTATGGGTGCCAAGTCGCCCTAAGCTATCAGTGTATTGGCTAGGAAACAATGCGTAGTGATTCTGTAAGCTGCCGGGAGGTCATGGTCGTGGCCTGAACGGCTCGTGCTGCCTATACTGGCGCGCTGCAACAAAGCGTGAGGGATTTTTATGGCTCGTTTGCGTCATCTTCTGGTCGGCGCGTTGCTGGTAATGGGCTATTTTGCCGGACTGCCGGCGCACCTCTGGGACGCCACGGCACCCGGTTTCGTACCACAGCAAGCGTCCAGCGCCGTGCCGCAGGCGAACCAGGACTGGCAGGCGTTGGCGGTGTCCGATGGCGCCACCCGACTGGTACATGCGGCGTCGCTGGTGGCGCTGCCCGACGGGCGTCTGCGCGCGGTCTGGTTCGCTGGCAGCCGCGAGGGCGCCGGTGACGTGGCCATCCACACGGCAGTGTTCGATCCCGCCCGAGGCCAATGGTCGCCGGAGCAGGTGTTGCTGGACCGAGCCACCCTCAGTGCCGGTCTCGGGCGCTATGTACGCAAGCTCGGCAATGCGGTCATGCATGCTGATGCCGACGGCCGCTTGCGGCTGTATGTGGTGACCGTGAGCTTTGGTGGCTGGGGTGCCAGTCGGCTGAGCGTGTTGCACTCCGACGATGGCGGTGACAGCTGGTCGGCGCCGCGGCTGTTGGTGACAACGCCGTTCCTGAATATCAGCAATCTGGTCAAGGGTGTGCCGGTGGCGATGACGGCGGACCGGGTTGGCCTGCCGATCTATCACGAATTTCTTGGCAAGTTTGGTGAGTTACTGGTGCTTGATAGCGCCGACCGCATCGTTGCCAAATCGCGTATTGGGTATGGTCGCGGAGCCATTCAGCCGGTGTTGCTGGTGGACAGTGTCGAGCACGCTGGTGTGCTGCTGCGCAATACCCGCGACGATACCGCCCGTGAGCTCTGGTTCAGTCACAGCGAAGACGGCGGCGCAACCTGGGCGCCACTGCAACTGAGCGGATTCGCCAGTCCCGATTCTGCGGCGGCGGCCGTCGTGATCAACGCGCGTAACTGGCTTGCTGCGAGCAATTGCAACGGTCAACGCCGCGACGATCTTTGTCTGAAGATCAGCCATGACCAGGGCGCACACTGGCTGCCGCTGCATACCTTTCATGACCGCAGTAACCAGCGCGACCAGATCGCCCCGCAACAATTGCGCGACGCGCTGGCAGAAGAGTTGGCAAACACCGCAGATGTCGCCAACAAAGAACGGCTGCTCGATCATGCGCTGAAAAACAAATGTGCTCGCGGCAGCTGTGAATTCCAGTATGACTACCCCTATCTGCTGCGCGCGGACAACGGCGACCTGCATATGGTTTATACCTGGAACAAAACGCTGATTCGTCATCTCTGGTGGCGAGCGGATGCAACGGCGCAGGAGCTGACGCCATGATCGCCAATCTGATTTGCGCTGTGGTTTTGGCGGCGGTATTGATGCGCTGGTTGCCGGCGCGCCTGCCGCGGGTAACGCGATCGGTGTTGGCGGTGGTGCTGCTGGTGGCCACTGTGCTGCCTTTCCCCTACGGCATCGCCGGCTGGTTACTGGCGATCATCAGTGAGTTCAGTGTCACCAGTGCGGCCTTGGCGCTGGCCGGGCTGGCATGCCGGATCAACTCTGTGCAGCTGATACCGGTGACGGAATTACGGGCGCTGTGCAGGGTGGTTGTGGTGGTGGCGCTGGTGTTCTATCCGGTCAGCCTGGGCGCCACCCACTTTGATCTGTACGCACTGGGCTACGGGGATTTCCGGCTCAGCACAGCACTGCTGCTGGTTGGCTTGTTTGCCTGGGTCAGTCGCGCCTACGCCAGCTGTCTGGTGCTGGTACTGGCGCAGGGGGCCTACGCCGTGCACGCATTGGGATCAGATAATCTCTGGGATTATCTGATCGATCCCTGGCTGGTGTTCTGGTGTAGCGGCTGGCTGCTGCGCGACGCGGTTAAGCGGCGTCGCGCACACCTGCCAGCGTAAGGTCGGCGGCGAGCGGCTGACGGCGCGGCAACAGCTTCGCTAACGACCAGCCGATGACAAACATCAGCAGATTGCCAATCAGTCCGGTGTAATAGAGATCAAACGGCACCTGCAGACTGTCCGGTAGCAGGCCGCGATTGGCTGCCAGCGTCCACGCCGTGAACAGCATGGTGCCGGCAATGCCGCACCAGGCCGCCCGTGCATCGCCGGCGCGGGTCAGGAAGCCGAGCAAGTACAGGCCCAGCAAGCCGCCGCTCAACAGCGACACCAGTATGGTGGAGGTGTCCTGCAAGGTTTTGGTGTCGGTTTGCTCCAGCCACCAGGCGCCCAGCATCATCAGCAAGGTCACCACCACCGCTATGCCCCAGGCCACGCGCAAGTAGTGTCGATCGTCACGCTCCGGGGCAAGATGGCGGCGATAGATATCCACCACCGACACTGCAGTAATCGAATTGATACTCGAATCCAGGGACGACATGGCCGCCGCCAGGGCGGCAGCAATCACCAACCCGGCGATACCGGAGGGCAGATACTCGGTAATAAAAAACGGCAGAATTTTTTCGGCTTTCTGTTCGCCGTTGAGAATTGCCGTGGCGGTGGCATCCGGCATCTGCTGGAACAGCGCCCACAGGGCGGTGCCAAGAAACATGTAGAACGCCCAGATCGGCAGGCTGGCCAGCACACACACCAGCATGCCTCGGCGCGCTTGCGCCATCGACGATGATGCGCAATAGCGCTGCACGGTGTTCTGGTTGCTGGAGTATTCGGTTAGCCAGGCGGTGAGACCAATCAGCAGCATCATGGTGCCGGTCTTGCTGGTCAGTGACAGGTTCCAGCTCAGTGGCAAGGGCTCGCCGTCGCGCCACTCAGAGAACGATAACTTGCCCGCCGCCGAGGCGGTATCAATCACCTGCGTCAGGCCGCCGGGCAGCATGTCCAGTACCAGCCACAAGCAGACGATGCCACCGAATAGCAGCACCAGCGTTTGCAGCACATCGGTCCAGATCACCGCATCGATGCCGCCGACGATGGTGTAGCCGCCAACGATCAGTCCGCACAGCAGAATCGCCATCGGCGCCGAAAGTCCGGTGACTTCCTGTACCAGCAATGACAACAGCCACAGGATCATGGCCAGTCGCGAGAGTTGCGCGACGACAAACGTCAGCGCGCCATAAATGCGTACCGAAGGACCGTAGCGGTGTTCCAGATACTCATAGGCAGAGATGGTTTGCCGGCGGCGAAAGAATGGCAGGAACACATAGGCGGCGATCAGCACCCCCAGTGGCAGCATCAGGTTCGGCAGGTAACGTAGCCAGCCGGTCTTGAAGGCGTCTGCAGGGTAAGCAAGAAAGGTAATTGAGCTGATCGAGGTGCCGACCAGCGACAACCCGATCACCCAACCACTGAAGCGTCGGCCGCCAACAAAATATTCTTCTGTGGAGGTGTTCTTGCGGGCAAACCACAGCCCCATGCCCAGCACCAGCGAGAAGTAGCCGACCAGTACCAGTATGTCCAGCGTCGACAACGACATCGCGCTTCCTCAAGGTTGTTATTCTGGCCGGGCGTCACCGCCCGGGCGCGCGGTCAGTCTTCGCGTTCGATATAGACCTTGTCGGCCTGTTCGCCGCGTTCGGAGTCGCGGGTGGTAAAGCGTACCGTCTGGCCCTGACGCAGGCTGCGGCGGCCGCCGTTCTGCACCGCGCGGAAATGGACAAATACTTCGCGGCCGTCGCTGCCGAGCAGGAAGCCGAAACCCTTGGTCGGGTTGAACCACTTCACTTCGCCCATTTCCTCACCGTTGGCGAGGCTGCGGCTGGCACCGGGCAGCGTCATGCTTGGCAGTTTGACCGGCAGCAGGATCACCAGTAGTGAGCCATATACCGCCACCGGCAGCCACAACCAGAGCGCGCTGAGCAGACTCATGTGACCATGGGTCAGCACCAGTCCGGCCAGATACAGCGTCACCAGCATGTGCAATGGCGCGCGCGCATCCTCGCGGGCCATACAGAACAGGTTGACGCCGGCAGCCAGCAGCAGGCCAAGCCCGGTTTGCTGGCTCAGCATGGCCGAGCCAGTCATGAAATCACGCGAGGCGTGCAGTTGGCCGAGTAGCGACATCGGATCGACCAGTAGCCAGGCGCCAATCAGCGCCATGAACAGGGCGGTGAAAAGATAAAAAAACAACAAAAAAGTCTTCATAAGCACAGTCCGGAAATCATTGCAGTTAAAGGGTCAGTCCCTCGACCATTGGCCAACCGGAGAAAAGCGGTCACCATGACACTTGCCGGGTCCTTCACCGTCGCCGGGCGACAGTCCGGGTGCATTGTAACGCAGGGGTCGTGGTTGTGACCAAACGCAGTAGTTATCCATTTCTCAACGCCGAGTTTCTTGCCGCACTGGAGCACACCGGTGCCGCCGGGCCGGCACAGGGTTGGCGACCTCTGCACTGGCAGGACGATGACTGGTTTCTGCCGTTGTATCTGCGTGATCAGTCCTGGGGCGAGTTCGTATTTGATCAGAGCTGGGCGCAGGCGTATGCGCGCGCCGGCCTGAATTATTTTCCCAAGCTGGTGACAGCAATTCCCTTTTCGCCGGTACCAGGTCCACGTTGGCGCGGTGAACTGGGCGATCCGCAGGCGTTCTGGCGTGCTATGCAGGTGCGCATGGCGGCGCAGCGTGTGTCCGGTTGGCACCTGTTGTTTCCGGATCAGTCCACCCGCGAGCAGCTCGCGGAGTTGCCGCTGGTGTCGCGCCAGGCGTGTCACTTTCGTTGGAATAATCGAGACTATCAGCACTTTGATGACTTCCTGGCAGCGTTGAACTCGCGTAAGCGCAAGATGGTGCGCAAGGAGCGCGCGCAGGTGGCGGCGTTGGGCTACGACATCCTGTGGCGCTCCGGCGACCAGATTCCGGCGCACTGGTGGCCACAGTTCTATCGCTGCTATGCCATGACTTATTTTCGTCGCGGCCAGCAGCCGTATTTGTCACCGGCATTTTTCCAGCAGCTGGCGCAGTCGTCGCTGTCGTCGCAACTGGCACTGGCGGTGGCCATGCGTGGCGAGGACATGCTCGCGGCAGCGTTCTACCTGTTTGACGAGCAGCAGTTATACGGACGCTATTGGGGAGCGCTGGAAGACATTGATGGCATGCATTTCGAGCTGTGCTATTACCAGGGCATCCAGTTCTGCATCGAGCAGGGGCTGCAGCGGTTCGATCCCGGCGTTCAGGGTGAGCACAAGATCCTGCGTGGCTTTGAACCGGAAATTACCTGGTCGCTGCATTGGTTGCAGGATGTCCGCTTTCGCGATGCAGTGGCACGATTCTGCCAGCAGGAGGCAGAGGCGGTGCGGGCGTATCAGCAGGAGGCGCGAACGTTGTTGCCTTACCGGCAGGTCTGATCAGGCAGCGCAGGTCTGCTGGGCGTCATAGAACACCAGCGACATGGTGATCAGGTCCTTGACGTCACTGGCCGGGTGGGAGGGGTCCTTGGGGCCGAGTTCAGAGGTGACGTCCTCGAAGTCGCCGTCGTCCGGGCTCTCCAGGTCGACGAAATACTCGATCACGCGGCGATCCTGATTGATCAGGGTGCCGGAAAAAACACCGTCATCGAACACGCCGATGGCGGGGAACACGGAATTCTCGATCACCACGCCCTGACCACGGAACCAGTCCAGCAACGGCGCGCTGACGTCCGTTCCGGCACGCACCTGATCGGTCACGGCGTGTACCGTGTCCCAGGCGTTCTGTTCACTGATCTTGTTGAATTCCATGGCATTGCCTCGAACTTTCCGTGTTAAACATTAATCCAGTGTTTGTGCTGCTATCCAGTCGGGTCCGCTCCTTGCCGACATCCGGCTGGGCCGTCTGGATAAGTGGATAATACGCATCGGTACCGACCAACGGCAAATACAGCATTATGCCGAGCGGGCCAGTTCCAGCGGCGGCACCGGGCAATCGATCAGACTGCACACCGCCCGCAGCAGCTCCACTTCCGCCACCTGCACCTTGCCGTCGGCAACAATGATATCGGCGAGCGTATCCACCAGCGGTGCCTTGAGCAGTGGCGTCAGGTCGCGCAGGTTGGTCAGGGCGGTCTGTAACGCAGGCAGAGTGCAGCGCTCCCGCGGCAGCAGCGCGCGACCGCCATCGAGCAGTGTCGAGGCGGTGCGCTGGAACAGTGAGCGCGCCTCATCATCGCTGGCGCCGCTGGCATGGACCATCAATGAAAGCAGCATTTGCAGATCCGCTGCGACCTGCTCATAGCGCTTGAAGCGCACTTTCAGCGCGCGACCGCTGTGCTGACGCAGATGTTCATTGACCAACTGGGCAATCAGGAAATGCGCCAGCCGCACCGGTGTTTCGCTTGCCACCAACCGGTTGACGCGCTCACACAGCATCGCTTTCTGTTCGTCAGGCAATGCTTTGAGCGACGGCATCGCCAGATCCAGTAGCGGCAAACGCAGGCGTGTGCCGAGGCTGGCGATGCGATCTGCCAGCGCGGCCACCTGTTGGCTTCCTTGCGCGTCAAGTTGTAGTGCCGTGGGCGGTGCATGTTGTTGCGCGCGCGAGGCAATGGTCAGCAACGCCAACACCGTCAGTTGCGCACCGTCTGGGTGTTGCAGCGTCGTTTTAAGGTCATCGGGGATGGCCTGATAGAGGCTGCTGGCGTAGCCCAGCTGTGCCGCGCCGACCACACCAATGCGTGCTGCGGCCGAATTTGCTGGCGCAGTGTCAGGCGTCGCGGGGTGGGCAGTGCTGTCGTTGCCGGCAAACGCCATACTGGCTTCGGTGGGTGTGGCGGCGGCGGTGCTTTGGGTGCCAGCCTGGTCGCCTGCGTTGCGCGCGCGCACCCGCGCGCGCGCCACCCATTCGGGACCGATTGCAGCCAGTCGCTCGTCCATGCTCGGGTGCGTGGCCAACAGGCTTTTGAAATTGAATGTCACGGTATCGCCAAAACACATGTGGTTCATGTCTTCGGCGTGCGGCGTGCTCAGGTAACTGCCGGGGCCATTGCGGATCGCGATCAGGGCACCGGCGATGCCGGCCGGGTTGCGGGTGAACTGCACCGCGGACGCATCGGCCAGGAGTTCGCGCTGGCGGGAGATGGCGGCCTTGATCAGACGGCCAAAAAACAAGCCGACGTAGCCGATCACCATCAGTGCCAGTCCCAGAAACACCAGACCGGTCTGGTTGTTGCGGCTACTGCCGCTGCGAAAGCTGCGGTGGCGATTGCTGTGGATCAGAAATTCGCCGACCTTGCCGATCGCAAGAATGCCCGCCAGCACCGCCATCAGGCGCATGTTGATGCGCATGTCGGAGTTGAAAATGTGGCTGTACTCGTGGGCGATCACACCTTGCAGCTGGTCGCGATCAAGTTGCTCCAGGGTGCCGCGGGTGACCATCACCACGGCTTCCGTAGGACGGTAACCGGCAACCATGGCGTTGATGCCGGCTTCATGATCGAGCACAAAAGTGCGTGGCGCAGGAATGCCAGAGGCAAGCGCCATTTCTTCCACCACATTGCGCAGCCGGCGCTCATTCACTTCGCTGGCAGCGGGCGGGATCTCGCGCGCGCCGAGCATGTGTGCGAGGCCTTCGCCACCGTCACGCAGCTGCCACATTTTGTGCAGGCTGCCGGCGACTATCACCAGCAGCGTTGCCAGACCACACCAGAGAAAATTAGCGGAGCCGAACCAGTCAGAGAGCGCGTAGCGGCCGTCCGAGAACCAGAACAGTGCGGCATACACCGCCATCGTCACGACGACGATAATCGCCAGCAGCGCCATGACAAAGTAGCCCACCAGCAAACTGGTGTTACGCCGGGCGCGGTCCTGGTGTTCGAAAAAATTCATCGCGCAGTCGCAGCTCGCTTCAGAAGGCGACCTTTGGCGCTACGCGCGCGGCGGCGGACTCGATTTCCAGCAGCGCGGCCTCGTCAAACTTGCCGAACATGCCACCAATCAGGTTATTGGGAAACTGCTCCCGGTAGGTGTTGTAGGTCATCACAGCATCATTGAACGCCTGACGGGAAAAGCCGATACGGTTCTCCGTGCTGCTCAACTCTTCCATCAGCTGGGCGACGTTTTCATTGGCGCGCAATTGCGGGTAGTTCTCGGACAGTGCCATGAAATTCGCCAGTGCGCCGGTGAGCACACTTTCTGCGCGGCCAAGCGCTGCAACAGCATTGCCATTTTCCGGATGGTCGCTGGCTGCCTTGCGAGCACCCATGGCGGCACCGCGCGCTTCGACCACGGCACTGAGGGTATTCTTCTCGTGCGCCATATAGGCTTTGGCAGACTCGACCAGATTCGGGATCAGGTCGTGGCGGCGTTGTAGCTGCACATCGATTTGCGCAAAGGCATTCTTGAAACGATTGCGCAGTGCGATCAGCCGGTTGTAGACGCTGATTACGAACACTGCAGCAACGATAATGATGCCGAGAAAAATCCATCCGCCCATGACTGCTCCCCTGTTGTCTTTGGTATTGGCAGTCAAAATACCGCAACCGCTCAGGGATGGCTATCGCACGGGCACAGGTTCGAGGCGGCCGCCGTGCGCCCGGTGGACACCGGGCTGGCGTGGCTCAGGAGGCGGTGACGACTCCGATCGGCAAGTAGTGGTCGACCAGTAAAGCGGTAAACAACACAAACAGATAGGTAATCGAGTAGCCGAAGGTTTTCATTGGTAACTTCGGATCATCCGAAAAACGCAGCTTCAGCGCATGGACCAGGAAAATGGTGCCCAGTACTGCCGCAGTGGCGAGGTAGATCAGTCCGCTCATGCCGGTCAGGTAGGGAAGCAACGAGCTGACGAACAGCAGGATGGTGTAATACAGCACTGACTCGCGGGTAAACGGAATGCCGTGGGTGACCGGCAGCATCGGAATTTCCGCCTTGGCATATTCATCGGCGCGGTGAATCGCCAGTGCCCAGAAATGCGGTGGTGTCCAGACAAAGATAATCAGCACCAGCAGCAGGGCGTAGGGGTGCACATCGGCAGTCACAGCAGTCCAGCCCAGCAACGGCGGGATGGCGCCTGCAAGTCCGCCGATGACGATGTTCTGCGGTGTCGCGCGCTTGAGCCAGAGTGTGTAGATGAAGGCATAGCCGACAAAGCCAAACAATGTCAGCCACGCCGTGATGGGATTGACGAGAAAGTAAAGCAACGCCATTGACGCCAGTGCCAGCGCCACCGCAAAGGTGATGGCTGCACGGGTATTGATCCGTCCGGTGACGATCGGCCGGTTCTCGGTGCGCGCCATGATGGCATCAATTTTCTGATCCATGATCTGGTTGATGGCCGCTGACGCCATCATCGCCAGTGACAGGCCGGCAGTTGCCGGCAGCAGCAGCGCTATTGGCACCATGCCCGCCGGCTCGGTGGCCAGAAACATGCCTGCCACCGCTGTCACCATCAGCAAGGCGACGACGCCCGGCTTGGTCAGGGCAAAGTATTCGCGCCAGATGGGCGTATCAGACATCAGCGCTTGTCTCCGCTTTGGTGTGTATGGCGCGTGCAAACAGTACCAGGCTAACCAGTAGCAACAGGCCGCCAAAGTTGTGTGCTACGGCTACCGCGAGGGGAATATGGAACATCACGTTACTGATGCCAAGCCCGATCTGTAGCAGCAACAACATGCCGATCACCAGCGCGAACTTGCTGTAGAAATGGCAACGCGCGCGGCGCAGCACTTTCAGTACCAGCGCGCCGACCACCAACAGCACCAGCAAGGCGCCGAATCTGTGCATCACATGAATGGTGGTGCGCGCATCATTCTCGAGCACGCCAAACTCATAGTCGGGCTGGTCGTGCTCGTGGCCCCAGAAGGTCAGTGCCTCGGCGAAATCCAGATGCTCGGTCCAGCCACTCTCGCAGATCGGGAACTCGGTGCAGACCACGGCGGCATAGTTGGCGGTGGTCCAGCCGCCCAGCGCGATCTGCAGCACCACCGCGGCGATCGCCAGTTGCGTCAGGCCACGCAGATTGCGCACATCGAAATCGTTGAGAAACTGCGGCCAGTTGAACAGCCGTGCTGCCAGCCAGCACAGCAGCGTAAAGGTGGTAAAGCCGCCGAGCAGATGCAGCATGACGATGGTGGGTTGCAGTCCCATGGTCACAGTCCACATGCCAAGGATGCCCTGGAAGATCACCAGCACCAGCAACACGGTCGGCAAGCCTTTGGGTTGGCGGGGATGTTTGCGGTTGGACCAGGCCAGCGCGCAGAGGATGGCAATCAGCAATCCCAGTGTGCTGGCGAAATAGCGGTGCACCATCTCCGGCACCGTCTTGTGCGCTTCACGCAGCGCGCCGGGCGCGTCGGTATTGACGCCGGTGACGTGCTCGATCGCCTTGCGCACATCCAGATGGCCATAGCAGCCCGGCCAGTCCGGACAGCCCAGTCCTGCATCCGCCAACCGTGTCCAGGCGCCAAGCATGATCACACCGCCGGCGAGCACAATGGCAAGCAGCACGATGCCGCGTTGCCAACGCAATATTGAATTCACTTGCATAGCACGTTATCCGATCAGAGAACCTTTGAGCGTGCGCTTGAGGTCGGCGCGAATGCGGTCGGCTTCGAGCAGCACTTGGTTGATGTCTTCGTGGCTGGGGTACCAGATAAAAATCTTGCCGTCCGGGCTAACCAGATAGATGTGGTTGCTGGCACTGCTGGCGCCTTGCATGAACGGCAGCAAGGCATGTTCAACCGCCACGCTGTCGACCAGCAGCTCGTCCATACCGGCGACCTTGTCGTCGAGAAATTCGCGCAATGCCGGTGATGCTGCGCGCGTATGTGCAATCAGGCGCCGCACGCGCGGAGTATCCACGTCCAGCGATTTGCGCAGTTGCTTGATCAGGTAATACAGGCCGTTCTTGCAGGCGGTATCGCAATCGCCGCTGGCGATGTACAGCATGGTCCACTGGCCGGCCAGTTCGTCCAGCGTAAAGGCGCTGCCATCCAGATGGCGCGGCTTGAGGTCAACAATGTCGACATGCGGCACGATCAGCGTGCCCTTGTTGTTCTTGTCGAGGTCGCTGATGTCGACAAAAAAACGCACATACAAAAATGTCAGCACGAACGGTGCAATCATCAATGCGAGGATCAACAGATTCTTGGTGCGAGTTGTCATGATCAACGGCTCGGTGGTCAGTCAGTTTTTCGATAGCTGGCGGCAAAAAACACCACCACGGCCATCACGGCGAGCGCAAACCACTGCAGGGCATAGGCGCGGTGTCGGTCAGGTCCGAGCATGGTGTCGGCGGCATCCTGCCAGGGACGCGGGAGTTGCGTGTCCGACTCCAGCGTGAAATCCGGGTCCACCCGGATTTCAAAGGGCGCCAATTCTACCCCAAGCACTTCGCCGATGGCGCGCATTTCGATGCGTTGCAGTCGCAGTGGCCACTGCGGCTGGGACATATCATCGTCTGCCAGCGTGAAGGTGCGGTCACTGTAAACATAGCTGCGACCAGACACGGTGAAGGCGCCTTCCAGGGCCGGGATGGCAGGCAATTGGGCGCGCTCACGACCACGTGGCAACCAGCCACGGTTGACCAGCAGCCACTGACCATCATCACTCTGGAACGGGCTGAGCAGGTGATAGCCGGCGACGCCATCGAGGATGCGATTGTCCAACAGGATCGGGTGGCGGTTATCGAAATGGCCGCTTACGCGCACCGGATGGTGGGCCTGATCCGCGCGCCCGAGCAGCGCTGAGGGCGTGACCGGGACGGCGCTGGCGCGTGCCGTCATGGTATCCAGCAGCAACTGCTTCTCCTCCGCACGGGTCAGCTGCCAGTACCCCAGCCAGGCGCCGACGCTGGCGGTCAGCAAGGTGACCAGCAGTGCAAGCCAGTGCCAATGAAACTGTCGCCGACCAGTCATGGGGGTGCTCCCGGGCTCAAACATTCACTGCAGTTTCTATCGCAGTCGCTAGAATGGGCGGCCATTGTAGCCAGTTGTGCCGTCAATGCACGGTCTGCGGGTGCTTGTTTACAGCTTTTCACGGGAGTCGATATGTGGTGGGTGAAGTTGATTGTGTTGGTGCTGCTGGTGGCGGCCGTGGCGTCACTGTTCCGTGCCCTGACCTCGCTGATGAAGGATGAGGGCGGGGAAGGCAAGACAGTGCGCGCACTGACCTGGCGAATCGGCTTCTCGGTGGTGATTTTCCTGTTCCTGCTGCTGTCGATGTACATGGGCTGGGTGACGCCGCACGATGTCAATCCGGGTCTGCGCAACGGTGAGCCAATCCAAACGCCCGTTGAGCCGACGGAGCCGCTGCCGGATCCCACGCCAGACGCCTAAGATGTAAGGCTGTCGCCTCAAGGAGGGACGCGTGGCCAGACTTGTTGCGTTGTTGTGTTGTTGCCTGGCACTGCCGGTCTGGACGGCGGAGCGCATCAGCGTGCGTGCGGATGAATGGTTTCCGGTCAACGGCCGTCCTGACGCGGCGCGACCGGGATTCGCCATTGAGCTGCTGGCGCAGATATTCGTCGCGCCAGAATATGAACTGGATTACCAGCTGCTGGGCTGGCAGCGGGCGCTGGAGCTGGTCAATACCGGTGCCACGGACTGCGTAATTGGCGCCTACAAGTCGGAAGCGCCAGGGTTGCTGTTCCCGCGTTACCCGCTCGCCCATGACAGCAATGCCTTCTATGTCCGTACCGATTCTGACTGGCGCTACCGTGGGTTGGACTCGATTGGTCGGCGTGCCATCGCCGTGATTGGCGAATATGACTACGGTGTCGAGCTGGACCGCTGGATTGCCACGCGACCGCCCAATTTGCATATCGCCCATGGCCGTGAGCCGTTGCGGCAGAATTTACGCATGTTGTTGGCCGGGCGTGTGGATGCGGTGCTGGAGTCAGAGCTGGTGATGTCAGCAACGCTGGCTGATCTGGGCCTGAGCAGTCAGATCATCAATGCCGGCGGTGTCAACGGGCGAATGCCGTTCTACTTCGCCTGCCGACGCGGCGAGCGCGGTGCGGCGATCATCGCCCACTTCGAACAGGGCTGGCAGCTGCTCGCGCAGGACGGGCGCCTGGCGGCCATTTACCAGCGCTACCAGTTGGTCCCGCCGGATTAACCCTTCTTGCCTTTGCCGCCCGGGCCGAAGCTCACCGGGAACGCTGCCACATTGCTGCTACCGGCTTCGGTGACCTTGGCAACGCCTTCCTTTTCTACTTCATCAATGCGGATGATGGCGTGCATGGGAATAAAGGAGCGTTTGACGCCGGCAAACTCATTCTTGAGGCGTTCTTCGGACGGGTCGACCACCATCTGCGCACGCTCGCCGAACAGGAACTCCTCCACCTCAATAAAGCCGTACAGCTCACCCTGATAGATCTGGGTGGCGTAGATTTCGTAGATCTGGCCCTGATTCAGGAAGATTACCTTGTAAATCTGGCGTGGCGCGGTCATTGATCGATCCGTTTGTGCTGGTTTCAGACAGTCAAAATGCGGTCTGCGACGGCTTTCACAAGAGGTTGTCGCAGGGCGCGCAAGGATAGCACAGCTGAGCGAAAGCGTATGGCTTTTGCGGCGCGCTGGAAGGCACTCAAGCATTGACGTGAAAGGCGCTGAATTCGCTGCAAAAATTGTTCTGGATCAAGGTTCAAACCCGCATTTTTCGTCTGGACTTTGACGGCTTGAATGTCTAGAGTTGGCGCCCACAATGCAGGGTGGGGCGAAATGCCGCACTTCGGGTTATGCAAGTGACTGAAATCATTGGAATTGCTCAGGATTTCAGCGTCGCGATACCGAAGCACACGCGAGGCCAGATCATCCCCTGATCAGGCCGCTGGCAAGCCAGGGACCAGGCCGCCGCCATCCGCATCAATCCTGAAACGCTTTCCAGGCCGCTAACCCGGCCAGCACTAACGTGCGCTTGCCCACAAGGCGGGTGCTGGGGAAAACAGGGAGCATACGCAATGCAGTCAACACTGTTCCGCCGCGTGGTCACCGCGCTGAGCCTGCTGATGGTCAGCGGCTTTGTCGCCGCCAGCGATTGGACCGAACGGTCCGACCATAACCTCCGCCAGGGGGTGACCCAGGTCAGTCAGGATGTCTACGACCTGCACATGACCATTCTCTGGATCGTGACGGCGATCGGCCTGCTGGTCTTCGGTTTGATCATGTACTCCGTGTTTGCCCACCGTCGCAGCAAACGCCCCAAGCCGGCTGATTTCCATGAGCATGTTGGCCTGGAAATCATGTGGACGGTGATCCCCTTTTTCATCCTGATCGCCATGGCGATCCCGGCCACGCGCGTGCTGGTCAGCCTGGATGACACCAGCGCCTCGACGCTGACCGTAAAGGTCACCGGTTACCGCTGGAAGTGGAGCTACGAGTATCTGGCATACAAAGACGACAACGATGTTGGCGTGTTTTTCTTCTCCAACCTGAAAACGCCGCCGGAGCAGTACAATACGCCAGCGTTGAAGGATGGTCTGTTCCCGTATGGCACTGCCGCCGAGAATTACGGCAAGGACGCGCCTGAGAAAGACCACAACTATATGCTGGAAGTGGACAAGCCCCTGTATATCCCGTCCGGCGTCAAAGTTCGTTTCCTGGTCACCGCCGACGACGTTATCCACTCCTTCTATATGCCCGACTTCGGTTTCAAGAAGGATGCGATTCCGGGCTTCGTTAATGAAATCTGGGCAAATATTCCGGAAGGACAGGAAGGCACCTACTACGGCCAGTGTGCCGAGCTGTGCGGCAAGAACCACGCCTTCATGCCGATCGAAGTCCGCGTTGTAAGTCAGGACGAGTTTGCTGTCTGGCTGGCGGAAGAAAAGGAAAAGGCCGCTTCCGGTCCGGATCTGACACCGTTTGCCAGCCTTGACGACGCCATGCGTCTGGGTCAGGAAAAATATGCTGCGGCCTGTGCCATGTGTCACGGTGCCAACGGTGAAGGCGGTATCGGTCTGCCGTTCGCAGGCACTGACTTTGCCACCAAGCCTGAGTATCTGCAGGAGCACATCGACGTGCTGGTCAACGGCCGCGCCGCGATGCCTGCTTTCAAGGCGCAGCTGACGCCGAGAGAAATTGCTGCTGTGATTACCTACGAGCGTAATGCGTTCGGTAATAACACCGGCGATCTGATTCAACCCGCCGACGTTGCGAAGTAAGGGAGGGGACGACTATGACTGCTTCTGTTGCAGGACACGATCACCACGATGATCACCACCACGCTCCGCATGGCCTGAAGCGCTGGCTGTTCTCTACCAACCACAAGGATATCGGTACGCTGTACCTGTGGTTCAGCTTCGCCATGTTCCTGGTCGGCGGTTTGATGGCGCTGGTTATTCGCGCCGAGCTGATGTATCCGGGTATGCAGGTTGTAGACCCTGAGTTCTTTAACCAGATGACCACCGTACACGGTCTGGTCATGGTGTTCGGTGCGATCATGCCGGCGTTTGTCGGTCTGGCTAACTGGATGATCCCGTTGATGATCGGTGCGCCTGACATGGCGTTGCCGCGCATGAATAACTGGTCGTTCTGGATTCTGCCGTTTGCGTTCACCATTCTGATCAGCTCCGTGCTGATGAGTGCTTTTGGTGAGGGCAATCCGAGCGCGCCGAACTTTGGTTGGACGTTCTATGCGCCGCTGTCGACCACCTACGGTCCAGCGTCCACTGATCTGTTTATCCTCTCGGTCCACATGATGGGTATCTCCTCCATCATGGGTGCCATCAACGTTGTCGTGACGGTGTTCAATCTGCGCGCACCGGGCATGACCATGATGAAGATGCCGTTGTTCGTCTGGACCTGGCTGATTACCGCGTTCCTGCTGATTGCAGTGATGCCAGTACTGGCGGGTGTGGTGACCATGATGCTGATGGATATCCACTTCGGCACCAGCTTCTTCAGCGCCGCTGGCGGCGGTGACCCGGTGCTGTTCCAGCACGTGTTCTGGTTCTTCGGTCACCCCGAGGTATACATCATGATCCTGCCCAGCTTCGGCGTGGTGTCTGCGATCATTCCGGTGTTTGCGCGCAAGCAGCTGTTCGGATACGCCTCCATGGTGTACGCCACCGCCTCGATTGCATTGCTGTCGTTCGTGGTCTGGGCGCACCACATGTTTACCGTTGGTATGCCGCTGGCCGGCACGCTGTTCTTCATGTACATGACCATGCTGATTTCAGTGCCCACCGGTGTGAAGGTATTCAACTGGGTGGCCACCATGTGGCGCGGATCGTTGACGTTTGAATTGCCGATGAAGTGGGCCATCGCGTTCGTGATTCTGTTCACCTGCGGCGGCTTGTCGGGCCTGATGCTGGCGATCACGCCGGTGGATTTCCAGTACCACGACACTTACTTCGTGGTGGCACACTTCCACTATGTACTGGTATCCGGTGCGGTATTCTCGATCATGGCGGCGGCCTACTACTGGTTGCCGAAGTGGTCCGGTGTCATGCCGAGCAAGTTCTGGGGTGAGCTGCATTTCTGGACCTCTTTGTTCTTCGTCAACCTGCTGTTCTTCCCGATGCACTTTGTTGGACTGGCGGGCATGCCGCGCCGCTACGCCGACTATGCGCTGCAGTTTGCCGACTACAACTGGTGGATCTCGATTGGTGCATTTGGATTTGGCCTGTCGCAGGTGATCTTCCTGTGGGTAGCTATCCGCTGCTGTATGAAGAAAGGTGAGCAGGCATCGGCCAACCCGTGGGGCGCGCCGGAAGAAGATCTGGAGTGGACTGTGCCGTCGCCGGCGCCGTTCCACACCTTCGATACGCCACCGGTAATCAAGTAACGCAGTCGGAGACTGGTGTGAACGAGACGCAACCGAGCCTGGACGAGAACATCCGACGCGGCGTCAGAAAGATGCTGCTGGTGGTGGTGATGATGTTCGGGTTCGGCTTTGCCATGGTGCCGTTGTATGACGTCATCTGCGATATCACCGGTTTGAACGGCAAGACCAGCAATGAGGCCGCGGCGGGCTCTGAAACAGTGGACCAGAGTCGGCAAGTCACTGTGCAGTTTGTGACCCAGACCGATGCCGCGATGCCGTGGGAGTTTCGTCCTGAAGTGCGCAGTGTCACGGTGCATCCGGGCGAAATCACGCTGGTAAAGTTCTACGCAAGGAATGGTGCTGGAGAGACCGTGGTAGGACAGGCAGTGCCGTCCGTGACACCGGGAATCGCTGCAGCGCATTTGAAGAAGACCCAATGTTTCTGCTTCGATCAGCAGATATTGGCAGGCGGCAAGGCAGTGGATATGCCGGTAATTTTCTACCTCGATCCTGCTTTGCCTAACCACGTTAATGAAATCACGCTTTCCTACACCCTCTACAACGTCACCGAGAGAGTGCAGAAGAGCAAGGATCTGGCCGCTGCGGGCGGCGGCAATCAGTTCTGACAGGAGAAGGGTCCGATGGCAGAAGCAAGCAACAAGTATTACGTACCAGATAGCAGCCCCTGGCCGCTGGCTGGCTCGGTTGGCCTGTTCATGATGGCAATCGGCGGTGCCACCACCATCCAGCACAGTAATGCGCTGGGCAAGGCGGTGGCGCAGGCGGATGCCAGTGCACTGAACTACCTGCTGCCTCTGGGTGCGTTGTGGATGGCGGGCGTGATGTTCATGTGGTGGCGTGACACCATCAGGGAATCCATTTCCGGTCTGCACGTCGGGCGCCTGAGCGGCTCCTACCGACAGGGCATGATCTGGTTCATTTTCTCTGAGGTGATGTTCTTCGGCGCATTCTTCGGTGCCATGTTCTACACCCGCTGGTTGATTCTTCCCTGGCTTGGTGGCGCCGGCAATAACGCCATGACGCACGAATTGCTGTGGCCGAACTTTCAGGCGATCTGGCCGCTGACCACCACGCCGGATGGCCGCGAGACCATGGCCATGGGCGCCTGGGGTCTGCCGGCAATCAACACCGCTATCCTGCTGGTGTCTTCGGTTACCCTGACGATTGCGCATCACGCATTGATTGCCGGTGAGCGCGGCAAGCTGATCCTGTTCCAGACCCTGACGGTATTGCTTGGCATCATCTTCCTGTTCCTGCAGGTGGAAGAATACATTCATGCCTACTCTGAACTGGGCCTGACCATGAATGCCGGCATCTACGGCAGCCTGTTCTTCCTGCTGACCGGTTTCCATGGCGCCCACGTGACCATGGGTACCCTGATGTTGCTGATCATGCTGGTGCGAATCCTGCGTGGTCACTTCAGCAAGGACAACCATTTCGCCTATGAAGCGGCGGCCTGGTACTGGCACTTTGTTGATGTGGTCTGGCTGTTCCTGTACGTCTGCGTGTACTGGCTGTAACTTGCCAGATGCTGCAAAAAAGGCGCCTTCATGGCGCCTTTTTTTGTGCCGGCAATTCAGGGCGCGGCATCCCGTGGCGTAATCGTTTTCAGCTTCACTTCGCCATTCAGGTACTGCACTGAAAAGGTGGCTTCGTCCGTATGCCATTGTTCGGTGGTGCCCACGTAGGCACCGACGGCACCCTGACTGACGCTGTCCGGGCTGCCGAGCAGGGCGTGCACGTCGGCGGCGTGCATGCCAGACGCCACCGCCATAAAGCTTTCCTGATCAGGCTCGCTACAGCCAGAGACGATTGCCAGCATCAGCGTGGCCAGGGCACGAGGTTGAGCCATTCATTGCTCCGTAATAGGAAGACAGGTCAGCTGTTGACGGTATCGATGACGCGACGGGAATTGCGCATCACGCGTACCACCTGCTCGCCGACGGCCAGGTCCATGGTGAGGCCGCCGCTATCACCTAACTGACGCATCAACTCCGCTGGCAACACGGCAATATGGCCGGTTTGCAGCACGCCAAAGCGATCACCGCGTTGCAGACCGGGTAATGGTAATGCCTGGGCATCACGCTGCCGGAGCCAGTGTTGCAGTAGCGCCCGATGTTCTGCTGTGTATTGCAGCGCCGGGTCCGCATCGTCCGCGGCTAACTGCGGATCAGTATCTGCAGCGCTCTGGTTCAGGTCGGCATGACTGCCCTGATCGCGCCACTGCATGGAGGCGCCCTGGAGTTGCGGTGATTGACCTAGCCAGGCCATGGCGGTCACGGCGAGAAAACTGTTGATGGCCAATTTTTTCATTGTTGTCTCCTTGTGCATGCGGCGGCCGCTGCGCGCGGCGTCCTGATCAACAACTGCCACTCTGACCAAGTCCGGAAGCGACTGGTTGCATGGTCAAATGTGACGAAATGTTCTGCTGTGCGCGCGGTCATGCTGCGACTGCCAACCCAGTGCGTTCGCTGCTGAAGACGGCTGACAACTCGCAGTATTGCTCATGCTTATTGCGTAGTTTTTGTTGGAAGATGGTGGTCCAGTGACACGCTGTCAGACCATCCGGTTTGTGAACTTGTGCTCATTCTGTGGCCGGCATACCATGCGCCGATTCGATCACGCACACCGCTGTCGATGCCGGGTGCTTTCCAATTTTCGGGGACGGGCAATGACGCTCGTGGAAGGCAGTCCACTTTAGGGAAGGGCCCGCGTGCAGATACGCAATCTGATTCGTCACGTCTCCAATTATTCGCTTGGTTCGCTGGTGGTGACGCTGGCGGGCTTCGTGTCGTTTCCGATCCTGACGCGTGTGCTGGGGGTCGATGATTACGGCAACATGAGTCTTGTTGCGGTGACCCTGACCTTTCTGGTGGCCGCCGGCAAGCTCGGGCTGCAGCACTCCGCCATCATGTTCTACTCCGACACTCGCGCCGGAAACAATGAGTGGAGCCTGCCACAGTACTATTCCACCATCCTCGGAGGCATGTGCCTCAGTGGTGCGTTGGTGACACTGGGCTGGCTGATTATTACGGTCACGGCAGATCACCTGTTCTGGGACTACCCGGGCATCGTCGACATTCTGATTCTGGCAACACCACTGATTCTGATTCGTGTCGTCCAGAGCTGCCTGAATGGCATCTTGCGGGCACAGGAAAGAAGTGGGCTGGTGTCGATTTATTCGGTGATCTGGCGCTACGGTAATCTGGCATTTGTGGTATCCGGACTGCTGCTGATAGAAGCCTCGCTACGGGTATTTTTTATTGCCACCATTGCCTCTGAAACCCTCGTACTGCTGATGATGGTGGTATCGGTTCTGCGTGGGCAGAGCGTGCATTTTTCGCGCTTCTCTCCCGCGCTGTATCGCACCATGGTGATGTTTGGGCTGCCGATGCTTGGCTATGAAATGGCCGGCATATTTGCCAATGTCGGCGACCGATATGTGATCAAGCTGGTGCTTGGCGCGGAAGAGCTCGGCAAGTATGCCGCCGCCTACAATTTGTCTGAGTATGTGTCGTCGATCATCATCGCATCACTGGCGACAGCCATTCTGCCGATGTACCTGCGCATCTGGGCAGAGAAAGGGCGCGAAGCGACCGAGCGCTTTATTGCAAACTCCCTGCGCCTGTACGTTTTTGCGGCGTTGCCTGTCGGTTTTGGCTTTGCCGCCGTGGCCGATGACTTCATTTCGATTATGGCGTCGGCGGAGTACCGCGAAGGTGCAGTGACGGTCCCGTACATCGTCTTCGGCATGATTGTGGACGGCGCAATCATCATGTTGGCCGCCGGCTTGTACGTCAAAAAGGAAAGCAAGAAATTGATGATGGCGCTGGCGGCGTCGTCAACCCTGAATCTGGCGCTGAACATCATTCTGGTGCCGCAGATGGGTATCAAGGGCGCAGCAATTGCCACCCTGTGTACCTATGTGTCATTTGCATACATGGCGTGGCGGCTGTCCTCGCAGCATATCCGGGTCGCGCTGCCGCTGCCGCAGCTGCTGCGTTATGGCAGCTTTTCGTTGCTGATGTATCTGGCAGTCATTCAGGTGCAGCTCGATCAGGTTGTACTGTCATTGATTGCCAAGGTCGCACTCGGCGGTGCGATCTATTGTGTGCTGGTGCTGCTACTCGACCGTGAGAGTCAACAGATGCTGCGCCAGCTTTTGAAGCGGGACGCGTGAGCGGAGCATTCATTTTTTGGGTTGGTAACAAGCTGATAGTGCTTTAACGGGGTGTTGTATGGACGCGCACCATAAAAAGATAAGTGTGATTATTCCTGGCTATAACGCCGGTACGACGATTGTTGCGGCAATTGAATCAGTGCTGTCCCAGGACTGGCCGAATGTGGAGTGCATTGTTGTTGACGACGGCTCTACAGATGACAGTGCTGAGCGAGTAGCGCCATATCTCGACCGAATTCGCTATGTGCACAAGCACAATGGCGGCTTTGCTTCAGCGCGCAATCTGGGTATGCAACAGGCAAGCGGTGATTTCATCGCCTGGCTGGATGCCGATGATATCTTTGAGCCGGACAAGCTGCGTCGTCAGATGGCGGCCTTCGATGCCTGTCCAGAGCTCGGTTTGGTATGTTCTGATTTTTCCCTGTTTGATCACGGCGGCACCATATGGGAGTCGGCGGCGCGACGCTACTACAGTATTTTCGAATGCGTTCGTGGCTATGATCAGCTTTATACGCAGCGTGTGGAGCTGGACAGTGGTGATGTGCTTTGGTCAGGGCAGGTTTTTTCCGCACTGCTGGACGGCAACTTCATCCATCCACCGACAGTACTGTTTCGCCGTGAGGTGTTCGAACAGGCGGGTCCGCAGTGCGAGCCGCTGGTTAACGCCACTGACTACGAATATTTTTGCCGCATCGCCCAACACTGGCCGGTGGGCTTTATCGAGGCGCCGCTGTTACGCTATCGGGTGTCGCCACAGCAAAGTTCTTCGCCAGCCAATTATGCCAGGAACGCGCGCTATAACCAGATGGCGTTGCGGCATTTGCTTGGCAATTATCCACTCACAGACCAGCAGCGTAGCTGCTTGACGCGACGTCTGGGCGATTTGCAGATGGCGCAGGCCCGGCATCTGGCAGATGCAGATAAACTGGAGGCGATGCGCATCTTTATCCAGGCGCAACGTGGACGCATACCGACGCTCAAGTCGTTGTGGGTATTGGCCAAGATTCTGACCCCGGCATGTATGATTCGCTGGCGGCGCAGAAACCTTGTACAGCAGCAGCGACCCGGATTCTGACATGACGCTGATTAAACGGCTTATCAAGCGACTGGTGGCGCTGCCTTGGATCTGGCGATTGCTGACGCGCGCACGCTGGCGCGAGCAAGTGGTAATCCTGATGTACCACAAGGTGGTGGCGGATACCGCGGATGCACACGAATTGACGATACTCCATTTTCGCCAGCATCTGGACTGGCTGCAAAGCGCCTTCGAGATTCTGACGCCCGAGCAGTTTGTGTCGCTGGACCGGAGCAAGCCATTCAGCGGGCGGCCCAAGGTGCTGCTGACATTTGATGATGCCTTTATCAGCATTCATGACCAGGTGTATCCATTGCTCAAGCAGCGGCAGTTGCGCGGGCTGGTATTTGTGCCGAGTGAGCCGGTCAGTGATGGCGACAGCATCTGGCCGCAGGTCAACGCTGACCTGTTTCTGCATGGTGAGTATGAGCGTTTGCCCAGCTTCGAAAGTGAGGGCGCCACTGTCGCGCCGGTGACACCGGCACAGCGTATTGAGGCGGAGCGAATTGTGCGCCAGCGTTTGAAAAAGATGCCCAATGCCGAGCGTCAGCAGGCGATGCAAGCATTGAAGCGGGCCGCCAACTGGGATGCCGGCAAACTGCAGTCCGATTCCCGCCTGATGAGCTGGCAGCAACTGCGTGATTGCGCTGATGTGTTCAGCTACGGCGGTCACACCCATACTCATCCGATCATGGCGACCCAGAGTCGTGACGCCCAGCGCGAGGATGTCACCCTTTGTGCGGATGCCATGCAACGTGAGCTGGGTGTCGCGCCGTTGCTGTTTGCCTACCCCAATGGCGAGCCGGGCGACTACAATCAGGACTCCATCGATGTGTTGCGTGAAGTGGGCTATCAGTGGGCCTTTACTACGGAAGAGGGCATCTACCGGCGCGGCGATAACCCCATGACCATTCGCCGTCTGCCGACCTGGGCGCCGGCACCGGGTGATCTGGCCTGGCTGATTTATACCGCCTGATGTTGAGCAGTGCAGACCGTGCAAGGACAAGAGACGTTATGACACGCGCATTACCCCGAATCCTGCTGGTGGTGGATGGCTTCTATCCGACCATTGGCGGCACCGAGTTACAGGTCGAGTTGCTGGCCGAAGCCTTTCAGGCACGCGGCCATCAAGTGGAAGTGCTGGCGCCCTGGATGCACCCGGAACGGCCGCGTGTTGAATTGATTCGGGGCGTCAAGACCACGCGCATCGGCTATCCGCGTATCAAGGGCCTGGGCGCCATTATCCTGATGTTGAAATTCTTCTGGTGGATATGGCGCCGTCGCGACAGCTATGACGCCATTCATGTGCACATGGTCAAGAATCTTGGCACTGTGATGGGCATGGCCAAGCCGCTGCTGCGCAATAAAGTGATGGCGGCGAAAATATCGGGTGCGTGGGAGTTTGAAGGCGGCATCCTTGATCCGGCATTGCGTCATCGCTTGCCCTGGTCACTGATGAACTACTTTGTGCGCAAGCTGGATTATTTTCAGACCATCAGTGATTACACCCGTGAGCGTCTGCTCGAGGCGGGTTATCCGGCAGACAGGATCTGCATGATCCGCAATGGTTTGCCGATTGCCGCATTTCAGAATGCCAGGCGTAGCCGTGCCGCCACACATGATGTCGTCACCATTGGCTATGCCGGGCGGTTGGAGCCGGTAAAAGGCGTGGATGTACTGATTGCCGCCTGTGGTGAACTGAAGAAGCGTGGCCTGGACAATTTCGTGGTCGATATTGCCGGTGTCGGTGGTCAGGACACCAATCTGGCTGCTCAGGCGCAGCAACTGGACATTGCCGAGCAGGTACGGTTTCTCGGTGGCATCCACGACATGCCGGGCTTTATGGCAGACATTGATATTTATGTTCAGCCCTCGCATCAGGAAGGTCTGCCGAATTCTGTGATGCAGGCCATGGCCGCCAGCTTGCCTGTAGTGGGTACTGCGGTGAGCGGTAATATTGATCTGATCATGCCGCAACAAAATGGCTTTCTGTCGCCGGCCGGCGATGCGCTGGCGATGGCAGACAATCTGGAGACGTTGATCTGGGACGCCGCCATGCGCGAGCGCTTCGGCAAGGCCAGCTTTGCCGCCATACAGGGCAAATATGCGCTCGACACCGTGCTGGATCAGTTGACGGCGTTGTATGCCGAAAAAATGTCCTGACGCGTCAGACACGCTTTTATCTGGCACTCCCGTCCGTCGAAGACACCCATTTGAGGCAAGAAACCGACACTCAAAATACGTAGCATGGACGCCCGCCGGCATCAGCACAGGAAGGCAATTTTGGATATCAGTATTATCACGCAGGACAAACAGTTTGCGGCTCTGAAACAGGACTGGCAGATCTTGCTGGCCAACAGCCCGGCAAACTCGCTTTTTTGCAGCTGGGATCTGGCCTGGCTGTTCTGGCAGGTGTACGGCAAGCAGGCGCAGCTTCGTATCATCTGCGTACATCGTCACAACCAACTGATTGCCATTTTCCCGCTATATATCGGTCGCCGCCGTTTATTGAAGCTGTTTAATCTGCGCACCTTGCAGTGGTTGGGCACTGGCGGTGACACCTCGCCGGATTATCTCGGCGGCATCGTGCATAACCACTATCTGGATCACTACCAGTCATTACTGGCTGATGGCCTGCGGTTGCTGCGCGAGCAATGGGATCTGTGTGATCTGCGCGATATGTCGACACCGCTGTCAGCCGATCCGATACGCCAGCGGTTGCGTGGCGAGTTACTGCATGCGGGCACGCAGGTGCGTGACATTATCGTCGCCGAACTCAAACCTGACTGGGATGCCTACCTGGGCGAATTGTCATCCAATCGCCGTCAGCAGATTCGTCGTGCCCGCCGCAAGTTGTTTGAACCCGGTCAGATCCAGCTTGATCGGCTGTCCGGCGCGGGTGATCTGGACAGCTGGTTTGATGCGTTGGTGCGCCTGCATCACAAACGCTGGCAGGACAAAGGCGAAGCCGAGCATGCGTTCCGGACGACCGAATACAATACTTTTCATCGTCAGCTGATGGCGCGCATGCTCGACAACAATGCACTGCGTTTGTGGGGGCTGCGTAAAGGCGATGAGCTGATTGCCGTGTTGTATTGCCTGTCGGACGGTCACAGCACCTATTACTTCCAGGGCGGTTTCGATACTGACTATGACGAGCTCAAGCCGGGTATGGTGTTGATGTCCTGCGCCATGGAAGAGGCGATCAAGGAAGGCTGTGACATCTTCAACATGATGAAAGGGGATTACGACTTCAAGCGCTCGCTGGCCAAGCAACAGGACCAGACGCACAGCGCGCTGTTGGTTGCCAATACCTTGAGCGGTTGGGTGTATGTCTTGCGCTTTGTCTGGCTGCCGCGGCTGCGCCGCGCGTTACGGTTCTGAGCGCGCAGTCAAAGCGAGAAGGTGAAAAAAAGGGGCCCGCAGGCCCCTTTTTCGTCGTTACTGCGCCAGTTCCAGCAGCAGCTTGTTGATGCGCCGTACGTACGCGGAGGCGTCCTTGAGCGTATCTCCGCCGGCCAGGCGTGCCTGTTCGTAGATCACAGCGGTCAGGTCCGCACCACGTTCCTCATTGGTCTCCGCCTGCAGGCGCTGCACCAGCGGATGATGCGGGTTGATCTCCAGTACTGGCTTGCTGTCGGGCAGCGTTTGCCCGGCGGCCTCCAGAATGCGTCGCATCTGTGCACCGATATCCTGTTCCTGTACCACTAGGCAGGCAGGTGAGTCGGTCAGGCGGTAGGTGGTACGTACACTCTCAACATCGTCCTTGAGTTGCTCGGCGATCTTCTGCGTCAGCGCCTGATAGTCCTGATCGGTTTGTTCGCGCTGCTGCTTTTCCTGTTCGTCCTCAAGTGCGCCCAGGTCCAGTTCGCCCTTGCCAATGTCACGCAGCGGTTTGCTGTCGAACTCGGTCAGATGGCTCATCAACCAGTCATCAATGCGGTCGCTGAGCAGCAGCACTTCAATGCCTTTCTTGCGGAAAATTTCCAGATGCGGACTGCCGAGCGCATTCTGGTGGCTGTCAGCGGCGATGTAGTAAATCTCCTTCTGACCGTCGCGCATGCGTGCGACATAGTCGGCGAGGCTGACTGACTGATCTGCATCGCCGGTATGGGTTGAGGCAAAGCGCAGCAGACCGGCGATCTGGTCGCGGTGCTTGTAGTCTTCTGCCGGGCCTTCCTTGAGCACATTGCCGAATGCTTTCCAGAACGTCTGATATTTCTCGGGTTCGTCCTTGGCCAGCTTGCTGATCATGTCGAGGGCGCGCTTGGTCAGCGCTGCTTTCAGGGCGCTGACGGTCTTGTCCTGCTGCAGGATCTCACGCGACACATTCAATGACAGGTCGTTGCTGTCGATCACGCCTTTGATAAAGCGCAGGTACAGCGGCAGAAACTGCTCGGCGTCATCCATGATAAACACGCGCTGGACATACAGCTTCAGGCCGTGGTTCTGGTCGCGGTTATACAGGTCAAACGGCGGCTTTTCCGGCAGATACAGCAGCGAGGTGTAATCCAGGCTGCCCTCAACCCGGTTATGGCTCCAACTCAGCGCCGGATTAAAGTCGTGGGAAATATGGCGATAGAACTCCTGATACTCCTCGTCACTGATGTCGCTCTTGCTGCGTGTCCACAGGGCGGTGGCAGTATTGGCTTGCTGCCAGCTTTTTTCAGGCTCCGCGTTCTCGTCTTCGGCCGACGTTTCGGTGAGTACCATCACTGGCACAGCAATATGGTCGCTGTACTTGCGCACCAGTGAAGACAGCCGCCACGGCTGCAGGAATTCTTTTTCCTCGTCACGCAGGTGCAGCACGATACGCGTGCCGCGCTGGGCCAGCTCGGTGGCGCCGAGGTCAAAATCGCCACTGCCTTCACTGGCCCAGTACACGCCTTCGTTGGCGTCGGTGCCGGCCTTGCGGGTAAACACCTCGACGCGGTCGGCGACGATAAAGGCACTGTAGAAGCCGACACCAAACTGCCCGATCAGGCGCGAATCCTTTTTCTGGTCGCCACTGAGGTGACTGAGAAACTCGGCGGTGCCGGAACGGGCGATGGTGCCCAGATTGGCGATCACCTCGTCTCGGGTCATGCCGATGCCGTTATCGCGGATGGTCAGCGTACCGGCGTCAGCGTCGGCCTCGATATGCACGGCCAGCTCGGTGTCGCCCTGATACAGGTTGGCATCCTGTAGGGCCAGGAATTTGAGTTTGTCGGCGGCGTCCGAGGCATTGGAGATCAGCTCGCGCAGGAAGATTTCCTTGTTCGAATAGAGCGAGTGCACCATCAGGTGCAGCAGCTGCTTGACCTCGGTCTGGAATTCACGCTTCTCGGTGTTCAGGGTCGCGGACATGGTGTTTCCTCATGTTCAGATCGTTATTGCGGGGTCAACGGCCGGATAAGCCTGCTGCCCAGAGGGTGGGGGCGGGCGCCGGGATTTCAAGGTCCGGCGCCGGGCGTCAGCGTGCCAGCCGCGCCTGCAGCCAGGCGCCGATATCGGCAATCTGCGGGTAGCAGACCTGATGCTCCATGGCATAGCTCTTCCAGTCGGGCCGGTAGCCATGGCGGCTGAGGACGCCCAGCGCGCGCTCACCGAGTTGCACTGGCACCACCGGATCCTGTTCGCCATGCATCACCAGAATCGGCAGCGTCTGATTGGCCGGGTGCCATTGCACCGTGGCCGCGGTGGCGAAGTAGGTCGACATGGTCAGCAGCCCGGCCAGCGGCCGGTCATAGCTCAGGGCGGTCTCGTAGGCCACCGCGCCACCCTGTGAGAAGCCTGCCAGAATGATGCGATCGGTGGCGATGCCGCGCTCGACTTCGCGCTCAATCAAGGCGCGGATGCTGCCGGCGGACGCCAGTATCTGGGCTTGATCAATCTTGCGGTCGATATCCATTTCGAGAATGTCGTACCAGGCTGGCATGACGTAGCCGCCGTTGATCGTCACGGGTATTTCCGGCGCATGCGGAAACACAAACCGCACCGACAAACTGTCTGGCAAGCCCAGCTCCGGCACGATCGGTTCAAAGTCGTGACCGTTTGCGCCCAGTCCGTGCAGCCAGATGACTGCGGCATCCGCCGACTGATGCTGGCAATTCAGTTCGCGTTCTACGCAGGGTAACAAGTCCATGGTGCCTTCCAGCTGTGAATAATCAGCGCACACCTTAACAGGAGTTTGGGCGCGATTCCCGCGTCAACCGCCGCAGCCAATGGTATGCTCTGGCGAGCAGCGAAAGGGGGAGTTCGCAGATGTTCAGACGTACCAAGATTGTTGCCACGGTCGGACCGGCCTGTGCCAGTGAAGCGATGCTGGCGCAACTGATCGATGCTGGCGTTAACGTATTTCGCCTCAATTTTTCCCATGGCAATGCCGCCGGTCATCAGGCCGTGGCCGAGCGCATTCGTGCCGCCGCCGCGGCACAGCAACGCAGCGTCGCCATTCTTGCCGATTTGCAGGGCCCCAAGATTCGCATAGCACGCTTTGTTGACGGCGAGGTCTGCCTGGCCAACGGTGCCGCCTTTGTGCTGGATGCGGCGCTGGCCGATGACGCCGGCGATGCGTCACGGGTGGGGCTGGGTTACAAGTCGTTGCCGCAGGAGTGTGCGGCGGGTGATACCTTGCTGCTCAATGACGGCCTGATCGAGTTGCAGGTAGAAAAAATTGAAGGCAGTGCCGTGCACACGCGCGTGATTGCTGGTGGCAAGCTGTCCAATAACAAGGGCCTGAACCGCAAGGGTGGTGGGCTGACAGCAAAAGCTCTGACCGCCAAGGATCTAGAAGACATCAAGACCGCCGCCGCCATGGATGTGGATTATCTGGCGTTGTCGTTTCCGCGTGACGCGGCGGATGTGAATGAAGCCCGCGAGCTGTATCGGCAGGCCGGCGGTCAGGGCGACCTGGTGGCGAAGATCGAGCGCGCCGAGGCGGTGGCCGATCACGATAACCTGGATCAGATTATTCTCGCCGCCGATGGCGTGATGGTGGCGCGCGGTGATCTGGCGGTGGAAATTGGTGACGCCGAACTGGTTGGCGTGCAGAAGCATATTATTCGCCGCGCCCGCCAGTTGGATCGCTTTGTGATCACCGCTACGCAAATGATGGAGTCGATGATTTCCAATCCGCAGCCCACCCGAGCGGAAGTGTCGGATGTCGCCAACGCGGTACTGGATGGCACCGACGCGGTAATGCTGTCGGCGGAAACCGCCACTGGCCAGTTCCCGACCCAGACCGTGCGCGCCATGGACCGCATCATTCTCGGTGCAGAGCGCACTTATCAGCTGCGTGAGTTGCGCACGGCTGATGAGCGCGCGCCGGAAAAAATTGATGAGTCGATTGCCGCGGCCGCCATGTATGTGGCCAACCGGCTGCCCGGTGTCACCGCGATTATCGCCATGACTGAAAGCGGCGCCACGCCGCGCAAGATGTCACGGATACGTTCCGGCTTGCCAATCTTTGCATTAACACCACATCCGCGTTCGCAGCGACGCGTGGCCATGTACCGGGGCGTGCACACGGTGCCGTTCGATGCCAGCGGCACGCCGCCGGAAGACGTTAACCAGAAGGCAGTGGAGCTGCTGCGTGAGCTGGGCGTTGTGGCGGATGGTGACAAGGTGATTCTGACCAAGGGCGATTACGTTAACGTCCACGCCGGTACCAATACGCTGAAAATCGTTGAGGTGGGTGGCGCCATCCGCTGATCGCCTGAGCATCCTGTACAGTGTCAGCAATCGCTGACAGCGGTTATCGCCATCGGCTTGCTGGCACTGTGCCAGCCGCGCAGTAGAACAGTCCCTCGGCGCTGCGTTGCAGCGTCGCCGGGGGATGCCATGGGTCACAGCTATTTCGACATGGGGTTTATTGCGCCGCGCGCGGTGCGGCGGCGTCAGTTGCGCCAGCGCCTGCAACAGCTGGGTGCGGACCTGGGTCACCTCAATCGCTGGCGGCGGCGTCTGGTGCCGGTGCCGGACATTATTCGCTGTCTGTCACCACGATTACCCGCACCGCTTCCAGCTGACAACGGCTTTCTGCCAGATGTTTCTCCAGCTGCGCGGTTTGATGCTGCAGAAATTCAATTTCTTCATCGCGAATCATCGGATTCTTGCGTTTCAGCTGCACCAGACGATTGATCTCGTGCTGTTGCGTGTGGCGCATTTTTTCCAGCGCTTCCTTCACCAGAATGTCAGTCTGATTGCTGGCAATGCGGTGATCATCCTTGAGCAGCTTGTCCAACAATGGCTTCTGGCTGGTGACCACTTTTGCCGCCAGGCCCTTGTCCATTTTCTGGCATTGCTTGCTGATCGCTTCGTGACTGACATTGGCGGCAATGTTCTTGCCGTTGGCATCCAGCAGTGTGCGAATCAAGGTGGTGGGCAGAAAACGTTGTGCCTGCAAGTGGCGCGGTGCGACACATTCCAGCGTGTACAGCGCTTCGATCAACAGGGTGCCCGGACGAATCTTGCGATTTTTCAGCAATGACACGCAGGCCTTGCCGAGACTGTTGCCAAGCATCAGCTCAATGGTACCGGACACCATCGGGTGTTCCCAGCTGATAAATTGCATATCGTCACGCGCCAACGCAGTGGCGCGGTGATCGGTGACAGTAATGCCATCCTCCGGCAAGCCCGGAAACGGCTCCACCAGGTGTTCATTCGGTCGCAGCACACTGGCATGTTCCGAGTGGTATTCGGAATCCACACCAAAGCGCTCGAACATTTTTTCCAGAAACGCCATCGGCGTGTGCTGGTCGGCGTCACGCAGTGCGTCCACCAGTTGATCAGCCACTGTGCTGTCAAATGAACTCAGTTCGAGCAGGCGATCGCGGCCGCTGTCGAGCAGGCTGCGCAATTCGGCGGTGACATCTTGCGTTTCCCTGACCAGCGTGGCGAGCGTATCGGCGTCATCGGCGGCGCTGAGGGCCTGCTGCAACCGCGTGTGCGTACGCTGGCGAATTTGCGTGCCAGCCGGGTTGGTGTGGCGGAACGCATCCATGCCGTCGTGGTACCAGCGCAGCAACACTTCCTGCGCATGGCCGCGAAAATAGGGCACATGAATCCGGATGTCCTGCTGCTGGCCAATGCGATCCAGTCGGCCGATGCGTTGCTCCAGCAAATCCGGATTGGCCGGCAGATCAAACAGCACCAGATGGTGGGCAAACTGGAAGTTTCGGCCTTCGCTGCCGATTTCCGAACAGAACAGGGCCTGCGCACCGTCAACGGTTTCGGCAAACCAGGCAGCGGCGCGGTCGCGCTCGATCAGGTCCATCTGTTCATGGAACACCGCCACGTTCATGCCGAGCTTGTAGCCGCAGTGGGCATGCAGGTCACTGGCGGTTTCGCGGTGCGCGGCAATCACCAACACCTTGTCATTGCGGTGTTGCTTGAGAAATTCTGCCAGCCAGCTGACACGCGGGTCCTGTTGACACCAGCTGTCGTCGTGGAAGTGCCGCTCCGGATGCAACAGCACGTCGGCGTCGTCGCTGTCCGGTTGTGGCCAGTCGGCCGGGTAATCCAGTGCCACCGCATCCACATGTCGGGCCGGAAAGCCGGCAATGTTCTTGCGCGTATTACGAAACAGCACCCGACCCGGACCGCTGCGATCAATCAACTCGGCGAGGATGGCATCGCGCTCGCTTTCATCAATGTGCATTTCCGGCAAAAACCTGGCCGCCGCCTGTTTCAGGGTATCGTCCCAGTGCGGCTGGTCATGCAGGGCGCCGGCGAGGGCAGCCACCTGCTGGTAGCTTTCCTGCTCAGCAATAAACGTATCCAGTGAGGCGTAGCGGTCCGGATCAAGCAGGCGCAAGCGCGCGAAGTGGCTGTCGCGGCCGAGTTGTTCGGGCGTTGCGGTAAGCAGCAGCAAACCTTTTGCCACCGCCGAGATGGCCTCCACACGCTGATACGCTTCGCTGGCCTGTTGCGGGGTCCAGGTCAGGTGATGGGCTTCGTCCACCACCAGCAGATCCCACTCACCGTCGAGCAGCTGGGTCATGTCGCACTGCTCAAGGTAGTCGGTGCTGATCAGAATCAACTGTTCGCTCAGGAACGGATTGATGTCACTGGCATGCGGGCTTTGCTCAAGCGGTTCTTCGTCTTCAAACAGCTCGCCGAATGCCGCGCCGAGTTCATCCTGTTCGTGTTGCAGCGCTGCCACGCGCTCGGCATCGAAGATGCTGAAGTGCAGATTGAAGCGCCGCACCATTTCCACAAACCACTGGTGCACCAGTGCCGGCGGTACCACGATCAGCACCCGCTGGGCACGATGGGTGACCAGCTGTTGATGAATGATCAGACCGGCCTCGATGGTCTTGCCCAGGCCGACTTCATCGGCCAGCAACACGCGTGGAGCGTAGCGGGAGGCCACCTGATGGGCGATATACAGCTGGTGTCCGATCAGGTCGATGCGCGGTCCCAGCAGGCCCTGTACCGGTGAGCGTTCCACATGGGCGCGCGCCTGCAGCGCCGCATGGCGCAGCTCAAACCAGCCGTTGCGGTCGAGCTGCTTGGCAAACAGGCGGTCGGCGGCGCCACTAAGATCAAGACGGTGGCCCAGACGGATTTCCGGCAGCACGCTGACGGCGTCGGGGGCGTCCTCCGGGTGCACCTTGTAGACCAGCAGGCCCTGCATTTCATCGACACCGGCCACCACCAGGGTGCGGCCTTCGTCGTTCTCCAGCCGGTCGCCAACCTGATAGGTCAGGCGCGACAGCGGCGCATTCTGGCGGGCGTAGGTGCGTTCTTCTTCGCTGGCGGGGAAGTACACCTTGATCAGACGGTAGTCCACATCCTGTATCATACCCAGGCCCAGCTCGGGTTCGGTTTCACTTAACCAGCGCTGGCCTACGGTAAAATCTGACATCAAGACGGGCCCCTGTGATTGCGAGAGGGGGGCATTATACGGCCCCGACGCGCAAATGTCGGCCGCTGTGAACAAACGAGTCTGGAGAGGTGAAATGGCAGACATCCTGCCGTTCAAAAAGCCGGCAAAAAAGAAGCCCAAACAGGGCATGTGCCAGCATGGCTTTCACAAGTGGGTGATCTGGAAGGAAAAGCAGTTTGACGTCAAGGAAGGCAAGCTGGTGACAGTATTTCGCTGCGAGCGCTGCGGCGCCGAGAAGGTCAAGGCGATCTAGCCGTGGGATGCCTGCAGCACCCTTTTTTGTAGCAGCCCGCCCGCTCTCGAACCCGTTTTTTGTAGGACTTTGCCTGCAAGCGAACCAGCGCCCGGCAAGGTCAGTTCGCTTGCAGGCAAGCTCCTACGACAAACAGCCCGGTCTTATTTCGCTGCACCTTGCAGGTAGTCACTCTTGCCCAGTTCCACGCCGCAATGGCGCAGGATGGCGTAGGCGCAGGTCATGTGGAAATAGAAGTTCGGCATGACAAAGTGGTTGATGTAATTCAGGCCAGTAAACGAAAAGCTCGAATTCGGGAATTTCAACTCAATGGTTTTTTCTTCCGCGCCGTCGAAGCTTTCCGGCTTAAGCCCCTTGAGAAAGGTGAGGGTTTTTGCCACCCGCTCGCGCAATTGCGCCAGGTCTTTTTCATTGTCATCAAAGCGCGGCATATCCACGCCGGCCAGTCGTGCGCCGCAGCCCTTGGCGGTATCACAGGCAATTTGAATCTGTGAACTCAACGGCAGCATGTCCGGCGCCAGCCGGTAATTGAGCAGCACCTGGGCATTGACCTTGCGTGCGGCGCTGAAGCTTTCCGCCTTGGCAAGGATATGGTCGAGATTCTTGAGGCTGGCCAGCAGGCTGGGCATACAGGACTGATAGGTGGAAATGGACATCGGAGTCTCCTGGTCGCAAGTCAAAGCGCAGCCAAGACTATGAGCGCGGCCCCGGGCGCCGTCCAGAGGGCAATCCTGCCAGTGGCAAGCCTCACCCCGGATGCGTCGCCGGGCGAATGCGTGCATCATGGTGGCCCACTTGTTTTGCGGACACGGCCATGACCCTTACCCTGCATCAGTTCCCGATTTCCCATTACTGCGAGAAGGTGCGTTGGGCGCTGGATTACAAGGGCGTGCCTTACCGTATTCATAACCTGCTGCCCGGCCAGCACATCAAGTTTGTGCGCTCGGTGGCGCCGCGCACGCACGTGCCGGTACTGGAGTGCGACGGTGAATTCATTCAGGAATCCGCCGCCATTATCAGTTGGCTGGATGAGCGCTATCCGGACAAGCCGCTGACGCCGGCGGATCCGGCCTTGCGTGAACAGGCGCTGGTGCTGGAGCAATTTGCCGACAAGGAGCTCGGTGACGATGTGCGCCGCTGGTGTTATTTCACCCTGCTCGAACATCCCTCGGTGGTGCTGCCGGCGTTGACCACCGGCACGCCCTTGTTGATGAAGCCGCTGTTCCGGTTGTTTTTCCCGAAAGTGCGCGGGCTGATGAAAAAGGCCATGAAAATTTATCCCGACACGGCGCAGCGCAGTGCTGAAAAGCTGGACGTGGCATTGGCCAAACTGGCGCAGCAGCTCGAGGGACGAGATTTTCTGGTGGGTGACAGTTTTACCCGCGCAGACCTGGCTGTATCGGCGTTACTGGCGCCGTTCTTTATGCCGCCGGAGTACGGCGTGCGCTGGCCGCAGGCGATGCCGGAGCCGTTGCAGGGGTGGGTGGATGCCCGTGCCGACAAGTTGATGTGGGCGGAAAGTATTTATCGGCAGTATCGCAATGCCTGAACTGGTTTTGGATCACGGGATGAATCTCGATTTTTTGCTGTAGCCTGGGCGAGGATTGGGTTTGCTTGTTGATTTTTTGTAGTGGATTTCATGCGCTGGTTTCGCCTGCTGGCGACTTACTTTTCTTTGCTCGTGCAAAGAAAAGTAAGCAAAAGAAACACGCCCCGCTTACGCCGCCTCCGCTTCGCTCCGGTTCCCGAAAGTGCTTGCCTGCACTCGGGCACGGCCGCATCTGGCCTTCGGCCGTGCGCGCCTCAGTC
The DNA here is from genome assembly GCA_964389795.1 of uncultured Alcanivoracaceae bacterium. Taxonomy (GTDB): domain Bacteria; phylum Pseudomonadota; class Gammaproteobacteria; order Pseudomonadales; family Alcanivoracaceae; genus JARGPN01. Next base: position 42,602 of record CAYMEY010000002.1, read on the forward strand.
GGCCCTGCGGCCGACTGCCCCTTCGTGCCGACAACCACTTTCGGCGGCTGCAGACGGGGACCCTCCAATGGCTCGTGGCTTCGCCAACTTGCCATGTCGGCGTGGGCACTTCGCTATTATTGATTTCATCCTTGTCAGGAATAGAAAGCCCGCAAAGCCAGTTGGTTTTGCGGGCCTCTTCTGTAGCGAAGCAAGGCTGCGGGACGGCGTTGTGTACTCGCCGTTTATCGCTTGAGTGCAGCGTTACTTCTTCTTTTTGCCGGGATGACTTTCTTCCAGAAAATCCATCAGCGCGGCCCAGCTGACCGCATCGGCGTGCGCATCATAGGCCAGCGGCATGCCGTACTTCTTGCCCACCGAGGTGGCGCCCGGATTGGTGAAGCTGTGCATCACGCCGGGAAACGACAACAGTTCCAGTTCGGCGCCGGCGTTAGACATCTCGGTGACAAAAGCGCCTACCTGTTCCGCCGGCACCATCTTGTCTGCGCCACCGGTGGCTACCAGCAGCTTGGCTTTAACCGCGCCCTCTGCGGCCGGGCTTTCGGTGCCAAGGCTGCCGTGGAAACTGGCCACGCCGTACAGGTCATTGCCCATGCGTGCCTGGTTCAGGACCACCGCGCCGCCGAAACAGTAACCCACCGCATACAGGCGCGCGGCGTCGACATTTTTCTGCTTCAGCAGAATGTCCTTGGCGGCATTAAAGCGCGCGTTCATTTTCTCCGGCTCGGCAAATGCGGCTTCCATAAAGCTCTTGGCGTTGTCTGGATGGTCGGCGACCTTGCCATGACCGTACATGTCCACGGCAATGGCGGTGTAGCCTTGCTTGGCCAGTTCACGCGCACGGCTGCGGGCATAATCATTCAAGCCCCACCACTCGTGCACCACAATCACGGCAGCATTGGGCTTCTTGGTTTTGCTGTTGCTGTACATCACCGCCGAGCCCAGCTCGTTCGGCAAAATGATTTCTTCGCTACGAATTTCAGCCAGAGCAGGCGTGCTGAACAGCAGCGCACCGATCACAACCCAGATCGCATGTTTCATCGCATGTTTCATGGTGGTCCTCCTGACAAAGATAAAAACGGGTTTCAGTCGTCGATCCATTCCCAGCGCAGCGGCTCGCCGAAATCATCATAGACCAGACGTCGACGTGGCTTGCGCGTCTTGCTGGCGGTGCTGCGGGTACGGACACGCTTGGCTTGCTTGCGCGCCTCGATGGCGGCAATCACGTGCGGCACCGGTGTGCGTTCTTCCGCCACACGTGGACTGAAGCTGTGCTGGCGGCGCTGGCGCGGGTCAGCCAGGTCGGCGCCGCTGGCGCCGGGTTCGACCTTGCGCACGCGTCCGCCCTGGGCGAGATACTCGTCCATTTGCTGACGGATACGTTGTCGCAGAATGTTTTTGTGACTCACCGTGTGGCTCACCGGATTGTGCAGACCAGAATCGAACTCCCGATCATAGCAAAGCAGCGTCAGGGTTGCGTCAGGGGAAAGGTTGGCGCGTGATGAATGCTTTAGCTGGCGGTGGCGGCGCCGCGCTCGCGCAGGTGGCGGCGCAGCATGCGGTCGAGGTCCTTGAGGCGGATCGGTTTGGCCAGATAGTCATCCATACCGGCGGCCAGGCACTTGTCGCGTTCATCGTTCATGGCATTGGCGGTCAGTGCCACGATCGGAATGCGACGGCCGGCGTCGCGTTCCAGCGAGCGAATCCGGCGGGTGGCATCGTAGCCGTCCATGATCGGCATCAGGCAGTCCATCAGGATCAGATCAAAGCCCTGCTGCCATAGCGCCAGCACCGCCTGACCGTTCTCGGCGACGATGACGTCATGGCCGAGGTTGCGCAGCATCTGCTCGGTGACCTGGGCATTCACCGGGTTGTCTTCCGCCACCAGAATGCGACGACCCAGCTGCAGCGCCTCGTGGGTGCCGCTTTCCAGTTCACGGTGCTCAATGCGGCGCTGGTAACTGAGTTCCTGGCTCATCGACGGTTGTTGCAACGGCAGCACGATATCGACGCGGGTGCCAACGCCGACCGTGGACACCAGCTTCAGCGTGCCGCCGAGCTGTTCCGCCAGTTGCCGGCTGATGGTCAGACCGAGGCCGCTGCCGCCGTACAGGCGCGAAGTGCTGTTATCGGCCTGGGTAAAGGGTTCGAAAATCTTGTCCTGTGCCTCGTGCACGATACCAATGCCGGTATCTTCCACTGAGAACAGCACATCGATAGCGCTGCCATGCTGTGCCAGACGCGTCACCGTCAGGGCGATCTCGCCACGCTGGGTAAACTTCAGCGCGTTGCCGAGAATGTTTACCAGGATCTGGCGGATGCGCACATCATCACTGACCGCGTACTGGGGAATATTGCCGCTCAGTTGCGCGCGCAGACGCAGCCCGCGTGCTTCCGCCTGGGATTCAAACAGCCCGACCACATCGCGCAGCAGCTGTGGCAGCGCAAAGGTCTGGCGCACAATGCTGAGTTTGCCGGCCTCAATGCGAGCATGGTCGAGCAGATCGTTCAGCAGGCTGAGCAAACTGTCGGCACTGTTCTGGATAATGCGCAGTTGTTCGCGCTGCCGACTATTGCCGGCCTCCGGCAGCATGATGCCGGTGACGCCGATAATGCCGTTCAGCGGCGTGCGGATTTCGTGACTGATATTGGTCAGGAACTGGCTTTTCTGCGCCGAGGCCGCTTCCGCCTGCTTTTGCGCACGCAGCAATTGCTCGGCGATTTTTTCGCGGTCGCGCATCACCGCGCCGACCAGCAGCACAGTGGCGGTTTGTGTGGCCAGGAACAGGTACAGGAAGGTCAGTTGCTCGATGATCTGCGGCTGACTGAGGGTGTCACGCTCTTCGATCGTACCGGCCACGGCAATGATCGACACCATCATGCTCAGCATCAGCGCCTGAATCAGTGGCAAGCGCAGCGCGCCCCACAGCACCAGCAAAAACGGCAGATAGCTGAACTGGGTGGTGATGTGATGCGGCAGCGCATACACCGCCACACTGACCAGCGTGGTGGCACAGATCAGTGCGATTTGTTCGACCGCATTACTGCGCCAGGTCAGCGGAAAGTCATCGGCGCCGTCGGCCTGTTGCAGGCGGCGACCAATCAGGAAGATCGCCGGGGTCAGCGTCAGCGCGCCCATCAGGTCACCGAGGAACCACATGCCAAACACGCGTGGCGCTTGATCGACCGTGATGATGCCCTGCAGCAGCATCGCCAGCATGCCAGTGCCGGCACTGGGCAGCGGTGCAATCAACGCGGCGGCGCCAATAAACAGCAGGGTATTACGCAGGCCATCGAACAGGGCGTTGCAGGGCACCAATTGTCGTAGCAGCCACACCGCCAGCAGCGCTTCGGCGGTATTGCCGCAGCCAATCGCCGCGGCCAGCGGGTAATTACCGCTGACCAGCAGGTTGGTGACCATGGCGCCGATAAACACGCCGGGCCAGAGCCGGTAACCGGCCAGCATCAGCGCCGCGATGGAAATGCCGGTGGGGGGCCAGACTAGACTGGCCAGGCCTTCGCTTACCATCATGCCGAGACTGAGCCAGCCGGTGGCGACATAGGTCACCACCAGTGCGGTCAGCTGGAGCAGATAGCGGGAAGAGAACAGTGGCCTTGGCAGCATGGATGCCCATCCGAAAAATGAGTACTGGTTGGCATCCTGCCAGCGTTCATCCTAAGACGGGCGTGCTGCCGGGGCAATTGTAGCCGGGCGATTTTACTGCTTATTTACCAAGTGCTTGCTCGATATCCGCAATCAAGCCGGGGTCTGCGGGTGTGGTACGCGATGGATAGTGCTTGAGAATGCTGCCATCGGCGCCAATCAGGTACTTGTTAAAGTTCCAGCTTGGCTCAGCGGTGGCCGCGGCCAGACGCCGGAACAGCAGGTTGGCGTCCTGGCCCTTGACCGCACTGGTGGCAAACATCGGGAAAGTCACGCCGTAGTTGATATAGCAAACATCAGCAGTCTTCTTCTCGGTGCCGAATTCCTGCCGGAAATCGTCCGAGGGGAACCCGAGAATCACCAGCCCGTCTGCCTTGTAGCGCTGATACAGCGCCTCCAGGCCCTTGAACTGCGGCGTATAGCCGCACTGGCTGGCGGTATTGACCACCAGCACCACCTTGTTCTTGTAGGACTGGCACAGGTCCAGGCTCTGCTGCGAATGCAGCTTGCGTGGCACGACACTTTCCAGTGGCCCGCAGTTCGCGACTGCCTGGGTGGATAACAGCAGGCACGACAACAACAGAAAATAACGCATGGCAGAACTCTCCCTTGATCTGGTGCGAAAGTATTAGAAGGCCGACGTCAAGGGCGCGCCAACGCGACCGGTGATTCTGAGCCATTTACAAAGAAAAACAGTAACTTGTGAAGGCGTGCCCGGCCGAACCCCGATGCTCCGACAAAACCGCCTGGATCAGGGCGCGGTCGCCTGTATGGCCTGTTGCGCCACTGGCTGCTCGCTGAAATACACCTCAAGGCCGAGAAACAGCGCATAGGTGGCGTCGAAATCCCGGTCACGCGGAAACGACACTTCCGGCGCCAGCTTGCCGAACAGCCACTGCTTGTACAACCGCTTGCGCCACTGCACCCGCACCCAGTACGCCGACACTTGTGGCTCAGGTTGACTCAGGCCCGAGGCGGACAGGCTGTATTCCAGCGAACTGTGTTGCAGCCGTTGGTAGTAGGAATAGCCATGAAAGAATTCCCAGACATTGGTCTGGTCGAGAAACTGCGCTTCGTTGGAAATACGGAACACATCTTTCTCGCGCACACGCCGGTAGACATCGTACTCGATGCCACCACGTGCACCGCGCGAATCGAAATGACTGCCCGACAGCAACAAGCGTGATTGCCAGGCGCCGATCAAATCGAAATAGCGCTTGGTGCTGATGCGCGCGTAGGGATCCATCGGAAAGGTAAAGCGTGCGCCGACGCTGAACTGGGTTTCCCAGTGCCTCAGTTCACGCGTTAGCAACGACAAGCCGATCACCGCATCGTCGGTGCTGTCTTCATTCAATTCCTGCGGCACATCACGGCGGCGCTCACTGATGCCGTCGAAATCTTCCAGCCGTGAATCAACAAACAGATTCAGTCGATGGCGGCTGTTGGGAATATCCAGCTTGCCACGAAAGCTGGCGCCGGCTTCTTCTTCGTAACCGGAGCTGGCGCTGGCATCCAGATTCATCAGCAAATAGCTTTCGTTGGTTTCGCTGGTGTCGAACACATCACGGGCCAGGTAAGCATCCAGTGCCGTGGCGGAACGATTCACCCGTGAGGATACCCTGTCACGTCCGCTTTCCAGCCAGTTGAAGGTGGCGTTAACCCAGCGCTGGGCGTCGAGCAGGCTGGCCTTGTCGGCGCCGGGCGCTTCCATGGACGCCTGCGCGTCCGTATCTGTAGCGAGATCGGTGATGCTGTCAGCATCGTCTGCGCGTGAACCGTCGGTAGTCGGTGTCGTGCTGCGTTCGAACGTAGTGTCGTCAGACGGAGGCAACGGCGCTGACTGCATGTCGGCGTTGGTGCCTGTATCCGGAGCGGCGTCAGTCTGCGCGGGCTGCGTCGCTACCGACTGCTGCATCGGCGAGGCAGCGGGCAGGGCCGGGGCCTCGGACGCTTCTTGCGCCTGCGCAGTGCTGATGCAGGCCAGCAGCCACAATGTCCGGAACCCTGTTTTCATGAAAATATCGCTGACCATCGTGCAGATGAGGGTGCTTTTATGGGGGCGCCACATCCCTATAGCCACGCCAGATAGTGCTATAGCGTGCCCCGACGATTATTCAGCGTTTGGCCGCTTTGTCGAGCCACACAAGGACGCAAGTCCGGCGCAGAGGTGGGCAGTGTGCCGCAGATAAGGTTCTAGCACCGAGGCGCAGCGCGTATGCTCAAGCCTGCGCCTCTGCCCAGGATGATACCCATGACCCCGATCGCCAACGTCAGTGTCGACACCAACACCCCAAACTACCGCCAGACCATCACCACCGGCCATGGCCATGTGCTGGCCGCCGACGAACCTGAGAGCGCCGGCGGCACCAACGCAGGTCCCGCACCCTATGAACTGTTCCTTGCCGGCCTGGGCGCGTGCACCGCGATTACCTTACGCATGTACGCGCAGCACAAGGGCTGGGACATCGGCGAACTGAAAGTGGATTTGCAGTTACTCAAGAACCGCGAAGGCGACGCGCGTATTGATCGCGTGTTGAGTACCGATGCCGCGCTGAGCGATGAGCAATGGGAAAAGCTGCTGGCGATTGCCGAGAAAACACCGGTGACCTTGACGGTGAAGCAGGGCGCGCCGATTGCTACACGGCGGGGGTGATGCAAGTGTTGTACAAGAGTAATGCCCTAGAGAACGAGGATGCAGCAATTTGATAATCAAGCCTAAGGTCGTCTGAAGGTATGGCGCGCTGCCGAAGCATGAGTGATCGCATGGGGCTTACCTTTCAACTTTTGGCTGTGGTGAAATAAACGTCAGCGTGATGCATTCATGCATGGCGACACACTCAACTGTACAAGTTCAGTAAAGTGCTTAGGAGAGATGGGATGGCGAGGTACTGCCCGGGGTTCAATACAGAGCCGATGTTTGAGGTCGCTGAGCTCATAAAGGAGCGCTGCTTCAAGAATGATGGTTCACTTTTCTCGGACAAGGCTATCTGGACGCATAGTCACACCAAGGAGTTGATGGCGCTGTTTCTTGAGCGTCTGGATACAGGTTCTGGGAAGTATCTGGAGAAGATGAAGAAGCAGATGGAAGGCGTTCAGCCCGAGCTTGTTCAACTGATGGCAGAGCTGAATTATGTACTCCAGTTCCCCCAATCTAATATTGGCGCAGACAAGAAGAACGATACGGTAAAGACAATCTGGGGCTGGAGCGGATCTGATCTGGATACGGGTACCAAGCCATTTCAGGCAGGAGTGCTAGAAGGCGCGTTTCACCCTGGTCAGGCCTACAACACCCTGCGATGGAAAGAGCTCCTGTACCTAATGCGCATTGTGCTGGCGTTCAAGGCGCTGCCACAGGCTGGTCGGAATGCTCTGCTAGAGAACGCATGGGAATTCTCAAGTTGGCTGGAAGAGGTTGATCAGGATGGTAGTCGACAGTTTCAGCATGTTCTCAAGTTTCTTTTCTTCCCAGACACCTTTGAGCGCATTGTTACCATTAAGCACAAACGCGCATTCGCCGAAAAATATTTGGCAATTCCCGAGAGTGACGTAGTGAATCTCTCTGAAACAGAGCTGGACGAGAAGCTTCATCAAGCGAGAAAGAAGTACGAAGATGCCGACCCCGGCGCGCTATTTGATTTCTACGAGAATAGTGATTCTCTTAGAGGCGCGAGTGTCGAGGAGCCGAAGTCTGATTATGAAGTCGCCGTCCAGAAGCGGTTTTCATCGATCCATCCCCTTAACGTGATACTGTACGGCCCGCCAGGCACAGGTAAGACGCATCACACCATGTATAAAGCGGTGTCCATTATAGATGGGCCATCAGCCAAGGATCTGGACCGGCCCGCCATCAAAAGCCGATACGATGCTCTGGTGGAGGATGACAGGGTTGTATTCGTTACCTTTCACCAGAGTTTCAGCTATGAGGACTTTGTTGAGGGACTGAAAGCGGAAACGGAAAGCGGGCGAATAAACTACGCAGTTAAACCGGGCGTGTTCAAGGATCTTTGCAGGCGTGCTGAGAACGATTCAAAGAACGGCTATGTCTTGATCATTGATGAGATCAATCGAGGCAATGCCGCCAGCATTTTTGGTGAGCTGATTACGCTCATTGAGCCTAGCAAGCGCAACGATGCGGACGACTCTGTGAGAGTGATGCTCCCATATTCCAAAGATGCGTTTTCTGTGCCATCTAATCTCTATCTGATTGGCACAATGAACACCGCAGATCGCTCTCTGGTGCATCTGGATACGGCGCTTCGTCGGCGTTTTGCATTTGAAGAGATGCAGCCGGATCCGAATTTGCTATCCAATCTGCCACTGATCGACGGTGTTAACGTGGCGCGGCTGCTTGAGGTCATCAATCAACGCATTGCTGTGGTTTACGACCGAGATCACACCATCGGCCACTCCTATTTTCTGCCGCTGTACGATTTGAAAGAACCGAACATTACCGATCTGGCCTCCATTTTCGACAATCAGATTTTGCCGCTGCTGGAGGAGTATTTCTTTGAGGATTGGCAGCGTATACGTCAGGTGCTGGCGGATAACCGCAAACCGGAAGGCGTGCCGGCCATTTACGTCAGGGAGATGAGTGACGGCGAGTTTTACAAGCTGATGGGCGATGACTGGCAGGGCGAGACTAGCTCGGGTTGGCGCAGGGATCGAGGCGCGCTGGAGAACCCCGATACCTACAAGGCTATCTACCAGTAGGCGCCCATGACGGTAACGATTCGGGAATTTGGTGTGTTGAGAGTGACGGGGCAGGGCGACGGGCTTGATGCCCAGTTGCTGTCCGCACCGGATTTTGCTGCCCTCAAGGCAATGGCGCTGACAGAGCTGCCTTATCTGTCCCTGATATCACGCGCAGGCAGCGAGTGTGTGCGAGTGGGCAGTCATGTAGGCGTCATTACACTTCCGTCCGGGTTGCAAATCGAAGTGTTGCCCAAGATTACCGAGGATGAGCAGGGCGCAGATACTGCTCGCCGCCTGCTGCTGAAGATGCTGATAACGGTCATGGATGTGCCGTTCCGGGCCTCGGACATGGCCGCGCTGAACACCGCACAACGCCCCTGGCTGCAGTCATTGATCACCTTTGTGCTGGGCGAGTTCGCCATGTTTCTGCGCGGCGGGTTGCGTAGTCACTATCAGCCCACACAGTCGGCCTTGACCAGTTTGAAAGGCAGGCTGAATGTGGCCGCGCAGATTCACCAGCGCCCTGGCAATGAAATGCGCTTTCAGGTGCAGTATGCGCACTTCACCACGGACCGCCCGGAGAACCGCCTTCTCAAAAGTGCCTTGCTAAAGCTGCTCGCCTGGAGCGAAACGCTGGAGAATAGTCGCAAGTCTCGCGAGCTCCTGTTCTATCTCGATGCCGTGCCCGCTTCCTCCGATCTCCGCCAAGACTTGCTGAACTGGCGTGAAACCAGAGACATGCAACGCTACCGCGCGATCAAGCCTTGGGTGACGCTGATATTGGAGAATCAGCTGCCCTTTGTCTCCCGTGGAGAACATCGGGGGTTGTCATTGCTGTTCCCCATGGAGCGCTTGTTCGAGGCCTATCTTGGCAAAGTGCTTTCACGATCCCTACCCGCAGGCCTGCATCTGAGGGAGCAGATCCGCAGTCGCTACCTCGCTAGACAAGGCGAAACCGGCTGGTTCCAGCTACGTCCCGACCTGATGCTGTTCCAGGGTAAACGTCCAGTAAGCATACTGGATGCCAAATGGAAGCGACTCGATGCGCAAAAAGACAACAGTGAGGACAAATACGGTTTGAGTCAGGCGGATTTCTACCAGCTATTCGCTTATGGTCATCGCTATCTGCCGTACGGCAGTGAGCTTTTTCTGGTGTTCCCGAAGACTTACCGATTCCAGCGCGCCTTGATGCCGTTTGAGTTGGAGGGCTATCGGCTACATGTGGTGCCCTTCTGTCTGGAGCAGGACCGGTTGCTTCTGCCGGAGGATAGTAAACTTTTAGGCCTCCTGCGCGCTCAGGCCGCAGTGGTGGCGTAACAGGATAAATGAGATCGTCGCGTCGAATCGTAGACAGGACTGGCTGAGACAAAACGCCATGAGTCAGGCTGCTTGGGCCAGAGAGAATGCCTCTAAGTGACGGACGCTTTAGGGCTAAACTGAATAGCGAGTCATGATATGTCTGATATTGATGAAATCATTAAGAAACTTGTTGCTTTCCGTGATGAGCGCGACTGGGGAAAATTCCATGACCCAAAGAACCTCGCGGCAGCAATATCAATCGAGGCGGCAGAGCTAAACGAGCTCTATCTATGGAAAAGTACTGCTGATGAGATGGACGCAGTGGAGCTAAATGACGTGGCCGACGAGTTGGCGGACGTTATGGCTTTCACTTTGTTGATGGTTGAAAGACTTGGTCTTGACCCAGTTGAAATTATTGAGAGAAAGATAGAAAAGAACGGTCGGAAGTATCCTGCGAGCCGGGTGCGCGGTAGCTCAAAGAAATATGATCAGTATGAGGAAGAATGATGATCGTATACGCAGAGTCCAAACGCCGCTTTATACAAGACGTATCAACAGAAAGAATAGAGGACTTAGTTGCCCAGAAGGTATACGAGGGCTTGGGGATAAGGGTCTCTCCAGCTGAGGTTACGTCCTGGCGTAACTCACTAGTGCATATGTCCAATGTGCTATCCGCTCCGGAAATTCCAGATGACGCCGGTATCTCTGTGGAGTATAGCATTCCGCTAACCTCCAAGCGCATTGATATGATTGTCACAGGTCAAAGTGAGGACAAGGTCAATACGGCGGTAATCATAGAGTTAAAGCAGTGGTCTCAGGTTGATGTTACCGAACTCGATGGTATCGTCAGAACGCCGCTGGCTGGTGGATTCAGAGAGGTGAGTCATCCGTCTTATCAGGCATGGAGCTACGCAGCTCATATTGAGGATTACAACGAAACAGTTCGAAAAGAGAAAATACGCCTTTTGCCTTGTGTGAGCTTGCATAACCTAATGCGTAGTACCGCTATTAATGATCCACGTTATAAGAGTTATATTCAGAAAGCGCCAGTATTTATTGCGGGAGACTTTTCTCGCTTGCAGGATTTCCTGAGGAAGAGCATTAAATATGGCGATATTGATGACCTGATGTACAGGATTGATCACGGTCGTATAAAGCCATCAAAGGCTTTGGCCGATGCTCTGGTATCTATGATGCAAGGGAATGAAGAGTTTTTCCTTTTGGATGACCAAAAGCTGGCCTACGAGACGGCTATGAGGCAAGCGATAAAGTCAAAGGATTCGGAAAAGAAGAGTGTGGTTATCGCCAAGGGTGGCCCAGGGACGGGTAAGTCTGTGATCGCGGTCAATCTTCTCGTAAATGCTACAAAAAGAGGGCTGGTGGCGCAGTATGTTTCCCGTAACTCCGCGCCTCGTGTTGTTTTTCAAGCAAAACTTACGGGCTCAATGACCAAGAGCAGGATCAATAATCTCTTCAAAGGCTCGGGAAGTTTCACTGATACGCCAGATAGATTCTTCGACTTTCTGGTTGTCGACGAGGCGCATCGTCTGAATGAGAAGTCCGGGATGTACATGAATAAGGGCATTAATCAGATAAAAGAAATCATTAATGCATCCAAGGCATCCATTTTCTTTATTGATGAGTCGCAGCGCGTACATTTCAAGGATATTGGGTCTGTGCAGGAGATCAGGAAATGGGCGTCCGAGGCAGGGGCTGAGGTTTACGAGCTGGAGTTGAGTTCACAGTTCAGGTGTAACGGCTCAGACGCATACCTTGCATGGCTGGACAACACACTGGACATCAGAGAAACGGTAAATCGCACTCTTTCAAGTAGTGATTTCGAACTTTTTGTCGTTGATTCACCGGAAGAGCTGGAATCATACATTAGATCAAAGAACGAGCTCGCTAATAAGGCAAGGATGGTCGCGGGGTATTGCTGGGACTGGAAGAGCAAGAAAGATCCTGCAGCTTATGATATCGAGTTTGATGGGCACGATTTTTCCTGTAGGTGGAATCTTGCTTCGCAGGGAATGACATGGATTATCGATCCTGACTCGGTTGGAGAGGTGGGGTGCGTGCACACATGCCAAGGTCTGGAGCTGGACCATGTTGGCGTAATTATAGGGCCTGATCTGGTAGTGAGAGATGGGGTGGTGATTACGGACGGGACTAGGCGCTCCAAGCATGATCGCACCATGCAGGGGTTTAAGGGTTTGCTTAAGTCTGATCTAGAGCACGCAATCAAGAAGGCTGACGAGATTATCAAGAATACCTACCGCACGCTGATGACCAGAGGTCAGAAGTCCTGCGTTTTGTATAGTGAGGATAAAGAAACTAGAGATTACTTCAGGAGTAGGCTTGTCGAGATTAGATCAGCAGAAGTGGTCTCTATAAAAAAGAAGAAGGAAATTGTTTATAAGGTTCGGCACGAGCGGGTGCCTATAGATCAGCTGGCTGTTCTGCATAAAGTAAGTGAAGGCGAGATACGGAGCTGGGTAGCAAAAGTGAAGGCGGCGGAAGACCGAGCGCTAGAAGAATAATGGCATCGCTTTTCTGGTGGAGTACCCTGCTGGCAATTAATGAGAAATAGAGAGCGAAGCGTATGCCGGATTGTCCTTTTTGCACGCCTCCTGATACGCAATCGAACGTCGCGAGGTTCCAGAATGAACTGGCCTATGTGCGCGAGGATAAGTTTCCTGTGTCCACGGGGCACTTGCTGATTGTCTCACGCCGCCATGCCCAGAATTGGTTTGATTTGTCCGATGAAGAGCAGGCGGCGATCATGGCGCTTCTCAATCAAGCAAGAAACTGGTTAGCCGAATCATACCGCCCTGCGGGATATAACATCGGAATAAATTGCGGCGAAGCGGCTGGCCAAACGGTGATGCATATGCACTGCCATTTGATTCCGCGTTATGACGGTGATGTGGCAGATCCGCGTGGTGGCGTAAGGGGTGTGGTGCCCGGCAAGCAGAAATACATGGGTATAGATCGTGATACCTGAAGAGTATATCGCCCAGTTCGCCAGTCTTAAGCTGGACAGAAGCTCCGGCCATCCCAAGCCGCACAAGGCTTGTCTTTTGCTGGCAATAATGGACTGCATACAAAGTGGAATCTTGACCACCAACAGAATCGAGCTGAACGAAGAACTGAGAAAGGCATTTAGTCGCCACTTTTATCGATGCCGCAAAGGTAACGACCAGAATCGCCCTGAAACGCCGTTCTTTCATCTGCAAAGCGCGGACTTCTGGATGCCCTGGCATGTCGCGGAGAACACCGGCAAGTATGAGGTGCGGCGAGCAACCGGCCCCAAGGATACCGATTACGTAACGATTGATGAGGGCTTGTTTGCGCTGCTCGCTGACCCGCAGTGGCGGCCGCAGTTGGTCGCGGCACTGTTGGGTGCGCTGGACTTTGATGTGGGCAGTGACGCGAAAGTTCGTGATGATATGGTTGCTGATCTTGAACAATTAGCGAATAACGGCTCTCTTCTGGAGACAGAGCGTCAAACTCTGCAAGCGGCAAGGTTGGGGCAGGGAGCGTTTCGCAACCAGTTGATTGAGCACTGGCAAGGCTGTGCAGTGACCGGCTATCGAGATGTCAGATTGCTTGTTGCATCGCATATTAAGCCGTGGCGGAGCTCGGATAACCGAGAGCGCCTAGATCCCTTTAATGGCCTTTTGTTGTTGCCGAATTTAGATAAGGTATTTGATCGCTGTCTCGTCAGTTTCGATGAGGACGGCAGGATAATCATTTCTGATATTCTGGACGACCCGGAACGGATCGGAATTAGCCCATCAATGCGAGTGGAGCTGGACGAGGCTCATCAAGGCTATCTCGTGCACCATCGTCGAAGTTTCAATGAGAAGTCGACTAAACCCGCAAATGCAGATTAGTACATCGTCGGTGTGCGACGCCGGTATCCAGTATTGCTGGGATTAATTCGGGCGTTTGGAGGAAGGGGTGACGAGCTCGCCGTTGCCCTTCGTCTATGGCCACAAGGCTAGATTTCGCGCCTAAATCATCTATCCGCGCGGCTTCCGTGGTGGCCCGCACCAGCCTGTGGTGATGAAGCGGGACAACTTCCTCGCGCAAGAACCGAGGTAAGCTTCACCCTTACGCCTCTCGTCACTGTCTCCCAGCCGCAATGCTCGGCATGTGCGCGTGCCTCTGGGCCGGTTGCCATAAGGTCCCAAAATGGGGATGATCATACCCAATCTGGGACTTAAAGGTGGCGTATGACCTCCTTCTCTATCGGCGATGCCCTGTTCACCAAAACCCAGCAACGGGTGTTGGGCCTGCTGTTTGGTCAGCCTGCCAGGCGCTTTTATACCAACGACATCATGCGCCGCGTTGCCATGGGGCGCGGCACGGTGCGGCGCGAGCTGGACCGGCTGGTGGCCGCCGGGCTGCTGCTGACCATGCGCGACGGCAATCAGTTGTACTACCAGGCCAATCCGGATTCGCCGGTGTTTGCCGAGCTCTGCGCCATGGTGCGCAAGACGTTCGGTGTGGCGGAGGCCATTCGTGCTGCCCTGATGCCGCTGGACGATCGTATCCAGCTGGCCTTCGTCTACGGTTCGCTTGCCCAATCCCGCGACACCGCCACCAGCGACATCGATGTGCTGCTGGTCGGCGAGGCGTTGGCGTACAGTGATGTCATGGATCTCTTGCTGCCACTTGAGTCGTCGCTGATGCGGCCGCTGCATCCCACTTTGTACACTCCTGCGGAATTTGCTGCGAAGCGCGCGCAGGGCGGCAGTTTTCTGCGCCGGGTGATGCAGCAGCCGAAGCTTTGGGTGAAGGGATGCGACGATGACCTTGGAGGTGCTGGATAACCTGGTACTTATCGGGCAGCTGAAACATGAGCCGCCCGATCAGCATGAATTTGAAAGTTTGCTCAACGCCGCGCAGCGAAGTCTGGCTGATGCCAGCGTGGTTGGCCTCTCTGAAGACGGCCAGTTCAGTTTGGCCTACGGTGCCGCCCATGCCGCCGCGTTGGCCGCGTTACGTTGGCACGGTTACCGGTCGGATAAGCGCTATCTGGTTTTTCAATGTTTGCAGCACACGGTTGGGCTTGAAGCAAAAAAATGGCGCGTGCTGGATATGTGCCACGCGCGGCGTAACCTGGCTGAATACGAAGGCGCACTCGACGTAACGGCGCAACTGATCAAGGAATTGATCGCCATTACCACGGAAGTGGTGGCGCGGGTGACGGCGCTGGGGCCGGTAAATGCAGGTTAAACCCTCGGCCTTTTATGACCAAATTTAGGAACCCCGTGGCCTTTCCGGCCTGTTATGCCTCCCCTAGAGTGAATGCCATACCAAATCCTGCCCCCCGCAGTGAATGCAGAGGTACGTATGGCCAGCAAGACACCCATTCCGATTCGCGTCCGTCGCATGGACTACGATATTCCTGAACTGCCGCGTTACTGGTACCGCGGCAATCCGTGGATCACCCATTTCATGAATGCCTTGTCCACCTCATTTCCGGATGGCGAGCGTTTCTTTATTCACGCGGTGCGCAACTTCGAATCGCAAATTACCGACCCCGAACTGCGTGCGCAGATCCGCGCCTTCATTGGCCAGGAGGCCAATCACGGCAAGGAACATGAGGCGTTCAACAATGCGCTGATTGAGCAACATAACCTGCCGTTGCAAAGCAAAATGGGCTTTATGAAAGGCGCACTGGCCTATGCCAAGAAGCGCTTTCATCCGCGCGAGCAACTGGCGCTGACGGTAGGCTTTGAGCATTTCACCGCCATTCTTGCCAACCTGATGCTCAAGCGTGTCGATGATCTTGATGGTCTCGATGCCATGTACGGCGACATGTTTATGTGGCACGCGGTGGAAGAAACCGAGCACAAGGCGGTGGCGTTTGATGTGTTCCAGCAGGTCGATGGCGACTACTGGGTGCGTGTCAGCGGCATGGCCAAGGCGACGTTTTTCTTTTTGCTGATTACGCTGCGCATGCAGTACAGCCTGCTCAAGCACGACAACAAGCTCACCGACTGGCGCAGCGCACTCGGCTTTGCCAAGTTCCTGTTGTTCAAGCCGGGCATGTTCACCCGCATCATTCCCGAGTATCTGGATTTTTACCGCCCGAACTTCCACCCGTGGCAGCACGATAACCTCGAACTGATCGCGGAGCTGGTGGAGAAGCTGCGTGGTTATGAACTGCGCGCGGCGGCGGATGCGGCCTGACGCTGGTCGGTAGCACCCATCAAAAAGGCCGCACGGTGCGGCCTTTTTGATGGGTGCCTGATAGATCTGTCTGCGGTTGTGGCGGTCATGCGTACAGCGCATGACGTTGCCGTGTGATCAGAAGAAACCGTGTAACTCAACAAAGTATTCTTCGCGATTCTGCGTATCCACCGCTGTGACGCCGTCGTACACGCGCGCGCCGACGCGGGTCTGCAGAAACTGTATCGGCGTGTACTCCCACAGCAGGCTGTAGCGGGCCTGCTGATCGTCATCGGTGTCGCGGTCCGGATCGTAGTAATCGTAGCTTGCCTTGATGTTGTGACCTTTGCGATATAACCAATTGGCTTCGAGTAACGCCGCGGCACTGTCGAGATCCGGGCTGCCGGACACTTCATCGGTGATCATGTCGGCTTCGGCCAGCCACGCAATCGGGCCGGTCTTGATGCCGGTGAAGGCGCCATACATGGTGCGGTCACCGAGGCTGGAATTATTATGATTGGCACTCGCTCCCAGTCGCCAGACGGGTTGGACAAATTGTGCGAGCATGCTGGTCTGCTTACCCTGATCTGTTTCCGCGCCGCCGCCGGCACCGTTGGTGACAGATGTCTGCACGGACCAGGGGCCTTTTTCATAACCCACCTGCACACCGCGATCGGGCAGGGTGAAGTTGACGCCGGTGGCCATGCGTACAAAGGCGGTGTCGTCCTGCAGGCGCAGTCCGTAAGGCAAAAAGAATTGGCCGGCCAGGAATGTCCAGGTTTGGTCGGCAGATTTCAAGCGCACATAGGTCTCACGGTTCAGGCTGGCGCCGGGTGCCACTTGCTGATCGACATACACCGAAAGCCGATCGCGAATTAAGCTGACCTCGCCGTAGAGGGTGCCGCGGGTGACTTCAAATGCCGACGCGGACGGCGTGTTCGGCGTATCGATATAACGGTACTCGGCGCGGAAATTGCCACCCACGGCGACGCGGTCAACCGGTTGGCCTGTCCACAAGGGTGTGTCGGCATTGCCGATGCGTTCCACTGGCATTTCCATCTGTGCATAGCTGTTGCCATACGGGGTGCGCAGTCCACCGCCGCCAGTGGTGCTATGACAGGCTGAACACTGCAGGCCCTTGCTGACGGCGATATAGGGTTCGGCGATTGCGCTATGCAAGCAGAGCGCGCTGAACAGGAAAGTCACAAGCTGCGTTATTGTTTTCATTGATTGCCCCCGACCAGTAATTAGCGATTCGCGCCATCTGAAATCCATTCCCGGATCACCGCGATGACGCTGGGATCAAGCGCCGGCGAACCGCGTGGCATCTGTCGGCCGGTCTCGGCCGTGCCTTCCAGTTTCTGGATCAGGTAGCTGTTGTCCGGATCGGTTGCTTCGACGCGTGACAGAGAGGGCTCCTGAATACTGCCGACGCCCACCAGCGACGCAAAGCTGGCATCGGCATTGCTCAGATCCATCCCTTCCGGCAGCACACTGCCGGTGGGGCCTTCATGGCAGCCTGATGTGGAGCAGGTGGGGGTAAACACTCGCGCCTGAATATCGTCGAGTGTGGGCGCCATGATGACAACATCAAAAGTGGCAACAAAATCGCCGCCCGCGCTGCCGTTGCCGGACGGAAACCGGTTGCTGTACTCGCCATCCAGTGCGTTGGCAGCTAGATCCAGAATCACTGAGCCTCCGTCGCCCTTGAGCGTGACGCGGTAGGTATCATCGGTGAGCACGGTGGCGCCAAGATCGAAGCTGGCACTACGTGGATTGCCGACCGGAGTGGTGATGGCATCCGCCGTAATGGCGCTTTCATTACCATCGCCAAAGGTGCCGTCGCCGCCACTGGCCTCGAGCAGGACGGTGTTGGCATTAATTGTTGTGGCGTCGGCGTCACGATCAAATCCGGCAATGATCCGCGTCGGCGACGTGACCACTTCGGCGTCGGGTGATGGCGACAGCGAGGTGACACGAATTGGCTCCGGTGGTACCACGCGATCATCAATTGCGCCATCGGTGATCCACTGGCGAATCGCATCAATGGTGACCGGTGCCAGCGCCGCACCGGTTAATGGCATGCGCGCACCGGAGGCGGCAGTGCCTTCAAGTTTTTGTATCAGGTAGCTGTTATCCGGGTCGCCGGGTTTAACGCGCTCCAGGCTGGGGACTTCGCTGCTCGCCACCCCCACCAGCAAGGCATAACTGTTTGCTGCGCTCAGGTTCAGGCCCTGCGCAGCAGAGCCGCCGGAGTGGCAGCCGGACACCGCACAGGTGGGTGTGAACACATTGGCCTGGATTTCAGAGAACTTGGGCTCAAAGTCGATCTTGGGGCCGCCGCCTCCGCCACCGCCTCCGCCACCCCCGCAGCCGGATAAGGCCAGACAACACAGCATTGAGAGCGTGCGTGACAGTGACAGTGGCAGTGGCTGTGCTTTGGTTGGAGAGGTCGTTTGAACACTCATCGATCTATGTACCTGCTATGTCCCTGATTCCAGTGCGAATATATGCGCCCACGCTCTCTCTTGTACCACTTTTTGTTGCGCCGAGGCATGCCTCGGCGACGGCTGGTCTGTGGTACAGGCAGCAGGCTGGGGAATCGAGCATGGCCCGCTGTGCCATGTTGCTGACCTGATATGCCATGATCGACTTTGTCGGGGTAAACACTATCCTTGTTTGCGCACGCCAACCATATGTTTTGCGGTAATGCCGACATGGCAATGGATATGACAGAAGAAGAACTCTATGTAACCGGCATTGCGATGTCGCAGTTTGTATTCGGTGCCACCCGTCTGGGCATCGACGCGCAGCCGTATCTGGAGCGCGCCGGCTTTGATGCAGATATCGACCTGCGGCCGATGTCGCGTGTGCCCTGTCATAAGTATGAAAAAGTCATTCTCGATATGGCGCTCGACAGTGGCGACGAGCTGTTCGGCATGCACATTGGCGAGCAAGTGATGTTGCCGATGTACAGCATGCTGGTGTCGTTGTTGTTGAGCTCGGCGTCGTTGCTCGACGGCTTGAAAAGTGCTGCCATGTTCCAGTCGCTGGTGAGTGGCAACGTCGGTGGCTTCCAGATCAGGGAAGACGACGAGCAGGTGATCATGACGTTGTCCATGGCGCATCAGAATCCGATTCTGCGCCGTCACCTCACCGAGTGCGTCATCACGTTGCTTGGCGGCGTCTTGCGATCGGTTATAGGCCATCAGGAGCTGGCGGCGGAAGAAGTCTGCTTTGGCCATGAGCCCTATTCGGCCCACACGCGCGCGGTGCTGGAAAAGATGGCAAACGGCCCGGTGCGCTGGGGAACGGCGTCAACATACATTGTGATGAACAAGCGCGGGGCGTCGCTGCCATTGCGCAGCGCCAGTAGCGATGCCAAGCAAATGTTTGAAGAACATGCGCGTCGCCAACTGGAAGAACTCAGTAAGCGCGACACGCTGGTGACGCAAATCCAGTGGGAGCTGAAGGAGCTGATTGCTTCCGGTATTCCAAGGCGCGCCACGGTGGCGCAGCGGTTAAACATTTCCGAGCGCACGCTGGACCGGCGATTAGCCAGTGTCGGCGTCACCTGGCAGGAGTTGCTGGATAATTTTCGCAGTCAGTTGGCGCGCGAATACCTGCGTGATCCGGCAATGGTGATTGCCACCATCGCCGAGCGTCTGGGCTTTGTTGATATCCGTTCGTTCCAGCGTCGCTTCAAGGTCTGGACCGGTATGTCACCGTCAGAGTACCGCAGGGACATGCTCGGCAAGGACGACTGATCTTTCTATCATCAGCCCAGCATATCCTCGAACTCGGAACGACTGCTGTATTCAATCGCTTGCGCGAACCCGGGAATACCAATGCTGGCGGTGGAAATGTCCAGGTCTGCGTCGTCGAGCAGGTTCTCGCCAAAGTGATATTGCACGTTGAACTGGCCACGCAATGCGGCCTGGTTGTAGGCCTCGCTGCGTTCCTGCACGCGTTGTTTGCGTTGCTGGTAGGCCGCCATGGTTTGCGCGCCATAGCGATTGGTTAACATGCGTTCGACAATGGCGGTGGACAACACCACGCCGGTGGCATTATTGCCGCCAAACCCCTTGCTGTTGATGAAAGCGACATCCAGACCGGTGCTGCGTTTATCAATGTCAGTGACAGAAATCTGCAAGTGCTGCTGATGCACATCGTCCGCCACCGCATCGATGGTTTTGATGCCGGGGATAATGCCGTAGTGCAACGATCCCAGCGCCGCCACGAGCTGGTCGCCACTGGCGGGTCCCAGCGAGTGACCCACGTAGGCTTTCACCGCGGCCACCGGCCAGCGTTCAATGCCGAATGTGGTAGCAACGCGATTCAGCATGTCTGATTCGGTGGTGCGATTGGCCGGCGTGCTGGAACCATGCGCGTGGATAAAACTGCGTTGTTGCACACCGTCTTCGCCGACGATGGCTTTTGCTGCGGCCACCGCTTTGGCCAGCGTCAGGTAATTACCCGGGCCCGGTGCGGAAATGGATTTCTTGAACCCATCGGCGTTGACGAACACGTCGGTCACCGCGCCATGAATTTGTGCGCCCAATTCCACCGCCAGGGCATCATCCATCAGAATCACAAACTGTGCGGATTCCGCGATGGTGAAGCCACAGTTCTGGCCAAACGGACGACTGGCGCGGCGATAATCCGGCTCCGCGTTGCCGTCGAGTTTGCTCAGACCATCCTTTGTGCACAGTGCACTCATGGCGCCGAACCCATCCATCACTTCCGGTGTAATCGGCGCTTCGGCGTTGCCGACAATGGCGACACGGGCGCGACCGGATTTGATTTCCTCGATGCCCATGCGCAGGTTGTAGAGGAAGGTGGCGCAGGCGCCGGTGGCGGCACCGGTGGTGCCCATGTGACCGAGCACATACGCGTTGATGAAATCTGCGGGCATGGTGTTCATGCCCAGCGGCAACTGCTTGGCGGTGACGCGGTCGCCTTTTTGTCGCGCCTGAATCATGCCGCTATAACCATACTCGTCCATCTGCCCGAGCATGCTGCCGGCGAACACGGCAATCTGGTCGGGCTTCACGCTGTCGCGCACGGTGTGCCAGGGAATGCCCAGTGAATGCAACGCATCGCTCATGCCCACTACGGTGAGTTGCAGGCCGCGGGGATGGAAACGGGCGTCATACATTTGCGAAGGATCGAAGCCGGTGGGCAACTGTCCGGCGGCCTTCACTGGAAAGTCTCGCAGCGATGGAATCTTCACGTTCAGATTGTCCACCAGCGTCACCTGCACATGGGTGCTGGAGTAGTCCGCCACTTGCCAGCCGGTCGGCACCGGCTGCGGCAATTGTTTTTTGCTGACCAGAAAGTGGGACTGGTTACCGACCGCGGACACCGTCAGGTTCTGTTGCCAGGGGGTCTTGTCCACGTCGAAATAGGATTTCTCTACTTTGCGGATCAGGGTGGCATCCAGCACAGCGGAGCCATAGCGGGTTTCGATCTCCGCCAGGGACAGGGTGTGGCCGTCGAGGGAAACAAACTCATCGCCTTGCGCCTTGATCATGCCGGTCATCACCGCCAGTCCCGCCAGGGTCTGCTGGCGGGCGTCGCCGTCCAGGGACTCCAGGATCATGCGCCGGAAACCCTGATGGCTGGAGCTGCGTCCGGCCGCGTTGTACCCGCCAAATCCGACAATCACCGGAAGCTGTGCCATGTGTCCCAACCCTTTCATCCCAAAGACGTAAATCACAGTGGGGCCAGTGTAGGCAGAGGGTGGTGCAGCGAGATGGGCTGTTTGGCCATTGAATATGGTAGATTGGCCAGAACTCATGACTGTAGAGAACCAGGATGGCAGAGGCTACCGATAAGACCGCTAAGGCTAGCAGAGAGCCAGCGTCCGGGCCGTCCCGGCGCCGGCTGGGGGCGAGCTTTATTCTGGTGGAACATATGCTGGCCACCAGTATTACCCTGCCGATCGAAATGATGCGGGCGGCGGAGTCTGCCGCTCTGGTACAGGACCGCAATGCGATGCGTCTTAATATCGCCACGGCGGGCGTGACCCGGGACCCGGTGCCGACCCGTTCCGGCTTTCTGTTGCAGCCGGATTTGACACTGGATGACATCGCCCACACCGACATGGTGATTCTGCCGGCCCTGTGGCGTAACCCGCGCCCGATCGTGCGACGCAATCCGCAACTGGTGGAATGGCTGCAGGCACTGCATACCAAAGGCTGCATTCTGATTGCGGTGGGCACCGGGGCCTGCTTCTTGGCCGAAGCCGGATTGCTGGATGGCAAGCCCGCCACCACCCACTGGCATTACTTTGATCAGTTCGAACGCGACTACCCCAACGTCTTGCTCAAGCGCCAGTACTTCATCACCCAGGCCAACAATGTGTATTGCGCGGCGAGCGTGAATGCCGTGGCAGACCTGACGGTGCATTTTATTCATCGCACCTATGGCGCGGTCATTGCCAGTCATGTGGAGCGCAATTTTTCCCACGAAATTCGGCGCAACTACGAAGCCACCAGTTTCTTCGACGACAAGCACCGCTATCACCCGGACGAAGACATCGTGCAGGCCCAGATCTGGCTGCAGCAACATGTGCAGAAACCTGTCGTGCTGGCTGACGTGGCGAGAAAATTCGGCATGAGCGTGCGCACCTTCAATCGCCGCTTCAAGGATGCCACCGGCAAAACCCCGTCACAGTATCTGCAGGAGCTGCGCATCGATATGGCGAAGGATTTATTGCGGACCAGCAATCTGTCCATTGCCGAAATTGCCTGGCAGGTGGGCTATCAGGATATGAGTTATTTCGCGCAACTGTTTCGCAAGATGCTGGCGACCACGCCGGGACAATATCGTGCCACTGTGCGGGCGAAACTGTTCAGTGCGGGGAAATAACAGGCACATGTACCACAGACAACGGTAGGGATGTCTGGGCGATGTGCGGACAGTGCGATCCGCCTCTGGTGATTGCTTCCATCGCCGAGCGTCGAGGCCTTGTTGATATCCGTTCGTTCCAATGTCGCTTCAAGGTCCGTACCGGCATGTCACCGTCGGAGTACCGCCGGGACATGCTCGGCAAGGACGCCTGACGTGTATCAGAAACCGACGGCTGTGTTCGCCACATTATCCCGGCTGTCAGCCACTGGCAGGCGCGCATCAATCCAGCTGAGGATATCATTCCAGATTTCTTCGCGACGCCGGTCGTGCAAGGTGGCATGAGTGATTTTGCGGTATAGCTTCAAAGTCTTGTCTTCGCTGCCGATTTTTTTCAGGGTGTACTGGCTGGAGCTGGGCGGCACAAGAATGTCGCGATCCCCCTGCACGATGATTACCGGCGCGGTTACCTTGTCCAGCTGATCCTCTACACGTGATGTGGCGTCCTGCAGTGCCGTGAAGTACGACAGCGGCAGGGCGGTATGGGTGGCGTAGGGATCTTCAATAAACCGGCGCTGGTTGTCCTTTTCTTTCAGCAGCGTACCGATCATGGTTTTTTCTATCAGGCGCGGCGGATACAGCAGTGGCATATTCGGAAATGCCTTGCCCGGCTGCGCCATCGCCCAAAGGCCAAAGTTGTTGAGAAAGTGCGGAAAGCGCACCGGGCCAAAGCTCAGGCCGGGGCGAACTGCAGGTGCGTTCAGCACCAGTCCGTCAATGTCAAAGTCATCCGCTTCCGCCTGCGACAGCAGGGCAATGGCGCCGCCCATGGATTCGCCCTGCAGGAACAGTGGCACATCGGGGTAGCGGCTTTTGACTTCCTGATAGGCGGTACGCAGGTCAGTGAGGTAGTCGTCGTAGTTGGTCAATGTGCCGTTGCGGGCAAAAACATCTGACTGACCCCAACCGCGGAAGTCGATGCCAAACACGGCAATGCCATGATCAGTAAAGTAGTTCGCCATCGGCGCATAAAAGCCGGCGTGCACAATGGTGCCGTGTGCCAGCAGGATCACCGCGCGCGGCTGTTGCGCCGGCATCCACCAGGACCCGGCCAGCATGACATGGTCGCTGGTTTCCAGGCGCACGGCTTCGGCACCGTCGGCGGCAACAATAGTAGCTGGCGGTGCTACCTGTTTCGGCGATAACGAAAAGGCGGTGCAACCCTGCAGAAACAGACAGGCTGTGATCAGGCTGCCGAGAAAAAATCGTGAAGCAAAAAGCAGGACGTTCATGTGCTGATTCCCCGGGGTATCCAGCGTGATAGTGTCTTCACCCGGCTCGCCAATCTGTGGGCGGTGACCGTTACACAGGTGTGTGCGCTGGATAGCTGCTTGTTGTTATGGACGGAAAGAATATTGTCAGCAGTGCCGCGAGGCGGGGTAAGTGGCAAATAGCGACATCGCCATGGCAGGTGTTGCCACCGAGAGTAGGGATGAAGTGCAGGCAAAAGGAAGCGCGCATAAAAAAGGCCACTAAAAGCGGCCCTTTTTGTATGGTGGCTACAGGTGGAGTTGAACCACCGACCCCAGCATTATGAGTGCTGTGCTCTAACCAACTGAGCTATGTAGCCGTAATCTGTCGCGTCGTCGCCGAAGCGAGGCCGCGAATTTTCGGGGAGTGGGGGTGGGGTGTCAAGTGTGGCGGGGTAGTTTCCACGGATTCGGCGGCGGTGGCCTGATTTGGGGTGGGTTACCCCTCCCCGGCCCTCCCCTTTCAGGGGAGGGAGCGAGGCGCCTTGATCTGTCATGTAGGAGCTTGCCTGCAAGCGAATGGTGCTCGGCAAGGCCGGTTCGCCAGCAGGCTGGCTCCTACGAATGAGGCGCCTGGATCGGGGGTCGGCGCGGGCGCAGATCAGACGTTGAAGCGGAAGTGGACGACGTCGCCATCCTTCACTACATAGTCCTTGCCTTCCAGACGCCACTTGCCGGCATCTTTGGCGCCGGACTCGCCGTTGCCGGCGATATAGTCGTCAAAGCCGACCACTTCGGCGCGGATAAAGCCTTTCTCGAAGTCGGTGTGGATGACGCCGGCGGCCTTGGGGGCGGTGGCGCCCACGGGGATGGTCCAGGCACGCACTTCTTTCTTGCCGGCGGTGAAGTAGGTGTGCAGGCCCAGCAGGCTGTAGCCGCTGCGGATGACGCGGTTCAGGCCCGGCTCGTCCATGCCCATCTCTTCGAGGAAGTCGGCTTTCTCGTCGTCTTCCAGCTCGGCAATTTCGGATTCGATCTTGGCGCAGATCGGTACCACGATGGCGCCTTCTTTCTCGGCCAACTCGCGCACGGCGTCCAGCAGCGGATTGTTGTCGAAGCCGCCCTCGTCGACGTTGGCGATATACATGGTCGGCTTCAGGGTGAGCAGGTTGTAAGAGCGGATCAGCTTCTTCTCGTCATCGCTCAAGCCGGCGGCGCGGGCGGGCAGGCCCTCGTTCAGCAGCGGCAGCAGTTTGTCGAAGACTTCCATCTGCGCCTTGGCATCCTTGTCACCGCCTTTGGCGGCCTTGCTGGCGCGCAGCTGGCCTTTTTCAACAGATTCGAGGTCAGCAAGGGCTAACTCAGTATTGATGGTGGCGATATCGTCCAGCGGCGACACCTTGCCGGCCACGTGCACGATGTTCTCGTCGTCGAAGCAGCGCACCACATGGGCGATGGCGTCGGTGTCACGGATATTGGCGAGGAACTTGTTGCCCAGACCCTCGCCCTTGGAGGCGCCAGCCACCAGACCGGCGATGTCGACGAATTCCATGGTAGTCGGCTGGATACGCTCGGGATTCACGATCGCCGCCAACTGGTCCACGCGCGGGTCCGGCACGGGCACCACGCCGGTGTTCGGCTCAATGGTGCAGAACGGGAAGTTCTGGGCGTCGATGCCGGCCTTGGTCAAGGCATTGAACAGGGTGGATTTGCCCACGTTGGGCAGGCCGACGATACCGCAGTTGAAACCCATGGATGCTGTCTCCGGAAAATGAGGGCGCGATGGTAGCAGAAATGGCCCGAGAGCGGCATGGGGCGCAGCTGTCGTCGAATACCAGCCGGCCACGGCTCGGCCGGTCTGCAGTTTGCTGTAACGATGGCGAGGGCATGCGCATCCGTTAGCACGATTGATGGCTAACAGGGAGCAAATGATGCACAAGGTGGGTTGGGGATGGATGGCACTGCTATGGCTGTGCCCGGGCTTTATTCAGGCGGCGCCGGTGACCGTGGACGGCGCGGCGGTGCGGGAAGTGTCGGGTGAGGCGGCGGGGTGGGGCATTGGCGCCACCACCTCGCTGAATCAGCGCCCCTTTACCGGGGTCGGGCGGCAGCAGGAGTCGTTGCCTTATTTTTCCTGGCAGCATGGTTATTTTGCCGTCGAGGGGCTGGATGTCAGCCTCGATGCCTGGCGCGCTGAGGGTCAGTCATTTGGTCTGCTGCTGACCCCGCGCTTCTATGAGGTAAAGGACAGCTTCGCCGACGACGGCGAGCTGGACGGCATTGAGGCCACCTCGGATACCTGGTTTGCGGGGCTGAACTACCGCCTGGCGCTGCCCGCGGATCTGCACCTCTCGGCGAATCTGCTGTATGACGTCGGCGGCGAAAGCGATGGTGTGGAGGCGATGCTGTCGCTGAACCGGCCGGTGCGGCTGGGGGCGGTATCGCTGGTGCCGGCGGCGGCGCTGGTGTGGCAGGACAGCACCCTGGTGACGCACTTCTACGGGGTCGAGGCGGATGAAGTGGCGCCCGGGCGGCCGCGCTACACCGATGAAAGCAGCCTCAATGCGCAAGTCTCCCTGACCGCGCAGTGGCGGCCGGGCCCGCACTGGCGGCTGCTGGGCGCGGTGAAGGCCGAGCGACTTGGCGACGGCATTGCTGACAGCCCGATTATTGATGAGCGCGATCTGGTCTCCGCCCTGATCGGCGTGGTGTACCAGTTCTGAAGGCTGGTGCTGCGGCGGCAAAGCGGTGGATTTTTGCCCGGCACTACTGGATAATCGCGCCCCTCGCCGCCTCCGGGTGGCGAAACCCCCTCCGGATCTGGTCGCAAGGCCGGCAGGGACATCCACTGACTGGAGTACATCATGAGCAACGAATTCTCCCTCACCGCGCAGGTGCGTGAGGCAGCAGGGAAAGGTGCGAGCCGCCGCCTGCGTCGCACGGAAAGCCGCGTGCCGGCCATCGTTTACGGTGGCAAGGCTGAGCCGCAGCAGATCTCTCTGGAGTTTAAAGAGCTGGTCAAGGCGCTCGAAAACGAAGCCTTCTACAGCCACATCCTGACGCTGGAGATCGCTGGCAAGAAAGAGCAGGCCATCCTGCGTGACCTGCAGCGTCACCCGTCCAAGGGTTTCCCGCTGCACGCTGACTTCCAGCGCGTCGACGCTACCCACAAGATCCATATGATGGTGCCGGTGCACTTCATCAATGAAGACAAGTGTGTGGGCGTGAAGAACGCTGGCGGTGAAATCCAGCACAACGTATCTGAAGTAGAAGTTGTGTGTCTGCCGAAGAACCTGCCGGAATTCATCGAAATCGATATGACCAACGTGGAAATGGATCAGGTTGTTCACCTGTCAGACCTCAAACTGCCGAAAGGCGTTGAGCTGCTGCAGCTGAACCACGATCACGATCTGCCGGTGGTTGCTGTACACAAGCCGAAAGTGCGTGGTGGCGATGACGCCCCGGCCGAAGGCGAAGGTGAAGGCAGCGCTGAATAAGCCTGACCCGATCCAGAAAAAGGGCGCTCTTGAGCGCCCTTTTTTATTGCCTGCAGAAATCGTTCGGTGTTTCTCAATGTAGGAGCTTGCCTGCAAGCGAACCGGCATTTCCGGTGTGTACCTACTTGCAAGGTCCTGTTCGCTTGCAGGCAAGCTCCTACAACGGACGATATCGCCAACACCAACACCAACACCAACACCAACACCAACACCAACACCAACGCCAACGCCAACGCACTAGCCTTTGCTAGTGCCAGTGCCAATAAAGGCGAGAGTCAGAGTGCGGTGGTTTCCGCTGATGCGGGGCTGCGTTTTGCGGCTGCTTTGTGTAGCCTTTGCGGCGATTGAATGAAGAGATTTCTGCCATGTCTGCCAGCAAGCCCATCCGCCTGATTGTCGGCCTCGCGAATCCGGGGCGCGAATATGAAGCCACGCGCCACAATGCCGGTGCCTGGTATGTGGAAGCGCTGGCGCGGCAAAAGGGCGTGACGCTGAGCGAAGACAGGAAATATTCCGGTCTCACCGGCAGCTTTGATCATGACGGCGACAAGGTCTGGCTGCTGATTCCCACCACTTATATGAATCTCAGCGGTCAGGCCACCAGTGCGCTGGCGAATTTTTTCAAGATTCCGGTGCAGCAAATGCTGGTGGCGCATGACGAACTGGATCTGCCGCCGGGCACCATCCGCCTGAAAATCGGTGGTGGTCACGGTGGGCACAATGGTCTGCGCGATATCGTCAGCAAGCATGGCAACCAGAATAATTTTGTCCGTCTGCGCGTCGGTATCGGCCATCCGGGGGCGGCGCATCTGGTGACGCCGCATGTGCTGAACAAGCCGTCGCCGGCGGACCGCGACAAGATCGAGCGCGCCATCGATGAGGCGCTGAGCTACAGCGGAGAGATTTTGCGCGGCGATATCAGCAAGGCGATGAATTCGCTTAATGCGTTCAAGGCGTAAAACAAAGCGCGTAATGCTGTTCGGCCCCGTAGGAGCTTGCCTGCAAGCGAACCGGCGTAGCCGGGCTGTACCTGCTTGCAAAGCCCTGTTCGCTTGCAGGCAAGCTCCTACCGGGTGGGTGCTGACGGGTTGGGGCAGGAAATAAAAAAGGCCGGCATTTGCCGGCCTTTTTTATGTGCGTGTTCTGCTCTGGCGAATCGCCGTTCCGACATATCGCTTACACCAGTTCCAGACGATCAAACATGGCAGACAGTGATTCTTCGTTGTTAATACGGCGAATGGTTTCCGCCAGCATCGGCGCCAGCGACAGCACGCGAATGCGGTTGGTGGCCACGGCCGCTTCGGACAGAGGAATGGTGTCGGTCACCACCAGTTGATCCAGTGACGACTTGGCAATGTTCTCGATGGCCGGGCCAGACAGCACCGCGTGGGTACAGTAGGCGATGACTTTCTTGGCGCCATGCTCTTTCAGCGCCTGGGCGGCTTTGCACAGGGTGCCGGCAGTATCGACCATGTCGTCAACGATCACGCAGCTGCGGCCTTCCACTTCACCAATGATGTGCATCACCTGTGATTCATTCGCCTTTGGACGGCGCTTGTCGATGATTGCCAGGTCGGCGTCATCCAGTTGCTTGGCCAGCGCGCGTGCGCGCACCACACCGCCGACGTCGGGAGATACCACCATCAGATCGTCGTAACTCTGGCGCTCGATATCAGCCACGATCAACGGCGTGGCGTAGACGTTGTCCACCGGAATGTCGAAGAAACCCTGAATCTGGTCAGCGTGCAGGTCGACAGTGACAACGCGGTCGATGCCGACGCTGGTGATCATGTCGGCCACCACCTTGGCGGTGATCGGTACGCGCGCGGAACGTACCCGGCGATCCTGGCGGGAGTAACCGAAGTAGGGCACCACGGCGGTGATACGGCCCGCGGAAGAACGACGCAGGGCGTCGCCCATCACCAGCAACTCCATCAGGTTGTTGTTGGTGGGGTTGCAGGTGGACTGCACGATAAACACGTCCTTGCCGCGCACGTTTTCATGAATCTCTACCGCCACTTCGCCGTCGCTGAAAGTGCCGACATCGGCAGCGCCCAACGGCAGATTCAGGTGACGCACCATGGACTGGGCGAGTTGGGGGGTAGCGTTTCCGGTAAATACAACGAGCTTGGACACAGGAACTCCCGGCGACGGTAGCTGGTTTCAGGGCTGGTGAATGGCGTGCAAGTTTACAGGAAATTCACCCGCCGTTGAGGGGAAAACATGAAGAAATTCCTGGCATCGTCAGTAGCACGGTAGGAGCCAGCCTGCTGGCGAATGCGACCTTGCCGGAGGCTGGTTCGCCAGCAGGCTGGCTCCTACGGCGGTAGAGAATCTTCGCGCAGCTTTACTCCCTCCCCTGCAAGGGGAGGGCCGGGGAGGGGTAAAGCCCCAGACCAGAAAGGAGTAACGCCTGCCGACAACGCGAACGGCGCTTGCCCCGAGTGGGGCAAGGTGTTCACAAGACGGGGAATAAAATGGCTGGGGTGGCTGGACTCGAACCAACGAATGACGGGATCAAAACCCGTTGCCTTACCAACTTGGCGACACCCCAACACTAACCGTGAACTGAAGCCGGAGGTGGCTTCAGTGGTTGCCGTGCAGTGATTCCAGCGCCGTGTGAGCGGGTGAAATATTGACACTGCGGGCAACAAATCCTGACCAGTGTGGTGGCAACTGCGCGAGCAATGCTTGAGCAGTTGGCCGATCGGCGATCCGGGCGAAACAGCAGGCACCGGTGCCGGTCATGCGGGCATTGCCCGCGTGTTTCTCAAGCCAGTCCAGCGCATCGGAAATGGCTGGAAAATGCCGTCTGGCGGGGCCTTCACAATCATTGTGAAAGTGCGCGCCGGGGGGCGGCCCGAGAAAGGCGGCTACTGTACTTTCGGGTGTATCCCTTGTCAATTGCGGATCATTGAAAATCATCGCTGTGGAGACGTGCACGCCGGGATGCACGACCAGATAGATTTCCGCTGCCAAATCAAGCGGCTGCAGCTGTTCGCCAACGCCCTCTGCCCAGCCACTCAGGCCACGCACAAACACCGGCACATCGGCGCCAAGTTGCAATCCGAGTGTCGCCAGCGTGTCGATATCGAGCTGCAGATTCCACAGCGCGTTGAGACCAAGCAGGGTGGTGGCGGCATCGCTGGAGCCGCCACCGACGCCACCGCCTGCCGGCAGCCGCTTGTGCAGATGCAGGGCCGCGCCGGCCTGGCAGCCGCTGTGTGCCTGCAGCAAGCGCGCGGCGCGCAGTATCAGGTTGTCGTCACCGCCGGGGGCGTCGCCGTCCACGTTCAATTGCAGCGTGTCCGCCTCGGCAAAGTCGATCTGGTCGCCCTGATCCAGCAGCGCGAATACGGTTTGCAGGGTGTGGTAGCCGTCCGGACGGCGGCCGGTGACATGCAGGAACAGGTTCAGCTTGGCCGGAGCCGGCAGACTGAAGCGGTGGCCGGGTGTATCGCTCATGGCTGCGGTTGCCAGTCCTTGATCACCAGCGTGAAACGCTGGTCCTCACCACTGCGGGCGCGAATGCGGAACGGCAGCTGCAGGCCGTCCACCGGGGCATAGCGATCAAACTGCAGGGTCCAGCCGGCCTGTTCCAGCGTGGTCAGCTGGCCGAGTTCGTCAAAGCCCGGCTGCGCCGGCAGTGCCGGCGCGGGTAGCCCGCGCACCCAGTATTGCAGCGCTTCCACCGGCAGCATCAGCCCGGTCAGACGCCAGGCCAGCTCGGTGCTGCCGGTGGCGACGATGCGCTCCTTGCCGTTATCCAGCTCGGCGTAACCCGGCCGCCAGAGGATCTGCGCACTGCCAATGCCCAATGGACCGGAGAAATGCAGCTGGCCCTGCTGCTCGCGCTGCTGCCAGTCAATGCTGGCGCTGCCGCCGTCATTGCCGGCGCGGTAACCGAGTCGGCCGCTGAGGTCCCAGTTGCGCAGGGCATCCGGGGTGTTGCCGGGGCCGGAGGGCACGGTCTGGCAGCCGGCCAGAAACAGCACGGCGAGGCAGGCGAGGCGACGCATCATGGTTGGCTGGAACCAGTCAGACGCAACACGGTTTCGGGAATCTTGCGGCTGTCCGGCTGCGCTGCCAGCGCCTCGCGCCAGATCTGGCGAGCCTGCTTTTTCTGGCCCAGCGCCCACAGCACTTCGCCCAGATGCGCCGCTACTTCCTGATCCGGGAACAGCTCATAGGCCTGTTGCAGGTAAGGCAGCGCCTCATCCGGGCGGCCCTGGCGGTAGCGCAGCCAACCCATGCTGTCGATCACGGCCGGATCATTCGGGCGCAGGTCATAGGCCGCGGTGATGTATTGCTCGGCTTCGTCAAAACGCTCGGTACGATCAGCCAGGGTGTAACCGAGGGCATTCAGTGCGGTGGCATCTTCCGGCTGCAGCTCCAGCATGCGCCGCAGGTCCGCCTCCAGCTGGTCAATATTGTCCAGCCGCTCTGCGGTCATGGCGCGGGTATAGAGCAGTTCGGTGTTATCCGGCAGCTGGGCCAGGGCGTCGCTGAGCAGCGCCATGGCGCGCTCGGGATTGCCGGCGCGGCTGAGCATGTCAGCCTCGGCCGCGTACAGGGTGGGCAGCTGTTCCGGATGCTGATCTCGCAACCGGGTCATCAGCGCAGCAGCCTCGGCATCGAGGCCGCGGTCGTTCATCAGGCGCGCGGCCTGCACCCGGGCGCGCAACTGGTTCGGCCCCTGTACCGTCATGTAATGGTCCATGGCGGTCTGCAACTCACCGGCGGTTTCTGCCGCATGGCCCAGATAGAAATGAATTTCGTCGCTGCGGAAATTTTGCTCGAGCAGTTCGTCGAGCATGACCGGGCCCTGCTTGCTGTCGCCCTGTTCCATCGCCAGCAATGCCAGTGACAGACGTATTTCCGGGTCGTCCTGATAGTTGTCGTTAATCCACGCCAGCTGTTCATCGGCCTTGTTGAGTTGGTTGGTCTGGATCAGCAGACGCGCGTACAGCACGCGCACCCGCTTGGCGTCGGGGTATTTGCGCAGCGTCTTGCGCAGAAAGTCCTCGGCGTCCTGATCGCGCTCCAGTTCGTGCAGCAGCCGCGCCTTCAGCAGCACGCTGTCTTCATGGGTGCTGTCCAGGCGGATCGCCTGCTCGCAGGCGTTGAGTGCCAGTTGCGGCTGTTTTTCCATTTCCAGATTGAGGGCGCGGGCGTACCACAGCGGCGCCTGATCCGGATAGCGGTCGGTGAGGCTGCCGAGTGCTGCCAGCAGCTGCACATTGCCGGCTTCATCCAGGTTATGGGCCTGGGACACCAGCTCCACCAGCGCACGCTGGGGATCGCCCTTCATCAATTCGTCGATCTGCGCGGCGGCCTTGTCACGTTCGCCCTGCTCGATATAGCTCAGTGCCAGCAACTGGCGCGCATCACGGGACTCCGGCTCGCCTTCCAGCCAGATTTCGCCGAGCTCGGAGGCAGCCACCGGGTCGTTCAGGTAGGCGGCCAGTTTTGCCGCCTGCGAGGCCACCAGCGGATCGCGGTGTGCACGCGCCTGTTCGCCGTAGTAGCCCATGGTGACGCCATAGAGTTCGCGCTGGGCGGCCACTTCAGCAATCAGCAGGTCAGCAAGGGACTCTGGCGAATAGTTGCGTGGCGCGGGCGTGCTGTCCTGGCGCACCGGGGTGGCGCTGTCAGTGCTGTCAGCGCCGCTGTCGACCGGCTGCTGGGCGCAGGCACCGACCAGCAGGGTCAGGACCAGGGGGGCAAATCGCAAACGTTGTGAAGGCATCAGTCGGGGTAATCCGCTTAAGGACAATGTCGTATCGAGTGCCGCAATCATGGCACAGGCGGGCGCGCGCTGCCCACCATCACGACCTATGACATTGTTTTGAGTAGAAGTTTCCCGCAAAATCGGCCACCCTTTCCGGGTCATATTCGGCTGATTTCCGCTATGGAATTGCTCACCGCAGGTCTCAATCACACCACTGCCAGCGTCGCGCTGCGGGAACGACTGTCGTTCTCGGGGGCCGGTCTGGAAGCGGCGCTGAAAGATCTGCGTGCCCAGCCCGGCGTGGTCGAGGCGGCGATGCTGTCGACCTGTAACCGCACCGAACTCTACTGCCTGGTGGAAAACAGCAACCTCGACCTGGCCAACTGGCTGGCAGCGCGCCAGCAGATGAAACCCGCCGAGGTGCGCGATGCGCTCTACCAGCATCAGGGTCAAAGCGCGCTGCGCCATATGATGCGCGTTGCCGGTGGACTCGATTCACTGGTGCTCGGCGAGCCACAGATTCTCGGCCAGATGCGCGATGCCTATGCCCGTGCGCATGAACTCGGCACGCTCGGCAATCAGCTCGGCCGCTATTTCCAGCAAACTTTTTCCGTCGCCAAACGCATTCGCACCGAAACCGATATCGGCGCTAACCCGGTGTCAGTGGCGTATGCGGCGGTGTCGTTTGCGCGCCATATTTTTTCTGATCTATCGAAAAGCCGTGCGCTGCTGATTGGTGCCGGTGAAATGATTTCGCTGGTGGCGCGGCATCTGCGCGAGCAGAACGTCGCCGAGATCGTGATTGCCAACCGCTCGCTGGCGCGTGCCCAGGTACTGGCGGAGCAGGTCAATGGCCGAGCCATTTCGCTGGAAGAAATTCCGCCGGCGCTGGAGCATGCGGATATCCTGATTGCCTGCACCGGCAGCCCGTTACCGATTCTCGGCAAGGGCATGGTGGAGCGTGCGCTGAAGAAGCGTCGTCATGCGCCCATGTTTATGGTGGATATTGCCGTGCCACGGGATATCGAGCCGCAGGTCGGTGATCTCAATGACGTTTACCTCTATACCGTGGATGATTTGCACGAGGCGATCGAGGAAAACGTGCGTCAGCGTCAGGACGCGGCCCGCGCTGCCGAGAAGCTGATCGACGAAGCCCTGCATCGCCATGAGCTCGAGGCGCGCGAACTTGATGCCGTCGATACCTTGCGTGCCTACCGTGAAAAAGTGCAGGGGCAGGCCGCGGATGAACTGGCGCGGGCATTGCGTCAGCTCGAACAGGGTCAGGATGCGGCCGAAGTGATGCGCCGATTCCAGCACAATCTGGTGAATAAATTGCTGCATGCGCCCAGTGTGCAGCTGCGTCGCCTGGCGGCGTTGCAGCGCGAGGACGGTTTACGTCTGGCGCGCGAAATTCTTCTGGCAGACGAAGACGCGGCGAACCTGCCGGTCGGCGCGGCCACACAGCAGAATCCCACCGACGAGCCTTCATGAAAGACAGCTTGCGCACCAAACTTGACCGGGTGGCCGACCGTTACCAGGAGCTGGCGGCGTTATTGTCCGATCCCGGTGTGATCGGCAACCAGAACCAGTTCCGCGACTTTTCCCGCGAATACGCTGAGCTTGAAGATGTCGTGCAGTGCTATGACAAGTGGCGTGCGGCGGCGGCCAACATCGATGCCGCCCGCGCCATGCTCGAAGACGCTGACGCCGATATGCGTGCCATGGGTCAGGAAGAGCTGGAGAGCGCCAGCGAACAGGCGCAGGCGCTGGAGAGCCAGCTGCAAACGCTGATGCTGCCGAAGGACCCGCGCGACCGTTGCAACGTGTTTCTTGAAATCCGTGCCGGCACCGGCGGTGATGAAGCGGCCATTTTTGCCGGCGATCTGTTCCGCATGTATTCGCGTTATGCCGACCAGCGCGGCTGGCGCATCGAAGTGCTCAGTGCCAACGAAGGCGAGCACGGTGGCTACAAGGAAATTATTTCGCGCGTGATCGGCGACAATGTATTTTCGGCGCTGAAATTCGAATCCGGCGCGCACCGGGTACAGCGCGTACCGGCGACCGAGTCGCAGGGGCGTATTCATACCTCCGCTTGCACCGTGGCAGTGATGGCGGAAGCCGACGATCTCGAAGAGATTGATATCCGTAATGAAGATTTGCGTATTGATACCTACCGCTCTTCCGGTGCCGGCGGTCAGCACGTCAACACCACCGACTCCGCCGTACGGATCACCCATATTCCCACCGGCGTGGTGGTGGAATGTCAGGAAGAGCGCAGCCAGCACAAGAATAAGGCCAAGGCAATGTCATGGCTGAAAGCGCGGCTTGCTGACGCGCAGGAGAGTGCCCGCCATGCTGAACAGGCGGCAACACGTAAATCGCTTGTTGGCAGCGGCGATCGCTCGGAACGCATTCGCACCTATAACTTTCCGCAGGGGCGCCTCACCGATCACCGCATCAATCTCACGCTGTATAAACTCGATGCCGTCGTCGATGGCGACCTTGATGAAGTGCTCGGTGCCTTGATGGCAGAGCATCAGGCCGATCAGCTGGCACAGCTGTCCGAGGCGCACTGATGACGACGCTGGCGGCGCTGCTGGCGGAAGGTACGCAACGGCTGGCGGACAGTTCGGACAGTGCGCGGGTAGATTGCGAAATTCTGCTCGGCCATGTGCTCAATAAACCGCGCAGTTATTTCTTCAGTCATCCTGAACACGAAGTCAGCGCCGCCCAGGCGGCGCAATTTCGTGACTGGCTGCAGCGTCGCGCCGAGGGTCAGCCGGTGGCCTATCTGGTCGGACGGCAGGCGTTTTACCAGCATGAATTTCTGGTGTCGCCGGATACCCTGATTCCGCGTGCTGACACGGAGCTGCTGGTGGATGCGGTGCTGGAACGTTTGCCTGCCGACGATGCGTTGCGTATCGCCGATCTTGGCACCGGCACGGGTGCAATTGCCATTTCACTGGCGCTGTCGCGGCCGCGCTGGCAGCTGGAGGCGGTGGATTTTACCGTCGCCATTCTTGATCTGGTGCAGCGCAATGTGTCGCGGCTGCAAGCCACTAACGTGAAAATCCTGCAGTCCAACTGGTGCGCACGCTTGCACGGTGACTACGACGCCATCGTCTCCAATCCGCCGTATATTGCCGAGCAGGATCGTCATCTTGATCAGGGCGATGTGCGCTTCGAGCCACGCAGTGCGTTGGTGGCGGGAGACGACGGACTGGATGATATCCGCGTCATTGTCGCGCAGAGTCGGCCGCTGTTACGTGTCGGTGGATTGCTGGCACTGGAGCACGGCTATGATCAGGCCGATGCGGTACAAACTATTCTTTGTGATAACGGTTTTGCGCGCATCGAAACACTGCGCGATCTCGGCGACAACGACAGGGTGACACTCGGCCATGCTGACTGACGAGCAACTGCTGCGTTACAGCCGCCAGATCCTGCTGGCGGATATCGATATCGACGGTCAGGAAAAACTTGCTGCTGCCACCGTACTGGTGATTGGAGCCGGTGGGCTCGGTAATCCGGCGGCGCTTTATCTGGCGGGCGCCGGGGTGAAGAAAATTATTCTGGTGGATGGCGATCAACTGGAAGCCTCCAATCTGCATCGTCAAATCGGCTTCCGTGAATCTCAGGTAGGCGACAACAAGGCTGATGCACTGGCCGCGCAGTTGCGCGCGCTGAATGGCCAGATTGAAGTGCAAGCTCATTGTCGCTTTGCGGACGAGGCGCTACTGACTGAACTGGTGCGGCAGGCAAGTGTGGTGCTCGATTGCAGCGATAATTTCGCCACCCGTTCTTTGGTAAACCGCGCCTGCCATGCTGCGCGTGTGTCACTGGTGTCTGGCGCCGCGATTCGTTTTGAAGGACAACTGGCGGTGTTTGATTTTCGCGATCAGGATGCGCCTTGCTATGCCTGTTTGTATGGCGAAGGGGAAGGCGCCGATACCTTCTGCAGTGAGTCCGGTGTGCTTGGCCCCGTGGTCGGCACCATCGGTGCCTTGCAAGCACTACAGGCCATCAAGCTGCTGTGCGGTTTGCCGGTGGAAAACAAATTGATGTTGTTCGATGCCAAGACACTGAGCTGGCAGTCGCTCGCGTTTCGCAAAGATCCCGCCTGCCCGGTGTGCAAGGATTTCGGGTAGAGAATTGAGCGGAGCAGAATCCTGCTCGCATATTTCGCGGAAGATATGCAAACGGCTTCTAGTTGGAGGTGTTGAAAGATCATCCCGTAAAAGAAATTTTGGATTAATGGAAAAATATTCGATTGGTATCAGACATTGGTGGAAACTTTGAAAAAGGTTGGGCTCTTTGCAATAGTTGCGCCTGCATTTTTGGCGAGCTGTGATAGGTTTTATGGTCCAGTGATAATGAATGGCTATGACGCCCGGGTTTCTTACAGTGTCATTTATGAGAATGGACTGTCAGTAGAAAGTGAATTGCTGCCCTGCACTAGTGCACATATCGGCCTGCCAGACGCCTCTGTTAGAAAAGTCCTGGTCCACGAGGGCGGGAAATTAGTGCAAACCCTTGAACATGGGAAGGTGACAGACGCGAGAGTAGATGGCGACGGGGTTACCAGAGAAGCTTATGGCCAGGTTTTTTTGTTTTCTGAGTCAGGAGTGAGGCTTGTATGGGCTTCGGAAGTGAATTGTCGAAGCCCTTGGGAGTAATTCATGTGTTTCTCCAATAGACCTGCCCGCAGAGACTTGGCAGGCATAACTATTCCAGATTGAATGACGGGTCTGGTTCGCGTCGCAGGCAGTTCATCACGTACGGGAAAGTGTCGGTAACGACATAGCCGTAAACACCATCGATGAACATGCCATTACAGACATCAAGATCGCCGCTTCCATCCACATATTCATAGTCTTCTGCAAAGGTGCCGTCGTAGCTGAGGCTGTCATTCGGTTCCGGGCGATAGCCCGTTTTCAGATGGTAGCTTGAAGTCGCCTTGCGAATCAGGCCGCCGTCATTGATCCACGGTCCGAAGATGGGTACGCCATCGGCGCCAAAGCCAATCACCTGTGATGCTGTCGCGCCGCTATCATCGTAAAGCGTGTGCGGGTCACCGTGATAATGGTAACTGCCATCGCTCAGCACATGGGCATTGTGACTATCTATACCGTAAAGGGAGGGCGCATGGAGAGGGTTAGCGGTACCGCTCACGCCACATTGCGGGCCGGCGCAGCTCAACTCGCGCATCTGGATTGGTACACCGTTAAAGAGAAAGCCGTCCAGGCGATCGGGTGTCAGGTCGACGGGAATCATGTACAGATCGCCACTCACTTGCGCGCTTAGCTCACGTGTTTGCTCGGTAATGGCGTAGGGATTTTCTGAATTCGGGAAGCTACCCGTCTCGTGGCCGGGAATGCCGCTGGCCACAATAGTTATAACGTCGATGGGAACGCAATTTTCGGTTTCTGGCGGGTAGATATCGATCTCTCCCATGCCTTCTTCATCAAGCCCGATACTGATGCCATCTTTAGCGACGACTTTTCGTTCCAGTAATTCGGTTTGGGCGTTTTGCTGGCTGCTGTAGGCAGTAATCGTTATGGAGGAGTCAGGCGAAGTTGAGTAGCCACCAAGATTAGTCATAGTGAAGCCGCTGCCGTATCCACCGGAGCCAATCGGTAGCTCCGAAATGATAATGGGGGCCAGATTCAGGACGAACTCGGACTGCGGCAAACAGGCGGTGATTTTTTGCTCAGAGGTGTCTTCAGCGGAAGTGGCGCCGCCGCCACAGCCGGAGATCAGTGCTAACAGCGCAGCGGCGCCAAAGGTTTTGGCAGGCATCTGAGTCATAGTGTTTCTTCCCTGGTCGGTCCAGATGGCGAGGGCTCAGCCCGCCTTGGGTACCACCACAGTTTCCGTGGCTGAAAGCCTATCATGCAGGGTCTGGTTGGGGGGGAACAATGCTAGCAAATAGCCACCACCGGCCAGCCCCCAGGACAGGGCCCCGCCGACGAAGCGCACCAGCGTCTGCGCCAGCGTCATCGGCCGGCGGCGGTAATCCCGGGTCATCAGCTTCCAGGCGCGCATGCCCAGTGTCTGGCCGCCATGCAGCCAGAACCAGGCATAGAACGCCCAGGTTTCCAGCAGCAGCAGCGGGAACAGCACGCCATGCAGCATCGCCGGCGTGGCGCGGGTGACGCCGTTGATGTCTTCGGTGGGCAGGCCGGTGTAGGGATACAGAATTACCCAGAGGCCGCCGGTGACAAACCAGATGGCGGCAATCAGGAAGGCGTCATAGGTCAGTGCAATCAGCCGACGACCGAGGCCGGCGGCGGGCAGGTCCTGGGTGGTCCAGTTCTGGCTCACGGCGGGTGCCTCGCTGACAGGCAGGCCGACAACCTGCATATAAAGAAGTGGTACCAGAGGCCGGACTCGAACCGGCACACCCTCGCGGGCGGGGGATTTTGAATCCCCTGCGTCTACCAATTTCGCCACTCTGGCACAGGGTCGTGGGGGCCGCTGGGCCCTCAGGGCGCGCAGTATAAGCAGCAATGTTTGCCAGCGCCAGCGTTGGCATCAACCAATCAATCACGTCCCAAACAGGTAGGAGCCAGCCTGCTGGCGAACCCGGCCTGAGCTGGACTGTTCTCCAGCAGGTTGGCTCCTACGGCTAAGGCAGGATGCGTGCTCAGGGCAAAACCGGTATCCTTGCCGCCCCCGATTCCCGTGCCGGTACAGTACGATGGATGTCAGTGATTTCGATTTTGATTTGCCGGATGCGCAGATCGCGCGTCGTCCCAGCGCCGAACGGCGCGGTTCCCGTCTGCTCAGCCTGACCCGCGCCGGACTGGGTCATCACCAGTTCCCGGATCTGCTCGACTTTGTCCGCGCCAACGACCTGCTGGTATTCAACGACACCCGTGTGATTCCGGCGCGGCTGCTCGGCCAGAAGGAAAGCGGCGGCAAGGTGGAAGTGCTGGTGGAGCGACTCACCGGCGAGCGCGAGGCGCTTTGCCATGTGCGTGCCTCAAAGTCGCCCAAACCGGGCAGCTGGCTGCAGTTTGACGGCGGTGTGCGCGCCGAGATGCGCGGCCGTCAGGGCGAGCTGTTCCACCTGTTCTTCAGTGGCAGCGACACCCTGCTGGATGTGCTTGAGCGCATTGGCCATATGCCGCTGCCTCCTTATATAGATCGTGCCGACGACGATGAAGATCTGGAACGCTACCAGACCGTCTACGCCGACAAGCCGGGTGCCGTGGCGGCGCCTACCGCCGGCCTGCATTTCGATCAGCAGATGCTGGCGCAGCTGCGCGACGCCGGCGTCGATACCGGCTTTGTCACCCTGCATGTGGGGGCGGGCACGTTCCAGCCGGTGCGCGTCGACACGGTGGAAGAACACCGCATGCACAGTGAGCTGTACCAGGTGCCCGACACGCTGGTGGAGCAGATCCAGTTGGCGCGGGCGCGCGGTGGTCGTGTGATTGCCGTTGGCACCACCTCATTGCGGGCACTGGAATCGGCCTCCGCAGGCGGTACCGTCAGGGCAGGCAGCGGGGACACCGACATCTTTATCTATCCGGGGTATCGCTTTCGTGCCGTTGATGCACTGGTGACCAATTTCCACCTGCCGCGCTCGACGCTGCTGATGCTGGTGAGTGCGC
Organism: uncultured Alcanivoracaceae bacterium; assembly: GCA_964389795.1. Taxonomy (GTDB): domain Bacteria; phylum Pseudomonadota; class Gammaproteobacteria; order Pseudomonadales; family Alcanivoracaceae; genus JARGPN01. The sequence goes on from CAYMEY010000002.1 coordinate 83,389, forward strand.
TGGCGGGGCGGGAAAACATTCTGCATGCCTATAACGAGGCCGTGCGCGAGGGCTATCGCTTCTTCAGTTACGGCGACGCCATGTTTATCGAACGGCAGGACCTGAATTAACCCCGTATTTGTAGGAGCTTGGCCGCAAGCGAACTGGCAGTCGGCAAGGTCCAGTTCGCTTGCAGGCAAGCTCCTACCGAGAAAGAAAGGAAGGCGACGAACCAATCATGTCGAGAATGCAGTTCACATTGACGGCGCAGGATGGCGCAGCACGGCGCGGCACCCTGACGTTTCCGCGCGGCACCGTGCAAACGCCGGCATTTATGCCGGTGGGCACCTATGGCACGGTCAAGGCCATGCTGCCGCGCGACCTCGAGGCCACCGGTGCCGAGATCTGTCTGGGCAACACCTTCCACTTGATGCTGCGGCCAGGCACCGAGGTGATCCGCGCCCATGGCGACCTGCATGACTTCATGCAGTGGCAAAAGCCGATCCTGACCGACTCCGGTGGTTTCCAGGTGTTCAGTCTGGGCGCGCTGCGCAAGATCAGCGAGCAGGGCGTGACCTTTCGTTCCCCCATTAACGGCGACAAGATCTTTCTCGGGCCCGAGGAGGCGATGCAGGTGCAACGCGATCTCGGCAGCGATATCTGCATGATTTTCGATGAGTGCACGCCGTTTCCGGCCACCGAGCAGCAGGCGCGTACCTCCATGGAGCTGTCGCTGCGCTGGGCACAGCGCAGCAAGACCGCCCACGACGGCAATGATGCGGCCTGCTTTGGCATCGTGCAGGGTGGCATGTACACCAGTCTGCGCAAGGAATCGCTGGCCGGATTGACCGAAATCGGCTTCGACGGCTATGCCGTCGGCGGCCTGTCAGTGGGCGAGCCGCAGGAAGAAATGCTGCGCGTGCTGGCCGAGCTGACCCCGGACATGCCCGCTGACCGCCCCCGCTACCTGATGGGGGTGGGCAAGCCGGAGGACATCGTCGAGGCGGTGCGGCGCGGCATCGACATGTTTGATTGCGTGATGCCGACCCGCAATGCCCGCAATGGTCATCTTTTCACCAGCGCCGGCGTGATCAAGATCCGCAATGCCAGCCACCGCCATGACACTGGACCGCTGGACAGCACTTGTAATTGCCACACCTGCACCCATTTCTCCCGCAGCTATCTGCACCATCTGGACAAGTGTGGGGAAATGCTCGGGGCGCAGCTCGCCACGATCCACAATCTGCATTACTACCAGACGCTGATGGCCGGATTGCGGGGGGCTATTGAAGCCGGTACATTGTCGGCCTTTGTCGACACCTTCTACCATGCGCGCGGCCAGCAAACGCCGGCGCTTTGACCACCCATAAGGGGAAATTTCCATGAGTTTGTTTATCGAGTCTGCTTTTGCTGAAGGCGCTGGTCAGGCCCCGGGTTCGCCAGCGGCGGCGGGTATGGACTGGCTGCTGATTATCGGCATGGTGGTGCTGTTCTATTTCTTCCTGATCCGGCCGCAGAACAAGCGCGCCAAGGAGCACAAGGAATTGATCGGCGCGCTGGGCAAGGGTGATGAAGTGATCACCTCCGGCGGCATTCTCGGCAAGGTCGTGAAAGTGACGGACGAATACGTGGTGATCGAGATCTCCAACGGACTGGAGATCAAGCTGCAGAAGGGCAGTGTTCAGGCGACTTTGCCCAAGGGCACGATCAAATCCATCTGATGAATCCCTTGTAGGAGCCTGCCTGCAGGCGAACCAGCCTCGCCAATGAGCGCCCGTTCGCCTGCAGGCAGGTTCCTGCGGGAACACAATAATTTCATTCCTGTGTCAGGAATCTGGGGAGAGCCATGACTCGCTACCCGCGCTGGAAATTTTTCCTGCTGCTGACAACGCTGTTGGTCTGCGGCCTGTATGCGCTGCCAAATCTTTATCCCGACGTTCCTGCAATCCAGATCAGTAGCGCTGATGCGGGCGGTGAAGTGTCTGCCAATGTGCAGGCGCGTGTGCTTGAGCTGCTTGATCAGAAGGAGTTGGCTCATGGTCCCGGTGAAATCATTGGCAGTTCCTGGCTGGTCAGGCTCGACAGTAACGAAGCCCAATTGCTCGCCAAGGAAGTCGCCGAAGAAATGCTCGGTGATAACTATGTGGTGGCACTGAACCTGGCGCCGACGACACCAAAATGGTTGCGCGCCGTGGGAGCCAGTCCGATGAATCTCGGGCTCGACTTGCGTGGCGGTGTGCACTTCCTGATTCAGGTGGATGTCGATGCGGCGTTGGCGTCGCGCCTTGAAGCCTGGTCCGGTGAAGTCAAACTGTTGCTGAAAGAAGAGGGCATTCGCTACCGCTCGGTTGAGGTTCAGAATCGCGAACGTCCGGACGGTGAAGTGGAGCATGGCCTGCGCATTTTTATGGCCAGCGAACAGGATACAGACCAGGCGGCGACGCTGATTTCCGGCAAGCTGCGTGAGTTTGTCCGCAAGGATGTCGATGACGACCCGAATACGCTGGAGTTGATTCTCACCGCACAAGCCATCAAGGCATTGCAGGACTACGCGGTCGATCAAAACCGTACGTCTCTGAACAATCGTGTCAACGAACTGGGCGTTGGCGAGCCCGTGGTGCAGCGACAGGGTGCTGACCGTATCGTCGTGCAGTTGCCGGGCATTCAGGATGCAGCGCAAGCGCGGCGTATTCTTGGTCGCACCGCGACGCTGGAGTTTCGTCTGGTGGCGCACGAATTTGGCAGCAACCGTGCCATGACCGGTGTGGCGCCGCCGGGCACAGAAATTTTCCCGATGCGTAATGGTGGCATGCCGCAGATTCTGCGCCGTCAGGCCATCGTTACCGGCGATGAAGTTACCAATGCGCAGATGGGTTTCGATCCGGATGATGGATCGCCACTGGTGAGTATCACACTGGATGCCACCGGTGCCCGCAATATGAAACGCACCACGGAGAAAAACGTCGGCAATCCGATGGCGGTGCTGTTTATCGAAACCAAGACCGATATCGAACGCTATGTCGATGAGCAGGGCAAGGCCCAGCGGCGCAATGTCACCACCACGGAAAAGTACGTCATCAATGTCGCCACCATTCGTGGCGTGTTCAGCAGCCGTTTCCAGATCACCGGGCTCGACAGCCCGGCGGAAGCCTCTGAACTGGCCCTGTTGTTGCGCTCTGGTTCGCTGGCGGCGCCGATGTTCATCATCGAAGAACGCACCATCGGTCCGAGCCTCGGTGCCGACAACATCAAGGCCGGCTTCAATTCCATGGTGCTCGGTATGGTGCTGGTGCTGGCATTTATGGCGATCTGGTACAAGGTATTCGGTCTGGTCGCCAACGTTGCACTGCTCGGTAATCTGGTCATCATCATTGGCATTATGTCGATGATTCCCGGTGCCACTCTGACATTGCCAGGTATCGCCGGTATCGTGTTGACCGTCGGTATGGCGGTGGACGCCAATGTGTTGATCTTTGAACAGATCAAACAATCGTTGAAGAACGGGCTCAGTCCGTTGCAGGCGATTGATGCCGGCTTTGATCGCGCCTTCAGCACTATTGTCGATGCCAACATCACGACCATTATTGCTGCCATCATTCTGTTTGCCGCGGGCACAGGCACGGTGCAAGGTTTTGCCGTGACGCTGTTCATCGGCATCTTGACCTCCATGTTCACGGCCATTGTCGGCACCCGGTCGATCGTTGAACTGATCTACGGGCGCGCGGGCCGTGCGCCGTCGAAACTGAGTATCTGAGGGCGACATCATGAGCATGCTGAACAACATTGATTTCATGAAGTGGCGCAAGGTATTCGGTGCCATTTCCACGGCAATGGTGATTGCTTCGATCGCCTTGTTGTTTACCCGCGGCCTCAATCTGGGTCTCGACTTCACCGGCGGTACGCTGGTTGAGGTGCACTCCGAACAGGATGTGTCCCTGGAGCAGGCGCGCGCCGCATTGGCGGATACACCGTTTGATGGTGCCGTACTTCAGCACTTTGGTTCTGCCAAGGACATGGTGGTGCGGGTAGCGCCGCGCGGTGATGTGGAGGCGGATAAAGTCGGTGACATGCTGTTTGCCGAGTTGCAGGCCGAGATGCCCGATCTGGAGTTGCGTCGGGTCGAGTTTGTCGGACCGCAGGTGGGTGATGAGCTGCGCGATGAGTCGGGCCTGGCGCTGTTGATGGCGCTCGGCGCCATGCTGGTGTATGTCTGGATCCGCTTCTCCAACAAGTTTGGTGTGGCGGCGGTGGTGGCACTGTTTCATGACGTCATTGTCGTCATTGGCGCTTTTTCGCTGTTCCAGTGGCAGGTGGATCTGACCGTGCTGGCGGCGTTGCTGGCGTTGATCGGTTACTCGATCAACGACTCCATCGTGATCGCCGACTATGTGCGCGATACTTTCCGCGGCACCCGGCTGAATGATCCCGCCGAGGTGGTTAACGATGCCATTCGCCAGACTCTGGGGCGTACTATCAATACTGCGCTGACCACCTGGCTGGTGGTGCTGGCGCTGCAGTTCTTCGGTGGTGAGGCGGTGCATGGCTTCTCGCTGGCCATGTCCATTGGCGTGATTATCGGTACCTACTCGTCCATCTACATCGTTTGTTCGATAGCGCTGGCGATGAACATGACCAAGCAGGATTTCATCGTCCCGGAGGTCAAGGAAATCGACGAGATGCCCTGATGCGGTCGTGGATGAGCCCGCGGTCCGGGCTCATCCGCAGTTCGCCTGCTACTTGTGTGACATGCGTCACAATCCCCGCGTGAGAGACCCCTCTGCCCGCTCAAGGCGCTTTCCAAACCTGCGTCACTCTTTAACAATGTTTTCCAGTTCATTGTTATTTATAAAAAATATCCGACAGTTGGCGCGCTGGATTTGCGGGCCAGTACAAGGATTTTTTTCTCGTAAAAGAGTCTCATGTAAGCCTTTATTCGGATACTGACCCAGTTTTCAGGTGGATTCTCATGCGTAACGTGGCCATAGCCATCATATTTGGCGTACTCGGGGTGTGCGCGTCTTCCGCAGTGCTGGCGGAAGAGGTATCCCGTGAGCAGATCAAGGGGCTGGATGAACAGGTGCAGGACATCAAATCGGATGTGCTGGCGATTTCGTCAGAGCTGTTGCAGCTCGAAGAGAAGCTGCTGTACCCGTCCAACACCCATGTCTCGATCTTTGTGTCGTTTAATCCCGGTGATGAATTCCGCCTCGATGCCATGGATGTTGCCATTGATGGCAAGACGGTGACGCATCATCTCTACACGCACAAGGAAATCGAAGGCCTGCGCAACGGTGGCGTGCAGCGCATCTACACCGGTAACGTGCGCGCCGGCGAACACAAGCTTGAAGTCACGCTGATCGACAAGTCGGGGAGCAGCAAGCCAGCGTCCCATACTTTCACCAAGGAAGTCGGGCCGCGACTGGTCGAGATTCAGGTGTCGGGATCGACCATTGGCGGCAGCAAAGTCCAGTTCAAAGATCGTTAAATCATGCTGCGTCCTGTCCTGATTCTTATCGCTGCCTGTTCCGCAGGGCATCTTGCCGCGGCTGATTCGTCAGCTGCCGGCAAGCCGCGCGATCTGTATCTTGGCGAGGCGTTCTTCTATGCCCAGCAGGGCGAATATTTCGACGCCATCAGTCACCTTGATAACGAGTTGATACAGTTTGGCCGTGTCGACGAGCCGAATCTGGATCCCTTTCATATCCATGCCAATCTGGCCGAGTTTTCAGTCGGCGATTTCGAGCTCTACTACCGCATGCACAAGCGCGCCGGTCGCGCGTTCAAGGCGGTGCTGGAAGGCAATGTCAGTGATGACGTGCGCAATGAGGCGGCTTACCGTCTGGCGCGCATTTACTATGAAAAAAGCCAGCCCGTTGAAGCCCTGCAAGCAATCGAGCGCATCAGTGGCAAGGTGCCGGAGCGTATTCGTGATGAGGAGCGCTTCCTGCGAGCACAGATATATATGGTCAACGGTCGCTTCGCCGATGCCGTAGAGATCCTCGAAGACATGCGTGATGTGCGTGGCTATCGCGGCTTCGCTGGCTACAACCTTGGCATGGCGCTGTTCCTGCAAGGCAAGGAGAAGGCGGGCATTGCACAGCTGGCCAAGGCCGGTCAGGTCAAGTCGGACAACGAGTCCACCGAAGCGATTCGTGATAAGGCCAATCTGGTGTTGGGATACCGCCTGCTGGAGGCGGAAAAGCCAGAAGACGCCAAGCAGTATCTGGACCGCGTCCGTCTGGTGGGACCGTTCTCCGACAAGGCCTTGCTCGGCTCCGGCTGGTCTGATGTGGCACAGGGTAAATTTGATCGCGCACTGGTGCCGTGGAGCATTCTTGCCAAGCGCAATCCCACCGACAAGGCGGTGCAGGAAAGTCTGCTTGGTGTGCCCTATGCCTATGCACAGCTCGAACTGCATGGCCGCGCGGCGCTGTTGTACGGCAAGGCACTTGAAGTGTTTGAGCAGGAGCTCAAGCGCGTTAATCAATCCATTGAAAGTGTTCGCAACGGCAACTTCCTCAAGGCGTTGGTGCGTGAGGAGCTCAAGCAGGACAAGGATTGGGCGATCAAGTTGCGTGAGCTGCCTGAAGCGCCGGAAACCTGGTATCTCACCCAGTTGATGGCCTCAAACGATTTCCAGTCATCGCTACGCAACTATCAGGATCTGGAGGATCTGCGCAAACGTCTGCAGGCCTGGGTCGGCCATCTGGACGCCTACGAGGAGATCATCGAATTCCGGCGCCGTTACTATGAGCCGTTGCTGCCGGATCTGGACAAACGTTTTCGTGTACTGGATTCGCGTATTCGCCTGCGCCTGGAGCAACGCCAGAGTCTGGCTGAGCGTCTGGAGCATATGCTGGTGATGCCGCGGCCGGATTTTCTTGCCACCGCTGATGAGCGTATTGCCCTGCAACAGTTGGCGGCACAGGAAGAACTCTACAAGAGTGACCCGTCGCCTGAGGGCGAGGAAGCGCGGCGCCGCATTGCGCGCATGCAGGGCGTGATCGAGTTTGACCTGCAAACCAGTTACCAGCAGCGCTTTACCGATACCTATAACCATCTCTATGCACTGGATGACGAAATCGCCCGGATGCAGGAGATTTATCAAAACTATGTGCGCACCCGTCAGGCGGCGACCCAGAGTTATCAGGGTTACAACGCGCCGCTGTCGCGTACGCGCACCCGAATTCGCGAAGCCAGCACCCAGGTTGCCACCTTGATGGCGCGTCAGGGTCGCATGATCGAAATGATGGCGATCAATGAATTCGAGCTGCGCCGCAAGCGTATCCAGCAATATCAGGTGCAGGCGCGCTTCGCCATGGCGGAGAGCTATGATCGCGCGATCAAGTCGCAGCAGGGGGCCGATGTGCCACCCGCGGAGAGCGAGCAATGATGCGCCTTCGGTTGGCAAGTGCGATGGTGTGTCTGACGCTGGTGTCCTGCGCCAGCCTGGACAATCGTGGCACCATTGGAAAACTGAAGAGCGTCGAAATTGAGCTTGAAGATGCCAGGATTGATGGCGGCATCGAAAAGGCCATGGCCAGTTACCAGAAGTTTCTCGAGGAAACGCCAGATGCCGCATTGGCGCCGGAGGCAATTCGTCGCCTTGCCGACCTGAAGATTGAAAAAGAATACGGCTTGCTTGAAGGCAGCGGTGAGTCAGTGCGCAAGCCGGTGGCGGTCACGCCGCCGCCGGCACCGGATCAGCTCGATCAGCCGGAGTCAGCCGGGGCGACGCAGCCCACTACTGAGACCAGTGCCAACCGTATTGCATCACATGATGAATCCCAGGCCGATTTCGAGAATCGTGCCACCGATACCGGGGCGATCCAATCATCGGCGTCCGCAGACATGGGCGGCCAGGCCGGGGCAGATCTTGAGAATGCCAATGCCATGGAGGCGCTGGCACTGTACAAGCAGCTGCTGGAGAAATACCCCAACTACGAGCGCAACGATCAGGTGTTATACCAGATGTCGCGCGCCTATGAAGAGCTGGGTGAAGTCGAACAAGCGATGGTCGTCATGAACCAGATCGTTCGTGATTACCCCAACTCCAGCTTTATTGATGAAATCCAGTTCCGTCGTGGTGAATACTATTTTACCCGCAAGAAGTATCTGGATGCGGAAGAAGCCTATCTGGTGATCGTCAAGATGGGCGAGCGTTCGTTCTACTACGAGCTGGCGTTGTACAAGCTTGGCTGGACTTACTATAAGCAGGACATGCACCAGGAAGGTCTGGATCAGTTTATTGCGTTGCTGGATTACAAGGTCAGCCAGGGTTACGACTTTGAGAATCCCAAGGATGATATTGAGCAAAAGCGTGTCGAAGACACGTATCGGGTTATCAGCTTGAGTTTCTCCGCGCTCGGTGGCGCCGAAGCAGTGGATGAATACTTCGCCCGGCGCGGCAATCGTAGCTATGAAGTGAATATCTACGCGAACCTTGGTGAGCACTATCTCGAGAAGCGTCGCTATGCGGATGCGGCCAACGCGTACAAGGCGTTCGTTGCGCTTAACCCGTATCACAAGGTGGCGCCGCATTTTGATATGCGCGTCATTGAGATCTACAAGCAGGGCGGCTTCCCCAAGCTGGTGATTACCGCCAACAAGGACTTCGTTACCAATTATGGTCTGAAGTCGGTGTACTGGACCTATTTCGATGTCAATGCCTACCCGGACGTGGTTGAGCTGTTGAAGTCCAACCTCAAGGAGCTGGCCAGCTACTACCACGCCTTGTATCAGGATCCTCTGTTTGCCAACCAGAAAGCAGAGAATTTTGCCGAAGCCGGACGCTGGTATAGAGAGTTCCTGGAGTCATTCCCGAGCGACCTTGAGTCGCCGGTGATGAACTACCGTCTTGCAGATCTGCTGCTGGAAAACAAATCGTTCGCGGCCGCGGCTGTGGAGTATGAGCGCACCGCCTACGACTACCCGCTGCACGACAAGGCGTCAGCAGCAGGTTATGCCGCTGTCTATTCCCATCGTCAGGATTTCGATGCTGCTGCCGAAGCGTCACGTCCGGTGATCATGCAGAGCATCATTCGCAGCTCGCTGCGATTCGCAGAAGCCTTCCCCGAGCATGACAAGGCAGCCTTGGTGCTGGCGGCGGCCGTGGATGATATCTATGCGACGCGAGATTACGATTTTGCCGCCACAACCGGGCGCAAGTTGTTGGTCAATTTCCCGCAGGCGGACGCATCCCTGCGCCGTGGCGCCTGGCTGGTGGTGGCACACTCCTCCTACGAACTGGCACGTTTCGGTGAGGCAGAGGAGGGCTACGTCAATGTGCTTGAGCTCACCGCAGAAGACGACCCGTCACGCAAGGGCCTGATCGATAACCTGGCCGCATCAATCTACAAGCAGGGTGAAGAAGCCAATCAGGCGGGCAATTATGAAACCGCGGCCGGCCACTTCCTGCGCGTGGGTGCAGTGGCACCCAATGCGACCATCCGGCCGACGGCGGATTACGATGGCGCGACCGCACTGATCAATCTTGAGGCCTGGGACCGTGCTGCTGAGGTGTTGCTGGCATTCCGCGATCGTTACCCCGACCACGAACTGCAGAAAGACGTCACCAAGAAGATTGCGCACGTCTATCGCAAGGCCGGCAAGCTGGAATTGGCGGCGGCAGAATATGAGCGTATCGAGACTGAATCTGACGATGAGCAGGTACGCCGCGAGGCGCTTATGTTGGCGGCAGAATTGTATGTCGAGGCTAATGCAAAGCCGAAAGCGTTGCGGGTATACCGTCGCTATGTGGATTATTTCCCGCGCCCGCTCGAGCTGGCGCTGGATACGCGCTACAAGGTTGCCGTCATCCTCAAGGAGCTGGGCAAGGAAGGCGACTACATGCGCGAACTCGATGCGATTGTATCCGCGGATGCGAAAGCCGGTCCGGAACGTACTGATCGCACGCGCTATCTGGGCGCAACGTCTGCGCTGATTCTGACCGAACCGCGTTTCGAGGCGTTTGCTGAACTGACCTTGACGCAGCCATTCGAGAAAAGTTTGCCGCGCAAGAAGGACGCGATGAAGTCGACCAACGCCGCATTCACCAAGCTGACCGAATACGGCGTAGGTGATGTGACCGCGGCGGCGACTTATTACATTGCCGAGGTATATTTCAATTTCAGTAAGTCTCTGCGTGATTCTGAGCGCCCGGCCAATCTTGATGAGCTTGAAGCTGAGCAGTATGAAATGCTGCTGGACGATCAATCCTACCCGTTCGAGGAAAAGGCGATCGATATCCATCAGAAAAACACCGACCTGATTCTGAAAGGTATCTATAACGACTGGGTTGATAAAAGTATGGCGCGGCTTGCGGTGCTGATGCCGGGTCGCTATGCCAAGCCTGAAGAGAGCGCCGGGTTTATCGCCTCGCTGGATATATCCGGCTATCAGGCGCTGACCGATCCTGTGCCGCCTGCGCCCGAGCCGGTTGCTGTTGCACCGGCCGCAGCAGCGGCGATGGCGGTGACGACGGACGCGGCGGCGCCGGAGCAGCCGGATGAACAGACGGATGCACCGGATGCCGCCGAAGACAGCGATGCCGCCGCGATGGCAGTTCCTGCGGAAACTGTCGACGCAGCAGAAGCCGGGGAAACGGCAGAAGCAGTTGAAACAGTAGACTCGGTCGAAGCGGCAGAAACGGCTGAGACGGCTGAGACAGTAGAAGCAGCAGAAGCAGCAGAAGGCGCTGCAGAAACTTCCGACGCATCGGCTACGCCGGATGCTGAAGTCGGCGCCACGGGAGGATGAGAATGCTCCGTCGAGGAATCTTGAAGGCAGTGCTCACGCCAGCGGCGCCGCTGCTGTTGCTGGTGCTCGCGGCAGGCTGCAGCACCACTGGCTCCCAGTCCGGCCCGCTCTATGGCAATGTGCCGGCCGAGGTGAGGGAGGAGTTTGCCCGGGCGATGACGGCCATCAATGCCGAGCAATACCAGAAGGGGGAAGAAATTCTTAGTGGAGTGATAAGTAAATCACAGCAAACCCCGGTGCCGCTGATTAATCTGGCGATGGTCCAGGTAAAGCTGGGGAAGCTGGATCAAGCGGAAAAGAGCTTTGATGCCGCGCTGGCGATAGACCCCTCCAACCCCGTCGCCAGCAATGAGCTGGGACTGTTGTATCGCAAGACTGGCCGGTTTGATGAGGCCAGAGCGATCTACCAGAACGTTCTCGCCCAGTACCCCAATTTCCCGGCAGCCAACAAGAATCTCGGAATCCTGTGCGACCTTTACCTGCGTGACTATGATTGCGCGTATCGGGCCTACCAGGATTACGTTAAGGCGGTGCCCGATGACGAGACCGCGAAAATATGGCTCGAAGATGTCAAGCGGCGCGTCGGGCAGTAATATGCGGAGGTCAGCATGACAGTCAGAATAGTAACAGTACTGCTGATGTGCCTGGGCGCTTCGGCGGTCGGCGCGGAAGAGAATAGCAAACAACCTGCTGCACAAGGTGATGAGAAGGTAATTTCGGGGATGTCGATTCTGGGTAATAACGATGCGCCCAAGTCGCTGTACATCGTGCCCTGGAAATCATCCGAGATTGGTGTCGAGACTGAGCTGACGTCGAGTCTGCTCAGTGAAGATATGGTGCCCGTCGACAAGCCGGTGTTTCAGCGTGAACTCGACTTTTACAAGATCGCAAATCCAGAGTGAGTGCGGTTCGAAGCAATTCCATCAGTGAGGAAAAGTAAGTGAACTTCATCGATAACATCGTCAAGTTTTTTGCCGAGGGTGGATTCTGGATGTATCCGATCCTGTTGGTGGGTACGCTCGGCGTGGCATTCGCCATTGAGCGCTTTATCAAGCTCAAGATGGTTGAGCGCGCCAACCGCAGTTTGTGGGAGCGCCTGCATCCGGTTCTGGCGGAAGGAGATTTTGAGGCAGCGCGGCAAATGGTGGCTGATGATAACTCGACGGTCGCCAGTCTGTTGTCCATGGGTCTTGAGCGTGAAGGCACGGTTCGACGTCGCGATGACATTGAGATCGCCATGGACGAGGCGATGATGGAAATCATCCCGCAGCTCGAAGCGCGTACCGGCTACATTTCACTGTTCGCCAACATTTCTACCCTGTTGGGTCTGCTTGGTACCATTATCGGTCTGATTTCTGCGTTCGAGGCGGTGGCGAATGCTGCACCGGCAGAGAAATCAGCGCTGCTTTCCTCTTCCATTGCAATTGCGATGAACACTACAGCATTCGGTCTGATTACCGGTATTCCGTTGTTGGTGTTGTTCTTCGTCATCAGTGGTAAAGCCAACAATATCTCCAGCAGTCTGGAGATGATTTCTGTGAAGACGCTTAACTACATCACTGCGAAAGCGAAACGTCAAAACAGTCAGCCGGGCTAAACATGGCAGGTCTTAAAAAATTCAGGAAAGGACCGCAGCAGCCTCCGGATCTTGACGTCACCACCTTTCTTAACCTGATGGTGGTACTGATTCCGTTTTTGCTGGCTACCGCGGTGTTTTCCCAGGTAACGATTCAGGAGTTGAACCTGCCGCAGGCGGCTGCGGGCGGTGAAACCCCTGACAAGCCTTTGGTCACCATTGAAGTCATGGTGCGCGAGAACAGTTTGCAGATCGGCAATGGCAAGGCGATCACTGTGACGTTGCCAAAGCAGGACGACAAGTACGACCTGGCGCAGCTGTCGTTGCAGTTGCGCGAGCTGAAGAAACGCTACCCGGAAAAAGAAGACATTAACGTATTGATGGAGCCTGACATCGAGTACAAGGATGTCATCGCGGTGATGGATGCCGTCAAAGTATGGCGAGCGCCCAAGCCGACTGAGGATGAGCTCGCTCAGGCCGGTGCTGATCCTGCCGCACCTGCCGCCGTTGCAGAGGATTTCATCTTGTTCCCTGAAGTTTCCATAGGCGACGCGCCATGAAAGAAAGCCGTCGAATGAAGCGCATGTCGCGAGGTCGTCAGCCGATGACCGCGCTGAGCCTGACCTCGTTGATGGATATTTTTACCATCCTGCTGCTGTACCTGCTGGTCAATCAGTCGGACGGCATGAACATGGAGCCGCCGAAGAATATCACGCTGCCAGAATCCATCGCAGAAAACAAACCCAGAGAGACGATTGTGATCGCGGTCAGCAGCGAAGATGTGCTGATCCAGGGTGAGTTGGTGGTGACCATGCAGGAAGTGATCGACAGCAAGCAGGAAGTGATCATGCCGATCCGCGAGCGCATGTTGCAGATTCGCCAGAGTGCACTGGGTTTGGAGACTCAGACGGAAGACCAGAATAAGGAGGTGACTGTGATGGCGGATCAGAACGTCAAGTTCCAGCACCTCAAACGTGTCATGGCGTCCTGTACAGCCGCTGGCTACACAAAAATTTCGCTGGCAGTAAACCAGAAATAACTGAAGGCTGGCTGACTCGGTGACTACTCGATTAGAACAACGCAAGCAGGATTTGACGGAGCAGATAGCCGCTGCCACGGCAGCGCTGGCCTCGTTGCAGCAGCAGCTCGACAGTGCTGACGCTGAGCTGCAGCAACTGAATGCTGAAAAGCCCAAGTACGAGGCGCTGCTGACCGCCAGTGCTGCGCTCAAATCCTTGCAGGATCAAGGTGCCGGAGACCTGTTCTGGGGCGATCGTTTCGCAGCAGATGGCCAGACTGTGGTCAATCAGGCGGTCGAGCGCGCCGAATCGTTCAAGCAGAAGATTGAAGCAGCTCAGCAGAGTCGTGACAGCGCTTACACTGCCTGCGAGAGCAAGAAAGACGATATTTTCGAACTCCAGTATCACCTCACGTCTGTTGCCCAGGCGGTAGAGGACGCGCGCTTCGAGTTCGTTGTTGAGAGAGAAATGAAGCCGCGGGGCTACCAGCCGGCGGTGTTGCCCTGGGCCGGCAATGACGACGACCGTCGTCGCCTGCGCAAGGTCATTCTAATTTCGCTGTTGTTCATGTTCGTGATTGGTACCGTTCCGCAGATCTGGACCTTCCCGGAGCCGGATCCGAACAAGAAAGTGGAAGTGCCTGACCGTCTGGTGCAGATGCTGAAGAAGAAGCAGCCGCCCAAGCCGATTGAAAAGCCGCAACCGGTCAAGCAGGAAGAACAGAAGAAGGAAGTCGCGAAGAAGGAAGATCGTCCGAAGCCGACCAAGGAACAGGTACAGAAAGCGCGTGAAACAGCCCAGACCAAAGGTGTCCTGGCGTTCAAGGACAGCTTCTCTGACCTGATTGATGATGCAGATGTGTCCAACCTTGGCGCCGATGCGCAAGTGACTAACGCCGGCAGTCGTTCGCTTGGTGGCGCACCGGGCTCTCGCTCGATGCTGGCGGCGGAAGCCACCGGTGGCAGTGGCGGTATTGCCAACGCCAATATCAGCCGCGGTGGCGTTGGCGCCGGCGGCAGTGGCATCAGCGGCGTCGAAACCGGCCGAGTGGAAAGCTCGATCAGTGCCGCCGCACGTGATGCCGCGCGACCGGTCAGTGACGGTGTCGGACCGGCACGTACCGACGAAGAAATCCAGATTGTGTTCGACCGCTACAAGGCGGCGCTGTATCGCATTTACAATCGCGAGTTGCGTAATGACCCGACGTTGCGCGGCAAGATGGTGCTGGCGATCACGATCGAACCGGATGGCAGTGTCTCCGCCTGCAAGGTGCAGTCGTCGGACATGAACTCCCCGGCATTGTCGGAACAGATAGTGGCGCGCGTAAAGCTGTTCAATTTCGGCGCCAAAGAGGGCGTGCCCTCGACCAAGATACTGTACCCCATCGACTTCCTCCCCGCGGGGTGATGGCCGCCATCGGTCTGTCCGACCGACGTGGTACGCCGGTCCAGTGACGCTTGCGCACTGTGACCGGCTTCACGTGTCTTGGTAAAACGTTGTTATAAGTCGTTGTTTCTGCCGGGCGTGTGAGCGCCGCGTCACGCTCTGAGACAGGCCGTAAGACTAAACTATTAGTCCTGCCTGCCTGCTGGGTGGGGGCCCCGGACGAAAGCAACAAGAGCAGATAATAAAGGCCGAAACGTTGAATACAGTGCTTGCCAGTCAATCAGTGGCGTCATCTACGTCGCCCGCGGTAATGTCCGTGGGCGCGCGTTGCGTTGCTGTGCTCAAGTACTGCCTGCTGGTGGTCTGCCTGACCGGTCTGGCGCCGAATGTCTGGGCGGATTCCTTCAACGTTTCTGACTTCGAGTTATCACCGACATCGGGCCCGAATGATCCGGGCGACCCCAACCAGTGTGTGCTGGATGGCCCCGGAGCGGTTGCCAACGATGGCCGGATCTTCGATCCCGCTGACCAGCTCTCCATCGACCGCTCCTGTACGATCAGGAATTTCTCCTGCTCGGATCCGCTGGCGTCGACGCTGAACTTCGCCAGCCATGTGCCTGGCACGCTGATCATCTTCAACAACGTTTGCTACGAGGGTAATTTCGCCTGTGCCAACGTCTCCGGCTCGGCGTTTGTCTGGGCAGTAAACGGTTCTGATTTCAGTTCGGTCAAAGAGGGCTGTCAGGACCTGATCATTCCAGTCGAAAAGATCGACAAATCCGCTACGGACCTCAGCGATAATCCGATTACCTCTGTCAGTGTCGGCGTGCCGTTCAGGTACACTCTCGATGTGCCGATTCTTTTTGATCCCGTCAGCGGCACGGTGATTCCGGGTTACGGTTCATTGAACGAGCTGGGAAATATTGTCATCACCGATGATCTGACGCCTGGTACGCTGGGTGTGGATCTCGAGTTGATCGATATCACTGTGAGTTCTGACACCACGGGACTGATGACAGAAGGCCCGGACTATACTGTTACAAGTAGTATCGGCAATCCCAGTGATCCAGGCGTTCTGACCTTTACCATCATCAATCCCGATCCGCTGCCGGCGAATGACCAGATTCATATTTCCATTGATGTCGTACTGAAGGACACACCGCTTAACAATATCGGCAAGATCTTTACCAACGTCGCTGAGTGGACCTTCTCCCGTTATATTGATGGCGTTCTGTACGATCCGTTACCCGGCGAGAACGGTGTTGCGCAGCTGCTGAGTATCTCGCAGCCCGACCTGCTGGTGGACAAGACCACCAGCGCCAGTGCGGTGAACTTCAGCGATCTGCCGGACTTCACCATTTTTGTACAGAACATTGGTGGCGCTCCGGCGTGGAATATCGTCGTTGAAGACCAGTTGCCGCTGGAGATGCAGGATTTTGATCCGTCCGCGACGGTGACCGTGACGCTGGATGGCACGCTCCTCGATCCTTCCGATTATGTGGTCAATTACAGCCCCGGCGGCAGTCCGGGTCTGTTGAGCGTCGAACTTCTCGATAGCGCGGGCGCATTGGCACCCAACGCCATTCTGCGTATCGATTACACCAGTCAGCTGGATCAGCCGGGTGGCAGCAACGAGCCGGCGGATGGTGACCTGCTCACCAACGTTGCGGCGGCGACGCTCTGGTATAACGACAGTAGCAGCAATGGCAGCCGGGTCGAGTACATCGGCGCGCGGACAGACGGTACGGTTGGCACCGATGACAATCAGGATGCGGTAGAAATTACTGCGGCCTTGACCGGTTATTACTTCGAAAAAACCGTTACCAATGTGACCACGGGCATTTCGCCGGCGACCACCGCGATCCCCGGCGACCGGCTGCGTTACCGTGTGCGTCTGTTCAACCTCGATCAGGAAATTTACGACGTCGCCATCACCGATCAGCTGGATCCGACGCGTTTTGATATCAGTTCGGCCACGGTAGATGCCTCCACCTGTCCGATCGGTGCATCCACCTGTGCCTTTGATGGCAGTGGCCTGCTCACCGTCAGCGGTGATATCGATGTGGCGCCCAGCTCGGCGCAGCAGTCCATCAGCATCGAATTTGAAGTGGATCTGCTCGGTACGCTTGCCGATGGCGATATCGCCAGCAACCAGGCCGAGCTGAATGCGGCGGACGTCAACGCTGGCGCACTCAACATCAATGCATTCAGTGATGACCCTAACGTTAATGGCGTGATCAACCAGGCCGCGCCCACTGGCCCGTCGGACACCACCGATATCGCCATTATCGCGCCGGGTGCATTGCTCAAGGAAAATCCTGTCGGCCTGACCGAAACGCCGATTGGTGAAACCTTTACCTACACCTTGACCGTGCCGCAAACCGCGGTGAATGCACCGCTTTATGATGTGCAGGTGCAGGATGCGTTGCCGGGCGCGCTGGAGCCGACCTCGGCGCTGGCAACCGCCACGATTATCGATGCTGTCGGCACGCCGACCGGCACGATCTATAACCTCTCCATCACCGACACCGGCAGCGGGCTGGTGCTGTCAGAAAATGTGACCGGTCTTGATCTGGCGGCAGGCGAGCGGGCACTGATCAGTCTTGAAGTGCAGGTGTCGAACGAACTCGGCAATCAGGATGGCGGCAGTTACACCAATACGGCGACCTGGTCCTACGCGCGTATCAATGGCGGCGTGCAAAGTGATCCGACCGGTACGGACAGCACCACCGCAGCACTGACCATCGTCGAGCCGGATGTCACGGCGCTGAAAACGGTCACTAATCTGGATGCCAATTCTCCGGCGCAGGGCGGTGACACCCTTGAATACACGGTTACGCTGACCAACGGCGGCACCTCCACCGCGTTCGATACGTCGATTGTGGATACCTTGCCAGCCGGTCTGACCTATGTGGCAGGTTCGGGAGAAATCACACTCAACGCGGCGACCACACAGGTAGAGCCGTCGGTGGTCGGTAACGTACTGACCTGGGGCAGCCAGAACGCCGATGGCAGTCTGGATATTCCGGTCGGCGAAAGTCTGGTGCTGACGTATCAGGTGGTGATCACCGACGCCACCGGTCCGGATCTGATCAACCTTGCTGACATTACCTGGTCGTCACTGAATGGTCCTGTGGACGGTGAGCGTACTGGTGCCGATGCGCCGGACGCCGCCGGGCTGAACGATTATTTCACCACTGCTACCAGCACAGTGACCTATGCCGATACCACCAACTTTGCCAAAACCGTGCAGGCGGACAGCTGGAATGACGGCGGCGTGCTCAGCACCGGCACCGATGGCATTTTGCGTGTCGGTGATACCGTCACCTATGCCTTGACCCTTGGTTTGCGCGAAGGCACCACCTCCGCCGTCACCGTAACCGATACGCTGCCCACGGGTCTTGAGGTGGTCAGCGTCAATTATGTGTTTGATGCCGCCAATATCAGCTTCACACCGGTGACGGCGCCGCTGGCGGGCGATCGCGGTGTATTGAGCTGGGATCTCGGTGCTATCACCAACACACCGGATGCCGTGACCACCAACGACACGCTGGTGATCGAGCTGGTCGCCGTGGTGGTGGCCAACGATGCCGACACCCTGGCGCAGATAAATACCACGGTGGTGAACAATGCCGCCGAGCTGAATTACACCGGAGCCGCCGCGCCGCTCACCGGCAATGTCGATATTACTGTCGATCAGCCGGTAATGAGTGCGATCACCAAGATCGACACCGCCGGTGGGCGCACCGGTGCTGGCACCAATGCCGACCCGTATCAGATTGATCTGCTGGCAGACACCATGAGCTTCCAGCTGCAGACCTGTAACAACGGTGATGCGCCAGCCTATAACGTTGCCATCAGCGATACGCTCGCCGATCAACTTGATGAAGCCGATTTGGCCACCGCGCCGACGGTAACGCTGGGCGGTGCACCGCTGACAGTGGTGACAGACTTTGTTTACACCGCACCGGCGCGTGCCGGCGCGTTCACCATTACGCTCAATGACGGTGTGCCGGTGGACCCGGCAGAGTGTCTAGTGGTCAGCTATGACATTGGCTTCCACGACGACGTCATTACCTCAACCGCTTTTAATAATGACGCTGCGCTGGATGCCTACTGGTCGCTGGACAGCAGTGCTGGACAGCAATACCCGGACACCAGTTCCGCGCAAGTCTGGATGATCAACAACGTCGTACAGCCCTTGCCGGTGAAAGATGTGATTGGCCAGGCAGATGGCGTGGTGGTAATTGGCGAGAGCGTCAGTTACACCGTGACGGTGCCGGCGGACAACATCAATCGCGCCAGTGTGACGATCACCGATACCTTGCCGGATGCGCTGCTGTATGACTCGGCCTCGGCAACGGTGAATGGATTGCCGGTGGCGATCACCGACGGCACCGTTGGCCAGGATGTCAGCATTAATGTGGGTGATGTGCCGGCGGGACAGGAAACCGTTGTCACCCTTGTTACGCACGTTGCCAACACTACGCTCACCAATAGTGGTGACAGCATTGATAACACCGCCAGCTATACCTACACCGGTCTGGTCACGCCGCTGACCAGCGCGGCGGCGCCAACGCTGACCATTGTCGAATCGCTGCTTGGTGCCGCGAAGTCAGTGGCCAATCTGACCAATCCGGGTAATCCTGCCGCCGGCGGTGATGAACTGGAATACACCATCACCCTGACCAACAGCGGCAACGCGACGGCCTTCGACACCACCGTCACCGATACCTTGCCGACCGGTCTGACATTGATCGCCAGCTCTGCCACGGCAGAAATTGGTCCGGCCGGCAGTACCGTTGCCGTGGCTGGCTTTGTTGTCGATCCCACTGTCAGTGGCAGTGATCTGATCTGGGGTAACGGCAACGCCGACGCAGCGCTGGATATTCCTGCCGGTGAAGTGCTGGTGCTGAGCTATCGCGTTAACGTCACCGACGTCGCCATCGGCAGTTATACCAACAGTGTATTGGCCGATTGGGGATCGCTGGATGCGGCCAGTGCGCTCGAACGTACTGGTGCGGGTTGCCCGACCATTACTGCGCCGAATGATTACTGTGCCGGTCCGGCCACGGCAAACATTACCTCAGTGGATACCACTGCCTTTGCCAAAGTGGTTGCCGCAGACAGCTGGGATGATGGTGGCGTGCTCAGCACGGCCACGGACAGCACGCTGCGCGTAGGTGACACCGTTGATTACACCCTGACACTGACATTGCGCGAAGGTCTGACCTCGGCGGTGACGGTGAGCGATACCCTGCCAACCGGTCTGGTATTTGACAGTGTTATCGCCATCAATGGCGACAACAGCGCGCCGTACAGCAATGTTGCACCCTTTACCCACACCGATATTGCGGCGCCGTCAGTGGTCGGCAATGTGATCACCTGGACCATCGGTGATATCACCAATGCCGTTGATAACAACACCGCCAACGACAGTTTCGTCATTCAGTACCGTGCCCGTGTCGCCAACGGTGCCGTGCTGGCGCAGCAGGCTTCCACGGTGCTCGCCAACGCCGCCTCGCTGAGCTATGACAGCGGTATCGTGCTCAACGACACGGTTGATATTGATGTGCGTCAGCCGGTGATTTCCGCGATTACCAAGATTGATGGCCTCGGCAACAGTTACCCCAATCCGGGTGCGCCGCTGATCGTCGACATCGTCAACGATGTCATGTCGTTCACGCTGGAAACCTGTAACGCCGCCTTGCCCGCCGCGCCGGCCTACAACCTGCAACTGGTTGATACGCTTGCCAGTGAGCTGGACGAAAGCAGCATCGTTATCCAGCAGGTCACCATCAACGGCGCCAGTGCCACCGACGGTGTTGAATACACGTACACGCCGCCAGCTGTGCGCGGTGGCGATATGGTGTTCGACATCAATGATCCGCTCAATGCCGGCCAGTGCGTCACGGTCGAATACGACATCGGTTTCTACACTGACACCGCGGCCAACCAGTTCTGGGCCAACAGTGTGCAGGCGTCGGAATACTGGTCGTTGCCGACACCGACTACCGATGGTGAACAATACGCCGCGGTTGGCCCGGCAGAATTCTGGATGAGCAACGCCGGCACTGATCCGCTGCCGGTGAAGACCGTGGTGCAGCCGGTGGCGCCGGATGTGGATGTCACTATCGGCGATAGCGTGGTTTACACCATCACCATTCCGTCGATCAGTGCAGTGCGCGATAACGTCGTTATCACTGACACGCTTGAAGCGGCGCTGGCCTATGACAGTGCCTCGGCCACCGTCGGCGGCGTGCCCACGGCGCTCACCGATAATACTGCCGGCCAGAATGTTGATCTGACGCTGGCACAAATTCCTGCCGGTCAGGATGCGGTGATCACCTTGACCACGCACGTGGTGAACACCACCGGCACCAATGCCGGCGATACTTTCCGCAATGAAGCCACCTATACCTACACCGGTCTGGCCACACCGCTGACCGGTGCGCCGTCGGAACAGCTGACCATTGTTGAGCCGCAACTGGCGATTGCCAAAGCGGTGGCCAACCTGACCAATCCGGGTAATCCCGCCGCCGGTGGTGACGTGCTCGAATACACGGTGACGCTGACCAACACGGGCGCCGCCACCGCCTTTGACACCACGGTCACCGATACCTTGCCGGTGGGCCTGACACTGGTGGCAAGTTCGGCCACGGCAGAAATTGGTCCGGCCGGCAGTACCGTTGCGGTGGCTGGCTTCAATGCTGATCCGGCCGTCAGTGGCAGTGATCTGATCTGGGGTAACGGCAACGCCGACGAGACGCTGGATATTCCGGCCGGTGAAGTGCTGGTGCTGACCTATCAGGCCAACGTTTCGGATGCCTCCATCGGCACCTACACCAACAGCGTGCTGGCGGACTGGGGTTCGCAGGATGCAGTGAGTGCGCTGGAACGTACCGGCGCCGGTTGTCCGACCATTACTGCGCCGGATGATTACTGTGCCGGTCCGGCGACTTCGACAATCACCTCGATTGATACCACGGCGTTAGCCAAGGCAGTGATTGCCGACAGCTGGGACGATGCCTACTCCACCGCCAATGACAGCATCGTGCGTGTTGGCGACAGCATCGATTACGAGTTGACGTTGACACTGCGCGAAGGACTGACTTCGGCAGTGGTAGTCAGCGACACGCTGCCCACCGGTCTGGTGTTCGATAGCGTCATTGCCATCAATGGCGATACCAGTGCGCCGTACAGCAACGTTGCGCCGTTTACGCACGCCGATATTGCTGCACCGTCGGTGGTCGGCAATGTGATTAGCTGGAACATCGGCGATATCACCAACGCCATTGATAACAACACCGCCAACGATACTTTTGTGATTCAGTATCGCGCGCGCGTTGCCAACGGCAGCGTGTTGACGCAGCAGACCACGACTACCCTCGATAACGCCGCCGCAGTCAGTTACGACACCAGTGCCGTGATCAACGCTACGCCGGTCAGCATTGATGTCTATCAGCCACTGATGTCGGCACTGAGCAAAATTGATGGCACTGCCACCGCCTACACCAACCCGGCGTCGCCGCTGGTGGTGGACATCGCCAACGATGTCATGTCGTTCACGCTGGAAACCTGTAACGCCGCAGCACCGGCGGCACCGGCTTACAACCTGCAACTGGTCGACACGCTCGCCAGCGAGCTGGATGAAAGCACGTTGAGCGTACCGCAGGTCACCATCAATGGTGCCTTGGCCACGGCCGGTGTGGGCTACGTCTATACGCCACCGGCGGGTCGCGGCGGCACCATGACATTTGATTTGCTGACGCCGGTGGAAGCGGGGCAGTGCGCCACGGTGACCTACGATATCGGCTTCTATACCGATACCGCGCCGAACCAGACCTGGACCAATAATGTCGACGCGCCGGAATACTGGTCGTTGCCGACACCGACCACCGATGGTGAACAGTACGGTCCCGCCGGCGCGACAGATTTCTGGATGACTAACGCCAGTGTCGATCCGCTGCCGCTGAAAGACGTGCTGCTGCCGGTGGCGCCGGATACCGATGTGACCATTGGTGAAGCAGTTAGCTATACCGTCACCGTGCCGGCCATTAATGCTGCACGCAGTGCGGTGACGATCACCGATACGCTGCCGGATGTATTGGTGTATGACTCGGCATCCGCCACCGTCAATGCACTGCCTGTGGCGATTGTCGATGGCACTGCCGGTCAGGATGTCAGCATCAATGTTGGTGACGTGCCCGCGGGTCAGGAAGTGGTGGTGACGATCAATGCCTACGTGGCCAACACCACCTCGACCAACGCCGGCGACACTGTTGATAACACCGCGAGCTATACCTACACCGGTCTGGCTGCGCCGCTGACCAGTGCCGCTGCACCGACGCTGACTATTGTCGAGCCGGTGGTCGGCATTGTTAAAACGGTTGAGAACCTGACCAATCCTGGCAGCCCCGCCGCCGGTGGTGATGAACTTGAATACACCCTGACGCTGACCAACACCGGCACCGCAACGGCGTTCGACAGCACCGTCACCGATACCTTGCCAACCGGCCTGACACTGGTGGCCAGCTCCGCCACCGCCGCCATTGGTCCGGCGGGCAGCACCGTCGCGGTTGCCGGTTTTGTCGTCGATCCGACCGTCAATGGCGCCGACCTGATCTGGGGTAACGGTAACGCTGACGAGACGCTGGATATTCCTGCCGGCGAAGTGCTGGAGCTGACCTTCCGCGCCACCGTTGGTGCTGCCTCCGGCACCATCGACAATATTGCCTACGGTGACTGGACGTCACTGGATGCGGTCAGTGCACTGGAGCGAACCGGTGCCGGTTGCCCGACCATCGTTGCACCGGATGATTACTGCGCCGGCCCGGCCACGGTCAGCATCAATACCGCCGCCGATGTGGACGTCACCAAGACAGTGTTTAACGTCACCACCGGCCAGCCGGGCACCACTGCGTCGCCAGGTGATGTGCTCGAATACACCATCACCATCGACAACCGTAACTCCATCAGTCTGCCGGACTTTTCATTGCTGGATGATCCGGGCAGCTGGAATACCGACCTGGTGTTTGTGTCCGGCAGCATGACGTCGCCGGTCGTGGTTGGCTCCACCTTTACCGACGCCAGTGTGCTCAATGGCGGCACCAACGGTGCGGGGCTGATTGATCTGCGCAATCTGGTGCTTGGTCCGGATGGTGGCGGTGCCGATATCGTCACGGTGACATTCCAGATCACGCTGGCATCGGTGATTACCAATGGCACCACAGTTGAAAACCGTTCTGCGATCAGTGCCAACGGTGCGACCATCACGCCGTTTGATCCTGCCACTGGCATTGCCCAGACGTTGATTGCATCGGCACCGGCCTGGCAGGTGCAGAAAATTTCCGATGACCTCACCGGCGACGTCGCTGTGCTCGAAGCCGGCGACACACTGCGCTACACCATCACCGTGGCCAATATCGGTAACGAAGATGCCATCAGTGTGACGCTGCGCGATGCGATCCCGAACTTCACCACTTATATCGCCGGCAGCACCACGCTTAATGGTTTGGCAGTGGCCGATGTCGGTGGCACCTCAGCGCTGGTGGCGGGCATGCCAATCAATGCGGCGTCCAATTCGACTGCCGGTGTGATGGAAGCCGATGCCACCGCGCCTGCGGATCACATCGCCACCATCGTGTTCCAGGTGCAGGTCAACGCCGGCACCTTGCCGGGCACCATCATTGCCAACCAGGGTTTTGTCTACGGCACGGGTGAGGGCGGCACCGCCTTTACGCCTGCACCCTCCGATGATCCCGCCACCGCCGTGGTCAATGATCCGACCCAGGATATTGTCGGTGGCTTGCCGTTGCTGGATGCACAGAAAACCGTCGCGCTGGTGGTGGATGGTAACGGTGACGGTGTGGTGAACACCGGCGAAACCCTGCGCTACACCATCACCCTGACCAACAACAGTGCCATCGATGCAACGATGGTGACGCTGTCGGATACGGTGCCGGTTAACAGCGCCTTTGTTCCCGGCAGCGTCACCATCGACACCGTGGCGCAACCCGATCCGGCCAGTGCGCCGACAAGTATCGATCTGGATATTGGCACGGTGGCCGCCGGCACCAGTGTGGTGGTGACCTTCGATGTGACCGTGACCGGTGTCGCCGGTGACGTGATCAGTAACCAAGGTGTGATCGACAGTCTGGAATTGCCCGCCGAGCTGACCGACGCCGACGGCATCGACAGTAACGGTGATCAGCCGACCACCATTGTGGTCGGCAGTGATCAGCAAGTATCGATCGTCAAGAGCGTCGCCGTGGTTGGCGGCGGCGTGGCGGTGGCCGGCAGTGAACTTGAGTACGTGGTGCAAGTCACCAACACCGGCGTCGTTGCCGCGACCTTTGTCCAGATTACCGACGACCTGAATGCGTTTATCGCCGCAACCCAGGGTGATTATGTGGCCGGCTCGGCGACGCTTAATGGTGCGACGCTGGGTGTGAATTATGTCGGCCAGATTCTGACCGCCGACTTCTATGCGACCTACGGTGATCTGGCGCCGGGTGCCTCGGCCGAATTGCGTTTCCGTGTGGTGCTTGATGCCAGCGTGGTGGCCGGTGATGTGATCAGCAATACCGGCACCGTGTACTGGAATAATCCGGCGCTGAATGCCAGCAGCACGGTCACCACCACAGTGGGGTCGATTCCGGGTGTGGCGGCGTTGACCGGTACTGTCTGGCACGACGCCGACTTCAACAATGCCCTGGATGGCGGTGAAGTGGTGCTGCCCAACTGGACCGTCAGCCTGTATCGCGCCGGTGTGCTGCAGGGCACCACGGTGACTGATGCCAACGGCTTGTACAGCTTCAGTGGCCTTGCCCCGACCGTGGTCGGCACCGATCTGTATGAACTGCGCTTCGTTGCACCGAATGCCACGGCGACCACCGCCATGCTCGGTTATGCCGCCTCGGCATTTACCAATGACCTGCAGCGCATTACCGATATTGCCGCCGGTTACGGCGCCACTGTCAGCGGCCTGAATCTGCCGATTGATCCCAACGGTGTGGTCTACAACTCCATCCTGCGTACACCGGTGGCCGGTGCCCGTCTGGAACTGGTCAACAGCCTCACCGGCAGCGCCGTCAGCAGCAGCTGTTTTGCTGATCCGCAACAGCAGGGACAGGTGACGCTGGCATCGGGCTATTACAAGTTTGATCTGATCTTTGGTGACGCCAGCTGTTTGCCGAATTCTGATTACCTGATTCAGGTGACACCGCCGGCCAGCGGTTATGTCGCAGGCCAGTCGCAGATCATTGCGCCGCTCACCGATGCCACCACCGCAGCCTATTCTGTGCCGGCATGCGCCAGCGATGCGATTCTCGGTGGACTGTGTGAAGCGCAAGTGTCCGAGTTCCAGCCCGGCACCGCCGTGCCCGCCGGTGATCCAACCACGGGCTATTACCTCAACCTGACCTTCAGTGACGGTGCGACGCCAGACGATAACCAGATTTTCAATAACCACATCGCGCTGGATCCGACGCTGGCCAACACCGTTGGCATCAGCAAGACCTCGGCAATGGTCAACGTCAGCCGTGGCCAGCTGGTGCCCTATGTGATTCGCGTCAGCAACACCTTGCCGGTCACGCTGGCCGATATGAACGTGGTCGACAGCTTCCCGGCCGGCTTCAAGTATGTAGAAAGTTCTGCACGCATTGACGGCGTGCCGGTGGAACCCACCGTGGTCGGCCGTCAGCTGACCTGGTCCGGTTTGTCGCTGGCGACCAACAACCAGATGACCATCAAGTTGCTGTTCGCCGTCAGCGCCGGTGTCAGCGAAGGTGAGTACATCAACCGTGCGCAGGTCTTCAATGCGGTCACCGGTGCGGCGGCGTCGGCAGAAGCCAATGCCACCGTGCGCGTGGTACCGGATCCGACCTTTGACTGCACCGATGTCATCGGCAAAGTGTTCGACGACGCCAATTACAACGGCGTGCAGGATGAAAACGAAAAAGGCTTGCCGGGCGTGCGACTGGTGACTGCGCGCGGTCTGTTGATTACCACTGACGAGTTTGGCCGCTACCACATTACCTGTGCGGTGGTGCCGGACGAGAATCGCGGCAGCAACTTTATCGTCAAGGTCGATGACCGCTCGTTGCCCACGGGTTACCGCATGACCACGGAGAACCCGCGTGTGCAGCGCGTGACCCGAGGCAAGATGCAGAAGTTCAACTTCGGTGCTGCGCTGCATCGGGTGGTGCGACTGGATCTTGGTGATGGCGTATTCGATAGCGGTGACGACAACATTCGTCGCCACTGGCTGCCGCGCTTTGATCTGCTGATCAATGAGCTGGTGCGTGCACCGTCGATCCTGCGTCTGGGCTATATGGCAGAGAACGAGCGTCCGGCGCTGGTGGAACAACGTCTTGATGCGATCAAGCAGGAAGTGCGTGAGCGCTGGCGCCAGCAAGGTAACCCGTACGAGCTGATCATCGAAACCGAGGTGTTCTGGCGTACCGGTAGCCCACCGTCACGGAGGGCGAGCCAATGACGCGCTCGATGACACTCCGTGATCTGCTGCGCGCGCGCGGGTTGGCGTTGCCGTTGCTGGCAAGCCTGCTGATGCCGTCGTCTCTACAGGCTGCCGATGCACAGTCCGACGAGCAGGCGGCTGCGGCCACGTCGCAGGAAGCCTGGGTACGTGAAAGCAGCCCGCTGGGCGAGACAGTGGAAAAGCAGTTGCCGCTGTTTATCGACTCGACGCCCTGGTTGCAGGATGACAGTCAATTCCAGCTCAATCAGGGCGATCGCATAGAGACCCAGCTGGTTGAAGAAGAAGAGATCAAGACCATCAAGCTGCCGAATGTGGTGCCGCCGATTTACTTTGAGTCCGGTGTGGCAGCCATTCCGGATGGCTATGTGGAAAAAATTCGTGCTGTGCTCGACAGCATGCGTGAACGCCGCAATGTACGTCTGCATCTGGTCGGCCACTCGGATAACGTGCCGTTGTTTGGCGAACTGAAGCAGCAGTACGGCGACAATGCCGGCCTGTCGCGCGAACGGGCCGGCACCACTGCGGAATATTTCCAGCAGGCGTTGCGTTTGCCGGCGGAATCCATTTCCTACGAAGGGCGTGGCGAGAGTGAGCCGATTGCCTCCAATGCCACTGAGGCAGGCAAGGCCAGGAACCGCCGCGTGGAAGTGGAAGTATGGTATGACGAGGTGGAAGCTCGCACCGTCGAAAAAGAGGTGGTGATTTCCCAGCGGCTCAATCGCATCAAGGTGTGTCGCATGGAAACGGTGTGCAAGCTGACCTACAAGGAAGGTCATGCCCGCCGCACACGCGTGAAGAATCTGGTGCCGCCGCTGCACTTCAGTGAAGAATCGGCGCAAATTCCGGAAGAGTTCAAGACCCACATTCTGCAGGCACTGAGCAATCTGGAAACCAAACAGAATGTGGTGGTGAAGCTGATCGGTTACACCGATGACTTGCCGCTGATCGGGCGCGATGCCCGTATCTATGGCAATCACATCAGCCTGTCCAAGGCCCGTGCACGTCGTGCTGCACTGGCACTGCAGGACGCGCTGCTGTTGCCAAGTGCCATGGTCGACAGTGATGGCCGCGGTGCGACCAATCCGGTCGCAACCAACCAGACCGACGCTGGCCGTGCGTTGAACCGGCGCATCGAAGTGGAATTCTGGTACGACGATCCGCTGCAGGAGCTGTCCGATGAGCCGCAGTTCTGTCCGGAGCAGGCCGCAGCGGAAACCGTGGCGCGTCTCTACAATCCGCCCACCGGTGCGATTCGTCCGGTTATGTACCGCGACGGCGACCCGCAAATCAGTCCGGCCTATATCGATCGCCTGCGCGGCATTATGGATGAGGTCAAGGACAAGTCGAATGTGCGCATGCGCTTTATCGGCTACACCAACAATGAGCGCCTCGATCGTCGTACTGCCATGGTCTATGGCGATGATATCGGCCTGTCCACGGCCCGTGCCCGTCGCGTTATGGAGCAGCTCAAGTCCGAACTGAAATTGACCGATGACCAGGTCGAGTTTGAAGGACGCGGTTACGTGCAAACCGATGACGTGGTCAATGCCGGCTTTGTCGAGATGGATACCTCGCGCGTGGAAGTGCAGATCCTGTTCGATGAGCTGGCGATGATGGAAGACCTCGATGCCGTCGACATCAAACGTTTGACTCGGGAAGTGGACACCGCTCACCCCTACGACCTGAACCTGATGCGCATCACCGTGGACGGTAAGTCCATTGATGATCCCAAGGTGGGCGTGCCGGATATCGAGCGTTGTACCGACGTGGCGCTCGACAAGGCCGACGTGCAGTTCAAGTATGACAATCTGGATCTCAAGCCGCGCCTGAATATCACCGCCTGGCCAACAACCTTGCGCTATCAGGATGATCCGGCCACCGAACAACGCGAAGGCAGCGTGCAGTTCCGCCTGTACAGCAACTACCCGGCATTTATCGATCGCGCGGAAGTGCGGGTTTTCAGTGACGGTGCGTCACTGCGCGACCAGCCACTGGCGATCGTGCCGATGGATGATGCCGGCCGTGCCGAGTGGCGTACCGAGTTTGACAGCTTCGACACCCCGGCCAAGACACTGCGTTATCTGGTGCGTGTCTACGACCGCGATGATCACTATGACGAAACCTCGCCGCAGCCATTGTGGGTGGTGAATGAGCTGGAGCCATTGCCAGAGCAGGGCGACGATGCCACCCCCGTGGACGTCGAAAAGGAACTGTTGGTGGGCTACGGCGAGAACCGTCTGGCGCAGCAGAATATCCCGCTCAAGGGCGGCTCGGTGAAAGCTTACGGCACCGCCATTCCTGAAGATCGTCAGGTCTGGGTGGCCGGGCGTCCGGTACCGGTGTCCGATGATGGCGAGTTTGTGGTTGAGGAAATTCTGCCGGATGGTCTGCACACCGTTGAAGTGGCTGTGGTGGATGAACAGGGCAACGGTGAGTTGTTCCAGCGCGATCTCGAGTTTGAGCGCAATGACTGGTTCTACGTCGGCATGGCAGATATCACCGCGTCTGCCAATGACACCAATGGCCCGGCGGAACTGATGGCGCCCGACAAGGGCCACTATGATGATGATCTCAGTGTCGACGGCCGGTTGGCGTTCTATACCCGCGGCAAGTTCGCCGATGACTGGAAATTGACCGCCAGTGCCGACACCCTCGAAGGTCCGATTGACGACATGTTCAGCAATTTCATGGACAAGTCGCCGGATGCCATGTTCCGCCGCATCGATCCTGATTATTACTACCCGACCTACGGTGACGACAGTACCGTCGAACAGGATGCGCCGACGCTGGGCAAGTTCTATCTGAAGTTGAGCCAGCGCGACAACTACGGTTTGTGGGGTAACTTCCGCGTTGCCTACAACGACAACACGCTGGCGCAGATTGATCGCAGCCTCTACGGTGCCAACTTGCATCTGCAGTCTGACGATGTCACCAGTTTCGGTGAAAAGCGCTTCATGATTGACGGCTTTGCCGCAGACCCTGGCACCGTTGCTGGCCGCGATGAATTCCTCGGTACTGGTGGCTCGCTCTATTACCTGCGCCATCAGGATGTGCTGACCGGTTCTGAGAGTGTGCGCATCGAGGTGCGTGACAAGGTGTCTGGCATGGTGATGGCGGTCAAGCAACTGACGCCGGCACTGGATTACGACATCGACTATCTGCAGGGCCGGATTATCTTGTCCGAGCCGCTGTCAGCCACCAGTGCCGACGAACTGCTGGTCTCCAGTCAGGCCGGTGGCGGTAACAACGTATACCTGGTCACGCGTTATGAGTATTCCACCAGCTTCGATGAGCTCGATACGCTCTGGGGTGGTGGTCGCGTTCACTACTGGATTGGCGATTGGGTCAAGGTCGGCTTTACTGGCGACAATGCCAACGAAGCTGACGGCAGCAGCTTGAGTGCGGGCGACATTACCTTGCGCAAGAGTTCGGAAACCTGGTTCAAGGCTGAACTGTCCAGCAGTGAAGGCACCGATTCCGCTTCGGCGTTCTCCAACGATGGCGGCTTCAACTTCAATCAGCCCACCAACGGTGCGCTGCCGGGTGAGGAAGACATTATCACTGCCGATGCGGCGCGCTATGACGCCAGTGTGGCACTCGGCGAGATTCACGAACGACTCGACGGCAGAATGACGGTCTACCAGCAGAGTATCGACGCTGGCTATTCGGCCCCGGGCCAGATCACCGCCAAGGATACTGATCAGGTCGGCGGCACCTTGCAGGTGCCGGTCACCGACAGCGCTGATGTGCGCGTCAAGTTTGATCAGGTCAAGCAACAGCAGGGTCTCAATACCGACGCCACCGAAGTGAATGTGGATTATCGTCTGGATGAGAAGTGGACCTTGAGCGCCGGTGCCCGTCAGGAACGCCGCGAAGACAATTCCGTGGCGGTGCCGCTGACACAAGTAGAGGGTGATCGCACCGACGCGGTATTGCAGGCCGCCTATGACTCACGCAAGAAATGGAGCAGCTACGGTTTCCTGCAGGGCACCGTCAGCAGCAATGGCAACCAGGAAGATAATGGTCGCGTCGGTGCGGGTGGTGCCTACCGTATTTCTGATCGCTGGAGCCTGAACGGTGAAGCGTCCACCGGTGATTTTGGTGAGGGCGGCAGGTTTGGTACCGAATACCTGTGGTCTGATCGCACCACCCTGTACTCGGCCTATGCGCTGGAGAATGAGCGTACTGATAACGGTCTGCGTGCGCGCCGCGGCAATATGACCTCCGGTTTCCGTACCCATTACTCAGATTCCGTCAGCGTCTACTTGGAAGAAAACTATACCCACGGCGATGTGCCCACCGGTCTGACCCATGCCACCGGTATTGATCTGGCGCCGAATGATCGCTGGAATTTTGGTGCCAGCCTCGACTTCGGTACGTTGGTGGATAACGCCACCGGTGCCGAACTGGAGCGTCAGGCGATTGGCGGCCGTGTGGGCTATGCCTTTGATGCGCTGCGCGTGACCAGCGCGCTGGAGTATCGCATTGATGATCGAGAGAACGCTGACCTGACACGCAATGAGCGCAAGACCTGGCTGACCAAGAACAGTCTCAAGTATCAGCGCAGCGATGACTGGCGTGTGATCGGCAAGCTGAATTATTCCGACAGCCAGAGTTCACTGGGTGAGTTCTATGACGGCCGCTTTATCGAGGCGGTGCTGGGTTATGGCTTCCGTCCGGTTAACCACGACCGTCTGGATGCGCTGCTGAAGTACACCTACTTCTATAACCTGCCGAGTTCGGATCAGTTGACCATCGACAATACCGCTGCCGAATACATCCAGAAGAGTCATATCGTCTCTCTGGATACCGTCTACGACCTGACCCGGCGCTGGAGCATCGGTGGCAAGTATGCCTATCGCATGGGCCAGATCAGCCAGGACCGTATTGATCCGGAATTCTTCGACAGCCGTGCCAGCTTGTACATCCTGCGCGCCGACTGGCATGTGGTGCGTCACTGGGATGCCGTGGTCGAAGCACGCATGCTGGAACTGCCGGATGTGCAGGACCGTCGCGCCGGAGCCCTGACCGCGATCTATCGCCATCTGGGTGATCACCTCAAGCTCGGTGTCGGCTACAACTTCACCGATTTCTCCGATGACCTGACCGATCTGAGCTACGACCACACCGGTTACTTCGTCAATCTGGTCGGCAAGATCTGATCCGTGCCGGGATACACCCCGGCCCCCATCTTTTGCTAGACTGGCGCCGCAGCCGTGCGCGTACGACTGCGCCTGTCTTGTTGTCTCCGGGGTAAGAGTTGATGGAAAAGTTTCTTGAACGCCTGATGTATTCCACCCGCTGGCTGCTGGCACCGATCTATCTCGGCCTGAGCCTGGTGCTGATTCTGCTGGCGATCAAATTCTTCCAGCATGTCTGGCATGTGTTTCCGGTCATTCTTGAAACCAGTGAGGCAGACCTGGTTCTGCTGACGCTGTCGTTGATTGACCTGGCGCTGGTGGGTGGTCTGATCGTGATGGTGATGTTCTCCGGCTATGAAAACTTCGTCTCACAGCTGGATATCGAAGAGGACTCTGAAAAACTCAACTGGCTGGGCAAGATGGATACCACCAGTCTGAAGAACAAGGTGGCCGCGTCCATCGTCGCCATTTCCTCGATACATCTTTTGAAGATTTTTATGGATGCCCAGAATGTCACTGACAACAAGTTGATGTGGTACGTGTTGATCCATCTGACGTTTGTGTTGTCGGCGTTCGGCATGGGTATTCTGGACAGGCTGACCAAACCGGCAAAATAAAAAAACGCGCCATCAGGACGCGTTTTTTTACGGGTCCAGCTAAACCTTATTTCTTCAATGCCGCCGTCACATGCGGCTGAATTTTCTGCAGCAATCCCTTGAACACCTTCGGTGAGCCCGCCACCACATAGCCGGTTTCCATAAACCGGTGACCGCCGGTGATGTCACCAATCAAGCCACCGGCCTCGGTGACCAGCAGTGCACCGGCAGCAATATCCCACTCGGACAAACCCAGCTCGAAAAAGCCATCCATGCGACCCGCGGCCAGCCAGGCCAGATCCAGTGCAGCAGAACCCGGACGGCGAATGCCTGCGGTGGACGCAGCGATATCCTTGAACATGCCGAGGTAGGCATCCATGTGCTGGGCCTGATCCTTGCGGAACGGGAAGCCGGTACCGATCAGGCTACCTTCAAGAGAGGGCAGGTTGGTGACGCGAATGCGCCGACCGTTCAGCGCAGCGCCACGGCCGCGGCTGGCGGTGAATTCTTCTTCGCGCAGGGGATCATAGATCAGCGCATGCTCCAGCCGGCCCTTGTGTTTGAGGGCGATGGAAATGCAGTACTGCGGGAAACCGTGCAGGAAATTGGTGGTGCCATCGAGCGGGTCGATCACCCACTGCCAGTCCTTGCCTTCGCCGCTGCCTTCGGTCAGGCCGCCTTCCTCGCCGAGGATGGCGTGGTCGGGGTAGGCCTTCTTCAGAATCTCGATAATCGCCTGTTCGCTGGCGCGGTCCACTTCGGTGACGAAGTCGTTCATGCCTTTTTTCTGCACGTCGAGTGATGACACGTCTTCGGCGGCACGGCGTATCAGCTTGCCTGCCTGACGGGCAGCACGGGAGGCGATGTTGACCTGGGGAGCCAGCATGGGTCGGATTCCTGTAAAAGAGCGGGGTATTGAGGCGGCGCAGTGTAGCAAATGTCTACCGCCAATACAGCTCCGGGCTGTCTTCCTCCCGCCGCCGCCCGGCTAGCGTCCGGGCCGGTAGGAGCTTGCCTGCAAGCGAACCGGCATCGCCGAAGGCTGCCGATCTTGCTGAGGCTGGTTCGCTTGCAGGCAAGCTCCTACAAATACAGTGCTCACGTTCGGGCGGCGGCTCTTGATGCCGGCAATCGTTCGGTTCGCCGGGCTCTGCTATCATGCGCGCTCATTTTTTACCGACGCAGGCACACGATGCTCGACCGAATTCGAATCGTCATGGTGGAAACCTCCCATCCCGGTAATATCGGCGCGGCGGCGCGGGCCATGAAAACCATGGGTCTGTCCGACCTGCGTCTGGTGCAGCCGAAGGAATTCCCCTGTGCCGAAGCCACAGCCCGGGCCAGCGGTGCCGCCGACGTGCTGGAAGCCGCACAGGTCTGCTCCAGTCTGGACGAAGCACTGGCCGGCGCCGAGCTGGTGATTGGCACCAGTGCCCGCCAGCGCCGTATTCCCTGGCCGTCGGTGACCGCCCGGCAATTGGCGGAGCAGGTGGCGGGTGAGTCGCACAGCAAGGTGGCAATCCTGTTTGGTCGCGAGGATCGTGGCCTGACCAACGAGGAACTGCAGCGTTGCAACCTGCATGTGTCGATCCCCACCAACAGCGAGTACGGCGTGCTCAATGTCGCCTCGGCGGTGCAGCTGATCAGCTACGAGCTGCGTATGGCAATTGTCGGTGATGAAATCGAGCGTCCCGATGCCCGCGCCCGCCGCCACAGCATGCCGATGCCGGAGCTGGCCTGGGATGAACCTTTGGCCAGTAGCGACGATGTCGAACGTTTGCTGGAACACTTGCAGCGTGTCAGTGTGCGCGCAGGCTTCCTGAATCCGGATAACCCGGCGCAGGTGATCACGCGCATGCGCCGTTTGTTTTTGCGCGCGCGGCCAGACAAGATGGAAGTCAGTATTTTGCGCGGTGTGCTGTCCGGCGTTGAAAAGCGCTTCGATCAGGACGAAGGGTAGATCCCTTCATGTTTCAGATGCATGCCTTGTAGGAGCTTGCCTGCAAGCGAACAGGGCTTGGCAAGGTGGGTACGTCCGGCAATGCCGGGTTCGCTTGCAGGCAAGCTCCTACGGCGCTTTTAACGGGCGCTGGAGCAGCAGAAATTTTTCAGGAGAGCAGTGATGTTTGATCGCATTCGCGAGGATATCCAGTCGGTATTCCACCGCGATCCGGCCGCCCGAAACGGTCTGGAAGTGATGCTCAATTATCCCGGTCTGCACGCGGTGCTGTTCCACCGTCTGGCCCATTGGCTGTGGTTGCATGGCTGGAAATTGCTGGCACGGCTGATCTCCACCTTCAGTCGCTGGCTGACCGGTATTGAAATTCATCCCGGCGCTACCATCGGTCGACGTTTTTTTATCGACCACGGCATGGGTGTGGTGATTGGTGAAACGGCGGAAATCGGCGATGACGTGACGCTCTACCATGGC
Organism: uncultured Alcanivoracaceae bacterium; assembly: GCA_964389795.1. Classification (GTDB taxonomy): domain Bacteria; phylum Pseudomonadota; class Gammaproteobacteria; order Pseudomonadales; family Alcanivoracaceae; genus JARGPN01. Next base: position 118,777 of record CAYMEY010000002.1, read on the forward strand.
GTCACGCTGGGCGGCACCAGCTGGAACAAGGGCAAACGCCACCCGACCCTGCAGGACGATGTGGTAGTCGGCGCCGGCGCCAAGGTGCTTGGGCCGATCACGGTGGGCAGGGGCGGTCGCATCGGCTCCAATTCGGTGGTCACCAAGGACGTGCCCGAGGGCGCTACCGTGATTGGCATCCCGGGCCGGGTCATTTCCCGCCCGGACAATGAAGCCGAGCGTAACCGCGAGGAGATGGCCAAGAAGATCGGTTTCGAGGCGTATGCGGTCACGGATCACACACCCGACCCGGTCGCCCAGGCGATCCATCTGCTGCTCGACCATATGCATGCGGTGGACACCAAGATCGATCGCATGTGCAGCTCGCTGGCGGAGCAGGGCATCCGCAGTTGCGACGAAAAGCTGCCGGAACTCAAGGATGCCGACTTCGATGCGGTCAAGGCCGAGGACGACGAGTAAGGCTGCCTCAGGCCGCCATTACCACGGCGGCCGAATACTTGACCAAAATAGTCGGGATTAGTAGCCTGTCCACTGTTCACCTGTGGATCTCCGGACATGCGACTCACCACCAAGGGCCGATACGCCGTCACTGCCATGCTTGATCTCGCCCTCCACGCGGAGAGCGGCGCGGTGTCGCTGGCGGATATCTCCGAGCGGCAGGGCATTTCCATCTCCTATCTCGAGCAGCTGTTTGCCAAATTGCGCCGTCGCGATCTGGTCATCAGTATCCGCGGCCCCGGCGGTGGTTACCGGCTAAGCCGAGACGCCACTGAGATTAATATTTCCAGTGTTATCGATGCGGTCGACGAATCAGTCGACGCCACCCGTTGTGCGGGTCAGGGCGATTGTCAGGAAGGTACCACCTGTCTGACGCACCATCTGTGGAGTGATCTGTCTGATCAGATCCACCAGTTCCTGACGGACATTTCGCTCGGTGATCTGGTTGCCCGTCAGGATGTGCGGCGTATTGCCGAACGTCAGGATCAGCAGCGCGATCCACGCCGGTTGTCCCTGATCCAGTCATGAGCCCCATCTATCTCGATTACGCAGCGACCACGCCGGTGGCGGAGCGCGTCATTGCGCGCATGACCGCCTGCCTTGGTCGCGATGGCACCTTTGGAAATCCGGCGTCCCGCTCCCACCTCTATGGCTGGCTGGCGGAGGAAGCGGTAGAGACAGCACGTCGTCAGGTGGCTGACCTGATACAGGCTGACCCGCGGGAAATTGTCTGGACCAGCGGTGCTACCGAAGCCAATAACCTGGCGTTGAAGGGCGCGGCGATGGCGCGTCAGCGTCAGGGCCGCCATCTGGTCACCACCCAGATCGAACACAAGGCAGTGCTGGACACGTGCAGCTGGCTTGAGCGTCAGGGCTTCGAAGTGACCCGCGTGGCCCCCCAGCCCGACGGCACGGTCAGTGCGCAAAGTATCGAGGCGGCGCTGCGTGACGACACCATTCTGGTGTCAGTCATGCACGCCAATAACGAAACCGGCGTGATTAATGACATCGGCCGCATCGGCGCGCTGTGCCGCGCACGAGGGGTGCTGTTTCATGTCGATGCTGCGCAGACTGTAGGCAAGCTCGACATCGATGTGCGCAAACTGCTGGTCGATTTGATGTCATTTTCCGCGCACAAGATTTACGGACCCAAAGGCATTGGCGCCTTGTATGTGCGTCGCAGTCCAGACGTGGTCATCGAAGCGCAAATGCACGGCGGTGGCCATGAACGTGGCATGCGTTCGGGCACGCTGCCAACGCACCAGATTGTCGGTATGGGCGAGGCGTTAGCCCTGGCGGCGGAACAACTGCCTGTCGATGCAGAACGGCTGACCGCATTGCGCACGCAACTTTGGCAAGGGTTGTCAGAATTGGGTGGCGTGCATCTTAATGGCCATCCCGACTTACGCTTGCCTGGACATCTGAACGTTGCCTTCGAGGGTGTCGAAGGTGAGACGTTGCTGACGGCGCTGGCGGGTGTTGCCGTCTCATCCGGTTCCGCCTGTACGTCAGCATCGGTTGAGCCTTCTTTTGTATTGCGCGCCATGGGGGTTAGCGATGCGCTGGCACATGCGTCGCTGCGATTCAGCCTTGGCCGCGACACTCAACCGGATGACATCAGTCAGACGATTACGCACATCAGTGACGTGCTGGCACGACTGCGTGGCTGATCAGCTCTGCCGGTAGTGCGTCCCGTTCGCAACTGCGTGCATCGGCTGTCAGACAAAATACAAAAGTCACCAAATCGCCACAGAATCTTGTATACCACTTAATTCCTATCCCTTCCGTCCTGTATCGCCTGCTGGCCGGTGCCAACAACCGACACCATGCCGGCGCCAGCGGGTATTCGCCGTGTAAGTCATAACCTACTGATTATCAAGTCTTAAGCCGACGATCTGCCCGCCGTCCGGATGACAACCATGGCGGCCGCAGGGGCCTAGCATGCGCGCCTTGGTGTTGGCGTCGCGGCAGCGGCGACCAACGATAAAGTCCACGGTCGACCGCAGGTCGCCTTGGGTGAAAGGTCAAATCTGCGTGCTTAGTAGAAATTCGTATTGTGAGGTAGTTCACGTTTGGCTACTTTGGCTGCCCGGCACTGACCAGGGGCTAAAAGTCAGGCTGTCGGACTTTATAACTACTTGATTCGGGATTGCCTTTTTGGGCTTGGGGAGGCTGCGGCACGCAGCTGATAGAGGGATTTAACGTGGCTACCGTTCGCTTCTTTCGGCACCATTTTCATTTGGCCTACCTGATGCTGGCCGCGGTGGAAATGACCATTCTTATTCTGTCCGTTTACGCGGGCGCATTCGTTCGATTCTTTGATGACCCTTCGGTAGTTAACAACGCGATTGGCGCCTTGCCGGCGCGCGCGGCGGTGGTGGCCGTGGTGTTGAACCTGTGCATGTTGGCAATGGGCCTGTATCAGCCACATATGCGCGATGGTTTCACCGGCGTGGTGTTGCGCACCGGCGTAGCGTTTGTCATCGGTGCAGTGGCGCTGACTATGGTGTTCTACATCTGGCCGGGCGTATTTCTCGGCCGCGGTGCCTTGTTCCTCAGTTTGTCGATCGCATTTGGCGCAACCCTGGCGGTGCGCGCCGTGTTCTCCAATTACATCAACAGCAACGTGTTGCGTAACCGTGTGCTGGTGCTGGGCGCCGGCAACAAGGCCAATCTGATTGCCCATCGGCTGCGCCGCAAATCGGATCAGCGCGGCTTTGATCTGGTTGGCTATTTGCCGGTGTCGGAGCAGGAAAAGCTGGTCGATGGTCGGGTGCTGGCCAATCACAGTCAGTCGCTGTTGAAAATGGCACGCAAGCTTGGCATCGAGGAAATTGTCGTGGCGGTGGACGATCAGCGCAGCGGCATGCCGGTGGACCAGTTGCTCGAGTGCAAGCTGGCCGGTTTGCGCATTACCGATGTGCTGACCTTTATCGAACGTGAAGCCCAGCGTATCGACGTGTCGTTGCTCAAACCCAGTTGGCTGATCTACAGCGATGGTTGTGGCAATCGCGGCATGCGCCGCTGGAGCATGCGGGTGTTCGATGTGTTCGCCGCGTCCATGTTGCTGGTGCTGACCTGGCCGCTGATGCTGTGCGCGATTATTGCCATCAAGCTCGAAGATGGTTTGCGTGCCCCGGTGCTGTACAGCCAGGAGCGGGTCGGCCGTAACGGCAAGGTTTTCAAGGTACACAAATTCCGCAGCATGATTGAAAACGCTGAAAAGGGCGGCGCCCAGTGGGCTGCCAAGAACGATATGCGTGTGACCCGCGTGGGTGAAGTGCTGCGCAAATACCGGGTCGATGAGCTGCCGCAGCTTTTCAATATCCTGTTTGGCGATATGGCGTTTGTGGGTCCGCGTCCGGAACGGCCGGTGTTTGTTGATCAGCTGTCCCAGGAGTTGCCGTTCTATGGTGAGCGTCACCGGGTCAAGCCGGGTCTCACTGGCTGGGCGCAACTCAACTATCCCTACGGTGCCTCAGTGACGGATTCGATGCGCAAGCTGGAGTACGACATGTACTACGTCAAGAACAACAGCCTGTTGCTCGACGTCATGATCCTGCTGCAGACCGTGGAAGTTATTTTGTTCGGACGGGGTCGCTGACAGCGCTCTGATCCAGCGCCCGGTGGTGATCGATATGCAGGGGCGTGTCGGGGTGTTCGTACCACCCGGCGACCTTGCCGTCGATGAAGTCGATGCGGGATTGACCGTAAAACCAGCTGCCTTGCTGGCGCTCGTCCGGGACTCCCTGAATATCGATGACATCGGTCAGGGTGGCACCAAGATCAAAGGTTTGTTGCGGTCGGGTTGTTGACGCGGGTGCATGCACGCGTCCGGGATCAGATACCGGCAGTGTTGAGGGTGGTGATGACGCGGGCGGTTCGGGCAATTGCCAGGTGACCCAGATCAGTCCGCCCAGTGCCGCCACCGCCAGCAGTATCCGGCGGCGACGCCAGAAGCGCTGTTTCGCCGCCGTACGCCGACGGATGCCCTGACCGGGGGCCAGTGTGACCGGCTCCGGTGCGACCTGCAGGGGCAGAGCGCCGGTCTCGCGGTGGTAGCGACGCAGCACGTCATAAGCGCGCTGCACTTGCTGAAAGCGCACGGTGTCGCCGTTTGGCAGGTCCGGGTGCAGCTTCTGGGCGAGGCGGCGGAAATGTTTTCTGGCGAGATTAAAATCTGCGTCAGCGGGCAGCTCCAGAGCCTGATAATGAAATTCGATTGAGTCGGGGTTCATGGTGCCCTGGGCGATAGACAAGCGGTTAGCGCAAAGAGAGTAACAGATGCGGAAAAGCTTTAGCAGTTGGCTGGTGATGATTGTGGTGACGTTGTGGGCGTCCTTCGGTCAGGCGCAGGAAGATGAATTTACCCCGGCGGTCACCAGCTACCAGATTGGTGTCGACGATCAGGTGCAGGTCAATGTCTGGCGAAACCCGGAGCTGTCAGTGTCCGTGCCAGTGCGCCCGGATGGCATGATTTCCGTGCCGTTGGTGGGCGATGTGATGGCCGGCGGGCAGGCGCCGATGCAGGTGGCAGAGCGGATTCGTGAAAAACTGTCTCAGTTCATCCGCGACCCGAACGTGACGGTAATCGTGACGGACTTGCGCTCCCATGAATATTTGTCACGGGTGCGAGTGACCGGAGCAGTGGGCGCGCCGCGCTCGTTGCCGTATCGGCCCGGCATGACGGTGCTGGATGCTGTGCTGGAAGCTGGCGGACCGAACCAGTTCGCCTCGGCAGAGCGTTCACGTCTTTATCGCCAGCAAGAAGGCGAGCGCACTGTGATGAAGGTGGAGTTGGAGGCGATCCTGAAGAAAGGCGATCTCGACACCAATTATGTATTGCAGCCTGGTGACATTATCACCGTGCCTGAGCGGTTGTTCTAGGAGCTGGTTATGCTGGATGCGTTTCGCGGCAAAATTAATGAAGTGGGTTATCTGGCATGGGCGCAATGGCGCCTTTTGTTGTTGGGCTCCACCGCTGTGGCGGTATTGATGCTGATCATCGGTCTGATCTGGCCGAAGTCCTATAACTCCTATGTCACCGTCATGTTTGATGAGAAGGCGATTATTCAGCCGCTGATGGAAGGCGCGGCGGTGGCGACCGCCGCGACAGATCGTGCCCGTCTGGCTCGAGAAGTGATTAATGGTCGCGCTTTTCTCAATCAGATCATTGAGTTTTCCGGCGCCATGCCGGCAGACGCCGACCCGCTGGCCTGGGAGTTGCAGCGCGAGCGTATGCGCAAGCGCATCAGCATTGCCACCATTCCGCCGAACCTGATCAAGATTGAGTACCGTGCCAAGGACCCGGTCATGGTGCACCGCGTCACCGAGAAAATGGCTGAGTTGTTTATTGAAGAAACGCGCGCACTCAAGGCGGATGAAAGCAGTGCAGCGTTCCAGTTCATTGATGAGCAGGTGAAGGAGTACCACCAGAAGCTGATCGATGCGGAAACCAAACTGAAAGAGTTTCGCTCCGATAATCTGGACGCACGGCCGGGTACCGATGCCGCCATCGGCACCCGCATTGAGCAGCTCAATACCGGTCTGGAAATGGCCACGCTGGAGCTGGCGGAAACGCGTATCAAGGCGCAGTCCATTGAGCGCCAGCTGTCTGGCGAAGCTGCGGTGGAAGTGTCGATGTCCCGTGAGGGGCAGTATCAGTCGCAAATTGCTGTGCTGCAGGGCGAGCTGGACCAGTTGCGTCTCAGCTACCACGACACCTACCCGGATATTGTTCGGGTCAAACACCAGATTGAAGATCTGAAAAGCCAGATCAGGCGCGAGCAGGATCGCCGCGAATCTGCCCAGCAGCAGGCCAGGGCAGAGGGCAAGTTGTATGTCGATGACAGTGTTCGCCTGAGTCCTGTGTATCAGCAATTACGTCAGCAGCTCACCGACGCCCGCACCCATATTGCTACCCTCGAAGCGCGCAAGCGTGAGCTGGAGTCGATGCTCGAGGACGAGCTTGGTCGCGGTCGTCGGGTACATACCGGCGAGATGGTGCTGGCGGAGCTAACGCGCGATTACGAAGTCAATCGTGACATTTATCGCGATCTTTTGCGGCGGCGCGAAAATGCGCGCGTGTCCATGAGCCTCGATGAAGGTCAGCAGGGTTTGACTCTGCGTATTTATGAACCGGCATTTCTGCCGCTCAAGCCCTCCGGTTTGCGGTTTCTGCACTTTATGGTGCTTGGCGTGATACTGGCGGTGATGTTGCCAATTGGTTACCTGATTGCGCGCGTGCAGCTCGATCCTCGTGTGCGCTCGGTCGAGCAGCTCAGTAACCGGCTTGGTTACCGTGTACTGGCCAGTGTGCCGATGGTGTATTTGCCGAGTGAAAACGAGCAGGCCCGCGAGGCTGTGCGAACAAGTCTTCTGGTGGCTGCCGCGGTGATCGGCTTATACGCCATTGCCGCAGTGCTGAAGCTCGTGGGAGTGCTGTAGTCATGACATCAGAGAACGAAAATAAGGCGGTGCCGATGGTGCTGAAAAAGCAGGAGCTAACCACTGCCGACCGGCGCCAGCTTGAGCTGCATCAGCGTCAGCAAAGCCGTGAAGAAATTGGCCGCATGGTTGAGCCGTACCGGCTCGACAGCAGCGAGCTGGCGCAGCTGCGTATGCTGGACTCGGGCGCGGTCAACTCCGAGCTTGGCAATGCCGTGCGCAGTTTACGTCAACAGGTGCTGGCGCGTTTGGGCAATCGCAATGGCGTCATTATGGTCGCCGGTCTGGTCGAGGGCGGCGGTGCCTCCTTTGTCGCGCGCAATCTGGCCGCGGCGCTGGCGCTGGATGAGTCCCGTTCGGCGTTGTTGATGGACTGTGATGTGTCGGCGAGTAACGACGACGGCATTGAACTGATTTCTGCTGATCTGCCGGGCATGACAGATTTTCTCAGTGATCCGAATCTGACCGAAGCCGATGTGATCTACCCGTCCGGAATTCCACGCATGCGTCTGGTGCCGCGCGGTACCCAGTCATCGCTGCCCGGTGAGCAATTCTCCAGCGTGCGTATGCAAGAGCTGCTGGAGGCGACGGCGCGACGCTATCCCGATCGCTATCTGGTCATCGATGTGCCGCCGCTGAGCAAGTCCGCCGATGCGGCCATGCTGTCACGCTATTGCGATCTGATCATTCTGGTGGTGCCCTACGGCCGGGTAATGCCGACGGAGATCGAACAGGCGATTGATACGCTGGGCGAAGAACGGATTCTCGGAATCGTGTTCAACAAGGAACCTCGCTTCCCGCAAGTTCGCGCCTGATCTGGAGCCATGATGAAGTTTTATCCGCTTGCCGTGCTGGCGTTAACTTTTTTCGCCGGAACACTGCAGGCCATGGAGGTGCTGGGGGGCGTCAGTGGGCGTTACGAACGTACCGATAACGTGGCGCTGGCTGAACTCGACGAACAGGACGAGGACATGCTGTCTGGGCGCATCGATCTGACCATGGTGGAAGAATCCGGAAGGGTGCGCGGCTCGACCACCCTGTATGCGGAGCGTGTCGACTATCGCGAGAATCTGGTCGCTGACGAAACGCGTTATAACCTCGCTACTGTCTGGTCGGCGGACGTGATAGAGAATCGTCTGCTGTGGGTGCTTGAAGACGTCGCTTCACGCCGTCGTCTGGATGCACGATCGGTGGACATCGCCAGCAATCGCATCGACCAGAATGTGCTCAATACCGGGCCGGATCTTAACTTTTCTGCCGGCCCGCGTGATCAACTGGTGCTGTCGGCACGGTATGGCAACGCCTGGTATGGCGACTCCGTCGGCGTCGATAACGAGCGCTATACCGGCAGCGCGCGCCTTGCTCATCAACTGTCCTCGATCTCCACCGCGACGTTGGGCTATACCCGAACCCGAACCCATTTTCTCGACAGCACACTGCTTGACTATGAGCGCGAGGAAAGCTCGCTGTTGTTGTCGCGCAACCTGACACGTGCGCAGTTCAGTCTTGAGGCGGGCTATAACCGCGTCATCAGCGAAGATAATGAACAGTATGATGGCACGCTGGGTGAAATTTCCTGGCGTCAGCAATGGCGTCAGTCGGTGTATACGCGATTGTTCGCCAGTACTGATATTACTGATACCGCGCAGGAAGTGATTGCGAACGCAATCGATGGTGGCGTGGACATTGATCTGACCACCGCGTCTGATGTCTATCGACGCAAGGTGCTCGGGGCTACAGGAGGCTGGACCCGTGCGACGTTCCGCGGCGATTTTGGCGTACGTCTGGAAGAGCAGGAATATCGCAAGCAGCCACTCGATCAGAAGCTGTTCGCCGCTGACGCCGGTGTGGTGCGCGCGTTGACCGATCGTAGCGATCTGGTTGTGACCGGCTATATAGGGCGCTATGAATACTATCAGAGTGATCGCATAGACACCGAAGTCGAGGCAGAGGTGCGCTATAACTATGTTTTCTCCAATCGATTTTTCGGCGCCATTGGTGCGACGCTGGAAAGTCGCGACTCCAGTATTCCACTCGGCGATTATGTTGCCCACACGGTGTTTATCGAGTTCGGGCTGCGCCAGTCGCTGCTGGCCCGCGAACGCGGTCGCGAGCTGCGTCATCAGGGTCAGGCGGTGTACTGATGTGCGGCGTGGCGGGCATTTTGCATCCATCTTCCCAGCGCCCGCCTGTGTTGCAGCGCCTGCGTGCCATGTCGGCACGATTACAGCATCGCGGCCCCGATGAAAGCGGTGAATTTGTGGTCGACGATATCGGCCTTTGTCATCGTCGGCTGAGCATTATCGATCCTGCCGGTGGACAACAGCCAATGCACAATGCGCTGGCTGGCCTGACGCTCAGCTATAATGGCGAAGTCTTCAACTATGTGGAATTGCGAGAGCAGCTGGCGCAAGCTGGTTGGCAGTTCATCAGCCAGTCTGACACGGAAGTGATTCTGGCGGCTTACCACCACTTTGGTCTGGATTTTCTCTCGCGTCTGAACGGGCAGTTTGCCCTGGCCCTGTGGGACCAACACAAACGGCAGTTGATTCTTGCTCGTGACCATGCCGGTATTCATCCGCTTTTTTATACCAGTGAAGCGGGAGAGCTGCTGTTCGCTTCTGAAATCAAGGCGCTGCAGGCGGCGATGGGGCATGCACTGCAACCCGATTACGAAGCGCTGGACCAGATATTTACCAGCTGGTCGCCGCTTCCGCCGGCTACCGGCTTTGCCGGGATTGCCGAAGTGTTACCCGGTGAGTGTCTGGTGTTTTCGGAGCACGGCCAGCACAGCCATCTTTTCTATCACTGGTGTTACCCGCCGGCAGGTGAGGAGCAGCAAGGCTCAGCACAACAGCTGGCGGATCAGCTACGCGAATTGCTCAATGATGCGGTGCGTATTCGTCTACGTGCAGACGTGCCAGTGGGCTGTTATCTGTCCGGTGGGCTCGACAGTTCCATGATTACTGCGCTGGTGCAGGCGCAGGGTTATCAGCCGCAGTCGTTCTCGTTGGCATTTGATCAGCAGGATGTCGACGAGTCACCCTGGCAAACCTTGATGCACAGGACGCTGGGGCTGACCCATCATGAACTGCGCGTCGATGATGCAATGATCGCTGCACAGCTGCCACGCGCTGTCTGGCATGCCGAACGCCCAGTCCTGCGCACTGCGCCGGTGCCAATGCTGTTGCTGTCTGAGTCTGTGCGTCAGCAGGGCTACAAGGTGGTGCTTACCGGTGAGGGCGCTGATGAAGTGCTGGCGGGGTATGACCTGTTCAAGGAAGCCAAGGTCAGGGCTTTCTGGGCGCGTCAGGCCGGCTCAGCATGGCGCTGGCGGTTGTTGCAACGTTTGTATCCCTGGATGGATATGGGATCAATCGCGTATCTGAAGCGTTTCTTCGGTGAAGACCTTGAGCAGGCCAATGATCTGCTGTTCTCACACTATCCACGTATGCGCAACAGTGCTCAGTGCAAGCAGTTCTACAGTGCGCAAATGAAGGCGCAGACCACCGATACTGCCATGCAGCAGCTGCAAGCATGGATGCCTGCTCAGGCGCAGGATTGGGCGCCACTGCACAGGGCCCAGTATCTCGAATCAAGGCTGTTGATGGATGGCTATCTGTTGTCATCGCAGGGCGACCGTATGCTGATGGCGAACAGTATTGAAGGACGTTTTCCGTTCCTCGATCCACGCGTGATCACGTTTGCCAATCAGCTGTCGCCGCGCATCAAGCTGCCGGTGCTGCGGGAAAAGCATTTGCTCAAGCTGGCGGCGAAAGCGCTGCTGCCGGCGCAAATATTGAATCGTCCGAAGCAGCCCTATCGCGCACCGGATGTTAGCGGGCTGGTGAGCAACCCTTACACCCGCGAGGTGCTTTCGGCATCGGCATTGCAGCGTGCCGGGTACTTCGACAGTGAAAAAGTAGCGTTGCTGTGTCGCAAGGCCAGTGCCGGGCGTCTGCAGGCAACGCGAGACCAGATGGCACTGGTAGGCGTGATCAGTACACAGATCTGGCATCAACAATTTATTGAAGGCAAGGCGCTGTCGCTTGATGCGGCGGCATGATTTGGGAACGGGGGATACATGGACGCATTACGCGACACAATACGCTTGTTTATTTTGCAGAATTACCTGTTTACAGAGGATCAGTCCGCGCTGGATGACGACACCTCCTTCCTGGAAAGTGGTGTGGTGGATTCGACCGGAATGATGGAGGTGATTTTCTTCCTCGAGGAAACCTGGGGTATCAAGGTGGAGGATGAAGAAATGGTGCCGGAGAATCTGGACTCGGTAACCAACCTGATTGCATTCCTGAAGCGCAAGCAAGGACAAGCCGCGTGAATAATCTGATTGGCGCGCTGTTGCAGCGCGCGCGGCGCACACCGGAGCAAGTGGTGCTTGTCCATGGTGAACGTCGCGTCAGACTGGCGGAGCTGACTGGGCGCATGTGCGCGCTGGCGGCAATGTTACGTCAGTCTGGCCTGCGCGGTGGTGATTGCGTTGCGTTGGTGGGAGGCAACTCCATTGAATGGGTCGAAGTCTATCTCGCAACGCTGGCCGCAGGTGGGGTGGCTGTACCGCTGAATCCGGAATTGCGCCCGACAGACCTGCGTGCCTTGATTGAGCACGCAGGCGCCCGTCATGTGTATTGCGACAGTCATAATCGCGTCGCCAAGCCACTGATGGCCCTGGTGAGGAATGTTGTCTGGCTGGTCGATGATGCCGACGCCGCTGCTGAAGCAATTGTGCTACCGCAGGTGCATGCCAATGAGCCGGTGAACAGCTGGTGTGCCGAATCCGACCTGGCCATGATTCTGTACACGTCAGGGACGACCGGTGCTCCCAAAGGCGTGATGCTCGGCCATGACAGCGTGCTACAGAATGCTCTGGACGTCAGTGAATACCTCGAGTTGACCGAGACAGATGTGACGTTGGCGCTGCTGCCATTCTATTACTCGTTTGGCAACTCTGTGCTTGTGACGCATTTGCTCAGCGGCGCACGACTGTTGTTTGGTGCCAGCTTCATGTATCCGGAAAAAATGATGCAGGAAGTCGAGGCCGAGGGTGTGACCGGGCTCAGCGGTGTACCGAGTATGTTCCAGTTGTTACTGCAACGGGATCTGCTGTCAGATCCGCGCTGGCATGCCTTGCGTTATGTTGCCCAAGCGGGTGGTGCCATGTCATCGGCCTTGTTATCACGGGTGATGACGTCACTGCCGCGCTGCAAGGTGTTCGTCATGTATGGCCAGACTGAGGCCACTGCGCGCATCTGCTACTTGCCGCCGGAATACATTGCACAGAAGCCGAACAGCGTTGGCTGGCCGATGCCGGATACCTGTATCCAGATACGTGATGAGAATAATCAGCCATTGCCCGCCGGGCAGCAGGGGCTGGTGTGGGTGCGAGGCCCGGGGCTGATGCGTGGCTATTGGCGAGATACGGCGGCCACCGACCGTGTATTGGTGGACGGTTGGCTCAACACCGGCGATTACGGCGAGCTTGACCGGTTTGGCTTTCTCTATATTCATGGTCGACGCTCAGACATGCTCAAGGTTAATGGTCAGCGCCTGCATCCGCAGGAGATAGAGGCCGTCATTAACGAAATGCCGGAAGTGGCGGAGTGCGCGGTAGACGGCGTCGATGATGACGTCATGGGGCAAGTGCCGCGTGCGTTTGTGGTACTCAAGCAGGGGGAGAGCCTGTCGCAACAAGCCTTGATGCACTACTGCCGTTCGCAGCTGGCCGGCTGGAAAGTGCCGAGGACGGTGGTGATCATTGATGCATTGCCGAAAACAGGCTCAGGAAAAGTGCAGCGCCATCGTTTGAATGAGTGCTGTATCAATAATGCAGGGTTGGCAGAGAGGGAGTTGCATGAATCCGGTTTTGGCGATTGATCTGGAATCCGCCGCAGAGGAAATTTGTCAGGGTATACGCGCGGCGATGGTATCGCTGGGGCGTCGCGGTCTGGTGCTGGGAATGTCCGGGGGCATTGACAGTTCAGTTTGCGCAGCGCTGGCTGTTCGGGCATTGGGGCCGGACAAGGTGGTCGCTTTGTTGATGCCGGAGCAGGACTCTTCTGCCGGCAGTGAGTCTCTGGGTCAGCTTCTGGCGGAGCATCTCGGCATCCAGTACCACAGCGAGAACATCTCCGCTGCGCTGCAGTCATTAGGCTGTTATCGCTGGCGCGATGACGCCATTCAGCAGCTGGTGCCCGAGTACGCTAGCGGCTGGCGCAACAAGATAGTGATCAAGGGTGGTCTGGATGGCCAGATCAACCGCTATGAACTGGTGGTTGAAGACCCGCAGGGGGCGCGCCAGCAAATTCGTCTGCCGGTGAAGCAGTATCTGCAGATAGTCGCGGCGACCAATTTCAAGCAGCGCATCCGCAAGACGCTGGAATATTGCTGGGCCGACCGTCTTAACTATGCAGTACTGGGGACGCCCAATCGACTTGAATACGATCAAGGGTTTTTCGTCAAACATGGTGATGGCGCCGCTGACCTGAAACCGATCGCGCACCTGTACAAATCACAGGTTTATGCCATGGCGCGGCACCTTGGATTGCCGGAGCCGATTTGTACCAGCATCCCGACCACAGACACCTACAGTTTGCAGCAGGGACAGGACGAATTTTATTTTGCCCTGCCATACGCGCAGATGGATGTTGCAGTGTTTGCATTCAATGCCGGTTGGCCCGCCGAAAAGTTGGCTGAAGAGCTGCAGCTCTCGGTTAAGCAGGCTGAGTATGTGTACAGCGATATTCTGCGCAAGCGTAAGACCACACGTTACCTGCATGCCGCGCCGCTGCTTATACAGGACGTATCGCTGGAGCAGCCATGAACGCAGTGGCCACCTGTCACAGTGCGTTTCGCAAACTCGGCGATCATCGCCTGTTTGTTGTCGAGCATGTGCCGCAGCAGCGCCGGGGGACAGTGCTGCTGGTGTCGCCATTTCTGGAGGAGATGGTGTTCTGTCGGCGCTTGCTGCGGAATCTCGCTATCCAGCTGGCTGATCAGGGTTGGCAGGTGCTGCGCTTTGACGGCTACGGCGAAGGTGACAGTGAAGGTGAGTTGGCTAACGCTGATGTGGCGGGCGCACTGGCGGATATCGCAGCACTTGGGCAATCGTTGCGGCAGGAAGCGGATGGGCCCGTACTGGTGATCGGTTGGCGCTGGGGCGCCAATCTTGCTATCAGCGCCGCCGCTGACTTTGATGCAGTGATAGCCGTGGAGCCGCTTGAGAGTGGCGAGGAGTATGTGCAGCAGATGCTGCGCCAGAATCTGACCTCCCAGATGGCAGCATGGGGAAAGGTGAGACTCAACCGTGAGCAGCTGTTGCAGCAATCCGAACAGCAGAAAAGCATTAACGTGCAGGGCTTCGAGCTCGGGCCTGGCCTGATCAGTCAGATGCGCAACTGGACCTGGCCGCAGCAGTTGTCTGCGCCACTGGCAATTATTCGCAGTCAAATGCCCGCTGTGGCGGCTGTGTCTGAGCGTTGGAAACATCGCGCGCGAGCGCTGGGCGCAACACTGACGGAGCTCGACAATCGCCCTTACTGGTTTGAGCCGCGCTTTCATCAGCCAGACCTGCCAATCGTGCTGGATGCGGTACGTGCTGCGACAACGCAACTGCTGGCGGAGCGAATCAAGTGAACTGGCACGAGGAACCTTTTGAAGTGGTGGGCGCAGACCAGCAGGTGCGTCGCGGGATCCTGACGCTACCATCGAGGGATGCCTCGACGTTGACCTTGATCCTGTTGCCGGCCGGTTTGAAAGACCGCGTCGGCCCGCACCGTTTGTACGTGCATATGGCGCGATTTCTGGCCAGTCACGGCGTGCGCACTTTGCGCCTCGACGGGCTTGGCATCGGCGAGAGTGATGGCGAGCTGGCAGCGGCATTCAACGGCGTTCACTACCGCAGGGTGCAGCAGGGGTTGTATGTGGCGGATGCCGAGTTGGCAATGTCTGCCTTGTCGCTGCGCTATCCGCAGACGCGTTACGTACTGGGCGGGCTTTGTGGCGGTGCCATTAGCGGACAGCTGGCGGCTGCCGCGGACCGACACCATCGTTGTGCCGGGGTGTTGTCGCTGTCCCATGTGGCGGTGCTGGATGAGGAGGGGCCCGTGGCACTTCGCAGCCGCTCCGAGGTGGTTGCCAACAGCAAGTCCTATTTGCGCAAGTTGTTTTCAGCAGATGCCTGGAAGCGTCTGTTCAGCGGCGACAGCTCAGTGGCGTCGATTACTGCCAATGTCACTGGACTGCTTGGTCTGATGCTAGAGCGCTTGCGATTGCGCCGCGTGCGCTGGGCAAATGAGAATCCGGCTTTCTTTTCCAGCTTCTCCCAGCTCCAGCAACGCGGCATCAAGCAACTGATGATTTTTGGTGAACGCGATGCGCGCTGGACTGCGTTCAGGGAACTGGTGGTGGAGGGCTTTCTCGGTGGGCAACTGCTGTCGACGCATTACCGGATCGACGTGGTACCCGAGGCCAATCATGAGTTCTATTGGCAGGCGTGGACGCAGCAGGTGTTGGAAATCACTCTGGAGTGGGTAAACACCTTGCAGCAGCCTGGCTTAGTGGAGCAGCCGGCGCGCATGGAAACCAGTGTGCGATAGCCTGACTGGCGATCGCAGGTGGAGCAAGTCGGCTTGAATAGTCGCGGTGCTCAGGAGTAGTGACACTGGCATCGATGTGTCGCGTGCAAGCGTTACTCGATAATTACTTTGTCCAAGAGATTAGGGTGTCTTGGATAGGGAACGCTGGGGCGCAGGGTCAAGCATTAAACAGGCATCACTGGCGATGCTGTTGATATTGAGAAGACGGGCATGAGTGACAGAACTGAAGAGGTCTATCTGACCATAAGCATTGATACGGAATGCGATCATGACAGTAACTGGGTGCGATCCAAACCGCTGACATTTCATTCCATCACTCATGGGTTGCCAAATGTATTGCAGCCGGCATTCGAGTCGGTGTCCGCCGTACCGACCTACCTGCTTACAGTGGAGGTGATGGAGGACGAGGAAAGCGCTCGGGCATTACAGTCATTGCCGGGCAGCTATGAGTTCGGCACTCATCTGCATGCGGCGTTCATTGAGCCGGAGAAGAAGCATTTTGATTATGCAGGTGTCGACAGTCCGGATTTCCAGTGTAGCTATGCGCCCGACATTGAGTATCAAAAGCTAGCCAATCTCAGCAACCTGTTTGAACGCCGCTTCGGCTATCGGCCTACCAGCTTTCGCGCCGGTCGTTACGGCGCCAGCGGTGACTCCATCAATGCGCTGGAGAAGCTTGGCTACCTTGTCGATACCAGTGTGACGCCTTATTTACGTTGGCAGGAGCCCAATGCACAGGTGGATTTCCGTCGTGCGCCGGAGCAGCCCTATTTTCCTGCCGCCGGGAAAATCGCTGAGTCCGGGCAGGAGCGCGCCATACTGGAGGTGCCGGTAACGATGAAGCCGCGGCTTCTTCGCGGGCCGCGCTGGTTCCGGCCCTGGTTTTCAGATGTCGAGCAGATGAAGCGCATAGTGCGCTACCAGCTTTCCCGGCATCGAGGTAAACGCATTGTCGTGCTGAACATGATGTTTCATTCCATGGAAATCATTCCTGCTGCCACGCCCTATCCGCAATCGGATGCTGATGTGCAACGCTTTGTGGACGATATGGTAGAAGTGCTTGATTGGTGCGCGGGCATGGGCGTCAAGTTCACCGGCTTGTCCGGCCTGCACCCGTATTTTCGAGGCGACGCATGATACTGATGTTCTGGCTTGCAGCGCTTTTTGTCGGCTATACCTATGTCGGTTATCCGCTGTTGGTATGGCTGCTGTCGCGTGTCAGGCCAGCTGCTCAGGTCTCACCTGCACCGGCGGTGTGGCCGCCGGTGAGTGTGATCGTACCGTTTTGTCGCGAGCGGCAACGAGTACTGCCCAAGCTTGAAACGCTCAGAGCACAGGACTATGCCGGAGAGATGCAGATCATCTTCGTTAGTGACGGTGAAGAAGATGATACCGCCAATGCAATACGGGCGCTGCAGTCGCAGGACGTGACTGCCGTGGTGCTACCGCAGCGAAGTGGCAAGCCAACGGCCTTGAATGCCGGTATGCAGGTGGCACGGCACGATCTGATCCTGTTTACGGATGCCAGGCAGATGCTGGATACCCATGCGGTCACCGCGCTGGTGCAGCGCTTGCAGGACCCGGACATTGCCGCCGTCAGTGGCGAGCTGATGCTTCGGGATGAGCAGGATCAGGAACGTATCGGTCTCTACTGGCGTTACGAGAAGTTCATTCGTAAAGCAGAAAGCAGACTGTCCTCCGTGCCCGGGGTGACCGGCGCGATCTATATGATGCGTCGTGAGTGGCTATTACCACTTCCGGAAGACACGCTGCTGGATGATTTTGATATGCCATTGCATGCACTGCGTCATGGTAAGCGTGTGGTGTTCGAATCGGCGGCGTTGGCGTTTGATCAGGCGGCCGAAGATGTTGCTCGCGAAAAAATCAGAAAGGTGAGGACCTTGACCGGAAACTTCCAGTCATTCTTCCGCCATCGCTGGCTGTTCTCGCCGCGAGCCAATCCGATCTGGTGGCAATTCATGTCGCATAAGGTAGCCCGGTTGATGGTGCCTTATGCGTTGCTTGTACTGCTTCTGGCGCCCCTTTTCGCTGGCAGCGCATTGCTGCTGGCACTGTTCTCCTTGCAGGTGGGGTTCTATCTGCTTGCCGCCGGCAAACGTCAAGGTTGGCCGGCCTGTGATGGTGCCCATGGTGCCTTTGCATTGTTGTTTGTTGAACTGAACCTCGCTGCGGTTCAGGCCGCATGGGCATTTCTTTCGCAACCGGCCGACGCGCGATGGGAGCGCACCGCATGACTCTGGTATTGATGTACCACGGCGTGTATGGCGCAGGCCATGGCCTCGAAGAGATACCGGCCGAGGACCGCCCCTATGCCTTGTCGGCAGCTGAGTTTGAGCGACATATTGCGCGGCTGTCTCCAGAACAGGTGCTGATCACCTTTGATGATGGTGACCTCGGCTGGTCGCTGCATGCGGCACCGCTGTTGAAGCAGTTTGGCTGTCGTGCGGTGTTTTTTGTGACGCCGGCCTTGATTGGCAAGCCTGGCTATTGCAGCTGGGAGCAAATTCGGCAGCTGTCGGAGCTCGGACATACTATTGGTACCCACGGCCTGACGCACCAGTTTCTGCCGGATATGGATGAGCAGGACTGTGCATTTGAACTGGCGGAAAGTAAACGTGTACTTGAACAACAACTCGGTATCACGGTGACATCTCTGTCGTTTCCCGGCGGGCGGTTTGGAGACAGGGAACTGCGTTTGGCCCGGCAGGCAGGATATCAGCAATGTTTCACGTCAGAGCCCGGACGTGCCGATCTTAGCGGCTTCGTTGTGCCGCGCATCGCCGTGCGCGCGGACACATCGCTGGGCTGGCTTGAGTGCCTTCTTCGCGGTGATGTGCTGCACTGGTGGCGTTTGCTGCTTGGCTATCACGCCAAGCGTGTACTGAAAAAAATATTGGGGAACAGAGGTTATCATGAACTCTATCGCTTCCTCAGGGGTTAGGCTGCGCCGGTCGGTGCCGCAGGCGCCGATGCCGGAGGACACGTCGCTGGATTTCAAGGTGATCCGGCATACGCTGTCCTTCATGATCTGGCCGGCACTATTGATGCTGCCGCCGATGGCCTTTGGCGTGTCGTTACCGAAGCCGCTATTTTATGGCGGTGCGCTGGTGTTTGGCCTGCTGCTGTTGAAGCGCTCCTTTGCCAGCCCCGAGACGCTTCTGGCTGTGGCCATTGCCTACATTCCGCTGGCAAGAACTTTCCCAGCCACCATCCTGCCAGGAATCAATGGCACCAATCTGGTGTTGTTGATGCTGGCATTTTTCTGGTTGTATCACTCGCGCGTGCGACAGCAGCCGCTGTTTCGTCCAATACCCGGTACGCGTCCGATGTTGATCTGGGGCGTGCTCAGTACGCTGTCGGGCATCACAGTAATTTTCTATATCAGCCTGTCCTATCTGATATCTGAAGTACCGCTCGAATATAAAGCCTGGATAGATCAGTTCGTTGTGTTCTTTGCGGTGGTCAACTTGATTGCTGATGGTCGAATGGCGCGTCGGCTGGCTATTTATATGTTGTTTGGCTCATTGGTTGCGCTGGCCATGGGTGTACAGGAAATGCTGGCGAAGCAGGGACTGGGTTCGCTGGAGAAGAGTCGTGTGCTGGGCCCTCAATTTCAGCCCAATGACTATGGCGCCTATCTGGTTTATGTCACCACCATCATCATGGCATTCGTGGCAATCAAGCCGTTTGAGGTTAAACGATGGGCATTTTTGCCGTGGCTGCTTGTGATTGCGAAAGTGCTGCTGGCAACGTTCTCGCGCGGGGCTTATCTGGCACTCGGTGCGGCGCTGGCGGCCATGACCTGGTTCCGCGGCATGCGCTATGTATTCCTCGGCGTCATCATGTTGATGCTGCTACTGACCCTGTTCCCGGAGCTGGTGCCGTCATCGCTGCGGGATCGCATGGCGCAGACCACGGTTCAGTCCAGCACCTCAACACGCGTTGATGCCAGTTCCCAGACACGTCTTGTGCTGTGGGACGCGGCGCTGGAGATGACTGCGGAGAGCCCGCTGTTCGGCAAGGGATTCAAGAGCTTCCAGTACTTCAAGGGTCGTTATACCGAAGTAGATGTGCATGAATCCGATACGCACAACATGTTCCTGTATGTCAGCTCTCAGATGGGATTGCCGGCATTGGTCGCATTTCTCAGTTGTCTGGCATGCATATTCGGCTTTGGTCTCGCACTCTGGCGCAAGGGTGGTGATGACTATGCGCGCGCGCTCGGATTGGCGGGCACAGGCATGGCGGCGGCAGTGGGCGTAGTGAATATGTTTGGTTCACGCATGGTCAATATTGAGGTTTGCATTTACGTCTGGATTTATCTCGCCATCCTTGGCCACTTGTTTGCTGAAATGCAAGCGCCGGCACGGACGGTTTTGCCCGCGCAGGACGCCGCTCTTGAGCCGTCGGCAGTCCGAAAGGGAGTGCGTCGATGAAGCCATTGGTCGTTCATGTTATTGATCGTTTACCGCCGGATGGCGCCGAGCGCTTGCTGTGTGAAGTGCTGCGCTATCGCAGCGACCGCTTTGACTATCAGGTGTTGTGTCTGGTCGAAGGGGGCGAGTTTGAAGGTCTGATTCGTGATCTTGGTGTGCCGATTACCATCCTTGGAAAGCGGCCTGGCGTTGATCTACGTATGCTTTGGCGACTGTGGCGCTGGTTGCGTCTGCAGCGTCCAGCGGTAGTGCATACGCATCTGTTTACCGCGGACACCTGGGGGCGACTGGCCGGTTGGCTGGCACAGGTGCCGTGTATTATTTCAACCGTTCATAGTGTCAAC
Source organism: uncultured Alcanivoracaceae bacterium (assembly GCA_964389795.1). Taxonomy (GTDB): domain Bacteria; phylum Pseudomonadota; class Gammaproteobacteria; order Pseudomonadales; family Alcanivoracaceae; genus JARGPN01. Next base: position 139,138 of record CAYMEY010000002.1, read on the forward strand.
AGCTGGCAGGGCCGTATGCATCGGCTGGTGGATCGGACACTGGCGCTGATCACGGATCGATTGATTGCCTGCACCCAGTTGGTGGCGGATAAATTGCGCAATCAGGATCATATCGCGGCACAACGTGTCATCACGCTGGCAAATGGCGTTGACTTGAAGCGCTTTGAGGGCATCAGGGGGCATAATCTGATTGCAGATTTTCAGTTCCCGTTTCGTTGGCCAGTGTTTGCGGTGCTGGGAAGGCTTGAGCCGGTCAAGGGCCAAAGCTATTTACTGGATTGTATCGCCCAGTGCCGTGATCAGGGCATTGATGTGAATTTGCTGCTGATTGGTGATGGGCCCGATCGACTGATGCTTGAAAACAAGGTTGCGCTGTTGGCGCTTAGCGACAGAGTCCGTTTCGCGGGCTTTCGTCGAGATGTCCCGGAGTTGCTGGCGTCCATTGACGCCTTGGTGATTCCTTCGCAATGGGAAGGTTTGCCGATGGCGCTGCTGGAAGCCATGGCGCTGTCACGGCCGGTCATTGCCCATGCTGTTGGTGGCATTGGCGATGTGCTCGAGCCGGGTGTGCAGGGCATGCTGGTGCCACGTGACAATTTGGCTGCCATGGTCACAGCGATTCAGCAGTGCTTGGACGTCGGTGTGCGACAGCGCATGGGCGCCGCCGCCCGTCAACGGGTTATGGATCATTACAGCGCGCAGGTGCTGAGCGCCCAGTATGAAGCCCTGTATCTGGATGTGCTGGGCCATCGCAAGCAGACAGGGGAAGTAACACCATGAAATCATGGCTGCGACTGCTTGTGGCGCTGTCACTTTGGCCATTGGCCTGGTGCCGTAACTGGCTATCACCGGGTGTGCGAATCCTGATGTATCACCGTGTCGAGCGCTTGCCCGGTTTCGACCAGCTCACGGTGACGCCTGAACATTTTGCCGTTCAGATGCGCTGGTTGGCGACGCACCGACGCGTGGTGACGCTGTCACAGGCGCTTGATGAACTGGCTGCGGGCAAGGTGCATCGCAATACCGTGGTGATCACTTTTGACGACGGTTACCTGGACAACCTGCAACAGGCGCAGCCGATACTGGTTCAGTATGGCTTGCCGGCGACGGTATTTGTCACCACAGGTTTTGCCAGCGGTGGCAGCAGCCATCCTCGTTATCCCGGTGCGACCGGTCTGCATATGGATTGGCAGCAACTGCGTGCATGGCAAGTATCCGGTGATTATGAACTCGGCGCTCATTCGGTCAGTCATCCTTACCTGAGTCGTATCAGTGACAGTGATTGCGCAGAGGAAATCGAGGGCTGCCTGAGAGATTTCGCGGCTGAGAATATCCAGCATAATTTCTGCTTCTGTTATCCCTCTGGTGATGTTGGCGTACGCGAGGCTGGGCTGGTCAAACGCGCTGGCTACCGGGCAGCAGTGACGGTGGCGCCTGGCGTCAATTACCCAAGCACTGATCCGTTTCTGCTGAATCGGACCGAAATTACCGATCGAGATCTTGGTCTGGGTTTTCGGCTGAAACTCGCAGGTGCGTTTGATTTGATTCATGTACTGCTGCACTGGCAGCGAAAAATCCGTTTTAGCCGTGCCGCTATGGCGGCGCGACAGCACTGATTCAAGGAGAAAGGCTGTGCGGTTGCTTTACCTCATGACGGAGCCCTTTGGCGTAGGCGGCGTTCAGTCTGACATGTTGGCGCTTGGCCCGGATTTGACCCAGCGTGGTCACCAGGTATTTCTCGCCACCCAATCCGGCGAGTTGCTACCCGAACTGATTAAACATGGCGTTAACTTCATCGATGCGGACTTTCACTTTCGGGGATTGGGTGGGTTGTGGCGCGCTGCGAAAAAGCTGCGCAGCATCGTACGCGAGCATCAGATCGAGATGGTGGCACCCCAGTCAGTACGCACGACCCTGGTCGCATGGGTGGCGCTGCGCTTGCTGCCATTTGCCTACCGGGTCAACGGCAGCGCTAAGCGCGTACCGGTTGTGACCACCATTCACAACATCCATAACCCGATGCATTTTCGCTACGGCGGCTGGTTGTTGCGCATGGCCTGTGATCAAGTGATTTTTGAGTCCCATTACGAGCGCAATCGACTGTTGGCGTCGGGCCTGCAGGCGCACCGCAGTCTGGTGATACACAGCGGTATCGATACAGACCGGTTCCTGCCACGCTCACCGGACCAGGCTCTGTTGCAGGAGTATGGGCTGGATAAAGCACAGGATCTGATCTTTGGCATTGTCGCCCGGCTCTCGGAAGAGAAAGGGCACAAGTATCTGTTGCCTGCGTTCGCGAAGGTCCTCGGGCAATATCCAAATGCCCGCTTGCTGGTGGTGGGCGATGGACCGCTACGCGAGGAGATTCACCAGCAGGCGGCGCAGCTACAACTTGACGGCAAAGTGATATTCACCGGCGTAAAGCGCAATATTCCAGATTTCCTCTCTATCTTTGATGTGTTTGTACTGTCTTCCACGCGTGAATCGTTTCCGCTGGCCGCCAGGGAAGCCATGGCCGCCGGCAGAGCGGTAATTGCGCCGCGTATCGGCGGTTGCCCGGAAGTAGTAGATGAAGGAGTAACAGGTCTGCTATTTGAGGCCGGCAATGTTGATGATCTGGCGCAAGCGATGCTGACCATCGCAGCGCAGCGACAGTTTGAAAAGATGGGTGTGGCGGCGCGAGAGCGGGTTGAACGCTTGTTCTCCCGCCGCCAATGGATCGAAGGCGATGAGCGCGTTTATCTGAACGCCTTGACCTGATTAATGCATCGGAGACCAGTGATGAAGCAGATGCTGATAGCGTTGACCTGCATGGTGATGGCGGTGCCAGCCCTGGCAGAGCCAGACCTTTCCGGGTTTCGTTCTGATGCCCGGAAGGTGCCGGTGACGCCGGTGCCGCGTCCGGGATTACATGAAACCATCACCGATCCCGATTTTGGCGCGCGTATTACCCGCATCACGGATATTTCCCAGGTCAAGGGTGTGCAGCGATTGCGCCACTATTACTCCAAACGTAATCCCTTTAATGCTGACGGAACGCGTGCGGTGATCATGGCCAGTGATGGCAGCAACTGGTTGTATGACGCGCACAGCTGGACGCCGATAAAGCAGTTGCCGTTGCGCAGCAGTGATGCGGAAGTGCATTGGCATCCGAGCGACCCGGATCGAATTTTCCTGGTGGACTTTGGCACTGACTACAATATCTCGCGCATGTTCTGGCTAACGCCAAGCAGTGGTGACAAGAAGCTGCTGCTGGATATGGAGCAGTTCGGTTTCGTCACCGCCTACGGACTGATGGAAGGCAATCCTGACAAGGCCATGACCGTCTACGCGGTCGCCGGCAAGACCAAAGGCGGTGGCATGGCGATGGCATTGGTGGATCTGGTGAACGCCAGGGTAATCGTCCAGAAGGCGGTCGAACCGGGCTGGGTGGATGACTGGATCAGCGTTAGTCCAAGCGGCGACTATGTGGTGACGATGGGCAAGGGATACAGTCGGATCTTTGATCGTAACCTCAAGTTACTGCATACCTTGCCTGAGGGCAGCTATGGGCATGGCGACCTGTGTCAGGCAGCGGATGGACGCGAGGCACTGGTATTTGACGGCGCGGACCTGCAGCTCAATGGCGATCGCAATATCAATATCGCCTGGCTTGAGACCGGCAAGCTGGAAATTGGTACACGCATCGGTTGGCGTGCAACACCCCATGTGTCGTGCCGGAACCTGGACTTCCCCGGGTGGGCACTGATTTCGACGCAGGGCAGTGATCATTGGCGCCACGACTACCCAAACCGTGACTTTGAAATCTTCTGGCTGAAGCTGGATGGCTCCGGGGAGGTGCGACGTCTGGCGCATCATCATTCCAGCCGTGAAAGAGGCGGATACTTCGCCGAGCAGCATGCGGTGACCAACCGTGACGGTACCCGCATCATTTTCTCCAGCAACTGGGATGGTGATCAGATTAATGACTATCTGATCAGCTTGCCGGGCAAATAATGCATTATCTGAAGCTTTTGCTGGAACCGCTCGCGCTCACCATGCTGGTCTGGGCGTGGGTCACCTACCGGCTGTGGCGGCAGCGCTCTGGTCCCTGGCGCGTCAGTCTGGGGGTATGGCTGGCGTTCTGGTTTATCAGCTCGCCACTAGGCGCGAACAGTTTGCTCTGGTTGTTGGAGCGCAATTACCGCGAGCCAGCGATATGCGCTGATTTTCCTGCGGATGCGCCGATAGTGGTGCTTGGCGGCGGCAAGCGCGGCGCGAGTGCTGCGCCGGAAGACGTCACAGTATTAATGCGGGCGACCTTCGTGCGTACCTTTGCTGGACTGGCGCTGTGGCGTCAGGGTGGCGAAACATCCAGCCTGATTGTCAGTGGCGGTGGGGAAGGCGAGGTAAAGGAAGCCGATTTGATGGCTGTGCTGTTACGTAATGCCGGGGTGCCTGAAGCGCGTATCCAACTGGAGCGGCACTCTAACAGCACGGCGGAAAATGCTGCGGGCATTGTCAAGTTGCTGGGTGACAGCAACAGAATTTTCTTGCTGACATCAGCGGTGCATATGCCGCGGGCACGGGCCACGTTCGAGCATCAGGGTTTTGATGTTTGCCCCTGGCCGGTGGATCAGCAGGCGTTCCTGCCAGACTTTGGTGGTTTGTGGATACCTTCCTTGCGCCCGCTGCAGAAAAGTTCAGCCGCATTGCACGAGTACAAGGGTCTGTTGTGGTATGCCCTGACGGGACAGCTATGACGCTGCCTCGCCAGGTGCTGTTGTAAGCAGTTTATTCGACTGCTGGTACACGAAAATCGCTGATGTCGACGATATACGAAGAAATCTGTCCGCTGCCATAATCACTGGCAAACATGACCTTGGTGCCATACTTGTTTGTGACCGCATGCTGCTCGGCAAAATAGCCTGCACCATCGCTCAGGTCAGAGTGATGATGGGCCACGCGGCTGACGGTGTTTTCTGAGCCGTCGAGTTTTACCCAGAATACTTCCTCATCAAAACTGTCTTCACCGTTAGCATTGAACGTACTGTTGTAGTTGTCTTGTGTAGAAATCAGCGCCCAGCCCGGGAACTGGGTGTTACGGCATGAAACATGTGGTGTGGTTGACCAGCCAATCTTGGCAATCGGAATCACTGTGCCGCTTCCGGAGCCACTGACCGTATCCAGATACGCCATATTGACCCAGCGATCGCCGTCCTCGGCAATCTCATGATCGGCACCATCATAGACCATGACTTCGCGGCCATCAGGGGTTACGCAAAGATCTGCATGGCCGAAGCTGCCAGAGGGCAAGCTTCCTGCTGCATCCATATTCAACGTGAAAACATAAGAGCGAACATCACTCATGATAACGACATAGCCGCCGTTCTGGCTCATGCTGATCCAGTCAATGCCCTCATCTTCAATCGCATCAATGTTTACCCGCTTTGAGATCTGGTCATTGACCACATCGTAGACAAAAGCTTCGCTGGTACCGTTGGATTTGACCCCAATCATTGCGTAGAACTGACCAGACTTGTCCATATTGCCTTCAAGGCGAGCACGCGTTTCCTCGTATTCGGCAGAGAAGTCATGGAGTACCGTGGTGGTATGAGAGGAAATCTCAAACTGCGCAAATTTGTTTCCGTCACTAAGAAAATAGAAGCGATCCGGATCGGTCGGGTGCCAATGGATTTCAGGTTCACTGTCGGTGACATTGGGATAGTCAGATACCGATTTGACCGGCTCGTAGGTGCTGCCGTCGTACAGCCAGTAATTGCCCTGACTGGTGACAAACATCATGTACGTCTCGTCTGCGTTCCAGGGGTTCTGCTTGCTGTAATACTGTCTGATGCGACTGACGCTTTCCGTACCGGCCAACTGCTCGTTGGCGGTCACACGCGTCACAGTGGTGCCAAATACGGCATCTACGTAGGACGCATGCAATGCCGGCTTGGATACGGCTCCGGGCACATGGCTATTGGTGTCACTGAGCAAACCGGTAAACCCACAGTTGCTGGTGCAATCCGCGGGTGGCAGCGTCGGGCCGGGTAAACTGTTGCCGCCGCCACCAGAGCCACCACCAGACCCGCCTCCGCCAGATCCGCCGCCGCCGCCCGCGCCGCCACCGCCAACGCCCGACCCGCCTCCGCTACCGGATCCGCCACCGCCTGACGCAGTTTCTCCAGAGCCCGAAGTGGATTTGGATGAGCTGGCACCGCCGCATCCTGTGATAAGTAACGCGGCGACCATTACTGTGAGTACTGAGGTATGAGAGCGCATGTTTCTGTCCTGCGAATAAGTTCGTAATAGTCCATTTGCGCGCAGTATAGGTAATAGGATCGAGCACGTGAGTTTCAGTTTCGTGTTTTGCGTGTCAGTTAGACGTGAGTTTGTGCGCCGATTCTCGAACTGAATCTGGCAAGTGTTAGATTGAATAAAGATGTAAAGAAGTGAGTCGGTGGATTGTCGTGCCGAAACAAGAAGTCTTGTTTCCAGGTGACAGAGTTAGAGGCTGGCCTGTGCCTGCTGCTGTATTTTTTTGACCATGGCACGCAGACCGTTGCCGCGTGTAGGGGATAAATGCTTGATCAGATCAAGCTTTTCAAAATAGTTTTCGATATCAAACTCTGTGATCTGCTGCGCAGTTTTTCCGCTGTATGCCGCCAGCACGATGGCGGCCAGGCCGCGAACAATCAGTGCGTCACTGTCCACGGCGATGGCCAGATGATGTTCCGGTCCGGGTTGCATCAACAGCCAGACCTGACTTTGGCAGCCACGCACCAGTAACTGTTCGGTCTTCAGCTCGGCAGGAAATTCCGGTAGCTGTTTGCCGAGATCAATGATGTAGCGATAGCGTTGTTCCCAGTCGTCGAAGAACGACAGATCTTCAACGATGGTGTCGCTGCTGATGCTGGTGCCGTACGGATGTGCAAACAGTTCGGGGTGAGCCATGTCAAAACATTCCCAGTTCCAGCTGTGCCTCTTCGCTCATCATCTCTCGCGACCAGGGCGGGTCAAACAATAACGCCACTTCAACGCGGTCGACGTTAGGCACTTTCGCCAGCCGGTATTCCACGTCGCCGACCAGCACCGGGCCCATGCCACAGTTTGGCGCGGTGAGTGTCATGCGTACCTGGACAACATTGCTATTATCACGGCGGACAATGTCGCAGCCGTAAACCAGACCGAGGTCGACAATGTTGACCGGTATCTCCGGGTCATAAATGGTCTTCAGCGTGTACCAGACATCTTCCTCGCGCACGCTGCCGTCCGCTTGCGGCGCAGCGAAGTTCAGCTCCAGCGGTTGCTGACCAATAGCGTCTGCGTCGGTGCCATCGATGCGTGCCATATTGCCGTTGATGGTAACGGTAAAAGTCCCACCCAGCGCCTGACGCAGGTTGACGAAGGAATTGGCAGGAATGGTTATACGGGTGCCAGCCGGCACCAGACGGGCATCAACAGCGCGAGACGTGACGACGGTACGCTGTTCTGCCATCAGGCTTTGACCGTGAAGCTCTCGCCACATCCACATTCGCCGGTGGCGTTGGGATTGCGAAACTTGAAGAAGCTGTTGACGCCTTCTGTAACGTAGTCGATCTCGGTGCCTTGCAATACCGCGGTGCTGTCCGCCGGGATAAACAGTGTGACATCTGACGCGAGCACCAGCTTTTTATCATCGCTGTTGTGACTGTCGGCGTAATCAAGCACATACATATAACCCGAGCAGCCCGACTCCCTGACACTCAGGCGCAGGCCGACTGCGCCGGTACGGGAAATTTCCCGCCGTGCCTGTTGTGCGGCAGCATCGGTCATGCTGATCTGCACATCACCGGGTATGTAGGTTTGAACACTCATGACATCCCTCACAAAAAGGTTTTGACCTTCTCCAGTGCCTGAAACAGGGCGTCGACCTCATTGCGGCTATTGTACACCGAGAACGACGCGCGCACCGTGCCCGGGATATTGAATTCATCCATCAGTGGCATAGTGCAGTGATGACCGGTACGCACTGCAATACCCTGTTGGTCGAGCAAGTGGCCGACATCGTTGGGGTGGGCGCCGTTGAGCAGAAATGACAGCACCGACACCTTGCTGGCCGCGGTGCCGATCAAGCGCAGACCGGAAAATGCCTGAGCCTGTTCGGTGGCATAGGCCAGCACATCCGCCTCGTGTTGTTGCAGCGCTTCGCGGTCCTGACTGCTTAGCCAGTCCAGTGCATTGCCCAGACCGATGGCGCCAGCGATGTTGGGCGTGCCCGCCTCGAACTTGTAGGGCAGTTCGTTCCAGCTGCTGCCGGCGAAGGTGACACGCTCGATCATTTCACCGCCGCCTTGCCAGGGTGGCATTGCCTCCAACAGCGCCTGCTTGCCATACAGCACACCAATTCCGGTTGGTCCGAAAACCTTGTGGCCGGAGAAGGCAAAGAAATCGCAGTCGAGTTCGCGCACGTCAATATTGAAGTGCGAGACCGACTGAGCGCCATCAATCAGTGTCACGGCGCCGACCGCATGTGCCGCGGCAATAACTTCCTTGATCGGGTTGATGGTGCCAAGGCTGTTTGATACATGCACCAACGCAACAATGCGTGTGCGCTCAGACAGCAGCGTACTGAATGCGTTCATATCCAGACTGCCGTCTGCGTGCACCGGGATCACTCTCAGGGTAGCCCCGGTGGCGGCGCAGGCCAGCTGCCAGGGAACGATATTGGAGTGATGCTCCATAGTGGAGATCAGCACTTCATCGCCCGGCTTGAGCTGGTTGCGGCCATAGCTTTGCGCAACAAGGTTGATGCTCTCGGTGGTGCCACGGGTCCAGATGATTTCCTCGCGCGCGGCATTGATGAATCTGGCCACGGTTTCACGTGCACCTTCAAATTCACCGGTAGCGAGATCACTGAGGTAATGCGCGCCACGATGTACATTGCTGTTGTGCTGCTGATAATAGTTGCTGAGCGCATCGATAACGCGTTGCGGCTTTTGAGTCGTGGCACCGTTATCCAGATAGATCAGCGGCTTGCCGCGTACGTCCCGCGACAAGATAGGAAACTCGGCCCGCAGCGCTTGAAGAGAAAAGCTCATGTGATCGCCTATAAAGAGGCTGCCAGCCAGTCGCGCGCCCACTCGGCAATGACTTCATCGGGCAATGCCAGCAGCAACTCGTTGATGAATCCGACGCCGAGCATGCGCTTGGCGGCATCTTCACTGATACCCCGCGAGCGCAGGTAAAACACCTGCTGATGATCCATCTGGCCGACGGTGGTGCCGTGCGCACATTTGACGTCGTCGTTGTAGATCTCCAGCTCGGGCTTACTGTCGATTTCGGCCTGATTCGAAAGCAGCAGGTTATTATTAGCCAGCTGCGCGTCGGTGCCACGTGCACCGGGGTGAATATGAATGCGGCCATTGAATACCGCTTTCGCTGTTTCTCCGGCAATGCCTTTGAAAACCTGGTCCGAGGTGCAGTGGGGAGCAGCATGCTCAATGCACACCTGATTGTCTATGTGGCTGCTGTGTCGGGCCAGATAGACGCCACGTATCTGCAGATCGGCGCCCGGTTCCTGCATCCAGACGCGCATGTCGTTACGGCGCAGGGTGTTGCCGGTCATTAATTGATAGCTGCGCACGCGGCTATCGCGGCGCTGGAAGATGTCACTGCTGCTGACATGTAACGTATCAGCGGCTTCCGCCTGCAAGCGATAATGACTAAGCGACGCGTTGGCACCGACATCTATGGATACGACAGCGCTGCATAGCGCCGGTCCGCTGCCAAGATAGTGTTCAATCAGGGTCAGGCGGCTGCCGCTGCCGAGATTGACGCGCACACGGGCACTGGCACTGGCGGGCGCGCTGGCATCGGTGATGAAAATCAGGTGCAGGGCGGCTTCAGCCTGATGGCCGGCGGCGACGTCAATCACCACGCCGCCAGTCAGCGTGGCGGCGTTGAAGGCATCAAAAATATTCTGCTCGTTGACAGAAACGTCATCTGCCTGGAGTGGGCGCAACACCACGCCCGACTCACGCTGTGGCAACGCTTCGATGTTGCCATTACGAATAATGATCTTGGTTGCAGCAAAGTCCGGCAGGGAGTGCGCGCTGCTGCTGTCGGCATGCTGCGACAGATGCCCGGCTTCCAGTGCACTCAGCGAGGTGTATTTCCAGCGCTCAGTCTTGCGGTCCGGAAACGGCAGCTGTTGCAGCGTCGCCAGCGCGGCGTTGCGCATACTGCTCAGGCTGTCATTGGCGAAGGTGCCTGCCCGCGCCAGTGCCTGTTGTTTGAGGGTGTCCGCCAGCGTCATGCGCTATGCCCTTCGAGCCAGCTATAGCCCTTTTCCTCGAGCTCCAGCGCCAGTTCCTTGCCGCCAGATTTGATGATCTGGCCGTTCGCCAGCACGTGCACAAAATCAGGCACAATATAGTCGAGCAAACGCTGGTAGTGGGTGACAAGGACAATGCCACGCTCCGGGCCGCGCAGGGAATTGACCCCTTTGGCCACTACCTGTAACGCATCAATGTCGAGTCCTGAATCGGTCTCGTCCAGCAATGCCAGTTTCGGCTCCAGCAGCAACATCTGCATGATCTCATTGCGCTTCTTCTCGCCGCCGGAAAAGCCCTCGTTGACGCCGCGCTTGAGAAACGCCTGATCCAGATTGACCTGTTGGCAGGCTTCGCGTGCCTTGCGCAGCAAGGTCACGGCATCCAGAGGTTCCTTGCCCTGGGCCTTGTAGATCTCTTCCAGTGATGCCTTGAGAAATTCCATATTGGAGACACCAGGGATTTCCACCGGGTACTGGAAGGCCAGAAAAATTCCCGCACGGGCGCGCTCTTCGGGCGCCATGTCGGCCACTGGCTTGCCGTCGAACAGTACTTCGCCGCTGGTAATTTCATAGCCGTCACGGCCCGCCAACACATTGCTGAGTGTACTCTTGCCCGAGCCGTTAGGGCCCATGATGGCGTGCACTTCACCGGGGTTCACCGTCAGCGACAGGCCTTTGAGAATTTCCTTGCCCGCCACCGAGGCGTGCAGATTTTTGACTTCCAGCATGAATCGTTTCTCGTATCGGACGGGATTAACCTACAGAGCCTTCGAGGCTGACTTCCAGCAGCTTGCCGGCTTCGACGGCAAATTCCATTGGCAGCTCCTTGAACACTTCCTTGCAAAAACCGTTGACGATCATTGACACCGCTTTTTCGGTATCAATGCCGCGTTGACGGCACAGGAACAGCTGATCGTCGCTGACCTTGGAGGTGGTCGCTTCATGCTCCAGCTGCGCGCTCGGGTTGCGGCTCTCAATATAGGGAAAGGTGTGCGCACCGCACTGATCACCGAGCAGCAGCGAGTCGCACTGGGTGAAGTTGCGGGCGTTCTCGGCGCGCGGACTGATACGCACCAGCCCGCGGTAGGCATTCTGGCTGCGGCCGGCGGAAATGCCCTTGGAAATAATCGTGCTCTTGGTGTTCTTGCCCAGATGAATCATCTTGGTGCCGGTGTCTGCCTGCTGCAGATTGCGCGTCAGTGCCACTGAGTAGAATTCGCCGATGCTGTTGTCACCGCGCAGGATAACACTCGGATACTTCCAGGTGATCGCAGAGCCGGTTTCTACCTGGGTCCATGAAATCTTGGCATTGTCATGGCAGACCCCACGTTTGGTGACAAAGTTGTAAATGCCACCACGACCTTGCTCATCACCCGGGTACCAATTCTGCACCGTCGAGTACTTGATATTGGCGCCGGGCAGGGCAACCAGCTCGACCACTGCCGCGTGCAACTGGTTTTCATCGCGCATCGGCGCGGTACAGCCTTCCAGATAACTGACGTGACTGCCCTCATCGGCAACGATCAGGGTGCGCTCAAACTGGCCGGTTTTGGCCTCGTTGATACGGAAGTAGGTGGACAGCTCCATCGGGCAGCGCACGCCTTTGGGGATGTAGACGAACGATCCATCGGAGAACACTGCGGAGTTCAGCGCGGCGTAATAGTTGTCGCTTTGCGGCACCACAGAGCCCAGGTATTTCTGGATCAGCTCGGGGTAGTCATGGACCGCCTCGGAGATGGAGCAGAAGATCACCCCGGCCTCCTTGAGCTTGCCGCGGAAGGTGGTGGCGACGGAGACAGAGTCGAATACGGCATCCACCGCCACGCCTGCCAGCATTTCCTGTTCGTGCAGGGGGATACCAAGCTTTTCGTAAGTCCTGAGCAGCTCCGGGTCCACCTCTTCCAGACTCTTGGGCTTGTCCGCCATGCTGCGCGGCGCCGAGAAGTAGGACAGGGCGTTGAAATCAATCGGCGGATGGTGGATGTGCGCCCAGGTCGGCGTGGTCATCGCCAGCCACTTGCGATAGGCCTCCAGCCGCCAGGCCAGCAACCACTCGGGCTCGCCCTTCTTGCCGGAAATGAAGCGGATGACGTCCTCATTGAGGCCCGGCGGCAGGGTGTCCGATTCGATCGCAGTGGTGAAGCCAGCGGCGTATTCGGAGCGGACCAGCTTGTCCAGATCTGCCTGATTGCTCATGCATGCCTCGTTGCGGATGGCGAATTTCAGCGGCCCGAAGTATCTCGCCGGGCCGCTGTAATAATACCAGAGTAAAACGGTCGGGTATTATATGCGATGCATGCCGCAGGGGAAAGCTGCCGCTGCCGCCGAAATATGCGAGCGCTCACTAACGTGCTGTAGCGGGTGCCGGTCAGAAGGTGTCAATTGACTGGCCAGATGCGTATAATCCGCCGGTTCAGAACAGGCCCCCGGCGTCCGGGGGAGGCTTTTCTTTAATTTTTGGAGTGAGATCTGATGGCTGTTGAGCGCACCTTGTCCATTATCAAGCCCGACGCGGTTGGCAAGAATGTAATCGGTGAGATTGTGAGCCGCTTTGAAAAGGCGGGTCTGAAAGTGGTAGCGATGAAAATGCTGCAACTGGACGACGACAAGGCCGGCGGCTTCTATGCCGAGCACCGTGAGCGCCCGTTTTTCAAGGATCTGGTGTCCTTTATGACCTCTGGTCCGGTGGTCGTACAGGTGCTGGAAGGTGAAGATGCGGTCGCCAAGAACCGCGATCTGATGGGCGCCACCAACCCGAAAGACGCTGCGGCGGGCACTATTCGCGCTGACTTCGCTCAAACCATCGATGAAAACGCTGTGCACGGCTCCGATTCAGTGGCATCCGCCGAGCGCGAAGTGGCGTATTTCTTTGATGCAGCGGAAATTTGCCCGCGCCTGCGCTAAGTAGCAGGATAGACCCACCTATATAAGGTATGGAGAGGCGACTCGCGTGAGTGAGGTCGAAAAGATCAACCTGCTGGGCAAGACCCGTGAGCAGATGGAGGCGTTCTTCCTGGAGCTCGGGGAGAAGAAGTACCGTGCCCATCAGATGCTCAAGTGGATCTACATCCATCAGGTCGACAGCTTCGATCAGATGACCGATGTCGGCAAGAAATTGCGCGACAAGCTCAACGAGATCGCCGAAATCCGCGCGCCGGAAATCCTCCACGAGGGGATTTCCCGCGACGGTACCCGTAAATGGGTGTTCAAGGTCGACGGCGGTGGTGCCGTCGAAACCGTTTTTATCCCTGATGGTCGTCGTGGCACCCTGTGTGTCTCGTCTCAGGTGGGCTGCTCTGTGGACTGCAGTTTCTGCTCCACCGGCAAGCAGGGCTTCCAGCGCGATCTTTCCAGCGCGGAAATTATCGGTCAGGTCTGGTTGGCGAGCCGCTCGTTCGGCCCGCGCAAGAATCTGGGCGAGCACCCGGTCACCAATGTGGTGATGATGGGTATGGGTGAGCCGCTGCTCAATTTCACCAACGTTGTCAGCGCCATGAAGCTGATGAAGGAAGATCTCGCCTACGGTATTTCCAAGAAGCGCATCACCCTGAGTACCTCAGGGGTTGTGCCTATGATTGACAAGCTCAGTGATGAACTGGATGTGTCGCTGGCGATTTCGCTGCACGCGCCCAATGATGAGCTACGTAATGTATTAGTGCCGCTGAATCGAAAATATCCGCTGGCGGAGCTGTTGGCGGCATGTCGCCGTTACAGTGAGAAAATTCCCCACAAGCACAAGAGCATCACGATGGAGTATGTGATGCTCAAGGGCGTTAATGATCAGCCGGAACATGCGCGTCAGCTGGTCAAGCTGATGAAGAACCTGCCGGTCAAGGTCAACCTGATTCCTTTTAATCCTTTTCCGCATGCCGGCTATGAGCGTTCGGAGCACAAGGATATTCTCGCGTTTCACAAACATCTGAACGATAACGGTTTGTTGACCACGGTACGCACTACCCGTGGTGATGATATCGATGCGGCCTGCGGGCAACTGGTTGGCGATGTGATGGATCGTACCCGCCGCAACGAACGTTGGCGTCAGGAAGTATTTTTGCGCTCTGCAGCAACTGGTGAATAAGACATGCGTGTAATCACAATAATTATGCTGCTGGCACTGTCAATGAGTGCGTGCGTTACGGTGCCACAGAAAGAGATAGATATTGATAAGGCGGTGAGTACGCATGTGCGAGCCGGCATGGAGTACCTGCGCCAGCGCAATGCCCAGGATGCCAGCCGCCATTTTGTGAAAGCGTTGGAGTTGAACAAGCGCAGTGCAGAGGCGCATAACGCCATGGCGCTTTTGTATCGCTATGAAGGTGATGACGAGCGCGAGGAGTACCACTATAAGAAGGCCTTGCGTAGCGACTCCAATTTTGCGCCAGCGCAGAATAACTATGGGATTTTTCTTGCCCAGCGCCATCGAGACAAAGAAGCATTGGAGCATTTTCAGGTGGCTGCCAATCAACAGGGTTATGAAAATCGCGCTATTGCCTATGAAAATATCGGCGCCATTTCCCTGAAGATGGGTGACGAAGAAGAAGCCATTGAAGCCTACTCCAAGTCGCTTCGTCTGAGGCCGGAAAACTCTGCGCCTGCGTTGGAGTTGGCGCAGATATTTTTCCGCCGTGGTGAGCTCAAGGCCGCCGACTTTTATTACAGCAACTTCGCTCGTCAGATGACAACGCAGTCGGCCCGAGCGTTGTGGCTGGGTATCCAGATTGCTGCAGAGTTGAAGCAGTCGGATCGTGTTGCCAGCTATGAGCTGGCACTGAAGAACCTGTATCCGAATTCGGAGGAGTTTCGTGCCTGGAAGAAGTGGCGAGGAGGAAACTCATGACCGACATTCTGCTGCCCGGAAAGCGCCTGCAGAGTGCGCGTCAGTCCCTGTCGATGTCGGAACAGGATGTAGCGCGCAAGCTGCATCTGTCGGTGACCGTTGTCCGGGCGCTGGAGAGCGATGACTATGAGCGCTTGCCGGAGCCTGCGTTCGTTAAAGGCTACATACGCAATTACGCCCGCCTTGTTGGCGTGCCCGGTGACGAAGTTGCCAACCTGTATCAGCAGATTGCTGCAGAAGAGCAGCAGGCGCCATTGGCATCGACTTCGCCCTCCCTTGAGAGCGCAAAAGAAAAGCCGGTGTGGATATACGCCGCTGCCGTGGTGGTGATTATTGCGTTGATTTGGTTGGTGATGCAGGACAAACAGGAGCCAGCGGCGGAGCTGACCCCCTCCGAGTCAGTCGAAGCTGTACCGACTGAAGAGGTGCCTGAGGCGACTATTGACGCGCTTGAGGAAGACAGTGCTGTGCTGGCTGAACCGCAGGCGGAAGCCATGGCGGAACCGGCAGAGACCGCGCCGGCTGAGGCGGACGAACCGTCGCCGCCAGCCCTGTCGCGTCTCTCCATGCGCTTTCTCGAGGCCTGTTGGCTGCGTGTGGTGGACGCCAATGGTGAAGAAATCTACAGCGGCCAGAAGCCTGCCGACTCGAAATTCTATATTCAGGGCGAGGCGCCGTTCAGAATCACTCTCGGCAATGCCGCCGCCGTAGCGGAAATTGATGTCAATGGCGTCACTGTGCCAGTGCCGGTGTCGACGCCGGGTCGCGTTGTCACGGTGCGCACACCCTAAGTCTTCAACAGGTTTCGTATGCACGCAGAGATAGACATCAAGCGTCGCAAGACGCGACAGATACATGTCGGCCACGTTGCCGTAGGCGGTGATGCGCCGATTTCTGTTCAGACCATGACCAACACCGAAACCTGCGACGTCGATGCCACCGTCGCGCAAATCCAGCGTGCGCGTGGTGCAGGCGTGGATATTGTTCGCGTCTCGGTACCGAGTATGGAAGCCGCTGAGGCATTCCGGCAGATTCGCAAGCGGGTTGAAGTGCCGTTGGTGGCAGACATCCACTACGATTACAAGATTGCGCTGGCGGTGGCGGATGTCGCCGACTGTCTGCGCATCAATCCCGGCAATATTGGCCGTGAGGATCGCATCCGGGAAGTGATCGCCGCTGCACGCGATAACGGCGTGCCGATTCGCGTTGGCGTTAACGCCGGGTCACTGGAGAAGGAGCTGCAGCGCAAGTATGGCGAACCGACCAGTGATGCGTTGGTGGAGTCCGCGATGCGGCATGTGGACATCCTTGATCGTCATGATTTTCAGGAATTCAAGCTGTCGGTAAAGGCGTCAAATGTCTTTATGACACTGCAAGCCTACCGCAAGCTTTCACAACAGATTGAGCAGCCCTTGCATCTGGGTGTGACTGAGGCAGGGTCGTTCCGCGCGGGAACAGTCAAGTCTGCGGTGGCCCTGGGTGCCCTGCTGATGGAGGGCATCGGCGACACTATTCGTATTTCACTCGCCGCCGACCCGGTGGAGGAAGTGAAGGTTGGCTTCGATATCCTGAAAAGTCTCGGTCTGCGGAAGAAGGGCGTTAACATCATTGCCTGCCCCAGCTGCTCGCGACAGAACTTTGATGTCATCTCTACCGTCAATGAGCTCGAGTCGCGTCTGGAAGATATAGGCGAGTCGCTGGATCTGGCGGTAATCGGTTGTCTTGTGAATGGCCCGGGTGAGGCGCGTGAGGCAGATATTGGTCTGACCGGCGGCACCCCCAATAACCTGTCTTATGTGGATGGTCAGAAGAGCCACCATATTGGCCGAGACCAGCTGGTTGATGAACTGGAAAAAATGGTTCGTGCGCGTATCAAGAAGATGCGCGAAGACAAGGAAAACGGCATCATCGCGCGCGGCTGAGCAGCGCGCACAACGATGTCAGAATCAGGAGTTTCCCTTTGAGTGAGAAGCTTGCCTCGATCCGGGGCATGAACGATATCCTGCCTGAGCAGACCGCCCTGTGGCAGTGGCTGGAAGCCCGTGTGGCGATAGTCTTGCAGCAGTACGGTTATCAGGAAATACGTATGCCGATTGTTGAACACACCGAGTTGTTCAAGCGCTCTATCGGTGAAGTGACGGATATCGTCGAGAAGGAAATGTACACCTTTGATGACCGCAATGGCGATTCGTTGACGCTACGTCCCGAAGGAACCGCCAGTTGTGTGCGTGCCTGCGAGCAACATGGCCTGCTGTATAACCAGGTTCAGCGCCTGTGGTATCAGGGCCCCATGTTTCGTCATGAGCGGCCGCAGGCAGGGCGCTATCGCCAGTTTCACCAGATTGGTGTCGAAACCTTCGGCATGGCCGGACCGGATATCGATGCGGAAGTGATCCTGATGACGGCGAGGCTTTGGCAGCAACTGGGTCTGTCTGAGGTTGTGGAGCTGGAATTGAACAGCCTTGGTAGCAGCGACGACCGTGCTCGTTATCGCCAGGCATTGGTCGAGTATCTGCAGCAGCATCATGATCAGCTCGATGATGACAGCAAGCGCCGACTGGAGCGTAATCCGCTACGGGTACTTGATTCGAAGCATGCCGGCACCCGTGCAGTGTTGGCGCAGGCGCCGTCATTACAGGATTACCTGGGTGATGAAGCGCGTGAACATTTTGCCGGTCTGCGCCGCATACTCGATGCCGCTGGCGTGCGTTACCGGATTAACCCGACGTTGGTGCGTGGGCTCGATTATTACGGCAATACCGTGTTTGAGTGGACCACCACTGAGCTCGGTGCCCAGGGTACGGTGTGTGCCGGCGGCCGTTATGACGGTCTGGTGGAGCAGCTCGGCGGCAAGCCAACCCCGGCGGTGGGCTTTGCCATGGGTATCGAGCGATTGGTATTGCTGCTATCCCAACAGTTGCCGGAACTCCCGACGCAGGCAGATATCTACGTCATGGCGCCGGGCAGTGACAGTGAGGCGGTACTGTTGGCGGAACAGTTGCGTAGCGCACTGCCGGGACTGCGCATTCAGAGTCACTGTGGTGCAGGCGGTCTCAAGGCACAGATGAAAAAGGCGGATCGCAGCGGCGCCCGTCTGGCGTTGATTCTCGGTGAGCAAGAGCGAACTGCAGGCACCGTTAGCGTCAAGCCCTTGCGTGGCAATGGTGAACAACAAGAAGTTGCACAAGCGGCGCTGGCCGACTGGTTGGCAACGCATTTTGCATCAGGAGAGTGATATGACTGATTACACTGAAGAAGAACAGGTCGAAGCCATCCGTAAATGGTGGGCAGAAAATGGCGTCAGCGTGATCGTCGCGATTGTCGTTTCTGTGGCGGCCCTGCTGGGTTGGCGTCAATGGCAAGCCCAGCAGAAGACGGAGTCGGTGGCGGCGTCGTCCTTGTATCAGCAGATGCTTGAAGCGTTTGACGAAGCACGCGCAAAGCCAGATAGCGAGCAGGAGTCGCTGACGGTCAAACTGACGGCGGAAAAGTTGGTCAGTGATTATCCTGATTCTGCCTATGCCGACTATGCGCAGCTGATGCTGGCAAAACTGGCGGTTGAGCAACTTGATTACGATACCGCGGCGCAGCAACTGCAGGCGGTCATTGATGCGCCGGCGTCAGAGACGACGCGCTGGACAGCGCAAGTGCGCCTGGCTCGCGTGCAACTGCAAGTCGGTGCCTATGATGACGCGCTAAAGCTGGTCGAGGGCAAAGTGCCCGAGGCGTATCAGGGGCAGGCGCTGGAAATCAAGGGCGATATTCTGCGCGCCCAGCAGGACTTTGACGGTGCTCGTGGCGCCTATGAGTTGGCGATTGAAAAAATGGACGCAGATGCACACAAGGAACTGGTGCGTATGAAGATGCAAGATCTGGCGCCGGCATCGTGAGGAAAGCCTTTGCAGTGTTGCTGTCTGTGTTGGTGCTGCAGGCATGCAATTCAAACCCTGACGCCATAGAGCCGTCACCGCTGCCTGATTTCGACAAGCGTTTTGACGTTGATCGCCTGTGGCGACATGACGTCGGCTTTGGCAATCGGCGTGGTGCTCTGATGTTGACCCCGGTAGCGACGGAGCGTTGGGTGATTACCAGCGATATCAACGGTCGTCTGCACAGCTTTGATCGCCTCAGTGGCAAGAAACATTGGCGCAAGGATCTGGAAACCCGCACCGGCGGTATTGCCGCGGGCTATGGTTATCTGGTTGTTGGCACCCGTGATGGTGAAGTGCAGGCGCTGGATCTGGAAACCGGTGAGCCTCGCTGGCAGGCCAGGGTGTCCAGTGAAGTGCTGGCATCGCCGGCGCTGGATGCCGGAATGGTAGTGGTGCAGACGCTGGATGGACGGGTGACGGCGTTGCGTCTGGATAGCGGCGCAGCGTTGTGGACACATGAAGAAGTGGTGCCGGTGCTGACGCTGCACGGCACCTCCACGCCGTTGATCAAGAACGGGCGAATCTACACCGCCTACGCCTCCGGCAAGGTAGTGGTGCTGGATCAGAATACCGGTATACCGGTATGGGAGCGTCGTGTGGCGGAGCCGACCGGGCGTTCGGAAATGGACCGTCTGGTGGATGTGGATGCCAATATTATTGTTGAGGCCGGCGGCGTCTTTGCGGTCACTTATCAGGGCAAGGTAGCGGTGCTGGATGATGAGTCCGGACGGCCGTTCTGGGACAAGGACATGTCCAGCTATCAACAGATATCCAGCTCTGCCGGCACGCTGTTTATCAGTGACGACCACGGACGCGTCTGGTGCATAGATCAGCGTACTGGCTCGGCGCAGTGGAAGAATGAAAAGTTGTATGGCCGAGGTCTCAACGGCACAGCAGTACAAAAGGGATTGGTGGTTAGCGGCGACGACGACGGTTATCTGCACTGGCTGGACAGTATTGATGGCAAGCTGGTAGCCCGTCGATTCTTTGATGCCGACGGCTTTGCCGCGCCGCCGCTGGTTTATGATGATGTCTTGTATGCGCTCAGTGGTGACGGCGAGCTTGCCGCCTATTCCATTGAGGCATTGAAGTAATTCCCACGCCGCTGGCGTTGCTGAGGTAGAAACGTTGAAACCGGTGATTGCCCTGGTCGGGCGCCCCAATGTTGGCAAGTCAACGCTGTTCAATCGCTTGACCCGAAGCCGCGCCGCGCTGGTGGCAGATTTTGCCGGTTTGACCCGTGATCGGCAGTACGGTGATGGCGAGTTTGGTGACCACCGCTTTGTTGTGGTCGACACCGGCGGGATTGGTGAGAGCGACGCCGGCATTGATCAGCCAATGGGTGATCAGGCGCGCCAGGCAATTGGTGAAGCCAATCTGGTGTTGTTTCTGGTTGATGGTCGTGCCGGTCTGACGGCGGCGGACCAGAATATTGCACGCGAATTGCGCGCGCTGGAAAAAACCGTGCATCTGGTCGTCAACAAGACAGATGGCATCGATGAAGATGTGGCGCTGGCAGATTTCTACAGGCTCGGCTTTGCCAGCATCCACGCCATAGCGGCGTCCCATGGTCGCGGCGTGACGCAGATGCTGGAGCAGTTGCTGGAGCCGTTTGAAGCCAATATCGAGGCTGAAGACAGCGAGCCGGACAGCATCAGAGTGGCAATCGTTGGTCGACCCAATGTCGGCAAATCGACACTGGTCAACCGTCTGCTTGGTGAAGAGCGTGTGGTGGTGTTCGATATGGCGGGCACTACCCGCGACGCCATCCATATTCCGTTCGAGCGTAACGGCGAGCGCTATACCCTGATTGATACCGCTGGCGTGCGCCGCCGCGGAAAAGTCTACGAAGCGATTGAAAAGTTTTCAGTGATCAAGGCGTTGCAGGCGATTGATGATGCCAACGTCGTGATTCTCGTGGTCGACGCGCGCGAAGGCATCACCGATCAGGATCTGAGTCTGCTTGGTCATGTGCTGCAGGCTGGCCGTTCACTGCTGATCACGGTGAACAAGTGGGACGGTCTGGACAGTGATCACAAGGAACACGTCAAGGCGGAGCTGGCACGTCGGCTCGATTTTGTGCCCTGGGCACGCGTGCATTACATCTCTGCGTTGCATGGCACCGGTGTCGGCGATCTGTTCGGCATGGTGCAGCGCGCCTGGCAGTCGGCATTCCTGCGCATCACCACCCACAAACTGACCACCATGATGGAAGATATGGTGGCGGCTTATCAGCCGCCCATGGCCGGTCGTTATCGCGCCAAACTGCGCTATGCCCATCTGGGCGGCAGCAATCCGCCACGTATTGTCATTCACGGCAACAGGGTGGAGTCGTTGCCCGAGGGCTACCGTCGTTATCTGGAAAATCGCTTTCGCGAATTGCTCAAGCTTGAAGGCACGCCGTTAAAGGTGGAATTCAAGGACAGCGATAACCCGTATGCTGGCCGCAAGAATCAGCTTACGGATCGACAGGTTAAACGTCGCCAGCGGCTGATGAAACACGTCAAGAAATAGCGGAGTTTTTACACCGCTAACCTCTCGCTCCCCGCTAAACTGCCCGAGTTGCGTCGGCTGACCTCCTGTCGCTTGGCACTTTGGTGCCCAAAGCGACTTTGTTAAGCTTGTCAGCTAGTACTAATTTCTTATGGCAGCTGGGGGCACAATGCGCCATATCTTGTTTTTTATCAGTATGTTGGCGTCGGCAGCGGGGAGCTGGGCAGCGGACGAATCGGTACCTTTGAGTGGCGGACTGGACGTCGATGTCGGCGCCGAGATGCCGATGTTTCTGACCCCCGCCCGCTTGAGCCAACCGCAGAGCCAGGTGCCCGCCAGTGTCACAGTCATCGACCGCGAACTGATCGAGGCCAGTGGTGCGCGCGAGTTGTATCAGGTACTGCAGTTAGTGCCGGGCATGGCGGCGGTGGAGGTGGATGGCAATATCCCCACCGTCAGTTACCACGCCACCCAGGCGCGCGATGTCCGTCGCATGCTGGTATTGATCGATGGTCGCTCACAATACCAACCGGCGTTGGCGCGTGTGCTCTGGAACGATATGCCTGTGGCGATCGAAGACATTGAGCGTATTGAGGTAACCCGCGGTCCGGCCTCTGCCGCCTACGGTGCCAACGCATTTCAAGGTGTGATCAACATTATTACCCGTCACCCCCGTGATGTGCAGGGTGTGACTGTCGCGACGCGTGCCGGTAATAACGGTGTGCGTGATTGGCGTGTCACCGGTGCGGGCGCCGCCGATGCGTCGGCGTTTCGCGTTACGGCGGCCAGTCAGCGCGAGGACGGTTATGACGGCGATTACACGGATAGCGACCTTGGCGATCTGCGCGTGGAAAACAGATCCGGAACGCGGCAGACCGATACCGTTAATCTGCGTTCAGTATTTGATCTCGACAACGACAATTCTCTGGAAGTGCTGGCGGGTGGTTCTCGTACCAAATTGCGACTGCTGAAGCAGGAAACAGACGTCTACGAGATCATGGAGTTCGATCATAATCCTTACGAAGCCAGCGAGCAGGCGTTTTTGCAACTGGTTTGGGAACATGCCATTTCTCCGCGTCAGCAATTACGGGTTCAGACCTACGCCCAATACACACAAGCTGACCAGTATTACAGTGGCTGTGTGCGTTCGCCGGATCAGGGCATTTTCTTTACCCAGGAACTGCGTGACTTCTGGAACAGTCCCACCATCAATCGTAATTACGGCGCGCTACTAACCGCGTTTTCCAATCCAGGGACCTTGCCGGCAGCGGTGCAGAATCGTCTCGGTGTGCTGATCGGCACTGGTGTGCCCTTGTGTGGGGATATCACCCTTGATGTTGAGGAGCAACGTTACGATCTGGAGATTCAGGACACTATCCTGATCGATGACTTTACGCGTCTGGTGATAGGTGCCAATTTGCGCCAGGACGTCGGCTACTCTGACAGCTACACCAATGGCCGTGTTGAAAATCTCAGTCGACGGCTTTTTGGCAATCTCGAGATTCACATTGCCGAACCCTTGTACCTGAACTTTGGCGGTTATTGGGAAGAGGATGACTTGAATGGCAGTAACTTCAGCCCGCGTACCGCGCTTATCTATGAGTTTCTGCCGGCTAACAGCTTGCGCTTTGTGCTCGCCGAATCCGTGCGCACGATGGATCTCTACGAGAAGAATGCTGACATCCATTTCACTATCGAGAATACCAACGAACCCTATGCCAGTGATCCGGTCGGTTTGCTTGGCACCAACAGCGGTGAACTGGGTCTGACTCAGGCCTCGACCGGGAGTTTGATACCAGAGACGATCCGCTCCCGTGAGGTGGGTTACTTTGGCAAGTATCAATCGCTTCAATGGGATATTCGTTATTACGAGGAAGAGTTGCGCGATCTGGTCAGTGGCTCGCTGTCGGTTGATATCTTTGAGGAAGAAAGCAACGGTGAGGTGGATATCAATGGACGCGAAGTGCAGCTTAGCTGGCGCGTCAGTGCACGCCATTTGTTGCGCGTTACCGGCGATCACCGGCATTCCTCCAGTAATGAACGCGCTGAAACGCGTCTGTATGCCTATGATTCTGCCTCTGCGCTTTGGCGCTGGGACCTGAGCCGGCAGTGGATGTTTTCGCTGGCCGGCTATCTGGCCCATGACTATAACCGCACCCGATATGAGCGCGCCGACGCCCAGCTGCTATGGGATGGCCGGGTAGCGGGCAGTGATCTGAAGCTGGGAGTGGTGGTTCAACAGGATTTAACAGACGACCCGGTGGTATTCGAAGAAAATGTCTACAGCAAAGACAGGCGCTTCTGGGTGTCTGGGTCGTTGACGTTCTAAGTACGCAGGATGCGTGATGCAGCAGGGAAGTAGCTGGGTACAATTTTTTCTGGTGTTGGTGCTTTGGGCGCCGGCGCTGGCCTGTGCTGATGTAAAAGTTGCTGTTTTGGGGGTCGGTGGCGATACCGACAAGGCGCTTGATTCGGTGATTGCGAGAATCGACGTCGCTAACAAGGTAAGCGTCATTGCCGAGGCGGATATCATTCTGATCTCGCGTGCCGAGTCGCTCGGCGCTGCCTGTCTGGCGCAAAAACCAGTGATGATACTTGACGCGGGGTTGGCGTCGCTTGATGTGCCAGCAAGCTGCAAGGTGGTGCGCGTCGTTATTGCCGCCGGCGTGGCCGAGCAACTTGAACTGCTCAAGCAGTTGCTACCGGGGGATCGTCGCGTTGGCGTTCTCTATTCTGATCGTTCCGAGAATTTGCTTCCCGAGCTGCGTGCCCTGTTATCGCAGCATAAACTGCTGTTGGTGCCCGAACTGGTCAATCAGGAAGATTCGCTCAGCGCTGCGCTGGCGGACCTTCTGTCCGAGGTTGACGTGTTACTGGCGCTGCCCGATGTCAGCATTTACAACGCCAACAATGCGCGCCAGTTGTTAATGACCGCGTATCGGCAGGGCAAACCCATTATCGGTCCAGACGATCACTGGGTGAGGGCGGGCAGCCTCGCGTCCGTGTATATCAGTTCAGATCAGCTCATGATCGGGCTGTCATCGGTGTTGACAGCACTGCAACGCGGGGAAAGTGTGGTGGATCCTGTCACGCTCGACACCAGTACCATTATCAATGGACGTGTTGCCGACACGTTCGGCATTACCGTGCCCTCGGCGCTTGAACATGCAGTCAGCGGGGAGCGACCATGACAACCGGCGGTATTCGCAAGCAACTGCAATGGCTGGGTCTGGTGCCGGCATTGATCATGCTGATTTCGCTGCTGCTGGCGTTGACCTGGCAGCGCTTTCAGGATGCTGAGCAGGAACTGGAAGCGCGCGGAAACTTTATTGCCCGTTACGTTGCAGCGTCAGCGGAGTATGGCATGTTGGCCGGCAGTGCAGAGGAACTGGAGCAGCAGGCGCGCTTTGCCTTGCAGAATCCAGACCTCAGAGAAGTGGTGTTCATTGATGTCGCTGGCAATGAGATGGTACGCATGTCTGCGGTATTCAATGAAACAGCCCCCTCGGTGCGCCGCTTCAGTGCCAGCGTTTATCGTCAGCCGTTGCAGCTCGGTGGTGGCTTTTCCGTTGACGCGCCGCCGGCGTCGCCGCAGCGCATCGGTGAAGTGGTGCTGCAGTTGTCGGATTCCGGCATTGGCCAACGTCAGCGCGAAATTCTGCTGGCATCTGTAGCGCCAGCTGTACTGGCGCTGTTGCTCGGGCTCTGGATCATGCGTCGCATGGCTGTGCAGCTATCGCTGCCAATCCAGGCATTGTCGGCACTGGTGCAGCGCATCCGTGGCGGTGAGTTCCAGGTGCGTGGCAAGCTACCGCTGAATGGTGAGCTGGCAACGCTGCAATCGGATATCAACCAGTTAGCGACAGAGCTTGAGCGCAGTCAGCGTGAGCAGCAGCAGGCCATGGATGCCCTGCGCGAGGCCCGGCAACGGGCGGAATCCGCCAGCCAGGCCAAGAGTGATTTTCTCGCCATGATGAGCCATGAGTTGCGCACACCAATGAATGGCGTGCTGGGCATGTTGCAGTTGCTGCATACCACCCAGCTCAACGCGCGCCAGGAAGAGTATGCGCGCGCAGCGGTGGACTCTACTTCCCATCTTCTCGACGTGATCAATGACATTCTGGATTTCTCCCGCGTCGAGAGTGGCCGTTTGGAAACCGAGAATGTGTTCTTCCAGCTCTCTGATGTGCTGGAAAACTGTATTGGCAACTTCCGTTATGTCGCGGAGCAGAAAGGGTTGATGCTGATTCAGGATAATTTTCATGCGGTGTCGACATTTGAAGTGCGCTCCGACCCCACCCGGTTACGGCAGATTTTTGCCAATTTGCTTGGCAATGCGGTCAAGTTTACCGAGCACGGCAGTGTCGGTATGGAAGTAGCGTGTGAACGTCGCGGCGATAACCGGGCGCGTGTCACAGTCACGGTTCGGGACTCTGGCATCGGCATCGCGCCGGAGAAGTTGCCACGTCTGTTTGATGCTTTCACCCAGGTGGATTCATCCACATCGCGTCGATTTGGCGGCACCGGTCTGGGTCTGGCCATTGTCGCGCGGTTAATGAAATTGCTGGGCGGTGAGCTGAAAGTCGAAAGTACGCCAGACAAGGGTTCGCGCTTTATTTGCCAGTTCGACTTCGAGATACGTGAGCGCGACGCCGCAGACCAGACGGCGTTGCAAGGAGCGGCGGTTGGCGACCAGTTACAGGGCCGGGTGCTGCTGGTAGAAGACAATGACGTCAACCGTATGGTTGCTGAGCATATGCTTAGCGCCATGGGCGTTGAGGTATTGTGTGCCACCAACGGTCGTGAGGCGCTGTCATTGATGGACGGCCAGACGTTTGACTGTGTGTTGATGGATGTGCAGATGCCGATCATGGATGGCCTGACTGCTGTGCGTCAGTGGCGCGAACGTGAGCAGGCCATGCAGCGCAAGCGGTTGCCGGTGATAGCGTTAACCGCCAATGCCTTGGGGGGGGAGCGTGAACGCTGTCTTGCCGCGGGGATGGACGACTACCTGGCCAAGCCGTTCCAGCGCCAGAAGCTGATCAATCTGGTCAGCCGTTATCTTTCTTCTTCCTGACCCCGGTCACGCGACTGACCAGTTCGCCGTCGGTCAGGCGGGTGGTCAGAGTGTCGCCGGCGCTAATCTGCTCGACTGATCGTAGTGCCACCTGATCGCGCAGCGTGATGCCGTAACCGCGCTCCAGCGTCGCCAGCGGACTGGCCACCTGCAGTCGTGTGAGCAGTTGCTGCATGCGCGTCCGGGTCTGTTTCAGGGTGCGCGGCAGCGGCAGCGCCAGCCGCCGTTGCAGGCCATCCAGCCGCTGTCTGGTCAGCATCAACTGCTGTCGCGGATCGCGGCTGGCCAGACGGTGTTGCAACTGACTCAGCCGCAGCCGTTGCTCGCGCAATTGCTGCTGCAGTTGCCGACTCATGCGTGCGCTGAGTTCGTCGAGCTGCTGGGCACTGCGTTCCAGCAGTCGGCTCGGGCTTGGCAGTCGGCGTGACAGCATGGTCAGGCGCTCTTGCCGTCGCACCAGTGTTTCCTGCATGCGGCGCCGCAGTTGTCGCGACAGGGACAGCAGCCGCTCGTGCAGGGCACTGCTGTCCGGGCTGATCAGTTCGGCGGCGGCAGACGGTGTGGGTGCGCGCACGTCGGCGACAAAGTCGGTCAGGGTGAAATCAATTTCGTGGCCCACCGCCGAGACGATCGGCAAGTCCGAGGCGGCCACGTCGCGTGCCAGCTGCTCGTCATTGAAGGCCCACAGGTCCTCCAGTGAACCTCCGCCACGGGCCAGCACCAGCACATCACATTCCTGACGCGCCAGCGCTCGCGCCAGCGCGGCGCGCAACTGCGCGGGTGCATCCTTGCCCTGCACGGCGACCGGGTAGATCAGTACCGGCAGCTGCGGGCAGCGTCGCTTGAGTACATGCAGGATGTCGCGCAGTGCCGCGCCGCTGGCGGAAGTGATGATGCCGACCTGACGAGGATGCGGCGGCAGCGCCTGCTTGCGTGCCGGGTCGAACAGCCCCTCGGCGTTCAGCTGTGCCTTGAGCTGCTCGAACTCCCGCCGCAGGCGGCCCTCGCCGGCTTCTTCCATGTGCTCGACCACCAGCTGGTAGCCGCCACGGGGCGCGTACAGGGTGATACGGGCGCGCACCAGCACCTGCTGGCCGTTGCGTGGCTCGAACCGCAGGCGGGTGTTGCGGCCGCGGAACATGGCGGCGCTGACCTGGGCACGGTCGTCCTTGAGGCTGAAATAGAGGTGGCCGGAGCCGGGACGGGACAGGTTGGAGATCTCGCCCTCGATCCAGAGCAGCCCGAAACTGCCTTCCAGCAGGCCCTGCACCTCCAGATTGAGGCGGTTGACGGTCCAGATATCGCGGCTGGCGGGGGCGGGGTGGAGGCTGTCATCGGTCATGGAGGGCAAGTGTAGGGCGCCGGGGGACAACTGCAAGCATTGCGGGAGTCGGCATAGCGGGGGACTATCAGCCAATAGGTAACTCATTATTACGACTGAGATTTACCCTGAAACGGCGCTCCCCTATAATTGCCGGCTTCATTTCCGGAACCCACGGTGCCCCATGCCAAGAATTGTGCAAGAAGCACTGACCTTTGATGACGTTCTGCTCATTCCTGCCTACTCGGAAGTCCTGCCCAAGGACGTGTCCCTGAAGTCGCGTCTGACCAAAGGCATTGCCCTGAATATCCCGCTGATTTCTGCTGCCATGGATACTGTTACCGAGGCGCGCCTGGCCATCGGTATGGCGCAGGAAGGCGGCCTCGGCATTCTCCACAAGAATATGGAGATTGAGGATCAGGCGCGTCATGTGCGTGCGGTGAAGAAATACGAAAGTGGCGTGGTCAAGGATCCGATCACTGTGTCACCAGACACCACAGTTGCGGAGCTGCTGCGCATCACCGACGCGCACAATATTTCCGGTGTGCCGGTGGTTCAGGGTGATGAAGTGGTTGGCATTGTCACCAGTCGTGATACGCGTTTCGTGACCGAATATAACCAGCCGGTGTCGGCGATCATGACCGGCAAGGATCGTCTGGTGACGGTACAGGAAGGTGCGGCTGCAGACGAAGTCAAAGGTCTGCTGCACCGTCATCGAATCGAGAAAATTATCGTCGTCAATGGCAAGGGTGAGCTGCGTGGTCTGATCACCGTCAAGGACATCGAAAAAGCCAATCGCTACCCCAGTGCCTGCAAGGACGATCAAGGTCGTTTGCGCGTAGGCGCTGCGGTGGGTACCGGTGCCGGTACGGAAGAACGTGTTGCTGCGCTGGTGGAAGCGGGTGTCGATGTCATCGTTGTCGATACCGCCCACGGCCACTCCCGCGGTGTGATCGATCGCGTTGCCTGGGTGAAAAAGAATTTCCCGGATGTGCAGGTGATTGGCGGCAACATTGCCACCGGTGAAGCAGCGCGCGCGTTGGCAGAAGCCGGTGCGGATGCGGTCAAGGTGGGAATTGGTCCGGGCTCTATCTGCACCACCCGTATTGTTGCTGGCATTGGCGTGCCGCAAATTTCTGCGATCGCCGACGTCGCCAAGGCCCTGGCGCCGTTTGATATCCCGCTGATTGCAGATGGTGGCATCCGATTCTCTGGTGATCTTGCCAAGGCAATTGCGGCTGGCGCCAGCGCGATCATGATCGGTTCACTGCTGGCAGGTACCGAAGAGGCGCCCGGCGAAGTGGAGTTGTATCAGGGCGGTTACTACAAGGCTTACCGTGGCATGGGCTCGCTCGGCGCCATGTCCGGCAAGACCGGTTCGTCCGATCGTTATTTCCAGGATGCTGCCGCCGGTGTGGAAAAGCTGGTGCCGGAAGGTATCGAGGGTCGCGTCCCGTATAAAGGTCCGATGGCGAACATCGTGCATCAGTTGATGGGTGGTTTGCGTGCCTCCATGGGCTACACCGGCTGCAAGGACATCGACGAAATGCGCAGCAAGCCGAAGTTCGTCAAGGTCACTGGTGCCGGCATGAAAGAATCGCATGTGCACGACGTGACCATCACCAAGGAAGCCCCGAACTACCCGGTGGGTTGAAGCCACGAGGTTTTTTCAGCGTAAAAAGGGCTGGTGCGCCAGCCCTTTTCAATTTGCGGATCGGAATATGAAAGACATCCATGCACAACGCGTACTGATTCTGGATTTCGGCTCCCAGTACACCCAGCTGATTGCACGCCGTGTACGTGAAATCGGTGTTTACTGTGAAATTCGCGCCTGGGATATGGATGAGGCAGAAATTCGTGCATTCGATCCGGCCGGCGTGATTCTTTCCGGTGGACCGGAAACCGTTACCGCCACCGAAACGCCGCGCGCACCGCAACGAGTATTCGAGCAGGGCGTGCCAGTGCTGGGTATTTGCTATGGCATGCAAACCATGGCCGAGCAGCTTGGTGGCAAGGTCATCAACGGTGAAAAGCATGAGTTTGGCTACGCACGTGTGCAGAAGGAAGTCGCCAACCGACTGCTGGATGGCATCACTGACCACGAAGAAAACGGCCACGATTTTCTTGATGTATGGATGAGTCATGGTGATCGGGTTGGTCAGGAACCGCCGGGCTTTGTCATCTCCGCCAGCACCGAGTCCTGTCCGATTGCCGGCATCGCCAACGACGACAAGCATTTCTACGGTGTGCAATTCCATCCGGAGGTGACCCACACGTTGCAGGGTGGTCGATTGCTGGAGCGCTTTGTGCGCGACATCTGTGGCTGCGAAAAGCTGTGGACACCTGACAACATTATCGAAGATGCCATCGAGCAGATTCGCGAACAGGTACGTGACGAAGAAGTGATTCTCGGTCTCTCCGGGGGGGTCGATTCATCGGTTACCGCCGCGCTGTTGCATCGTGCCATTGGTGATCAACTGACCTGCGTGTTTGTTGATAATGGCCTGTTGCGCCACAACGAAGGCGATCAGGTGATGGAGATGTTTGCCAACAATATGGGCGTCAAGGTGATCCGTGTGGACGCCGAGGAAAATTTCCTCAGCAAGCTCGCCGGCGAGGCGGATCCGGAGAAGAAGCGCAAGATTATCGGCAATACCTTTATCGATATCTTTGAAGACCAGGCCGCCAGGCTCAAGGACGCAAAGTGGTTGGCGCAGGGTACTATCTACCCGGACGTAATCGAGTCCGCGGCCAGCAAGACCGGCAAGGCGCATGTGATCAAATCGCATCACAACGTTGGCGGCCTCAAAGAAAACATGACCCTGAAGCTGGTGGAGCCGCTGCGCGAACTGTTCAAGGATGAAGTACGCAAGATCGGTCTCGAACTGGGCTTGCCCTACGACATGGTGTATCGCCACCCGTTCCCGGGGCCAGGGTTGGGGGTGCGCATTCTTGGCGAAGTAAAGAAAGAGTACGCCGACACCCTGCGTCTTGCCGATGCGATCTTTATCGAAGAGCTGCATGCGGCGGGCTTGTACCACAAGACCAGCCAGGCGTTTGCCGTGTTCCTGCCGGTGAAGTCAGTCGGTGTGGTTGGTGACGCGCGTCGCTACGAATATGTGGTCGCATTGCGCGCAGTCGAAACCATCGACTTCATGACGGCGCGCTGGGCGCACTTGCCGTATGATTTTCTGGAAAAAGTGTCCGGTCGTATTATTAACGAAATTCCGGGTATCTCCCGCGTTACCTACGACATTTCCTCGAAGCCGCCGGCAACGATTGAGTGGGAATAATGCCCGGCCTGTGGTGACGCCCTGGCGTCGCCACAGGTTCCGGCTGCAGCGCTAGTTACGCGGCGCCACTCTGAAACAGCTGCCACCTTCACGTTTGGCCTGATACATCGCCTCATCTGCGCGTCGCATCAGCACCTCGGGCAGGCCGTTGCCTTCCGGCAGGGCAATGCCAATGCTGGCGCCGAGGTTGACACTGAGCGGACCAAATGAAAGCGTTTCGCGGCTGACGTCAATCAGCTTTTGTGCCACCACTTCTGCTGCTTCCGCGGGCGTGTCGGCGTTAACCAGCACGCAGAACTCATCACCGCCGACGCGCGCCAGCGTATCGGACTTGCGCATCGCTGCTTGCAAGCGCTCCGCCACTTCCTTGAGCACCACATCGCCGGCGTGGTGGCCATGGCCATCGTTGATTTCCTTGAAGCCATCCAGGTCCAGATACAGCAGCGCCAGTTTCTGCGCGCCGTAGGCCAGCCGGCTGGGAAGCAGTCGCTCCAGGCCACGGCGGTTGATCAGGCCGGTGAGTGGGTCCAGTTCACTTTCCTTGCGCAGCTCGTTCTCGCGTTGCTGGCGTTCACTGACGTCCTGAAAGGCGATGCTGACACCGGCGATAAAGCCCTTTTCATCCTTCAGGGGGGTGGCGATCAATTCGGCGGGGAAGTTGTATTGCTGCCGGCGCGCGGTCACCAGACCGCTCCAGCGATTGCCGTCCAGACAGGCCTTGAGCATTTCCTCCACGGCGCGTTCCGCGGCGGGGCCATTGACGTGTTGAGTCATGGCCGAGCCGACGATCGAACTGCTCTCACCCAACAGGGCGTGGGCGGCCGGGTTGGCATAGATGATATTGCTGCGCCGGTCGAGGCTGAGGATGCCTTCACCGATCGACTTCAACAGCAATTCGTTGTGATGTTTGAGGCGCTCCACTTCCTTGAGTGTGCGCGTTAACGCGGCATTGGCATCGGACAGGGCGCGACCGCGCTGATCCAGTTCCAGAAATACCCGCACCTTGCTTTGCAGCACTTCGGGGTTGATCGGCTTGGTCAGGAAGTCGACCGCACCACTGGCATAGCCCTGCATGACGTGTTCAAGGTCGCGGTTGATGGCGGTAACAAAAATGATCGGCACCGCCCGTGTGCGCGTGCCCTGTTGCATCAGGCGGGCGACTTCATAGCCATCCATGCCCGGCATCTGCACATCCAGCAGCACCACAGCGACGTCATGCTGTTCGAGTAGCTCCAGCGCCCGTTTGCCGGATTCGGCCTGTAACAGTTGGATATCAAAATCATCAAGCAGCGCTTCCAGCGCAAGACGGTTCGCAGACTGGTCATCCACCACCAGCACCGCAGGTTGACTGGACATGCGCAATTTCTCTCCATCACAAAAGCAGGGGCATTATTATTTTTGATCGTTTTTTTCTATCGTTAAGCGGGTTGCCAACGCTTCCTCATTATCGCCACAATGCCCGCTTGCAGCCCACTCCCACTGGTCACCGGAGATACACCACCCATGAATAATCCCGATGTCGGCAAACTGATTTTGCGCATTTCCCTTGCTTTCATGATGTTGCTGCACGGCATTGCCAAGCTGCAGCATGGCGTGGCCTGGATATCGGGCAGCCTGCAGGGCATGGGACTGCCGGGCTTCTTTGCCTACGGTGTCTATATTGGTGAGATCGTGGCACCGCTGATGGTGCTGGTGGGCTATTACACCCGCATTGGCGGGTTGTTGATGGTGGGCAATATGGTGGTGGCGATTGTACTGGCTCACCGCGGCGATATTTTTGCCCTCGGCCAGCATGGCGGCTGGGCGATCGAGCTGCAGGCGTTTTATTTGTTCACCGCGCTGTCACTGGTGTTTCTGGGGCCGGGCAAGTACGCCGTCAATCGCCACTGAGCGCAGCGACAGGCACAAAAAAAGGCCGACAATCGTCGGCCTTTTTTTGTGCCTGCGGGTATCAGGCCGCCTGCATGTTTTTCTCCGATACCTGACCGTTCAGGGTCCAGAGGTCGTAGATCACACCGAGACCGAACAGGCCGAGTGTCAGCAGCCAGATGATGCCGCTGATCCACTTGCCCAGATAGAAGCGGTGAATGCCGAATACGCCCAGAAACGCCAGCAGGATCCAGGCAACGCTGTAGTCGGTCGGGCCAGCCTTGTAGCGCTTGTTCGCTTCCTCATCCATGCCCGGGATCAGGAACAGGTCAATGATCCAGCCGATAAAGAACACCCCGAGGGTCAGCAACCAGATCAGGCCGGTAATCTGCCGACCATAATAAAACCGGTGCATACCCATAAAGCCGAAGATCCACATCAGGTAGCCAACGGCTTTACTGTGCGTGTCGTTATTCATATGTGCTCCCTACAAGCTGACGTTGATGTGTTGAATGACGCGCAATGCCTTGTCGATGGCCGATTGCACGTCGTTGTCACGGGCCAGGGCGACGCCTAGTCGACGCTCGCCCTTGACATCGGGTTTGCCAAACAGGCGCAGGTCGGTATCGGTTTCGGCCAGGGCGGCGGCCAGATTGCCGTACTGCATCTGCTGCGATTCGCCGGCAACCAGCAATACTGCTGAGGCGCTGGGCCCGTACTGGCGAATCTCCGGCACCGGCAAGCCGAGAATGGCGCGCGCATGCAAGGCAAACTCGGACAGATTCTGCGAAATCAGGGTGACAAGTCCGGTGTCGTGGGGACGCGGTGAGACTTCGCTGAAATAGACCTGATCACCTTTGACAAACAGCTCGACGCCAAACAGGCCGCGGCCGCCCAGGGATTCAGTCACCGCCGCCGCGATGCGCTGCGCTTCCTGCAAGGCAATGTCCGACATCGGTTGCGGTTGCCAGGACTCGCGATAGTCGCCTTTCTCCTGACGATGACCGATCGGGGCGCAGAAGCTGGTGCCGTGCAGATGCCGCACCGTCAGCAGCGTAATTTCATAATCAAAATCGACAAAGCCTTCGATGATGACCTTGCCTTCGCCGGCACGGCCACCGGACTGGGCATAGTGCCAGGCCGCGTCGATATCCGCATCGGTTTTGACCGTGCTCTGGCCCTTGCCGGACGACGACATGATCGGCTTGACCACACAGGGCTGACCGATCTCGGCGATGGCCGCATCATATTCCGCGCGCGTCGACGCAAACCGGTAGGGCGACGTCGACAGGCCCAGCTCCTCCGCGGCAAGACGGCGAATACCCTCGCGGTTCATGGTCAATTGCGCGGCACGCGCCGACGGAATCACATGCCAGCCCTCGGCTTCCAGACGCACCAGTTCATCGGTGGCGATGGCCTCGATTTCCGGCACGATCAGATGCGGCTTTTCCAGTTCCACCAACGCCCGGACGGCGGCGCCGTCGAGCATATTGATCACATGGCTGCGATGCGCCACCTGCATGGCGGGCGCATTGGCATAGCGATCCACCGCGATGACCTCACAGCCCAGTCGCATCAGTTCGATGGTGACTTCCTTGCCGAGTTCGCCGCTGCCGAGAAACAGGATGCGGGTGGCGGTGGGGGACAGGGGAGTGCCAAGTTGGGTCATGGTAGAAGTCTCGACGTAAAAACGTGGGCCTGATGATAACGGTGTGACCGGTCGCTGACGAATTTCCTGCGAGGAGGGCAGATGTTGGCGGGGTGTTCGCTTGCAGGCAAGCTCCTACAGGGCAGCGCCGTTCGGACCTGTCCGGGCTGTGTAGGAGCTTGCCCGCAAGCGAACCCGCAGGTCAGGACTGTGCCGGGGAGTTGCCGCTGGCGGCGGCCATCTTCTTCAGCACCGCTTTGATGTCATTGGCCATCTGTTGGGCGCGCTGATAGCGCTTGTCGATATCTTTCTCCATGGCGCGGTTCAGCACAATCGAGACCCAGGGCGCGCTGCGCTTGATGCCGGGACGCGTCTCGAGGATGTTCGGGTGCGGCTCGGTGGCAATCTTGTACATGATCTGGGTGGCGTTCTCGGCCTGGAACGGCAGCTCGCCGGTGAGCATCTGGTACAGCATCACGCCGAGCGAGAAAATATCCGAGCGACCATCGACGCGCTTGCCGGTGACCTGCTCCGGCGACATGTAGCTCGGTGTGCCCACCACCATACCGGTCTTGGTGCGGCTGGAGTTATTGACCCGGGCGATACCGAAGTCGGTGACCTTGAGCTGGTCTTTCTCCGGGTCATACATCAGGTTGGCCGGTTTGATATCGCGGTGCACGATAGTGTGCGAGTGCGCGTAATCGAGGGCTTCAGCGGAGCGCATGATCAGGTCGAGCACTTTCTCCACCGGCATCAGCTTGTCCGGCTTGGTGTACTGGGCCAGATCGCCGCCGCTGAGAAACTCCATGGCGATATAGGCCAGGTCATGTTCCTCGCCGGCGTCATACACAGTGACGATACCGGGGTGGTTGAGGCGGCCGGCCGCTTCGGCTTCGCG
This sequence comes from uncultured Alcanivoracaceae bacterium, assembly GCA_964389795.1. GTDB lineage: Bacteria > Pseudomonadota > Gammaproteobacteria > Pseudomonadales > Alcanivoracaceae > JARGPN01. The sequence goes on from CAYMEY010000002.1 coordinate 174,803, forward strand.
GAAGAAGCGCTCTTTCACTTCCTGCAGCTCTTCCTCTCCAAATTCTTCTGACAGCGCCAACGTCTTGATCGCCACCACGCGGTTGATCTTCGGATCGCGGCCCTGGTAGACGATACCCATGGCGCCACGGCCCAGTTCCTTCTCCACCTGATAACGGCCCAGCATCGGTTTCTCGAAGCTGCCATCGGCATTCAGCAAGGTATCGCCGGGGCCGCCACCGCCAACCGCGCGTGCGCCGAAGATAATGGTGTCCTGGGCATCGTTGGCGCGCTTGGTACGCACCTGAATGTCGCGGAACTTGGGATCGTACTTGGTCATGTACTGGTACACGGCACTGGCCTTGTTGAACTGCCGCTTGCGCTCGAAGTCCATGGCCAGGTTGTACAGCACGTCCATCATGTCGTCGGACATGGGCACACGGCGGAATTTGTCGAACGCCATGTCCAGCTGGCCTTGCTGCTGGAACGCCAGACCGAGCATCTTGTTGCTCTCGGCGCCTTCTTTTTCCGATTTTTCCTTGCCCTGTTCGGTGACCAGGAAATGTTTGGTGGTCAGCGTCAGGTGGCCGGTGAACAGGAATACCGCCGGCAGCGTCATCGGCAACCACAGGCCCTGCACACCGAGCAATACAATTTCGGTGCCGAGAAACGCCACCAGCATGATGCCGGACAGTCCCGCGCCGAGACCGGCGCCGAGGCGCGGCAAGCCGAGCAGCAGGTACAGCAGCACCAGCAGCATCAGTCCCCACTTCAGGCCGTTGGCCCAGCCCGGCAGGGTAAAGAAGTCTTCGTTGAGAATGCTGGCCACGGTATGGGCAATCACCTGTACCGGCTCCAGCGCGCCCGGCAGCGGCGTTTTCATGGTTGAGCCAAGGCCAAAGGCTGTGGCACCGATCAGTACGATGCGGCCCTTGTACTTGGCCGGATCAATCTTGCCGCTGTAGACGTCGTAGAAGGAGTCCGTGGTGAAAATGTCCTTGCCGTCACGATTGCTGTAGAAAAAAGTGTTCATCAGCAGGCTGCCGTCGGTGCCGATATTCAGGCCACCCACCTGCAGGCCATTGGCGGTGGTCTGGATGTCATCCGGATCGAGGTTGAGGCTTTTGGCCGCCACCACCAGCGACATGGACGGGTACAGCTCGCCGTAGTAATTCAGCAGCAGCGGTTCATAACGCACTGCACCGTCCACATCCAGCAGCGATACCAGATGGCCGATGGCGGCGGCAGATTCGCCAAAGCGTGGAATCGGTGGCACCACATCGATAGTGTTGATCGGAAAGCCGCTGGCCGCGCCCTGACTCTTCACTTGAAAGCGGCTGACATAGACAGGCAGCGGTTCGTCCGGATTGCCGAACGGTGCGCCCGGAATCATCTGCATGCCAAGCACGACATTGCCGGCGCTGGCGATACTCGCAGCCAGTCGGGAATCGGTGTCGAGGGTCACCTGGGCCTGCTGCAGCTGGCTGGCAAGGCTGGCCAGATCAGCCGTGTGGACGTCCTGCTCAGTGGATTGGGCCAGGCTGCTGCTGTCGAAAAAGCTCTGGATCTCGCGGATCTGTTTCAGGCCGGGGTCGGTCTGCGGTTCGGACAGCAAGCTGGTCAGGCCGATGACCTTGGCGCCGGAGGCGCTGAGTTTGTCGATCATGCGTGCCTGGATGTCGCGCGGCCACGGCCAGCGGCCGATGTTTTCGATGCTCTGGTCATCGATGGCAATCACCGCCACCTTGTCACCGGCGTCGCGTTTGGCGCTGCGCACACCGATGTCGTAGGTCGTCCTCTCCAGCCCCTGAATCAGGTCGCTGCGACTGAAGATCACCAGGCCAAGCGTGATCAACAACACCGCGAACCAGTCGCTGGTCCAGAACTTCCTTTTCGTCATAAGAGCTTTTCCTGAATCTCGAACCGCCGTCAGTACGGTGTTGTTTGCGGATTGCGCAGTTATAGCACAGACCCGTGCCGCATTGTGCCCTGTTGTGCGCTGCTTGTGCACGGCGCGATGTTACAGCGGCATGCCGTGTGCCGGGCAGTGTATTATGCTCGCCGCTATCGGGAGGGCAGCATGGCCGATCAAGACGAGTACTGGATGCAGCAAGCGCTGGCGTTGGCACAGCAGGGCGCCGACGCGGGCGAGGTGCCGGTCGGTGCTGTGCTGGTCCGCGATGGTGTCTGCATTGGTCGCGGCTGGAACCAGCCAGTGTGCAGTCATGACCCCAGTGCCCACGCTGAAATCGTGGCACTACGCGATGCCGCCAGCAATCAACAGAACTACCGCCTTGCCGATACCACCCTGTACGTCACGATTGAACCCTGCACCATGTGTTTTGGTGCCCTGATGCATGCTCGGGTATCACGTCTGGTGTATGGCGCCACGGAGCCGCGTGCCGGGGTGTGTGTCAGCCAGCTGCAGCTGCCGGCACAGCCCTTCTATAACCATCGGTTGGAGGTGCACGGCGGTGTTTGCGCAGAGCAGGCCAGTGCCTTGCTGAAAGCGTTTTTCGCCGCGCGGCGTAACTGAGGCGGCGTGCCTCAGTTGGCCATGGCGACCAGTTGGCCGTGGCGCTCGCTGTTGTTGGCCCACACCAGCAGGTCGTAATAGCGGCGGATGTGGCGCACGTAAATCACCGACTGCATGCCGCCGCGGGCGTATCCATGGCGCGTGGAGGCGTAGAACTTGGCATTGCGCAGCAACGGCAGGCGTTTTTTCACATCCAGCCAGTTATCCGGGTTGGCCCCTTGCTTCTGGGTCAGCACGCGCGCGTCTTCCAGATGACCAAAGCCGACGTTGTAGGCCGCCACTGCCATCCAGGTGCGGTCCGGCTCGGCAATGCGCTCCGGAATACGGTCGTAAATCTTGCGCAGGTACGCAGCACCGGCGCGGATACTCTCCAGCGCGTTGGTGCGATCCGCAACGCCCATTTCGGCGGCGGTCTTGTTGGTCAGCATCATCAGGCCGCGCACACCGGTGGGTGACACCGCATCCGCGTTCCACAGCGATTCCTGATAGCCCATGGCGGCCAGCAGGCGCCAGTCAAAGCCCTGCTCCTCGGCGGCCTGCTTGAACGCATCGGCGTACTGCGGCAGACGGCTGTCGAGATGGCGCAGGAACGAGCGCGCTGAGTAGATGTTGAACTGGTTGATGTGGCCGTAGTAACGATCTTCCAGCTTGGCCAGCGTACCGTCTGCCTTGCGGCGGGTCAGAAAGCGGTCTGCTGCCAGACGCAGGCTGTCATCGCCGCCAGCAAATGCCCAGCCCAGCTGTGCGTCGCCAATGTCCATGGCGTGACGCAGCTCGGGGAACAGTGAGCGGTTCAGGGTCCAGCTGTTGGAGTCGATCAGGGCGTAGTCAAAGTAGCCTTCGTCCACCAGCGTCAGCAGGCGCTCGGCATTGCTGTCGTCGACGTTCTCGTAGACCACATCAAAGCCCTTGGCGCGCAGCTGGCGCAGCTGTTCTTCCTGGCCGGAGCCAGACAGCACCACCACGCGGCGGTCAGCCAGTTCTTCAATGGATTTCGGTCCGGTTTCGCCCTGACGCTGGATCAACACGTCCTTGACCAGCTGGTAGCCACTGGTGAAGCGAAACTCGCGGCTGCGGGCGGCGGTGATGGCGAGGCCAGCGGCGGCAATGTCGGCATCACCGTCATCGAGCAGCTCATAGACTTCTTCGAGGGTGTCGGCACGGACCATGGTCAGACGTACGCCAAGCTCGTCGGCGAAGGCACGTGCCAGCTCATAATCCATGCCGGTGTCGCCGTGCTGGTCCTGGTACCAGGTAGAGGGGGTGGTGCGTGATACGACAACCAGCTCACCACGCATCAGCACCCGCTCCATGGCGGATGGCAGTGGCCGCATGGCGACCATCATGGCGAGTACGCCCAGGATAGCGAGGGGCGTCAGCAAATGTCGGGTCTGGCGAATCAGTGCGCTCATTGCCGGGTACTTCCTCTGTCGGTTGATGCCTACAGTCCGGTATTGCCGCTTCCGACCAACTCGCCATCCTGGCGAATCTGGCCCTGTCTGGTCCACGTGATTCAAGTCTGCGCCTGAATGTGAACCATGTCACGAAAACTGGCGGCGACTTTATCAGCCCCAACCCCGGAAAGGAATCGCCCGATGTCCGACAATCCACTGTTTTCACTCGGTTTTACGCAAATTCAGCCAGTGGCGGGAGAATCGGTCTAGGAATGCTGCCTGAGCGACCATGAAGTCACGGTGAATCGGCTCGGAAAGGGGTATGAGGGCCGGTTTCGGGCTGCCAGACGGTCAGAAATCCCGTATCATTGCGCTCCCTCGAGATCCACCCAATTTGCAGCTGGAAGGCAACGCATGCTGATTCTGCCCGGTAGTCCCGCCCTGTCCGCTTTCCGTAAGGAAAAACTGATCGGGGCGACCCCCGAGATCAGCGCCCTGAGCAGCCACTTTGTCCACTTTGTCGACCTCCACCAGCCGCTTGATGAGAGCGAGCAGGCGGTGCTGGCACGTTTGCTGGAATACGGTCCGCGGGTCGAGGCAGAAGCAGAGGGTGGCACCCTGGTGCTGGTGGTGCCGCGGCCGGGCACGATTTCGCCCTGGTCATCGAAAGCCACGGATATCTGCCATAACGCCGGCCTCGGCAAGGTGCGTCGGGTCGAGCGTGGTATTGCCTTCCATGTGCAGCTGGCGGACGACCAGCCGGCCACCCTGGCCGCTGCAAAAGCGGTCCTGCACGACCGTATGACCCAGTCCGTGCTGGACAGCTACGCCGCCGCCGAGGCCTTGTTCGGCCACCATCAGCCGGCGCCGCTGTCGAGCGTGGACGTGCTTGGTGGCGGCCGTGAGGCGCTCGAACAGGCCAACAGCGAACTCGGTCTGGCGCTGGCGGACGACGAAATCGACTATCTGGTGGAGCAGTTCCGCCAACTCGAGCGCAATCCCACCGATGCCGAACTGATGATGTTCGCGCAGGCCAACTCCGAGCATTGCCGCCACAAGATCTTCAATGCTGACTGGACCATCGACGGTGAGAACCAGCCGATCTCGCTGTTCGGCATGATTCGTAACACCTACAAGCACAGCCCCGACGGCGTGCTGTCCGCCTACAAGGACAACGCTTCGGTGATTGCCGGCTTTGAGGCTGAGCGCTTTTTTCCAGACACCGCTGCCAACACCTACCGGTTTGTGCAGGAGCCGGTGCATATCCTGATGAAGGTGGAAACCCACAACCATCCCACCGCGATTGCGCCGCATCCGGGTGCGGCCACCGGCAGTGGTGGTGAGATTCGGGATGAGGGCGCCACCGGCCGCGGCGCCAAGCCGAAGGCCGGCCTGACCGGCTTCTCGGTATCGAACCTGAAAATTCCGGGCTTCGAGCAGCCGTGGGAAGGTGATTACGGCAAGCCTGAGCGCATCGTCTCGGCACTCGACATCATGCTCGAAGGCCCGATTGGTGGCGCCGCCTTCAATAACGAATTCGGTCGCCCGAATCTGAATGGCTATTTCCGCACCCTGGAAATCGAAGCGCCGGGCGTGAATGGCGATGAGATGCGCGGCTACCACAAGCCAATCATGATTGCTGGCGGGCTTGGCAATATTCGCGAAGGCCATGTCGAGAAACAACGCATCGCACCGGGTGCAAAAATTATCGTGCTCGGCGGCCCGGCCATGCTGATTGGTCTGGGTGGTGGCGCGGCGTCATCGATGGCGTCCGGCGCCAGCTCCGAGCAACTGGATTTTGCCTCGGTGCAACGGGATAACCCGGAAATCGAGCGCCGCTGTCAGGAAGTGATCGACCGCTGCTGGGCCCATGGTGACGACAACCCGATCGTCTCGATTCACGATGTCGGCGCCGGCGGTTTGTCCAACGCCTTGCCCGAACTGGTGCATGACGCCGACCGTGGTGCGTCGCTGGAGCTGCGCCGTATTCCCAATGACGAACCGGGTATGAGCCCGGTGGCGATCTGGTGTAACGAAGCGCAGGAACGTTACGTGCTGGCGGTGTCACCGGACAAGCTGGATGTGTTCGAGGCGATCTGTGCGCGCGAGCGTGCGCCCTACGCTGTGCTTGGTGAAGCCACCGAGCAGGAACATCTGAAAGTCAGTGATGAACATTTCGGTAATGCGCCAGTGGATTTGCCAATGAGCGTGCTGTTCGGCAAGCCACCGCGCATGCAACGCGAATTCGATCGCACCGATTTTGTTCGTCAGCGCTTTGATACCGATGACATCCAGCTCAACGATGCGATTCAGCGTGTCCTGCAGTTGCCCAGCGTTGCGGCAAAAACTTTTTTGATCACCATTGGTGATCGCTCGGTTACTGGTCTGGTGCATCGAGATCAGCTGGTTGGCCCCTGGCAGGTGCCGGTGGCGGATTGCGCGGTGACGGCGACGGGTTTCAATGGCTACACCGGTGAGGCCATGGCCATGGGCGAACGCACGCCGGTGGCGTTGCTGGATGCCGCCGCGTCGGGCCGTATGGCGGTGGCAGAGTCGATCACCAATATCGCCGGTACTGATATCGGCGCGCTCGGCAAGATTCGTTTGTCCGCCAACTGGATGGCCGCTGCGGGGCATCCCGGTGAAGACCAGAACCTGTTTGATACCGTGCGCACGGTAGGTATGGAGTTGTGTCCGCAACTGGGCATCGCCATTCCGGTGGGCAAGGACTCGCTGTCCATGCGCACCGTGTGGAGCGACAAGGGTATTGGCAAGTCCATGACCTCGCCGTTGTCCCTGATCGTGTCAGCGTTTGCGCCGGTGCGTGATATCCGTAACACGGTCACGCCGCAGTTGCAGAATCTGGCGGACACCGCGCTGCTGTTGCTGGATCTGGGGGCGGGCAAGAACCGTCTCGGTGGTTCGGCGCTGGCGCAGGTGTACGGCAAGGTAGGTGAGATACCGCCGGATCTGGACAGCAGTCAGTTGCTCAAGCGTTTCTTCGAAGTGACTCAGGCACTGGTGGCCGCAGGACGTTTGCTGGCCTATCACGATCGCTCCGATGGCGGCCTGCTGGCCACCGTCGCGGAGATGGCGTTTGCCGGCCACGTGGGTGTGGATCTGGTGCTCGACCATATTGCCGGTGATGAGCAGGAAGCCATTGCTGCCTTGTTTGCGGAAGAGCTCGGTGCAGTGATTCAGGTGGCCGGTGACGATGCCGATGCGATCATCGCGCAGTACGCCGAAGCCGGATTGGGTGCCTGCATTCATCGCATTGGTGAACTCAACCACGACGACGCTGTGCGCATCCGTCTTGGCGGTGCAATTCTCACAGAAGTGCCGCGTCTGAGCCTGCATCAAACCTGGGCTGAAACCAGCTATCGCCTGCAGGCACTGCGCGATAACCCGGCCTGTGCCGAGCAGGAATTCAACAGCCTGCCAGAGACCGGAGATCCGGGCCTGAATGTGCGCCTGACTTTCGACATGACCGAAAATCCGGCCGCGCCGTATATCAACACCGGCGCGCGCCCGCGCATGGCAATTTTGCGCGAGCAGGGCGTTAACGGTCAGATCGAAATGGCTGCGGCGTTTGATCGCGCCGGCTTCGAAGCGGTGGATGTGCACATGAGCGATCTGCTTGCCGGTCGCGTGACGCTGGATCAGTTCAAGGGTCTGGTGGCCTGTGGTGGCTTCTCCTACGGCGATGTGCTCGGTGCCGGCGAAGGCTGGGCGAAAACCATTCTCTACAACAACAGCCTGCGTGATCAGTTCTCGGCGTTCTTTGCCCGCAACGACAGCTTTGCGCTGGGCGTATGTAACGGCTGTCAGATGATGTCGACGCTCAAGGAAATTATTCCGGGCACAGAAAACTGGCCGCGTTTTGTGCGCAACATGAGCGAGCAGTTTGAAGCGCGCACCTCGCTGGTGGAAGTGCAGAAGTCCGCGTCGGTGTTCCTCTCGGACATGGCCGGCACGCGCATTCCGATCGCCGTGGCGCATGGCGAAGGTCGTGCCGAGATCGACGACCAGCGTCTGAAGGCGTGCTTCGATGACGGCCTGGTGGCGTTGCGTTTCGTTGATGGCCTCGGCAACTACACCGAGCAGTATCCGGCCAACCCGAATGGCTCGCCGCGCGCGGTCACCGGTTTCACCACACCGGATGGTCGCGTCACGATCATGATGCCGCATCCGGAACGGGTATTCCGTGTGGTGCAGAACTCCTGGGCGCCGCAGGAATGGCGCGAGTTCGAGAATGCGCCCTGGTTCCGGATGTTTGCCAACGCCCGCAAGTGGTTGGGCTGAACACCGGGTACTGACAAAGGCGGCTGCGGCCGCCTTTGTCGTTTCCGGGTTGGCCTGCCAGCACTGCTGGCACTATGACATGATTTATCTTTGCGCCTGCGCTGACGACAATGACCGCGGCGGCGTGGCGTGGCAGCATCGTACTCCGAGCATGCGAACCGCCAACAACAAGAGCCGCCATTATGAGTGACAAGACCTACGGCCCGTTTGAATTGCTTGCCGCCCACCAGCAAACACCGCCCGCCACCTTTGAGCAACGCCGGCAATTGGCCGCTGCGCTGCGTGAGTTGTCCGAGCATCTGATTCGCACCGAGGCGGATGATGCAACGCTGGGCCAATGGGCGGCGCAGGCGCAGACAATGCTTGCACAGGCGAAACAGTTTCAGCGCCGCGATACCCGCGCAGCGAACAAGAAGCTGTTTACCGGTCAGGCCAGCGCCAGCGATGTCTTCGACATGATGGATTACGATCCCATGGGCGGCTTGTCGAATCCGGTCTCGCCCGAGTTGCGCTGGCAACGTGCCGATGCCGAGGGTGTCGAAGCAAAGGTTTATCTGGGCCTGCAGTATCAGGGCCCGCCGGGCCGTGTGCACGGCGGCGTGCTGGCCTGGATCATGGATGCGGTGCTGGCGCGGGCGATGCATGCGTCCATGCGCATCGGCGTGACCGGCACACTGAACCTGCGTTATCTGGCATCGACGCCGATCGAGCAGGACATCATTTGCCGCGCCAGCGTGGTGCGCAGCGAAGGTCGCAAGCTGATCATTGAAGGTGGCGTCTACAACGGTGACGAGCAGACCGTGCAAGTCGAGGGCATCTGGCTGCAACCAAAATTTGCGGGGTAGGGTGGCATGTTCAAACTGGGCTTCTATGTCCCGGCGGATCACGTCGAAAGCGTCAAGCAAGCGGTATTTGATGCCGGTGCCGGGCGTATTGGAGATTACGACTGCTGTGCCTGGCAAGCGTTGGGCGAAGGCCAGTTCCGGCCACTGGCGGGCAGTTCGCCGTTTCTTGGCACGCAGGACCAGGTGGAAAAAGTCGCGGAGTACCGCGTTGAAATGGTGTGTGAGGGCGCTGTGTTGAAAGCCGCTGTGGCGGCGTTGCGACTGGCGCATCCGTATGAGGAGCCGGCCTTCGACGTTGTCGAGTTGATCGACGTCGACTGATTCGCGGAGACAGACATGGAAAATCCTTATCAGGCCCCTGCGGCCGATGTGGTACAGGCCGTTGAGCCGAGCGAGGCGGCGCCGTATTACGAGGTTGGCATTACCAAGTTTATTGTCATGGCGATCGGCACCTTTAATCTGTATCTGGTGTATTGGTTTTACCGCCACTGGAATGCCCAGCGACCTTATATGGACAAGCGCATTCTGCCGGCCATGCGCGGGTTGTTTTCAATATTTTTTACCGTGTCGCTGTTTCGCCGTATCAGTGAAGACCTGCAGCGCAGGGGTCTGGAGCAGAACTGGCAATCAGGGGGTCTGGCGGCAAGCTATATCATTCTGACGCTGGCCTCGAATCTGCTCGATTCATTGTCCCGGCGGTCTGAGGACTTCAATGCAGCGGATGCGGTGGGCTGGTTGCTGGTGATCGTGATTCCGCTGCTACTGGTGCCGGTTCAGCGGCGCGCCAATCGGGTATGTGGTGATGCCGACGGTGACGGCAATGCGTCATTGAACTGGGCAAACTGGTTGTGGTTGCTGCCGTTTGCGGCGCTCTGGCTGGTGATCGGTTTTGGTGTGCTGGTGACCCTGTTTCCAGCGCAGTTTGAATAATTTTCTCGGCTTCGGGGGAGAAGGCGTTTGCGAACAGTAAAGGTGTGCTGGGTGTTGCTGGGGTTGATCGGAATCAGTGGCTGCAGCACCAGTTATCGTGCCATGGAGGCGGGTGAGCCGCATGGCTATCAGAGTGAGCAGGGTGCCGAAGGGCTGCAGGTCTCCTTCACCACCTGGCGCGGCTGGTCTGATCAGAAGCTGTGTGACTACGCCAGCCGCCGCGCCAATGAAATGGTCGACAATGCCACCTTGGTCGGGCCTGTTATCACGCAGGAGGACGATCAATTTACCCACGTCGATAGCATCAATGCATTTGTCAGAGAGCACATCGACAGCGGCATGCAAGGTGATGTGTCAGTGATGCTGACGCCTGATTACGTGATGGCGCGCCGGGTGCGGACCTGTACCTGGACGGTGTCGCTGAATCAGGACTAGGCAGGCGCTGCGTCAGTCATTGCGCGGCGTGTTCCCCAGCGGCGCAATGTCCTGCACCCGGATCGGGTAATTGCCCTGCTGGCGGTCGGCGAAAAAATATTTGAGTGTGCGTGATACGGTGGGAAACGCGAGCTGGTCCCACGGGATCTCCTGTTCGCTGTACCAGCGCGCATCGCTGGACTCTTCGCCGACGCCAAACTTGCCGTCCGGGACGCGGCCAAGAAAGAACATATACACCTGATAAATGTGTGGCAGGTTGAAGACCGTATACAGGTCATCAATTTCCACTGTCGCGCAGGCCTCTTCCCAGGTTTCTCGCGCCGCACCTTCCTGCAGGGTTTCACCGTTTTCCATAAAGCCGGCGGGCAGGGTCCAGTAGCCCTTGCGCGGTTCGATGGCGCGCTTGCACAGCAACACCTTGTCCTGCCAGATCGGCACAGCGCCGACGATGATCTTTGGATTCTGATAGTGAATGGCGCTGCATTGCGGGCACCAGTAACGCGGGCGGTTATCGCCCTCGGGAACGTCGAAGTGCAGGCTGTCGTGGCCGCATTGGCTGCAGAATTTCATCGGAACTCCTAAAGTCGGCTCAGACTAGCGGCTCCCCCGCAGTGCCGCAATGATCGCGGCAGCGTGAAGATTGACCCAAGTGTGTGCGCTGGCGCCGGGTTTGGCCCTTGCCGCTGGCGCGCCTGCCGTTCAAACTGACGTTTGAATTTGACTGGTCCCCCGACATGATCGAAAGCCTGCGTCAGCGACTACCCGAGTACGTGCGTCGCGAACTACCGATGGAGCTGCCCGAGGCGGCGGTGCTGATGCCGTTCACCACGGAGCCGGACCCGCAGCTGATCCTCACTGTCCGTTCTGCCCATATGCCCACCCATGCCGGTGAAGTGGCGTTCCCGGGCGGCAAACGTGATCCCGGTGATAGCGACCTGCTGGCGACGGCCCTGCGAGAGAGCCATGAAGAAATCGGTCTGGCCCATGATCAGGTGGAAGTGCTGGCCGAGTTGTCGCCGCTGGCGTCGCGCTTCGGCATGAAGGTGACGCCATTTGTGGGACTGGTGGCACCGGATGTCTCACTGATTGCAGAGCCCGGCGAGATCGAGCAAATTTTTCGCGTGCCGCTGTCATTTTTTCTCGAGACGGAACCAGAGCTGACGCAGCCGTTCAACTTTCTTGGCCGGCGTATGCGTATGCCCAGTTATTATTTCGAGCAGCACCGAATTTGGGGCCTGACGGCATTCATGATTCTGGATCTGCTCAACCATGTGTATGACACCAATATATCGGTGGAGGACAAATGATCTACAAACTTGGCCCGCGACAGCTGACCACCGCCACGGACAGCTATTGGGTGGCGCCCAATGCCACACTGATCGGTTCGGTGGTGCTGGGCAACAATGCCAGCGTCTGGTTTAACGCCGTGATTCGTGCCGACAACGATGTGATCGAAATCGGCGACGACACCAATATCCAGGATGGCGCCGTACTGCATGTCGATCCGGGCGTGCCGATGAAGATTGGCAACAATGTTACCGTCGGCCATCAGGTCATGCTGCATGGCTGCACGATTGGCGATAACAGCCTGATTGGCATCAATGCGGTGGTGCTGAACAAGGCACGCATCGGTAATAACTGCATCATCGGGGCCAACTCACTGGTGCCGGAAGGTATGGTGATCCCGGACAATTCCCTGGTCATGGGTACGCCGGCCAAGGTGGTCAAGGAAATTGGCGAAGCACATAAGGGCATGCTCAAACTTGGCGGCATGCATTATGTCGAACACGCCAAGCATTTTGCCGAGCATCTGGAAGTCGATGAACGATTTTCTCAAGACTGATTTTGTCGCCTCACCCTGCATCAGTGTCTGTGCGCTGGATGAAGATGATGTCTGCGTCGGCTGTTATCGCACCGGCATGGAAATCAGTCACTGGGGTCGTCTCAGCACGGATCAACAGCGCGAGGTGGTTGAGCGCAGCCGTGTGCGCATGTTCGGGGGCATGGCGCCGTGCGTGGTGAAAGCAGGAGCAGACAACGCATGACGGAAACCTCTTCCGCACCGGTGGTCGGACTGGCGTTGGGCAGTGGCTCGGCGCGCGGCTGGGCGCATATCGGTGTGATTCAGGAGCTCGAAGCCATGGGAGTCCGCCCGCAGGTGGTTGCCGGTACATCTATTGGTGCGCTGGTGGGCGCGGTCTATGTGGCCGGCCAGCTCGAAGAGTTTGCCGAGTGGGTGCAGAAGCTCGAACTGCGTGACGTGTTCGGGTTGATGGACATTACCTTTTCCGGAGGCGTGGTGAAGGGCGAAAAGCTGTTCAGCTTTTTCCGCGAGCGGCATGCCAATCCGGATATCGAGTCGTTATCAAAAAAATTCGTCACCGTCGCCACCGACATGCGTACCGGTCGGGAAGTGTGGCTCGATACCGGTCCGGTACTGAAAGCCGCGCGTGCCTCCTGTGCCTTGCCCGGCCTGTTTTCGCCGGTGCGTTATGAACAACGCTGGATGCTGGATGGCGGTCTGGTCAATCCGGTGCCAGTGTCGGCCTGCCGCGCCCACGGCGCAGACGTGGTAATTGCCGTCAACCTCAACGCCCAATTAGTCGGCGCGCACCTGTCACGCGGTGCGCGCAAGCCGGTGAGTGAGACCGGCGCGACGTCGGACGAAGAGCGCAGCCTGATCACGCGGGTGATGGAGTATTTCATTGGCGACGATGATGATGATCCGGGCTTTTTTGATGTCGTCGCCGCCAGTATCAATATCATGCAGGACCGCATCACCCGCAGCCGCATGGCAGGCGACCCGTCGGAAGTGACGCTGATTCCCTTGCTGGAAGATTTTGCGCTGATGGATTTCCATCGTGCCGGTGAAGCCATCGAGGAAGGACGCCGGCTGGTGAGGTATCACGCCGACGAAATTCTCGGCTGGGTGGGCCAGCCCGATACGCCACCGCAACAGGCGCCGGCGGAGCAAACGTCAACACAGCACAAAAAGCAGCACAATAAGTAACGCGCTTCAGGCGGGTGTTACCGGCTCCTCGGTATCAGCAATGAAACTGTCTGCATGCCGCATCTTCACCGCCTTCACCATGTTGTCCTTGACCTGCAGAATCTCGATCAGATACCGGTCGATGCGCAAGCACACACTGCTGTCCGGAATATCCTGTAAATGTTCGATGATCAGGCCGTTAAGGGTCTTTGGGCCGTCGGTGGGCAGTTCCCACTGCAGCACCTTGTTGATGTCGCGCAGGTGGGCGCCGCCATCAATCACGTAGGTGCCGTCCTCTTGCGGATGAATGTCCTGGCTGGAGGCGGCCAGGTCAGTGGTAAATTCGCCAACGATTTCTTCGAGAATATCTTCCAGCGTAATCAGGCCGAGCACGTCTCCGTACTCATCTACCACCACACCAATGCGGCGCTTGGCATTCTGGAAATTGATCAACTGGCGGTGCAACTGTGTGCCTTCCGGTACAAAAAACGGCTCCACCGTGTGCTGCATCAGATCCGCCTTGGTGATTTCCTCGCGCATCAGCAGGCGGCTGAGTTTGCGCAGGTGCAGAAGTCCGACCATGTTATTCGGGTCGCCCTTGTACACCGGCAGGCGTGTGTGCTGTGAGGTGCGCAGGGTTTCGATGATCTCGTCAATGTCATCATCGAGATCCACGCCGACCATATCGTTGCGTGGAATCATGATGTCCTCGACCGTGGCTTTCTCCAGATCAAGGATGTTGAGCAGCATACGCTGGTGTTTTTCCGGGATCAGTCCGCCTGCCTCATTTACGACAGTGCGCAATTCTTCCGGCGACAGGTGATCGTCATCCTGTTTTTCCGGGTGCACGCCAAACATGCGCAGGATCAGGTTGCCGATCACGTTGACCGTCCACACCACCGGAGTGAACAACCATTGCAGCGGCTTCAGGATCAGGCTGGCGGGGAAGGCAATTTTCTCCGGCCGCATGGCGGCATAGGTCTTCGGCGTCACCTCGGCGAAAATCAGCATGATTACGGTGATCACGATCGGCGCCAGCGCCGTGCCCAGTTCGCCCAGCCAGTAGAGGCCAAGCAATGCCGCCAGCGTTGCCGCCGCGTTGTTGACCAGATTGTTGCCGACCAGGATTACGCCCAGCAGTCGGTCCGGGCGCTCGAGCATTTTCTCCACCCGCTTGGCGCCACGATTACCCTGGCGGGCGAGATGGCGCAGGCGATAACGGTTGAGCGCCACCATGCCGGTTTCGCTGCTGGAAAAAAACGCGGAGAGAAAGACCAGCGTGATCAGGGCGCCTATCAGCAACCCCGAGGGATATTCGTCCAAAATATGGAGCCTGTGTTTAACACGGACGGTTATTGTCGGGACCGGGCTTCGAACGTGTCAAGCTCAAGCGCGTTTGAGAATCACCTCAAGCACCAGCTGTGTGCCAAAAAACGCCAGCAGCAGGAAGGCAAAGCCTGTCAGCGTGAAGCGTACGGCGGTGACACCGCGCCAGCCGAGGAACAGGCGCCCCCACAGCAACACCACAAACACTAGCCAGCCGATCAGTGTCAGTACTGTTTTATGTACAAGATGCTGCGCAAACAGGTCATCGACATAAATAAAGCCGACGCCGATGGCCAGCGTCAGCAGCACCACACCGGCAGCGATCAGTTCGAACAGCACGGTTTCCATGGCCGTGATGGCGGGCAGATAGCGCATCACACCACGAATATGACCCTCTTTGAGTTGATGATGCTGGATCATCACCAGCACCGCCTGACAGGCCGCCAGCGCCAGCAGGGTGTAAGCGCTGATCGACAGCAGCACATGGCTGCCAAGACCGTGACTGAGGTGACGCGGCGCATAGCCGGTATGGATAAACACCGCCAGCGGCAGCACCAGCGCGCAGTAGGGGAACACCATCAGGCTGACCCATTCGAGCGGCCGATACAGGCTGGCGATCATCACCACGGCGGCGCCGGTGGCACCGATCAGTGCCGCCACCGGAAACAGGCCCAGACGAATGCCCTCATCACTGACCATCAGATGCCAGAGCGCGCAGCTGTGAAACAGCAGCGCCAGAATGCCCAGCGTCAGCATCGCCGGGCGATTGAAGGTGATATTGCCGCGCAGGAAACGCACCACAATCAGGGTGGACAAGGCGTAGAGAATGGCGGCGATCAGGCCGGTCCAGACTGCGGTAGACATGCAACTCCTGCGTCTCGGGGTGCGCCGACAGGGCGCGACAGGCGGCAAAGTGTGTCATAGCGGGCCAGCCTTTTGAAGCGACTGCCATGACGACTGCCCCGGATGCTGGCTATAATCGCCGACCTGCCAGCCGTGGGCCACTTTCCGCATGCGCGGGGCGACGGCAGAACACTGGAGAGAGCCATGTTTGAGAATCTCAGCGAACGTCTAGGTCAGTCACTGCGTAACCTGACCGGCCAGGGACAGCTGACCGAAGAGAATATTCGCGACACCCTGCGTGAGGTGCGCAAGGCGCTGCTGGAGGCGGATGTCGCCCTGCCGGTGGTGAAGGACTTTACCGAGCAGGTAAAAGAGAAGGCGCTGGGCGCCGAAGTGCTGCAGAGCCTCAATCCCGGCCAGGCCTTCGTCAAGATCGTCCATGACGAGCTCGTCCACACCATGGGCGATGCCAATGAAACTCTGAATCTGGCGGTCAAGCCGCCGGCGATCATCATGATGGCCGGCCTGCAGGGCGCCGGTAAGACCACTTCTGTGGGCAAGCTGGCGCGCTTCCTGAAAGAGCGCGAGAAGAAGAAGGTGATGGTGGTGTCTGCGGACGTCTACCGCCCGGCCGCCATCGAACAGTTGAAAACCGTCGCCGCGGAAGTGGAAGCTGAGTTCTTCCCGTCCAGTAGCGACCAGGACCCGGTGGCCATCGCCAAGGCGGCGCTGGAAGAAGCCCGCAAGCGTTATATGGATGTGCTGATCGTCGACACCGCCGGTCGATTGCACGTCGATGAAGACATGATGGGCGAGATCAAGCGCCTGCATGCCGCCATCAACCCGGCCGAGACCCTGTTCGTGGTCGATGCCATGACCGGTCAGGATGCCGCCAACACGGCTGCGGCCTTCAATGCCGCCCTGCCGCTCACCGGCGTGGTGCTGACCAAGGCCGACGGTGACTCCCGCGGTGGTGCCGCGCTGTCGGTGCGTGCGATTACCGGCAAGCCGGTGAAATTTATCGGTGTGGGCGAGAAATCCGATGCCCTCGAGGCATTCCACCCGGACCGCATTGCCTCCCGCATCCTCGGCATGGGCGACGTGCTGTCGCTGGTGGAAGAGGCGGAGCGCAAGCTCGACAAGGCCAAGGCCGAAAAACTTGCCAAGAAGTTCAAGAAAGGCAAGGCCATGGACTTCGAGGATCTGAAGGACCAGTTCCAGCAGATGCGCAATATGGGCGGCATGGCCTCGCTGCTCGACAAGCTGCCCGGCATGGGCGGCGTGATGCAGGCGGCGCAGGATCCTGTGGCGCTGAAACAGATGAAGCACATGGAGGCGTTGATCGACTCCATGACGCCGAAAGAGCGCCGTGACCCCGAGCTGATCAAGGGCTCGCGCAAGCGCCGCATCGCCGCCGGTGCCGGCCTCGACATCCCGGACCTGAATCGCCTGCTCAAGCAGCAGAAGATGATGGCCAAGATGATGAAGAAGATGAAAACCAAGGGCGGTGCCAAGCAGATGATGCGGGGCATCCAGGGCATGATGGGCGGCGGTGGCGGCGGCCCCGGCGGCATGGGCGGTGGCGGTATGCCACCGGGTGGTTTCCCGGGGCTGTAACCCACGGCATTGCTGCCAGCTGTAGGAGCCAGCCTGCTGGCGAAAGGACCTTGCCGAAGGCGGGTTCGCTAGCAGGCAAGCTCCTACGGGTGGCTGTCTTCCGGGCCGGATGGGGCGGGTGAGTAGATGCTGCCCGACGCCTGAAATCGGTCAAAAAATCCCTTTCAAAACCCCCCTCAGGTCGCTACAATCTGCGGCCTTTCGGGTCCCGGCCGTTCGGGACAGGGTGTTTGTGGTCAGCAATTTCGGCCCCGAATGCTCTGAAAACAGGACATAGAAGAGACAGAGAAGCCTTATGGTAACGATTCGTCTGACCCGTGGTGGGTCCAAGAAGCGTCCGTTCTACAGCGTGGTTGTCACCGACAGCCGCAATGCACGTGATGGCCGTTTTATCGAGCGTCTGGGTTATTTCAACCCGCTGGCACGTGGTGGTGAAGTGCGCCTGCAGCTGCAGGAAGAGCGTCTGAACCACTGGCTGTCCGTTGGTGCGCAGACCTCTGATCGCGTGCAGACGCTGGTCAAGGAGTTCCGCAAGCAGAACGGCTAATGCTGACTGATGCGGAGGCGCTGGTCGTAGGCAAGATAGTCGGGGCTTACGGCGTGCGAGGTTGGGTAAAGGTGCATTCCTTTACCGATCCGAAAGCAAACATATTCGACTACCAGCCCTGGTACCTGAAAACGGATCAAGGCTGGGTCCCGGTGAAACTCACTGCCGGGCGACCGCAAGGCAAGGGCCTCGTAGCCCAGCTGGATGGTGAAACCGACCGCACCCGTGCCGAGGCACGTTTTCTGGGTCGGGATATCGCCGTCGCGCGGTCAACCTTGCCGGAACTCGAACCCGGTGATTACTACTGGCGCGACCTGATCGGGCTGAGAGTAAGAACCACGCAAGGGGTCGATCTGGGCAAGGTCACGTCGCTAATGGAAACCGGTGCCAACGATGTGCTGGTGGTACGCGGCGACAACAACAGTCTGGACCGTCAGGAGCGGTTGATCCCCTGGGTGCCAGACGAGTTTGTGACAGAAGTGAATTCCGCCGACGGCTTTATGGTGGTCGACTGGGATCCTGAATTCTGATCAAGGACTGGTAAACAAAGAGGTCACTGTGCGCATTTCGATGGTGACAATTTTTCCGGACATGATCAGGGCGGTGACCGAATTCGGTATTACCCGCCGCGCAGTCGAAAGCGGACTGCTTGAAGTCACCACGGTTAATCCCCGCGACTTCACTGAAGACAAGCATCGCACTGTCGATGATCGCCCGTTTGGTGGCGGCCCCGGCATGGTGATGAAGGTGGCACCCTTGCAAGGTGCCATCGCCGCAGCCAGAAAGGCCGCCGGCGACAACGCAAAAGTTATTTACCTGTCGCCCCAGGGTCGCACACTGGACCAGGCGGCAGTTGAGCAGCTGGCGCAGCAACACGCGCTGGTGCTGATCGCAGGTCGCTACGAAGGTATCGACGAGCGATTGATCGAAGCAGAAGTGGATGAGCAGTATTCGATTGGCGATTACGTGCTCTCCGGCGGAGAACTGCCGGCCATGGTGCTGCTCGATGCCGTAGCACGACGGTTACCCGGCGTACTCGGTCACGAAGATTCAGCCGAGCAGGATTCGTTCACCGGCGATTATGTGAACCTGCTCGACTGCCCACACTACACCCGACCGGAGGTGTTTGAGGGCAAGGCGGTACCCGAGGTACTGCTGAGCGGCAACCACGCAGCGATTGAGCGCTGGCGCCGCAAACAGGCACTGGGCCGCACCGCAACACGGCGACCCGATTTGCTCGACAAGCGCAAGCGCGAGCAGGGCCTGACCAAACAGGAAGAAACGCTGCTGGCGGAATACCTCCGCGAGCAAACGCAACAGAACAGCGATTAACGCTAAAGTTTTAGCAACAGGAGCAGGCAGTCATGAGCGGCAAGAAACCCCTGATTCAGGAAATCGAAACAGCCCAGTTGAAGACCGACGTACCGGAATTCGGCGCAGGCGATACCGTCATCGTTAACGTAAAAGTTAAGGAAGGTGATCGTGAGCGTATCCAGGCGTTCCAGGGCGTGGTGATTGCCAAGCGCAACCGTGGCCTGAACTCTGCGTTCACCGTGCGTAAAATCTCCCACGGTGTCGGCGTTGAGCGTGTCTTCCAGACCCACAGCCCGCTGGTTGACAGCATCAAGGTAGAGCGTCGCGGTGACGTACGTCGCGCCAAGCTGTACTTCCTGCGTGACCGCTCTGGTAAGTCTGCCCGCATCAAGGAAAAGGTTCGCAGCGCGAACTGAGTTTCCGATGCTCCAAAAAAAGGCCGCGTATAGCGGCCTTTTTTTATGGGCGCTTTTTATCGGCGTCAGTTCTTCCGGGTTGGCTTTTACGCTGGCGTCGGCAGCGTTCGCTGCAGTACTTCACTTCGTCCCAGCAGTTTGCCCATTTGCGTCGCCAGCTGAACGGTCG
This sequence comes from uncultured Alcanivoracaceae bacterium, assembly GCA_964389795.1. GTDB lineage: Bacteria > Pseudomonadota > Gammaproteobacteria > Pseudomonadales > Alcanivoracaceae > JARGPN01. Next base: position 194,444 of record CAYMEY010000002.1, read on the forward strand.
CTGACAGTGGGCGCAGGTTTTTTCCGGCAAGTGGTGTCGTGAGGGCATTGGCTTACCAGCCTATCTCGCTGCCGTCCCACGCAAAGAAACGGCCGTGTTCCGCCGGCCCGGCGCGCTCGATGATCGCCGCCAGTTGCATGGCAGCACGTTCAGGTGAAAACAGTTTGTCGGCAGGCACATTGCGCTGGAACGGTTTCGACAGCGGCGTATCGGTGGTGCCGGGATGCAGCGCCAGCACACACAGGTTCGGGTGACTGCGGCGGGTTTCAATCGCCAGCGTGCGCAACAACTGATTCTGTGCCGCTTTCGCCGCCCGGTAGGCATACCAGCCACCAAGATGGTTATCACTGATACTGCCCACGCGCGCCGACAAACTGGCAAACACAGCGGCACTGTCACGGGAGATGCGCGGCAACAGGAACCGCGCCAGTAAAATCGGCGCAAATGCATTCAGTTGAAAACTGTGCAGCAGCGCTGCCTGATCCACATCCTGCAGACGTTTCTCCGGACGCAGCGTCGCATCGTGCAGCACGCCGGCGCAGTTGATCACATGGGTCAGTGCGGGCGCCGACGTCGCCAGCGTGTCTGCCAGCGCGGCAATTTTCTGTTGCTGCGCAAGGTCCGCATCCATGCACAGCACACCCGCGTGTTGCGCGCGCAAGCGTTGCAGCGCGGCACTGCCGGTGGCGTGCCGTGATACGGCAATCAGGGTGTCGGCACGCGGTGCCCAGTGTTGCGCCAACGCCAGCCCTATGCCGGAACTGGCGCCGGTAATCAGGACATGCATGGCAGCAGAAGGCGTCGTCATAGCTGCCAGTATCGGCAGCGGCGGACAAGGCGCCGTGAAGTTGTCAGGTCAGCCGAAGCGCACGCAGTTGCGGCCGGCGTCCTTGGCCTCATAGAGGGCGTTATCGGCAAGCCGGATCAGCTCATCGATATCCGTGTCTTCGGTGATGATGCGGCTGACCACGCCGAGGCTGATGGTCAGGCGGAAGTCGCCGCCGCGGCTGGCAATGATCTGGCCGCTGACCGCCTTGCGGCAGCGCTCCGCCACTTCGCCGGCGGCGTGCTGATCAGCACCCGGCAGTAACAACAGGAATTCCTCGCCGCCATAGCGTCCGGCCATGTCCTGCTCGCGCACACACTCGCTGAGCAAGCCGGCCACCTTGACCAGCGCCTGATCACCAATCAGATGGCCATGGCGGTCGTTGATCGCCTTGAAGTGATCCAGATCGATCATCAGCAGGGCGATGCGCTCGATACGCTGGTGCGGGTCGTGCAACAACTGCTCCAGCGTTTGCAGCAAGTGCCGGCGGTTGGGAATGTTGGTCAGCGCATCGGTGGTGGACTGGTCGCGCACTTTTTTCTCGCGCGAATGCCAGGCGTTGATCAGCGCCATCAGGATCAGCGTCTGGTAGGCGACATAGCCGCTGGCGGCGAGGATCATGCTGACGGTGAAATACAGGCTGCGATTCGGCTCCAGCGGATCTTCGATGCCAAGGCCGGGCGCATAGGGCAGGTCACCGTTGGCGGACAGCACGCTCAGCACCAGCAGGCCGGCGAGGTTGAGCAGGAACACCGAGGACAGCAGGCGCACCGGAAACAGGATCAGGCCGATGCTCGGCGCCGCCATCATGATCAGGCCGGTGATCAGGTTCAGGGTGCCGAGCAGGTAGCAGGAAATCAGCGCCAGCACGCCATAGGTCCACAGCACCACATGGGTATAGGTTTGCTTGTGGCGGGCGGCGGCGGGGTGGAAGCTGGCCAGTCCCATGACGCTGCACAGGCAGGCAGCGGACAGGCCAAACAGGGTAATCAGGATCAGGCCGCGGACACTGTCGAACGGCAGGGCAAACTGGCTGACCAGGGCCCAGCCGGCCAGCAGCAGATAGGGTGGTACCGACATCCAGCAGACAAAAGCGGCGCGGCCGAGGTTATCATGCCTCAGTTGGGCACCGATAAGCTTCAGTAGTGCCTGAAACCCTGCTTTCATATGACGATAGCGGCCTGTTAGTACCAGTTGCCGGCCATTTTATGCTTGTTTGGCAGAATAGGACAAAACTATTAGACCGGTGGATGAGCCTTTTTACATCGCGGAATCCGAGCTGGCGCTGATCGAGGCGTGGCTGGATGCCAGCTGGATGGAGAAGGGCCTGAGCGACAACAGCCTGAGCAATTACCGCCGTGACCTGACCCAGTTCGCCGCCTGGCTGCACACCCAGGCCGCCAGCCTGTCCGGCTGCGACCGCATCCGGCTGTTCGACTACCTCGCCCATCTGCACCAGCGCGGTCTGGGTGCACGCTCGGTATCCCGGCAGCTGTCCGCCCTGCGTGGCTTTTACCGCTGGGCGGTACGTGAGCGCCATGTCAGCGAGGACCCGACATTGCTGGTGGAGCGCCCCAGAATCGGCAAGCCGCTGCCCAAAACCCTGTCCGAAGCCGATGTCGAGGCGCTGCTGGCGGCGCCCGATACCGACACCGCGCTGGGTCTGCGTGACCGCACCATGCTGGAAGTCCTGTACGCCGCCGGTTTGCGCGTCACCGAGCTGGTGTCGCTGACGCTGTCACAGGTGAACCTGCGCCAGGGGCTGGTGCGGGTGGTGGGCAAGGGCAACAAGGAGCGGCTGGTGCCGGTGGGGGAGGAGGCACTGGGCTGGCTGCAGCGCTACCTGCGCGACGCCCGGCCGGTGCTACTCGGCGACACCCAGAGCGAGGTGCTGTTTCCCAGCCAGCGTGCCCAGCAAATGACCCGTCAGACCTTCTGGCACCGGCTTCGTCAGGTGGCGATTGTCGCCGGGGTGCAAAAACCGCTGTCTCCCCATACACTGCGCCATGCCTTCGCCACCCACCTGCTTAACCACGGCGCCGACCTGCGCGTGGTCCAGCTGCTGCTCGGGCACTCCGATCTGTCCACCACCCAGATCTACACCCATGTGGCGAAGCAACGAATGCAGGAGCTCCATGCCCGTTTTCACCCGCGGGCGGGAACCCGGACGCCAGAATCGGACTCCAACGACGAGTCATGACGGAGTAAAGAATGCGATACCTGTTTTTAGTCCTGCTGATGTTGGGCGGCTGTGCCCAGGCCGACGACACTGACCCGAGCCAGGCCCTGCGCGAGCGCTTTGCCAAAACCTTCCCGGGCATGAGCATCACCGCCGTGGAAGACTCCCCGGTGAAGGGCCTGCTGGAAGTGCAGCTCAATAACGGCGAGTGGCTGTATGTGACCCCGGACGGCGAGTACATCCTCTCCGGCGACCTGTATCAGCTCAAGGCGGAAGGCGGTCTGGTCAATCTGGGCGAGCAGAAGCTGGCCGGTGTGCGCAAGGAGCGTCTGGCCAAGGTCGCAGCCGGGGACATGATTACCTACCCGGCGAAGAACGAAAAAGCCGAGGTGTATGTGTTTACCGACACGTCCTGCGGCTACTGCCGCAAGCTGCATCAGCACATGGCCGAGTACAACGACATGGGTGTGAGCGTGCACTATCTGGCCTTCCCCCGTGGTGGTATGGACAAGGCCAATGCGCTGACCATGCGCGCCGTCTGGTGTGCCTCGGACCCGCAGAGCGCGCTGACCGAAGCCAAGCTCAACAACATGCAGGCGTCACCGCCGCCGACCTGCCAGGATCCGGTTGCGGGACAGTACCAGCTCGGCATTGATCTGGGCGTGCGCGGTACGCCGGCGATTTACACCACCGAAGGCGAAGCCATTGGCGGCTATGTGTCTCCGGCGGATATGGCCAAGGCGCTGGGCCTGAAGCCGAAATCCTGATCACGGAGGCGCCATGGATCTGGTCCTGCTGAAGCAATTCCTGTTCTGGTGCCTGCTGATCAACTACGCCATCCTGCTGCTCTGGTTTGGCATCTGGCTGTTCGGCCGGGATGCCATCTACCGGCTGCACAGCCGCTGGTTCAACATCCCGCGCGAGCGCTTTGACACCCTGTTCTATTGCCTGATGGGCGCCTACAAGCTTGGCGTGCTGCTGTTCAATCTGACGCCGCTGCTGGCGCTGCTGATCCTCACCTGAAAGGCGATTGCCCGGCACCCGGAGCGGCACCGCCCGGACACCGGTCGTCTGCCCTGCAGCCCGCATGGTTGCTGCCCTGACGCCGCCCCCTGTCTCGCATTGACGTTGCCCTGACGCGCCAGTATGGTGTGCCCTCCCCGGAGTCCGGGGCGGAATTTTCCTGAGTTAAAAGGTGCTGTCGTGGAAGCCGATTTCCAGCGTATCCGGCGTTTGCCTCCCTATGTCTTCAACATTGTTGGTGAGTTGAAGAAGGCGGCGCGTGCGCGGGGCGAAGACATCATCGATTTCGGCATGGGCAATCCGGATCAGCCGACGCCGAAACATATCGTCGACAAGCTGGTGGAAACCGCCCAGCGCGGGGATACCCACCGCTATTCCCAGTCCAAGGGCATACCGCGTTTGCGCAAGGCAATTTGCGACTGGTACCAGCGCCGCTATGACGTCACGCTGGACCCGGACAAGGAAGCCATCGTCACGATTGGTTCCAAAGAGGGCCTCGCACATCTGGCGCTGGCCACCATGGGGCCGGGCGACACCGTGCTGGTACCGAATCCGAGTTACCCGATTCATCCGTATGGCTTTGTGATTGCCAACGCGGATATCCGCCACGTGCCGATGGTGCCGGGTGTGGATTTCTTTGCCGAGCTGGAGCGCGCGATCAAGGAATCCTGGCCGAAGCCGAAATTGCTGGTGCTGAATTTTCCCGGCAACCCGACCGCGCAATGCGTGGAACTGGAATTTTTTGAAAAGGTGGTCGCGATTGCGCGCGAACACCAGATCTGGGTGGTGCACGACATCGCCTACGCCGACATCGTGTTCGACGGCTACAAAGCGCCGTCGATTCTGCAGGTGGAAGGCGCGCGCGAGATCGCCGTGGAATTCTATTCGCTGTCGAAAAGCTACAATATGCCCGGTTGGCGCGTCGGCTTTTGCTGCGGCAATGCCGAGCTGATCAATGCGCTGGCGCGGATCAAGTCGTATCTGGATTACGGCACCTTTACCCCGATCCAGGTGGCAGCGATTGCCGCGCTGGAAGGTGACCAGAGTTGTGTTGCCGAGATCTGCGAGATGTACCGTGAGCGTCGCGATGTGTTGTGCGACGGTCTCAACGAACTGGGCTGGAAGGTGGAAAAGCCGAAGGCGACCATGTTCGTCTGGGCACAGATTCCGCAACAGTATCGTGCGCTGGGTTCGATCGAGTTCAGCAAGAAGTTATTGGCCGATGCCAAGGTGGCGGTGTCACCGGGTGTCGGCTTTGGCGAGTACGGTGATGATCATGTGCGTTTTGCCCTGATCGAGAACGAACACCGCACTCGTCAGGCATTACGTGGTATCAAGAAGATGTTCCGCCAGGACGGCATCAATGTGGGCGCAGAGCAGGTAGCGGAGTAAAGCTGAATGAGCAAGCCGGTCAAGGTCGGAATTGTAGGGTTGGGTACCGTCGGTAGCGGGACCGTCAATGTGTTGCAGCGCAACGCAGAAGAGATTGCCAGCCGCGTTGGCCGGCCGATCGAGATTTCGCACATTGGTGCGCGCCGCGATAACGCCAACTGCGATATTTCCGGCATCAAGGTGTCACGCGATATTTTCGCCGTGGCCGCCGATCCTGACGTCGACATTCTGGTGGAGCTGATTGGCGGCACCACCACTGCCCGTGATCTTATTCTGCAGGCGATTGCCAACGGCAAGCATGTGGTCACCGCCAACAAGGCGCTGATTGCCGAGCCCGGCAACGAGATCTTTACCGCGGCTCACGCCAAGGGTGTGGATGTGGCGTTTGAAGCCTCTGTAGCCGGCGGCATTCCGATTCTGAAATCCCTGGGCGAAGGTCTGGCGGCGAACCATATCAAGTGGGTGGCGGGCATCATCAACGGCACCGGCAACTTTATTCTCACCGAGATGCGTGAGAAGGGCCGTGCGTTTGATGACGTGCTGAAAGAAGCGCAGGCGCTGGGCTATGCCGAAGCCGATCCGACCTTCGACGTGGAAGGCATTGATGCGGCGCACAAGCTCACCATTCTGGCGTCGATTGCCTATGGCATTCCGCTGCAGTTTTCCAAGGTTTATACCGAAGGCATCAGCAAGTTGACCGCCGAAGACGTGGAGGCTGCCGACCAGTTCGGTTACCGCATCAAGCACCTGGGCATTGCCAAGGACACCGGCAAGGGTATTGAGCTGCGCGTGCACCCGACCCTGATTCCACAAAGCGTGTTGCTGGCGTCCGTAAATGGCGTGATGAACGCGGTGATGGTGAACGGCGATGCCGTTGGCCCGACCTTGTTCTACGGCGCTGGCGCCGGTGCTGAACCGACAGCATCTGCCGTAGTGGCCGACATTATCGAGCTGGGCCGTGCACTGACCGCCGACCACGACGAGCGTGTGCCGTACCTCGGCTTCCATGCCGAGGCCATGAACCCGGCGGCGGTGTTGCCGATTGAAGAAGTGGTATGCCCGTTCTATATCCGCATGCATGTACAGGACAAGCCCGGCGTGCTGGCCGACATTACGCGTATCCTGTCGGATAACCACATCAGCATTGAAGCGATGCAGCAAAAGGATGTGGACGATGATCAGCCGGTGCCGATTCTGATGATGACGCACGCCGTGCGCGAGGCCGACCTGAACAATGCGCTGGCCAAGATCGCCGCGCTGCCAACCGTACTGGACGAAATCGTACGCATCCGCGTAGAACTACTGAAGGCATAAGAACCACCCGTAGGAGCTTGCCTGCAAGCGAACCGCCCCAACCGAACGCCGATTCGCTTGCAGGCAAGCTCCTACACAACAGAACACAGAACACGCAACATCAAGAAGAAAACGAAACAGAACTGAACAAATCGGCCGCCCACCCGCGACCACAAACCAGAGAGAAGACCATGCAATTTCGCGAGCGTTATACCGGACTGATCAACCGCTACCGTGACCACCTGCCGGTGAGCGACGACACACGGCTTATCAGTCTCGGTGAGGGCAACACGCCGCTGATTCGCCTGAAGAACATTCCCAAGCTGCTCGGCAAGGACGTGGACATCTACGTCAAGTACGAGGGCCTGAACCCGACCGGTTCATTCAAGGATCGCGGCATGACCATGGCCGTGACCAAGGCCGTGGAAGAGGGCAGCAATGCCATTATCTGCGCCTCCACCGGTAACACCTCTGCTGCGGCGGCCGCCTACGCTGCGCGCGCGGGTATCACCGCATTTGTACTGATTCCGGAAGGCAAGATTGCCATGGGTAAACTGGCCCAGGCGATGATGTACGGCGCCGTCACCATCCAGATTCGTGGCAACTTCGACGAAGGCATGGAGCTGGTGAAGCAAGTGGCTGCCGAAGCACCGGTGACCATTGTGAACTCGGTAAACCCGTACCGTTTGCAGGGTCAGAAAACCGCCGCCTTTGAAATTGTTGAAGAACTGGGCCGCGCACCGGACTACCACTGCCTGCCCGTCGGCAACGCCGGCAACATTACCGCCCACTGGATTGGCTACTGCGAGTACTCCTCCAGCAAAGGCACCAACGTTACCCAGGCATGCGCCTTCTGCGACGGTAACTGCCGCTTCGCCGGCGGCCCGATGGTGGGCAACCGTCCGGTGATGGTGGGTTATCAGGCCGCAGGCTCAGCACCCTTTATGCGCGGCGAAGCCGTGAAAAACCCCGAGACCGTGGCCACCGCCATTCGCATTGGTAACCCGCAAAGCTGGAGCCAGGCGTGGAAAGTGAAAGAAGAATCCGGCGGCTGGTTCGACGAGCTCGACGATGCCGATATCCTCGCTGCACAAAAATTGCTGGCACAAACCGAAGGCGTATTCTGCGAGCCGGCCTCTGCAGCCAGCCTTGGCGGCGCCATGCGCGACGTTAAAAACGGCCGCATCCCGGAAGGCAGCACCATCGTCTGCACCCTCACCGGCAACGGCCTGAAAGATCCCGACACCGCCATCAAGCAGTGTGGCGACAGCCGCATGCTGACCATCGATGCCAAGCTGGGCGATGTTAAGGATGCGATTCTGGCGAATATGCAGTCCTGATCGGACAGCCTGAAGGCCAACGAAAAAGCCCGGCAAATGCCGGGCTTTTTGTTTCTGCGCCGCGCCGGTGAACACTGGAAATACCGGATTCAACCAACCGACGTGTCGCTTTAAAGTCTGCGACGCATCAACCTTCTGAAAAATAGAATATTTCTCCGAAATGGCATCAATATGCCATCACCAGAGGGCGCCCGAATTAAGTAGAACCAGGCCGGATTTAGCGTTTCGGATATGAGTAGCCATAGGGTATAAGAGTTTGGTCAAACAAGATAATTTAGGGTCCGGGTTCTTATCGTCTGAGGAAATAACGCGTAGCGGGATAACCGGAACGGTTCGACTGAATAAACTGTTAATTGCCGCAGGAACTGTGATGAGATATCTAGCAATAGTACTCGTAACTTTGAGTTTGGCTTCTTGTGTTACAACACAAAACCACTATCCAAGGAATGTCCAGGCATCCGGACCTTACAAACAAGAACTCTCTGGCATTACTTTTCCCGATCAAGTACATGGCTTTAATCGGGTTTCTATAACCGCATTCGACCCGAAAGCAAAAGATATAGGTGTTGGCTACAATCACAATGCAAAGAAAATCGCGCTAACCCTTTATAGTTATCCAGCGCCAAAGGTAATGTCATTTGGCTCGCCACAGCATGTTATTGATGAAGCAAAGCGGAATCTATTTATAGGTGCCTATGAAAGAAGTAAGCAGGATATTTTGAACGCGCATCCAAACGGTGATCTTGTCTCAGAGAGTAGATTCGCTTTTCAGCAGAATGCGAGGAAGTATTCCGGTTTGCATTCATCGTTTAGGTATCACCAGAATCATGCTGGTACTTATCAGGAAGTTTTGTCGCATTTGTATCTTTTTCAAGTCGATGAGCTTCTTCTAAAGTATAGAGTTACTTATCCTGCATATGCAGAAGCAGAGAAAGAAGTAATAGAGTTTATGAATGCTCTGAGTCTGAGCAGTGATGGCAATTAACAAGAAGCTCCAGCCGATCGCTGACGCGCCGGCTGAGCATGGCGTTAGGCTGGAGAAATATGAGCATCATTTATTCAATCACAAGGGAGCTTGACGAAAGTAACCCGTTTATCTCAGATGCGGAATGGAAGGCTTATTTACAGTCGTCTGGCCAGTTCTATAAGCATCCTGAAAATGATTGCTGCTACGTGTGGAAAGAAGATGACGAATCTTGGCTCCAGTTTCACCAGGGCGAGATTTCTACGCAGATGCCTTCGGAAGGCTTTATCAAGTTTATGATAAGTGAGGCCAAACAGTTCGACGCCATAGTAAGGGGCTTTGATGGAATGTACTTTCGATCAGAATCTGATTGCTTCTACTTGGAAGATGGCATTGAGGTTCCCTTCGAAGTGGCGGAGTCTAAGCGGCAGAAAGGTCTATTGAGACATAAGAGAAAAAGAAGAATTATCGTTGCCTTGCAATATATGATAATGGCGGCTTTTGCGATCTATTTTTTGATACATCTATGGAAAGCCTAACAAGGCCAAGCAAGCAGGGACCCACTAACGCGAGCCCCTGTTGGCAACGTTATGTGCGTCCAGCCAGAGACTTTGATGCTAAAGATAACTAGAAAAGACAATGGGTTTGTAGCCATTATTCGCCTGGCTTCGAGTGATACCGATGAAGCCTTAGGCCCAATGTCCGAACACGAACTCAGACAGAAGCTGTTCGAATCTGGCTTTGCTCAAAGAGATATAGAGGAGGCATTCCTAGCGGCGGACCCGAAGTACTTTGGAGTTGGAAAGTGGTAGCACGAGCAGTTGTATGGCACATAACAAGCAGCGGCAGTTCGCTCCCTTCGGTCGCCGGACTCGCTACCGCTCGCCGCTGCGCCGAACGTTAGGTGACGGGTTATGTCTGGACAATTGCCTGAATCAATTATTGAACTTTCCGATCTAATAAATAGCATGGAAGGCGTAGAAATCATCAATTTTAAGGGCAATGACGACTTCCTAGCTGTCGTGTTGACCATTGAGTCAGCTGTGTCGTTGTTGCTAATAAACTACTGTACGCAGGCAGCTAACGTTAAGTTAGATTCATGGGCAAACTGCGAGCCAAATGATCGTTCAGCGTTAGAAAATCCCGGAAAAGCAGTTCATTACCGGATTATGGCAAAGACACAATTGGAGTATAAATCGACGGCTGTAAAGGATTTCCAACTTCTTGGGATATGTATAGCCAGGTGGCTAAACATATTTGGAAAGATAGATAAGACAAAGACAAATTATTATATGGATATCTGGGGTGGTGGGCATGTCGACACCTAACAAGATAGAGCACGCAACTAGCGCGTGTCCGATGAGTTAGGCGCATTAATTTTTATTTTGAATTCTGACGCTTGCCAGGCATGACCTCGTTATTGGGCCACCGTCAGTTTGGCGATGACCCAAAGTGCGGGTGAGCGGACGGGTGCGATTAATCAACGCAAATCTGGTGAGTCAGATTTTTTCTCGGATTCGCTGTCCCAAAGAACTGCTCTACCAACGGCAAGAATTCTTCTATCGGGTCCGTACGATAGTAGGGATCAAACGCCTTCTGGTCATACTCATCACTGAATTTAACCGCAGAAGCGTGCCACGGCTCGCCAACATAACGGGCTCGCCCATTGGTAGGGCGCAGTACGTAGAGGCCATAGTGCTTCCATTGGTACTCCATATGGTGACGTAACAGGTAGAAAGAGCCATCGGACACATAAGGACGCACAATGCCGGCAATAATGTCGGCATGCGCCAGGTTCGATATCACCTTGGCCAGATCATGCACCAGGCAGACGAGGACCATTTCATCAGATGCATTGTCGCGTCTTGCTCGCGTGGCCGTTTGTGTCACATGGGTGAATTGATCGGGCCCAAAGCCCAGGTGATAGCCGCGACAGGCGTTAATCATGTTCTTGATGGTGTCGACTACACCGGCACTCTGCGCCCGTACCGCGTCTTCGATGATCGCCCAATCCGCTGCGGTGCTTTGATCAAGCCGGGTAAAGTTGGTTGTTGCCGCCACAGACTGGTACAGGTCCTCGGAGGGGGAGACAAATCCTTCCACCGCTTCGGCCTTGCTTGAAAAAGCCGCAATCTGGCCGAAAATGCTTGTCGCAGCGACAGCACCAAAAGAACTCGACAAGAAGTGACGGCGTGATACACCAAAACGTTGGGATTTTTCTATGCACTCTTTCTGCAGTAGCAGGGTCTGCAGGTCCTTTTTATAGGTGCTGTTCAGGAAGTAGTCATGTGAGCCGGTGTCGTGTGTCTCAATCAGGGATACGTCTTTATTGTTCTCGTCAGCTTTACTCATTGCTAAGTTCCTTATTTAGGCTGGCTGCTCTCTGAAGCAATCGCTCATCGTCATTTCCATTTTTTCCGGGGAGAATTCCGCAAATTCCTGCTTGATTAGCGGAACAAACTCCTTCAGCGGATAGCTGTCGTAGCCAGGGTCATAAGAGACCTGCACCCATTCATCCACGAACCTCGCCGCGGTCGCATACCAGCTTTCATTCAGGTACAGGTCACGCATGGTCGTCGACTCGCCAATCCTGTGACCATAGTGTGCCAACTCGAATTCGTGGTGATGCAACACGGTTCTATACACATCGTCTGCGACAAAGGTGCGAATAATCGAAGCGGATATCTGGGCATGACCGGGGTAGGAGATAGCGATGCCGACATCATGCAGCAATGCACCCAGCACCAATTCATCACTGGCGTTTGCCCTGGCTGCGCGTGTGGCCGTTTGCAAACAATGCTGCAGGACATTGACAGGCATTCCAAACGAATAGCGTGCACATTGCCTTAGCAAATTAATGATGGCTTTGTGGGTATTGATCTCATGCAGGTTTGATGTGGAGTTTGCAATAACCAGCCAGTCTAAAGGCGTGCTCCAGTCCATGCGCCTGAACCGGGTTGTGGCTTCATTATCGATAATGGTTTGAAACTCAGTGGCTTGCGGGGCGCAGACACCCGTGCATGGCGCGGGGCGGTCGGGCATGATCACACGGCTGGGCTCTATCCAGAAGGCAGCGGCGTCACCTGCTGCACCTAAACCAACTGCGCCCACTGCACCTGCTGCGATACCAGCTGCCGCTTTACCCAGTAGATTGTCAGAAGAAGCGTGGGTGCTTTCGTCATCGCACGGAATAACGCGGTCATTATCTTTCGTGACGTTCGATTCCATGGGTTTTCCTTTTAATTATTAGTTTTTTTCTGCGTGGATCGTTGATCCTGATGGGCAGTAGTCACGCAACTATAAGAAAAGGAGGGCTTCGAAAAGTGACAGAATGCTAACAATAGTCGCCACAACCGGCTGCAAATCGAGAAATGCTTAAGCCGGGCCCAGATAGCCGCCAGCATAAAGTCGTAGTAGCCTCAGAAAGGCATTAGTTAAGTAATTAAGCGGGCAGGGGCATATAGAGGACACGCACCTCTACCTATTGGCCGCTTGCGATAAGGGGTGTTTTGATTCAGTCGCGTGTTCTTTGATTCATCCTGCAATAGTCAGACTCGCGTTAACCCGCATGCGCAAGAATCGGGTGGCCGCTAGCTCCGGCTCTTTCTAGATTGCCCAGACTTTCACAGCAATCTGGAGATTCCATGAACACCCTCGAAGGAAAAGTCGCGCTGGTGACCGGCGCGAGTTCTGGTATTGGCCGCGCAACGGCGCTGTTATTGGCGCAGCAGGGCGCGCGCGTAGTGATTACGGCGCGTCGTGAGCAAGCGCTGGGCCAGGTGGTGGAGGACATCACCAAGGCGGGCGGCCATGCCCTGGCATTGGCGGGGGACGTCAACGATGAGCCGCATGCGCAGGCATTAGTGCAGTTGGCGCAGGATGCATTCGGCGCATTGCATATTGCCATCAACAATGCCGGTACGCTGGGCGCTTCCTGTTCAGTGCCAGAGATGACGCAGGAAGATTGGCATCATGCAGTCGATACCAATCTCACCAGTGCCTTTCTCGGTGCGAAGTATCAATTGCCTGCATTGGTCGCATCCGGTGGCAGTTTGGTGTTTGTCTCATCCATTGTCGGCAACACGGTCGGCTTACCGCAGATGCCTGCGTATGCGGCCGCCAAGGCCGGGCTTGTCGGTTTGGCGAAAAGTCTGGCGGCGGAATATGGCCCGCAGGGTGTGCGGGTGAATGCCTTGTTGCCCGGCGGCACGGACACGCCAATGGGGGCGCAGGCTGCGCCTACGCCTGACGCACAAGCATTTGTTGCCAGTATGCATGCGCTCAAGCGCATTGCCACGCCGGAGGAAATTGCCAGCGCGGCGGTATTTCTGGCATCGGACGCTGCAAGTTTTGTCACCGGCAGCGCGTTACTGGTTGATGGCGGTGTCTCGATTAATCACACCTGATTGTAAAGATTGGCCGAAATCGGAACGGGCGTTCTTTTCAGGGCGCCCGTGCTGGTTTACCTTGCCCACTGCGTTAGCGCAGGAGGATGTGCCAATGACCAGTGTGCGCAACATCGAAGGCGAATTTGTGGTGCTGTCGCCGGACCAGCGCGCCACGATAGAGCCCTGTGATGCGGGCCTCTATCCGCGTCTCGACGAGACGTATCAGGGGTTTACCGGCCATGAGCTGATTGCCTGTTACAGCTTTACCAACGACTGGCCGACCTGGGAGATGCACCCGGCCGGCGATGAAGTCGTGATGTTACTGGCGGGCGAAGCAACTTTCGTCCTGAAGCTGGCGGATCAGGAACAGTCTCTCACGTTGGCGACCCCCGGTGATTACGTTGTGGTCCCGAAGGGGGCCTGGCATACCGCGCGAATTAACACGTTCGCGAAAGTGCTGTTTATCACGCCGGGCGAAGGCACTCAGAACGCAGCCATTCAACCTTCCGAAAACCCCGAAGAGGTTTAGACATTCGCATGAGTAATTTTTCGCAAGATGTCGATCGCAAGATAGCCAGCCTCACTGACTGGCGCGGAAAGATGTTGAGTCAGGTGCGCACGCTGATTAAACAGGCGGTGCCGGAGGTGTCGGAGGAGTGCAAATGGATCAAGCCGACCAATCCCTCCGGTGTACCAACCTGGTTGCATAACGGCATTTTGTGCACCGGCGAAAGTTACAAGGACAAGATCAAGCTGACGTTTGCCAAGGGCGCGGCGCTGGCGGATCCTGCCGGGCTGTTTAATGCCAGCCTGGACGGTAACGTCCGGCGTGCCATCGATCTGCGCGAGAGTGATACGCTCGACGCCACGGCATTCAAGGCGCTGGTCAAGGCGGCCGCAGAATTGAATGCAGCCGCCAGCAATGCAAAGAAAAAGCGCTGACCATTTCAGGGCCAGACGATGACGCCAGCCATCAATCTTGCGCGCCAGCAACAGGTCAACCACAAGGTGCATGAGTACAGCCATGATCCGGCTGCGGCGTCTTATGGACTGGAAGCCGCCGAAAAGCTCGGCCTGTCGCCTGATCAGGTGTTTAAAACATTGGTGATTCAGGTGGATGCCAAAGCGCTGGTGGTCGCGGTGATCCCGGTGGCCGCCAAACTCAGCATGAAACTGATTGCCAAAGCCGCTGGCGGCAAAAAGGCCGACATGGCCAACGCTGCCGATGTGTCGCGCAGCACCGGCTATGTGCTCGGTGGTGTCAGTCCGCTGGGGCAAAAGAAGCGCTTGCCCACCTTTATTGATATGTCGGCGCAGGCGCAGGCCACTGTCTATGTCAGTGCCGGTCGGCGCGGATTGGAGATCGAATTGGCGGCGGCGGATCTGGCGGCACTTACCAATGGCCGCTTTGCTGACCTGTGTCAGGATCGCGCCACGTCCTGACGCCATACTGCATCGCTCAGGACGGCGATCCGCCCAGCGGGTAGACTTGCCGCCTCGCTCGACACTGACCAGGAGTTTCCATGAGTGATCTGCCTCCCTGCCCGCAATGCGGCAGTGCCTACACCTATGCCGATGGCGCGTTGCTGGTGTGTCCCGAATGTGCGCACGAGTGGTCCGCCGATGAAGCCGCCGCCGCCGAGCAGGCGAAAGTGATTCGCGATGCCAACGGCAATGCGCTGGCCGACGGCGACACCGTCACCGTGATCAAGGATCTCAAGGTGAAGGGCAGTTCGCTGGTGGTGAAGGTCGGCACCAAGGTGAAAAACATCCGGCTGGTGGATGGCGATCACGATATCGACTGCAAGATCGATGGCATCGGTGCTATGAAGCTGAAGTCGGAGTTTGTGCGCAAGGCCTGAGCCTTGCGCTAGGCGTCGCGCTCGGCGAAGTGTTTCAGGGCGGCCAGACGCTGATCCCACTGCTGTTCCAGCATCGCAATAAACTGGCGTGCGGTTTCCAGCGTGTGCGTGTCCAGTGACACTTCGGTGGTGCGTCCGGCGGGGATCAGTCGCACCACGTTCGCCGCCGCCAGTACCTCGATCTGCTTGCGCGCACCCTGACGGGAAATGCCCAGATCTTCCGACAATTCACCCAGGGTGCGCGGCGACTGGCGCGCCAGTCGCGACACCATTTCCAGCCGCACCGGATCGCCCAGCGCCTTGTAGATGGCTGCTTCGCGCATCATGCCGCTCCGAACAGTTTTTCCAATCGGCCAAGCATAAAGTCCCAGCCGCCGGAATTCTGCTGGAAGGATTTCTCCATTACCTCAACCGGTAACTGACTGAAGCCGGATTCGGTCAGCGTCACTTTGCATTGCCTGTCGCCTAGCGCTTCGATGCGAAACTCCACCAGTGTGTGTGGCACCGCCAGCACATCACCGAGATAGTGCTGACTGCCTGGTACCCAGCGGTAGGCGAAATAGCTGTGCGGGTCGGCGGCTTCAACGTAAACCTGACTGCGGCCGTGTTCACCAAAGCCAAAGATCGGCTGCTGGCCGACCACATACTCGCCCTCGAGTGTTTCCGGAAACCATTGCACCACCAGTTCCGGGTCGGCGATGGCAGCGTATACCCGCTGCTGCGGGGCATTGATATGGATCTCGCGTGTGATGACGTCTTGCATGGCAGCCTCCTGCTGAGTATCGGAATCGTGGAGGGGAGTAAATCACGCTCATCTCAAACATGCAACCATATGGTTGCATTACATGCGGCAGGTCAATGGGGCCAAAAGCCGCCGGGGGCTTGCCGTCGGGCGCGGTCTGATTAAGATAGAGAGCGATTACTCTCTAAGTGTGAGACAACAACAATGCGCTACGACCTGATTCTGCGCGGCGGCCGGGTATTCGACGGCTGCGGCAATCCTTCTGTCACTGCCGACGTCGGCATCCTCAATGGCCGCGTGGCGGCGATTGAGCCAGCCGGCCTTGCCGACGCCACCGCCGAGCGAGAAATCGATGCACGCGGCCAGTGGGTGACGCCGGGCTTTATTGATCTGCACACCCATTACGATGCCGAGATGATTGTCTCGCCGTCGTTGTCGGAATCGGTGCGCCACGGTGTCACCACCTGTTTTGTCGGCAGCTGTTCAATCAGCATGATCTTCTCGCCGCCGGAGGATGCCTCGGACATCTTTACGCGGGTGGAATCGATTCCGCGCGAGTACGTGCTGCCGATCCTGCACCAGCACAAGACCTGGAGCGATGCCAAAGGCTATGTCGACTTCCTCAAGCAGCAACCGTTCGGGCCGAACATCGCCAGCTATGTCGGCCACAGTGATTTGCGCACGGCGGTGATGGGATTGGGGCGCGCGGTGTCGTCATCAGAAACCCCCACGGAAGCCGAGATGCAGCGCATGGAAACCCTGCTGCAGGAGGGCATCGACGAGGGCTTGCTGGGGCTGTCGAGCATGACCAATCCGTGGGACAAGGTCGACGGTGACCGTCATCGTTCTGCGGCGCTGCCGTCAGTGTATGCGCGCTGGCGCGAGTACCGTCGCCTGCATCGCCTGTTGCGCAAGCAGGATGCGATTCTGCAATCGGCGCCGAACCTGACCACCAAGATCAACGCGCTGTTCTTCCTGTTTACCTCGGCCAGCCTGTGGTTCCGTCGCAAGTTGCGCACCACCCTGATTACCTTGATGGACCCGAAGGCCGATCCGTGGCTGTCGCGGCTGGCGGCACTGGGCGCGAATTTTTTCAATCGCTGGTTCGGTGCCAACTTCCGCTGGCAGGCGTTGCCGAGTCCGTTTGAAGTCTATGCTGACGGCATCGATTTTATCGTGTTCGAGGAATTTCCGTCCGGCGAAATTGCGCTGCATTTGCAGCAGGACCTGCAGCGCAATGATCTGTTCAAGGCGCCGAGTTATCGCGAGCAATTCAAGAAGGATTACCGCAAGCGCTTTGGCGGCCGGGTCTGGCACCGTGACTTTGGTGATGCCTGGATCGTTGATTGCCCGGATGCGTCGGTGATCGGCAAATCGATTGCCGATGTCGCCAGCGAGCGCGGCACCCACGAGGTCGATACCTTTCTCGACTTGCTGATTGATTATGGTCGCAAGCTGCGCTGGCGCACCGTGATTGCCAACCATCGTGAGCAGGTGGTGAAGCGCAATGTCACCGAGCCCTGCGCGCTGATTGGTTTCTCTGATGCCGGGGCGCACCTGCGTAATATGGCGTTCTATAACTTCCCGCTGCATATGCTCAAGTTTGCGTTGCAGGAGAATCCGGCGCTGACACCGGAGCAGGCAGTGTGGCGTTGCAGTGGCGAGATTGCCGAATGGTTTGGTATTGATGCCGGCACCCTGCGCGTGGGCGATCGTGCGGATCTGGTGGTGATCAATCCGGCGGCGCTGGCTCATGCCGATTTGCAACAGTATGCTGAGGCGCCGTTTGAAGAGCTGGGCGGCTTGATGCGTGTGGTCAATCGTAATGACGATGTGGTGCGCGCGGTGATGATTAACGGCCGCATGGCCTGGGACGGATCGAACTTTGATCCAGCTCTGGGCAATGAGAAAGGCTTTGGCCAGTTCCTGCCCCGGCAGACCAGCATGCAAGGATAATTGATGACCGTGACGGCACCAGTGAGACGAACCCAGGCACAGCGACGCGAGCAAAGTATGGCGCGGCTGGCGCAGGCCTGTATCGAATCACTGGTGGAGTCGGGCTATCACCAGACCTCCACCCAGGCGGTGGCGCGGCGGGCTGGCCTGTCGCAGGGTGCGCTGTTTCGTCACTTTGATAATCGGTTGGCGTTGCTCGAATACACGGCCAACGAATTGGCCGATCGCTTTATCGACAATTATCGCGCGCGTGTGACGGCGTTGCGGCCGTCACACAGCGATGATCTGGTAGTGGCCATTACGGCACTGCGCGAAATCACCCGTAGCCCGGAGCAGCTGGCCTGGTTCGAGCTGCAGCAGGCGGCGCGCACCGAACCGGAATTGTGTGAGCTGTTCCGGCCGGTCTTTCTGCGCAACCAGCAAGATAACGTCAGGCTGGCCGCCGAGTTGTTTCCCGATACGCTCGGACAACTGCCAATGATGAGTGAGCTGGTGCAGACGCTGATTCAGGTATTCCATGGTCAGGCACTGGATGCGCATATCGAACAGGACGCCGACAAGGAAGCGACCATGCTGACCTTGATGACGCGTCTGGCGCAGCTCGGTGTGCAGTTTCTCAAACCTTCCACTGATCGCTGACGGCGGATTATCCTGACGGCAGTTATCACTGGTTCGGAGCGTGCATGGTCTGGGGCAAGTCAGTGCTGGTCTGGTTATTGATGGTGCTGGTGGAAACGGTGCATGGCGTATTGCGCCAACTGTTTCTGGTGCCACTGATCGGCGACCTGCCCGCGCGGCAACTGGGTGTGCTTACAGGCTCTGCACTGATTATCCTGATTGCGTTGCTGACGGCGCGCTGGCTGGCGCTGCGCACGCTGTCACAGCAATTACTGGTGGGCACGCTCTGGCTGCTATTGATGCTGGCGTTTGAAATCGGCCTGGGTCTGGCGCTGGGCTATCCGGTGGAACATCTGCTGGCGGACTATCGTCCGTCGCAGGGCGGCTATATGGCGTTGGGGTTGTTCTGTCTGTGGTTGTCGCCGGTGCTGGCGGCGACGGTGGTCAACCGCCAGCATCGACATGCGCGCTAGATGGCGCAGCAATAGTAGAGCGCAAAATTTTCTTCACTGTCCTGCCATACGGTTTTCACTTCAAAGCCGGCCCGCAATGCCAACGCAGTAAAGCGCTCCACCGTGTATTTCCACGAACTCTCGGTATGAATACGCTCATCTCGTGCAAAGCGGATGCTCTGGCCGGCACAGTTCACACTCTGGTCTGCCAGACTGCGCAGATGCATTTCAATGCGCTGCAGCGCGACGTTATAGCTGGCTTCGTGGGCAAAGGTGTCGAGATTGAAGTTGGCCGGTAACACCCGGTTCAGATGCTGCAATACATTCAGGTTGAACTGGGCAGTCATGCCGGCGGCATCGTTGTAGGCGGCGTTAAGAATATCGGTGTCCTTGTGTGTGTCGACACCAATCAGCAGGCCGCCCTTGTTGCCCACCAACTTGCGCAGCCGCTGCAGAAACAGCTCGGCACTGGCGGGATCAAAGTTGCCGAGCGTGGAGCCGGGGTAAAACGCCACGCGCCGGCCGTCGTCGGGCAGGGATGACAGCGCATCAATCTGGGAAAAGTCGGCGCAAACGCCGGTAATATCCAGCCACGGATAACGCACCGCCAGCTGGTTGGCGGACTTGAGCAGAAACTGCTCGGAAATATCCATCGCCACATAACGCTGCGGTTGCAGCGCATCGAGCAGCAGGCGCACTTTCTCGCAGCTGCCGCAGCCGGGTTCGATCAGGGTCACACCCTGACCGAGCTGCGCGGCAATTTCATCGGCATACTGCTCAAGAATCTGGCGCTCGCAGCGGGTCGGGTAATATTCCGGCTGGCGGGTGATGGCTTCGAATAACTGCGAGCCACGCTCGTCATAAAAATATTTCGGGCTGATCATCTTCTGCGACTGGCGCAGGCCGGCCAGCACTTCTGCCACCACATTCTGGCGTGGCGGGTGCAGTGAAATAAAATCAATGCGTGTCTTGAGTGCGGTGGCTGCTGCGCTCGGTACCATGCTGTTATGCTCCGTCCCTGGCCAGTCGAACACCGCTGACTTGCCAGCGGTCTTTTGGATAAAAAAAGTTGCGGTAGCTGCTGCGCAACTGGCGTGCGTCGCTGACGCAGGAGCCGCCACGCAACACCAGCTGGTTGCACATAAACTTGCCGTTGTATTCGCCTATCGCGCCCGCTGCGGGCTGATAGCCCGGATACGCGCCGTAGCTGCTGCGCGTCCACTGCCAGATATCACCGAACAGCGACGCATTGCTGGCCCGGTCGGGGTGGTACTCACCACGATCGACAAAGTGCCCCTGCACGCTTTGCTGCCGGGCGGCGCATTCCCATTCGAATTCACTTGGCAGCCGCGCCTGCATCCAGCGCGCCATGGCATCGGCTTCATAGCCGCTCAGGTGACAGGCAATGCGCTGCGGGTCGAGCGGCTGCATGCCGCGCAGGGTAAATTCCTGCCAGACGCCATCCTGATGTCGCCAGTAGAGAGGATGTTGCCAGCCTTGCTGCTGCAACAGTGCCCAGCCATCGGCCAGCCACAGTGACGGTGTGCGATAACCGCCGTCTTCAATAAAGGCGAGCACCTCGGCATTGGTGAGTGCGCGCGTGGCCAGCGAAAAGGGTTCCAGAAACACACGATGCGGTGGTGTTTCATTGTCGAAGCAGAAGCCGTTGTCGGCGCTGTTACCCACCAGCGCAATGCCACCGGTGTGTGCCTGCCATTGCAACGGATCGGCTGCGGCGGTGTGCCAGTCGCCATCATGCGGTTGATAGGTGGGGCGCAACGGATTGCAGAAAAAGTTGTATTTTAGATCGGTAAAGAACAGTTCCTGATGCTGCATTTCATGCTGCAGGCCAAGCTCGGTGCGCGTGAGCACCTCCGTATCCAGATCCACGCGATCCAGCAACCCCTGCATGGCCGCATCCACGTGCGCGCGGTAGGCGTATACCTCTGCCACGGTTGGCCGCGATAACAGCCCACGCTGTGCACGGCTAAATTGCTCGCTGATGCCGTTGTAGTAGGAATTGAACAGGTATTCGAACTGCGGATGAAACGCCTGGTAGTTCGGCGCAAACGGTTTCAGCAGGAAGGTTTCAAAAAACCAGCTGGTATGGGCCAGATGCCATTTTGCCGGGCTGGTATCGGCCATGGCCTGCAAGCCATAGTCTTCGATTTCCAGCGGTGCACAATACTGTTCCGACAAGGTACGCACGTGCCGGTATTGTTGTGCGATGTCACGCGACGGTGCTGTCGCCGCCGAGGCGGTACCCGATGAACCCATGCGCTTCCCCCTGTCCGTGTACGCTCGCATCGTGCAGACATGATGCAGATGCAAACGCGTCAATTCCGTTACAGCCGCCGCTCAAGATGCTGCGCATGGCGTGAAAGCCAAGTGACGTGGAAGTCCAGAGACTGCCAGAGCAGGACGGTGATGTCAGTGGTGAAACGCGGCGAGTTGACCAAAGGCGTCAGAAATGCGGACTGTGCACGTGCCACCGCCGGGCATCACCTGATTTTGTCGTGGCCAGCGCTATAACCTTGATCCTCAAGCGTAAGGAGGACAGGGATGAAAGCGGTCTGGCACGATCAGGTGATCGCCCAATCAGACAAGACACGGATTGTGGAAGGAAATCATTACTTCCCGCCCGAATCAGTGGATACGGCGTATCTGCGTAAGAGCGCGTCCACCAGTCATTGCGGCTGGAAAGGCACGGCCAGCTATTACGATGTCGTGGTCGATGGCGACACCAACAAGGACGCCGCCTGGTATTACCCCGAGCCGCTCGCTGACGCCCGCCAGATCGCGGGGTACATCGCGTTCTGGCACGGCGTGCAGGTGATCGAGTAAGACGTTCGGATCAGACGCAGCGTTGGTTGATGGTTTGCTGCAGTTGCAGCAGACGAGGCATGTGCGTGCCGATCAATCCCTTGCCGGTGGTCAGCAGGGCGCCCGCCAGTTCACGTTGCGGATCGGCCCAGCACAGGATGGTGATAAAGCCGAGGTGACCATAGGCCTTGGCGGCGCCGGGGCCGAACACACTCATGCCGGGATTGCCGCGCATCATGCCGGCGGAAAAGCGCAGCGGAATCATCAGTGAGCGGTCGAACAGCGGGCGGCGGCTGGCGCCGCGAATCGCTTGCTTGACGGTGTCCGGCTGAAAAATCTGCGTGTCGTTCCAGCGGCCCTGATTGAGCAGCATCTGGAAAAAGCGCGACGCTTCTTCGGCGGTGGCATACAGATTGCCCGCCGGAATCACCACATCGCGGAAACGCGGATCATTCGACACTTCCACCACCTGTTCCAGCGTGCCGCCGACGGCGTGCTTGATAAAGCCGGACAGTGGCGGCAGCAATTTCATGCCGGTGACAACGTTTTCTGCCGCGGCCACCTGTTGCTCAAGACCGTAACGGAAATGGTTCATGCCCATCGGTTTGCGAATCACGCGATCGAGCACGGCGTTTAGCGATTCACCGGTCACCCGTTCCACCAGTTCACCAAGAATGTAGCCGCCGGTGATGGCGTGGTATGCCTGAGTGATGCCGCTGGGGGTTTCCGGTTGCGCGTTGAACAACAGCTGCTTGACCTGCTCGGTGTCGAACAGTACTTCCGGATCCACCGGCTCACGAATGCGTGGTAAGCCGGCGCGATGATTCAGCACATGCATGATCGCGGTGCGGTGTTTGCCGTTGTTGCCGTATTCCGGAATATAACGGGCCACCGGATCATGCAGATCAATCTCGCCGGTTTCCGCCAGATGATGGACCAGCATCGCGGTCACCGCCTTGGAGGCGGAAAACAGACACACAGGTGTATCCGGTGTCATCAGTTCGTCGCTGCTGGCGGTGCGATAGCCGAGCGTGCGATCAAGAAATACTTCACCGCGGCGACGCAGGCACAAACCGATCGCCGGGTTCATGCCGGTGCGATACAGCTTGCCGGTGGCGCGCCAGATGGCACCGACATCGGCGTGGTCGAGGCCGGCCAGTGCCGGGTCCACTTCCTTGCCATGAATAGTGATCGGCGTTAGCCGTTCCGGCACACGAATGCGACGAAACAGATCCAGTGGTGCGCGTTGCAAAGGGGTGATGGTGCTCATGCCGTACTGCCTCTCCCGGACATCATTTCAAGCGGCACACCTTGCGGATGGCACGCTGGTCTGTGTAGCTCTGTTCATGCCAAATTGTCGGCCGATCGGGTCGACCGGGGCAGCGCTGCATTGTAGCGGTTCATTACAAGCCTGTAGTCTTGGCGGGCGCCATTCTTGGGCGATCAGAACAAGTACATGAGGCAGACCATGCAGACGATCAAACAGAGCGATTTCCAGAGCTTCGCAGAATTCTACCCCTATTACTTGCAGGAACATGGTCATCCCACCTGCCGCCGGCTGCATTTTGTCGGCACGTCGCTGGTGATTGCCACCATCGCCTTTGTGGTGGCGACGCAGAGCTGGGTGTGGTTGTGGGCGTTGCCAGTGATTGGCTATGGCTTTGCCTGGGTTGGTCATTTCTTTTTCGAGCACAACAAGCCGGCGACGTTCCAGTATCCCTGGTACAGCCTTGCCGGTGACTTTGTCATGTTCAAGGACCTGCTGGTCCGTCGTATCGACTGGTAACCCTAGAGCTGCGGCGGCGGTTGCAGGCTGTTGATGGTGTCGATGATGCTGTCCAGATACTGCTGCTGCCCCGGCGGTTGTTGCGGAGGCGGCGCCATCATCACCGGCGTATCGCGCCGCTCGCCGGATGGCAACATGCGCTGCTGATCCTGCAGCGCTTCCAGATCTTCCAACGCCTGTTCATCGCCCTGCGACCGGCTTTCGATCACAAGCTGGTCGAGTTCGTCGTTGTCCAGCGGGGTGACGTCGGCAAGGGCGCCGACGCTGCACGCGGTCAGCAGAATGCACAGCAGAGAGTGACGCATGGTGAGGCCCTCCTCAGGGGCGGCCGCGCTCAGCCGCCTTGTACCACGCCCTGTTTGACCAGCTCGGCATAGTCCTGTTCCGACAGTCCGAGCACGTCGCAGAGCACTTCCCGATTATGACTGCCAATCTCGGGCCCTGGCCAGCGGGTGCTGCCGGGAGTCTCGGTCATCTTTGGCATGATCGCCGGAATTTTAAGGGGTTCGCCGTTGATGCTGACACTTTCGAACAGGTTTCGGCTCTGGAAGTGGGTGTCGGCGGCCATGTCGGCGGCATCGTAAATCGGGCCGGCGGGCACCTTGGCGGCATCCAGCTGACGCAGCACCTCGACGCTGGGCAAGCCGGCACACCAGTCGGACAGCGCCTGATCGATCTCGGCCTCGTGCTCTACGCGGCCAGCGTTGTTCTGCAGGCGCGGGTCTTCGGCCAGGTCCTTGCGGCCGGCGGTGTCCATCAGACGGCGGTAGATGGAGTCGCCATTGCCGCCGATGATGACGAACTTGTCGTCGGCGCAGCGGTAGGTATTGGTCGGCACGATGCCGGTGACAGTGGAGCCGGAAGGCTGGCGGATCAGCCCGGCGCCATCGAATTCCGGGATCACCGCTTCGAGCAGATTGAACACGGATTCGTACAGCGCCACGTCCACGGTCTGGCCGCTGCCGCCACGCTGTTGCGCCAGCAGCGCCATGACAATACCGAACGCGGCGTGCAGACCGGCAAGGGAATCGCCCAGTGACAGGTTCGGCCGCACCGGACGCTCGCCGGGAACGCCGTTGACGTAACGCAGCCCGCCGATGCCTTCGCAGACCGAGGCGTAGCCGGCTTTTTCCGCATACGGACCGGTCTGGCCGTAACCGGAAATGCGCGCGTACACCAGCGCCGGGTTGGACTGCTTGAACCGCTCAGGTCCGAGCCCCCACTTTTCCATGGTGCCGGGGCGAAAATTCTCGATCACCACCTGGGCGCCGTCGATCAACTGTGCTGCCAGCGCGATGCCCTGATCAGTTTTCAGATCCAGCGTGATGCATTTTTTATTGCGGCCGAGGCTGCGCCACCAGTACGAGGTGCCGCCGTCATCCAGCGCGCGCCAGCCGCGGATCGGATCACCGCCGGGCGGTTCGATCTTGATCACGTCAGCGCCGAAATAGGCCAGCAGGGTGCCGGCAAAGGGACCGGCCAGCAGCTGGCCGAGTTCGATCACACGTATGCCTGCCAGCGGCAGGGGCGCGGAGGAGGGCATGACAATCTCCAGTCAGTCAGGCCGTGCACCAGATCAGCCGCGTGGCGCGATCCAGGGGCGCACGCTGTAGCCCGGCGGGTTCACCGTCTGCCAGTGAAAATCTTCCGGACCGCCGGGGCCAACCCAGTCCGGGAACCACAGGGTATTGTCCATGGTGGCATAGCGCAGCTGACGAATATCGAGACCGCGTTCTTTGCTCAGTTCGACCATTTTCGCCAGCGTCGCGCCGTGATCGATAAACCCCGGGTCGGTGGTGGTGGCGACAATGGCATCGTGAATCAGCGCGTTGAATTCCTTGCGCGGCATGCCGGTAAAGCGCATGCGATTGAGGTCGGCGATAAAGGCATCGGCGAGATCCTCGACGGTGGTAATGCGACCGTCAGCCTTCATTTTTTGCAGTACGCCGCTGACAACGCGGTCGTAGTTGGCGAATTTCTTGCGCACGTCCGGATCGGCCAGCGCAATAATGGCTTCGCCAAAGCTGTTCATCTTGCTGTAGTTCAGTTTTGGAATCACACCCATCAGCTCGATGGCGGTTCGCGGCAGACCCTTGCTGGTAAAGCCGATGCGCGGTTTGGCGCCGGGGAAACGCTCATAGGTTTCCACTTCCTTGACGTCGTCCTGATACAGCATGTGCATCTCGACGCCTTCAAGGAAGGCGTCGAACAGGCCGCCTTCGACCACCGGCATATGGTTGCTGAAGAACATGTCCCAACCCTGGTTGGAATCCATATACAGCCAGTCACCGGGCAGCCGGGTCTGATTCATCTTGACCTCGAACTCGCTCATCTGGCCGTCCACCTTGCCCATGGTGGTGGCGTCCTTGTAGACCGCCTGATAGGTGACGCGTGCACCTTCGAGGTTGTGGAAATCGGCAGCCAGTTCAATGCGCGGATCGCGCAGGAACATGACAAAGAATTTCAGCGTGCGCATGCTGTCGATGGCAAAGCGGCTGGGAATCACGAACGACTGCTCGTAGAAATTGATCTGGAACAGCTGGCTGAAAAAGGTCGGCATATACAGATACCAGATGCGCGCCTTCACCAGCATGCTGACGCGTACCGGACCGTCCTTGATCGCCACCGGTACCGCACGAATATTGTTCAGGGTATCCAGACCCACACGCAGATTCTGGTTGAGAATGCCGGTGCTGATATTCAGGTAGAGATTGTCGATCACGTTCTGGTGATGCTTGGGCCCGGCCTTGGGCGCCACGTGATGGATATTGGCAATATTCTTCGGGTCGTAATCCATTTCGACGACGGTGCCTTCCAGGCGGCCTTTCTCCATGTCGCCGGTAACATAATCGGCATCCGAACGCAGCGGGTTATCCAGCACCAGATAGACATAGCGCGGGTTGTTGCGCGGCGAATCGAGACGAACTTCCTGCCACACCTGACCTTCCACCTGACCGTGCACGCGCGGATCATAGGTTTCCTGACCGCCATCGCGGAACATGAATACCAGTTCGTCGAAGTCATCAAAATCATTCGGTGTGCCCTCGGGCGGCACTTCGTTGTGGCCCTCAATCCAGATCAGACCACTGCGATCGTACTCATCAATCTGGAACGGAATCGGAATCAGGTGACCGCCGCGCACGGCCATCAGCGATAGGCGTTCAATTGGCGTGCCCTTGAGTTTGGGAAACTCGTAGCCGCGAATCGTCATCGGGTACATGTAGGTGAAATGCGTGGTATCGAGCCCGACGATGGCACGATGCAGCTGCTCGGAGGAAATGTTCTGCAAGCCACCGGGATAGCGCGCCAGCGCCGATGGATCTTTTTTATACAGCTCCATGAACGTTTCAAAAAAGCGTTCCGGCAAATTGCCTTCCCAGGTGCTGCGCTGATAATCCTCCGCCTGAATGGCGGTACTTGCCAGCAACAGGCAGCAGAGCAGGGTGCGCACAACAAAAGCCATATTTGTTATTCTCCGAACACTTTTTCCGGGACCCGGTTCTATGCCGGGCCTCTTTATCTGTAGCGCTGGTCGGTGCCGGGTCGTGCGCCGACCGCCGTGGGGCGATGCAGGTGCGGACACTGCCAAGGGGCCAGAGTATGCCAGAACCACAGCAAAATGTAGCGCCTGCGGCGTTGTCGTCCGCTCTGCAGCGCTGCGTGGCCGGGGCGCGCCTGCGTCCGCAGTCGCCGGTGCTGGTGCCGGAACTGCAGCTGTGGCTGATCGACGATATCCTGCCGCAGCAGCCGCTGGCGCAGGACGAGATCAATGTGCTGATGGATGAGCCGCCCTACTGGTGCTTCTGCTGGGGCAGCGGGCAGGTGCTGGCGCGCTGGCTGCTGGACCACCCTGAATGGGTGGCGGGGCAGACGGTGCTGGATATCGGGCCGGGCTCAGGTGTGGTGGCCATCGCCGCGGCGCTGGCGGGGGCCGGCCAGGTGCTGGCCTGTGACCTTGATCCGGTGGCGCTGGAGGCGGTGCAGGCCAATGCCGCCCTCAATGGTGTGGAGGTGCTGTGTGATACCGATCTGGGCCGGCTACTGCCGCGCGCCAGCCGCATCACTGCCGCAGACATTCTGTATGATCGCGACAACCTGGCGTTGTTGACCCGGCTGGCGGCGCAGGCACCGGTGCGGCTGGCGGACTCGCGGGTGCGTAATTTCGCCGTGACCGGCTACCAGCTGTTTGCCGAGGGCGAGGCCACCACCTGGCCGGATCTGAGTGAGTCCAGCGAATTCAACCGGGTGCGTCTTTACGCCACTCAGGAACCTGAGCGGCCGGACTCAGTCTACTAAAGCTCCGGGGCGCCGGGTTTGGCGGCCCGCGCCGATTTTTTCATTGTCAGCAAAATGAAGGAGATTCAAGTTGAACGAGCACAATCTTCTGCAACGTCCGCTGCAGCTGCTGTGTGTGCTGGTGATGTTGTGGGCGCCGCTGTCTGCGCACGCCTTGCTTCCCAGTGTCACCGCCGAGGGCCAGGCGCTGCCGTCGCTGGCGCCGATGGTCGAGAGAACCTCGCCGGCGGTGGTCAACATTGCCACCAGCACCAAGGTGCGCCAGCGCAATCCGCTGATGGAAGATCCTTTCTTTCGCCGTTTCTTCAATGTGCCGCCGGGCCGGCAGATGCCGGAGCGTCGTGCCACCAGCGCCGGTTCCGGTGTCATCGTTGATGCCAGCAATGGCTATGTGCTGACCAATGCCCACGTGGTGGAGCATGCCGATGAGGTGGAAGTGACGCTGGTGGATGGTCGCAGCCTCAAGGCTGAAGTGATTGGTGTGGATCGCGAGGTGGACCTGGCGGTGGTCAAGGTCGAAGCCGACAACCTCACCCAGATCAAGATTGCTGACAGCACCACCCTGCGGGTGGGGGATTTTGTCGTCGCCATCGGTAACCCCTTCGGTCTCGGTCAGACCGTGACCACCGGGATTGTCTCGGCACTGGGTCGCACCGGCCTTGGCATCGAGGGCTATGAAAATTTCATCCAGACCGATGCATCGATCAATCCTGGCAACTCCGGTGGTGCGCTGGTGAACTTGCGTGGTGAACTCATCGGTATCAACACTGCCATCATTGCGCCCGCGGGCGGCAATGTCGGCATCGGTTTTGCGATCCCGACCGAGATGGCCGAGAACGTCATGCAGCAATTGATCGAGCATGGTGAGGTGCGTCGTGGTGTGCTCGGTGTGACGATCCAGGATCTGACCGCGGAGCTGGCGGAAGCCTTTGATGTGGATCAGACCGAAGGTGTGGTGATCACCCAGGTCATGGAGGACAGTGCTGCCAGGGATGCTGGGCTCAAGTCCGGTGATGTGGTGGTGGCGGTGGACGGCCGTCCGGTCAAGCGCGCGTCGGACCTGCGCAACAAGGTAGGACTGTCGCCGATTGGTGAAAAGGTTGAACTGTCGATTATTCGCGATGGCAAGAAGCGCACGATCACGGCGACCATTCGCGAGACCAGTGAAAAGTCCTCGGAGGGCACCGGCCTGTCGAAGCATCTCGAGGGCGCCGCCCTGCGCAATTTGCGCACCGGTGAAGTGAGCTATGCTGACAGCGGTGTGCTGGTAGAGCAGGTGGAGCAGGGCAGCGCCGCCTGGCGTGCCAATCTGCGCGCAGGTGATGTAATCATCAATGCCAATCGCAAGGACGTGGCCAATCTCGATGACCTTGGCCAGGCAATCACTGACAAGGATGCGGCCTTGTTGTTGCGCATCAATCGTGAAGGCGGTGTGTTCTTTATCGTTATCCGTTAATCGCGGCCGGACGCTGGCGCCGCGTGCGGCGCCAGCGTGAGGTCCGGCAGATGCCGCGCGCAAGATCAATTCCCTATCTGTTTCCCGCGGGTCTGGCTGTGGCATTGCCACTGCTGACGATTCACCTGTGCTGGTGGGTATCCAGCGCCGAAGGCTTTATCGACTGGTGTGTGCCCTATCTGGAACCCTGCACCAGCATTTCCCGCGCTGGCCGTTATGGCAGCGCCTGGTGGTTATTCAAGTTACTGATGTTGCCGGCAGCACTGTGCCTGGTCGGCTACTGGTGGTGGTGTCGGCGCTGGCTGCACTGGCTGACCGGCAAGCAGGTGAACAGTGTGCTGGTGCTAGCGCTGTTTGCCAGTGGCGCGCTGGTGGCCTACACCGTGGCGCTGGGGGCGGGGCCGGGTCTGTATGCGGTCATTCGCCGCGCCGGCGTGATTGTCTTTTTTGCTTTCAGCTTTCTGGCCTTGTTGCGCGTCGGCGCGGTGTTGTCGCAACAGTCTGGTTGGCAACGTACCGGTCGGCAGTTGCTGTGCTACAGCGCGCTGCTGTTGGCCATCGGAGTCTCGTCCGTGGTTCATGACCTGATTGATCCTGTGGATCATGAGCGTTGGGAAGACGTGTATGAATGGTGGCTGGCATTGTTACTGCTCTTGCAGGCGGGCTGGGTGCTGAACTGCTGGCGACGCAGCGGCTTTGCGCTGGCGTCGCCGTAACAGCGTTATCAATTGACCGCGAAGTTGGTCCAGCCATCGGTCCAGGCAGTCATCGCGCCGGGCTTGATCGCACCCAGATAATCCGCCGCTTCATCCCAGAATTCCCCATACGGCGGACGCACTGCGTTATTGCGCGCTGGTGAGCGAATTGCAGGTGCGTACTGGGGGTTATGCATGGTGCTGGCTTCGCGTGGCAGCATTGGGTCTACGCCAAAGCTGATGCGGCGCGCGGTAGACATAAAAAAGTCGCGCTCATCAAAGCCTCCGTCGTCGTCGCGTTCAAACTGTTCATCGTCAAACCAGCTGACGCCGCGTGTGCCGATGTCATGCACCAGCATATTGGCAAATGTCAGTTCGCCGCTGTCGGTGAGCTGTGCCGAACGGCTGCCGCCGATGTCGAAACTCTCGCCGGAAAAGCCCTGGACAATGAAATTATGAAAATGGCCACCGGAGCCGTGGCGAATGGTCATGGCGCGGTGAAACCGTTCGCGGCTGCGCGGACTGATCAGCGTGACGTTATACAATGTCGGCTCCGAGCGTGGCAGGGCGTCCGGTGAGGCCTTATTGTTGTCCCCCTCAAAACCGTTGTCGCCGCTGTTGGCATACTGCTGCACCAGCAGAAACTGCACGCGTCCGCGCCAGCCCATATCCCAGTCGAGGGAGTCGTCACCGGCACCGGTAATCAGCACATACTTCATGTCGACATTGCCGCCAAAGATTTCAATGCCGTCGTCGAGGCCGCGGTGCACTTGCACATGACGCACGATGGTGCCGTCGCCGCAGCCGCCCAGTGTCAGGCCATTGAGTTCGTTGTCACGGGAAATTTCATGACCGGCAAACTCAATGCGGGTGTACTCCAGCACGCCACAACTGCCGTGGGCGTCGTCGCCGCCGAACACGCCGCGTTGATCACCGTCGGGCAATCCTTCGATGGTGGCGTTGGCGCGGTTGATCGGCGCCGCGCCGAGCATCACCACGCCGCCCCAGTCACCGGGTCGCCGCGTGCCGAGCGGTTGCGCGCTGGTGAACACCACGGGCTTGTCTTGCTGACCGCGGGCAAACAGTTGCGCGCCACGGCTGATGATCAGTGCACTGCCCGGCAGCGCACGGATGGTGGTGCCGGCTTCAATGGTGAGGCTGTTGCCCGGTTCGACAAACACCAGGCCGTCGAGCAGCAGGCGCTGATTGGCATGCCAGACCTGGTCGCCTTGCAGGCTGCCGCTGATGCGGGTGTCGCCCACCGTCACGGCAATCAGGGTATCGCGATACAGCCAGCCGCTGGCGCCAATCAACATCAGCAGCAACACGCCTGCCAACAGCCAGGCGTTGCGTGCGCGGGACGCACCACCATCGCCCGAATGTCGCCCGACGGTTTCGACGATATCCGGATTGAGCATCATCGGAATACCGGCCGGCTGGCCGCTGGAACGCTTGTGCAACAGGATGCCATCGCGATTCAGACCGCGCAGTTGTATGCCGATATCGCGAATGCGACGGTCACTGGATGCCACGGCGCGGTCGACGATCTCCTGACGGTATACGTCGTCATTGAGCAGCGTATTGAAATGAATAAAGCGGACGCCGCTGTTGTCACTGTGCTGGTCGTAGGCCTGCTTCAGTTGCCATAACAGATCCACCAGACGCGCGCGCGGAGACGATAGGGTATGCATGGCCGTACCTTTTCTGTTGCTGAGGAACGGCAGGCTAGCGAAGCGGTATGACAGTTAGTTGACGTCATCTCGGCAGCGCAAAAAAAAGGCGCGACGTTGGTAACAGCGTCGCGCTTTTTTTAATCAGTGATGGATCAGACGCCGAGAATCATGTCCGCGGCCTTGTCGGCGATCATCACGGTGGGAGCGTTGGTGTTGCCGCCGATCAGTGTTGGCATGATGGAAGCATCGACCACGCGCAGCCCCTCAAGGCCGTGCACCTTCATGCTGTCCGGTGCGACCACCGCCATATCATCCTTGCCCATTTTGCAGGTGCCCACCGGGTGATAGATGTTGTCGCACTTGGCGCGCAGGAACTGGCGAATCTGTTCGTCACTCTGCACGTCCTTGCCGGGGAAGATTTCATCACCGCGCCAGTCATTCAATGCTGATTGCGCGCCGATTTTGCGGATCTGCTTGATGCCGCGCACCATGCCTTCCATATCATCTTCGTGACCGAGCAGATTCGGATCAATCAGCGGTGCGGCGGTGGGATCGGCATTTGCCAGGGTAACGGAGCCGCGTGCTTTCGGGCGCAGGATGCAGACGTGGGTGGAATAGCCGTAGCCCAATGCAAACGCCAGATTAAGACCGTGGTTGTCGAGTTTGGCCGCGGTCAGGTGCAGCTGCAGATCAGGAATGCTTTCTTCGTCGCGGCTTTTGATAAAGCCACCGGCTTCGGCCACGTTCGAGGTCAGCTGACCGGTGCGGCGATAGAAAAATTCGAGCATGCCGGCAGCGCCGGAGGACAGCAGTGCCAGTGGTGACAGGTTGAGTGTGTCCGGGCGACGGGATTTATGTACCACCAGCGCGTCCGGGTGGTCCTGCAGGTTCTGGCCGACGCCGGGCAAGTCATGCACCAGGGCAATGCCGTGTTTGTCGAGTTCGCTTTTGCTGCCGACGCCGGACAGCTGCAGCACCTGCGGCGAATTGATCGCGCCGCCACACAGAATCACTTCACCGGCTTCAATGGTCTGCATATAGCCCTGCACATTGGCCAGCACACCGGTGGCGCGCTTGCCGTCAAACAGGATCTTGTGCACCAGAGATTCGGTCAGCACGGTAAGGTTTTCGCGCTCCATCACCGGGCGCAGAAAACCGCGTGACACGCCGCAACGTTCACCGCCTTTCTGCGTGACCTGATAAAGTCCCACGCCTTCCTGTACATCGGTGTTGAAGTCATCGGACAAGGGGAAGCCGGCTTCTGCCGCCGCTTTCACCCAGGCGTTACTGACCGGGTGGGAGTATTGCAGGTCGGCAACATTGAGGCCGCCGTGGGTGCCGTGGAAGGTGCTTTCGCCGCGCTCCTGACGCTGGGTGCGCTTGAAGATCGGCAGCACATCGTTCCAGCCCCAGCCGTCATTGCCCAGCGATGCCCAGTGGTCATAGTCCCACTTGTGGCCGCGGGTGTAGACCATGGCATTGACCGAGCTGGAACCGCCGAGCATCTTGCCGCGCGGGATATACACCTGACGGTTGTTGAGTGCCTGTTGAGGCACGGTCCAGTAACGCCAGTTGCGTTTGTTGGAGCGCATCAGCAGGATCACGCCCACCGGCAGGCGTACAAAAAAGGAATCGTCAGAGGGGCCAGCCTCAAGCAGGGCGACCTTGTTATTGGGATTTTCGGAGAGGCGGTTGGCCAGCACGGAGCCAGCAGATCCGGCTCCCACAATCAGGTAGTCGTACTTCATTACGTAATATCCACGGTGGGCAGGCATCGAAGCGGTTCAGGTGCGCTAGTGTAGGACACTTGATAACTTCATGGAATGTTCCCTTGGTGAATGGGAGAGAGAGTGAATGGTCAGATTGAGCCGGTTAGCCCTTGTCCTGCTGTGCAGTCAGGCGGCATTTGCCGAGCAGTACCGGCCCAGTACCGTGCCGGGCTGGGAGGAAATCATTTTCGCTGGCCATACCCGCTACCAGCCCGGTGAGGATTGCGTTGCGGCGGACTCCCGTGATGCCGCCTCCGGCCTGATCCGACAGGTTGATCAGCCCCTGGCCGGAACGCCGATGCTGCGCTGGCAGTGGCGTGCTGACAGTTTGCTGACGCAAGGCAAGGTGGCGCCGGAGAAGATCAAGGCCGGCGACGACTTTGTTGCGCGGGTCTATGTCATCCGTGAAGGACTGTTCCCGTGGCAGACCAAGGCGATCAATTATGTCTGGTCACGGGAGCATGAGGTTGGAAGCCATTGGCCCAACCCCTTCACCAGCAACGCCATGATGGTGGTGGTGCAGAGCGGTACCGATGGTCTGGGTCAGTGGCAAACGTTTGAGCGTGATGTGGCTGCTGATTTTCGCAGCTACTTCTCGCTTGATGTCAGCGTTGTGAATGCCGTGGCGGTGATGACCGACACCGACAACAGTCATGGCCAGGCGCAGGCCTGTTATCGCTTGCCTGCGTTCTCTGCGCCCTCGGTGTCGGCATCTCCCTGATCGCTCAGGTACATCAACGCCGGCGCCAGCAGGAAATCCGCCAACAGTGCGGCACCGATGGTGAAGGCGGTCACCAGACCAAAGCCGGTCAGGTTATTCATCTCCGAAAACACGAACACGATAAAACCGCCGGCGAGAATAATGCTGGTGGTGAGCATGGCGCGTCCGGATTCGTGCAGCGTCAGGGCAATGGCGTCCGACGGTGAGTGTCCGCGGCGGCGATTACTTTCGTAGTGATGCATGAAATGGATGGTGTCATCCACCGCCAGGCCCATGGCAATGGCGCCGACCAGCATGCTGAACATATCGAGCGGAATATTCGCCAGCTTCATGAAACCCAGTGCCATCAGAATTGGCAGCAGGTTCGGAATCATGGCAATGGCGCCGGCTTTGATACGACCGAGCATCAGCGTCATCATCACGCCGATGATCGCAAACGCCAGCAAATAGCTGCGCGCGGTATCGACAATCACCGCTGCCAGCGTGCGACCGAGTACCGGCACCAGACCGGTTACGCTGACGTCAATATCGGTGTCGATCTGCTGGCGCGCCATGGTTTCCACTTCGTCGACCAGATGCGCGTAGTAAAGCGTGTCCACCCACGGTACGGACAGCGTAATACGGGTGGTGCGGTAGTCATGATCAATACGCCGATACAGATCATTGGCGGCGGACATTTCCAGCAGGAACAGTTCCTGTGCCAGCAAGTCGTCACTGTCCGGCGTGCGGAAATAGGCTTCATCACCGCCATGCAATGCCTGATTCATTTCCTTGAGCATGTCAGTGACCGACTGGATCTTGCGCACTTCCACGGAAAATTGTGTGGCCGCCAGGGCGTCGGTGAGTTTTTCCACCTGCTGCATGCGCTTGGCATTGCGCCAGCCGTCCAGCTCGCCGCTGTCGAGCAGCAGTTCGATGTTCATCGAGCCGCTGAGCTGGGTGTCGATCACATCCGTGGCCTGACGGATTGGCCAGTCCGGTGGTAACCACTTGAGCGGATGGTGGGAAAAGTGCAACTGGCTGGCCTGCCACAGCGCCAGCACACCCAGGCCGGCACTGATGGCAACGATGCGACGCGGATAACGCGTGGCAACCAGAATGCAGGCGTCGGCAAAGCGGTTCATCAGCTGATGCGCACGCGGCGCTTGCGCCTGTTCTCCGGTCTGGAAAAAGCGTTGCATCAGCGCCAGCCCGGCCGGCAGCAAGGTTACCGAATAGAACCACGCCAGCATTACGCCGCTGGCGGCCACCCAGCCAAGGCTGGATAGCGGCAGGATGTCGGAGCCGGCGAAGGACAGCAGGCCCGCGGCAGTGGTGACGCTGGTCAGGAACATCGCCAAGCCGGTATGGCGCATGGCTTCACCGATGGCGTCGATCACCGAACTGGACTGGCGCAGTTGCTGATAAAAAATCGAAATCAGGTGGATGCTGTCACCGATGCCGACGGCGATCAGGAATGACGGCAGAATTACCAGCGGCATCTGCAACGGTGTGTCGGTCCACGCCAGCAGCCCGAGCGTGCCCAGTGCTGCCAGAATCACCACCAGCAACGGCAAACCGACAGCACTGAAGCGGCGGAACAGCCACCACAGCATCACGCCGACAAATACGATCGTCAGCAAGGTGAAGCGCGCCATGTCGCGTTGCATTGCCTGTTGCAATTGCGTGATCACAATCGGTGTGCCGGCCACCGCCACTTGATTGCCAGCGTCAATAAACGGCTGCAGCGATGCCCACATGCCGTCACCGGCTTGCTGGAATTGTTGTTCGCCGAGATTGACCAGTTCGCCGCTGTCCGGATCCGGGTAAAAGTTTTGCAGACGCACCAGGATGGCGGTGGTGTGATGATCCGAAGACAACACCAGATTGCGGTACTGGTCGCTGTTCTCGACGCGCGCAACGATGTCCTGCATGTCGGCGTCGTCCGGCCAGTTTTCAAACAGGCCCTCGATACGCACATCATCGCCATCGGCGTAAATCGCGCGTGCGTTGGTCAGCAGGATCAGGTCATCAATCCACGGCACCTGCGTCCAGACATCCTGCTCCAGCTGCTTTAATCGCTGGATGAATGCGGGATCAAAAACATCCCCGGTGGTGACGGTGGCGATCATGTACTCATCACGACCGAACTGTTCACGCAGCAGTTCATAGGTACGAATGGCAGGACTGTCCTTGCGCAGGAACCCTTCCATGGTGGTATCAAATCGGGGTGGTAATGCGCTGGCCAGCGCTGCACTCAACAGGGCAATCAAGAGCAGGATGGAAAGCGGGTGGCGTGCGCAAAATAGCCCCCAGTGCTGGAAAAACAGCTCTATTTTTTCACGCATGTTGTGGAAACCATTTCGCTCTGGTTATTATCTGTACAACCTAAACCCGTATCCGGGTGTGATGTATATGCTGGAGCCACAAGCTTACCGCGCTGTCATCCTCTCAGGTCTGTCTCGCCCAGACCAGTGCTCACTTCGCTCCGCAATCCCTGCTTTTGATCTTTGTCCCGGCCGGCTGCCGGGCGTTGGTGTGGTCGCTGCGGCGGCCTTTTGCACAGGTGGGAGAGTTTATGGCTGAGCGAATCTTGCGTCTGGATGTGTCGGGCGCACCAGTGGAATGGCTGGACTGGCAGGCGGCGGCGGGTCTGTATGCACGCGGTCTGGTGACCTGGACGCTCGGCGATATCGTCTACCGGCTGCAAGGCGGTGTCTGTCGCGCCACCGGCTTGCGCTCGCAGCTGCAGCTGCATTCCATTGTGGCCTGTCACGGCCGGGTCAATCCGCGTCCACGCAGTCGCCCGCCACTGACCAATCGTGCCCTGTTCCGCCGTGACCAGAACCTGTGCCTGTACTGCGGCAAGGAATTCCACGACAGCGTGCTGACCCGCGATCACATCGTGCCGGTGTCACGCGGTGGCCGTGACAGCTGGTTGAATGTGGTGGCGGCCTGCCGGCGCTGCAACCAGCACAAGGGCAATCGCCGTCTGGAAGAATGTGGCCTGGAGCTGTTGGCGTTGCCTTACATCCCCAACATGGCGGAGTACCTCGCCCTGACCAACAGTCACCGCATTCGTGGTGATCAGATGGAATTCCTGCGCGGTCAGTTTGGCCGGGATAGCCGCTGGTTGTAACGCACCGCTCTTGTACAATCAGGGCAGTCCGCGTGGTGGCGTCAATGCAGGGGAAGGGGTTTGAGCCTGCTGAAGTCCTATAAAAAAATCTATCGGCTGCTCGACTGGGCAGATCGTGACAAGTGCATCCTGATCTCGTTTGCCTCAGCCGCCTTGTTCGGCTGTTACATCCTGTGGTTTCTGGTGGCGCAATCACTGACTGACTTTGCCAGCGAGTTTCTCGTGCCTGGCATGGTGCGTATCGCGGTGCTGCAAAATCTTGTGATCATGGGGCTGTGGAGTGCCATCGGTGTTTTGGGTCTGTGGTTACGCAAGAACGATCGTCGACCGCAGGTCTACACCAGCCTGTTTATCTATTTTTATGGTTTTGCCTATCTGCCGATTGGCCATCTGGTGGGTTTCTATACGCCGCTGACCGGTGTTGTGGCTTTG
Organism: uncultured Alcanivoracaceae bacterium; assembly: GCA_964389795.1. Classification (GTDB taxonomy): domain Bacteria; phylum Pseudomonadota; class Gammaproteobacteria; order Pseudomonadales; family Alcanivoracaceae; genus JARGPN01. The sequence continues at coordinate 232,248 of CAYMEY010000002.1, forward strand.
GGCGCGGCGCTCACAGGCCTGATCCTGTTTGATTTTCGTCGAGTGATTCTGTCGCTGTCGATGGCGATGCTGTGCATTGCCGTGCTGGCGGGTCTGAGTGCCAGCGGTGTCATCGAGTATGCGCCGATGCTGGTCAAGGACCCGGTCGGCAAGCAGCAGATCTCCATGTTCTGGGTGGCGAGCCTGTTTCTGTGTGCGATCCCGTTTGTCGCCATGTCGTTTGCGCTGGTGATTCTGGTGCTGGTGCGCTGGCGGGTGCGCGAGGCACGCATCCTGCTGCTGTCGGCTACCGATGCGTTGACCGGCCTGGCCAACCGCCGCGCCCTGTTTGAGCAGGTCGAACATGAGATTTCCCGTGCGCGCCGCACCGGCGAGGTGCTGTCGCTGTGTGTGCTCGATCTGGACAACTTCAAGACCATCAATGATGTGCACGGCCATGCGGCGGGCGATCAGGTGCTGGTGGATGTGGCGGAGCGCTTGCGCGGCAGTGTGCGCGATATGGATCTGGTCGGACGGATTGGCGGTGAGGAGTTTGTGCTGCTGCTGCCCAGTACCGAACCTGACGTGGCGCTACGGGCCGTGGAGCGTTGCCGGCGGCTGATCGAAGCCGAGCCGGTCAGGCTCGACAACGGCGAGACGTTGGCGGTGACCGCCAGCTTCGGCCTGGTGTCCGGCCAGGCCGATGAGCGCCTCGGGCTGTCACAATTGATCGCCCGGGCCGATGAGGCGCTGTATGCGGCCAAGCGGGAAGGCAGGAATCGGGTCAAGCTGTGGCAGGGCGAGCGCTGGCCGCAGGATGGCGTGCCGCGGCCAGAATAAAAAACGGCGCCTGACGGCGCCGATAAATTGTTTGCTCGGGAGAGCTATCACGGAGAAAACTCCACCCCGGCCGAAGCCGAGGAGCCCAGTCTCCTAGACAATCAGTGTACAGTCATTCGCTAAGATGACCGCGCTGTCGGCGCGGCGGTCAACCGCCGATCAGGCCGCCGCGGCAACGGCCTCATGCGCTTCTTCAAGCTGCTGCAGGAATAGGTTAGTGAACGCTTGCGCTCCCTCAGCGTTGAACTGGTGGTGGCTGTAGCGGAACGCCAGATGCAGGGTGCGGTTGTAGGTGGCGGCGCCCACCGCCAGGCCCATCGGCAGGCGGCAGGGGGGAGAGAACCACATTTCTGTGACCTGGAGCTTGTTGTCCGCCGGCAGCGGGCTGGGCAGGTTACCGAGGTTGTGCAGCACCGAACTGTCGACGAAACGGTTGCCGGTCATGGGCAACAGGTTGGGCAGCCACTGCTTCAGCCACAGTGGCAACGAGCGAATCTCGTGCAGCAGGTCCACCAGCAGGCCGGCGGTGCCATGCTCCTTGAGCATGCTGGTTTGCTGGCGGATTGCCTCCACCAGGGCAACGAAATTGTCGCGCTGGTTGGCCCGTGACTGGACGGCTACCCACAGCGACAGGTTGCCCGCCAGCTCAAAGCGGCGCTCCGGCGGCCGGGTATTCATCGGCATCATCAGGCTGATACGGCCGCAGCGCTGGCGGTGTTCGCGGTTCCAGCGATCAATCGTCAGGTGCATCAACGCCTGCAATACGTCATTGATGGTGCTGCCGTTGACGCGCAACTGCTGCAGGCGTGCGGTCTCGGCTTCGCTCAGCTTGAGCGGCAGGATCGACACGCCGTCGGTGTTTTCTGCGCCCTCGGTGGCAATCCGCGCTGGTGCCTTCAGGCTGCTGCCGAGGATGCTGACCAGTCGGCGTACGCGATTGAGGCGCTCGGTCATGCGCCGCGAACCAAACTGCTTGACCAGATCACGGCAGGCGATGAAATCCAGATCCTCCGGCTGCGGGTCGGGCAGGCGCGCATAGGCGCGCAGCACGGAGCCGAGAAAGCGGTAGGCGCCGGTGGCATCTGAAGCAATATGGCTGGTGTTGATCATGAAGTAGTCGCCGTCTTCGTGGCGTGCCAACAGGCAGCGAAACGGCGGTGGCTGGTCAAGCGGTACGGACACACTCTGCAGCCGCATGCGTGCGCGCATCAGCTGTTCCTCGCTGCGCACATCAACAATTTCCAGTGGGATCACCGGTAGCTCATCCGGCAGCTGCCAGAAATATTTCTGTTCCTTGGCCGACCAGGGCGCAATCGATGCGCGCATCATCGGATGCTGCATCATCGCCGTGGCCATGGCTTCACGCAGGCGTTTGATATCGAGGCTGGTGTTGACGCGCGCTTCCATCTGGATGCTGAACGGCGTTTCCGGCAGGTCGATATGAAAAAACAGCTCGTCAGTCAGGCTGAACGGAAAGCGCTCGGGGACCTCAGCGCGCATCAAGTGACTCCTGTTGTTATGCCGGCCCGGCGCGGGCCTTTTTATGAATGGCGCAGATTATCCGCGAACTGGCGGCCGTGGTTCAAATCTCGGCACGGGCTGACAGGTGGCTGATGCCAGTTGCGCTGGCCGCAGGCATTGGGCATCTTGCAGCAATCCAGAGGGAATTGCATGACCGCCAGACGCGTAAACACTTTCACCGCCGTTATGTTGCTGCTGCTGACCATCGTGCCGCTGTCGGGCATGGCGCAGGAGCGTGTCGGTCTGGTGCTGTCCGGCGGCGGCGCGCGCGGCCTCGCCCACATCGGTGTGCTGCGTGCCCTGGAAGAGCGGGGCATCGGCATTGACGCGGTGGCCGGTACCAGCATGGGCTCAATCATTGGCGCGCTCTATGCCATGGGCCTGTCGCCGGCGCAGATTGAGCAGATTTCCCGCGATATGGACTGGGCCTATGCCTTTTCTGATCGCTCCCCCCGGTCCCATTCGCCCTATGAATACCGCCAGCTGGATGCCGGTCTGCCGGTGGATTATCGACTGCGTATTACCCGCGAAGGCATCACCCTGCCGCGCGCCCTGTATCAGGGGCAGCACCTGAGCCTGTTGCTGGATCAGCTGTATGCGCCGGTGCTGGATATCTCGGACTTTGATCAATTGCCGCGTCCCTACCGTGCGGTCGCCTCTGACCTGGTGACCGGCGAGCAAGTGGTGATGGATCGCGGCAACCTGAGTACCGCGGTGCGGGCCAGCATGTCGATTCCCGGCCTGTTCGAGCCGGTGGTATGGGAGGACCGGTTGTTGGTGGATGGCGGCATTGCCAACAACATTCCGCTGGATGCGCTGGCGGACCAGCAACTGGACCGTTTGATCGTCGTCGACGTCGGTTCACCGCGCCGTCAGGCCGAGGATATCCAGTCCATGGCGACGGTGATGGCGCAGCTCACCGCGCTGCTGGTGCGCAACAACAGTGATCGTCAGCTGGGCAATCTGGCGCCACAGGATGTGTTGATCACGCCCGACCTTGAGGAGGTCAGCAACAGTGATTTTCTTGAAGTGGATGCGGCCATCAATGCTGGCTACGCTGCCGCCGTGCTGGCGCTGGATGGCGCCAGTCCGGATTTCAATCCAGCGCCTGATCCGCTGGCAGGGCAAGCAGAAGACGCCGCCGATGTTGCATTACCGCGTGCAAAAGCGATTGCCGCCATCGATATTCACCCGCGCATCAGTTTTATCGAGGTCGACAATGATGGGCCGGTCAGTAATCGCGTGGTGCGCGCCATGCTGCGCCAACAACTCGGTGAGCGTCTCGATGCTGCCCAGCTACGTGATGACATCTCGCACATCTATGCACTCGATTATTTCGGCACCATCCGTTACCGCCTGATTCAGCGCAACGGCGAGACCGGCCTGCAACTGATCTGTCGCGAACGCACCACCAGCAACAGCTTTGTGCGATTCGGTCTGGAAGCGGAGGATGACTTCCGTGGCAACGCCACCTTTGGTTTGTCCGCCGGCCTGCGCGTGGCCGGCCTGAATCAGTATGGCGGTGTGGCGGATTTTCTCGTCAATGTCGGCACCAGTCCGCTGGTGGAGGCGCGCTTCTATCAGCCGCTGGATTACAAGCTGCGTTTTTTTGTCGAGCCGCTGGTGGGCTATCGCGCCGATGACATCGAAATTTACGAAAACAATGATTTCAGCAAGAAGCCGTTTGTGCTGTTCCAGCGCCGCGAGTCCTATTTCGGCATGGATATCGGCGCCACGCTGTTCCGACAGCGTGGCGCCGCGCGTGTCGGCATACGGCAGGTGGACGGAGAGTTCGTCTATCGCTCGGGCTTGCCGGTTGATGGCGATGAGTATGTCGACGGCTATTATCTCGGCCAACTTGGTTGGGACACCTACGATGATCTCGCGTTTCCGTCATCCGGTGTGCGTGCCCTGGCGGAGTATCAGTACCATGATGCGGGTCTGGGCGCGGTGGCGAGCTATGCACGCGAAGTAGTCAATCTCGGTATTGCCCATACTTTCGGGGATGTGTCGTTGGTGACAGAAGTCTCGGCCTCATTGGTAGAGGATGATGCGACGCCGTCGATGGCGCTGGTGCCGGTGGGTGGTTTCCTGAACTTGTCTGGTCTGCCGCCTTCCAGTCGCTGGGGGTACCACAAGCTGCTGGGCCGCATGGTGGCAGTGACGCCGATCAAACGAAATCGGGTGCTGCCCGATTCCCTCACCGTTTATGTCGGCGCCTCGCTGGAACACGGCAATGTGTTTATCGAGCGCGACGAGATTGGCGACTTGCCCGGCATCACCGCCGGCAGTGTGTTTCTCGGCACGCGCACACCGCTGGGGCCTGGCTATCTGGCGGCGGGCTTTGCCGAGGGTGGCGAACACTCCATCAATCTGTTCTTCGGTCACGTTTTCCGCTGAGCTCTGACGTCTTCACTTGCTGTTGTCCTGACGCCTCGCATCATTATCAGCCATCGATAATGATCTGAGAGCCCGTATGCGTTCGCCTGTACTTGCTATCACCGTCCTGCTGGCTGCGTGCCAGAGTCAGCCATTGCCGCCTGTGGCCATGGCCCGGGATGTGGAACTGGAACGTTTTATGGGTAGCTGGTTTGTGCTGGCGCATATTCCCTTGCCGCCAGAAAAGCAGGCCTGGAATGCGGTGGAGCACTATCGCCTGCGCGACGACGGGCGTATCGCCACCACTTTTGTGTTTCGCAAGGGCGACGCCGAGGGTCCGCTGAAGGATTATCACCCGGTCGCCAGTGTCAGTGATGAGGATGCGGCGCTCTGGAAAATGCAGTTTCTCTGGCCGTTCAAGGCCGACTTTCGTATCAGTTGGCTGGACGACGCCTATCAAGTGACGGTGATAGGCCGCGAGAAAAGAGATTACGTCTGGGTGATGGCTCGCACGCCACAACTGGACGATGCCCGGTGGCAGCAGATAGAAGCCTTCCTGACCGAGCAGGGCTATGAGATGGAGCGTATGCGGCGCGTGCCACAGCAGTGGCAGGGCACGCCGGGTTATGACATCGAGGCGATCAACCGCACTTAATCTTCATTGCTTCCGGTATCGTTATCGATGACGGAGTCAGGCGGCAAATAGGCCTCAGCTTCTTCTTCCACTTCCTCAGTCTTGCGCTCCACGCCCAGGTGGTAAGCCGCATAACCGGTTTGCACCACCTGATTTTCCGCCATGCCCAGCAAGCGACCGTTGAACGGCGCCAGAATGGCGCTGCCGGTATTGGTGACCGGATCGATCACGGTGCCGAGTACATCACCGGCTTTAACCTTGTCACCGAGTTTTACCTGCGACAACAAAATGCCGCCCTGACTGGTGCGTACCCAGCGGGACTCGTAGAACACTGGTTGCGGTCCGCTGCGAAAGCGTGAGCTTTTACGCATGCCGAGATTGTCGAGCAGATTTTCCAGCGCGTTGACACCGTCATCCACGGCACGTTCTTCCAGCACATTGGGGCCGCCTGCTTCCAGCGTCAGGGAGGGAATGCCGAGATCGGTGGCGGCACGGCGCAACGTGCCGGTGGCGCCGGTATTGTGCAGCACGGTGATGCCGCCAAGATGCTTGGCCAGCTCAACGATACGTGTGTCTTTCAGGTTGCCACGAATTTGCGGCAGATTGGTGCGCGCCATGGAGCCGGTGTGCAGATCGATCAGGAAATTGCAGTGCACGATGACATCGGCGACCAGACTGTGTGCCACCCGTGACGCCGCGCTGCCTTTGGGGTTGCCGGGGAAATGCCGATTCAGGTCACGGCGATCTGACAGATACCGTTCACCGCGACGAAAGCCGTCCAGATTGACAATCGGTACACCGACGACACTGCCGCGCAGTGCTGTGGGCTCCAGATTGAACATCAATCGCCGTACCATCTCGATGCCATTCAGTTCATCACCATGCACCGCCGCCGTCAGGCATAACACTGGTCCTGGTCGGGCGCCATGCGCGATCAGCACCGGTACCGGTGTGGCGATGCTGGCGAAGGTTTGTTCCGGACTCCAGTACAGGGTGCTGAAACTGCCCGGCTCCACCTGGGCGTCAAGAATCAGCATGGCGGACGCGGCGGGCGTCGGATCATTGTGCAGCGTCGTCACCGCATCCGCCGGCGCCTCTGCCACCGGGTTGTCTTCGTCTTCTGTTTCCGTCGCCATGGCGACCTGTGGCAGCCACAGGCATGCGCACAACAACCAGCGAGACCAGCGATGCATACGCACTCCGGTATGTGTCAATGATCGCGGTGAGACGGCATCAGGCACCTTCGAGTTCCTGCCAGCGTGCAAAAGCGTGTTCCAGTTCCTGCTCTTTGGCAGTCAGGTCCGTGGTTAACTGATTGAACAGGGCGGCATCACGGTTGTACAGGTCTGGGTCGTTGAGTTGCGCCTGTAAGGCCTGCATGGCCTGTTCAAGCTGCTCGATCTGCTGCGGCAAGGTTTCGAGCTCGCGCTGATCCTTGTATGACAACTTCTTTTTTGGCGGCGACGCGGTTTGCGTTTGCGGCTTGGCCGGTGCGGGCGCCACATCACGTTTGCGCGCCGGTTCGGCCGGTGCCTGGGCGCGCTGGCGCAGCCAGTCCTGATAGCCACCGACATATTCATTGACGCCGTCTGCTTCGAATACCAGCGTCGAGGTCACCACATTGTCGAGAAATTCCCGGTCATGGCTGACCAGCAGCAGGGTGCCCTGATAGTTGATCAGCTGTTCCTCGAGCAGGTCGAGCGTCTCGGCGTCCAGATCGTTGGTCGGTTCATCCAGCACCAGCAGGTTGAACTGCCGAGTAAACAGGCGCGCCAGCAGCAGGCGATTGCGTTCACCCCCCGATAGCGATTTCACCGGCTGACGCAAACGCGCCGGTTCAAACAGGAAATCCTGCAGGTAGCCGACCACATGCCGTGACTTGCCATTGACCTCGATAAAGTCACTGCCTTCGACCACGTTTTCGATCACGGTGCGATTTTCGTCGAGGCTGTCGCGCAGCTGATCGAAATACGCCACTTCCAGCTGGGTGCCGAGTTTGACAGCACCGCTGTCCGGCTTTTGCTTGCCGAGCAGGATCGACAGCAGCGTCGATTTACCGCATCCGTTCGGACCGATAATGCCGATGCGGTCACCACGCAACAGCGTGGTGGAAAAATCCTTGAGGATATCGCGGCCATCGAAGCGTTGGCTGATGTGTTCGGCTTCGAGCACCAGCTTGCCGGACTGCTCGGCGGACTGGATGGTGAGCGCTACAGAGCCCTGTCGCTGACGACGCGCGGCGCGTTCGTTGCGCATCGCCTTGAGTGCGCGCACACGGCCTTCGTTGCGGGTGCGTCGTGCCTTGATACCCTGACGAATCCAGGCCTCTTCCTGAGACAGTTTCTTGTCGAAGTCCTGATTCGCTTTTTCCTCGGCATCCAGTTGTTGCTGCTTGCCGGTCAGATACTTTTCATAGCTGCCCGGCCAGCTGGTGAGTTTGCCGCGGTCGAGCTCGATAATGCGGGTGGCCAGCGCGCGCACGAAGGCGCGATCGTGGGTGATAAACACCAGCGTACCCGGCCAGCTGCGAAAGAATTCTTCCAGCCAGCGGATTGATTCGATGTCCAGATGGTTGGTGGGCTCGTCGAGCAACAGGATGTCCGGCGCCTGTACCAACGCCTGTGCCAGCAGCACGCGCCGTTTCATACCGCCGGACAAACCGGAAAATTCCTGTTCGCCATCCAGTTGCAGTCGCGACAGGATCGACTCCACCCGCTGCGCCAGCTCCCAGCCAGCGCGTGCATCGATACGTTGCTGCAACAGGCTGAAGCGCTCCATCGCGGCATCATTGTCGAGCTGGTGGCCAAGGTGACTGTACTCGGCCAGCAAGGCACCGAGGTCGCCAAGTCCTTCGGCGACCAGATCATAAACGCTGCCGGAGGTGTCGGTGGGTACGTCTTGCACCAGTCGTGCGACGGTCAGTCCCTGGGTCTTCTCGATGTGGCCGTCGTCGGGCTGGATTTCTTCAGCGATGACCTTCATCAGCGTCGATTTGCCAGCGCCATTGCGACCGACCAGACAAAGGCGTTCTCCCTTGTCGATGCTGAGCGAAATGCCATCCAGCAACGGCGCAGCACCAAAACTCAATTGCACATTACGAAGTGTTAGCAGTGGCATGAAAGGGACTCTTGGGGCCGCCGGTCAGGCGGCCGTATCGGGATCAGGTTTGGCAGCAGTCAGGCAGGCTTCGCGGCCATCATTACTGCGGATATGGATATCGAGCTGGCTGAAGGCAATTTCCAGATCGTTTTCGCGGCACAATGCATCGATACGCCGATTCAGTTCATCGGTGGCCGGGATGCGATCGGTGACTTCCTTGACGTGTACGCGCAGCTCATGATCGAGCGTGCTGGCACCGAAACTCAGGAACAGTGCCTGTGGCTCGGGATCGGCCAGCACCCGCGAATTTTCCTTCGCCGCCTGCAGCAGCACATCGCGTGCCTTGTCGAGATCCGAGCCGTAGGCAAAGCCGACGGTGACGGTGATGCGGGTAATCGAATCCGTGAGCGACCAGTTGATCAGGCGATCGGTGACAAAACTCTTGTTCGGAACAATGATTTCCTTACGTTCGAAATCGGTAATGGTGGTGGCACGAATGCGAATCCGGCTGACCGTGCCGGACAGGTCGCCAATGGTGATGACGTCGCCGATGCGTGCCGGTCGCTCGAACAGGATAATCAGGCCGGAAACAAAATTGGCAAAGATTTCCTGCAGGCCGAAACCAAGACCAACGCCCAGTGCGGCCACCAGCCACTGCAGTTTTGACCAGGCGAAGCCCAGTGACGACAACACCGACAGCACACCTGCGGTCATGATCACATAGGACAGCAGGGTGGTGATGGCGTAAGCGCTGCCGGGACGCAATGCCAGGCGCGACAGGATCAGCACTTCGAGCAGGCCGGGCAGGTTGCGCGCCAGCATCAGGGTGATCACCAGCGTCAGCAATGCGGTCATCACATCACCCAGACTGATGGTTTGCCATTGCATGGCATCGCCTTCGCCGCTACTGGTTTCCCACAAGGTCACCGAATCCAGATAGCCGACCGTGCCGAGCAGATCGGACCAGACCAGATAAAACACCACCGCAAACAGCATCAGCAAACCCAGATGCAGCAGTCGCAGCGATTGCTGATTGACCTGATCCAGGTCCAGCGGTGGTGCCTCGGCGGTGTCAGTGCCCTCATCGGTGCGCTCATCGCGCGCCTGACGGCGTGACAGGATACGTTTGAATTTCAGCCGTCGCGCCGCCACGGCGAGGCCGCGAATGGCAGTGTGGCTGATCAGTGACCAGAGCAACAACAGGTAGAAGGATTCGATCAGGCGTCCGGACAGTTTTACCGAGCTATAGAAATAGCCGGCCAGTGTTGCCACCACCAGCGCCAGCGGCAGGGCGGCGACCAGCGCCGCAATCAGTTTGCGCACCAGACTGTTGGCAGACCCCCCGGGGTAAGCAAGCGCCAGTTGCGCCAGCGCCAGCGCGGTGACCGGCATGCTCAGCATCAGCGACAACATGGCGGCGATATTCTCCGGCAAATACTCCGGCTGGTGCGCTTCGATGGCAGCCAGTGTGATCGGTGCCAGCAGCGACGCAGCGAACACCAGCAGCCAGAAGCGACTGCGTCGGCTGTTGTCTGCCGGCCAGTGGAAATGCCGTTCGGCAATGCCTTGCTTGCGTAACAGCCGCAGGCAAACCGCCAGTACCAGCCACAGTAGTGTCAGGCGCCACAACAAGGCCGCGGTGATCAAAAGCTTGGCCTGCCACGCCACCACCCAACAGGCCACCAGCAGCAGGGGAATCGGCGCTTCCAGCAGCAGCGATAGCCACAGCGCGCGCGGTGTGTGCGACTGACTGTCGTCGCGCACCTTGCCGATCTCGGCATCAATGGCGGCCAGTTGTTGTTTCCAGTGTCGACGTCGAATCAGCAGGAACGCCGCAATCACCAGCAGCGCAATGCCCGCCGACAGGTTATTGCGCAGCGCGCTAAACGGACTTGATGACGGCCACTGCCACTGCTGTATCTGCGCGGTCAGATTGGTGGGAATCTGTCGCCACCAGCCAAAATCCAGCTTCTGGTTGCTGGGCATCCAGAAGCTGTTTTCACGCACTGTGTCACGCACGCTGGTGGCCAGGGATTTCAACTGTTCCTGCGTCACCTGCAAGCCGATGGCGATGTTCAGGAAGCGGCCCATCTCGGCGTCGAGTTGCGCAAGCAGTTCCTGCTGGATGCTCAGCAGCTTCCCGGCCGCTTGTTGCAAGGCCTTAGTGTCAGCGTCGTCAGCTATCTGCTGCTGCGACAGCCACTGCTGTGCCGCCAGCTCCGTGTTGTGGGTCTGGGTGCGTTGCTGGGCGAGCTGGAATTGCTGCAGGCGTACTTCCTTGATGCGTTCCTGCAGGCCGTTTTCTACATCCACATGGGGGAGCTGCTTCTGTGTGTCATACAGAATGCGTGACAGGATCAGGCTGCCGCGCAGCAGCTCGATCTGTTCGTCAAGATTGCGTTCCGTCTGGCGCAGCCGATCGAGCTGGGTGCGCACGCGAATATTGCGACGAATGATGTCGTTGGTATCGGCATTGAGTTGCTGGATCTGCTGACTGATATCGCGATTGCGATCGGCGATGGTCTGCAATGCCGGCAGCGTATCAAACAGCACCGGTGCCTGCGCCTGCGCTTCCGCCAGCAGTTTTTCTGTGCGCGCCACGCGCAGCTGATTCAGCACCTCTTGCTGGTGTTCGATACGGGCTTCTTCGGCGCTGATCTTCTGTTGCAGTAACTGTTGTCGCGCCGCGGCCAGACGGCTCAGGGTTTCGCTGCTCCAAAGCTCGCGCTGGAACAACTCCACCCGTGTCTCCAGCGCATGCTGTTCGGCGCGCAAGGCGTTGCGCTGGGCGTCGGTGAGATCCGCCTGCGGCGAGACGCCGCTGCGATTGAGCAGGCGACGAATCTGGTCTTGTCGCTGCAACGCCTGACGCAGGGTGGTCTGGGTTTGCTCGGGCAGTGTCTGGAAGTTGATCAGTTCGCTGGAAATGCTGGCCAGCGATTCCTGCAATGCTTCGAGTCGGTCGAGGCTGCCGGTCAGGCGACCGACCAGGGTGCGGATTTCGAGGTCCTGCAGCGCATTGGTGCTGGCGTCGTAGGGTTGGAAGTCGGCCAGTTCAGCGCGTACCGCTTCCAGTTGTGCTGGGGCTTCGCGCTGGGCACGCTGGATCTGTTGCAGCTTTTCCCGATTGGCGTCCGCCTCATCGAGAAACTTCAAGGTATCGCGCAAGGCGTTGCGGCGAGCCTGTTCCGTTTCACTCAAGGTGTCCTGCTTTTCCAGCGCCTGCAGGCGGGTAGCCACGGTCTGGCGCGTCGGCAGCGGTGCGTCGGCGGCCAGCACCGGTGCACATAACGTCAGGCTCAGCAGGGCGACTACAAGGGTCTTCATCGGCGGGGCTCTCCCGGAACGGATGGGGTGTCAGGGCCAGACTGGCAGCGTTGCTGTACCCGGCGCAGCAGCGTCATCAGCATGCCAAGGTCGCGGTCATCACACCCCGCCAGCGCCTCGCTGGCCCACTGGAACAGGTTTTCGTCCGCTGCCACGTCGAGCAAGGCCAGTGTCTGTGCCAGTTGCTGCTGCGCAGCCTGCCAGCGCCCCGGGTCCGGTGCAATCTCTGATTCTATGGCGGGTTGGCGCAGCTCCCACGCATACAGCATCACCGCCTGTGCCAGATTCAATGACGGCTGACTGACCGCCAGCGGCAGCGAGGTAACGGTGTCGCACAGCGCCAGTTCATCGCTGCTCAGGCCGGAGCTCTCGCGGCCGAACACCAGTGCCGCGCGGGCGACACTGGCGCGCTTTCCGTACAGGGCGTCCCGACACTGCGCGGCGCTGAGATAGCGATCATGCACCAGCCGGCGGCGGGCGCTGGTGGCAATGCTGAAGTCGACCTGCTCCAGCGCCTGCTCCAGGGTGTCGAAGTGGCGTGCCTGATCGAGCAGCTCAGTGCTCTGGTGCGCCACCCAGCGCGCCGACTCGCCGATTTCGCCGGCATTCACCAGCCACAAACCCGCATGGCCCATGGTTTTCAGGGCCCGGGCGGCGGCGCCGATGTTCTCGGCGCGGGCCGGTTCAACCAGAATAAACACCAGCTCCAGCGTCTTTCTCCTGTGATGACGAGGCGGAATAGGGCGCCATTGTGCCATGGACCGCCGGTCGGCCGCTAAATCCGGGCGGTAGACGTGGGTGGCAGAAAATGTTCCCTCTGTGTCCGGGAGAGTCCTGTTTTGTTCCCTGCGTCATGATTAAAGTTTCGCCACTCTGTAGCACGTTGGTACAAAACGGCGCGGATAAAAACAACACACGGGAGATCGTCATGAAGAAGGGTTTCGTTGTACTGGCACTGGCCGGCGCACTGGCCAGCACCTCGGCACAGGCATTCCAGCAAATCACTCACAAGCGTATCGCCATCGACGCAGTGGCCTACATGCAGGCCAATCCGACCACCACCAACTACGCCAAACTGGAAGCCTGGGTCACCTCTGCCGGTCTGACCATGGCGCAGTTTGCCGAAGTGATTGGTCAGGGCGCCTATGACGTTGACGATTTCCAGGACACCTTCCTGTGTGGTGCCACCACCGGTGACTGTGTCTATGCACCCGTGTTCAATGCCGGCGCGTCGCTGGTGAACTACACCTCCTACTGGCACTTCCAGAACCACACCCGCGGCTCGGACGTGCACGGTAACGATTTCGGTGGCTACAACTACGACCTGCTGACGGTCTGGGGTGACATCGACAATCTGGCTGCGACCTGGTTGTACGGCGACTATATGGATGACGGCTCCGGTGGCATGACCGGCTGGTGGTGGGCGGATGATTCCGAGTACAACACCTATGGCATCACCGAAGCGCACTACCGTCAGGGCAGCTACTCGTCCAAGTCCATGTATGACGACTTCGAGGAAATGCCGTTCCAGCCGATCGATAACCTCGGCCAGTACTGGTATAGCCAGTTCCTGAACGCACCGACCGCACAGACGCTGGGCTTCGTGCTGCACACCACTGACCTGCTGCAGCCGCACCACGTCTGGACCACCTCCGCGCTGAACCACAGCGGCTGGGAAACCTGGGTGGCGGATTACTATGACGGTGAAAACCTCAATGACAGCACGCTGGTGGCCCAGGCGCTGAACGATTTCACGCCGATCAGTGCCAGCAGCAACGACATCCGTCCGCTGCTGACCCAGGGTGGCGCGATTGCCTACGCCAACGGCGGCATCGTGTTGTCCAGCACCGACCATTCTGATCGTCTGCAGGTGGCCCGCGTGGTTATCCCGCATGCCATCGCCATGGTTGTTCACGTCCTCAACCACGCTGCTGAGCGTGTGGCACCGGCTGCCACCACGACCACCAGCACGGGTGGCAAGGGACGCAACAAGTAAGTTCCACTCCGTAGTCTAAATGAGCTTTGGGGGAGTTTTACTCCCCCCTTTTTTTGCCCCGAAAAAGCGGCAGCGCAAGTGATCAGGTCTTCGCTGAGGCTGTGCTAGCATCGGTGGGACACGAATAACAACGATACGGAGCAGGTGATGCGCAAGACGTTAGTGGCGGTGATGGGACTGGCGGCGGTGGTGGCCACTGGCTGGTGGATGAATCAGCGATTGCCGGAAAATGTCGCCGCGCGCGTCAATGGCGTGGATTTTCCGATCCCGGCCGTGGACCTGTTCGTGTCGCTGGCGCATGCCCAGAATCCGGATATTGACCGCAAGACTGTGCTCGACAGTCTGATCGACAACCACCTGTTCGCCACCCAGCTTGACCATGACCATGGCCATGAGGATGGCGGCTCCGGCACGGTCACCTACAGTGAGGCGGCGCGCGCGGAAAATGATCTGTTTCGCCTGATTCGCCGTGCCTATTCCGGTCGTATTGAGGCGGCGCTGGAAGCAGCTCAAGTCAAACAGCCGGCTGATCTGTTCGTCGGCGAGTTGCTGGTGGAGCGCGAACAACTGGCGCCGATGCTGGCCCTGAATCCCGGCCTGTATGCACGCATGAGCGACGACCAGATGGCGGCCGCACAACAACTGGTGCTGGTGCAATACCGCCACGCCGATGGCAGCGTGCATGACCTGACACTGGCCGATCTGTATGAGCGTCAGAACATCCAGCTGAAAGTGCAGTTGCACGATCTGAATATGGAATTCCTGCGGCAGGCGGCCAGCCAGTTTGTTGCCACCCAGTTCGTGCTCAGCTGGTTTGACACCGAGAGCGGTCTGGACGCGGCGTCGGTGGCGGCAGTGAAACAGTTCTCCCGCGAGAAACTCGAGAAAGATGAAGCGCTGCACACGCTCGGCCTGATGCAGGATATCCATGATGATAATCCGGAACTGAAACTGCTGGCGCAGCAGGTCAGCGAGGACGAAGTGCAGGCGTACTACGAAGCGAATCGGGATCAGTTCCAGCGTGTCGAGCGGGTGCGTGCCCGCCATATCCAACTCGGCAGTCAGGCGCTGGCGGATCAGGTGTTTCGTGAGCTGCAGGCTGGGCTGAGTCTGGAGCAGGCGATTGCCCAGTATTCCCAGGCCGCCGACAAGGACGCGCCAGTGCCTGGCGATCTTGGCTGGATTGAACGTGCTGACCGCCACACCCACTGGTTGCGCAGCATCGCATTTGTACAGCCGTTGCAAAAAGTCTCGGCACCGTTTCGCAGTCCCGGTGCGGCCAACGATCAGGTGGTCTGGGAAATCATTTATCTGGACGAAAAAGTGATGGGCTATCAGCCTGCCGACAGTGAAGGCGTGCGCTATGAGGCGTCCAAGGCCATAGCGCGCGAGAAATTGCAGCAGCGCCTCGCGCAAACCCGCGAGCGGCTGTGGCGCGAGGCTGATATCCGCTATCAGCGGGCGTGGCTGGAACATGAAGGCTAACGTCGGCATTGCTGTAGCCGTGCTGTTGATTGCGGCGGCGATCATCGCCGTGCGTTGGTGGCAGATGCCGGTGACGCCGCCAGCCGCGTCAAACTCCCCGGTGTCGACGGTGACCTTGCAGACGTCCACCAGCAAGGTGGGCGCGGCCGGTACATCGTTGCCCGCCGGCATCGAACCCGCTGCCATGGACGAGCGGCCGCTGGCGGACGAGCTCGCGCCGCTGACAGAACCGGCATGGCAGGTGGATCCGGCAGCCACCGCCAGCCTGCGTGATGCCATGATCAACGGTGATGCGCGCACACCGCCGCTGGCGCCATCAGCCGAGCGCGAGCAGGCCACGGCCGAAGAGCTGGCGGATCCGGATCTGTATGCTGCCTATGAGCAACGCCAGCAGATGCAGGTCTATCAGTCTTTCCTGCAGGCGGCGGAAAAGCAGATAGATGTGCTGCAGGCCGATATTGCCCGTGCGCGCGCGGAAGGTGGCGTTAGCGAGGCGCAACTGCAGGAAGGGCAGCGCAAACTCGAGGCGCTCCAGCGGCAGCGTGATGAGGTGGCGGCGCGCTATCCGGAGCTGGTGGCACCGGCATCGTCGGACAGCGAAGCAGCAGAATCTCCCTGATACTTTCATTCCGCGTGTCTGCGCGTTTAACTAGCGTCCCCGAACAGCTCCCGTGCAGGCGCAAGTGTGACTGGATTTCCCTCCTACCCCGGTGAAAAGCGGCGTTTGCTGGTGTTTCTGACACTGGCGGTGGCGCTGCACCTGATCGCCGGCGGGGCGTGGCTGGTCTGGGCACCTGCCGCGCCGCAATCGACGGCGGGCACACTCAGGATCGGGTTGGTGATGTCGGCGGCGCCAGCCGCGCTCAAGCCGGTAACCCCGGTAACCCCGGTGACAGCGGAACAAACGCCGAGGCCGGCGCCGCCAACCGCTGCCGCTGCCGCGACCGCGACCGCGACCGCAGAAGTGACTGTGTCCGAGCCGACCACGTCAGCCAGCGCCACAGCATCCCGGCATAACGATCCCAGCGGCGCCCGCCGTCAGGCGGAGCCTGGCGTCGCCGAGATCGCAGCGCTGCGTGACCGCTGGTATGCGCAAGTGAATGCACAACTGGCGCGACAAATGCGCTATCCACGGCTGGCGCGGTTGCGGCAATTGGAGGGGGAGGCGCTGGTCAGTTTTGAATTGGCCCGCGATGGCCGCTTGCTGCGCAGCGCACTGCGTCAGAGTTCCGGCCACGCCTTGCTGGATCAGGCCGCGCTGGAGTTGCTGGCGCGCGCAGCGCCTTATCCATCGCCGCCGGGTGCCTTGCCAGTTGAAGACCTGCAGTTGCAGGTGCCGGTCAGCTATCGTCTGCCACACTGATTGGTCAGCGCAGTATCACCGGCATGTGCATGCCATCCACCGCCACAAACTCACCCAGATGCCAAAGCGGTTGTTGATGTCGTGCGAACAGGGCGACACAGGCGTCGAGTTGATGAGCCGGTACCGCAGCGATCAGTCCGCCGCAGGTTTGTGGGTCGGTCAATAACGCCAGCAGTGGATGATCGAGCCAGGAATCTGCAATCTGACAGCGTGCCAGTGCGGCGTCGTTGGCCTGCTTGAGCGTGCTGCTGATACCGCGCTGCAGCAGCGTCATGGCGCCGGGCAAGGCCGGAATGCGATCACCGTGCAGGCGTACGCCAAGGTGGCTGGCATCGCACATTTCCAGCACGTGGCCGAGTAGCCCGAAGCCGGTCACATCGGTGACCGCGGCAATGTTGAACTGTCGCAGCAACTGCGTGCTGTCGGCATTGCTGCGCAACATCGCCGTTATCAAGGGTTCAAACCACGGACCACACAATTCAGGTTGCATCAGGGCGGCCAGCAATACACCTGTGCCGAGCGGTTTGGTCAGTACCAGTTGATCGCCAGCGTGGGCGCCGCCTTTGGCAAACAGTTGGCCGTCGCGAGCGCTGGCATTGATGGCAAAGCCCGCTGCCATTTGTGCGCCTTCGATGGTGTGGCCGCCGAGCAGCGCGCAACCGGCGCGATTAAGTTCTTCCACCGCACCGTGCATCAAGCGACTCAGGTCTCGACCTTGCAAACGTGCGTGTTGTATCGGCAGGCACACGGTCGCCAGCGCCGAGTGCGGTGTGGCGCCCCGTGCGTAGATATCGCTAAGGCTGTGCAAGGCGGCAAGCCGGCCAAACAGATAAGGATCATCGACAAACGCCGGGAAATAATCCTGACTCTGTACCAGTAAATCACTACTGTGCCAGCGCACCACACTGGCGTCCTCGCGCGTCGATAAGCCGGAGACAATGTTGTCATGTTCCAGCGGCTGCAGCGTGGCCAGCGCTTCGCGCAGTGCAACATCACCAACCTTGGCGCCGCAGCCGGCGCAGCGCATCGGTTCGTCGCTGCTGCTGACCGCCATTGCCGCGCGCGGCGGCAGGTCATGCAGGCGCTGCATAAAGCGCCGATCGATACGGTCTTTCCAGCGCCATAGCCAATGTCCGGCAACAGTGAGGCCGTTGCGGCTGGCAATGGCCGTTTGCTCACCGAGTGACAGCAATGACAGAAAATCGGATTGCGGTAGAAACGTGCGCAGCGTCTTTCCTTCAATCGCCGCCTTCAGGTTATCGGCCAGGTACTGCGACTGCCGCACGGCATAAACGCCGGCGCGCGGCGTGCGCGTATCGGTCTGCATGGCACAATCACCGGCGGCAAAAATATGCGCATGCGACAGGCTGCGCAGTTGCGCATCAACAGCAATAAAACCCTGCGCTGTGGTCTGCAAGCCGGTATGGCGAAGCCAGCCGGGCGCGCCGACACCGGTACACCAGAACAGGGTATCGAACGGGATGCGCGTGTTCTCGCCAAGCAGCTCCGTCGCACGAACTTCGCGCACGCTGGTTTCCACCAGCGTGACACCGTAACGCGCCAGCGCCGCGCGCATATGTTGTTGGGCAGCGCGGCGATAGCCGGCCAGCAGCTGGTCACCTACCAGCGTGATTGATGCGCGTAGATTACGTCGTCCCAGTGCATGGGCCATGGCCAGTACCAACTCACAGCCACCCGCGCCGGCGCCGACCACCACCAGTGCCGGCGAAGTCTGCTCTGGCCAGTTGTCGAGTAACGTTTGCCAGCGCGCATGAAAGCCGGTTACCGGTTTTACCGGCACTGAGAATTCGGCTGCGCCGGGCACCTCGCCGAAAGACGGTGTGCCGCCGACGTTGATGCTGAGCCAGTCAAAATCCAGATGGCTGCCGTCATCGAGCAACAGGCGATTGATGTGAGTGTCGAGCTGGCTGACGCTCTGCTGCACATAGCGCACACCAGCCCAGCGGCAAAGATGTGGCAAGTCGATATGGGTGTCGGCGAAGCTGTAATGCCCTGCCACCAGACCGGGCAGCATGCCGGAATAGGGAGTCATCGGCTGTGGCGAAATCAGCGTGACGCGGGTTTTCCTGATCGGTGACATGGCCAGACGGCGCAGCGCCAGCGCATGCGCATGACCGCCGCCGATTAATACCAGATCATGGCTGGCGGGTTGCCGATTCATGTTGTCAGCGCCAGCGGCAGGCGAATTTCGCCGCGCAAGTAACAGCAGGCGTCACCAGAGATCAGCACCCGGTCCTGATCGAGCTGGCAAAACAGTTCGCCGCCGCGCGCCGATATCTGGCGAGCATGCAAGCGGTTGCGTTGCAGTCGTTGCTGCCAATAGGGCACCAGCGAGCAGTGCGCAGAGCCGGTGACCGGGTCTTCGTTGATGCCTTGCCGTGGTGCAAAGAATCGGCTGACAAAATCACAGTCGTCGCCCGGTGCGGTGATGCACACGGCAAATACATCATGCTGTGCCAGCGCAGTAAAATCCGGCGTGACGGCGGCAACCTGTTCGGCACTGTCGAGGACCACGATCAGATCGCGAGCCTGCAACATGGCGTGCGCGTCAGCAATGCGCAACGCCGACAAGATCGATGGCGCCATGTTCACCGGCGTAGCAACGCGTGCCGGAAAATCCAGTTGCAGTCTTGGTCCATGACGGCGCACACACAGGGGCCCACTCTGGCAAATGAAATCCAGCTGCGAGTCGTGCGGCGCATGGTGTTCGAACAGAACCCAGGCGGCGGCCAGCGTGGCATGGCCGCACAGGTCGACTTCATTGGTGGGGGTGAACCAGCGCAAGCGACGGGGAGAGGGCGCGTCGACGACAAAGAAGGCGGTTTCTGACAGATTATTTTCCGCCGCAATCGCCTGTAACAGGTGGTCGGGCAGCCAGCTCTGCAGCGGCACCACCGCGGCCGGGTTGCCGCCGAACGGGCGATCGCTGAACGCGTCAATCTGGTAAAGCGGCAGGCTCAGTTCCATGCCAGGTTGGAGCTCCTTATCTGTTTGCGCAGTTGTCGCGACAACGCATCGACCAACAGGTTGAGGGCGACGGCGACGGCAATCAAGAGCATGGCGCGATCAAATCTGAACTCGCTGAATGCGGAATCGATATAGAACCCCAGGGTTGGAATGCCGATCAAGCCGAGAATGGCACTTTCACGCAGGATAATTTCCCAACGGTACAGCAGCAGCGCCAGAAAGTTGCCGTACAGACGCGGCAACAGTTCGAATGCATAACGATTGAGCCCACGGGGGCTGTCCGGGCGTAGCACCAGATTGTCACTGAGCCGTCCGAGCAGATGCGAAAGGATGGCGGCAGTGTGCACGCCGAGCGCAAGAATACCCGGCAGCATGGACGGGCCCAGCGGCAGCATCAGCACAAATGCCAGCAGGAACTCCGGGATCGTGCGCACCATCACCAGCACTGCATGGGCCAGTCGGCGCCATACCGGTCCATGAAAATGCCGACTCACCTGAGTAAAGCCAATCAGTGACAGCAGCGCGGTCAACAGCAGCGCCGCAGTACTGAGTAACAGCGTATTGATAAGACCGGGGGCAACCTGGGTGACAGCAAGATCGGCCAGCCAGGCGGGCAGTTCTGACGGGGTGCCGAGGCGCAGCGGCGCCGGGACAATGTCTTCACTGAAAAACCGGGTAATGGTGCTGAGTTGCCAAAGCCCCTGTGGCGGCACCGCGATCAGCGCGCCAATCAGGTACAGTGGCATCAGACGGGCGCGCAACCACCAGCGCATGCTGATGATAACCACAAAGAACAGGTAGAGCAGCGCGGCGCCGGTCGGGTAATCACCCTGACGCAACGCGGTTTCGAGATGGAAACCGAGTGTGGGCAGACCGATAAAGCCGAGAATGGTGGACGAGCGAATCGCGCATTCCAGCCGGTAGCCGGCATACAGTTTGAATTGCGACCAGACCAATGGCAGGCGCGCATAGAAGAACAGGCTGACTTTGTTTGCTGACGGCGACAGCGCCTGCATTGGGCGCGCATCACTTTCTTCGAGAAATTCGCCGAACACCTTGGCAAAGATGCCGCTGTAGGGGATGGCAATGGCGAGGATGCCGGTCAACGGCGTCAGGCCGGTGAGCTGCAGGAAGATCAATCCCCAGAACAGTTCGTGTACGGCACGTATCGCTGCACTGAACGCGCGCACGATACGCAGATGCCACATCAGTGCCAGCAGGAATCCCGCCAGCGCGGCGAAGGCAACACTCTGCAGTGCAAACGCCAGTGTCTTGACCAGCGCATCGGCCACAGACGGGACAGCAAAAAAATCCGGTGTCAGCAGGCCGTGCAACATGCGCAACAATTCTTGTCCGGGCGATAGCGTGCGGATGTCGATATCCGCGCACCACCAGGCCAGCAGGCCGACCAGGCCCAGTGTCAGACTTGCGCGTCGGTAGCGCGCCGCAGTCGAATTCACTGATAAAGCGCCTGGAGAGCGCTGGCGCTGACGTCCTGTCGCGCGCAATCCAGCACCAGCTTGCCGCAGCGCAGTCCGATAATTCGGTCAAAAAACTGCAACGCCAGCCGCTGATCATGCAGCGCCATCACCACTGTCTGGTGGCGTGTCAGAGCCAGCTTGAGCAGGTCTTCGCCTTGCGTGGCATCGACCGCTGACACAGGTTCATCGGCGAGCAGGATGGTGTGCTGGCTGTACAGGGCGCGTCCCAGCGCGGTGCGTTGCGCTTGTCCGCCGGACAGGCGATCGACGCTTTGCCAGAGTTGTGCGCGCAAGCCGAGGGCGTCGCTGAGTTGCTCCAGCTCCGCCTTGATGTCGGTGCGCGGCCAGACCAGATTGCGCAAGTTGAACAGGCTGCCGTGGCGGGCCAGCGCGCCCATGTACAGGTTGTGGAACACGCTCAGTTGCGGCACCAGATCACCACGCTGCGGACACCAGGCCACGGCGTCTGTGGCGGTCGCCCGGAGTGCATTCAGCAGCGTGGACTTGCCAGCGCCGCTGGCGCCAAGCACGGCTACTTTCTCACCCGCAGCGATGCTGATGCTGATCTGGTCAAGCAGCGTCACACCCTGCGCGCGCAGGGTATGTTGCTCAAGGCGCAGCATCAGGGCGACTCGGGATCCAGCAAGCCGATGGCTTTTGCGGTCGCCTCGATCGGCAGGTAATCAGCGTTGCGCGCCTCGACAAACTTTTCGCGCGGGAACGCGGCGAGCAGTTCGGCATCGGTGATTGCCAGCAAGGTCTGTTTGACCTGCTCGGAAAAGCCATCACCAAAGCTGGCATCGACGTCGCCGCGAATCACCCAGTGATAATCCAGATAGGTCGGCGTTTTCCAGATCACACTGACCTGATTCGTATCAATGTCACCGTTGGCGAGTTCCTGATCCCAGACCTGATAGTTAACCGCACCCACTTCGTAGGCGCCGCTTTCCACCAGTGCGATGGTGGCACTGTGATCACCGGAATAGCCGACGCGGGAAAATACCTGCTCTGGCGCCTGGCCAAAGTGCTCACGGATAAAATACTCCGGCATCAATCGCCCCGAGGTGGAGCCCTTGGAGCCGAAGGTAAAGCTCTTGCCGGCAATGCCTTGCGGGAAGATTTCGCTGGCGGTCAGCCCGCTGCTGCGGTGAGCAATCAGGTAGCTGCTGAAGAACTGGTCCTCGTAACCTTGCGCGATGGCGTCACTGCCCGGCACCAGCAAGCGCGCCTGCACACCGGTGAGCCCGCCAAACCAGGCCAGCTGTACTTCGTTGTTGCGGAACGCGGTGACCGCCGCGGCATAGGATTTTACCGGTACGTATTTGACCGCTACGCCGAGTTCGGCACTGAGGTATTCGGCGACTTTGCCGAACCGCTGCTGCAGCCGTGATTCGTCCTGGTCCGGGATGGCGGTAAAGGTGAAGGTCTTGTCTTGTTGCTGGCCACAACCGGCCAGCAACAGCACCAGCAAACTGGTGGCGAGTTGCCTGAACATGGGTGTCCTCCGTTCAATGGGGAGAAACGTCGGGCTGTGAGTGGCTGTAGCGGGGCCCGACTATACCGCTACGCGATGCAGTATAGCGGTTGTGGCGTCCGGCGCGAGTGCTCAGGCGGGGGCTTGCAGAAATGCCAGCACTTGCTCACGGGTGCCGCTGAACAGCACCGTGCCTTCGCGGCGAGTGAGCATGTAGTCATACATGGGATCGTAGTAATCGCGCAGCAGTGGCCGGATCCAGTTGTCATGCAAACGCGCATCGCCATGCTGGCGTTGCTGCTGCAAGGCCGTCTGCATGGCGTCCAGCAGCTGCTGATAGCGGTCTCCGCCGAGGCGGCGGTGAATGCGACCGAGTGCGTCAACCAGCTCGTCAGCGAGCAGTTCGAACGCCTGCTCCTCACCGTAGTAACGGCTGTACTCGGCCAGTGGGCCGACCACGTAATCCTCCAGCGTCACCTGCACACGGCTGTCCAGATCTTCCTCGATAATCACGCGCTCGCCGGCCCGCAGACGCGCCTGCAGTGGCAGAGGCACCAGACAGCGGCCGATCAGTTTGCTTTCATCTTCCAGCACCAGACGTCCACGCTGGGCGTGGTTGTGCCGTAACAGTTCGATTGCCAGCCGGTTTTCAAAGTCCACCTGCGCGGGTTGACCACCGGGACGGCGACCAAATGCCGAGCCACGGTGATGGGCCAGACCCTCAAGGTCGATGGCGTTGGGCAGTGCTTCGATCACGCGCGTCTTGCCGCAGCCGGTGCGGCCGCACAGCACAGTCAGCGGTGTGCTCTGGATATGCTGCTCAAAATACTCGAACAAAAACCGGCGCAGGGCCTTGTAGCCGCCAGCCACCAGTGGCAACTCGACGCCCTCGGCCGCCAGCCATTGTTGCACCGTGCGCGAGCGCAAGCCGCCGCGAAAGCAATACAGCACGCCATTCGGGTGCGCAGCATGCCAATCCATCCAGGCCTTGATGCGCTGTCGTCTGAGACTGCCACTCACCAGCTGGTTGCCCAGGTCTATTGCGGCTTGCTGACCGCGTTGCTTGTAGCAGATGCCGATGCGATGGCGCTCGTCATTGTCGAGCAATGGCAAGTTGGTGGCGTACGGAAAGGCACCGTTTTCGAATTCCACCGGCGCGCGGACATCCAGAAACGGTGTATCGGCCAGAAACAGGCTGGCGTAATCGTGCAGGTCTTCTGGCATGGAAAGTCTTATTCGTCTGCCGGTGCGGCCGCACTGCCAGCGGCGGCGGCCTTGCGCGCCAGTCGCTCTGCCTTCGGCACCCACTGACCGGTGCCCAGAAAGATCAGCATCATCTGCTGCTCGGCCAGATGGCTGAGGGCGTCGACTTCGTCGTCATCGCCATAGGGCAGATCGAGCAGCAATTCGGTGATATTGATCATCAGGTTGACGATCATGGACGAGAACATCTGCAGCTCTTCGGTACTGAAACGGCTGAGGAAGGGCCAGCGCGCCAGGTCAGTAGACAGTTCACTGATGAACAGTTGTACGCCCTGGCGAATGGCCAAGCGGATTGAGCGGCTGCCACCGAAGCGTTCCTTGGCGAGGAACTGGAAGTAGCGCTCATTGTCCTGCACGTAATTCATGTAGGTCTTGACCGAGCGACGCACCAGGTGACTGGTGGGCAAGGCAGCGGCGCGGGCCTCGCGCATCATCTGCCGCAGGGCGCGCAGGGTCTCGTCCACCAGCGCCAGACCGAGTTCGTCCATGTCCTTGAAATGCCGATAGAAGGCTGTCGGTACAACACCGGCGTTGCGGGCCACCTCGCGCAGGCTGATGCTGCCGAAGCTTTGTTCGCCCTGGATCAGGTCCAGGGCGGCATCCAGTAGTGCACGGCGGGTGCGTTGCTTGCGCGCGTCGCGACGCCCGGTTTCCGGGCTGTCCTCATCTCTGTCTCGGCGGCTTCTACGGCTCACTCTTGTCATGCGTTGGTCTCTTTCTTGCTGCTGCTGCGAATTTGGTCGGGAATTGTACTGATTTCTTCTTAAAAAAACACTTTCCGAAATTCCCGCTAATTATAACGCCATGAAAAATATGAATAAAAAATGCATTTGTGTACAGGTGTTGACTGAGAAGGTAGATCAGTATTAACGTGCACACATGTAAACAAGCCGGAGAGCTTCCGTGACCGTATCACGTCAACCACTCACTGTATCCAAACTGGCCAGCTGGCTGGCAACGCCCCTGATTCCGAATCAGTACCTGGAGCTGATCAATCCGCTCTGGTCTGCCCAGTGTTGCGGAAAAATTCAGCAAATACAGCGCGAAACAGATCAGGCAGTGACACTGGAAATCCAGCCAAATCATCTCTGGCAGGGTGCAAGGGCAGGGCAGTACGTGCGTCTCGGCGTCGAAGTCGACGGCGTGCGCCAGTGGCGCAACTACTCCGTGACCACCGCGCAGCAGGCGGGTGCTGGTACCTTCCGTGTCACCGTGGGCCGGGTCAATGGTGGACGAGTGTCCACGCAGATACAAGACAAGCTGCGCGTCGGAGATGTGGTTTATCTGGATCAGGCGATGGGCGACTTTGTTCTGCCGACCGACGTTACCCGGCCGCTGCTGTTCATCACGGCTGGCACCGGCATCACCCCGGTAATCGGCATGCTGCGTGAGCTGCGTGCCAGCGCTGCGGCGGCCAACGTAGTGCACCTGCATTTTGCTCCCGATGCGGCGGGCTGCCTGTTCCTGGATGAGTTACATGCGTTCAACAAGCTGCCCGGCTACCGCACTCGTCAAAGTTTTACCCGTGCTGACGGCCAGCATTTCGACGCCGCGATGCTCGATGCGGTGTGCCCGGACTGGGCCAAGCGACTGGCCTATGTTTGCGGCCCCGCGAGCTTGATGCAGGCGGTGCGCGAGCACTGGCAAGCGCACGGTAATGCAGTGCTCTTGAAGGAAGAGAGCTTCCAGCCGGTGCGTGCATCGGTGCCGGAGGGCGCTGGCGGTCAGGTGTCTTTCTGGAAAGCGGGTGTCGCCGCCGAAGGTGCCGGTGACAAGTCACTGCTGGAAGTGGCGGAAGATGCAGGTCTGATGCCGAAACATGGCTGCCGCATGGGCATCTGTCAGGAATGTGTCACCACCTTGCGTGATGGTCAGGTACGCGATCTGACCACCGGTGAAGTATTTGGAGAAGCTGGCGAGACCATTCGCATCTGCATTTGCGCGGCCGCCGGCAACGTCGAGCTTGATCTGTAATTGATCACACACGAATTATTCAAGAGGAAATCGTCATGAATGCGCCACTGCAACTGAGCGACGAACAACTTAAGGAAATGTCTGAGCGCACTGGTCTGCCTTTCTATCTGAGCGAAGAGCAGGTGCAGGCGTTCGGCAAGGAAATTGATGCCGTGCGCAAACGCATCATGGACACTGTGGGTGAGCGCGATGCGCGTTACATCCGCCGCGTCATCAAGGCACAGCGCTGGCTGGAAGTGGGTGGCCGCGGCTTGTTGTTCGCCGGCATCCTGCCGCCGGCGTGGCTGGCGGGCACCGCCATGCTGGGTGTCGCCAAGATCCTCGAGAACATGGAAATTGGCCACAACGTGATTCATGGTCAGTGGGACTGGATGCGTGACCCGCAGATCCATTCCACCAGCTGGGAGTGGGACAACGTTTGTCCGTCCAGTGACTGGAAACACAGCCATAACCACATGCACCACAAGTGGACCAACGTTGTCGGCATGGATCGCGATGTCGGCTATGGCATCTTGCGCATGAGCGAGAAGCAGGAATGGACGCCCTATCACCTGGGTCAGCCCATTTATAATGCGTTGCTGGCTATCTTCTTCGAGTGGGGCGTGGCCCTGCACGATCTGGAAGCGGAAAAATTGCGCAGCGGTGAGAAGACCCTGAAAGACTCTGTACCCTTCCTGAAAGGTGTGTGGAAAAAAGTGCGCAAGCAGGTGGTCAAGGATTACGTGATGTTTCCGCTGCTGGCGGGTCCGTTCTTCCTGCCGGTGCTGGCCGGCAACTTTAGCGCCAACATCATTCGCAACCTGTGGGCGTACATGATCATCTTCTGTGGTCACTTCCCGGAAGGCACCCATGACTTCACGCCGGAAGATGTCGAGAACGAGGACAAGGCGCGCTGGTACCTGCGCCAGATGCTGGGCTCGGCCAACATCAAGGGTGGCAAGCTGATGCACATCATGAGCGGCAACCTCAGCCATCAGATCGAGCACCACCTGTTCCCGGACATGCCCAGCAATCGTTATGCCGAGGCGTCGGTGGAAGTGCAGAAAATTTGCGAGAAATACGGCCTACCGTACAACAGCCATGGACTGGGCCGTCAGTTCGGGACTACCCTGTTGAAAGTGTTGCGCCTGTCTCTGCCGAACCGCTCCGAGCAGGCCACTGTCGAAGCCTGAGGGGTGCCATGATCAAGATCATTGATGCTGTGCGCAGCGTGCTGGAGGCTACTGTCAGCTCCGGCACCGCGCGTGTCGAAAATATCCATAATCTGGTGGTTGATTACGCCCGCGGTTATATCGAGGGTGACAAGGATGGCGTTGATCGCGACTCCATTTACCAGCTGGTGCGTGATATCACCGCCGAGTTGGGCGGGTTTGCCGATGACGTGGTCGATGTCGGTGAGGACACGCTCGAGACGCTGAAACGCAAGTAGTGGTCGATTCTGGCCAGCGTCGGTCCAATGCGGCACTGCCTTGATAAAAGCGGACACGTCAGCCGCTGAAATTGTTATTTCATGACACGGGCTGGTGAGAATGCCTGAGCGCCCTGGTTGGGGCGCTCTCCCGATACCAATGCGCTCCTCCTCTCCGTACCCTGAAAGCCTGCAAATTCCCGTTTTTTCAGTAGCTTGCGCCACCATGCGCCGGCGGCTCCGATACCGGAGTGTGCGCCAACGGGAGAAACGCTGGCCATGCAGACGTGTGGCCAAATAACAATAAATCAGGGGATCAACAATGCAGACCCAGAAGACGTCCGGCTTTGTCAGTGCCATGCCGACCATTCCGGCAGCCGCCCACCTGACAGAAGAACAGCTGCAGGCCTTTGGCGCCCGTGTCACCGAGATCGGGCGGCGAGTCATGGACAGCCGTGGCCCCGCCGATGAGGCCTATCTGCGCCGTACAGTGGCGTTCCAGAAAGGCCTGGCAGTGACCGGCCGGGTGGTGATCTATCTCGGCATCCTCTATTGGCCGATGTTTGTGCTCGGCGCCGTCATTCTTGGCCTGTCGAAAATTATCGAGAACATGGAAATTGGCCATAACGTGCTGCACGGGCAGTGGGACTGGTTGAAAGATCCCAAACTGCATTCGGCGCGTTATGAGTGGGATGGTGCCTGCCCGGCCAAGCAATGGCAGCGTTCGCACAACTATATCCACCACAAGTGGACCAACGTCGTCGGCATGGACCGTGACTTCGGTTATCACGTGCTGCGTGTCAGTGAGCGGCAGGAGTGGAAGCCCACCTATCTGTTCCAGCCAATCTCCAACCTGCTGATGGCGCTGCTGTTCGAGTACGGCGTTGCCGTACACGATGACGAGATGGGCGGCTTGCGTACCGGTGAAAAGACCTTCCCGGAAGTCAAACACAAGTTCAAGGCGCTGGGCCGCAAGGTATTCCAGGTGGTGATGAAGGATTATGTGATCTTTCCGGGTCTGGCCCTGCTTGCTGGTGCGGCTTACTTTGTGCCGGTGCTGCTCGCCAATCTGGCGGCCAACCTGATTCGCAACCTGTGGGCCTACGCAGTGATTTTCTGCGGTCATTTCCCGGATGGTGTCGAAGAGTTTGAGCCGGCGGATATCGAGAATGAGGACAAGGCACGCTGGTACGTGCGTCAGATTCTTGGCTCCGCCAACATCAACGGCGGCAAGTTGATGCATTTCATGAGCGGCAATCTCAGCCTGCAGATTGAACACCACCTGTTCCCGCGCATTCCCAGTAACCGTTATGCGGAAGTGGCGAAGGAAATTCGGCCGCTGTGTGAGCAGTACGGTATTCGCTACAACAGCAACAATCTGGTCTGGCAGCTGTTCACAGTCTGGCGCAAGGTTTTCAAGTACGCGCTGCCGCCAAAGAATCCGCAGACGCCGGTCACCAGCGCCGGTTGAGTGTGCGCATCAGCAAGTCAATAAAAAAGCCCCGCAGTGCGGGGCTTTTTTATTGCCAGAACGACGCAGATCAGTTTTCGACGTGCGTGATCGATCCGGTCAGGTGTGGCTTGATGCCGTCACTGGCGAGCAGACGGAAGGCGATGCCATCGGCGACAGCCTTTTGCTCGAACTTGACCGTCGCCGGAATGAACATCGGCAGCTTGAACTGCACATCGACGCTGTAGGCGGACTTCGGCAACTGCGACTCCAGCTCCGCCAGGCAGCGCGCCTTCGACCACATGCCGTGGGCAATCTGGCGTTTGAAGCCGAGCAGTTTGGCCGTCAGCGGATACAGATGGATCGGATTGCGATCACCGGACACGGCGCCGTAGCGACGGCCGATGTTATCCGGCACTTTCCACTCGACCACATCGGTGGCTGGCTCTTGCGCCGGCGGAGCCTTCTTCTTGTCGCCACTGCCACCGCCGGTGCGGTAGATCATGGTCGACTCGCTTTCCCAGACCAGTTCGCCGCCGGTGGTGACGCTGGTGAGGATCGAGAATTCGTAGCCGGCATCGCGCTTGTGCAGCTCGCCAAAGCGGCATTCCACGTCCAGTTGTTCACGCTCCTGGATCGGACGGTACTGGGTGATGCGGTTCGCCACATGCACCAGACCGATGGCCGGGAACGGGAAGCGGCTGTCGAGCAGCAGCGACATGAACAGCGGGTGGGCGTGCATATGCGGGTAGGTCACTGGCAAGGCGCCGGTGCCCTTGAAACCACAGACCTTGCGGTAGGCTGCCAGGTGCTTCGGGTCCAGCATGATGTCGCTGAGCCGCGCACCAATCGCCGGCAGCTGCGGGGCCTTGCCCGGCTTCACGGTGAGCCGCATCAGGGCCTTGGCAAACATGGGTAACATCGACGGTGCGTTGCGCAAATCGCGGATAGCAAGCTCGGACACGTCAGCCTCCTTCCAGTTAAATGAGTGCGCCGGAGTATAGCCACAGCCGCGCATACGGCTATTGGCCGTGGGGACGTCAGGGCCTGTCTTTGGTTCCGGTGCCGGGGGCGCTGTGATACATTCGCCCTTTGTTTGTGGCGGGCCGGCAACATGCCGTCCGGCGTCGGCCTGACGGCCTGAATCGTTTGGAATCGCATGACAAATCTGACTGACTCCGGCGTGCTGTTGCGTATGGCTTACCGCGCCATGCTGAACGCCGGCATTGATGGCGACGCGGTACTGGCCAAGGTCGGTATCAACAAGGCGATGCTGAACATGCCGGAGCTGCGTACCCCCCACGACGCGCAGGAATGGTTCTGGCAGGCACTGGAGGAGGTGTCTGGTGACAGTCTGGTGGGACTGCACCTTGGCGCCCATTTCCCGATTCTCAAAGGGCAGGTGCTGGAGTACCTGTTCCTGTCCAGCCCGACCTTTGGTGAGGGGCTGCATCGGGCCATCGCCTACCAGCGACTGCTGTCCGATGCCGCCAACGCCGAATTGATCGACATGGGCGATAGCATCTTTATCAAGCAGCTATTGTGGAGCCGCAAGCTTGCCCACCTGAACGAGTGTGCGGCAGTAGGCGTGGTGAAATTTTTCAGCTTCGTGTCTGACGGCGCGTTTTTTCCCCAGGAAGTGCATTTCAGTCACGAGGCGCTGGGCGAAATGCGTGAGTATGAGCGCGTGTTTGGCTGCCGGGTAAAATTCAGCATGCCCGAAGTCGGCGTGATGTTTGACCGGTCGGTGATGGATTTGCCTTCTGCTCACCATGAACCTGAGCTGTTGCAGTTGCATGAGCGACTGGCCAGCGAGCAGATCGCGCGTCTGGAGAAGCAGGATCTGGTGACTCAGGTCAGCCGTCTGATTGCTGAGTTGCTTGAATCCGGTCACGCCAATCTTGAGGAAGTGGCGGCGCGTCTGGGCATCAAGCCGCGGCAATTGCGTACCCGGCTGGCTGACGCCGGCACCAACTTCAACCAGTTGGTGGCGGAGTACCGGTGCCGACTGGCCAAGCGCCTGCTTGCCGGCACGGAAGAGTCGATAGATGAGATCGTCTATCTCACCGGCTTCTCCGAACCGTCCACCTTTTACCGCGCGTTCAAGCGCTGGGTCGGTATGACGCCGATCGAGTATCGGAAAATGAAAGCCGAGGAAGAATCCGCAGGCTGACGAAACGTCTTGTCTGCCAGTGCCTGAATCTGCTCAGATCAGGCACATTGCTGTAACGAATTCGAATAACACAGCCGTGCCATTGGGGACAGCAGGATGCGTGTCAACTCCCTGATCATCCTACGTTTATGGTTTTGCCTGTCAGTGCTGGGGGCTGCCAGCGGCATGCTGCACGCGCAGCCGCTGCAGCTGATGGCAGGCTCGTCGATGCAGTCCCTGTCAGAGACCACGCAGTTCTGGGCCGACACCGCGTCCAATGCCGATCTGTCCACTGTGCGCGCGGGCGTGCCCTGGCAGGCAGCGCCAAACAATGGCATGAATTTCGGTTTTGTCAGCCATCCGGTCTGGCTGTATGCACAAGTCAGTAACGTCGGCAATGATCCGTCCCGTCGCTATCTGGTTGTCGACGGGCCGGTGGTGGACCATCTGGAAGTCTTCGTTGTCAATCAAGGGCATCTGGCGGACCAGTACCATATCGGTAATGCGCTGCCCTACTCAGAACGTCTGATCGACAGTCGGAAATTTATTGTGCCGCTCGAATTCGCGGCGCAGCAAACGCTCGATATCTACATACGTGTGCGTGAACGTGGCAGTATGCAGGTACCGTTGCAGCTGTGGCAGCCGGAGGCCTTCTATCAGCAGTACCAGTATGAGCAGGCGCGTTACGCAGCTTATTTCGGCGTACTGATTTGCCTGATCCTGTACAACTTCTGTCTGCTGGTGTCTGTGCGCACAGACGCCTATTTCTATTACATCTGCTACATCTCAAGTGTGCTGGTGCTGCAGGCTTCCCAAACCGGCTTTGGCGCCCAGTACCTTTGGCCGCAGCATCCGCAGCTTTCAGATTTTCTGGTCGGCTTGTCGATCAATATGACCATGATCGCGGGCGGGCTTTTTACCCATCGTACGCTCGATTTGCGCCGCGGTACGCTGGCCTACGGCATTGTTGTCGCGTTGATCATGATTGCCTGTCTGATGATTGTCGGGGCGCTGATATTGCCGATGCAGATGCACCTGAAGCTGTCGGCATTGAATGCCATGATCAGTGCGGCAGCGTTCTGGGTGGCCGGTGTGTCGCGCTGGCGGGAGGGCAATGAGGCGGCAAGGATCTACACCCTGGCGTGGGGCGCCTTGCTATTGGGGGCGGCGATCTACGGCGTCACCAAGCTGGGCTGGCTGCCGCTTAATGGCTTTACCAATAATATTTTCCTGATCGGCTCGGCGGTGGAGGGCGTGCTGCTGTCGTTCTCGCTGGCTGCGCGCATACGCGATATCACCGATCATCGCCAGCGACTGATGCGCGTACGGCTGGAGAACGAAATGGAGCAGCTGAAGTTGCGCAATATGGCGGCCACTGCCAATGCCGCCAGTGATGCCAAGAGTGAATTTATCGCTACCATCAGTCATGAAATTCGCACGCCGATCAATGGCATTCTTGGCGCCGCCGATCTGCTCGACCACACCGCGCTCGACAAGACCCAGTCCGAGTATCTGCAGATCGTACGCCATTCCGGTGCGGCCTTGCTGGATCTGATCAACAATGTGCTCGACTACTCCCGTATCGAGGCCGGTAAGCTCGACCTTGATCAGCACCCGTTCGAGCTGTCCGCGCTGTCACAGTCGCTGCAATTCATGTTCACACCGCATCGTCAATCGGCCGGTCTTGAGTTTGACGTCAGTGTGGCGCCCGGTGCCCCGGATCGGGTCATCGGCGATCTGATTCGTGTGCGGCAAGTGTTGATCAATCTGATCAGCAATGCGTTCAAGTTTACTGAAGCCGGTGGTGTGCGTGTGGTCATCAAAGCCGAGCAGCGCTGGCTGCGCTTTGATGTGATCGACACCGGTGTCGGCATCAGTGTCGATCAACAGGCCAATCTGTTTGCCCGATTCCAGCAAATGGACAACTCCACCACGCGCCGTTTTGGTGGTGCCGGCCTGGGTCTCTGGATCAGCAAACGGTTGGTGGAAATGATGGACGGCGAGATCGGCGTCAAGAGTGAGCCGGGTGCAGGTTCCTGTTTCTGGTTCCGGGTGCCACTGGTGCAGATGCCGCTGTCTGATGAGGACGACGCCGGCAATCATACGGACGGTGGCATGCATCGGCCGCTATTGGGTATGACGGTGCTGGTTGCCGAGGACAATGATGTCAACCGGGTGCTGCTGGAGCGCTCATTGCAGAAACTGGGTGCGACAGTGTTGTGCGCAGAGAACGGACGGCAAGCGCTGATCAGTTACCAGCGCCATTACCAGTCCATCGATATAGTGTTGCTCGACTACGAAATGCCGGAGATGGATGGCCATGCGGCGACCTGTGCGATTCGCGACTTCGAGGCCGCCCAGGAATTGCCCAGAGTGCGTATTGTCGGTCTCAGTGCGCACTCATTACCGGACTCCATCAAGCAGTTGCTGCAGGCCGGGATGGATGCCTATATCACCAAGCCTGCCAGTCAGTCCGTGTTGATGCAGGCGATCCTGACCAGCTAGTGTGATGGCGCTGTTATCAGGCAGCGGCAATAAAAAAGGCGCCATTCGGCGCCTTTTTTATTGCTTGCGACGATCAGGCGCCGATCAGGCTCTGGCCGCACACGCGCACGATGTTGCCGGTGGCGCCCTGGCTGGCCGGGGATGCGAAGAATGCAATCGTCTCCGCCACATCCACTGGCTGGCCGCCCTGATTCATCGAGTTCATGCGACGACCTGCTTCGCGGATGGCAAACGGAATGGCCGCAGTCATCTGGGTTTCAATAAAGCCCGGCGCCACAGCATTGATGGTGATGTTCTTTTCAGCCAGCTCCGGTGCCATGCCTTGTACCATGCCGATGACCGCCGCCTTGGAGGTGGAGTAGTTGGTCTGACCCATGTTGCCGGCGATGCCGGAAATGGAGCTGACGCAAACGATACGGCCACCGCTGTTGAGCGTGCCGTCCTTGAGCAGCTGCGCATTGATGCGCTCTTCGGAACCGATGTTGATATCGATCACCATGTCCCAGAACTTGTCTGGCATGCCGCCCATGGTTTTGTCGCGGGTGACACCGGCGTTATGCACGATGATGTCCAGGCCGCCATTGTCCTTCGCCGCAGCAGAAATAATTGCCGGTGCGTCAGCGGCAGTGATATCAGCTTCCAGTGCGACGCCACCGATGTTGGCGGCAACCTGCTTGAGATCCTCTGCCATCGGCGGAATATCCAACACGATGACCTTGGCGCCATCACGGGCGAGTACTTCAGCAATGGCTGCACCGATGCCGCGTGCGGCGCCGGTCACCAGTGCGGTTTTGCCCCACAGCGGTTTGTTCCAGTCAAAACCGTCTGCGCCAAAGTCGGAGGCGCCGACGCGAATCAGCTGACCGGAAACATAGGCGGATTTTGGCGACAGGAAGAAGTGCAGCGGACCGGCGAGCTGGCTTTCTGCGCCGTCTTCAACATAAATCAGGTTGGCGATAGCGCCTTTTTTCACTTCCTTGCCGAGTGACTTCACCAGACCTTCGAGTCCGCGCTGGGCGATACGTTGCTCCAGCGAGCACAGCTCCGGCGTGCGGCCGATGACAACAATGCGTGCGCATTTGTCGAGCTTGCGAATTACCGGGTGGAAGAAGTCGTAGATGGCGCGCAGTTCAGCTGTATTCTTTACGCCGGTGGCGTCCAGAATCAGCGACTTGAATTTCTGGCCATCGTCCTTGCTGGCGGTGTAGTTGTCGACGTTAACGCCGGCTGCGCCTGCGGCTTTCTGGACATCGGCTTCTGCGGCCATGCCGGCCAGCGTGCTGAGCTTGGCACCGCTGGCAGCCTTCAATGTTGCCAGTACTGCCGGGACGGCCTTGCTGCCGGCAGCCGCGCCGATCAGCACATTGCCCTGAATGAATGACGCCTGATCCGGGCGGTGACGCTCCAGCATGATCGGAATCGGCAGGTTCAGGGAGCTGAATAGTTTCTTGCCCACGGGAGAATTGGCAATCGCCTGATATACGTCGCTCATGGTCTCGTCCTTCAACAGAATGTGGATGCGCGAATGGAGACGCCCGGGCAGCTTGAACGGCCCGCGGGACGCCAGAAAGGGGCTACTCTACCCCAAGTGGCGCGTATTGAAACATCGCCGGGCCTGCGCATTATTGACCGATGGCGGTGCATGGCTTGGCGGTAAAGCCAACCCGTCCATGATGGCGTGCCGCTAGACTGCGCTTCGCAATCTGTCCGGGGTTGCCGCGTCCCGCGCTGAGGCAGGCATTTTTCCCCGGTTGACTATATAGTTGGCGCCCTCAATGTTCCGGGCGGATGTCCGGTTCGCAGGCAAAGTGGAGGTTTTCGACATGCTGGCAGGCAAAAGTGTACGCAAGGTGGCCATTATCGGTGGTAACCGTATTCCGTTCGCCCGTTCCAACACCGCGTATTTCGGTGTTTCCAACCAGGAGATGCTGACCGCTGCCCTGCAGGGTCTGGTCGAGCGTTTCAAGCTCAAGGGCGAGAAGCTCGGCGAAGTGGCCGGTGGTGCGGTGATGAAACACTCCCGCGACTTTAACCTGGTACGCGAGTGTGTCATCGGTTCTGGTCTGGCACCGGAAACCCCGGCCTATGATATTCAGCAGGCCTGTGGCACGGGTCTGGAAGCGGCCATTCTGGTGGCCAACAAGATCGCTCTCGGCCAGATCGACAGCGCTGTTGCTTGCGGTGTCGACACCACCTCCGACGCGCCGATCGGCGTCAACGAAGAAAAGCGCAAAGTGTTCATGGCGATCAACAAGGCCAAGACCACTGGCGAAAAAGCCAAGCTGGCGCTGAAGCTGTTCAACCCAGCCTGGTTCATGCCGGATGTGCCGAAGAACGGCGAGCCGCGCACCGGCCTGTCCATGGGTGAGCACCAGGCGATTACTGCCGCTGAGTGGGGCATCCCGCGCGAGGAGCAGGACAAGCTGGCATGGCAGTCACACCAGAATCTGGCCAAGTCCTATGAAGACGGCTGGCAGAAGGACATGATCACCCCGTTCAAGGGTCTGGAGCGCGACAACAACATGCGCGGCGATTCCACCCTGGAAAAGCTGGCGACGCTGAAGCCGGTATTCGGTGGCGAGAACGGCACCATGACCGCGGCCAACTCTACGCCGCTGACTGACGGCGCCTCGGCGGTGCTGCTGGCGTCTGAAGACTGGGCCAAGGCGCACAATCTGCCGGTACTGGCCTACATCACCTTCGGTGAGGCGGCAGCGATTGATTTTGTTGGCAAGAAAGAAGGCCTGTTGTTGGCGCCGGCCTATGCAGTGCCGAGCATGCTCGACAAGGCCGGCATCACGCTGCAGGACTTCGATTTCTATGAAATCCATGAAGCCTTCGCATCGCAGGTACTGTCGACCCTGAAAGCCTGGGAAGACGAGAGCTTCTGCAAGAACCGTCTCGGCCGTGACAAGCCGCTGGGCAGCATTGATCGCAGCAAGCTTAACGTCAAAGGCTCTTCGCTGGCGGCGGGTCACCCGTTTGCGGCCACCGGTGGCCGAATTCTGGCCAACGCGGCCAAGCTGCTGAACGAGAAAGGTTCCGGTCGCTGCCTGATTTCCATCTGCGCCGCAGGTGGTCAGGGCGTGGTCGCAATTCTGGAAAAATAATCGCCGCCTTGTTCGGTGATGAAAAAATCCGGCTGCGGCCGGATTTTTTTTGCCCGGCAGTTGGCAGACAGGTTGATGTCTGTGGCTATCATGGGCATACCGTAGGTTGGCGCGACAGAAGGAGATAGCAGTGGATTTTCTGGAGCAGGCTCAGCTGTATTTTCGTGCAGAGCGACTCACCGGTGTTTCTGTGGCACTGCTGGGGTTGTTGCTGATATTGGTCAGTGCCTGGCTATGGTTCGCGGTCAAGGATGGCTTCGCCCGTGGGCTGGGTGTAACACTGCTGGTGTTGGCGCTGGGCGCACTGCTGGGCGGCATCGGGCTGGCAGTCAAAACGCCGGGCCAGGTAGCGAAGCTGACCAGCTCGTATCAGCAGAATGGTGTCGGCGTGGTGGCAGTGGAGGGCGAGCGCATGGAAAAAGTGGTGGCGAATTTCCGGCTGTACCGGCTGATTTTCTATGTCCTGATTGCCGCGGCGCTGGCGTTGCTGCTGTTTCTGAATACGCCCACCGCCATCGGCGTGGCAGTGGGACTGCTGTTCGCCGCCTTGTTGGGCATCAGTGTGGATTTCTACGCCGAGTATCGCGCCCAGGTTTATCTCAACGCGATTCTGGAGCTGCCCTGAGCACGCTCATCATCAAGCGCACGGATTCCTCACTGACTTCTTCCATGTCGGTGTTGTTGACATAAATGCCGTCAATCATCAGGCGACACAGGCCGTGCAAGGTTGCCCAGCTGGCTTGAGCCAACCGCAGCGGGTTGCTGCCTGACGGCAACTTTTGTACCGGGATGACTTCGGCAATTTTTTCTGCGTACTGTCGAAAGGTGCGGTAGGCAATCTGCTTGAGTTCGTCTGTCGGGGTGCCTGCTTTCCAGATCGGGCGGCCGAACATCAGCTCATACTGTTCCGGATGATTGGTGGCGAAACGCAGGTAGGCCCGGACAAAGGCGCTGAGCTGAGCGGCGAGATCACCGTCCGCGGTCAACGGCGCCTGCTCCATGATTTGCTCCAGCTTCTGGAAACCTTCCGCCGCCAGCGCACACAACAGCTCGTGCTTGTCCTTGAAATGGTGGTAGGGCGCCATGCGGGAAACGCCAACCCGCTCTGCCAGCTTGCGCAGGCTGAGGCCATCAATGCCGTCCTCGCGCAGCAGTAGCTCGGCTTCACGCAGTAATGCGGGACGCAGGTCGCCATGGTGGTATTTGCCGGCACTGGTCATTGCGGGACAGGTCTCTTCTGGAACTTGACAGCGTCAAGATACCTGCATATCTTGACGCTGTCCAGATTTAGCCGGGGCCGCCTGCCGGGCCCGTCAGACCCCAAGGAGATTGTCCGATGTCCGCCACCTATCCGAACTTGCTTGCGCCACTGGATCTGGGATTTACATCGCTGCGTAACCGCGTGGTGATGGGATCCATGCACACCGGCCTGGAGGACCGTCTCTGGCATCGCACCAAGTTGGCCGCCTATTTTGCCGAGCGTGCCAAAGGCGGTGTTGGCCTGATCATTACCGGTGGCTTCAATCCAAACCGCAGTGGCTGGTTCTATCCATTCTCCGGCAGCATGATCAATCTGGCGGATGCGCTCAGCCACCGCGTGGTGACGCGCGCTGTGCACAAGGAAGGTGGCAAGATCTGTTTGCAATTGCTGCATGCGGGCCGTTACAGCTATCACCCGCTGTCCAAATCGGCGTCGGCGATCAAATCGCCGATCAATCCGTTCAAGCCAAAGGCGATGAGCACGAAAGAAGTGCGTCAGACGGTGAAGGATTTCGCCAAGGCGGCGAAGCTGGCCAAGCGCGCCGGCTATGACGGTGTTGAACTGATGGGCAGCGAAGGCTATTTGATTAATCAGTTCACGGCGCCGCGTTCAAATCAGCGTACTGATGCCTATGGCGGCAGCAGTGAGAACCGTCGTCGCTTTCCAGTGGAAATTGTTGAAGCCGTACGCAAGGCCTGTGGCAATGATTTCATCATCGTGTTTCGCATGTCGATGATTGATCTGGTGCCGGGCGGTTCGACGCGCGAAGAAGTGCTCGACCTGGCACGTGCGCTGGAGCAGGCCGGCGTGACCATTCTCAATACGGGTATCGGCTGGCACGAAGCACGGGTGCCGACCATTGTTACGTCTGTGCCGCGTGCGGCCTTTGTCGACGTCACCGCACAGGTTAAAGAGGTGGTGAGCATTCCGGTGATCGCGTCCAACCGTATCAATATGCCGGATGTGGCCGAAAGCATTCTGGCGTCAGGCAAGGCGGACATGGTGTCGATGGCACGCCCGATGTTGGCGGATGCGCATTGGGTGAACAAGGCGGCGGCGGGACAAGCCGATGAAATCAATACCTGCATTGCCTGTAATCAGGCCTGTCTGGATCACACCTTCAATCTCAAGCGCGCCACCTGTCTGGTCAATCCGCAGGCGTGCTACGAAACCGAATTGCGTTATCTGAAGACTCACAAGCCGAAAAAAGTGGCCGTGATTGGTGCTGGCCCGGCGGGCTTGTCAGCAGCCACTGTCGCCGCCGAGCGTGGTCACGATGTCACCCTGTTTGATTCGGACGATCGCATCGGCGGCCAGTTCAATATGGCGGCGCGTATTCCTGGCAAGGAAGAATTCTGGGAAACCATTCGTTATTTCCAGAAGCGTATTGAAAAGACCGGCGTCAAACTGGTGCTGGGTCGTCGCATCGCCCATGGCGAACTGGAGAAACAGGGGTTCGACGAAATTGTTGTTGCTACCGGCGTGTTGCCGCGTAAGCCGGCGATCCCCGGCGTCGACCATGCCAAGGTGGTCAGCTATGTGGAGGTGCTGCGTGGCGGCGCCAAAGTGGGTAACCGTGTGGCGGTCATTGGTGCCGGTGGTATTGGCTTTGATGTGGCTGAATTTCTGGTCCATGGTCAGCGCGAGGACTTCACCCATGCGCAGCCGGTGGATGAATGGCTGCAGGAGTGGGGCGTTAACTTCAACAGCGCCGAACCCGGTGGTCTGGAAAAGCCGGAGGTGATTCCGCCGGCCCGGGAAATCTTTCTGCTGCAGCGCAAAGCCACGCCGTTGGGCAAGGATTTGGGTCGCACGTCGGGCTGGGTTCATCGCGCCGTGCTGCAGAAAAAAGGTGTTCATATGATGAAGGGATGCAGCTACGACAAGATTGATGATCAGGGACTGCATATCACGCAGGGCGGCGAACCGGTGTTGCTGGATGTCGACACGGTGGTGCTGTGTGCCGGCCAGGAGTCGTTGAAAGAACTGTATGAGTTGTCGCAGGCAGACACTGCCACCCGGGGGACGCCGAACTATCACCTGATTGGTGGTGCTGAGTTGGCGGCGGAGCTGGACGCCAAGCGCGCCATTCGGCAGGGCGCAGAGTTGGCGGCGCGTCTGTAGCTGTTTGGCCAGGCACAAAAAAAGCCCGCTCTGCGGGCTTTTTTTGTGCCTGCATCAGGCGCGCAGGCGGCGTGTCTTGCCAGTACGCAAGGTCATCAGGGTCATGGCCCGGATCAGGGCCCACAGTCCCCACTCGTTTGGTCTGGTCTGTTTGCCCCTGGCGAGGCGACCGAGCTGGTAGGTGTAGAACATGGTTTCCATCATTGCCGCTTTGTCGACCAGCTTGATGCCGGTCTTGATTGGACGGACTTTGCTGCGAACCGTTTCGCCGGCGAGAACACGATTGGGCAAGTCCGGCTCCACTGCCAGCGGCCGCGCCAGACCAATCAGGTCCGTGGCGCCACTGGCAAGCGCCTCACGCATGCCGGTGTCAGTACGGAAGCCACCGGTTACCATCAACGGAATGCTGACGCGTTGACGAATTTTCTGCGCGTAATCGAGAAAGTAGGCTTCACGTTGCCGCGTGCTCTCGGCCACAGACAGTCCTGTCATGGACGGCGTTTCATAGGTGCCGCCGGAGATCTCGAGCATATCCAGGCCAAGGTTGGCCAGGGTTTCGGCCACCTGCATGGATTCCTCTTCGCTAAATCCACCGCGCTGGAAGTCGGCGGAATTCAGTTTGATGCCGACCGGATAATCGGCACCGACCTGTCGACGAATTTCGTTATACACCTCGACCACAAAGCGCATGCGGTTCTCAAGGCTGCCACCCCAGCGATCCGTGCGCTGGTTATGGTGCGGAGACAGAAACTGACTGACCAGATAGCCGTGCGCACCGTGTATTTGTACACCACTGAAGCCGGCCTGTTTGGCCAGTGCGGCACTGCGACCGAAGCGCTGGATAATGTCGAGGATTTCTTCTTCGGTGAGGGCGCGCGGGGTGTTGAAAAAGCCCTGCAGGTCCTTGCCGAACGGAATTGCCGACGGCGCAACAGATTGCCTGGTCAATAATTTGGGCGTTTGCTTGCCGGGATGGTTGAGCTGCATCCACAGCGCGGTGTTGTTGACGGTGCCAGCCGCCGCCCAGCGTCTGATCGCTGCCAGATCGCTGTCATCCTCCAGCACCACGTTATTGGGCTCACCCAGATGGCGGCGATCAATCATCACATTGCCGCTGATCAGCAGTCCGGTACCACCTTCCGCCCAGGTCCGGTACAGACGCGCCAGTCCCTCGGTGGCCCGATTATCGGTGGTGCCCAGGGTTTCGCTCATGGCCGATTTGGCAAAGCGGTTTTT
Source organism: uncultured Alcanivoracaceae bacterium (assembly GCA_964389795.1). Classification (GTDB taxonomy): domain Bacteria; phylum Pseudomonadota; class Gammaproteobacteria; order Pseudomonadales; family Alcanivoracaceae; genus JARGPN01. The sequence goes on from CAYMEY010000002.1 coordinate 273,297, forward strand.
CAGGGTGCTGCCGCAGGGCAGGGTCAGCGACTGCTCTAGTGACGTGGACATGATTGTCTCCCGGGGTGAATTGGGCGAAACTGCATTACTTCGATGGATGTCAAACTATTGGATGGTTCGATAACCGTCAAACATTAATCCGGCCAGCCATGGCTATTGGCCCGTCCGGAAGGAGGTGTTTCCATGCAAGATACTGCTCGTCTGGCCCGCGCCTTCAAGGCGTTGTCCAGTCCGCACCGACTGACCATCTTTCGCGAAATCCTCTACCGCCAGGCGGCGGAGGGGCAGCGGGAAGTGGCGGCGCCAGGGTGCCTGCTGGGGGACTTCTTCAAGCGGCTGGGCATCGGTGCGCCAACAGTGTCTCACCACCTTAAGGAGCTGGCGGACGCAGGCCTGATTGAACTGCACCGGGATGGCAGGCAAGTGCGCTGCGCGGTGCGGGCAGATGTGCCGGAAGCGCTGCTGGAGGCTATCAAAAGGTAAGTGTGCGCTTACCCTTCGCAATACTGGCTGTAGCGCATCAGCGCCTTGCTGCCGCTGCGGTCGATCAGATCAATCCAGGCGTTAAGCTTGCCCTCGTTGCGCTGAACGGTCAGCTCAGCAAAGTCACGCTGCCTGAATGTGCCCTTGAGCGTGTCCCCGGCCTTGGGCACCTCTCCCTTGATGATCTTCATCAGGATCTGTCCCTGACTGGAGTCCAGCAACAGGTACTCACAGCCCTGGCTGAGGATCACAGTGGCCTGCGCTGCGGCCAGCGGCGACGTGGCAGCCAGGCAGATCAGGGCAACCATGGCGTGGCGGAATCGGCGGTCCTTCAACTTGTTCAAATGTCGTGTCCTGCATTTCTTTGTTATTTCCGGTGCTGCCACCGGTACCATCTGAGCAGGCCATGGATGACCTCGCTTTCAGTGGTGACGTTGGGTGTTCCCACGTGCCATGAATTCAACGCGCTTTTGTGCGCCTTTGCAATCGCCGTGTAGCCGTAAGGCTGTGTTTTAACGGGCATTTATGTAGCTGCTTTGTTTGTTTTTGGTTTCAACCGGGTGGCCAGATACGATATTGTTGCGAGAGGCTGCGTTCTGGAGTCAGTAGTACGTCTGTGCCTCCTCACTGGGTAGGGCTCAACAATAATAATCAGGGCGTATTCAGCTGCGCTGGTGGTGGGAAGGATTGTTAGCGTGATGATTGGCAAGGACAGTTTGCGACTGGTCTGGGGGGTGATGTTTTTGCTCCTTGGCAGCGTGGCGTCTGCTGATGATCGTGCCGAACGCATCAAGGCGGCGTTCGTGTACAACTTCGCCAAGTTTGTGGAATGGCCAGTGGACGCCTTTGCCGCGTCCGATACCCCGATTCGCCTTTGTGCGCTGTCCTCAGAAGCCAGCAATAATCGACTCGACCTGATTCAGGGGCGCTCCGCACAGGGACGCGATATTGCCCTGATGTTGCTCGATAGCGCGCAACAGTCCGGCAACTGCCATATTCTCTATCTCGCCAAGCCACACGCCAATTACGACGGCATGCTGGCAACCCTGAATGGCAAACCTGTGCTCACGATCAGTGAGGACGTCAACTTTGTTGATCGTAACGGCATGGTGTCGTTGTTTATTGACGATAACCATGTGCGCTTCCGAATCAATCTGAAAGCCGCTCAAGCGACGGGTCTGAAGGTCAGTGCCCGTATCTTGCAACTGGCGCAGGAGGTGAGATGAGTCGCCTTGCTGACCTGCCGCTACGCAAGAAGCTACAGCGCATTGTGCTGCTCAGTGGCGGTCTCGCGCTGCTGTTGGCATGGCTTGCGTTTGCGCTGGTGTCCTCAATCAAGATGCGCGCCGATACGCTGGTCCGGATCGAGACATTGGCGCGGGTAACTGCCTTTAATGTTCAGGCCGCAGTAGCATTCTCCGACACCGGTGAAGCGACGGCGATGATGCGTTCGCTGACGGCGGATACCACTATCTCATCCGCCTGCATTGTCAATGAGGACGGCACCGTCTTTGCGCAGGTAAATTTCCGCGACGATGAAACCGCCTGTTCACCACCGCGGGATTACTCCCTGTTTGGCAGTGAGGTGGATATCGAGCAACAGATCATGCTCGAAGATGACGTGCTTGGCGTGCTGCGTATTCATGCGGATGTCAGCGCCTTGTGGGTTGAATTGTCGGCGTATCTCGCTGGTCTGATCCTGATCAGCGCACTATCACTGATGATTTCCGTCCTCATCGGTCGCTGGCTTGGCCGACGTGCGACAGCACCGATTCTTGATCTGGCTGCGGTGGCCCGTGACGTGTCGCAGCGGCGCGATTATGCATTGCGCGCACGCCTTGCCGGCCGAGATGAGGTCGGCCAGTTGACGGCCAGCTTTAACGACATGCTGGCGCAAATCGAGTTGCGGGATCTTGAGCTCGAACGTCATCGCCTGACGCTGGAGCAGCAAGTCGCTTCGCGCACCCGTGAACTGAACGAAGCCAGATTGGCGGCGGAGTCTGCCAACCGTGCCAAGTCTCAGTTTCTCGCCACCATGAGCCACGAAATCCGCACACCCATGAACGGCGTACTGGGCATGACCGAGCTGTTGCTGGAGACGGAGCTGAATGAGAACCAGCGCCACTTTGCGGAAACTGTGCATTCTTCCGGAGAGTCATTGCTGAACATCATCAACGATGTGCTCGACTTCTCCAAAATCGAAGCCGGAAAGCTGGAGCTGGAGTGCATTGATTTCAGTCCCGCCCAGGTGGTGGAAGAGGTGCTGGAATTGCTTGCCGAGCAAGCCTATCGCAAGCGACTGGAACTGGTCTGTGATATCGATACCTCTGTGCCTGAAGCAGTTAAAGGCGATGCCAACCGGTTGCGGCAGATCCTGTTCAATCTGGTTGGTAATGCGATCAAGTTTACGGATCAGGGCGAAGTCACCGTCAACATGCGTGCGCAGGTCAATGATCAGGGCACGGAACTGATCATCGTGGTCAACGACTCCGGCATTGGCATGGACCCGGAAACACTGGCCCGACTGTTTACACCTTTCGTTCAGGCCGATAGCTCCCATGCGCGTCGTTACGGTGGTAGCGGTCTGGGCCTGGCGATCGTCAAACAGCTGGTGGAAATGATGCACGGTGAGATCAGTGCGATCAGTACGCCAGGGCAAGGCTCTGTGTTTACCGTCAGGGTGCTGGCGTTGCCTTCGAAGATGAAGTTGTCTGACCACGACAGCAATCTGCATCTCCTCGGTATCCGCGCGCTGGTGGTTGACGATCACCCGGCCAACCGGGAGATTCTGCGGCGCAAGCTTGAGCAATTTGGCATGCAGTGTGAAGAAGCCGAAGACGGTATGGTCGCGTTGCGCAAGCTACAGGAGGCGCGCCAGCGAGGCGAGCCCTGGCAGTGCGTGTTTGCCGATTTGCGCATGCCGATTATGGACGGCATCAAGCTGGCGGAGCAGGCATTGGCTGAAGCCTCCGGCGCGGCGCCAGTGTGGGTGATGGTGGCCTCGATGCTGCAGCCGGGCGAGCTGGCACGTGCGCACAGTGCAGGTGTCGCGCATGTGATGCATAAGCCTGTGCGTCGGCATGAACTTGATCGGGTATTGCGGCGGGTGCTGGGAGAAATTTCGAACGAGGCGCCAAGCAAACCGGTGCGCCAGAACGAGATGCCAATGCTGGGCAAGCGCATCCTGCTGGCAGAAGACACGCCCACCAATCAACAGGTGGCGCGCATCATGCTTGAGCGTATGGGTTGCGAAGTACGAGTGGTGAATGATGGCGAGGAAGCCCTGTCGGTGCTCGAGCAGGAGCAATACGATCTGGTGTTCATGGATTGCCAGATGCCGGAAATGGACGGCTTTACCGCAACCCGGATCATCCGTCGTAATCATATGCGAGCCCGCTCCGGTGAGCACTTGCCCATCATCGCCATGACCGCCGGCGTCATGATTGACGATCGTGAGGCTTGTTTGTCAGCCGGGATGGATGACTTTGTTGCCAAGCCATTCCGTCAGGCGGACCTCGACAAGATGCTCAGGCGCTGGTTTGGAATGGAATAAAAAAAGAGGCGCATCAAGCGCCTCTTTTTTTATCTGCTTTTATCTGCTTTTAATGGCTGACATTGATGGCTTCACCGGAGCCGGTGTCTGCCATGGCCTTGCCCTGTTCAAGCCACAGTAGCAGTGGCGCGAGTAGGAAAAAGTCGACGATCAGCGCGATAAAGATGGTGATTGCCGTCATCAACCCCATGTCCGAATTCAGTCTGAATGTGGACATGGCCAGCACACCGAAATTCACACACAGGATGATGGTAGTGACCACCAGCGCAACACCGACGGTATTGAAGGCGTAGCGCACCGCGGCGGCAGTGGAAAGCTGCTGCTCGCGTTTGGCGCGCAGGTATTTGGACAGAAAGTGAATGGTGTAGTCGACCACAATGCCGAGCGTCATGCCGACCACCACGGACAGTCCCAGGCCTATCTCGCCGTCATACAGTGCCCAGAAGCCGAACGCTACCGCCGCCGGTGCCAGGTTCGGCACCAGACTGATAATGCCGTAGCGCACCGATTTCAGCATTACTGCGATCAAAACCGAAATGCCAATCAGTGCCAGCAAAGTGCCAAACAGCATGCTGCGGATATTGTTCTGGCCAATGTGCGCGAACATCACATCGCCGCCGGCACCGGGGTGATACATGGCCGGCGGTGCATTGTCACGCAGCCAGCGCTGGGCGTCTTCCTGAAACGCGAGAAGATCGCTGGTGGAGCTGTTGCGCGCGGTGGCCAAAAGTTTGGTCGCCGACTTGTCCATATTGACCTGATTATTTACATCCAGACCAAACGGCAGTGATAACTCATACATCAGCATGTACTGCGCGGCCAGATTGCGCTCTTCCGGCAAGCGGTACCAGTCCGGTTGATCACCATGCATGTTCATATTGATGCGCTTCATCACATCGGTGAACGAGTAGACGTGGCTAATGAACGGATGGCCGCGCAACCAGTCGGCAAATTCATCGACTTTCGCCAGATAGGCGGGATCGGTGATGCCGTTGGACTCGCCAGCGGACAAAGAAAAGGCGACGTTGTTGACGGAGGTCATATGCGTGCGTGCATAGTCGCTACTTTGTCGCTGTACCGTGGTCTCGTCGAAGTACTCTGCCCAGACATCGTTGAGGGTGTTGTTTGGCACCAGCAGGGCAAAGGCAATCACCAGCGCACTGCCGCTGTACAGCAGTGGCCGGTAATGATGGATCACCCAGTCCGCCAGTGCGGCGGTGGCGGGTGACGCGGCGGTGCGGGTCTCCACGCTGTGGTTGGGCGCGACGCGCGTCGGCAGGATCAGCATCAACGCCGGCAGCAAGGTCATCGAAAACAGCCAGGCAAAGGCGACACCGATAGCGACGATATTGCCAAGATCCTGAAACGGTGGTGAATCGCTGAAGTTCAGGCTGAGGAAACCTACCAGCGTAGTAATACTGGTAAGAAATACCGGCTGGGCGTTGAGTTGCAGACTCGACAGCATGGCACGTGGCGGTGCTTCGCCCTGACGCTGGTACTGAAAGTAGCTGACCAGAATATGGATGCTGTCGGCGATCGCCAGCGTCAGGATCATGGTCGGGGCATTGGCCACTGGCGGTGTCACCGGAATATCAAGCCAGCTGGCGATGCCCTGCGCGGTGAGAATCGAGAACAGGATAATCAGCAGAACAGAAAAGGTTGCGCTGGCAGCGGTGACAAGTTTGTGGCTGCCGCGCCACATGAACAGCGCGATACACAGCAGCGCAAGCAGCAACGCTAGTGGCACCAGATGAGTGAGGTCATGCAGGGAGCTTTCCCGGAACGCATTGTTATTGATCAGCTTGCCGACCAGCCGCACTTCGATGCCGGGATAGTCATTGATGAACTGCCGCTGGATTTCCCGTGCTGCGGCAACAATCTTGGGAAACTCCACGTTGCGGTCGCCGTCGCGAATTTCAAACGATACGTTGACGCCGGTGACATCGCCGTCTCGCACCAAGCGCTTGTACAGGGTGATTTCATTGCGGGCGATCTCGCCGGCTTCGGCGAGCTGTTCCGGGCTCATGTTGGCCGCGTCTTCGACCAGATTCTGTACCAGCAGGTCATCGCCGTCGGCGCGGGTGTGCTGATAGTTGGTCAGCGAATCGACCCGAATCGAGTCCGGCAGTCCCCAGGCCGCCTCGGTCAGTGCTTCCACCGCGGTCATGGTCTCGGCACTGAATACATTGCCGTCTTTGGCGGTGACCACAAACAGGATGTTGTCGTCATTGGTGTATTCATCCTGCATGGCGTGATAGGCCAGCAGGTCGGTGTTGTCTGGCTCAAAGAATACTTCGAAGTCGGACACCACGCGGGTGCGTGACAGGCCGCTCATCGCCGCCAGCAGGATCAGCGTGCTCAGCAGCACCAGGCTCCAGCGGTAACGGGTGATCAATTCCAGCGCGGGGGTACGCATGACAAGCTCCCAAAGGGGAAAGTGGAGCTTGCAGGCTACGGTTGGCGGCGCCCACCCACAAACGATATTTGGGTTGCGTCAGATGAGCCTGTTTCATCTGACGCCGCCGCCGGCAAGCGCAGGTCGGCCATCAGCTCGCGCACCCAGCGGCGGAACGCCAGCAATGCCGGGCGCTCTGTATCTTCGGGGCGCCAGACCAGATGGTAGCCCTGTGGTACCGGCACCCAGACGTTGAAGGGGGTCACCAGTCGACCAGACTGCACCAGTGGTGACATGAGCGGGAATACACCAATGCCGAGGCCGAGGCCCTGCTCTGCGGCACGGCTGGTGGCCAGTAGACTGTCCAGGAACAGGGTGTGTTCCGGGTGAAAATCCTTCAGCCCGGCGGCGTTGGCAAGCATCTCCCAGGCATGGGTTTCCAGCGGCAGGCCGATCAGCTTGCAGCGACGAATGTCCTCGATATCTCGCAGCTTGTGCTCGCGCGCAAACGCTGCCGAGCACACCGGTGTGCCGACAATGCTGCAGACCTTCTCACTGGCAAGCCCGGGCCAGTCGCCGACACCATAACGAATCGCCACGTCCAGATCGCTGTTGGCGAAGTCGGCGACCTCGACACTGGTCTCGATGCGCAGCTCGATATCAGGATGCTGGGTCTGGAAGGTTTCCAGAGCTGGAATGATCAGTTCGGCTGCCATCAGCGGCAGAATGCTGGCGCGTAGCGCCGGGCGGCCAAAGCGGCGGTGCAGATCCAGTGTACTGCGCGTCAGGCGGCCGAGCCCCTCGGTGACGTCGCGATGGTACAGCTCCCCGGCGGCGGTAAGTTGCAGGCCGCGATTGATGCGTGAGAACAGATCTATGCCGAGCGCATCCTCGAGCTGGCGCATCTGGTGACTGACCGCGGAGGGCGTCACATGCAGCACCTCTGCCGCCTGTTTGAAGCTCAACAGGCGGCCGGCCACTTCGAAGGTGCGCAGCAGGTGCAGCGGCGGCAGACGCTCTTGCATCAGGGGGCCGCCTGGTCCGGCGCAATCAGGTCAGGGCCCGGCAGTCGTTGCTGCTGGCGATCCAGTGCGGCGCAGTCATGGCTGACATCGGCGATGATCAGGATTGCTTCGTCACCCTTGTTATAGAACTCCAGTTGCTCATCACTGTAGCGAGCGCCCGATGCGGTCGGTTGTTGACGTAATTGATGCTGCGCATCATCGAGCGTCAGCAGCGCCAGCTGGTCACCGTAGCTGACGGTGAACTCACTGCCGTCACTGCAACGGAAAACAAACTCGGTGACGCCGTGACTGACCGCCTGCGGTGCGATGGTGACGGTATCGTCCGGTGGTGTGCTGCTGGTCGCCGGTTCGGCGGCGCTGTGGCCTGATTCGGCCGGCGTCGGTGCATCGCTATCAGAGCAGGCCGTCAGCAGGACGAGCAAAGCAAGGAGAGTGGACTGGCGAAACATGGCCGCACCTGTGTTCTTGTATTAACCGGCATTATGCACAAAGCTGCTGCCGGACGCCCGTGCAGGTAAAAAGTGCAGCCGGACGGCGGCATTTTTCCGCTGGCTTGCTAGACTAGCGGCCAGTCATGGTGGTCAGGACAGTCAGGAGAAATGGAATGCGCAGTATCAGGGTTTTGATCGGCAGTATCATGGTGGCGCTGCTCGCCGCTTGCGCCAGCACCAGAACGGAATTGCTGTCGGTGGAAACCACGCCGGACGCCGCTGCACCCTATGCCAGGGTGCTGGTGCTGACGGTGGCGGACAACGGCCAGATTCGTCAGGTGGTGGAACAGAGCCTGGCCCAGCGTCTGAGCGATCAGGGTGTCAGCAGTCAGGTGGCATCCCTGCTGATGCCGGGCGGGCTCGACAAGAGTGAGCCAGAGCAGATTCGTGCCGCGGCGGAAAAGGTCGTGGCCGAGAGCGGCGTGGATGCGGTGCTGGTGACGGTACTGCTGCATGAGGACGTGCGTCAGGACTATGTGCCGCCGCGCAATGATGTCGTGGCTGTGGGCAATGTCCCTTACTTCATGGGCTACGGCGCCTATGTCGGTTATCACTATGACGTGGTCTACACGCCCGGTTATATCACTCAGGAGAAAGATTACTTTGTGCAGACCAAGCTGTTTGACGTCAGCACCGGTGAAGCGGTCTGGCGCGCGCAAACCCGCACCATTGATCCCCAAGGTCTGGCCGATGGCGTCAAAAGTTTCAGCAAGGCGGTGATCGGTCGATTGAAAGATGATGGCATGCTCGGCAACGCCGCGCCCTAGTACAGCAATAGTGCTGTCATAGCGACGGGCAAAAAAAAGGGCAGCGTGAGCTGCCCTTTTTTGTCTTGCCCAGTTACTTCAATTCTTTTGAAGACAATCCCAGCAGGCGACGGGCGATGATCAGCTGCTGAATCTGCTGCGTGCCTTCGAAGATGTCGAGAATCTTCGAGTCGCGCGCCCATTTTTCCAGCAGCTCGTCTTCACCGTAGCCGAGGCTACCGGCCAGTTCGACGCAGCGCAGGGTAATGTCGTTTCCGACACGTGCCGCTTTGGCCTTGCACATGGACGCCTCAAGCGAATTGGACTTCTTGTTGTCTGCCATCCAGGCCGCCTTCATGGTCATCCAGTAGGCGGCTTCCAGATCCGCTTCCATGCGATAGATCTGTGCTTCCACGGCGGAGCCGTTATCCACGGGCTTGTCGTAACTGAGCTGGCAGTGGCCTTCGAAGATTTCCTTGATGCGCTCCAGCGAGGCGCGAGCACAGCCCAGTGCAAAACTGGCTACCAGTGGGCGGGTGTTATCGAAGGTTTCCATCACGCCACCAAAACCCTTCTTGGTGTCGATCTCGGGGTTGCCGAGCAGGTTTTCTGTCGGCACGCGACAATCGGTGAAGGTGATGGCGGCGGTGTCGGAGGCGCGAATGCCGAGCTTGTGCTCCAGACGCACCAGCTCCATACCCGGTGTGCCCCACTCAACCACGAACGACTTGATCGCAGCCTTGCCGATACTCGGGTCCAGTGACGCCCACACCACGACACAGTCAGCGCGCTGGCCAGAGGTTACATAGATTTTCTCGCCGTTGAGGACATAGTGATCGCCGTCCTTTTTCGCCGTGGTGCGAATGTTGGCCGAGTCGGAGCCGGTGCCAGGCTCGGTGATCGCCATGGCCGCCCACTTGCCCTTGAAGCGTTCCAGCTGTTCGTCATTGGCGACCGCCGCAATTGCAGCATTGCCCAGACCCTGACGCGGCATCGCCAACAGGAAGCCGGTATCGCCGTAGCTGAACTCCAGCGCGCCGAGACAGGTGCTCATGTTGGCGCCATTCTTGACCGAACCATCGTCGGTGACGCGACCCTTGCCGGTTTGTGATGCGCCGGCACTGGATTCCGGGTCGCCTTCATTGAAGCCGTCGAGCACCGACGCGAGCATGTCCAGCTCTTTCGGGTACTCATGCTCGGCGCGATCGTACTTGCGCGAAATCGGGCGGAACACATTCAGTGCGACCTGATGGGCATTGTTGATGATCGGTTTGAATTTTTTCGGAATTTCGATATTCATGGTCAGATCTCCACTGCTTACAGGTGCAGGCCGCCGAAGGCGACAGCAATCACGCGCAGGTCGCGATACCAGCGCTCGACCGGATACTCATGGGTAAAGCCGTGGCCGCCGAGCAGCTGAACGCCGTCGGTGCCGATCTTCATGGCTTTTTCCTTGATCAGGGTGCGTGCCAGGTGGGTTTCACGCTGGAACGACTTGCCTTGCTCGGCGCGGCAGGCTGCGCGCCACATCAGTAGACGCATGCCTTCAAGTTCAATCGCGATGTCCGCAATCATGAATGCCACTGCCTGACGATGGCTGATCGGCTCGCCAAAGGCGATGCGCTCATTGCAGTAGGGAATCACATAATCCAGAACCGCCTGACAGGTGCCCACGGCGAGGGCACACCAGGCCAGCGTGCCGAGATCGGTGAATTCCTGATAGTTGAAATCGTCACCGCCGAGCTTATTGGCCAGCGGCAGTTTGACGTTGTCCAGTACCAGTGGGCGCATGTCCGCAGCGCGCACGCCCATGGTCGGCTCTTCTGCGCAGCTCAAACCAGTGCTGCCGCCTTCGACGATAAATACTGCCGGGCCGCTTTCAGTTTGCGCCGCCACCAGAAACAGCTCGGCCTGGGCGGCCAGCGGCACCAGCGCTTTCTTGCCATTGAGTACCCAGTTGCCATCCTTCTGTACGGCGGTGGTGCCCAGCTTGGACGGATCAAACATCAGGCCCGGTTCTGCCACGGCAATGGTTGCCACCGGGGGGTTCTCTTCAGTGAACGCTGGCAGATACTTTGCCTGCTGTTCCGCTGAGCCCCAACGGGTGAGCGCATTCGCCACGCTCATTGGTGCAAGTATCGCCACTGCCTGACCCATATCACCGTGGGCAAGGTCTTCCGCCACCAGTGCGGAGGTGAGTACGGAGCGCTCCGATGCAGCGCCACCCAGTGCTTCCGGAACGGCGAAATAATTCAGGCCGAGTTCCTGTGCTGCCGCCAGTGTTTCCTTGCTGATGGCATGATCATGGTCTGCTTTTTCGGCGACGCCACGCAGCACGTCGGTGGCAAAGCTGCGCACCGAGTCGCGAATCATCTGCTGTTCTTCGGTGATATTCAGGTCGAACAGGTCAGTGGTATGGCCGGGCGCATTCAGGCGCGCGGGCTTGTCCAGTTTCTGGGTTGCCTTGAAAGTCCGCGCGCTGGTGGTGATCACCTGAAAGCCGGTGCGGGTCAGGGTATAGGCAATTCGCTCGACCAGCTTGCGCAGTCCGACCTTGTCGAGAATGTCGGAACTGGCCAGCTTGTTCAGCGCGCTCAGGGCGTAGCCGACAGCATCTTTGGCCATAGTGTTCGGGTCCTTTTAAATGAAAGCGTGAAAAAGACGTCAAGCGGGCAATGTCGCCCGGTTGCACTGATTATGCGTGCTCACGCGCTGGCACTGTTGGCCGCAGTGCCAAATCGGGGTGGCGATGTAGCAAGCAGTGCAGGGCAAGGGCGCCTTCAGGGGCGCCCACAACGCAAGCGGTCAGTCTTTAGCGGCGTCGAGGATGACTTCCACGCGACGATTGCTGGCGCGGCCCTCTGCCGTGTTGTTATCGCCCACCGGCTCAGCTTCGCCTTTGCCAATGGCGTCAACCCGGGTTGCGTCAAGGCCTTGCGAATCAATCAGCGCCTGCCGAACCGCACTGGCGCGCTGCTCGGACAGGGTCAGGTTCAAGGCGTCAGCCCCCTGGCTGTCGGTGTGACCTTCGAGCGTGACATGGGAGTCCGGATATTCACGCAGCAGGGCGGCGAGGCGTTCAACTTCGGCGGCTGAGTCGGCGCTGAGTTCGGCGGTACCGCTGGCAAAGTTGAAGTAGAACGTTTGCTTCAGCGTGCTGGTCAGTTTGATGCGGCAGCCGAGATCATCGACGCGCGCACCTGACGGCGTCGCTGCGCACTGGTCCTGCGAGTCGGCGACCTTGTCACCATCACTGTCGAGTTCGCAGCCGCTGCTGTTGACGCTAGCACCGGCGACGGTTTGCGGGCACTGGTCATCGCTGTCCGCAACACCATCGCCGTCTGTGTCCTGCGGTTGTGGCGCAGTCACAACGGCAACCTTGTTGTCGCTGTCACCACGATTGTCCGCAGCACCGATGACATAGTTCAGGGCGATGTAGGCTTCGCCATCCAGACGTTCATCATCGAAGCTGTACAAGCCGCGAGCGCCCAGATCGATGATCCAGTGCGGACGCAATCGACGCTGCACACCAAACTCGGCACCGCTAAGCGTTTCATTGCCAGTGTCCTGAATATCTATTTCCATATCGGCCGCGGCGATACCCAGGTAGGGCTCAAAGCCGATCAGCGTGTGGTCGGCAAAGTGATAGCGAGCGCTGGCGATGGTCAGGCTGAGGTCGCCATCAATGGCGCCGCTGTCAGTGCTAAAGCTGTTACGTTCCCACCACACCTGTGCCGACCAGTGTCGATTGAAGCGATAGCCCAACTGCGCGCCCGGCAACGTCGGATTGTCGATGTCGTCAACGTACTTGTGGTCAAGCAAATCAATGAAGGTCTGGCTGGCGTGGCCACCAAAATAGAAAAACTGCTCTGGCATCGGCAGGCGCTCGGCATGCAGCGGCGCACAGAACAGTGCCGTTGCGGCGAGGGAGGTGGTGATTTTTTTCATGGGTGCGTCCTTCTATTACGTGAATCCACGCCAGTCAGTAACGGCATGGTGGCATTAACGTCTTTGGTGCAGGTTGACTGGCGGGCCGAGGCCGTACAGCAATGTCTGACTGATGATCTTGAGCATGCCGAGTACCGGTATCACCAGAATCATCGCCGGAATGCCACCCACATGACCGGCCACCACCACCGCTACCATGGCAATGCCTGGATGCAGGTTGACGGTGCCTGCAAGCAGGAATGGAATCGTCACCAGGTTGTCGAAGCCGAAGCCAATCGCGAGCACGGCGACAATATGAAATATCGCCTCCGGCTCAAATACCGGCGCCGACAGCAGCATGATCATCGGTGCCACCATCGCCAGTACCGGACCAAGATAAGGCACCAAACCGGCGATACCAGTGAGCAGGCCAAGCAGGATCGGTGACGGAAATCCGGCAATCCAGAAGCCGACCGAGGTGATGGCAGCCAGAATCAGCGCTTGCCACACCAGTCCGCGCAAATAAGCCTGCAGGCGCGTGCTGACGCCGTGATACATCACCCAGCCGAGTTCAAACTGATCGTTGGGCAGCAGCGACAGCGCGCTGTCACGCCAACGTTGGAAATCGCGCAGCAGAAAAAAAGCCAGCGGTGGTACCAGTGCCAGATTGATGGCGATATTGGCGAACACACCGGTGGACTCCAGCAGGCGGTCGGTTCTCAGCAGCGCGTTCAGGTTCAGCAGCTGCGCCTGCTCGGCCAAAGGCAGTCGCACACCAATCATGCTCTCGAGATGGGTTTGCAAATTGAACAGGGCGGTGGCGGCGCTGTTATGCAGCTGCTCGAGGTCACCGGCCAGTTGTGGCAGATAGTTGCGCAAGGCATCAACCGAATACCCGGTCGCGTAAATTAACAGCACCAGCGTTGGTGTCAGGCTGTAGAGGATGGCGCGGTCATGGCTGTGGCCCATGGCCTGCAGCTTGCTCACCAGTGGCGTCAGCAACAGATAAAACAGCACGCTGATCAGGATGCATAACCACAGCGGCGATACTGCCCATGCCAACAGCAGCATGGCGAGGCTGGCAAGCAACAGCCGCAATGGCCAGCCATTGATCATTGATGATCACCGAGCTTGCTGTTGCCGAGTTGCAGTCGGCCAAGCAGCAGATGGGCGAGGTTGGTCATGATGTCGAGGCCGGCCTGCGGACGGTGCCTGACAAATTCTTCGAACTGGTAGCGCACCAGCAATGAAATACGGGTCACGCCATCGGCCACCGCGCTGGCGGAGCGCGGCGTGTCCTCGAGCAACGCGGCTTCGCCAAAAAAGTCGCCCGGCTCCAGACGCACGATGTCCTCACCGTTGGCGCGGATGGTCACAGCACCTTCGATGATCAGCGCTGCGGCGACTGCTGTGTCACCCTCCCGGAACAGAAACTCTCCAGGCTGGTACTGACGCACATGGGTGCAGGTGACCAACTTTTCGCACACTGATTTGGGGATGCCGTGCAGCAGCGGTGTCGCTTGCCAGGCACTGAGGACGCGCGAGTCCATGGTTTGACGTTTGAACGGATTCAGCCACAGGTGGCTTTGCGGGGCACTCATCGGCGGTCCTTGTCAGTGCGCGTCAGTCTTTTTCGGTGGCTGTCAGGCTGCTGTGCGTGCCATCGCAGATCGGGGCGCGTGCGGATTGTTTGCAGCCACAAAAAAACACGATCTGGTCCCGGCTGGCAGTGTAGGCCACCGGGCTGAATTCGGTGCCCTTGTGTGAGCCATCACAGAAAGGCTGTTTCTTGCTCAGGCCACAGGCACACCAGTAATAGGTCTTGTCTTTTTCCACCTCAAGCGGGAACGGGGTCACGCTAGCAACTTTGCCTTTCATCCTTGTGCTGTCTCCATTGGCTGAGCTGTCCGGATGTTATCAAACTGTCATTGCGGCTTCACCGCGCTGCAATTGAGCCGCCCGAGACTGTCAGAAACAGTTATCGGAGACCTGCATGCTGGCAGCAGCCGCCACCAAGATCAAAGCGTTAAATGCTGTGTTGAGTAAACCTTTTGTCGTCACCGCCGGCAAGCTGGGCTGGCCGGGCAAGCTGGAGGGCACAGAGGGGGCACGCTATAGCGCCTGCTTTACACGTTCACGCCGGGACATCCTGCGCGCCCAGCGGCTGCGCTATCGGGTGTTTTCCGAGGAGTACGGCGCCAGCATTGATTCGCCGCTGCGGCTGGACCGCGACCGCTTTGACCGCCACTGCCTGCACCTGATCGTGCGCGACGGCCAGAGCGGCGAGATCGTGGGCTACACCCGCGTGCTGCTGCAAAACCAGATAGTGCGTACCGGCGGCTTTTACTCTGAAAGCGAGTTCGACCTGTCCATGCTTGCACGCCTGCATGGACGGGTGGCGGAGATAGGCCGCACCTGTATCCACCCTGATTATCGCAATGGCGCGGTAATCGCGACGCTATGGTCTCGCCTCGCGCAATTCATGCTCGATGAGCGGATCGATCACCTGATCGGCTGTGCCAGTGTGGCGCTCGGGGAAGGCTATGATGTGGCCGCCATTGTTGGCCAGATCAGGACGCACCACCTCAGTGATGTGCGACTGCGGGTGCAGCCGCTGTTGCCGTTGCAAGCGCTGCGCGTCGAAACCCCTGCCGGCAAGGTGCGTATGCCGCCGTTGTTGAAAGCCTACCTGCGCATGGGCGCGCAGGTGTGTGGCGAGCCGTGCTGGGATCCGCAGTTCAATTGCCTCGACTTCTTCATTCTGATGGGGCGTGACCAGCTGCCACAGCGTTACGTCCAGCACTTCCTGCAGGCGCAGGCCGCATGAGTGCGCAGAGCTGGGCGTGGTCGGCGCCGACTGCACGGGATGAGTTGCGCCGTTACTGGCGCGCCCTGCGTGTGCTGATCCATATCGGCTATGGCCTGTGTCTGGCGCTGGTGTTGCGTGCCCATCGGCGTCCGTTTGCCGCAGCAGTGCGTGACCATGCACAGCGCTGGCAGCAGCGCTTGCTGACCTTGCTGGCGGCGGAGGTGGAGCGCGTCGGTGTGCCGGACCCGGGTGCCGGTCTGGTGGTCAGCAACCATATTTCCTGGCTGGATATTCCGGTGCTGGGTGCGGTCCAAAATGTGCATTTCCTGTCCAAGGCTGAAGTCGGCGACTGGCCGTTGATCGGTGTGCTGGCCAAAGCGGCCGGAACCCTGTTCATTCGTCGCGGTGGCGGGGAGTCCGGGCGCAAGGCGATTGAGATCGCTGGCCACCTGCGTGCCGGTCGCCAGATCATCGTATTCCCGGAAGGGACGACCAGCGATGGTCGTCAGTTGCGGCGATTTTTTGCGCCCTTGTTCCAGTCGGCGGTGGATGCTGATGTGCCGGTGCAGCCGGTGGTGATCCAGTATCTGGATGTGTTTGGACAACCCGACACGGAACCCGCCTTTATTGGTGATGATGAGTTCCACCGGCACCTGTGGCGGCTATTGCGTCGGGATCATGTTCGCGTGCGTGTGCTCTACCTGCCGGCACTGCATGATCAGGATGCGGAGTCCCTGTGCCGGCGCAGCCGTCGTGCCATTGCCGCCCACCTGCCGTCCTGAGCCCCTTTGCCGGGGCGGCGCCATCCGTTAGCATCGCCGGTCTGTCTGTGTTGATGGAAACCGCTCATGACCAAGGCCAGCGAGCTGAAGCGCTCCGATGTGCTGCGTGCCAACGGCACCCTCTATGTGATTCGCCAGATTGACGTCCAGTCGCCTTCCGCGCGCGGCGCCGCCACCCTCTATCGGGTCAAGGCGCAGGCGGTGATCGGCAGTGGCAAGTACGAGGAACGTTTCAAGGGTGACGACGACGTTGATACCGTGTCGTTGCACCGCCGCCAGGTGCAGTTTTCCTACCTCGACGGTGACGACTGCGTGTTTATGGACAGCGAAGACTTTACCCAGTATCCGCTCAAGCAAGTCGATGTCGAAGACGAGATGGCGTTCATTACCGAGGCGACCGAGGGCCTGCAGGTGTTGCTGCACGATGACACCGTGATCGGACTGGAGCTGCCACAAACCGTGGTGCTGGAGATTGTCGAAACGACGCCGGCAATGAAAGCGGCCTCGGCCTCGGCGCGCACCAAGCCGGCGACCCTGAATACCGGTCTGGTGGTGTCCGTGCCGGAATACCTCGAAGTCGGTGAAAAGGTGAAGGTCAACACCGGCGAGCGCAGCTACGTCTCGCGCGCGTGAAGCGCCTGCTGCTGGTCATACTGGGCCTGACGCTGTCAGGCTGCCAACTCGGCTACTACAGTCATCTTGCCCGCGGCCACCATGCCCTGATGGCCGCGCGTCAGCCGGTCGAGGCGCTGCTGCAGGACCCGCTGCTGGATCCTGCCCTGCGCGCCAGGTTGTTGCTCTCCCAACAATTGCGCGAGTTTGCCGAGCACACCCTGCTGCTGCCGGTGGGGGAGGCTTACAGCGAGTATGTGGCGCTGGACCGGGACTGGGTCACCTGGAACCTGTTTGCCGCACCGCCGCTGTCGCTGGCGGCCAAACAATGGTGTTACCCGATCGTCGGTTGCGCCAGTTACCACGGCTATTTTGACCGGCAGCGTGCTGACCGTGACGCGCAGGCCCTGCGTGATCAGGGGCTCGAGGTCTACGCCAGTGGTGCCATCGCCTATTCCACACTGGGCTGGTTCGACGATCCGCTGACCACACCGATGCTGGCGGGCAGCGATATCTGGATCGCCGAGCTACTGTTTCATGAGCTCGCCCATCGGCGCTATTACCTCAAGGGCGACACCGGCTTTAACGAAAGTCTGGCGACGGCGGTCGGCCGTGCCGGCATGCGCCAGTGGCTGGACAGCCTGGGGCGTGACGCCGCCGAGGTTGATGCAGCACTGCAGCGTCGTGAAGCGGCCCGCCAACAGGTGCTGGAGTTGGTGGCGCAGACCCGCGACGCCCTCGACAGCCTCTATCAGTCTGACCAGGACGACGCCAGCAAACTGCGTCAGCGCGACCTGCTGCGCGAACAGCTACGCCAGCGCTACCGGGCGCTGTTGGCGGAGGATCCGGCGCTGGCCGGCTACCAGGAGTGGTTTGACGGGCCGCTCAACAACGCCCAGTTGGCAACGTTGGCAGATTACGAGGCGCTGGTGCCGGGTTTTGACGCCGTGCTCGCCGGCTGCCAGCAGGACTGGCAGTGTTTCTGGCAGCGGGTGGAACAAATTGGCCGATTGCCTGCCGAACAGAGAACCCTGACCCTGGAGAACCCGGATGCTTGAACTGGCCCGCTTTGGCCAGCCCCAGCCCGCACAGGTGCTGTCCCAGGTGATGGCGGCGGACGGCATTGCCGTGCGTGTGGCCGCCGAACAGCATGACCATGTGCTCTACCTGCTGGCGCCGGAACAATATCAGCAGGCGCGCGCCTTGCTGGATGAGTTCATTGCCACGCCCAATGCGCCGCGCTTTCAACAGCAGGCCTGGCAGCACAGCGAGCCGGTGGCGATATCTGGACAACGCCCGCTGTTAACCGGGCGCTGGTGGCGCAGTATTCCGCCGCTGACGCGACTGGTATTCGTTGCCTGTGCGGCGATTTTTCTGTCGCCGTTTCTGGTTGGGCCGCAGGTCTATGATGCGCTCAGTTTTCCGTCGGCTTTGTCGCAATTGCCAGCCCAGCCCTGGCGGTTGATCACACCGGCGCTGCTGCATCTTGGCGTCCTGCACATCATCTTCAATCTGCTCTGGTGGCTGGAGCTGGGACGTATCATTGAGCGCTTCCAGTCCGGGCAGCGATTGTTGCTGGTGACGCTGGTCAGCGCAGCACTGTCCAATGTCGCCCAGTTTCTGGACACGGGTCCGCTGTTTGGCGGTCTCTCCGGCGTGGTTTATGCGCTGCTCGGCTACCTGTGGATTTTTGGCCGCGTGTGCCCGCAGGCGGGTTACGGGCTGCGGCGCGAAGTGGTGATGATGATGCTGGCCTGGCTGGTGATCTGCATGACCGGGCTGGTCGGCAACATTGCCAATACCGCCCACGTGGTGGGCCTGCTCAGTGGCTGCGCCATGGGTGCCATGGCCGGACTGTGGCAGCGGAAAAATCTTTATCGGCAGTAGCTTAGCGCTGCCGCCGTTTGAGTTGGCGCAGGTGGCCTGCTATAAAGGGCGCTTGCCCGAAGACAACAACGAGCTGGCGAATTTCTGTGCATTTTACTGCTCCCCTGCGAATTCTGACGATCGTCGGCCTGTGCGTGTTGCTACAGGCCTGTGCCGTGGCCCGTCTGGGCGACAATTTGCCCTATGGCGTGCTTAACAACGATGACATCGAGCTGGTGGGCGAAGGCTTGCCGACCTATCTGCTGATGATCGACGGCATGATCGTCAACTGGCCGGAGAGTGAGTCCCTGCTGCAGAGCGGCGCCAGCTTGTACTCTGCCTATGCCGGTATTTATGTCGAGGACAAGGCGCGTGCGCGCGCGTTGACCGACAAGGCATTGGCCTACGCCCTGCGTGCTGCCTGTGCGCACGACCACGACTGGTGTGACGTGCGGACCATGAAGATTGATCAGTTTGATGCGCTGCTGGCGGATGCCGGCAAGCGTGATGTGCCCATGATGTATACCCTGGGCAGCACCTGGGTCGGCTATATCCAGCAAAACAGCAGCGACTGGAATGCGGTGGGTGAGCTGGGCCGCGTTGATGCCCTGATGCAGCGCGTCGTGGCGCTGAATGAAGTTTACGAGTTTGGTCAGGCGCACATGTATCTGGGCGCCTTGAACTCGATTCTGCCGGCCTCACTGGGCGGCAATCCGGAGCAGGCGAAAGCACACTTCGACAAGGCGGTGGCATTGTCGCAAGGGCGTAACCTGCTGGCCAAGACATTGTGCGCGGAGCGCTATGCGCGTCTGGTGTTTGATCAGGCGCTGCATGACCAACTGCTCAATGAAGTGCTCGCAGCGGATCCGCATGAGCACGGCCTGACTTTGCAAAATCGCTACGCCCAGCGTCAGGCGCAAGCCTTGCTCGACGGTTCGGCGGAATACTTTGAATAAGCGCGATCTGGAGTAACGACAATGAAAAAAATGTTGATAGCGCTGCTGATGCTGATGCCGTGGCTGGCACATGCGCAAACCACGCTGAAAATTTCCACCCAGTACCCGGATGGCACCATGCTGGTGAACCATCTCAAAGCCGCCAGTGAGAAAATCGCCGCGCAAACCGAGGGCCGGGTAAAGCTGAAAATCTACCCCGGCGGTGTGATGGGTGATGACCGTGCGGTGCAGCGCAAGATTTCAATCGGTCAGCTACATGGCGCTCTGGCCCAGGCGGGGGCATTTGCACAGCAGTATCGAGACAGTCAGGTGCTGAATCTGCCGTTGGCGTTCAACTCCTATGATGAAGTCGACCACGTACGCAAAATGCTGGACCCGCTGATCCAGAAGGGCTTTGCCGAGAAAGGTCTGGTCACGTTCGGTGCGGTCGATGGCGGTTTTGCTTATGTCATGACCACAGAGCCGGTGGCCAGTGTGGAGCAGTTACGCCAGCAGAAGCTCTGGTTGCCCGCCAATGACACTGCCTCCGCCAAGGCGGCAAAGGTATTTGAACTGTCCCCGATAATGCTCAACCTCGGCACCGTGCTGACCTCCTTGCAGACCGGTGCGATCAATGCCTTCGCCGCACCGCCGGCGGCGGCGTTGGCGTTGCAGTGGCATTCGCGGGTACAGCACCTGACCAATGTGCCGCTGCTCTACACCTATGGCCTGCTGGCGATCAATCAGAAGCATTTTGCCAAGCTGTCTGAGCAGGATCAGAAAGTAGTTACCGATATTCTCGAAGGCAGCTTCAAGCAGATGGACGCTGAAAGCCGGGCCGATAACATCAAGGCGTTCGAGGCAATTCAGAAGCAGGGTGTCACCGTTGTCGCGCCGAGCCCTGAGCAGATGAAGGAATGGAAAGCCTATGCCGCCAAAGCCACCGCGGAATTGGTGGAAGAGGGTGAAGTATCGCAGGGCATGCTCGATACATTGCAGGGACTGCTGGACGAGTACCGCGCGGCGCAGCCATGAGGAAAGTCATCCGCTGGATGCATTATTTCGAGGACGGCCTGATTGTGGCCGTTCTTTTGTTTATGGTGCTGATGGCGGTTCTGCAGATTGTGCTGAGAAATTTTTTTGGCACCAGCCTGGTCTGGATTGAGCCGTTTCTGCAAAACGCTGTGCTCTGGATTGGTTTGTTGGGTGCCATGATTGCCTCGCGCCGTGACGAGCACATTCGTATCGATATCGCCTCCCACTATTTGTCACCAGCATTACAGCGCTGGCTGTCGGTATTGGTGGATCTTTTTACGACCGCCATATGTGCATTGGTGGCCTGGCACTCATGCCGCTTCGTGTTTGGTGAAGGCGGTGAGTTCGACAGCGGTGCCGCCGGGTTTGGCGTGGTGCCGTCCTGGTTCCTGCAAAGTATCATTCCGCTGGGTTTTGCCCTGATCGCCGGACGCTATGCGGTGCTGTTGGTGCTTGATCTGATTGGCAAGCGCCCACCGATGCAGGAGCCGCACGCGTGATCATTGCCGGCGTCATTATCCTGATTATTCTGGCGCTGCTTGGCGCCCCGCTGTTTGCCATTATTCTTGGTGCCGCGGCGCTGGGGTTCTATACCCTCGAGACTGAACTCGCGGTGCTGCACATCGACATTTACCAGATGGCCAACTCGGTGGTGCTGATGGCGCTGCCGTTATTTACCTTCGCCGGCTTTTTGTTGAGTGAATCGAAAACCGCGGATCGCATGATGCGCTTGAGTCAGGCGGCGCTCGGCTGGATGCCGGGTGGCATGGCGTTTGTCGCACTGGTGGCCTGTGCCTTCTTCACCGCGCTCACAGGTGGCAGTGGTGTCACCATTGTCGCGCTCGGTGCACTGCTGTTGCCGGCGCTGGCCAAGGCCGGTTATGCGGAACGCTTCAATCTGGGTTTGATGACGTCTTCAGGCAGCCTTGGTCTGCTGATTGTGCCGTCGGTGCCGCTGCTGATTTACGGCATTATCGCCCAGCAAATGTCGCAGCAGCTGGATATGCCGCAGGTCGATATCGTTGATCTGTATCTGGCTGGTCTGGCGCCAGCCTTGTTGATGATTGTCGCGATGTACCTTTGGTGTCTGTGGGCCATGCGCAAGCAGCCGGTACCACGCCAGACATTCAACATCGCAGAGCTGAAAGGCGCCTTGTGGGAAGCACGCTGGGAGCTGCCGTTACCGGTGGTGGTGTTGGGCGGCATATTCTCGGGCTTTCTGGTGGTCAGTGAGGCGGCGGCCGTCACCGCGCTGTATGTATTGATCGTTGAGGTGCTGCTTTACCGGGAAATTCCCCTGCGTCGGCTGCCGGGCATCATGCGTGAGTCGATGGTGATGGTTGGCGGTATTCTGCTGATTCTGGGCGTGGCACTGGCGTTCACTGATTATCTGGTTTACGCCAGTGTGCCGGAAAAACTGTTCGCCTTTATCCAGACCCATGTGCAGAGCAAGGTCGCCTTTTTGCTGTTGCTGAATCTGGTGTTGCTGGTGCTGGGGGCACTGCTGGATATCTTTGCTGCGCTGGTGATCATGGTGCCTTTGATTTTGCCGGTAGCGTTACGCTATGGCATCGATCCAGTGCATCTGGGCATCATCTTTGTTGCCAATATGCAGATCGGTTACATCACGCCGCCGGTGGGTATGAACCTGTTTATCGCCAGCTACCGGTTCAAGAAATCGGTCACTGAGCTGTTCAGTGCCACCATTCCATTCATGCTGGTGTTGCTGGCGGTACTGCTGCTGATTACCTACGTGCCTGAACTCAGCCTGTTCCTGGTACGCGACTAACGCAGTCGTGTACCGGCATTCAATGCTGGCGCTGTCAGGCGTGTTCCCTTGCTGTAGGCGGTGACCTCACCGAAGCGATCGCCGTTCTCCCAATCGTCCAGCCCCTGACGGATTTCTTCGTCACTGTGACCGACAAAATTCCACCACATCAGCACCGGTTTGCCGTAGGGTGCGCCACCGATCAGCATCACCCGTGCGCCGGCGGCAAGCGTCAGCGTCAGACTGGATCTGCCGCAGCCCAAGGCGTACAGCGTATCGAGGCCCAGCTCTGTGTCATCTACGCACGCCGTACCGGCAGTGACCAGCAGTCCCAATTCAAATTGTGTGGGCACAGCAAGCGTGATGGTGTCGTCCTGCAGGCCGACCAGTTCTGCTCCGAGCAAAGGGCTGTAAACCTTGGCCGGTGAGCACATGTTGGCGAGCTCACCGATGAATACAGTGACCTGTGTCTGACCAATCTGTTGGCGCGGCAGAGTGTCGATGTGTTCGAACGCCGGGGCGATGTCCTTGCAGGACTCAGGCAGCGCGATCCAGAACTGTACGCCATGCACGGCGTCACTGCGTTGCGGTGGACTCTCTTCCGAATGACTGATGCCGTGTCCGGCGGTCATCAGATTCAGCTGCCCCGGCCGGATCACCTGTTCATAGCCGAGACTGTCCTTGTGCCAGAGCTCGCCGTTGATCATCCAGGTAGCGGTTTGCAAGCCGATGTGTGGATGTGGTGCGACATCGATATTGTCGGCGTCGTTCAATCTCACCGGGCCGATATGATCGAGAAAACACCAGGCGCCAATCATGCGCAGCTTTGGGTGCGGCAACAGGCGCGAAATGGTCAGGCCGGCACCCAGTACAGATTGCCGTCCGGGCAGGGCGTGCAGATGTGCGCCGGTGTCACCGGCGCCCTGGCAGCGCAAGGTGGCGCCGTCGTGACTGAGATTGGACATGTCAGTCCTCCGTGTAACGCAGTGGGTTCAGCGTGTCAGTGCCTTGGCCATCAGGTGACGTTCAAGGCCGACGCCATCCAGCGTGACGGTTTCTGTATTTTGAAACTTGAAGCCGACGCTCTCGAAAAATCGGCGCGCGCTATCACTGGCGTGAGTATCCAGATGATCAGCACCCAGTATGCGAGCTTCATCTTCAAGATACTGGTACATCAGCGTGGCAATGCCGAGCGATGCCCATTCCGGATGCACATACAGCATGCGGATATGCGTGGCCGGCTGCAGCTGTGCGAAGGCAATCGCTTCACCGTGATGTTCGGCAACGATGGTCGTGCCTTGCTGCAATGCCTGCAGAAAGTCGGGCCTGTCCGCCCGCTGTGTCCAGACCTGCCGCTGCTGCGCGGTATAGTCTTTGGCAGCAAGCGTGTCGATGGCACTACTGAACACTGCGCCCAGGTGCGGCAGGTCATCAGCCAGTAACGGCCGGATCATGAACGGCAACCCGGTGACGTCCTCGGACTCGACGGCCACGGTAGTGCTGGCGGTGGGCGCTGCGGCAGGTACCGCCGGCACCACCGGTTTATTCAGCGGTGCCACCGGTTCACTCAGGCTGCGCAGCCCGCGGAGCAACTTACCCAGCATGGAGACTCCGGGTAGCAAGGGTGGGGCAGGTCATGGCTGAGACTCCGTGGCATCAGGCTGTTGCAAGGCGTCAATTTGAGCCTGCAGCTGCTCTATGTATTGCGTCTGGCGGTCTGCCAGCGATTCTATTGTTGCGGCCTGCTTTTGCAGGTCGGCGATGCGCGAGGCGAGCTCATTTTTTTCACGCAGGTGTGCATCACGCTGCTCTGCCTGTATCAGCGCTGCATTCTCGCTGCCGGCCATTGCAGGGGCCGCCAGCCACAACCATGTCAACCACAGGCAAGCCCGCATACTGGCTTCCATTTGGAGTCGGGCCGACTAGTCTAGCAGAACCTTCATGACGACCCGAAGGGGCGGGAGTAAACTCGAAGCTCAGCAGGTCGATTCAGGCCGGCGAGGAGGCATGGTGAAGCGGATTCCCCATATCAGCGGGCTGATGACGGCCTTTCCCTGGCATCTGGATGTGGCGGTGCTGGCCAGCGAGGCCCGTCGTTTTATGCAGGATCACGGCATTCACCATGTGCCGGTGACGCGTGAGGGGTCACGCATTGCCGGGATCGTCGAATTTGATCAGATCGTGCCGGGCAGCGATGCCACGCTGGCAGAGCTGCTGCAACCGGTGCGCTGCGTGGATGCCGCTGACCGAGCTGATCAGGTGCTAGACCTGATGGCACGTGAACATTGCTCCGTGGTGCTGGTGCTGCACCACGAACGCCTCGCCGGTATCTTTACCTGGACCGACGCCTGCCGCTTGTATGCGGACTGGCTGCGCCAACCCTTCCTGCCCAACGGCGGCGGAAACGACGCCGCCTGATAGCGTCGCCCGCCGGGATTACATCATGTTGCGCAACACATAGTGGAGAATGCCGCCGTGGCGGAAGTACTCCACTTCTGTGGCCGTATCCAGGCGGCAAATCATGTCGACATTCTCATGCCCGCCATTATCAAAATGGATCACGACCTTGAGCCGCTGGCCTGCGCGAATGTCGTCGCCCAGATCAGGAATGTCGATCAGCTCCGAACCATTCAGGCCTAATGTTTTGCGACTGATACCGTCAGGAAACTGCAGAGGTAATACCCCCATGCCAATCAGGTTTGAGCGATGAATGCGCTCGAAGCTTTCTGCCAGAACTGCTCTGACACCCAGCAGGTTGGTGCCCTTGGCCGCCCAGTCCCGTGATGAACCAGTGCCATATTCCTTGCCCGCCACGACCACCGACGGCGTGTTGTCTTTCAGGTAACGCATGGCGGCACCGTAAATCGGCAAGGACTCTCCTTGCGGCATGTGGCGGGTAAAGCCGCCTTCGGTGCCGGGCACCATCTCGTTTCGGATGCGAATATTGGCAAAGGTACCGCGCATCATCACTTCGTGATTGCCGCGACGTGATCCATAGGAATTGAAATCAATCGGCTCGACACCGTGCCCCTGCAGATAATGCCCGGCGGGTGAATCCGCCTTGATGGTGCCAGCGGGTGAGATGTGATCAGTGGTGATCGAATCTCCGAGCAAGGCGAGTACGCGTGCGCCGGTGATGGGTGCCAGCGTTGGCGTGCTTTTTTCCAGTCCATGAAAATAAGGCGGATGTTGAATGTAGGTAGAGTCACTGCGCCAGGCATAGGTGTCTGACTTGGGCGTCGGCAATTTTTGCCAGTGCTCGTCGCCATCAAACACTGATGCATACTGGCTGGAAAACATATCGCCGTGCACCGACAGCAGCGCTTCCTGAATCTGTGCGTTGCTCGGCCAGATATCCTTCAGGTACACCGGCTTGCCATCCTTGTCCTTGCCGAGTGCGTCAGTGGTCAGATCCACTTTCATATTGCCGGCCAGCGCGTAGGCCACCACCAGCGGTGGCGACGCCAACCAGTTGGTTTTGACGCTCTGGTGCACCCGTCCTTCAAAGTTGCGATTGCCGGACAGCACCGATGCCACGATCAGGTCACCGGCGCGGATGGCCTCATCGATCACCTCTGGCAGTGGCCCGGAGTTGCCAATACAGGTGGTGCAGCCATAGCCAACCAGATTGAATCCGAGTGCATTCAGATCATCCTGCACACCGGCGGCGGCAAGGTAATCGGTGACCACCTTTGAGCCCGGCGCCAGTGACGTTTTGACCCAGGGTTTGCGCTCAAGGCCTTTGCTGCGCGCGTTCCTGGCCAGTAACCCGGCGGCCAGCATGACACCGGGATTGGAAGTGTTGGTGCAGGAGGTAATAGCGGCGATGACGACGTCACCGTGACGCAGCAGATGTTTTTTGCCATCCAGAACAATCGGCACTTCGCCCGGCGTGTGATTGCCAACGGCGGCCTGCGCACCGCCTTCGCTTTGCATCGCGGTGACGTCTTCACCCGGTGCATGCTGACGCTGCAACTCGATAAAAGTCGTGGCGGCCTGTTTCAGCAAGACGCGGTCCTGTGGCCGCTTCGGGCCGGCCAGGCTGGGTTCGACCAGACCAAGATCGAGCGACAGGGTGTCTGAAAAAACCGGATCGGATTGTCCGGGCTCACGCCAAAGGCCCTGCTCGCGACAGTAGGCTTCCACCAACGCCAGCGTCGCGTCATCGCGGCCGGATAACTTCATGTATTCGATGGTGCGGTGATCGATCGGGAAGAAACCGCAGGTGGCGCCGTACTCCGGCGCCATGTTGGCAATGGTGGCACGGTCGGCCAGCGTCAGGTCGCTCAGGCCATCGCCATAGAATTCGACAAACTTTCCGACCACGCCCTGCTTGCGCAGCATTTGCGTGACCGTCAGCACCAGATCAGTTGCCGTGATGCCTTCCTTGAGTTTGCCTTCGAGTTTGAAGCCGACCACCTCCGGTATCAGCATTGAGACCGGCTGACCGAGCATGGCGGCTTCCGCTTCGATGCCGCCAACGCCCCAGCCAAGTACACCGAGACCGTTGATCATGGTGGTGTGCGAATCGGTGCCGACCAAGGTGTCCGGATAGGCCCAGAGCTTGCCGTCGAATTCGCTCTGCCACACGCCTTTGGCAAGGTACTCCAGATTGACCTGATGGCAGATGCCGGTACCGGGGGGCACGACGCGAAAATTGTTGAAGGCTTTCTGGCCCCAACGCAGAAACGCGTAGCGTTCATGGTTGCGCTGATATTCGATTTCGACGTTGTCGGAAAACGCAGTCGGATTGCCGAACTTGTCCACCATGACAGAATGGTCGATGACCAGATCCACGGGCGTCAGCGGATTGATTCGGTTCGGGTCGCCGCCGGCTGCGGCAATGGCGTCACGCATGGCAGCCAAATCGACGATGGCGGGGACACCGGTGAAGTCCTGCATCAACACGCGTGCGGGGCGATAGGCAATTTCCGGTCGTGGTCCGCTGCGCGTTGGCCATTCGATCAGCGCCTGGATGTCCGCATAGCGGACGCTGTCACCGTCCTGATGACGCAGCAAATTTTCCAGCAGCACCTTGAGCGAAAACGGCAGTGCCGCAAGTTGCTCCGGTGTCGCCGCGCTCGACAGCGCGTGATAGTGGTAGCGGCGATCGTTGACATTCAGCTCGCGGCTGGACTCAATGACCCTGTTGGCGTCGGTGGACATGGTTGGTCTCCCGTGCAGGAACATGAGTGTTCATGCTACTCCCCCTGCGCGCGGGTATGTACCTTTGTGTGGCTCAGCCGTCGATGCGTCGACTTGACAGGGTGGCATCAATCATCGACACCAGCGCCTCAACAACATCACGTTCCTGCAGCAGGGCGTTGGGCTGACTGAGATAACGCGCCAGCGTAAACAGCGTGCTGTTGATCAGTACATACAGGCGTGCTTCCAGATTGGCGGTGGGGAAACTCTGGAAGTGCTGCAGAAAATACATCCGCGCCACCGTCAGCATGTACTGCTCCAGCTTGTCCAGCGGTGCCATCACCGGCAGCCGATGCCAGTTCTGCATCAATTCCAGATACAGCGGATTGGCACGCAGCGTACCCAGACCAATGGAGATCGCGATGCGGGCCAGGTTCTGCAAGTCCAGCGCCGCCAGATCATGCACTTGCAGCTGTCGATTAAAAGCCGCTTGCAGGTCCACCACCATGCGCTCCAGTAAGGCTTCGATCAGCGCTTCCTTGTCCGGAAAATACTGATAGAGCGACCCGACGCTGACGCCCGCAGCGTCGGCAATGTGGTTGGTGGTGGTATGGTCGAGACCGCGCTCCGCCAGCACCACGGCGGTAGCATCAATCAGCGTTTCGACCATCTGCCGTGAACGCTGCTGACGGGGACGCTTGCGCATGCCGGCTCCAGATGCGAGTTGAATACGAGCAGATATTCGCAATAACGTGGACACAGATCAAGCTGATGCCCCCGGGGGGAGAACCGATGCAGTCCAGCACCTCACGACCGGCGCCGCGCCGGGTGCGCCCGTTCGAGAAAGCCACCATCGACAAGCCACTGTGGATGCGCATGCTGCTTGGCCGCGATCCGTCGCCGAGCCGGCAGGAATACGACGCGCTGGTATCTGCGCTCTGGGATGGCGATAAGCAGATGGATGCAGTACTGGACTGGATGTACAGCGACGACATGGCCAAGGCCAGGCGCCAGTTCGAAAAGGCGCTGGAGCTGGGCATCGAGACGGTCGCCGACGCGCCGCCAGCGTTGCGACAATTTTTTGCCGAGATCGACCGGGTGCCAGACTGGGTGGACTGGGACCTGATCGAGACCGGCTGGCGCTTTATCCATCGCTGCGGTCTGGCTGGCCCCTTTATCCTGCGCGACTTTGCACTGATGGGTGGTTATCTGTTGTCCGGTTTCAATCAGGCACTGGTGCTGACCGGTGCGCTGAACAAGGGCGCGGCACAACGTATCAACGAAACCGGCAAATGGTGGATGGATTGCACTGAGCCGGACGGGCTACGGCGCAAGGGTGACGGCTTCAAGACCACCGTGCGGGTGCGCATGGTGCACGCGCTGGTGCGACGCAATCTGCAAAAACGTGACGACTGGGATAACAACGAGTGGGGGCTGCCGGTCAACCAGACCGATATGGTCGCCACCTATCTTGCCTTTGGCGTGGTGATGATGGTCGGCATGCGCGCCATGGGTATTCCGATTACTCCGCGCGAGTCACGCGCCGTGATGCACCTGTGGAAGTATGCGGCCTGGCTGATGGGCGTGGATGAGCAGTGGCTGGTGGACAGCGAACGGGAAGGGCTGGTGTTGCTCTACCAGACCTACATGACCCAGAGCCGTCCGGACTGGACCAGCAAGGAGCTGGGTAGCGCGCTGGCGCAGGAACCACTCAACCGTCGTTATCCCTGGCGCGACAAGCATCCGCTGTTGCACAAGCTGCTGGTGACGAGCCTCTATCACCAACACCTGAGCACCACCAGCCTGTTTCTGAATGCCGAGCAGCGTCAGGCGCTGGGGCTGCCTGACAATATTTTCCCCTGGTATCCATTGATGACCGCCGGACCGCGCTTCCTGCGCTATGCCAGCGGCAGCCTCACCGCCGCAGGTCGCCGCAAACTCGAGAAGAAAGGACGTGCGGCGCAGAAATGGGCGATGGGCACAATGAAGAACAAGGGGCATGGCATTATCCAGCCGAACGAGCAGCATCCTGCATACATGCAAGGGCACTGACTGGCAGCCTGAAGAGTGCAGTTGTAAGCTGCTCGCTCGAGTCAGGGAGCTGTCATGTTTGAGTGGATTGCAGAGCCGCAGGCGTGGATCGCCTTAACGACGCTTACGGCGCTTGAGATTGTGTTGGGTATCGACAACATCATATTTTTGTCGATTCTTGTGGACCGGCTGCCAGTGCATCAGCGCCGTTCCGCCCGTTTGATCGGGCTAGGTCTGGCGATGGTCATGCGATTATTGCTGCTGGCGTCGTTGGCGTGGCTTGTGAAGCTGACAGCTGATTTGTTCAGCATCTCCGGGTATGGCATTTCCGGACGAGATCTGGTGTTGATTTTCGGAGGTATTTTCCTGCTCACGAAGGCGACGTTGGAAATACATCATGATCTGGACGTTGCCACCGAAGGCGCTACGACGACCACGCGTGGCGCGTCCAGTTATCTCTCGGTGCTGGCACAGATTGCAGTGCTGGATATGGTATTTTCGCTCGATTCTGTCATTACAGCCGTCGGCATGGCCGATCACCTGTCAGTAATGGTTATCGCTGTTGTCATTGCCGTTCTGTTCATGATGCTGTTTGCAGGAACCATCAGCGACTTTATCGCCGCCAACCCTACTCTGAAAATGCTCGCGCTGGCATTTCTGGTGTTGGTCGGCACGGCATTGATTGCCGATGGACTGGATGTGCACATCCCTAAAGGCTATATCTACTTCGCCATGGCATTTTCGTTTGCCGTGGAGATACTTAATTTGAAAGTAAGGCGTCGGCGTCAGGCAGAAAAATAGGTTCAGCGTTTCAGCGTGCCCAGTAGCCAGTCTGTGATCGGCAGGGTGACATTGAAGTTGTATTGCGTGGCATTGTCAGGCGCATGATGGCGACGATGATGTTCGCGCAGTTGGCGCACCAGCGGCAGCCGCGTCCACGCTGAGCTTTCCGGCAAGTGGTCGCACAGGTGAATGAATTCATAGAACAGGTAACCGGCCAGCAGCGCACCGGCGAATAACCAGCCGGCATCCACAGACAGCAGTTTTGCAAGCAGCCAGCCCAACGGGGCGGCGACGCCAGCGCTGACAGCGACCAGCAACAGCGCCGGGAACAACACCACGCGCAGATCCCGACTGTTGCTGATCTGGTAATCCTGATCGGTAAAGAAGCTGTGGTGGTCACCGGTGTGACGTGAGTAAAACAGTTTGGCAAAACCGCGCTTCTTGTGCCCGAGCTCCTTGTGCGCAATGTATTCACCGACATTGGTGAACAACAGCGCTGCAGGAATCAAAAGCCATTCAAGCAGCTGCAGACGGTCAATCTGGCTGAAGCAATAGAGCATCAGCGCGCCACCCACACCAAACACAAAACCACCGTGCAGCCAGCCGCTGTAATGCCTGGCGATGCCGGCGCGATAGCGGGTGCGAAATGTGGCGGTGCGCTCAGCCAGTTCCATCAGGCGCTGGCCTTGCTGGTAGAAGTGGTGGCGGGGGCGGTGTTCTGCTGTGGTCGCACCCATTCCGGTGGCATCCACAAATGCTTGAGGCGCAACCAGAGCGGGCCAGGCTGCATCACATCACGGAACATATCTACCCATTCATGCAGGTTCAGCCACAGCGGGTTGTAACTGTCCACCTGACGGGTAATGCCATAGTCCACCGGGACTTCGTCAATTTCTTCGGCGAAAGTGCCGAACAGGCGGTCGAAGATAATCAGCACGCCACCATAATTCTTGTCGATGTAGCGTTCATTGCGGCCGTGATGCGCGCGGTGATGAGAGGGCGTATCAAAGATGAATTCGATCACCGGATGCAGCTTCGGAATCCACTGGGTGTGGATAAAGAACTGGTAGGCCAGATTCAGCGAGTACATGAACAGTACCCAGATCGGCTCGAAGCCGAGCCACACCAGCGGAATGTAGAACACCCAATAGCCGGCGAAAAAGTACAGCGCGCTCTGGCGCGAGGCGGTGGTGAAATTCATATGCTCGGAGGCATGGTGCGCGACATGCGCGGCCCAGAACCAGCGAATGCGATGGCTGGCGCGGTGGAACCAGTAATAGGAAAACTCCAGTCCGATAAACAGTGCAAAGAAGGTCAGCGGCGTGATCTCGATGGTCATCAGACGGTGGTCATAGATAAAGCCGTAGATATGCACCAGCAGCAGCGCCTGGAACAACGCCTCCACCACCAGATAGATGCCGCCCAGCGACACACTCGCCACCGAGTCCTTGAACAGATAGATATTGCTGCCGCGGTAGTGCAGCCACTCCAGTGCCAGCGCGGCGACGAAGAACGGCGTCATCAACACCAGCAGCCATTCCTTGACGTCGACTGAGGTCAGCAGGGTGTTCAGTTGGGTCATGATCTCTTGCATGGCCATCGCCTTTGTTTTGTGTGATTGGGCCAGTATCGGACGGCTATGGCCACAATTGCTTGACAAACGGGGTCGTTTTTTTGACAAATCACGTCATGCATGTCAATCGCGTCTCCACCACCTATGTCACGCTGCTGTACGAGTTTCTCGCCAGTGAAGGCCGGGACGCTGCGTCATTGCTTGGGCCAATGCCAAATGAGCGTGACAAGCCCTACACCACCGTTACCGAGTGGCGCGCCATGCTCGAGCGCGCTGAGGCCGATATCGGCGGGCCGGCATTCGGTTTACGGGTGGCCTCGCGCATCACGCCGAGGCACTTCGGCATCGTCGGCTATCTTGGTCTGGCCTGCGCCAGTCTGGGCGAGGCGTTGCAGCGTACCGAGCGCTATGCCTCGCTGGTCTACGACGTCAATCCGCTGCGGCTGGTGGCCGAGCGTGGCAGCCTGGTGATTCGCTGGGGCACCGAAAACGGCAAGCCCGGTCAACTGGTGGATGAAACCGGAATAGCGTCCATGGTGCAGCTGGCGCGGGATATGACCGGCCATGACTGGCCGGTGGAGCGGGTCTGCTTCGTCAATCCGGCGCCGGCGGAGTTGCAACCCTATGGCGATTTTTTCGCTGGTGAGGTGGTGTTCGATTGGCCCTGCACGGAATTGCAGATTCCGTTCAGTTACCTGCAGCAGCCGTTGCGTCAGCCTGACGCTGCATTGCTGGCATTGCTGGATCAGCAGGCGCAAGCCATGCTCGATCGCGAACATGCCTCCGATGCCGGCGACGAATACCGGCGCGTGTTGATTCGTCAGATGCGCAACGGCGAGGCGTCACTGACATCGTTGGCGGCGGCGTTCCATGTCAGCCCGCGAACTTTGCAGCGGCGCATGCATGCAGACGGCTTTCGCTTCCAGCAGTTACTCGACGACACCCGTCGATTGCTGGCGCAGGAATATTTACGCGATAACCGTCTGACGTTGACCGATATCGCTGGCCTGCTCGGATTTTCAGAACAGAGTGCGCTGACGCGCGCGTTCAAGCAGTGGACGGGCAGTACACCGACGCGATGGCGACAACAGCACCTGAGGGGGCAATAAGTGGAACGTGTGATTGAAAACCGGATCCTGATCGCGCGCACGCCGCAGCAAGTCTATGACTATGTAACGCAGCCCTGGCGCTGGCATGAGTGGCACCCCAGTTCGCAAAGTGCGCAAGCGGAATCGGACATCATGGTGGCAGGGGCGCGCTTTCGGGAAGTGATCAGGCTGCAGCCGCTGTCGCCATTGCCGCTGACTATTCGTCGTCGCACGCAGTATCAGGTAGTGCAGGCCGAGCCGGGAAAGTGTTGGGAAGTGCGCGGCGAAACGTCCGGCGGTCAATTGTCTATTCGCTATGAGCTTGCCGATGATGCCGGCGGCACACGTTTTTTTCGTCGCCTGCGTTATCAGGTGCGCGGCGTGATGCGCGTCGTCGACCCACTGCTTTATCCGCGTATGCAGGCACTGTCGCTGGTGGCATTGAATAACTTGCGGCAAAAGCTGGAGTCAGACTGAGCTGGCCAAGCCCTCGCGTTGCGCAGTTTCGATCGGGTATTTGATTGGTGCATAAAAAAAGGGGCGCGCTGCGCCCCTGTTTCTTGCTTGAAAATATCAGATCAGCTCGAGCGCTACTGCGACGGCTTCACCGCCGCCAATGCACAGGCTGGCAATACCTTTTTTGCCACCGGTGCGCTTGAGTGCATGGATCAGCGTCAGCATGATGCGTGAACCGGTCGAACCTACCGGGTGACCGAGTGCACAGGCACCGCCATTGATGTTCACTTTATCGTGCGGAATACCAAACTCAGTCATCGGCATCATGGTGACCATGGCGAACGCTTCGTTGATTTCCCACAGGTCCACGTCTTCGACTTTCCAGCCGGTTTTCGCCAGCAGCTTGCTGATCGCGCCGCACGGTGCCAGGGTGAACTCACTCGGGTGCTGGCTGTTGGTGCTGTGCGCGACAATGCGCGCCACCGGCTTCAGACCGCGGGCGTTGGCAACAGACTCTTTGGTCAGCACCAGCGCTGACGCGCCATCGGAAATGGATGACGCATTGGCGGCGGTGACTGTGCCGTCTTTGGCAAACGCCGGTTTCAGCGTCGGAATTTTCTCGACCCTGGCGTTGCCCGGCTGTTCATCGGTATCTACCACTACATCACCGCCGCGGGTGGTGACGGTCACCGGTACGATTTCGTCCTTGAACCAGCCGTTTTCAATTGCCGCATTGGCGCGCTTGAGTGACTCAATCGCGAATGCATCCATATCGGCGCGGGTGATGCCTTTCTGGTCGGCCACTTCCTGGGCAAAAGAACCCATCAGGCGACCGGTCTCGGCGTCTTCGAGACCGTCGAGGAACATGTGGTCGTAAATTTTGTCGTGGCCCATGCGCATACCGGCGCGTGCCTTGGTCAGCACAAACGGCGCATTGGTCATCGACTCCATGCCACCGGCAACCATGATCTCGCTGGTGCCCGCCTTGATCTGGTCATGGGCAAACATGGCGGCGCGCATGCCGGAACCGCACAGCTTATTGATGGTGACGGCGCCGGTGGTATCCGGCAGGCCGGCCAGACGCATGGCCTGACGGGCCGGGCCCTGCTTCAGGCCGGCGGGCAAGACACAGCCCATGATCACGTCTTCGATGTCGTCGGCCTTGAGGCCGGCGCGCTCGATCGCGGCGCGGATTGCCACGGCGCCGAGCTCCGGCGCAGACACGGCGCTCAGGCTGCCTTGAAATCCGCCCATTGGGGTGCGTGCCCCGTCTACGATGACTACTGCGTCGTCTGCCATGTTGGCCTCCATCAAGAATCAGCAATGTGGAAAAGGCGGTCATTCTACTCAAGATTGGCCAAATGCGTGTGTCCGACCGGTCAGAGTTGCTGGTAATTGTCGTCATGCCCGCATTCTATGGGGGCTTCGCTGGCGGCTGAGGCAGTGGGTTGCTATCATCCAAGCCCTTCTCAGAGGCCGAGATGCCTCTGCTAAGTTCCTGAAAGGGAAAGCGTTTATTTATTCATCAACCGTCAGGGGATTGATCATGGCTTTCGAACTTCCGGCTCTTCCGTACGAGAAGAACGCACTGGAACCGCATATTTCTGCAGAAACCCTGGATTTCCATCACGGCAAGCACCACAACGCTTACGTGACCAAGCTCAATGAACTGGTGCCGGGTACGCCGAACGAAGGCAAGTCGCTGGAAGAAATCATCAAGAGCGCCGGCCCGGGCGTGCTGTTCAATCAGGCGGCGCAGGTCTGGAATCACACCTTCTACTGGCACAGCCTGAGCCCGAATGGTGGCGGTGCACCCAGTGGTGATCTGGCTGCAGCAATTGACGCCAAGTGGGGCTCCTTCGACAAGTTCAAGGAAGCCTTCAACGCCAAGGCGGTGGGCAACTTCGGTTCCGGCTGGACCTGGCTGGTGAAAACCGCAGGCGGTCTGGATATCGTCAACACCGATGATGCGGACACCCCGATCAAGGGCGACGGCGTGACCCCGCTGATCACCTGTGATGTCTGGGAGCATGCTTACTACATCGACTACCGTAATGCCCGTCCCAAGTACCTTGAGGCGTTCTGGTCGCTGGTGAACTGGGAGTTCGCGGCGAAGAACTTTGCCGGCTAAACGGTACTCTGAGTGATGCCGGCCGCTGGCGGTCGGCATCCTCTCACTGACTAGAATTGATAGAACCTTATGGTGAATTACAGAATCTGGCTCAGTGCATTGCTGGTCATGCTGGCAGGCCTGATCCACGCTGGAGAAGCCAAGACGCC
This sequence comes from uncultured Alcanivoracaceae bacterium, assembly GCA_964389795.1. Lineage (GTDB taxonomy): Bacteria > Pseudomonadota > Gammaproteobacteria > Pseudomonadales > Alcanivoracaceae > JARGPN01. The sequence goes on from CAYMEY010000002.1 coordinate 309,080, forward strand.
GGTGGAAGAAATGAAAGCGCTGGCGGGCAAGGGCCTGACCGAGGGCATGGCGTTGATCCAGAAGCAGGGTGGTTTCTACCCTTTCTCCCTGATTTATCTGCAGGACCGGCTGCAGGTTGGCGCCTACACTGGTGATCCGGCCAATCGTCCGCCTGCGGATGAGTATGTTGCCGGCATGCTGCTGGAGTTACGTCGTGTTGCCCGCGGCACGCCGGATGCTACGGCGATGATGATCGTGCGCATGCACACCGTGACACAGGAGAACGGGGAAAATCTTCAGGGTGTCTGGGTGCTGGTGGATCATCGGGAAGCGCCGCCTCTGATTGTGTTCCAGCCGTTGGTGCCGGATAAGGACTCGGGTCATTACAGCCTGGGCGAACAGTTGATCCAGGCCTCCCCGGACTGGATATTTGAGCCCGATCAATAAGCGCGAGAGCAGACGACGTCATGTCCAGAGATCAGGAAATAAAATTGGGCCAAATCGACGACGTGGTAGTCGACGAGAACGCGTCACGGCGGAGTAGCCCGCCAACAGGACAGACGCCACAGCGTCGCACAGCGGCGCCGACAAAGCCGGCGCGCCCTGCGCCGAAAGCGGCGACCGGCAACAACGCCTGGCTTTACGCGACGCTGGCGCTGGCCGCCATAGTGATCGTGCTGGGCGCGTATTTCTTCCGCCAGATGTCGACCATGCAGGCCCGCCTCGATAATCAGTTCGGCCAGTCGTCTGAGGAGCTGGAAAAGATCGCTTCACAGTTGTCTGCCACAGACGAGTCGCTAAACCAGTCCTCCGGCAAAGTGTCAGAGACGCTGGCGGTGCATGACAACGAGATCCGCAAGCTCTGGGATGTCAGCAACAAGCGCAACAAGGACTGGATCCAGAAAAATCAGGCCGATATCGCCAAGCTTGAAAAGCAACGCACACAGCTGGAGAAAACACTGGCGACGTTGCAGACCGATCTGGCAACCCTGAAAACCCAGAATCAGCAGTATGTGCTGCAGCGCAACCAGATGCAGACCCAGATTGACCTGGCATCGGAGTCGGTCAAGGCCGCCGAAGCCAAGGTGGCTGCACAGAAGAAAGTGATCGACCAGATCAGTGGCATGTTGCCGGCATTGAAGACATTGGCTGCCGCACAGGGGCAGGGTGAGGGGTTGGACGTCCGGCTGACGGATGTTGAGGCAGCGATCGCCGCTTTTGATACCTATCGTCGTCAGGTCAACACCCGTCTGGACCGTATCGAGGGCACGCCGCGCTGAGCGTAGCTGGGGGCGCCGGGTTTCTCCGGCGCGTGACTGTGATATATATGCTCGAAAGAAGCGTTTGAGACCCCGCAATGGCCGATTTTCCCGAGAGTAAGCAAAAGCGCCTGATGTCGCTGAATCAGGACGTGCTGGCGGTATCTCCGGCGAGCTCGGCGGAGAAGTCGACGCCGACGGCACGTCAGCCAGCCACCGGTGCGCACCGTGCGGTGCAGCCGTCGCTACAGCCATCACAGGGCGCTCGCTCAGGCAACACGCTGCTGGTGGGGCTCGGGCTACTGGCCTGTGTCGGTGTCGTGGTCGGCGTGCTCGGCATCATGTTTGCGCTCGACAGCAAGCAGCAGGTGGCCAGTCTGAAAGCGTCCCTGCAGCGCCCGGACGCTCAGGTCAGCAGCCTGTCCGCGCGTGTCGCCGAGCTCGAAGGTCGGCTGGATGCCGCCGGGCAGGACACCGACAAGATGGATGACGAAGCGCAATCAAATTTGCTGCAGATGAACTCCCGGATTCGCAAGACCGCGCTGGACCTGACCCGCTTGAGCAGTGACGTGGGCCGACTGGAGGGCCGCGTCAACGGAGCAGACTCCGGGCTGGAGGCGGTGAAAGCGTCTCTGGCGGAACAGACAGCGCAGCTCAAGGCATTACAGGGCAAGCTTGCGGGGCTCCAGACTGGCGCCGGTAGCAGTGCCGGTGCGGATACGGCGGCGCTGGAGAAGCAGCTGGCGCAGCTCAATGTGCGCCTTGACAAGCAGGCAAGCGAAATCAAGGCCATGTACCGGATGCTGGAAGCGCGCTGACCCTTTCGCTTTTCCCCATCGCTGCTACAATGCCGCCGCAAAGCGCCAGTGGTGGAATTGGTAGACACGCCAGATTTAGGTTCTGGTGCCGTGAGGTGTGGGGGTTCAAGTCCCTCCTGGCGTACCACTCAGATAAAAAAGCCCGCAACAGCGGGCTTTTTTATTGCCTGTGTCAGCAGGTCTCGCTGTCCGGTGGCGTCGCCGTGAGGCTATCAAGCAGGTGCTTCAGGCGCAGTCCCGGCATCTTGTGGTTGCGGTCGTAGTGGGCCTGCGCCAGGGCGTACACCTCGGCGCTGATCTGGTCGTACAGCTGCCGGGGCACCGGAGAATCCAGGCCCAGATAGCGCAGTCCGTAGCTGGGCCAATCCAGTTCACGCGGGCCGGCGGCCTTGAGCAGTTCCGGCACCCAGCCGGCGGGCGACAGTTGTGGCTGACGGCGAATATTCTGGAACGCCAGCTGTTCCGCCAGCAGGACTGGGTCCGTCACCGCGAAGTAGTTGTCCACTACGGTTGTCAGCAGACTGTCCAGACGCCGCCAGATGATCGCTTTTTGCGCTTCGCTGTAGCGGTTCCAGTCGACGATCTCATGCAGAAAGCGCTTGCAGCCCCGGCAAACGGTGTCGCCGAAGGTGGTGCTGCAGACGCCAATACAGGGGGTGCGGACGGTGGAGGTACTCATGGGGCCAAAGCCTAGCAGATTCCGCCAAGCCTGCCAGCGCAGACTTGAGGGTGGCAGTCAAATGGGCGATAGTAGGGCAGCTCTGCGGCGGCTAGAATACGCCCGATCCGAGACTGGAGATGAGAATAATAAGATGCAGTGGCGACTGATCCTGGCAGCTGTGATGCTGACCTCCCTTACCGCCTGTTCGATCAAGCTGGGCCTGCCGCGTACCTCAGGGGCCTTCATTGATGCTGTGCAGGGCAAGACCTTCGAGCCGATCGATACGCTCGATCCGCGTAATGCCATGGTGTACATCTACCGGCCTGATACCGAGTGGGGCTATGAAGAGGTACAGGCGCCGACCTTTTTCGTTGATGGTGAGCAGTTGTTTGGCCTCAAGAGCGGCGGCTACGAGTGGCTGGAATTGCACGGCGGCACCTATGATCTGTATGCGCGTCGACCGCTTGGGCTGTTATTCCTGAAGACCGTTTTCCAGATGCCGCTCACCGTTGAGGGTGGCAAGACTTACTATCTGCGCTACTCCGAAACGCAGCCCGTGGTGATCGAGGAGATCGCTGACAACCCGGAGCAGTATTTCCAGGACGGTCCGGTGCAGCAGGTGCCTGAAGCATTTGCGCTGCGCGAGATCAAACATCTGCGTCTGGATGAGCCGGGTGTTTACTTCGGTGGTGTGGGCTATGAAGAACCGCGCTGGGCGCCGTTCTGGACCTATGATGACAAGGAAGCGGTATCCAAAAATTAATTCTACGGGCAATACGGGAGAGCCGCGCTGGTTCTGCCTCGCAGTAGAAGTAGCAGTAGCTGAAAGCAGTAACTGAAAAGGGACCCGGGGGGGTCCCTTTTTTATTGCACGGGCCGGATCAACTTTCCGTATAACGCTTTTTCGCGGTCAGCAGCTTGCGCCATTGCTCGACATATTCCGGTAGCACGGGTGACTGCATGTTCAGCCCGGTGATTTCCTGCATCGCCTGGGGGCTGATCGCCTTGCCGCCGTACATGTGGACAACGCGCAGCAGCGCGTGGGTATGCAGACGCTCCTTGGAGATGAAGCGCTGGTCGTAATACACGTACTTGTCGTCCCAGCCGAGAATGCGCGTTTCGACATTGAAGTACTGGTAGGGGCGAATCTCGCGCACGTAGGACACTTCGGTGTTGGCGACCACCGCCGCGCAACGGGCCTGAATCAGTTTGTCGAGCAAGCCGGTGCAGACCGCATGCTCCAGACGACAACGATCCATGTACTTGAGGTACTTGGCATTGTTGAGGTGCATATTGAGGTCGATATCGAACAGGCCGACGCGGAACTCCATGCTGACTGTGTCGAACAGGCTGTGCGTCGGCGGGCGCTTGCGACGCATCGCAGCACTGATCATTTCCAACATGCGGCAGGTCTCCCCCGGGAGTTTGCTCAGGCCAGCGCTACAGGCATCTGACGATTGAGGTAGCGGGCAGTATAAAGAGCCGGTGAGTGTGACGCCAAGCACATATCTGGCCAATGACCGCGGGTGAGCGGATTCGTCAATGGACGACGTATTCGGATATGGAGCGGGCGCGGACCAGTTGTCATACTCGCGCCTCGAGTGACTTGAACCGAGGGAATACAGATGGATTTCAGTAATCTGGTAGCTGTGATTACCGGTGGCGCTTCCGGCCTCGGCCGTGCCACAGCCGAAGCACTGGTGGCCCGCGGCGCAAGGGTCATGATTCTGGATCGTGATGCTGCGCGTGCGGCAGACGTGGTCGCCGAACTCGGCGAGCGCGTCGCCTTCACTGAAACGGATGTCACCAGCGAGGCCTCGGTAAAGGCGGCGATTGACGCTACGCTGCAGACGTTTTCCGCCATCCATGTGTGTGTCAATTGCGCTGGCGTTGGCTCGGCAATGAAGACGGTGGGCAGGGACAATGTGCCGCATGATCTGGGTGTATTCCAGACGGTGGTCAATATCAACCTGATCGGCACTTTCAACGTGCTGCGCCTCGCGGCGGCGGCCATGGCCGCCAATCAGGCCGATGAGGATGGACAGCGTGGCCTGATCGTCAATACAGCCTCAGTGGCGGCTTTCGATGGTCAGGTCGGTCAGGTGGCGTATTCGGCGACCAAGGGCGCGGTGGTCGGTATGACCCTGCCGATTGCCCGTGATCTGGCGCCGCTCGGCATCCGCTGTAACACCATCGCGCCGGGTATTTTCAATACGCCGCTGATGAATGCGGCACCGGACAAGGTCAAGCAGCCGCTGATCGAGATGACCCAGTTTCCGAAACGTCTGGGACATCCACCGGAGTACGCGGCGCTGGTCTGTCACCTGATTGAGAATCGTTTCATGAATGGCGAAACGATTCGCATTGATGGCGGTATTCGCATGCAGCCACGCTGAGTTTTCCCGGCCCCGGCCAGTCCGGCCGGGGCTGACATGTCCTGTTGCAATTGCCCGGTTGTCTCCAGCGTCACAAATATTCAATCTTGCTGCGGTAGGCTGCGAGCCGGAAGTCCTTCCAGGTCGCATCCCAACGGAGACAGCACATGCTTATCAAGTATCTGAATGATCTGGATCGTGCAGTACAGAAGGCGCGGCTCCAACCCGGCGTAGAGCATTACGCACGCTGCGCGGATTGTGTCGAGACGCTGGAAACCTATCTTGCTGGTCAGCTTGAGCCGCTCAAACGTCGTGGTCTGGAGATCATGGAGCAGTTGCTGCCGGTTGAATACGACAGCTGGCTGGCGGAATTGAGTGCCGTACGCCAACAGCCGGCGTTGTCACAGCTGGCGCGATCGCTGTAACGCCAACGCCTGACGGTGCTCCTCCGGGAACAGGTCAGGCTGCTGTGGGGACGCCGCATCCTTGAGGCGTAATCCCACCCCCAGTAACCGGATCGGCCCCGCCTGGCGCTGCCACAGTGAGCGCAGCAGATTGGCAAACACCTCCTCATCCAGTTTTTCCGCCGGCGCTTCGCAGCTGCTGATGGAAAAGTCTGCATAGCGCACCTTGGCGAACAACGCCTGACCCAGATAACCCTGATCGAGTCGCTCCACGCGCGCGCGTAGCTTGTCCAGCAAGGGCGGCAGGGCATTCAACCAGTGTTCCAGCTGCATCAGGTCCTGATCAAAGGTGCGTTCTACGCTGACCGACTTGCGTCGGCGCTGCATCTGTACCGGACGATTATCCTCGCCTCGGCAGAGCTGATACAGGCGTTCCCCGAAGCTGCCAAATTGCTGACCAAGCTCCAGGCGGCTGAGTTGCTGCAAGTCGGCACAGGTGCGCAGGCCTTGCTGTTGCATCTTGGCGGCGGTCACCCGGCCAACACCATGGATTTTTTCCACTGGCAGGGCGCGAACAAACTCACTGACCTGGTTCGGGGTGATCACAAACAGGCCATCCGGCTTGCGCCAGTCGCTGGCGATCTTGGCGAGAAACTTGTTCGGCGCCACGCCTGCGGACACGGTAATACCGAGCTCATCACGCACTTGCCGCCGCAATGCCTCAGCCATGCGGGTGGCGCGGTTATCGAAGTGCGGGCTGTCGCTGACATCGAGAAATGCTTCGTCCAGCGACAAGGGTTCAATCATGGCGGTGAAGCGCTGAAAGATGTTGTGCAGGTCCTGGGACACCTTGCGGTAACGATCAAAATCCGGTCGCACAATCACCAGCTCCGGACATAGCGCCATGGCGCGCGCTGACGGCATCGCGGAGCGCACGCCGTAACTGCGTGCCTCGTAGTTGCAGGTGGCGATGACACCACGACGGCCAGGATCGCCCCCCACCGCCAGTGGCACGCCTCGATAGCGCGGATTGTCACGTGCCTCCACGGCGGCATAGAAGCAGTCGCAATCGATGTGGATGATCTTGCGCATTATTCAAGCAATTCAGTGTCGTCATGCGCATAGGCGGGTGCACAACAACACAACAGCCGTAGCGGTTGATCGCCGCTATTCTCAATACAATGTGCGGTGCCCGGTGGAATCAGCACGGAGTCTCCAGTGCGCACGGTGAAGCGCTGCTCATTCCAATGCATGAGGCCGATGCCGCTCAGGATGTGATAGATTTCCTCGGTCTGCTGGTGACGATGGCGCAAGGTTTTTTGGCCGGGTTGCAGGCGCGCTTCGGCGAGCGACTGCAGGGATTGCAGCGGTTGATGGGCGGGATGCAACAATTCGCGAATTTCCGAACCATCCTTGGTGACGTAGCCAGCAACATCATCGATAGAGGTTTTGATCGACATGATTCTCGCTCCGGGCCGTTTCGGCAAGCATAACAGGGCCGCATCATGAGTGCGCTGCCACGCCGTTGTCAGGTGCTGGTGGTGGGTGCCGGGCCTACCGGTCTGACGCTGGCGATCCGCTTGCGTCAGTCTGGCGTGGATTGTCTGCTGATTGATCGTAATGCGGCGCCGGCGCCCTGGTCGCGCGCGCTCGGCGTGCAGGCCCGAACACTGGAAATCTTTGACGCCCTGGGCGTGCTGGACCCGATTCGGCGCGTTAGCCGCCAGGTGCACGCGGTGCATGTGCACAATCACCGCGGCCAATTGTTTGACCTTGATCTGACCGGTCTGGATGCGCCCTTTCCCTGGCTGTTGAGCTGCCCTCAGCCGCAAGTGGAGGCCTGCCTTGAGGAGCATTATCTGGCCCTCGGTGGCCATCTGGTGCGTGGCGTATCGTTGACCGGCTTCCGTCAGGATGGCCGCACGGTGGTCGCCACGCTGAACGATGCCGAGACCGACACCGCACACAGTATTGAATGCGCCTTGATGGTCGGCTGTGACGGTGGTCATTCGCAAATCCGGCAGCAACTCGGTATCAGTTTCGAGGGCATGGAGCATGCCGACCATTTTCTGCTGGCCGATGTCGACGTGCCCTGGACGCTGAACAATGACGCCGCACATGCCTTCCTGTTGCCGCAGGGCGCGTTGCTGGCGCTGCCGTTGCCGGACAACAGCTGGCGCCTGGTGCTGAACATGGACCCGGCAGTGGATGATGACAGCGAGTTGAGTCTGGCGCCGTTCCAGCAGCGTCTGGGTGAGCTGTGGGAGCAGCCGCCAGTGTTGCCGGCACCGCGCTGGTTGAGCCGGTTTTCGGTACAGCGGCGGCTGGCTGGCCGCTACCGGGTCAATCGCGTCATGCTCGCCGGCGACGCCTGCCATGTGCAAAGTCCGCTTGGCGCGCAGGGGATGAATACCGGTATTGCAGATGCGTTCAATCTGGCCTGGAAGATCGCCCTGTTTGTGCAGGGAATCGGCGGTGGTCGCTTGCTCGACAGTTATGAAACTGAGCGACGACCGGTGGCCAGCGCCATGCTCACACGCGTCGACCTGGCATCGCGCTCCTGGTTCTCCCGCAACCTGCTAGTGCGCAGTGCGCGTGATTCAATGCTCAAGTTCGCCGGTCGGCAGAGTGGCTTTTCCCGCGCTGTATTACGGCGCATGAGCCAGCTGGAAATCGGTTATCCGGATTCCAGTCTGGTCGGTTCCGGCTCAGGCCTGTTTGCGGCCATGGCCGATGCCGGCCCCAAACCAGGCGAGCGGGTGCCGGATACCCTGCTGGCCACCCTGCATGGCGAAGACCCCTTACGTCTGCAAAGTTTTCTGCGCGAGCCGCAGCATTTTCTGTTGGTGCAGCTCAGCGCCGAGCTGCAACCGCAGGAGGTGGTGGCGGCTTACGCGCTGGCCGACCGCGTGCCGGAAGAATTCGGTCGCTGGGTGCGCACCCTGATTCTGGTGCCGGATAAATTACCGGATGCGCTGGCGGAAATTGGTGAGTTTGATGTGCACCTGCTGTGTGACGACGGCGCCGAGTTTCAGCAACGTTTTGGCGACGGCCCGGGTCTCTGGCTGATTCGGCCGGATGGTCACTTGGGGTTCCGCGCGCACCTGTCTGATGGCGACCAGCTATTGCGCTACTTGCGCGACTTCTTCGGCCATCACGATCACGTCTAGAGTCAGCAGCAGTCAGCCGTTACTGGCATGGACCAGCCAGTGATGACTGTTGCCGTGGGCGCGCGCCAGCGTTGTCTGCAGTGTTTGCAAGGTGTCTTCGAGACCATGCTGGTCGTCCGTGAGGGTCACCACGGCGGCGTAAAACGGGTCGCCGCCATCGCGTAAATCTGCGATCAGATTCTCTGCGGCGGTTAACGCGGTGCACGGCAACAGCAATGCGATAGTGTGTTCGCTATAGCGAGCCGCGATGTCACTTTTGCGCAATCGCGTTGATAGCAGGTCAGCGAGCGGCTGAATTGCGCCGGCTTGCGCCGGGGTCAGCAATGCCACGCTCAGATTGGCGGCCATGCGATCGTGCAGCGGCAGCAGCCAGCCGGCGGTGGCAATCAGCGCGTGATGACTGATCAAGCCGGTTTCGCGATCACGCCAGGTGGCTTCCTGTGCCTGCCGTGACAGCAGCTTCTGTCGATAGATCAGAATACCCAGATACACTGCACAGACAGCAATCAGCGCCAGCAGAAAGCTTGATGGCACACCAAACTGCTCACCACTGCTGCTGCGGGTGATAACCAGCAGCGTGATCAGTGCGGCGTTACCGGCAAGCAACAGAAAATAGCGCGACAAGCCGCGCAACATGCCTGCGCTCATCAAACTCACCAGAAACAGCGCAAGTGTCGGAGCCGGTTGTGAGGGATCAAGGCTGACGGCAACAGTGATGGCCAGCGCATCAATGACCAGCGCAATCCACTCGCGCGCAGGAACCAGTTTGCTGAGCAGCAATCCGTGCGCAAAAAGATAGCCGGCGAACAGGAAAATACCCGCCAGCGGCAGGTTTTGCGGTTGCGCGTTGAGGTAAAAATAGCTGAACACCAGCGACGCAAACAGCATACGTGCCAGCGTGCGTAAAAAAATCAGTCCGTTTTCAGTTGCCAGACGGTCGGGGAGATTCATCAATGCGGCTTCCTGGTCGCTGATGTCGTGCTCGACAAGCGCCGAGCAGGGCTGCCATTGTACTATCACTGGACACCGGTCGGAATCAGCAAATCAGGATTGATGGTATGAGCAAGGATCCACAACTGCCGTTGCGTGAAAATGTTCGCTTGCTGGGTGAAATGCTGGGCGCCACGCTTAAGCAGCAAGGTGACACTGCCTTATTCGAGCGAGTGGAGAAAATTCGTCAGGTGTCGATCAGCGGGCGTCAGCAAGGCAAGGTGGATACCGAGGCGTTACGCGGCTTGCTGGCAACACTGGATGATCAGGCCATGCTGGACGTGGCACGTGCATTCAGCCAGTTTCTGAACCTGGCCAATATTGCCGAGCAGCATCATCGCGAACGCTTGCGACGCCACCGCGATGACGAGGTGCGCGATGAGCAGGGCGTGGCGGCCGTGATCGCGCGCCTGCTCGACGCCGGAGTCACCCGGTCAAGGATTCTCGATTGTCTCTCCGGGCTGTCGATTGAACTGGTATTGACCGCCCATCCGACCGAAGTCACGCGGCGGACACTGATTCGCAAATACGATCGTATCGCGCAGTTGCTTGGCCGGCTGGACAATAGCGATCTGACCAGCACCGAGCGTCAGCAGTTGTTGGCGGAGATGCGTCGGCTGGTGCTGTCGGCCTGGTGTACGGACGAGATACGGCGGCAGCGGCCGACTCCCGTGGATGAGGCCAAATGGGGTTTTGCCACCATCGAGCAGTCGCTGTGGAGCGCCATTCCCGATTACTTGCGTGAACTGGACCAACTGTGCCGAGATCAGCTGGGCACGCCGCTGCCGGTGAGTGCAGCGCCGATCCGTGTGGCGTCCTGGATGGGTGGTGATCGCGATGGCAACCCCAACGTCACCGCCTCCGTCACCCGGGAAGTCCTGTGTCTGGCGCGCTGGATGGCCGCCGACCTGTACTTGCGCGACGTCGATGAGCTGATTGCCGATCTGTCGATGCAGGCAGCCAGTGATGCCCTGCTGGCGGTTACCGGGCCCAGTCATGAACCCTACCGGGTGTTGCTGCGTCAGGTGCGCGAACGCCTGCGTGCGACACTGGTGCGCATGGAGGCGCAGCTCGACCAGCGCGAGCCGCCGGATCAGCCCTGGTGTGCCACGGTCGATGATATACGCCAGCCCTTGCTGTTGATTGACGCTTCGCTGCGTGCCTGCGGCATGGGAGAAATTGCCGATGGCGACGTCTGCAACATGTTGCGTCGGCTCAACTGCTTTGGCGTCAGCCTGTTGACGCTGGACATCCGTCAGGAATCGAGTCGCCATGCGGAAGCGCTCGATGCCGTTACCCGTTATCTGTCTCTGGGCAGTTATCTGCAATGGGATGAAGCGATGCGCCAGCAGTTTCTGTTGGCCGAGCTGCAAGGCAAGCGACCACTGGTTAATCAGGCGTTTCTCGACAGTGATTTCTGCAGCGTTGAGGTGGCGGAAGTGTTTGCCACCTGTGCCGTCATCGCCGACGCCGATCCCGGCGCGCTGGGCGCGTACGTCATATCCATGGCCCATCATCCGTCTGATCTGCTCGCGGTCATGCTGTTGCAGCGTGAGGCGGGTGTGCAGCAATGGATGCGCGTGGTGCCGCTGTTCGAAACGCTCGAGGACCTACAGCATGCCGCCGAAACCATGCGTGCCTTGCTGTCGATTGAATGGTATCGACAACGGGTCGCGGGCGGCCAGGAAGTGATGATCGGCTATTCGGACTCCGCCAAGGATGCCGGGTTTCTGGGTGCGGCCTGGGCCCAGTATCAGGCCCAGGAAGCGCTGACCAGGCTGTTCGACCAGCATGGCATCGCCCTGACGCTGTTTCATGGACGCGGCGGCTCCATCAGTCGTGGCGGGTCGCCAACACGCATGGCGCTGTTGTCGCAGCCGCCGGGTTCGGTGGCGGGACGCCTGCGCATCACCGAGCAGGGAGAGGTGATTCGATTCAAGTACGGGTTGCCTGGTGTCGCGCGCGACAACCTCGAGCAGTACGTGGCGGCCACGCTCGAAGCCACGCTGGCACCGCCGCGCGCGCCGGAGCCGGCCTGGCGCGACGAGATGGCGGCATTGACCTCGGATTCGGTGTCCGCCTATCGCGAGGTCGTGCAGCATACCCCGGCGTTGGTGGATTACTTGCGTACCGTGACGCCGGAGCAGGAACTGACGCGGCTGGCGCTCGGCTCCCGCCCGGCAAGGCGCAAACAGGAGGGTGGCATTGCTTCGTTGCGGGCCATTCCCTGGGTGTTCGCCTGGACGCAGATCCGCTTGATGTTGCCGGCCTGGCTCGGTACCGGCACCGCGCTGGACAAAGCGCTCGCGCATCCGGAGCGCGCCAACCGTCTGCGCCAGATGCTGGAGCAGTGGCCATTTTTTCAGGGCGCTATCGATATGCTTGAGATGGTGTTGGCGAAAGCAGATCCGGCAGTGGCGGCGTACTACGAGCAGCGTCTGACCGATGCGCCGGCGCTGCTTGAGCTGGGCCAGCACCTGCGCCAGCGTTTAGCGGATTCGGTCGCGACGCTGCAGCGTTTGACCGGCGACAACAGCCTGCTTGCCAACAATCCGGTGATGCAATGGTCGATCAAGGTGCGCGATCCGTACACCGATCCGTTGCACTTGCTGGAGGCAGAATTGATGCAACGATTGCGTCAGCAACGGCAAGACAGTGGTCTGGTGGAAAGCGCCTTGATGGTGACCATCGCCGGCATTGCGGCGGGCATGCGTAATACCGGCTGAATCTCAGTTGGCAGCGAGCAGACGTCGCTTGAGCTCATCCGAATAGGGTTGCTGGCCAAACCAGATCGACAGGTAGGCGCGGGCAAAATCATGGCCACGCTCGGTGCGCAGCAGCTCCTGATTCAGCCACAACTCCAGCTCGCCATCGGTGCTGTAGCGCAGGTGATAGGCGTCACCGCCTTCGATATCCCGGTAACCGCTGCTGAATTGCTTCAGCCGCGCTTCCAGCGTCTGGTATTGCTCGTCACTGAGATTGCGTTCGATCATCACCAGCGCGGCTTTGGCCATGGCATCGCCCGGGATGGCGCGCTGGTAGGCGAAGGTCAGCTGCAGCGGCGGAGTCAGCAACGCCTCGACATTGCAATCCGGCCGCGCCAGCTGCGCTTCACCGACCTCGAAAAACTTCAGCGCCTTGACCGGTGCGCTGGAGCAGGTGCGCAACGAGGCAAGGTCCACGGCACTGCTGTCCGCAGCCTGCACCGGCAATGCCAGCGCCAGCATCAATGCCAACATCCACAATCGCGTCATCAGGTCTTGCTCCTCGCCCATCTGATCACGCCACCGACCACCGGCAGGTGACTGAACAGGCCTTCGGTACTGTCCCAGAAGTCCTGATGCAGGATGACCTGGCCGGCGTTGTTAAAACGTAAATGGGTGATGCCCAGACTTTCTGCCTCGATGTCCTTGCCGGCCACACTGAACCGCGTGGTCATGATCCAGCGCACGTACACGTCGGCGTTGTCTTCCGTCACCGACAACACGTCCACCTCAATGTCCTCAAGGCGCTTGCCAGTCTCCTGCAAGTACTCACTCAGTGCCGCGCGATCGTGAAATACGTGCAAGGTGTCACTGAAGTACAACTCCTGTGCATAGGCCGCTTCGACGCGTTGCGGCAGATCGTCGGAGGTCATGCCGGTGTACACCGCGAGAAAGGTTTCCACCGCCTGACGCGATGCCGGCGACGCCTGATCGAAGTCGCTTAGTGCCTCGCGATACGCGGACACATAACTGGGCGCAGAGGAGGATGCGCAGCCGGCCAGCAATGAAGTCAGCATGATCACTCCTGCCAGGTGCATTGGATGTAAAAATAGGCGTGTTTTCATCGTGCAACTATCCTCGAAGGGCTATCAAACCGGCGTGAAGAGCGGTTCACAGCCTGTTCACTATCGACAGCATTACATAGGCGGCAAGATACAGCGCTGGCGGCCCCGGCGCTTGGATGCGGCAAGCGTTCCTTGCCACGCAATAGCCACGGTCAGATTATGTTAGCAATCAAGTCACTTCATTCGCGCCAGGCACTGCTCAGCAATGGCGGCAATTTTATCCTGTTCCACCTGCTCTGGCTGGCGGCCATCTTCGGCGCCGTCCAGGGCTCCAGTCTTTGGGCGTTGGCGGTACTCGCGCTGCAGCTGTTGCACGGTGCCTGGGTGGCGCCATTTCGTCGCGATGTCCTGATCGTGTTGTCAGGCTTGCTGGTCGGTCTGTGTTTCGAAATCGCCCTGATCGCCAGCGGATTGATCGAATACCGCTTGCAGTCGTCCAGCTGGGCGCCGCCCCTATGGATTCTGGTGTTGTGGGCAGGTTTTGCCCAGGCGTTTAATCATTCTCTGGCGTGGCTGCAGCAGCGCTTGCTGCTGGCGGGCGTTGCTGGCGGCGTGGCAAGCATGGTGTCATTGTATGCGGGGTTGCGGTTCGGTGCCGCGACCAGTCCACAGACACTGGTGCTGCTTGCAGTGTACGGTCTGAGCTGGAGTCTGATGGTGCCGCTGCTGGCATGGTTGGCAGAGCGCAATAATGGCAAACGCAGCAAGCTGGGAAGCTCTTCGATTGTTTATGACTGACGCGTTAATCGTCTCGGCCGTGCTGCTGTCACTGGCGTGCGTCGTGGGTTGGTGGTTGCAAGTGCGCTGGCGTAATGCCAGCCATGTGGATGTGATCTGGAGTCTCGGCGTCGGCGTGACGTCCGTCGGTTACTGTGTGATCGCCGACGGTGATCTTTTGGTGAGGGCGGTGTGTGCGGTGTTGCTGGGCTTCTGGTCATGGCGGCTCGGTAGCCATATTCACCGGCGTGTGGCGGGCAGCGCCGAGGATGGCCGTTATCAGGCCATGCGCAATGCGCTGGGAGACAGGATCAACCTGTTCCATTTCTTCTTTTTCCAGGCGCAGGGCTTGCTCGCCTGGTTGTTTGCTTTGCCGGCCTGGGTGATAGCCAGTCACGCCGATCAGGTGGCGCATGGCTGGTTACTGTTTGGCGCCGTGATTGCTGTGCTGGCGCTGGCCGGTGAGGCAATCGCCGACAAGCAGCTTGACCGTTTCCGTCGTCGGCCTGAAAGCCGCGGCCGCACCTGCCGCGAAGGTCTTTGGCGCTACTCACGACACCCCAACTATTTCTTCGAATGGCTGCACTGGTTTGCCTACCCGCTGATGGCGACCGGCGTCAGCGCCGGCATGTGGTTGTGGCTGGCGCCTGCGCTGATGTTTCTTTTTTTGTGGTTCGTCACCGGTATACCCTATACCGAGCGTCAGGCCATCAAGTCGCGCGGCGATGATTATCGGCGCTACCAGCAGGAAACCAGTATGTTTTTTCCCTGGTGGCCGAAAGCGTAACAAGGAGAGCAAGGCATGATTATCGAGTTGGCAGAGCGTGGTCTGGCGCCCGATACCCTGATTCGTCTGGGTATCCGGCGGCTGCTGAAAAAGCGTTTGCAGGCAGAGCAGGTGGATGACCCGGAGAAGGTCGAGCAACGCAAGCGCGCACTGATGAAGATCTGCGCTGAAGGTCCGGTGGCGGTGGAGCAGCAGGCGGCTAACGAGCAGCACTACGAAGTACCGGCGGGCTTTTACCAGAAAGTGTTGGGTGCTCGACTCAAGTACAGCAGTGGATTGTGGACGCCTGCGGTGCGCACCCTGACCGAGGCGGAAGAGGCCATGCTGGCACTCACCTGCGAGCGCGCCGAGCTGGCCAACGGTCAGCAGATTCTCGAGCTCGGTTGTGGCTGGGGCTCGCTGTCATTGTGGATGGCAGAGAAATATCCCGGTGCCAATATCACGGCGGTTTCAAATTCCTCCTCGCAAAAAGCCTTTATCGATGCCACTGCCGCCGAGCGCGGCCTGCATAACCTTTCGGTGATCACAGCGGATGCCGCCCGCTTCGAGCCGGATGGCCGCTACGATCGAGTGGTGTCGGTGGAAATGTTCGAGCACATGCGTAACCACCGCGAACTGATGCGCCGCATCCATGGCTGGCTGGTGCCAGGTGGAAAACTGTTCGTACATATTTTTTGCCATCGTGATGCTTTTTATCCGTTCGAAGTGGAGGGCGAGGAAAACTGGATGGGGAGAATGTTCTTCACCGGTGGCGTGATGCCGTCGTTCGATTTGCTGGAACGCTCGCAGGACTGGTATGCGGTGGAAGGCAGCTGGCGTGTCAATGGCAAGCATTATTCCCGCTCACTGGAAGCCTGGCTGGATAACGCCGATGCCCGTCGCGACGAGATTATCCCGTTACTGGCGGAAACCTACGGCCGTACGGATGCCGAGATCTGGCTGCAACGCTGGCGCATGTTCTTCATGGCCTGCTCTGAGCTGTTCCGTTATCGTGATGGCGAGGAATGGTTTGTCGGTCACTATCTGTTCAAGGCACAGTGAGTATGCGTCGCTCCGGCGTTCAGTATCGCCTGACGCGGGTATTCCTGATGCAACTGGTGCTGATCAGCTTCACCACCGTACTCGGGGTGTGGGTGACGGCAAAGATCATCGAGCAGGTGCTGGTCAAGGAAGCGCTGGAGAAAGAGGCCGAGCACTTCTGGGGTCTGTACCAGAAAGATCCTGAGCAGCCACGGGCAAACACCCGACATCTGCTTGGTTTGCTGGAGGTTCCGGAGGGCGGTGATCAGGTGCCGCCCTCGCTGCAGGCATTGCCAGACGGTTACCAGCGCACCGAGTATCTGGGTCGCACGCCAATTCTCTACATCGAGCGCCAGGGTGATGCCCGGTTATACCTGATTTTTGATGAACAAAGGGTCGCGGTGCTGGCATTCCTGTTTGGTGTGCTGCCGCTGACCGGTGTGCTGCTGGTGATCTACCTGTCTTCGTTTCAGGCCTGGCGGCGTTCGCGCCAGCTGATGTCGCCGTTGGTACAGTTGGCGGAAATTCTGCGCCGGGTCCCGGTCACCGATCCGCAGGCGGCGCGGCCGGATTTGTCTGAGGTCGAAGCCGAGGCGGACAGTGAAGTCGCGGTGCTGGTGTCGTCGCTCGAGGCCTATGCCGAGCGATTGCTGACCTACGTTGACCGCGAACGCCAGTTTACCCGTGATGCCAGCCATGAATTGCGTACGCCGCTTGCGGTGATTCGTGCCAATCTGGAATTGATTGGATTGCCGGAGCGGGCGCCCGCAGCGCTGCGTCGTATTGACGATACCGTCGAAGACATGGAGGCGTTGATCGAGACGTTGCTGCTGCTGTCGCGCAGTGAGCACACAGAACTGCCCAGCGAACCGCTGGTGGTAAACGATCTGGTCATCAATCTGGTGGAGCGTTTGGCGCCGCTGGCGGAACGCAAGCAAGTGGCCTTGCGCATCGAGCAAAAGGCATTGTTGTCACTGGATACGGTGGAAGTCGTGCTCACCATAGTGCTGACCAACCTGATCCGTAATGCCATCAACTACACATGCAGCGGACAAATCGTTGTTGCGATCCACTCCGACTCGGTGTTGGTGACGGACTCTGGGCAGGGCATGACCGAGGAAGAGTTGAGTCGACTGTTCAAGCCGTTCGAACGGGGTAATTCGGATGAGCCAGGGCATGGTCTGGGTCTGGCCATCGTGCAACGGCTGTGTGAGCGCAGCCGCTGGCATATCGATGTGGCGAGTCAACCCGGGAAGGGTACCCAGGTGCAGTTACGGTTTCCGAAAAAGCAGAAGTTGTGAGGAGAAAGACACCGGCTCAGGCCGGTGTCTTGATGCAGAAGCCCACACCCGGCAGCGTTTCCAGCAGCTGGTGCTCGAACGGCTTGTCGACCGCCTTGCGCAGATTGTAGAGGTGACTGCGCAATGCGTCAGAGTCCGGTACCAGATCACCCCACAACTCCTGTTCGAGTTGTTCGCGGCTGACTACGCGCGGGGATTCGCGCATCAGGATGCGCAGGATTCGGAAGGCGGTCGGCGACAACTTTAGCGGCTGTCCCTCGCGACGCACTTCCTGGCGTGCCGGGTCCAGCTCCAGGTCTGCCACCTTCAACATATGTGGTGCCACTTCACCGCGATGCCGGCGAATCTGCGCCTGCACCCGTGCCAGCAATTCCGGCAACGCAAAAGGCTTGACGATGTAGTCGTCACCACCGCTGGACAGGCCGGTGATCTTGTCATCGAGCTGGTCGCGGGCGGTCAGGAAAATAACCGGGGTATCGAGAGTAAGTTCCTTGCGCAGGTATTGGCACAGGGAGTAGCCGTCCTCGCCGGGCAACATCACATCCAGAAGAATCAGGTCGAAGTGGTGTTCGCGTAACAGCTCCCGTGCCAGACGACCATCGCCTGCGTATTCCACCAGCGCCCCGTTTTGCTCGAGGTATTCGAGCACGCTCTGGGCCAGCTGACGGTGGTCCTCGACCAGCAACAGCGAAAGGTTCTTGAGCGAATCTGACATGACACTTGTCTCCATGAGGTCTTCGTGCGTCCCGGCATTGTCAAGGCTCAGTAGTGAATGTTACATCAATATTCCGGTAGCTGGTCGCTCCACAGCCGCCGCCCCGCCGGACGGTGGCACCGTCCGGCGGCGTGCGAGCGCCCGGCGCAGGACGGTATGCGCCGGGGTAGCGGGGTCCGCTGGTGGGAGGGGTCAGGCGTCAAGGATATCGGCAGCGGCATCGCTTTCGTAGAAGGGGGCGAGGCCTCGGCGTACGGCATCTTCAAGCAGTTTTTTCTTCTGCAGCGCCTTGAGTACGCCGGGCACATAGTGCATCACATCGCGGACGATCATGTCGCGGCTGACACCGACTTCGTCAAGCAATTCGTCGAGCGTGCTATTGCCATACTTTTCAAAGAAGAATTCCACACCGGCATCGATGAAGCCGGTGTAATAGTCGCTTTCGCGCAAGCTGCCACGCCAGTATTCAAAACCGATCACGAAGGCGTCTTCGACGTCTTCCTCGCTGACGTATTCCTTGAAGTGACTGACCTTCTGGTGTTTGACCTTGTTCCAGATGTCCACCGCCGTGTCATAGATCGCATCATCGTTGAGATGCTTGAGCAGGAACCGCTCGCTCTCGCGCAGCGAGGCAGCGGTATTGTGATTGACGTATTTCTTAAGACCCTCTTCGAGATTCGGTGTGGTCTTGTCCATCAGGCCCTTGCCGATTTTCATCAGCGACTGGGCGCCCGGAATGTTCTTGGTCAACGGGTTGTTGGCGAGATAATTCTTGATGCCATGGTAGAGCACATCGCCAATCATTTCCGAGTACATCGGGTTGCCGATTGACTCACGAATGATGCGCTCGCGCAGCTCGCGCATTTCGGCAATCTTGCGCGCAAACTCACGAAACTGCTTGTCGGTGAGAATATCTTCAAGGCGGGTGTCATCGTGACCCGGGTGGTTGTAAATGCGCCGCGAAATTTCACCGACCAATTCAGGAATAGCCGGAGCAATATCCATTTCCGAGGCGTAAAAGCGCGCCGTTGCCTTGATCTGCTTGGCGCTTACCACATCCTTGAGCTTGAGTTTCTTGATGTCGAGCAGGGCAGCATCGACATGCTCTTCCACCAGACCGGCAAAGCTGTCCCCGGTGATCTGCTCACAGACAAATGCCACGTGGGCGTCGAGCAGTTGTGCGGCTTTATTGTTTACGGCTTTTTTGGCCACAGGCTAAATCCTCAGCGATGTCGTTTGATGCAGCGAGTGTAGAGAAGTGTACGGTTGATCACCAGTTGCCAAAGGCCAATTGTCAGCCCTCGCGGCATAGCGCTTGCCAGCGTGCAATGCCGGGGCTGAGAAACTTTTGTCGGTGCAGGATGAAGTAGAACTGACGTCTGAAGTCCCGCTGTGGCACTGGCAGTTCGACCAGACTGCCACGACGGAAAGCATCCTCGAGCGTCAGGCGTGACAGACAGCCAATCCCGAGGCCGGCCTCGACGGCGCGTTTGATCGCTTCGGTGTGTTGCAGCTCCAGCGCCAGATCCAGCTGCGGCACCAGACCGTGCAGGGCGCGCTCGAATGTCTGCCGCGTGCCGGAGCCGGTTTCGCGACTGATCCAGCGTGCGGCGACCAGATCTGCATCGCTCAGGGCAGGGCGGCCCGCCAGTGGATGATCGGGCGCACAGAACACCACCAGCTCGTCATCGCGCCAGGGGGTGACGTGCAGGTCCGGGTGTTGCAGTTCGCCCTCTATCAGTCCGATGTCGAGCTCGTAATTGAGCACGCCGTCGGCGATCTCGCGGGTGTTATGCACATCCAGTGTTACCCGCGCGCCGGGTTGCTCGGCCATATAGCGCGCCATGATCGATACGGCGAGATAATTGCCGATGGTCAGAGTGGCGCCGACCTTGAGGTGGCCGAGAGCATGCCGCTGGCTGAAGGCCTGTTCCAGCTCTGTGGCCAGACCCATCAGTGCCTCGGCCCTGGCGCGAATCTCCCGCCCCAGTGCATTCAGTTGCAACCGTTTGCCGACCCGGTCGAACAGTTGCATATCGAACTGTTGCTCCAGTTCGCGCAGTGCCGAACTGGCAGCGGATTGCGACATCGACAGGCTCTCGGCGGCGCGTGTGATGTTCTCGTAGTGAGCCGCGGCGAGGAAAACCTCCAGCTGGCGCAGGGAATATTTCATATCACTTAAACCGATAAACGATATCAAGATAACCCATTTTACAGATATAAAGGAGCGACGCTAGTCTGAGCGTCCCAAGTCGTCGTCTGCCCGAGGAGTTCGCTGGCAATGAGCAACCTGATCCAGGAAACCGTCACTGCTGTCCATCACTGGAATGACACCCTGTTCAGCTTCCGTACCACCCGTGATCCCGGCTTCCGCTTCAAGAACGGTCATTTCACCATGATCGGCTTGCAACTGGAGGATCGGCCACTGCTCAGGGCCTATTCGATAGCGAGCGCTAACTATGAGGAGGAGATGGAGTTCTTCTCCATCAAGGTGCCGGACGGCCCCCTGACCTCGAAACTGCAGCGTCTCAAGGTCGGCGACAAGATTCTGGTGAGCCGCAAGCCCACCGGCACGCTGGTAGCGGACAACCTGCTGCCGGGCCGCAACCTGTGGCTGCTCAGCACCGGCACCGGTCTGGCGCCGTTCATGAGCATCATCAAGGACCCGGACATCTATGAGCGTTTCGACAAGGTGATCCTGACCCACGGCGTGCGGCATGTGTCCGAGCTTGCCTATGCCGACTACATCAGCGCCGAACTGCCGCAAAACGAGTTCTTTGGCGACCTGGTCAAGGACAAGTTGCTGTATTACCCGACGGTGACCCGTGAGCCGTTCCGCAATCAGGGACGACTGACCGACCTGCTCGCCACCGGCAAGCTGGAAGCGGATCTGGGGTTGGCGCCGATCAGTGTCGAGCACGATCGCTTCATGCTGTGCGGCAGCCCGGCCATGCTCAAGGACCTGACCGAACTGCTCGACCAGCGTGGCTTTCGCGAGTCCCGCCAGGGCGAAGTGCACGAGTATGTGATCGAGCGCGCCTTTGTCGAGAAATGAACGGTCGAGAAATAAACAGCTGAGAAATGACGAGCTGTAAAATAGCGTGCGCCGTCCGTCCCGCCCTCCATCACGCCGGTCTGTGACCGGCGTCACACTTCTAACGCTCCTGAATCGTACGACGATAGTATGACCCATGCCGCTGTATCCGCGGCGCCCCGGGGTCAGACAGGAGCCCAGCATGGACCAGCCAGAACAGCGTGAGGAACTGCGTGTCGACGACAGTGCTGCGGTATTTGTCGAGCTGCCAGCCGGCTCGGACGATGCCCCGGAGGCTGCGGTGCAGCTGCTGTGTCGACTGGTGCAAGCGTCAGCCAACGGCCTGCGGTTGCGCCTGGATCGCAAGCTGCCAGTGGGCGCCTTGCTGACGTTGCGGGCACGTTTCAATACCGTATCGGAGCCACTGCGTCTGGCTGCCGAGGTGCGTTGGGTGAACGCGGACAATCACGGCTATCTGATCGGCATGCGCTTGCTCGAATCGCGTCACTATGACGTGGCGCGCTGGAAGCTTCTGATCGCGGACAAACTGTGAAACAGGCGCATTTTCCCGAAAATATAACAATATTTTATGAGTCACGAGGTAGTGCATATGGCTTACTTTGCGTTACGTTCAGTGCCATCAGCACAGGGAATCCGTAATAGTGTTTTCAATACCTTCTGCCACATCGAAACAGCCTGTGACGGCCTCCAAAGGGGTCAGTCTCGAACAGGTGTTTCAGGTGCTCTACAAGCCCTCCGGCGTCGACTGCAGCAGCGACACTGATGTCGCCGCGGCGTTACGCCAGTGTGATATCAGCGCCCGCGACCTGCTTGTCAGTCTGCAGCGACGACTCCCCGGCAAGGCACTTTCAGCATGCCAGATTGGCACCGTGCGTCTGGCGCATACCGTGCTGGCGGACTACTTCGCCCAGCCCGCCTTTCCCGCACCGTTGGGACAGCCGCTGCATGCCCGCGCCGGCGCCATCGCCGCCGAGGCGCTCAGCCCCACCGGCTGGCTGCAGCAGGATCATGCCCGTATCGCTGAAGTCATGGACGAAGCCGCGGCTGTGGCAATTGGCTGGAGCGCGGGCATGGCCCAGGCGGATGAGGTGCGTGAGCGGCTCGGTAACGTCATCGCCGCGCTCGGGACCGCGCGCATGGATCAGGAAGTGGCGGCGTTTCGCCGTTGGCGTGTGGCGGCCCGGGTGCGGGCGGAAAAGGTCGCCGAGCGGACCCTGTCCGGCGAACGTGGTGCGTTACGTGCCGATTATGCCCGCGCCATGGCAATGCGCACGTTACGGGTGCAGGTCGCGGGCCGTGAGCTGCCTGAATTCATGGATCAGGATATTCGCAGCGTCTGGCTGCCAGCCTTCCAGTGGGTGGTGCTTAATCGTGGCGACAAGAGCCCGCTGTGGCGCAGCCTGATGCGTTGCTTCAGTTTGCTGGTGTGGAGTTTGCTTGCCGATTCGGCACAGCAGATGCAGAAACTGCATCGCGTCATCGATCAACTTAAGAAAGAACTGCCGGGTGTGCTCGAAGAGGTGACCGGGGACTCAGTGGTGCGCGATCGATTGCTCGCCAACCTTGATGACGCCCACCTGAACATCATCAACACACGGCCGATGCAGTACCTGCAGCTACCGGTGCTGAATGAAGACCTGCGGCTGAGTGATCTTGATGTTGATATCAGCAGTGATCTGCTCGAGGAAGTGTCGGCGATTTCATCCGAGCAGTGGTTCAACTATGCGCAGCAGCGCATGCAGCTGTGTCACCGCGATGATGAATATCGCCAGCTGATTTTCGTCAACCAGCTCGGCGTTAAAGCACTACGCTGCAGCTTCGAGGATTTTGCCTACTTGTACGCCAGTGGTGAGATCAGTTCCGTGGGCGAGTGGATTCCGCTGCGCGAATGTGTCCGCGCCGGGATCTCGCGCATGCTGGGTGCTTACCAGAAAACCATGCGCCAGCAAAAGCAGGATGCCGACGCACTGGCCGCCAGCCAGAGTCGCGAGCAGGCACGTGACAAGGCGCGTCGTGAAGCTCGCAGCCTGATCGAACTGGAGCAGGCCGGCTTGATGGATGTCAGTGACGATAACCTGTCCAGCCTGATAGAAGAGTTTGACGACGGCGCCGCCCAGCGTCGCCAGCGCGCGCGCCTGCAAGTGGCCGGCATGATAGTCGGCAGCTGGCTGCAGTTTCTGCAGCCGGATGGCTCTCAGCTACGACGCAAGTTGCTGGTCGTGCTACCCAGCAGCAACAACTTTATCTTTGTCGACCGCAGTTGTGCCGACAAGGTGCAGCTTACCCGCCAGCAACTGATCGAGGGGCTGGCCGATGGCAGCTTGCAGTTATTGCAGAATGACTCCCGTTTCGATGATGCGCTGGATCGTGTGCTGACCGATCCAGCGGGCCATCGCCACGGCAGTTAGCGCTTTGCAGGTGTGACTACTGCTCTTCACGACAACGCTGCAGCAGGGCAATGACCTGTTGCGCCAGCTCCTCGCCGCGATCCTCCTGAAGAAAATGACCGGCCCCTTCAATGGTGCAATGGGGTTGGTCGGCAGCACCCGGAATCAATAACGGGAATAGCATCGCCAGCGGCGACATGATCGGGTCCTTGTCAGAAAACGCGCACAGGAACGGCTTTTCCCACTTCAGTAATTTCTTCCAGGCCTTCTTGTTCTCGGTCATCTCCGTCATGACAAGACGCGGAAAAATGCGCGCCGCGGCCATAAAGGAGCGGTTCGGAAACGGTGCGTCGTAGGCGGCGCAGACGGCTGGCGACAGTTTGCCGGTGGTGCCCAGTTGCAGCACCTGACTGGCACGCCAGAACGGGTTCAGTTGGCTGAACAGGAACCAGGCACCAAAGCCGATACCGGTAGCGGCCAGATTGCGGCGGCCAAAGCGCTGCTTGAGGTTCGGGTGACCGAGCGGGAAGCCGGGCAACATGGTGTTGGCGGCGACAATCGCACGGAAGCGGTAGCCGTGGTCCGCCGCCAGACGCAGCCCCAACAACCCGCCCCAGTCCTGACAGACCAGGGTGATGTCGTGGATATCGAGCGCACCGAGCAGCGCGCACAGGCTGTCGAGATGGTACTGGGCGCTGTACTGGTGCTGGTGGGGCAGTTTGTCGGAGCGACCGAAACCGATCAGGTCCGGGGCAATCACCCGGCAGCCCGCGGCGACCAGCGGCGGAATCATCTTGCGGTACAGGTAGCTCCAGCTGGGTTCGCCATGCAGCAGCAATACCACATCGCCGTCGCGCGGGCCCTCATCGAGATAATGCATGCGCACATCCGCGACGTTGTGATAGTGCGGCGCGAACGGATAATCCGGCAGGTTGTTGAAGCGCGCATCATCGGTGCGCAGTACAGCGTCGGGCATGGCGCCCTCCCCAGAGTCAAGGCCAATGCTCAGGCTAGCGCACTGCCGGCTGAACGGCGAGACGGAAGAAGTTCTGGTTTCAGTGCAGTGGCTTGAGATGCTTGAGCGCCACGGCGGCGGCGGCGGTGCGGTTCTCCACGGCGATCTTGCGGAAGATCTGCTCCAGGTGCTTGTTGACGGTGCGCGGGCTCATGGCGAGGATTTCGCCGATCTCACGGTTGGTCTTGCCGCGGGCGATCCACAACAGCACCTCGGATTCGCGTTCGGTGACCGGCAAGTGCTTGCGCAGCAGTTCCGCACCGCTCGGCCCACTGGTGTCGATCAGGCGGAACAGCAGTTCATTGTCAGCACTGCGATCGACAAACTGGATATCCAGCGACGTCCGCAAGCCGTGCAGGGTTTCGGTGTGGCCGGGGCTGGGCTGTTTCGACAGCCAGAACCGCAACAGGCCGGACAGCTCTTCGCTGCGCCATCGAGCGTCTGCGCCAGCGTTATCCATCAGGTGTTGCGCCTGCGGCGACATCCAGGTGATGTGCCCGCGGGTGTCAGTGGCCAGCAGATAGTGGCGCGCGCTGTCCATGGCGCTGCGAACGCTGCGCGTGATGCGTGCATTGGACAGGTGCACGCGCATACGTGCGATCAGTTCGTCCGGTGACACCGGCTTGGTCAGGTAATCCACGCCACCGGCCTTGAGGCCGGCGACGATATTTTCGGTATCGCTCAGGCCGGTCATGAAGATCACCGGTACATAGGCCAGATCAGGGTTCTGCTTCAGTCGCCGACAGGTTTCGAAGCCGTCCATGTTCGGCATAATGGCGTCCAGCAGAATCACATCCGGCACGATGCGTTGCGTGATCGTCAGCGCCTGTGCGCCCTCAAGTGCCACCAGCACGGTCAGCCCTTCGGCATCGAGCGCGTCGTTGAGCATGCCGAGCGTCTCCGGCGAGTCATCCACGATCAGCACCACTTCAGATTTGTTCTGGTCGCTGATCATGCTGCCAACTCCTGCAGCACTTTCATCAGTGCATTGATATCGAGATCGTCGATTAGTCGATAAACCTGACGTAACGCCGTTTCCGGCAACAGTTGCTGGGTTTCCAGCTGTTTCGCCTTGGCGCGCATGCCCTTGATGTGGCCGATCTCTGCCAGTGCGTACAGCTCGCGAATCAGTTCCTTGCGTGTGGCCGGATCGCGATAGCGGTCGCTGGCAATGATGGCGCGGGTAATGGTGTCGTCAGGTTTGTCTTCTTGCCAATGCAAGCCGAGCAGTTGACCGAGGTGATCAAGCAGGATGTTGACCCGCACCGGTTTGGTCAGATAGCAATCGTAATCAGCCACATCGCCACTGTGCTGGCCGTCCACTTCGCGGGCGTTGGCAGACAACATGATGATGCGGCAGTCAGGATAGGCGCTGCGCAACTGCTGCGCGGTCTGGTAGCCGTCGATGCCGGGCATGGCAATATCAAGCAGAAACAGGTCTATTTCGCACTGGGTTGCCAATTCCAGACAGCTTTCTCCGTCCGGTGCTTCGATCACCGAGAAGCCGAGCGGCGCCAACATGTCTGCCATCAGGCCTCGGTGGGTGGGGTCATCATCGACAATCATGATGGTCTTGGTCGCTCCGTCGTGGCCGCGGATGCGCCGTTCCGGCAGGTGCACTGACTGCGGGCTGTGCACCGACGACAACATCAGCGACACCCGGAAGCAGGTGCCCTGTCCGGGACTGCTCACCAGTTCGATATCGCCACCCATGATTTCAGTCAGCAAGCGGGTGATGGTCAGTCCAAGGCCGGTGCCAGGTATATGCGGCATGCCTGGGCCGCGGACACGTTCGAATGGTCGATAGATGCGTTCCTGATCTTCCGCGGCGATACCGATACCAGTGTCCGTAATGGTGAACTCTGCCACTTGATTTCGATAGCGCACCGCCAATGACACACTGCCGCGCTCGGTAAACTTGATGGCATTGGAAAGCAGGTTGATCAAGATCTGGCGCAGGCGCTTTTCATCGGTAATCACCATCTCCGGCAGCGGGCTGTCGAGGCGGAAATTGAAAGTGATACCACGGGCCTTGGCCTGCAGGCGAAACATATGCACGATCTGGTCAAGCACGGCGCCGATGTGTACGCGGTTGCGATACAGTTCCAGACGTCCCG
>CAYMEY010000003.1:0-332738 GCA_964389795.1 uncultured Alcanivoracaceae bacterium
CTGACGAACAGGACCTTGCCGAATGCTGGTTCGCTTGCAGGCAAGCTCCTACGGGGTCGGAGCGGTCTGGCCCCACGATCGATATTGGCTGGGTGCGACGCCGACAATTTTCTTGAACAGCCGGGAAAAATAATACGCATCATCAAAGCCGGACTGCTGCGCGATGGCGGCAACGCTGGCATCACTGATTTCCAGCAAATAACAGGCGCGACTGATTTTCATCTGTGCAAACGCCTGCATCGGTGTCTGGCCGGTGAGCTGTTTGTATTGGCGAATAAACTGAAACCGGGATGCCTGTCCGGCTGCGGCGGCGAGTTGTTCCAGCGTCAGGCGTTGATGCAAATGTTGTTGCATGAAACTGTGCAGGCTCTCCAGTGCCAGTGGGCTGTCACTGTGCGGCGCACGCTGCAGTAACAGCGTGGCGAAGCTGAGCAAGCTGCGACACAGACTGCTGGCGTGGCGGCTCGCCGCGAGGCTGTACTGACTGGTGGTCAGCGCCAGCAGTGCGCGGAAGTCACTCAGTAACCGGTCGTGCAATCCCAGCGACAACACGCCGCCGTGACCGTTGCCCAGCGCGGCAAACCAGTGCGCGCAATCGGTGCCAGCCAGATGCATCCAGTACAGGCTCCATGGCGCGGTGCTATCGGCCTGATACTGGTGGGCGCGGCCGGCGGGCAGCAGCAACAGGTCACCGGCGTGGACCTGAACGGGGTCCGCGTCGAGCGTGACCTGTGCGCGACCGGCTACGCAATAAATTACCAGCCAGTCGTCGGGATCCTGGCGTGCCATGCGATGGCCGGCGGCCACAGGGTAATAGCCCAGCGCCTTTGGATAGAGTGGTTTGCACAGGGTGTCTTTGCCCATTTCTGCCAACAGTGGCGCTGGCATCAGCACCCGCTGGGCGTCTCCGGAGAGGGGCCAGTCAGACGTCAGTGGTGAACTCTGGAGCACGCAATATAATCCATCTTGTGGCAATGGCGGCTATCTTAGCGCTGGCGCCGCTGTGCTACAAAGGACAGACTGCAAGCCACCGTCCGGGAGAGACGCTGATGACCGCAAATACCTTGAAGAAAGTCCCGCAACTGATTGGCGGTGAATGGCGCACCAGCGATACCAGTGACTGGATCGATGTGACCAACCCGGCTACCGCTGAGGTGTTGTGGCAGGCGCCGGCCGCCACCGAGCAAGACATTCAGGATGCGTTGCTGGCGGCGCGCCAGGCGTTTCTGAGCTGGCGCGAGGTGCCGACGCCGGAGCGCGCGCGGGTGATGTTGCGATACCAGCATTTGCTCAAACAGCATCACGATGAGCTTGGCGAACTGGTGGCAAAGGAAACCGGCAAGACCATGGCGGATGCCAAGGGCGATGTCTGGCGTGGTATCGAAGTGGTCGAGCAGGCCGCCAATGTGGCCGCGCTGATGATGGGCGAAACCGTCGAGAATGTGGCGCGTGGTGTCGATACCCATTCCTGGGTGCAGCCGCTGGGTGTGTGCGTGGGCATCACACCGTTCAACTTCCCGGCGATGATTCCGTTGTGGATGTTTCCGATGGCGATTGCCTGCGGCAACAGCTTTATCCTCAAGCCGTCCGAACAGGACCCGATGACCGCAGTGCGACTGGTGGAGTTGTTTCTCGAAGCCGGTGCGCCGAAAGATTTGCTGCAGCTGGTGCATGGCCGCAAGCAACAGGTGGATGCACTGATTACCGCCGATGATGTACGTGCTGTGTCATTTGTTGGTTCGGTGCCGGTGGGACAGCACATTTATCGCACCGCCACTGAACACCTGAAGCGCGCGCAATGTTTTGCCGGCGCCAAGAACCATATGGTGATCATGCCGGACGCCAATCCGCAGCAAGTGGTCAATCAGCTGGTTGGTGCGTCGGTGGGTGCAGCCGGTCAGCGTTGCATGGCCATCAGTGTGGCGGTGTTTGTTGGCAAGGCTCGCGACATGATTCCCGCCTTGCGTGATGAAATGGCAAAGGTGAAGCCCGGTGCCTACACCGATGACGCCTCTGCTTACGGTCCGCTGATCAGTGCGCAAGCCAAACAACGGGTGCTGGGTTATATCGAACAGGGCAAGCGCGAAGGTGCCCAGTGTTTGCTGGATGGCTCAGGCTGCGAAGTGGACGGCTATCCGAACGGCCATTGGGTCGGGCCGACGTTGTTTACCGCTGTGACACCGGAGATGACCATCTACAAGGAAGAAATTTTCGGGCCGGTACTGTGCTGTGTGGAATCCGAGTCACTGGATGAGGCGATTGCGCTGGTCAATGCCAATCCCTACGGCAATGGCACGTCGATCTTTACCGCCAGTGGCGCCGCCGCGCGCAAATACCAGCACGAAGTGGAAGTTGGTCAGGTCGGTATCAACATCCCGATTCCGGTGCCACTGCCGTTCTTTTCGTTCACCGGCTGGAAAGGTTCCTTCTATGGCGACCTGCATGCCTATGGCAAGCAGGCGGTACGTTTCTATACCGAAACCAAGACCGTTACGTCGCGCTGGCCGGACGATGATGTGGTGCATGAATCGAACATGACCATCACGTTGAAATAATTTTGATGTTGCCGATTTTGGTGTCCGGGCCGGTAGGAGCTTGCCTGCAAGCGAACCGGGCCTTACCGAAGGCTGATTCGCTTGCAGGCAAGCTCCTACAAGAGCCGTGAGGCAGGAACAGAGCTATGGATTTCGCACTCACCGAACAACAACAGGCGTTTTGCGACAGTGCGCGCCAGTTTATGGAAAAGGTGCTGCGGCCTAACGCCGCCGAATGGGATGCCAACAGTATTTTCCCCGTCGAGGCATTGCGTGAGGCCGGCAGTCTGGGCTTCTGCGGCTTGTATACGCCGGAGCAGGCTGGCGGGCTGGGTCTGCCGCGTCTGGATGCCTCGCTGATTTTTGATGTGCTGGCCGAAGGCTGCACCTCCACCACCGCCTTTATCACCATTCACAATATGGCCACCTGGATGATTGCCAGCTGGGCACAACCGGCAGTGCGTGATGCATGGTGTCCAGCACTGACGGCAGGTGAAAAGCTGGCATCCTATTGTCTCACCGAGCCCGGTGCCGGTTCCGATGCGGCGTCCCTGAAAACCACCGCGCGCCGTGATGGCGATGACTATGTATTGAACGGCAGCAAGGCGTTTATTTCCGGCGCCGGCAGCACTGATGTGCTGGTACTGATGGCGCGCACCGGTGTCGACGGCCCGAAGGGTATTTCCTGTTTTCTGATCCCGGCGGATTTGCCAGGCATCAGCTATGGCCGCAACGAGGACAAGATGGGCTGGAAGTCGCAGCCCACCCGGCAGGTGATGCTCGACAATGTGCGCGTACCGGCACGCTATCGTCTGGGTGAGGAAGGCGAGGGCTTTGCCATTGCCATGCGCGGTCTGGATGGTGGCCGAATCAACATCGCCAGTTGTTCATTGGGCACGGCGCAGGCGGCGCTGGATCAGTCGCTTGCCTATGTGCAGGAACGCAAACAGTTCGGACAGCAAATTGCCGCGTTCCAGAACACCCAGTTCCGGCTGGCGGATATGGCCACCGAGCTGGTGGCGGCGCGGCAGATGGTGCGGCTGGCGGCCTGGAAGCTGGATCACGATGATGCTGACAAGAGCACCTTCTGTGCCATGGCCAAACGTATCGCCACCGATCTGTGTTTCGATATCTGCAACGCAGC
Source organism: uncultured Alcanivoracaceae bacterium (assembly GCA_964389795.1). Taxonomy (GTDB): domain Bacteria; phylum Pseudomonadota; class Gammaproteobacteria; order Pseudomonadales; family Alcanivoracaceae; genus JARGPN01. The sequence continues at coordinate 3,679 of CAYMEY010000003.1, forward strand.
GCTGCAATTGCACGGCGGTTATGGCTATATCCGCGAGTACCCGCTGGAGCGTTTTGTGCGTGACACGCGCGTGCATCAGATTCTGGAAGGCACCAACGAAATCATGCGTGTGATCATTGCGCGCCGTCTGCTTAACGGCGTGCCGCTCACACTGGGCTAGACATTATCCAGGCCCCGTAGGAGCTTGCCTGCAAGCGAACCAGCGCCCGGCTAGAACGATTTGCCTGCAGAGTTTTCTGCCGGCGCAAGAAAAAAGGGAGAACCGAATGACAGCCCCGGTCCTTTTCCGGACGGAAAAAACCGCCAACGGTATGACGCTTGGCGTGGCGACATTGAATACGCCCAAGAGCCTCAATGCCCTGTCGCTGGACATGATCGACCTGCTCACGCCGCAACTGCGCGCCTGGCAGCAGGACGAAAGCGTTGCCGCAGTCTGGCTGGAAGGCGAGGGTGAAAAAGCCTTCTGCGCCGGTGGCGATATCGTGCGCATGTACCAGAGCATGGTCGATACGCCGGCGGGCGAACGTAATCGCTACATCGAAAACTTCTTCAGCCGTGAATACCAGCTCGATTATCTGCTGCACACCTATGGCAAGCCGGTGGTGTGCTGGGGACATGGCATCGTCATGGGCGGCGGGTTGGGTTTGTTGTCCGGTTGTTCGCACCGGGTGGTGACCGAGCGCAGTCGCATCGCCATGCCGGAAATTACCATTGGCTTGCATCCGGATGTGGGCGGCAGCTGGTTCCTGTCGCGCATGCCCGGCAACACCGGACTGTTCCTTGGTTTGACAGGTGCCAACATCAATGCTGCGGATGCCCTGTATCTGGGGCTGGCAGATCGTGCGCTGGCCAGTGAAAGCAAGGCAGAGGTTTTTGCCGCCCTCACAGCGTTGCCGTTTGATATTGACCGGGCTGCCAATCACGCACGTATTTCCGCACTGCTGCGTGCGCAGCAATTGCATGCCGACGATCTTCCGGCCAGCACCGTGCGTGAGCACTTCGACCACATCAACCGCGTCTGTGATGCCGATAGCTTGCCGGCATTGGTGGCGCAGCTGTGCGCCTATGATGGCGACGATGAATGGTTGGCAAAGGCCGCGAAGACGCTGGCGCGCGGCTGCGCGCAAACCGCGTGGCTAGTGTGGGAAGGGCAACGCCGGGTGCGACAGTTATCACTGGCGGACGCATTCCGCATGGAATGGACGATGTCGGTGCAATGCGCCGCGCACGGCGATTTTCAGGAGGGCGTGCGCGCCCTGCTGATCGACAAGGATGGCAAGCCGGCGTTTCGTTATCAGGACGTGGCGCAGGTGCCAGCCAGCTACGTGGAAGAATTCTTTACCTGCCCGGTGCAGCCGCACCCGCTGGAGGCGTTATGAACATTGCATTTTTTGGTGTCGGTCATATGGGCGCACCGATGGCGGTCAATCTGATCAAGCAAGGTCACAGTGTGCGTGCCTTTGATCTGGTGCCGGCGCTGTTGCAAGCGGTGGTGGCGCAGGGCGCCGAGGCGGGCACATCGCCGGTGCAAACCGTGGCTGACGCAGAAGTCGTGATCAGCATGCTGCCGTCGGCGGGTGCAGTGAATGCTTTGTACCTGGGTGAGCAGGGCATTCTCGATGCGATTCCGCGTGATGCGCTGATCATCGACTGCTCCACCATTGATGCGCAGACCGCCAAACAGGTGGCGGCGGTGGCTGCGGACAGCGGGCGGACGATGATCGATGCGCCGGTGTCCGGTGGTGTTGCCGGTGCCGCAGCGGGCACGCTGACATTTATTTGTGGTGGCAATGACGCGGCGGTGGAACGGGCGCGTCCAATTCTCGCAGCGATGGGCAAGAATATTTTCCGTGCCGGCGATAATGGCGCCGGGCAGATGGCAAAGATCTGCAACAACATGCTGCTCGCCATTCATATGCTCGGCACCTGCGAAGCGCTGCAGCTGGGTGTTGATAACGGTCTTGATCCGAAAGTGCTGTCGGACATCATGCTGGCCAGTTCCGGCCGCAACTGGTCACTGGAGTTGTACAACCCATGGCCGGGGGTGATGGAGAATGTCCCGGCATCGCGGGGCTACGAAGGGGGCTTTGCCGTCAACCTGATGAACAAGGATCTGACGCTGGCGATGGAAGCGGCACTGCACAGTGGTGCACGCACGCCGATGGGATCGCTGGCGAAAAGTTTGTACGGCGTACATGGCAGTCAGGGCCAGGGCAGCCTGGATTTCTCCAGCATTCAGAAGTTGTTCGCCAAGCGCCCTGATTAATGCGCGGGTAGCAGCCGCACGCGTACCTTGATGGCATCGCTGCGGCCGAGATCATCCACCGCGCGTATCACATATTCACCCGGTCCCGGTTGCCACAACAGGGTGGCATCCGGCGCGCTGCGATCAATAAAGCGATCATCCTCAAACCAGTACAACTGTGCGGCACTGGCATCGGTGACCGCCTTGAGTGGAATGCGATTCTGATCCGGGTGATCCGGGCGCAGACCGTATTCCAGTTTGCTGCTTGGTGAGCTGATCTGTGGCGCCGCGCCACTGCGATCCAGTGTCGCCAGCGTGCACTCAGGGCCATAGGGGGGCGGTTGCTTGCGCGGCAGGCCTGCCAGTTTGAACAGGGCCAGCAGATCCGACGGCCAGAACTCCATCACTTCCAGTCTCGTGCCTTTGGCGTCGTGGCTGCAGGCACGCAAGCCGGTGCGCGGATCAATCGCCACCTGACGGTGAATGCTGTCGACGCGAATCGGCGAGACACCGGGGATGTACCAGCTGCTCGCCATGCGCGGGCAGAATTTCCCCGGCAGATCACCGGAGCTCGCGCACACCTCAATCTGTTTCACGTTCAGGCCGCGCGCGCTGTCACCGACAATATTCTTCGGGTTGCCTTCCAGTGCCAGCTGATCCACCAGCCGGAACAGCAGCGGTGCCGCCGCGCTGCGGCCGATCAATGCCGGATTGGAATGCCCGTCGAAATGCCCGACCCACACCGCAATCAGATAGTGACCCGACAGGCCCACCGACCAGGCATCGCGAAATGCCCAGGACGTTCCGGTTTTCCATGCTGTGTCCGGCGCATCGCGGCGTGCGTCCGGGCGTTGATTGTGCTTGAGCATCTGCAGCGTAATAAAAGCTGCTTCTGCAGACAGCACGCGTGTGCCCGGTCGAGCGTTGCGTTCCGATTGCAGCCACGCCAGCGGTGTCTGCACGCCCTGATGCACCAGGCTGCTGTACAGGCCGGCCAGTTCCAGCATGCTCACCTCGACGCCGCCCAGGGCAATGCCAAGACCATAGAAGTCGCGTTCGCGTAATTTTTCGATGCCGGCCTGCTGCAGGAAAGCATAAAAATCCGGCTGCAGCTGTTCGGCCACGTCCACCGCTGGCACATTGCGCGAAAAGATCAGCGCATCCTGCGCCGATACCGGGCCAAGAAAACCGCGATCAAAATTTTCCGGTGTGTAGGCGCCGAAGCGGGTCGGCAAATCCTTCAGCAACGTGCGTGGGTGTAACAGTCCCTGTTCAATGGCGCGGCCATACACAAAGGGTTTCAGCGTCGAGCCGGGCGAGCGGCGTGCATTGATGCCGTCAACCTGACCGTGGATCGCATCGCTGAAGAAATTGGCGGAGCCAACGTAGGCAGCGATGGCGTTGTCGCGGGTATCCACCACCAGCACCGCGGCATTATCGAGGCCGTCACGCTGGCGATCAGCCAGCCAGCCGGTCACATGCTGTTCCACGGTGCGCTGCAGCGTGCTGTCGAGGCTGCTATGCCAGCTGCCGGTGCCGTAGCGCTGCAGCAGGGCATCAACAAAATGTGGTGCCAGAAATGGCAACTGACTGCGTGGCTGGATCGCCAACGGCAGCGCCAGAGTCAGGCGGTGGTCAGCGTCTTCAGGGTGCGCCTGCTGCCATAGTGCAAAGGCGCGGGCGCGGGCGGCACGCAAACTGTCGGTGTCGCCACGGTCCGGTGCGCGTTGCACCGGGTTCTGCGGCACCACCACCAGTGACAGGGCTTCATGCAGCGTCAGGTTGGCGGCGGGCTTGCCGAAATAGATCAGGCTGGCGGTGCCGAGGCCTTCGATATTGCCGCCATAGGGCGCCAGATTGAGATACGCCTCGAGGATGTCACGCTTGCTGTAATGACGCTCAAGCTGCAAGGCGCGCAGCATCTGTTCGAGTTTGCCGGCAATCGTCGACGAGTCGATGGCAAAGCGAAGGCGCGCCAGTTGCATGCTCAGTGTTGATGCCCCGAGCGTGCGTTCGCGCTGGATAAACGTGCTCCAGGCCGCACGCACGACAGCGGCGGGATTGATGCCGGGATGTTGGAAGAACCAGCGGTCCTCATACAGCAGTGTGCCTTCGACGGCGTTGGCGGGTAGCGCATCGAGCGGCGTAAACAGGCGATAGCGCTGATCAGCCGCCAGTGCCAGCCGCAATAACTGGCCATCACGGTCGTAGACTGCAGAAGAGAATGTCAGCTCACCATAAAGTGAGGGCTTTGGCGCCAGCGCCCAGCCCAGCACGGCCAGCGTGAGTAACGCGGCCGTACCGACTAGCAGATGTTTGCGCCAACCCATCTCAGGGTGCCGTCACCGTAAAGCGTCCGGGCAAACCCTGCGCCTGCACATCCAGGTGATACATGGATTCGGCGAACGGTGGCGGCACGACAAAGTTGCCGCGGCCGGTGGCCTTGACCTGATACTCGAAGGTTTTCACATCCTTGCTGATGCTGCCGTAGAGCACGATGCGGTCTTCGCGAATATCGACATAATCCGAGCGCCAGATTTGCACCCTGTCACGAATGCTGTCGCGCAGCACTTCGAAGCCGCCCGGTAACAGGTCAATCACGGCGACATTGTTTTGCGACAGCCCATCCAGTGCGCGCATACGCAGCTGTACTGTCAACGTGTCCCCTTGTTTAGCGCTGGTCACTTCCTTGCCGTTGTCGTCAAGGAAGCGACGTGTGACTTCAAGCCCCTGGGTGATCGCCTTGTCCGGCAGCCGGGTGTCATATCCCGCCTGATTGAGGCTGTAGAAAAACCACTCCGGCGCTGACGTGCGCAAGGTCAACTGACTGTGATCAAACGGCAGTGAGGCATCCACGCGTGTGGCACCCGGCTGGGTTTGCGCCAGCTGCGTCAAGGCATCGCGTTGCAGCCCGGACAGGATTTCCAGCGTCGCCGGTTGTGCTGCCGCGGCCTGCTCGCCCCAGGCACTCAGCGCCATGACTGACCAGGCTGCGGACAAGGTATTGAACTTGCCGCGCGTCACCGGTGACACAACTTCCATGAGTTGATCATTGTCGACATCCTGCAGACTGCCCGGGAAATGCTTGCCGAGCACGTACAGGTACTGGGCGTTGCGCAGCAGCGCGGAATCCAGATCCCATTCGTACTGCATCGACGGCGTGGCGTAGCGATAGTTGCCAATCAGCCCGTCCGCAAGCTGATCCAGTTTCAACTGCTTGTAGCTGGCCGCCATCCACACCGCTGCCGGGGATTGCTTCCAGGTGTCCGGCGCGCTTTTTTCCAGACTGGTCTGCAGTTGCGTCAGGTAATTGGTGGTCACCACGCCGCTGCGGGTCAGCACATAGATGGCATAGGCAACGGTGTCCGGTCGATAGCTGCCATCCACTGGTTGCGCGGCAATGCGTCGCAGGAAGTCCAGACCACGCTGCATCACCGACTCGGCCACCGGTAACTGTTGTTGTTGTGCCTCAAGCATGAAATGCATGGCGTAGACGCTGATGCTGTCATCGCTGTACTGACTGCCGGGCCAGAAACCGAACGCGCCACTGCCGAGTTGGCGGGCACTGAGCGTGCCGGTGACGCCATTGAAATCGCGCAACACTTGCTGGCGATCAATGCTGCTGGCGGGATCGGCGAGTAAGCCAATCACCGGGAATACGCGACTGACGATCTGTTCCGAGCAGGCGTGCGGGTAGCCGTTGAGATATTGCTGCAACCCGTCCGCCAGAATGATCGGGCTGAAACCGGCGGCCAGCATTTGGCTGCCGAGCACGTCAGAGATTTGTCGCTCGGTGGTCACGCTGACATCGTCCTTGGCCATGCCGCTTTGCAAGGTGGTGCGATGCGGAACCGCCGGTCGTACGCTCAGGGTGCCGGTACGCTGGATACGGTGCTGATCGGTTTCGGCGCGGAACACGATTTCGCTGGCGGCAAAACGTTCGCCGGCGCGCACGCGGAAACTGGCGCGCGCTTCGGCGCCGGGCTTGAGTGTCAGCGGCTGACTTTTCTCGCCGACCAGGATCAGGTTGTCGCTGGGCAGCGCAGTCACCGTCACCTGCTGGACGCCGTCTTCGGGGGGGAGGGCATTGGCGACGCCAACGCTGACGTCGAACTCATCCCCCGGCGCCACTGCGGTAATCACATTTGGCGATAGTACGAACGGGCCGCGCACGGTGGTGCGTTGATCGCTGGCGCCGACGGCACGGTCGTTGCTGGCCAGTGCCATGATGCGCAACTCGCCATCGAAATAATCCGGCACCGTGAAGTTCACCGTTTGCTCGTCGCCACTGGCCTCCAGTACGCCAGACCAGAACACCACCGGCGCCTTGACGCCGCGCTGGAACGGATTGAGGTTCTTGCCAAGGGCCTCTGCCATCATCGCGCGCATGGCGCCACCACCGGCGGCGGCACGCTGTTGCAGCAGCGAAAATTCCGGCAGCAACATATCGGCGATCTGTTGAGTGCCGACCTCCAGCGCGCGTTTTTGCAGGAACAGTTCCAGCGGTTGTGGCGTCTGGTAGTTGGCCACCTGCAGGATGCCTTCGTTGATCGCATACACCACCAACTTGCCGCGCTGACTGGCCTTGACGCGAATCGCCAGGGTGTCACCGGGTTGTACCTTGGTCGGCGCGTTCAGTTCGATGCCGATGGTGCGTTTGCTGCGATCCACATTGAACGGCACCACTGCGACACTCATGGGCTGGGTAAAGATGTCATCGTCATCCAGACTGCGCACGAAGGTGACATTGACGTAGGCATTGGCTTCCAGTCCTTCCGGCACGGTTATGGTTTGCACGCTGCGCTGGCTGTCGGTACGGAACCACTTGTGCACGAACACCTGATCCCGTTCGATGGTGATCAGGCCAGCGCCTTTGTAGGGCGCGGTAATCTGCATTTCAATCTGCTCGCCGGCCTTGTAGTCGTTGCGATCAAGCTTGATATCCAGTTCGGCATTTTTTTCCAGATTGGCGGCCAGGTTGCGACTGCCGATGATGCTGAACGGTCGCTGCACCACCACCAGACCTTCCTGACTGACCAACTCAACAACGAAATCGCCGGGCTTGCTGCTCGGCACTTTCCAGTCGCTGCCCTGACGGGCAATCTGGAAGCCGCTCTCGCTGACCAGTTCGCGTTTGTTGATGGTCTGGTAGGCGAGTGTGCCGTCACGCTGTTTCACCAGAGTCGACAGGTGCTTGATCTCCGACACCCGCAGGGTCAGGTCATCGGTGGCGATGCTTTCCAGTTGTGGGTTGATGGCAATAAATTGCAGCGTACGCTCGCTGTCGCGACGAATGTAATCCAGCTCGCCATCGCTGCGGCTGCCGACCAGCGTCGTCAGCGGTGACACCAGCAAGGTGCTGCGTGCGTTGACGCTGCGGCCGTCGCCACTGTCATAGCCGTCGCTATCGAAGCTGAGCTGGTAAAGGCCCTTGCCATAGACCGACAGATCAATGGCGAAACGGGTCTGGCCGTCATCGTCGGTACGTTGCTCCGGCAGCGATTCGCTTATGCTGCGGCGCAGGTGATCGTCGAGATCGCGGTAGGGGTTTTCAAACACGTACTTGTCGAACTTCTTGAAACTGAATTGTGTCGGCGCCAGCGTGTAGCGCGCCGTGACACGCCGATCCTGTGCCGGCAAGCCAAACAGGTTTTGCAGCGACACTTCTGCATCCACATTCAGTGCTGTGTGCCAGCCTGTCGGGTTATTGCTGAGCAATTCGCTGTGAATGCGCAGCGTGTCCGGCTGGAATTCCTCGACACTGAAACTGCCTTGGCCAATCTGGCGGCGGTAGTTACGACGCTCATCGGTGATCAATTCGACCACGGCATTGTAGTTGCCGGTGGCGGCGCTGCGGTCCAGCTCGAAGCCAAGTTCCTGCAGGCCGTCTGCGGACAGCCGCTGGCGTTCCTTGCGCAACACCGTGCCGCGTGGATCGGTCAGGGTGATTTCAATCGGGCTGTTGGGCAGCGGCTGCCAGTCGTCACGCTTGCTGATCACGGCAAGGTGGCCGCCTTCGCCAGGACGGTAGATGCCGCGATCACTGACCACCATGGCGCGCAAGGTACTGTTGGAACGGCTGCCACCGGTGTAGATGCCGCCGGTATCAAAACGCGAATAATTGATCGCCCGGTCGGAACGCGAGTAGGGCATAAAGGCAAGATCATTGCCGCGTCGGACCAGCCAGGCGACGGGCAACTGGTCGTTGCGGAAATCGTTGACGTTGGGGAAGCTGGTGTGGCCGCTGGCATCACTGCTGCGTTGCAGCAGGGTGTCGCCGTTGCGGGCAATCAGGCTGACCTGCGCGTCGGCCAGCGGGGTTTGCGACGACAGGCTCATGACATACACGTGATGCTGGTTGTCGGCCTGACGCTTGCTCAACAGTGCCATGTCAGACACCAGCAGCAAGCGACGATCCGATGGGCCACGGCGATGGCCATTGGCGTCGATGCCGTAGGCCTGAATCACAAACAGTCCCTTGCGTGCGGCCAGATTACTCAACAATGGCGCCAGATCCAGTGATGCCCACGCCGCCTTGGCCGGGTCGGTTTCAGCGATCCAGATTTTCTGCTTTTGCTGCCGACCGATATCGAGTTCGCTGAAGTTCCAGTTCTGGAATTCGGCGTTCTGGATGGCGCCGCTGGTTTGCGACACCAGGTGTGCGATCTGGTCCTCGTACAGCTGCGTGATTTCAACTTCCAGTCCCTGCACGCCGCGGGTCTGGAAACCAAGTTTCTGATCACCCTTGAGTGCCAGCAGGCCACCCTCACCCACGATGCTCACCTCGCGTGGGTAATCCGGGATCGACAGTGATTGCTCGTAGGGCACCGACATCACAAATTTGCCCTGTGACGTCAGGCCAGCAGGAAGCCGGACGTACAGGCGCTGACCTTCCGGCGCACGAAAGCGAAACGTCTGCAGGGCACTGTATTCGTGTTCACTCGGATTGCCGGTCAGGGCCAGTGGCGTGAACTGGCGAATCTGGTCATCAGTGAAATGATTGTTGCGCTGGTCGCGAAAGTTTCTCGGGATCACCCAGGCTTGCAACTGTTCTGCCAGTTGCTCGGTACGCACGGCATCGGTGAGTTCAAGTACCAGCGTTTGTTCAGGCTGATCTTCCTCGTTGCGAATAATGCGTGCATCGAGTGTGCTGACACGGAAGAACGACGTCACCGAGGGAATGCGCACATTCTTTTCGCGTGCTTCCTGACTGCGGCTGTCGCCAAGCAGGGCGGCGATGCCTTTCTCCAGCGTCAGCGTCATGAAGTTTTCTTCGTCCGGCAGCGTCAGCGGATCGGTTTTCAGATAGGCCTCGCGGCCGGCGCGGCCGAGTTCAAACGAGTAGGGGTAACGGGTAGGCGACACTGTGATCGGGGCATTAGTTGGGCGCATGCCGAACTGCACATGTTTTGTCAGACTGTCCGCATCCACCGCATGACTGAAGCTGAGAGTGGCGATGGTGTGTTGACGGCCCGGCACCTGCGGGTCGCGGTAGAACTCAAGTTTGCTGATGCTGGCGACAAATTCGGGGGTGGTGAATTCGACCCGATGTTGTTTCAGCTGAATGCCGTCGGCGAACAGGGTGTGCGGCAAGGTCACGGTGTAGGTGGTGCCTGCCGGCCAGTCCTGCCTGGTCTGGAACTCCAGCCGGTTCTGGTCGACCCAGCGCCAGCTGCCGGGGTGGGCTGGCGTCAGCGTGATGCCCTGCAGCTCCTGATCCAGTTGCTCCAGCCGTGCGGCTTGGCGTGGTCCCTGCTGAGTCGGGTTCTGGTAGGGCGTGCTGAAGTACAGCATGACGCTGTCGGGATAAAGCTGATCGTCTTCACCGACGCGGGTTAGTCCGGGCGCCTGCGCCTCAACAAGGGTCAATGCCGGTTTCGGGCGACTGTCGAGCCACGCCTTGAAGGCAAACAGCATCGGCGGCAATGCCAGCGCCAGCACGATCATGCTGATCAGCAGCCGCGGGTGACGTTGGCTGAAACTGCGCAGCGCCAGCGCCCAGCCCGGCGGTTGCCATTGCCAGTGCCCGATCAGGGCGTGTACGAGACGGGCCGGCAGGTTCCGGAGGCTGGACATGGAGCATCTCCCTTGCAGTGTCGCGGCAAAAATTGCCGGCGTTTTAGCCAAGACCACCGCGTGAGGAAAACGGTTCCGCGGTGTCGGCGGTTATTATTGTGTGGTGTTTGGCAACGCGTAGGGCAGCTTGGCGGGTTCGCTATGCAGTGGCTGCTGTTGCAGATACAGGTCGCCCTGATGATCCAGACGTAACACCATCAAGGCTTGCACACCCCGCTGATCAGCGGCCGCACTGACCACTTCTCCTACCGCCTTGCCCTGTTGGTCGCGCACCACAGTGCCAGCGGCCGACGTGTTATCTCCCGGCCAGACGCGGCGCTGCAAGCGTTGCTTGAGGCTGCCCTTGAAATGCATGCGGGCAACAATTTCCTGGCCGAGGTAACAGCCTTTCTTGAAACTGACGCCATCAAGCAGGTCGTAATTCAGCGCTTGTGGCAGCCACAGGTCTTCGCCGCCTTGTTCGATCTGTGCCTCGCCGGCGGCAATATCGCTCAGTCGCCAGGCGTTGGCGGCACCCAGTTCCGCCAGAGGAAGCTGTTCCAGCATACGCGTGGCATGGGCATAGTCGAGCAACAGCAGGTAGCGCTCGCCGTTTTCCAGTCGCGCCACGCCGGTGTGGGCGGCGTGCTGCGCCAGACCAGGCTGTGCTGGCACCGGAATGTCGTAGGCGCGCAACAGGGTGGCGCCATTGCTGCCCATGAACAGCAGCGCCACTCGCTCACTGTCCAGCTCCAGCGTCACCTTGCTGAACAGGGCGTATTTTTTCAGCGCCGCCAGATTGTCTTCAACCCGACTGCGTGGCGTGACCAGATCGAAGCCGTTGTCCGCGGGCAGCAAGCGGTAGCTGGCCATGGCGCGACCTTTCAGGTTCAGGTGCATGCCGAGGCGAGTGTGGCCGCGGCTGACCGGCGCCAGATCACAGCACAATTGCCCCTGCAGGAATTTTTCAGCGTCTTCGCCGCGCACACGAATCAGTGCCAAATGGTCGCCGATCGCCACCCGTGCCTGGGTGCTGCCATGGAAATGCTGAACCGTGCCGGCGGCGTCGCGTACCGCGCCGGAGTGATCAAGAAACTGCTGCCAGTGTTGCGTCATGCTGCGTCCGTATCGCCCACTTGTGCGTCAAATGATAGATAATGGGCGCCCCCACTGTCAGCTTGATGAGAAATAAATGTCTGACCCGGATCTGAAAAAGCAGTACCTGTGGCAGTGTCGCCGTGGCCTGAAGGAAGTGGAAGTGGTGCTCAACGACTACCTCGAGCGCTTTTTCGAGCAAGACAATGCTGCCATGCAGGCGCTGTTCGGGCGCCTGCTGGCGGAGCAGGACGCGGACATGTTCGAGTGGTTTACCGGTCGCAGTGCGCCGCAGGACGCGGAACTTGCCGAGTATGTCCGCCAGATGCTCGCTCGACTGCGTCGGACCGCTTGAACCGGCGGTCAGCCGCTGGCCCGGACGTCTGTACGCTCTGGTGCTGGCGCTGGCACTGCTTGGTATTGCGGTCAGCGGCCTGATGCTGACGCTCAAGCTGTTGTCGGGTCTATTGGCCGCAGGGGTGCTGGTGGTCGAGTGGCGCCGGCAACCACAGCTGGTGACGTTGACCTTTTCGCCACGTCATTTGCAGGGCCAGTTGCGCGATGGCACGGCGTTCCGTGTCGAGGCGCCATTTCACTGTGCAGTGCAGGCCAATTGGGTGTCTGTAGAGGTACCGATGCTTTCTGCTGGTTGGCTGACGCTGTACGCCGACCAGTTTGATGCGACGCACTTTCGGCAACTGCGGCGCGTGCTGACGCTCGGTCGGCAGCACGGCTGAATGCGATTGTCCTGACTACGGCGTCAGAATAGTGTCGGTGGCGTCTGCCTGTTGCTCCGGATAGTCGAGAATATGGTGCAAGCCACGCGATTCCTTGCGTGCCTGCGCCGAACGAATAATCAGCTCGGCAATTACCACCAGATTACGCAACTCCAGCAGGTCCTTGCTGATCTTGTAGTTGGAATAATATTCGGCGATTTCCTTTTTCAGCATGTCGGCGCGGTGCCAGGCCCGCTCCAGGCGTTTGCTGGTGCGTACGATGCCGACGTAGTCCCACATGAAACGACGCAACTCGTCCCAGTTGTGGGCGATTACCACATCTTCTTCCGCTTCCGTCACCAGTGATTCATCCCACTCCGGTGCGCTCTGCGGCAGCGGAACCTGTTGCATGCGTGCGGCCATATGCTGGCTGGCGGCTTCGCCGAACACAAAACATTCCAGCAGTGAATTGCTGGCCATGCGGTTGGCGCCGTGCAGGCCGGTGCTGGCGGTTTCACCAATCGCATACAGGCCGGCGATGTCGGTCTGACCATTCAGATCGGTGATCACGCCGCCGCAGGTATAGTGTGCCGCCGGCACAATCGGCATCGCTTCGCGGGTGATATCAATGCCCAGTTGCAGGCACTTTGCGTACACGGTGGGGAAGTGGTGAATGATGAAGTCCGCCGGGCGGTGACTGATGTCCAGATACAGGCAGTCGGCGCCGAGACGCTTCATTTCATAGTCGATGGCGCGTGCCACCACATCCCGCGGCGCCAGCTCGGCGCGTTCGTCGAAGCGGTGCATGAAACGTTCGCCGTTGGGCAGCAGCAGGCGTCCGCCTTCACCACGAATCGCTTCCGTCACCAGTGACGCCTTGGCCTTCGGGTGGTACAGGCAGGTGGGATGGAATTGCATGAATTCCATATTGGCCACGCGACAGCCGGCGCGCCAGGCCATGGCGATGCCATCACCGGTGGCAACATCCGGGTTGGTGGTATAGAGGTAGACCTTGCTGGCGCCACCGGCGGCGAGCACGACAAATTTCGCCAGAATCAGGTCGGTGGTATCGGTTTCGATATTGTGTACATAGGCACCGATGCAGCGACGCTCACCGCCGACCTCATCAATAATCAGGTCGACCGCGATGCGGTCCTCATACAGGGTGACGTTGTCACGTTGCTCGACGTTTTCGATCAGCGCTCGTGAGATCGCCATGCCCGTGGCATCGGCAGCATGAATGATGCGGCGATGGCTATGGCCGCCTTCGCGCGTCAGGTGGTAGCCGAATTCGCCACCATCGCCTTCGTCGAGCTTGGTGAAGTCGACGCCCAGATCAATCAGCCAGCGAATCGCATCGGGACCATTCTCGACGGTCTTGCGTACGGCATCGTCGTGACACAGGCCGACGCCGGCAATATGGGTGTCGCGCACATGCGATTCGAGCGAGTCGGTCTTGTCCAGCACCGCGGCCACACCGCCCTGGGCATACCAGGTGCTGGCGCTGTTGAGCTTGCCTTTGGAGAGCACGGCCACATCGGTGGCAGCGGGCAGTTTCAGGGCAACCGTCAGCCCGGCAGCGCCGCTGCCAATAATCAGAACATCATGGCGGTAGGTGGCCATAGTGCGGAGCATCCCGACAAAAACACAGGCGGCAAGTGTAGCAACAGGCGTGCGCCGGGAAATGTTTTTTTGCGGAACCGGCTATGGCAGGCGACAGCGACTGCGAGTTTGCTACAATCCGCCATCAGCTGACGGGAACTGTTTGGCCCGATCGGGCGTCTCAGCGAGGTCACAGAGGATACTGGGGGATTGGTGACAGACGAAGAACTGGTCAAGAAAGCCCGTAAGGGCGACCAGCGGGCGTTCGATTTGCTCGTACGAAAATACCAGCACCGCATCTTTGCCCTGATCAGTCGCTATGTACGCGACCAGGACGAAGTACAGGATGTTGCTCAGGAGGCGTTTATCAAGGCCTGGCGCGCCTTGCCCCGGTTCCGTGGCGACAGTGCCTTCTACACCTGGCTGTACCGCATTGCCGTGAACACCGCCAAGAACCATCTGGTCTCTCTGGGACGCCGTCCACCCGGCTCGGATATTGACGCCGAAGAGGCGGAACAATTTATTGGTGCAGAAGGTCTGCAAGATATTGGAACCCCTGAATCCAACCTGATGTCACAGGAACTGGAAGCAGTGATTCACCAGGCCATTAATGGCCTGCCGCAGGAGCTGAAAACCGCCGTGACCCTGCGTGAGTTCGAAGGATTGAGCTATGAGGACATCGCAGCGGTGATGGAATGTCCGGTCGGAACGGTGCGTTCACGCATTTTCCGCGCCCGGGAAGCAATTGAGCAGGCAATCCGGCCATTAATGGACGGCAAACTTTAACAGTGGGTGACACCATGAGCGTGAACGATAACCGCGAAACCCTGTCGGCGTGGATGGATGGCGAGGTGACCGAGCTGGAGGCTCGTCGCCTGATGCGTGATCTCAGCGATGACGACGCTGCCACGCTGGCACGCTGGCAGCTGGCCCGGGATCTGATGCAAGGGCATCCGGCGCAGCCAGTGCCCGACGGCTTCAGTCAGCGCCTGCAGGCGGCACTGGCGGAGCAGGATGTACAGCGCCGTCCAGCCTGGATGCATCCGATTGCCAGTCTGGCGGTGGCCGCTTCGGTCGCCGTGGCCACGGTGATTGGCTGGCAATACTGGGAGTACACCAACGCGGCGTCGAAGCCGGCGATGGCCAGCTCAGAGACGCGTCTGCCCCGCATGCTGGGTGTCGAGACCGATCTGGTGTCGCAGTCCCTGCTCGGCCAGACCCGCAGTGCGGCGATGGAACAGGAGCAGGAGCGACTGGATGCGATGATGGTTCGCCACAGTGAATACGTGACCCGTCACAGCCCGCAGGGTGTCACGGCGTCGGCCCGGTTCATCAGTCAGGAAGCGCAGAAGGACACGCCATAATGCCACGCCGTATCTGGGCGCTGCTCGGTCTGTTGTGGGTGGCGCCAGTCCTGGCCGACACCCCGCTGCCGCAACACTTGCTCGCCGAGATGGCGTCCGCCCAGCACGACCGCAATTACAGCGGTCGTCTGGTTTATGTCCGTGGTACTGAGCTCAGCACCCTCGAGCTGCTGCATGCCCACTTCGATAATCAGGAATATGAACGCCTGACCCATCTGGACGGCAAGCTGGCGGAAATGATCCGCTATGCCGGCCAGCTGGTGTGTGTACATCCTGACAAGACCATTACCCGCCTCGGCGCCCGCGCTGGCGTTGGCCCTTTTGTGTTGCAGACGCAACTGGTGCGTGACATTCCCAAACAGTATGAAGTGGTGGTGGCGGGGCCAGGCCGTGTCGCCGGTCGTGACGCCTGGCAGCTGGATGTGATTCCTGCGGACGGCTTTCGCTATGGCTATCGGCTTTGGGTCGATCAGGAAAGCCGGTTGATGCTGCGATCGGAAATGATTGACGCCCAGGGAGTGGCTCTGGAGCGGCTGGAGTTTATCGAGCTGGACCTGAATCCGGGCCTGACCAAGGCACAGTTTGAAATCCCGTCGTCGGTGTCTGAGCAGGCGCTGGAGGCGGTGGATGCGGACAGTCATCCGCACGGCCGCCTGCAGCTCGACGTCAGCTGGATGCCGGACGGCTTTGTGGCCACTGCCGGCGATCTGCGCATGGCCAGTGGTGATCAATCGCCGGTGAAAGCGTTTGCATTCAGCGATGGGCTGGCGGCCTTCACCCTGTTTGTCGAACGCCTGACCGAGCAAACCGAAGTGGGCGCCTTGTCCGCGCGCGGCCCGACGCTGGCGATGTCACGCAGCTTGTCCGGTGAACAAGGCGACTGGCTGATCACGCTGGTGGGCGAAGTGCCGGCACAGACCGCAGAGCGCGTGCTGGCGGCAGTGGCGGTGCAGGAACAGCCATGATTGAAGAAACCGGCCGCGTCATTGCCATTGAGCAGGGGGCGGTCTGGGTCGAAACGGTGCGCGTCAGCGCCTGTCAGCAATGCAGTGCCAACAAGGGCTGCGGTCATGCGGTGATGGATCGGCAGCAGGCCGGCAGCCGTGCCCGGGTCAGGGCGCTGAATCACCTTTCTCTCGAACTGGATCAGCAGGTGGTGCTGGGGTTGCCGGAAGGCGCGTTACTGCGTGGCGCCCTGATGATCTACCTGTTGCCCCTGTGCCTGCTGTTTCTGGGAGCGCTGTCGGGCGACCTGCTGTGGCCGTCCGCCGGCGCCGTGGCCGGGGGGCTCGGAGGCCTGGGCGTCGGATTTGCCGTCAATCGTTGGTACAGTCAGCGACACCAGTACAATCCGGCCTGGCATCCACAGGTGCTGCGTCGGCTTTGACGAGTGCATGACCCCATTCAGGTTCTGATGGGGTCCGATCTGAATAATGGGGACCCGATATGCGTGTGCTT
Source organism: uncultured Alcanivoracaceae bacterium (assembly GCA_964389795.1). Classification (GTDB taxonomy): domain Bacteria; phylum Pseudomonadota; class Gammaproteobacteria; order Pseudomonadales; family Alcanivoracaceae; genus JARGPN01. The sequence goes on from CAYMEY010000003.1 coordinate 20,214, forward strand.
CTACTTTTCCTCAGCGCTGTGCTGGTGGCCTGCCAGCCGGCGGCGAGCACCGGCTCGTTGCCGGACTTCACCGAGCTGGTGGAGGACAATGCGCCAGCGGTGGTGAATATCAGCACCCGCATGGACGCCAGTGTGGCGCGTGAGCAGATGCGCGAGCAGATCCCCGATTTCCTGCGTCGATTCTTTGACGGTCTGGAAGAGCAGCAACCTGACGACATGCCGGAGCAGGGCGAAGAAGCCACCGGATCGGGGTTCATTGTCGACAGTGACGGCTACATCCTCACCAATCGCCATGTGGTCAACGGTGCGACACGTATTATCGTGCGCCTGTCGGACCGGCGAGAACTGGAAGCGGAGTTGATTGGTCAGGACGAGCGCAGTGATCTGGCGTTGCTGAAAGTCGATGAGACCGGGTTGCCGGAGGTGAAAATCGGCTCCTCGGCGAAACTGAAGGTAGGTGAGTGGGTGTTGGCGATTGGCGCGCCGTTTGGCTTCGAGAGCTCAGTCACGGCAGGCATTGTCAGCGCCAAGGGGCGCAGCCTGCCGAGCGAAAACTATGTCCCCTTTATCCAGACTGATGTGGCGATTAATCCGGGCAATAGCGGTGGTCCGCTGTTCAATCTGGACGGTGAAGTGGTCGGTATCAATAGCCAGATCATCAGCCGCAACGGCGGCTATATGGGGTTGTCGTTCGCCATTCCCATCGACATCGCCATGGACGTGGTGGCGCAGCTCAAGGATGACGGCAAGGTCAGTCGCGGCTGGCTCGGCGTGATGATACAGCCGGTGGATCGGGATCTGGCGCCCAGTTTTGGCCTCGACAAGCCCACCGGCGCGCTGGTGGCGCAGGTGCTGCCCAATTCGCCGGCGGCGGCGGCCGGCATTCAGGCCGGAGACGTGATCGTACGTTTCAACGGCGAGGAAATTGACGAGTCATCCGAGTTGCCGCAGGTGGTTGGCCTGCTGCCGCCGGGCACCAGAGCGAAGGCCGTGGTGATGCGTGACGGCGATGAGCAAACCCTGACCGTGGAGGTAGGGGAGTTGCCGGACGATGCCGAGGCGCGCTTCAGTCCTGGTGCCGGGGCGCCTGCAGCGGGTGCCCTGGGGCTGACCGTGGCACCACTGGACGAAGACCGCCGGGCCGAAGCCGGTATCGAGGGCGGTGTCGAGGTGAAATCCGTGGCCGATGGCGCTGCGGCCCGTGCCGGTATCCAGCCCGGTGACCTGATCCTGTCCCTGAATAATCAACCGGTAGACTCGCCGGAGCAGTTCGCCAGCGTCGCCGCAGACCTGCCTGATAGCGGTAGCGTGCCGATTCTGGTGTTCCGTGACGGCGGCTCCCGCTTTCTGGCGCTGAAACTTGGCGACTGACGCCGGACCGGTGGCGCCCCCGGGGCGCCACCTTTCCTGTTCGTGTCGCGTGCCTGTGACCCCGGTTTCAGGCTAGAATCGGCGCCCATCCGAAGCCAGGCAGTGTGTAGTAGTGACTGATATCAGCCATATCCGCAATTTCTCCATCATCGCCCATATCGACCACGGCAAATCGACGCTGGCGGATCGCTTTATCCAGCTCTGCGGCGGCCTGTCCGAGCGGGAAATGGCGGCGCAGGTGCTCGACTCCATGGATATCGAGCGCGAGCGCGGCATCACCATCAAGGCGCAGAGCGTGACGCTCTATTACAAGGCCAACAATGGTGAGACCTATCAGCTCAACTTCATTGATACCCCCGGCCATGTGGACTTCTCCTATGAAGTGTCGCGCTCACTGTCTGCCTGTGAAGGCGCCTTGCTGGTAGTGGATGCGGCGCAGGGTGTCGAAGCGCAGTCGGTGGCCAACTGCTACACCGCCATCGAGCAGGACCTCGAAGTGCTGCCGGTACTGAACAAGATTGACCTGCCACAGGCGGAGCCGGAGCGGGTCAAGAACGAGATTGAGGAAATCATTGGTCTGGATGCGCACGATGCCTGCGAAGTCAGTGCCAAAACCGGTCTCGGTATCGAGGCACTGCTGGAACAACTGGTGGAGCGCATTCCAGCGCCCAAGGGTGATCGTGAAGGCAAGCCGCAGGCGCTGATCATTGATTCCTGGTTCGATAATTATCTCGGCATTGTGTCGTTGGTGCGTGTCACCGAAGGACGCCTGAAAAAAGGCGACAAGATTCTGGTGAAGTCCACCGGTCAGTCCCACGTGGTGGATGCGGTGGGTGTGTTCACGCCGAAACGCACAGAGCGTCCGGCGCTTGAAGCCGGTGAAGTCGGCTGGATCAATGCCAGCATCAAGGACATCAAGGGTGCGCCGGTGGGCGATACCCTGACGCTGGCAAAAACGCCTGACGTGCCTGCGTTGCCAGGCTTCAAGAAGGTCAAGCCGCAGGTCTATGCGGGCATGTTTCCGGTCAGCGCCGATGATTACGAAGATTTCCGCGATGCGCTCGGCAAACTGACGCTGAACGATGCGTCGCTGTTTTATGAGCCAGAGACGTCGGATGCGCTGGGCTTCGGTTTCCGTGTCGGCTATCTCGGCATGCTGCATATGGAGATCATTCAGGAGCGTCTTGAGCGCGAATATGATCTCGACCTGATTACCACCGCCCCCACGGTGGTGTATGAACTGAAGATGAGCGACGGCTCATTGCTGTACGTGGATAACCCTTCCAAGTTGCCGGATACCAGCAAGGTCGAGGAATTCCGCGAGCCGATCGCGCGCGTCAATATTCTTGTGCCGCAGGATTTCGTTGGCGCGGTCATTACCCTGTGTATCGAGCGTCGTGGCGTGCAGAAAAACATGCAGTACCTCGGCAAACAGGTGTCGATAACCTATGACATTCCGATGGCGGAAGTGGTGCTCGATTTCTTTGATCGCCTGAAGTCCGTCAGCCGCGGTTATGCATCACTGGATTATTCGTTCGAGCGCTTTGAAGCGGCCAAGCTGGTCCGCGTGGACGTACTGATCAATGGCGACAAGGTCGACGCATTGGCGATCATCTGCCACGCCGAACAAGCCATGTATCGCGGCCGCGTGTTGACGGAAAAGATGAAAGAACTGGTGCCCAGACAGATGTTTGATGTCGCGATCCAGGCTGCGATCGGCAGCAAGATCATTGCCCGGCAAACAGTGAAAGCACTGCGCAAAAATGTCACGGCCAAGTGTTACGGCGGCGACGTGACGCGCAAGAAGAAGCTGCTCGAGAAGCAGAAAGAGGGCAAAAAACGCATGAAGCAGGTGGGCAATGTTGAAATTCCCCAGTCTGCCTTCCTGGCGGTACTCAAGGTGGATGGCGATTAATGGATATTGATATTGGCTTTTGGTTGACCATTCTGGTTCTGGTAACAGGTGTTATCTGGCTGCTCGACTGGAAATTCGGCTGGGCGGATGATGTGCGCAAGCTCGAGAAAAAAGCGGCGCAGCGCAAGCAACTGGGCGAGGACAAACCTGACGCCAAAGACTCGGATCAGGCGCTCAGTCTTGAGAAGCCAGGCTACTTCGCCGAGTTTGTTGCCTTTTCCAACAGCCTGCTGCCGGTGTTTCTGGTGGTGCTGGTGGTGCGCTCTTTTCTGTTTGAACCGTTCACCATTCCCTCCGGGTCGATGATTCCAACCCTGCAGGTGCATGATTTTGTCCTGGTTAATAAATTCAGTTACGGCGTGCGTTTGCCAGTTACCAATACCGTGATTCTGAACACAGGCCTGCCGGAGCGCGGCGAAGTCATGGTATTCCGCTATCCGGAAGACCCGTCGAAGAACTACATCAAACGCGTGATCGGTGTGCCAGGAGACAAGGTCGAGATCCGTGGCTTGCAGCTGTATATCAATGACCAGCTGGTGGAGCAGACGCAGGTCGGTGAGAAGATGAGTCTGGAGCCGTGCGTATACCGCCGTGGCTCCACCACCGTGCAGGCAGAGCGGCCGGTGAAGACCTGGAGCTTTGTTGAGAACCTCAATAACCACCCGCATCTGATGCAGCGGCGTACTTGCCAGACCGGTGAGCAGGCACCAGCTATCGCCACAGATCACCTCACCATCACTGTTCCCGAAGACAGCTATTTCGTCATGGGCGACAATCGTGATAATAGTCTCGATAGCCGGGTCTGGGGCTTTGTCCCGGCGGCCAACATCGTTGGCCGCGCTTCGGTGATCTGGATGCATTGGGAAGGCTTTACCTCGCTTCCCAGCTTTTCTCGCAACGGCGCCATAGACAAGGTGGAGATAGAACAATGAGAACATTCACTTCGCGCAAACGTCAGGCTGGTCTGTCGGTGGCTGGCTGGATCGGGGTGATCATCGTGCTGGTGATCTTTGCTAATGCAGGGGTCAAGATCGTTCCTGCGTACCTGGAGTTCAATACCATCTCCGGCGCTATCCAGAGCGTCCTCGCTGACCGCAAGTCGGGCCTGCTATCCGAGTCCGAGGTCAAGGCGGATATCGGCAAGCGCTTCCTGATTAACAATGTTGACGCGATTACGGTTGATGATCTGGAGTTGATCAAGGAAAACGGCGAGATGTCGATCAAGCTGGAGTATGAAGTACGCACCAACTTCATCAAGAACATCGACTTTGTTATATCGTTCAAACGTGACTTCCAGAAAAGCATTCGCTAGTGCAGCCAGACCTGTCCCGACTTTGTACTTCCCTCGGCTATCAGTTCAGTGATCAGGGCCTGCTTGAGCAGGCCCTGACGCATCGCAGCGCCAACCGCAAACTCAATAATGAACGGCTCGAATTTCTCGGCGATGCCCAGCTTGGACAGGTAGTGGCGCGCGAACTGTACAGCCAGTTTCCTGATGCCAGTGAGGGGCAACTCACACGCATGCGCGCGTCGCTGGTTCGCGGACAGACGCTGGCGGCGGTGGCCCGTGACATGGCGTTGGGTGATTATCTGGTGCTCGGCGGAGGTGAACTGAAGAGTGGCGGCTTTCGGCGCGAATCCATTCTCGCCGATGCACTGGAGGCCGTGATTGGCGCGATTTTGCTCGACGGTGGTGCTGAGGTATGCGACGCCGCGATCCTGCGCTGGTTCGCCGCACGTCTCGCCGCCGTCAGCCCCGGCACCGCGCACAAGGATGCCAAGACCAGCCTGCAGGAGTGGTTGCAGGCACGGCAACGGCCGTTACCGGATTATCAGGTCAGCGATGTGCAGGGATTGGCGCCCAAGCAGCACTTCACCGTGATCTTGCGACTGCTGGACAGCGAGCAGAAATTTACCGGCGCGGGCAGCAGTCGACGGCGGGCGGAGCAGGCCGCCGCTGAACAGGCACTGGCGGCGCTGAAGGAGACCACCAAGTGAGCGAACAACCTACCCATTGTGGTGTGATTGCCATCATAGGCCGGCCCAATGTTGGCAAGTCGACGCTGATGAATCATCTGCTTGGCCAGAAGGTCAGCATCACATCACGCAAGCCGCAAACCACTCGTCATCGTATCCACGGCATTCTCACCGAGGGTAATTACCAGCTGGTGTTTGCCGATACGCCGGGTATTCATCGCGATGGTGGCAGGGCACTGAACCGTTATATGAATCAGGCTGCGACTTCGACGCTGGCCGGTGTCGATGTGGTCTGTTTCATGGTGGATGGGCTGAAGTGGACAGAGGGCGACGAGTACGTGCTGTCGCTGTTGCCTCGCGACCAGATGCCGGTGTTGCTGGTGATCAACAAGGTAGACACCCTTGAAGACAAGCAGGCATTGCTGCCTTTTATCGACCAGATGCAGCAACGTTTTTCATTTGCTGGCGTGATACCTGTTTCGGCGCTGCGCGATGGCAGCTTTGAGGGCCTGTTGAGTGAATTGCGCAAAGCCTTGCCGGAAGGGGATTTCTGGTTTGATGAGGACCAGCTCACTGATCGCAGCTTGCGATTTATGGTCGCGGAAATCATCCGCGAAAAAGTGATTCGCCAGCTCGGGCAGGAAGTGCCGCATCAGGTGGCGATAGAGATCGAACTCTGGAATGACACGCCGCGGATAACCGAAATCGGCGCCAGCATTCTGGTGGAACGCAGTGGTCAGAAGAAAATCCTGATTGGCCATCAGGGAGAACGAATCAAGAAAATCGGCATGCAGGCGCGTCAGGATATTGAACAGCTGATCGAACGTCAGGTGATGCTGAACCTGTGGGTGAAGGTCAAGTCAGGCTGGTCTGACAACGACCGCGCGCTGCGTTCACTGGGCTATGGCGACCTCTGAGCAACGCGTCCGGGTGTGGTTGTTGCATCGCCGCCCGTATCGAAATACCAGCCTGATTCTTGACTGCCTCGCGCAGGGCCATGGCCGCATTGGTGTGGTTGCCCGGGGCGGTCGACGTGATCCGCAAATGCAACCTTTCCGTCCCTTGCTGATGACGTTAAGCGGGCGCAGCGAACTGAAAACCCTGCGCCATGTTGAGGCCGACGCGGCGGCGGTGCCGCTGTACGGTGAGGCACTGTATTGCGGCCTTTATCTGAATGAATTGCTGGTGCGGCTGCTGCACCGTGATGACCCTCAGGATGCGTTGCTGCCGCTTTACCAGCACACGCTGGAGGCGCTGGCGCAGGCGCAGTTGCCCGCCGATATCCTGCTGCGCCGTTTCGAGTATCAGCTGCTGGATCAGCTGGGCTATGGCTTCAGTCTTGAGCAGGATGTCAGCGGTCAGGCAATTCGTGCGGACGCGCGCTATCATCTGTTGCCGGATCAGGGGCTGGTGGCGGAGCAACGTGGCGTCTATCTGGGCGCTGACCTGCTGGCGGTAGCGGCAGAGCAGTGGCAGCCGGCCAGTCGCAAGCTTGCTCGTCAGCTGATGCGGGCGGCGCTGGCGCCGCATCTGGGCGATCGCCCGTTGCGCAGTCGTGAATTGTTCCGGCCCGGCGCGTTGCGCGCCGCCGATACCAGTGACCAAGATAGTGAGGACCTATGAGCCGCGTATTGCTGGGCGTTAACATCGATCACATTGCCACCCTGCGTCAGGCACGCGGGACACGCTATCCGGAGCCGGTGCAGGCGGCGTTGCTGGCGGAGCAGGCCGGTGCAGATGGTATCACTGTGCACCTGCGCGAAGACCGTCGTCACATTCAGGATCGCGATATCGAGCTGTTGGCGCAGACGTTACAGACGCGCATGAATCTGGAAATGGCGGCGACTCAGGAAATGGTCGATATCGCGTGCCGTATCAAGCCGGCGCACTGCTGTCTGGTGCCGGAGCGGCGTGCGGAACTGACCACTGAAGGTGGCCTGGACGTGCTGGCCAACGAAGCCGGTATCAAGCGTGCCTGTGATCAGCTTAACGCCGCCGGCATTCAAGTGTCGTTATTTATCGATGCCGATGCGCGTCAGATTGAAGCGTCACGCAAGGCCGGTGCCGCCGCCATCGAAATTCATACCGGTCACTATGCCGATGCCAGCGACGAAGCGGCGCAACTGAAAGAGCTGGATCGCATCCGTCGTGCGGTCGAGCATGGTCGTGCAGCAGGAATGGTGGTCAACGCCGGGCACGGTCTGCATTATCACAATACGCAGGCGATCGCCGCCCTGTCCGGTATCCATGAGCTCAATATCGGGCATGCCATTATTGCCCGTGCGGTGCTGACGGGTCTGGATGAAGCGGTGCGCAGCATGCGCACCCTGATTGATCAGGCCAGTAGCCGGGCATGATTGCCGGGATTGGAACAGACATCGTCGAGGTGGCGCGCATCGAGCAACTGCTTGAGCGCCGTGGTCAGGCGTTTGCACAGCGTTTGCTGGCAGAGTCCGAGTTGCCCGGTTTCGAACAACATCAAACGCCGGCGCGCTATCTGGCGAAACGCTTCGCGGCGAAAGAGGCAGCACTCAAGGCGCTGGGTACCGGGTTACGCAATGGCATTCGCTGGAGTGATGTGCGCGTCGAGCATGATGCCCTCGGCAAGCCGCTGCTCAGCCTGCATGGTGAAGCCCTGCGGCAGTTCGAGCAGCTGGGTGGCAGCGCCAGTCACATTTCGCTGTCCGACGAGCAGCATTACGTGGTGGCGTTGGTGATACTCGAAAGATCGTAACCCTTGAGCGTATCGATTTCGCCAATCAGTGCCTGGGTGGCGACGCTGACATCACGCGGTGAGGCATTCTGCTTGAGCGCCATTTCCAGATCCCGCGCTGCGGCCTCCAGTCGCGGCGTGCCGCAATAGCGTGTCGCGCCGTGCAGTTTGTGCACACATTCCAGCAACTGCTGATACTGACTTTCCGCCAGCAGCGTTGATAGTTGCACCGCGTCATCGTCAATCTGTTCCAGCAACATTCGGTGCATGTCGCGCATCAGCGACTGCTTGGAGGCACAACGTTGCAGCGCCAGTTGCGGATCAAACACCGGCAGTTCGCGATCCGGATCATGCGGTGGGACGACAGCTTGACGCGGCGCATGGCTGTCACTGTTGCCCAGTGCCCACTTTTCAATGACATGGCGAAGCTGCTTTTCGTCCACCGGTTTGGTCAGGTAGTCGTCCATGCCGGCGCTCAGCAGCTGCTGCTTTTCGCTCGATAATGCGTGGGCGGTCAGGGCAACAATCGGTGTTCGCCGCGATTCGCCTTCCTGGGCGCGCATGCGGCGCGTTGTTTCCATGCCGTCCATGCCCGGCATCTGAATGTCCATGAAGATAAGATCAAACTGCTGACGGGCAAACAGCTCCAGCGCCAGCTCACCGGACTGGCAGGTTTCGACGCTGGCGCCGAGTTCTTCAAGGAATACCTGAGCCAGACGCAGGTTGCCGGCGTGATCATCCACCACCAGCACACGCACCTGCGGGACACCCGGCTCGTGCACGGCCGGGTCCGGTCGGCTGCGGCTGTCATCGCCACTGAGCTCGAGCAGGGCGTCATACAGCCGCAAGCGTGTCGCCGGTTTGCCCAGCACGCGGCATGACGGTGCGACCGTGTGCAGCGCTTTGCTGATACGTTCCGGGTTGTTGCTCAGTAGCACGACCTTGCGCGCACTGGTGCTACACAACTGCTGCACGCGTTTGACCACGCGCTCGTCCTGCTCGCCGCTGGCCGGCAGGCCGATGATTAACAACTCCTGCTCACTGTGTTCATCACTGAGTTCGCCATCAATGGCATCGAGCCGATCAAACTGTTCGACCTGCATATGCCAGCCGCGCAGCAGGTGGTACAAGCCCAGGCGCGCTGCCTCGTTCATCTCCAGCAGTGCCACGCGTTGTCCGCGAAACGCCCGGTAACTGTCCGGCAGCGCCGCATGATCGTCGACCTCGGCCTTGATCGTGAACCAGAACGTCGAGCCTTCGCCCCACAGGCTTTCAACGCCAATTTCGCCGCCCATCTCTTCCACCAGACGTTTCGAGATCGCCAGGCCAAGCCCGGTGCCGCCAACCCGGCGGGTGGCACTCTGGTCGACCTGCGTGAAGGCGTTGAACAGCTCCTTCTGCATGTCGTCGGTCAGGCCACTGCCGGTATCGGTGACCGCTACCTTGAGAATGGCGCTGTCGTCCTTCTGCTCCTCAAGCATCACGCGTACCACCACCGAGCCGCGATCAGTGAATTTCAGTGCGTTGCTGACCAGGTTGGTCAGCACCTGTCGGATGCGCAGCGGGTCGCCAATGACCTGTGCCGGTACATCGGAGTAGATGATCGCCGCCTGCTCGAGCTTTTTTTCCTGTGCCAGCGGCGCGAGCATGGTCTGCACATCTTCGATGGCATCGCTGAGCGACATCGGCACCTGATCAAGGCTGAGCTTGCCGGCTTCAATCTTGGAGAAATCGAGAATGTCGTTAATGATCGCCAGCAGTGATTCGGACGATTTGCGAATGGTGCTGAGGTAATCGCGCTGGCGCGCGGTCAGGTCCGAGCGCAGCAACAAACGGGTGAAGCCGATAATACCGTTCAGTGGCGTGCGGATTTCATGGCTCATGTTGGCCAGAAACTCGGACTTCACCTGACTCGCCTTGAGCGCCTCCTTGCGCGCCATATCCAGCTCGATGTTCTGGATCTCGATGGTTTCGAGAGTTTCACGCAAGTCTTCGGTGGCCTGGTCAACGTTTTGCTGCAGTTCCGACTGGGCATCTTGCAGCGCGGTGGCCATATCGTTGAGGGCGTCGCGCAACGATGCCAGCTCACCCGGTGCCGGGGCATTGATGCGTGTGTCGAGACGGCCCTCGCGGATACGGGAGATGCCTGCCAGCAGTGCGCTCAAGGGGCCAGTGAAGGTATGGCTGAAACGCCAGGCCAGCAGACTGGTGACCACCAGCAGGCCCACCACACCGGCGAACAGTGCCAGCGCAGACTCCATCACCTGCAGTTGCTGGGAGGCGGTCGAGAATTCGATCTCCAGCAGCACGCCATCGGCGACCGGTTTACGCCAGCGCCAGCTGTCACCGGTGAAGCTGGCCGGCAGTGACAGGTCGTGTTGCTGCAGGTTCTCAGGCAGCATGCGCGGGCCTACATGCAGCGTGGTGCCATGATTACTGTCGAGCAGGGTTGCCGCGCGCACATCCTTTTCTTCCAGCAACTGGCGCAGAATCTGCTCCGCTTGCCTGGCGCCGCCCTGGCTCAGGGCATGCGCCAGGCGGGTGCTGTAGGAGTCGAGCGCGAGCTCGTGGACGCTGTGGGCGTAACGGTGAATATCGTTGATGCGGTTGATCAGCATGTAGCTGCCAAGCACCAGCACCGCTACCAGAGCCGGTACCGCCGCCATGACCATCATCCGTGTGCGCAGACTTTGCTGCATGCTGTCCCCTGCGATCAAAAAATACCCAGTCCGGCAATTATGCCCGAGCCAGCCCCACAGGTCAGTCACTAAGCTCTGGCCGGGCAGGCGCCAAGCACCATTGGCATGGAGTACAATGCCCGCCCATGAGCTATCCGACTATTGAATCGACTGTAGGCAATACCCCGCTGGTGCAACTCAAGCGCCTGCCGGGCAATACCTCCAACACCCTGCTGGTGAAACTCGAGGGCAACAATCCGGCCGGCTCGGTCAAGGATCGTCCGGCCCTGAACATGATCGTCAAGGCGGAAGCGCGTGGCGATATCGTTCCTGGCGATGTGCTGATCGAGGCCACCAGCGGTAACACCGGCATCGCGCTGGCGATGGCGGCGGCCATGCGTGGCTACCGCATGCGCCTGATCATGCCCGCCAACCAGAGTCAGGAGCGCAAGGACGCCATGCGTGCCTATGGCGCGGAACTGATCGAAGTGAGCCGCGAGCAGGGTATGGAAGGCGCGCGGGATCTGGCTATGACCATGCAGGCGCGCGGGGAAGGCAAGGTGCTTGATCAGTTCGCCAATCCGGACAATCCACTCGCCCATTACGAAACCACCGGTCCGGAAATCTGGCGTGACACCGGCGGGCGCGTTACCCATTTCGTCAGCTCCATGGGCACCACCGGCACCATCATGGGGGTGTCGAAGTATCTCAAGGAGCAGAATCCGGCGATTGAGATTATCGGCTTGCAGCCGACGGAAGGGTCGCAGATTCCCGGTATTCGCCGCTGGCCGCAGGCGTACCTGCCGAAGATCTATGACAGCCGTCGGGTGGACCGCGTCATCGATATGGATCAGGCCACCGCCGAGCACACCATGCGCCGCATGGCGCGCGAAGAGGGCATCAGCTGTGGTGTCTCGTCCGGCGGTGCCGTGGCCGGGGCATTGCAATTGTCGGCGCAACTGGAAAATGCCGTCATCGTTGCCATTGTCTGTGACCGTGGTGATCGCTACCTGTCCACAGGAGTCTTCAATTCATGAGCAACGTACTGGTTTTCGATATTGAAACCATTCCGGATCTGGAAGGCGGTCGCCGCATCTATGATCTGCAAGGCCTGGATGACAAGGACACCGCCAGCGCGTTGTTCAATATTCGTCGTCAGGAAACCGGTTCCGAATTCCTGCGTCTGCACCTGCAGCGCATCGTGGCGATTTCTGTGGTGCTGCGCTCATCGCAGGGCATCAAGGTCTGGTCGTTGGGTGATGAAAACAGTAGCGAAAAGGAATTGATCGAACGTTTTTTCGATGGCCTCGACCGCTTTACGCCGCAAATCGTCAGCTGGAACGGCAGTGGTTTTGATTTGCCGGTGTTGCATTACCGGGCGTTGCGCCACGGCGTCAGCGCCGCGCGTTATTGGGAAACCGGCGATAACGATTCAAGTTTCCGCTACAACAATTACCTCAGTCGCTACCACAATCGCCATCTGGACCTGATGGACGTGCTGGCCCTGTATAACAATCGCGCCTTTGCGCCGCTGGATCAGGTGGCCACTCTGCTGGGCTTTCCCGGCAAGATGGGCATGAGCGGTGCCAAGGTGTTTGATGCGTTCCAGGACGGCGACATCAAGGGTATTCGCGATTACTGCGAAACCGATGTCCTCAACACCTGGCTGGTTTACCTGCGCTTTCAGCTGATGCGCGGCCAACTTGACGCAGTGGGCTATGAGGCGGAGTTGACGCTGGTGCGCGACTGGCTGGCTGCAGAAAACAAGCCGCACTTCAGTGCGTTTCTTGATGCCTGGCCAGCGGCGTAAGCGCCGTCCGCGCGCCTGAATATTTGCTCGCATGCTGATGCCTGCCAACTAACGGATTCTGAAGTATGGGAAAAGTGCGTCGCCGCAAGCGCCCACCGGAGGGCGTGTTTGAGGCCAGCATCGACAGTCTCAGCCATGACGGCCGTGGCATCGCGCGGCTCGATGGCAAGACCACCTTTATCGACAACGCGCTGCCCGGTGAGCAGGTGCGGTTTCACTACAGTTATCAGCGCAAGAAATTCGATGAAGGCCGTGCCGATGAGATAATCAGCGCGTCGCCGCATCGGGTCACGCCGCCGTGTGCGCATGCGCAGGTCTGTGGTGGCTGCAGCCTGCAGCATCTGGCGGCGGACGAGCAGATTCGCTTCAAGCAGCAGACGCTGGCTGAGCAGTTAAAGCATTTCGGCGGCCTGGCGCCAGAGCGCTGGTTGCCGCCGTTGACGGCACCGGTGCTGGGTTATCGCAGCAAGGCGCGGCTGGGCGTGAAATATGTTGAGGCGCGTGAACGGGTGCTGGTGGGCTTTCGTGAGAAACGTAACAGTTTTCTTGCCGACCTGTCGCGCTGCGAGGTGCTTCGCCCTGCACTCGGTGAGGCGCTGGTGCCGCTGGCGGAGCTGGTGCAGTCATTGTCGATCAAGCGGCGAATTCCGCAGATTGAGGTGGCGGCGGGTGATCAAGAGATTGCCTTGATCTTTCGTCACATGGAGCCGCTCACTGCAGTGGATCAACAGCGGTTGGTGGATTTCTGTGTGCAACGTGGCTGGCATTGTTATCTGCAGCCCGGCAATGAAGACAGTATGCATCGGGTCTGGCCCGAGCAGGGTGCAGAGCGCCTGCACTACCGGCATGACGAGGCGGATCTGACGCTGGCATTTCACCCGTCTGACTTCACCCAGGTCAACAGCGACATTAACCGACGCATGGTGCCACTGGCATTGGACTTGCTTGATATCGCACCGCACCATCGCGTTCTGGACCTGTTTTGCGGACTCGGCAACTTCACCCTGCCGGCGGCGCGCCGCGCTGCCCATGTGGTGGGTGTGGAGGGCAGTGCGCGCATGGTGGAGCGAGGTTTTGAGAATGCGCGTGCCAATGGCGTGGAAAATGTCGAATTCCATGCCTGGGACCTGACCCAGCCGGCGGCGACGCAGGGCTGGGCAAAGCAGTCCTTTGACCGCGTGCTGATTGATCCGCCGCGCACCGGTGCGCTGGAAATCTTGCCGCAACTGGCGAAATTTGGCGCCGACAAACTGGTCTATGTGTCCTGTAATCCGGCCACCCTTGCCAGGGATGCCGGAGAGCTGGCGAAACTCGGCTATACACTGACTGTGGCGGGCGTGATGGACATGTTTCCGCATACCACCCATGTGGAATCCATCGCCCTGTTCGAACGTCGCGTAAAAGGAAAGTAGTGTGTCATGGTAACCGTCCGTCGACAGATAGCGCCTGAGCAGGAAAGCCCCGAGCAGTTGCGCGATTGGGTTGAGCAGGTGGCGTCTGAATGTCATCTCGAAGACAGCGCCCTGTTGCTGGCGGCGTGCGAGCGAGCGCTCGGTTGTCAGCGCGCTGGCGAACAGGCGGGTCGTCATTGGCCCTATGGCATCGGCTGTTACCGCATCGGCCGCGAGATGGCAGAGGTGTTGATTCATCTGCGCGCCGAAGGTGACGCGCTGCCCGCGGCAGTGCTGTATCGCTCGGTGCGCGAAGGTCATCTGTCGCTGGTCGAAGTCGAACGCGAATTCGGCGAGCAAACTGCGCGTCTGGTGGAAGGTGTGCTGCGCATGGCGGCCATCGGCGGCGTGCTCAACCCGACCCGCAAGGCGGTGCTGGGGCAGCAGGAAGGGCAACTCGACAACGTTCGCAAGATGCTGGTGGCGATGATCGACGACGTGCGTGTTGCGCTGGTCAAGCTGGCTGAGCGGACCGTTATTATTCGTGCGCTAAAAGATGATGACGAAGAGCGGCGCAAGAAGGTGGCCCGCGAAGTCTTTGATATCTATGCGCCACTGGCACACCGCCTCGGTGTCGGACAGTTGAAGTGGGAGCTGGAAGATCTGTCGTTCCGTTATCTGCAGCCCGGTGCCTACAAAAAGATTGCCAAGCTGCTGGATGAAAAGCGACTTGATCGTGAGCACTACATTGAGGAAGTCATCAATGAGGTCAAGACGCAGCTGGAAAAGTACGGCATCAATGGCGCCGAGGTAACCGGTCGCGCCAAGCACATCTACAGCATCTGGCGAAAGATGCAGAAGAAACACCTCGATTTCTATGAGGTCTACGATGTCCGCGCCGTGCGCGTGCTGGTGCCGGAAGTGCGCGACTGTTACGCCGCACTCGGCGTGGTGCACTCACTGTGGCAGCATGTGCCGAAGGAATTCGACGACTATATCGCCACACCCAAAGAGAACGGCTACCGCAGCTTGCATACCGCGGTGGTGGGCCCTGAGCGCAAGATGCTTGAGGTGCAGATTCGTACCTTTGACATGCACGAAGAAGCTGAGCTGGGTGTGTGTGCGCATTGGCGCTACAAGGAAGGCGCGAAGCGCGACAGCAAGCACGGCGCCGATTACGAGCAGAAGATTGCCTGGTTGCGTCAGGTGCTGGAATGGCACGACGAACTGGGTGACGCGGGCATCACCAACATGGTGGAGGACCTGCGCAAGGACAACCGCGGCGAGCGCATCTATGTGTACACGCCGGAGGGCCACGTGGTGGAGCTGGAAGCGGGCGCCACACCGGTGGACTTTGCCTACCAGATTCACACCGAAGTCGGGCATCGCTGTCGCGGCGCCAAGGTTAATGGCCATATCGTGCCGCTGAACCACGAGCTGCACACCGGTGAGCAGGTGGAAATCCTGACCACCAAAGAGGGCGGTCCGAGCCGTGACTGGCTGACAGCGTCGCTGGGTTATGTAAAGTCTCCGTCGGCGCGCGCGCGCATCCAGCAATGGTTCAAGCGTCAGGATCGTGGCCAGCATATTCAACAGGGTCGGCAGATTCTCGAGCGTGAGTTGTCTCGGCTGGCGCTCGACAAGGTCGATCTCGACAAGCTGGCACCGCAACTGAACCTGAAGACCGGTGAGGATGTGCTGGTAGCGTTGGGCGCCGGCGACTTGCGTCCCTCGCAGGTGGTGAATCAGGCCCAGGACCTGTTTGGCATTGAGGCACCGCAGCAGCAGCTGGAGTTTGTGCCGCGCAAACCGAGCAAACACGATGCCGACATCACCATTGATGGCGTTGGCAATCTGATGACGCATATTGCCGCCTGCTGCCAGCCGATTCCGGGTGATTCGATCATGGGCTACATCACCCATGGTCGTGGCGTCACCGTGCATCGCGCCAATTGCCCGAATCTGCTGGCCATGCAGGCGGAAGATCCGGAACGTGTGATCGAGGTGAGCTGGGGACAGGCAGACCGCATCTTTTATCCGGTCGACATTTTCCTGCGCGCCTGGGACCGCCAGGGCTTGTTGCGCGACATTCTCTCGGTACTTGCCAATGAGCGCGTCAACGTTACCGCGGCGCATACCCAGAGTTACCCGGAAGACAATACCGCCACCATGCTGTTGACCATCGAGATTTCCACACTCGGAAACCTCGGCAAGGTGCTGGCGCGCGTGGATCAGCTGCCGGGTGTGCTGGAAGTCCGGCGCTACAAGAAATAATGCGCGCTCGCGCTATCCTTTACTGAGCCGCATTGTTGGTAGGAGCTTGCCTGCAAGCGAACAGCTTTCAATATGCTCCCACACTCAAATTGCCCGGACACCGTCGTCAGCAAAGCATTAAAAGGAGCCGCCATGCCCGCAAACGCCTCCCTGATCGATGATCTTATTGCCATCATGGCGCGCTTGCGCGACCCCGAGCAGGGCTGCGCCTGGGACCTGCAGCAGAACTTCGACACCATCATTCCCTACACCATCGAAGAAGCGTTTGAAGTGGCGGATGCGGTGGCGGCGCGCGACTGGGCAGAGTTTCGTGAAGAGCTGGGTGATCTGTTGTTGCAGGTGGTGTTTCATGCGCGCATGGCACAGGAGCAGCAGCTGTTTGATTTTGCCGAGGTAGTGGCGACGCTGAACGCCAAGCTGGTGCGGCGCCACCCGCATGTATTTGGCGAGGAGCAGGACCAGAGTCTGCATCAGATCAAGCAGAACTGGGAACGCATCAAGGCCGATGAGCGCGCAGGCAAAGGGCGTGTTCACGACAGTGCACTCGACGGGGTGCCGTCGGGACTGCCGGCGCTGCAGCAGGCGACCAAATTGCAAAAGAAAGCCAGCAAGGTGGGGTTTGACTGGCCGGATGCGGCGTCGGTATGGCCGCAAGTGCAGTCAGAGTTGGCGGAGCTGGCGGATGCCATGGCGGCAGGTGAGCCGGCGGCCATCGAGGAAGAGTTCGGCGATGTGTTGTTCACGCTGGTCAATCTGTCCCGTCACCTGAAGCTCGACGCCGACCTCAGCCTGCGGCGCGCCAGCGACAAATTCTCTCGACGTTTCCGGGATATGGAAGTCGAGGCCAGGCAAGCCGGGGTGCAACTGGCGCAGCTCGATGCGGCGTCGCTTGAGGCCCTGTGGCGCGCCGCGAAGCAGCGGCTGTCACAATCCGAACTGGAAGGCTGATCCCCGTACAAGAGTTAAACATATTTAAATATCAATATGTTGCGAATTGACCGGATGCAACGTTCGGTTAACAAGTAACAAAAAGTTCATATTCCAGCAACCTATCCGTCACCGCCCATTCCCATACTCCCGCCAACAGTTCAGGGACACGGAAGGGCCGTGCCCCGGTTAGTGCTGTTACTCGCTAACAAACTTGCCTGATTGAGGAGTGTTCGAATGAACAAGAAGCTGCTTGCGATTGCTGTGGGGACTGCCGTTTCCGTACCTGCCGTTGCGTTGGCCGAGGGCCCGACGGTATACGGTAAGATCAATCTGGATGTGGAAATGCAGAGCTATGATCCGGAGCCGGCGGCTCCGAACAATGATTCAGTCTGGCAGCTGGACTCGAACGCGTCGCGCCTCGGTGTCAAGGGCGACTTCGATCTTGATGTGGCTGGGCTGAAGGCTGTTTATCAGGCTGAGTTCCAGATTCATGTTGATGACGGCGACAACGGTGGCCAGGTATTCAGTCAGCGCAATATCTTCGCTGGTCTGGAAGGTGGCTTCGGTCAACTGATCGCGGGTAAGTTCGACACCCCACTGAAAACCTCGCAAGGCAAGGTCGACCAGTTCAACGATCTGGACGGTGATATTTCCTCGTTCATGACCGGTGACGAGCGCGCGGACAACATCGTTCAGTACAGCTCTCCTGCGATTGCCGACGCCTTCACCATCAGTGTTGCGACCATCTTCAACGAAGACAACGATGACTTCGATGCGGATGGCGAGAACGAGAACGGTCTGACCGACACCATTTCTGCTTCGGTGGTGTACGAAACCGGTCCTATTTATGTCGCCCTGGCCCACGACATCGACAACGCCTATGAAGGTCTGGACGCGGATGATACCGGTAACGCTGAAACCATCGACATCACCCGCCTGACCGGTATGTTCAAGGCGGATGCGTTTGAGGTGGGTGCGATTTATCAAATCGCCACTGAGAATGCCAACGTCGGTGATGACGGCGAAGATTCAACCATGCTGGTCAGCGGTGCCTTCAAGGTTGGCAAGGGCAAGATCAAGGCGCAGTACGGTATTACCGAGGGCGATCTGTCCGAGAATGAGCTGACCACCACGTCAGTTGGCTATGACCACAAGCTGTCCAAGGCATCCAAGGTATTTGTCTACTACACCATGGATGAAGACAAGGATGGTGCCAGCGGTGATAGCGAAGAGACTGACACCTTCGCGGTTGGTCTTGAGCACAAGTTCTAAACGTAAGACAAGCCTGGGCAGACCAGGCGGGCCACAGGACGTGGCCCACCCCCTTTCCTCGACGCAAGTGACAGCATGAGTCGGCCCGCTTCCAGCGGGCTTTTTTTGTGACGCCTGTCCGCCTTTCCTAAGTCATATTGCTGTCATATAGTCAGGTCGGTTGCACCCATTCGGGGCATCTGGCTCAGGACCAATGGACAGGAGAGGGGAGAATCATGAAAAAAACAACTTTGGCTTTGTTGGTGTCGGCGGCAGCGCTGCCGGTGACGGCTGTTGCCGGGCCGAGTATGTACGGCAAGCTGCATGTCAGTGTGGATACCGTCAGCGAGTATCCGGTGACCTCTGTTGAAGATGCGTTGGCGGATCTGGGTGATGTGTCGCTGCCGGATCAGTGGCAGGTACAGAGCAACAGCTCGCGCATCGGCATTCGTGGGGTCGACCCGCTCGACAACAAGGACCTGAAAGCCATTTATCAGGTGGAAGTGGGCGTCGATGTCGACGGTGACAGCAGTGCCACTTTCAGTACGCGCAATTCCTATCTTGGTCTGGACACGCCGGCGGGAAAATTCTTTGCCGGCAAGTATGATAGTGTCGTCAAGCAGGCTGAAATGAAGCAGGATCAGTTCAACGACACTGCGGCGGATATCGAGAATATCTTTTTCACCCAGCGCCGCATCAACAACAGCCTGAATTATGTCAGTCCGAGCATGGGTGCGCTGGTGTTCAAGGTACAGCTGGCCCCCGGCGAGGGCGACACGGACGGCAATGAAATCAAGGATGGTATTGCCGATACGCTCGGCGCTTCCGTTGAGTTCAGTCAGGATACATTGATCGCTGCGCTGGCCTATGAAAGCAGCTACCTCGACAGCGCTGCATTTGGTGCCTTGGTGGATACTCAGGCGTTGCGCGGTACCGTTGGGGTGAATCTTGACGGCGGCGTGCAGATGGGTGCTGTGGTTGAGCAGCTCGAACTTGAGTCCACCGCACCGGGTGGGGAGGATTTTGATGTCCTGTCCTGGATGGTCAGTGCAAAGCTTGGCGTCGGTGAGCGCCTCGACCTGAAGGCGCAGATGGGCATGCTCGACAGCAGTGATCTGGACTCAGAGATCACCGTCATCAGTGCTGGTGCAGACTACGCACTGGGTAAAGCGACCAAAGTCTACGGCCTGATTTCCGTTTCTGACACGGAAATTGATCAGCCTCTGGCACTGACGCCGCTGGTGGTGGACGAGTCCGGCAATCTGGTTTCGGTAGGCATGATTCACAGTTTCTGAGTGCAATTGCGGACACAAAAAAGCCGGCGAGAGCCGGCTTTTTTGTGTCCGCGTACTGGTTCAGGCGTCAAAGCGTTTCAATGCCAAGGTGGCGTTGGTGCCGCCAAAGCCAAAGCTGTTGGACATCACCAGGTTCAGCCGCGCTTCACGGCTTTGTGTGACCAGCGGCATGCCTTCCGCTTCCGGTTCAAGCGTCTCGACATTAACGGAACCGGCGATAAAGTTGTCGCGCATCATCAGCAGGCAATAGATGGCTTCCTGCACGCCGGCAGCACCGAGTGAGTGGCCGGACAGGGATTTGGTCGAGCTGAAGGCGGGAGCATCATTGCCAAAGGTTTCGCGAATCGCCTTGAGCTCGGCAATATCGCCCACCGGTGTGCTGGTGCCGTGGGTGTTCAGATAATCCACCGGGCCATCAACGGTGGCCAACGCCTGCTGCATGCAGCGGATCGCGCCTTCGCCGCTCGGTGCGACCATGTCGTAGCCGTCAGAGGTGGCGCCATAACCCACCACCTCGGCATAGATTTTTGCGCCACGCGCCTGTGCCACGTCCAGTGCTTCCAGCACCAGCATGCCGCCGCCACCGGCAATGACGAAGCCATCGCGATTGGCATCATAGGCGCGCGAGGCCTGTTGCGGCGTGTCGTTGTACTTGCTCGACAACGCGCCCATGGCGTCAAACAGGATGCTCAGGGTCCAGTGTTCCTCTTCGCCACCGCCGGCAAATACCCGGTCCTGTTTGCCGAGCTGGATTTGCTCAACGGCGTTACCGATACAGTGGGCGCTGGTGGCGCAGGCAGAGGAAATCGAGTAATTGACGCCCTGAATCCTGAATGGCGTGGCCAGACAGGCCGACACCGTGCTCGCCATGACGCGCGGCACCATATAAGGGCCCACGCGTTTGACGCCTTTTTCGCGTGCAATGTCCGCGGCTTCGACCTGATTCATGGAGGAGTGACCGCCACTGCCGGCAATCAGTCCGGTGCGCGGATTGCTGACTTCGGCCTCGGTGAGCCCCGCATCAGCAATGGCATTCTGCATGGCGACATAGGCAAAGGCAGCGGAATCACCCATAAAGCGCCGCGGTTTGCGATCAATCAGTGCGTCCAGATCAATCTCCGGCACGCCAGCCACCTGGCTGCGCATGCCGCGCTCCTTGTACTCGTCACGAAAACGAATGCCGGACTTGCCTGCGCGCAGGTTGGCGCTGACGTCATCCAGCGTATTGCCAAGACAGGAAACGATTCCGATGCCGGTTATGACGACTCTACGCATACGATCACCTAGAAATTGTCGGTACTGGTAAACAGGCCAACGCGCAAATCCGACGCATTGTAAATGTCACGGCCGTCAACGCTGACGGTGCCATGAGCAATGCCAAGCACAAGGCCACGTGCGACCACGCGACGAATATCAATCTGGTACTGAATACATTTGGCACTGGGCAGCACCTGACCGCTGAACTTGACCTCGCCAACGCCCAGCGCACGGCCGCGGCCCGGGTGACCAAGCCAGCCGAGATGAAAGCCCAGTAACTGCCACATGGCATCAAGGCCCAGGCATCCGGGCATCACCGGATCACCTTCGAAATGGCAGCCGAAAAACCACAGGTCCGGCGTGATATCCAGCTCCGCCTTGATCTCGCCCTTGTTGAAGGCGCCGCCGGTTTCGCTGATATGGGTGATACGGTCCATCATCAGCATGTTCGGCAACGGCAAGCGCGCATTATTTGTTCCAAACAGCTCGCCGTGCGCACAGGCGAGGAGGTCATCCTTGGAATAGGATGATTTTTTGTTTTCAGATCCCACTATGATTTCGCTCAACTGGCAAATGATGTTGTGCCCCTCATCAGGCAGCCCGCAGGTTAGCATAGCTTGACGCGCCGGGCTGAACAGAAATGAAACAGATGTTAACTCGGTACCTTCTTCCTAGAGTGTGGGTATTAGGCCTGTAGAGGGTTGCAAAGCCGTGACAACCTGCGATGCTATGCGCCCGAAATCCCCGTCTGGAGTCCCGCCGTGATTGCTGAAGTAGGGCACCTGTCGCTCTGGCTCGCACTGGTCTTTGCACTGATACAGGGTGTCGCGCCCTTGCTGGGAATGCGTAGCACCAATCCGGGATGGACCCTGATGGCCCGGCCCACTGCCTGGATGCAGTGGTTATGTTTGAGTATCGGCATGCTGGCACTGGGTTACGCCTTTGTGCAGAACGATTTCACCGTCAAATACGTCTCCGAACACTCCAACTCCCTGCTGCCGCTGGGCTACCGCATCTCCGCCATCTGGGGCGGTCATGAGGGGTCGCTGCTGCTGTGGGTGTGGATGTTATCGTTCTGGGGACTGCTGGTATCCATTTTCCGTGGTCGGGTGCCCGATGACGTGAATGCGCTGGTGTTGGCGGTGATGGGGCTGGTGGGGGTCGGTTTCCTGCTGTTCATGCTGCTGACCTCCAATCCATTCGATCGCATCCTGCCCTGGTTCCCGCTCGACGGTGCCGACCTCAATCCGCTGCTGCAGGATCCGGGACTGATTATTCACCCGCCGATGTTGTACATGGGCTATGTCGGCTTTTCAGTGGCCTTTGCCTTTGCCATTGCCGGCTTGCTCAGCGGCAATCTGGACCCGACCTGGGCTCGCTGGGCGCGGCCCTGGACCACCATTGCCTGGTGCTTCCTGACAGTGGGGATCGCGCTGGGGTCCTGGTGGGCGTATTACGAGTTGGGCTGGGGCGGCTGGTGGTTCTGGGATCCGGTGGAGAATGCGTCCTTTATGCCGTGGTTGTGCGGCACGGCGTTGATTCACTCGCTGGCGGTGGCCGAAAAGCGCGGATTGTTCCGCTCCTGGACGGTATTTCTCGCCATTCTGGCATTCTCTCTGAGCCTGCTTGGCACCTTTCTGGTGCGCTCCGGGGTGCTGACGTCGGTGCATGCGTTTGCCAACGATCCTGAGCGCGGCCGTTTTATTCTCGGGTTTCTCGCCGTGGTAGTCGGTGGCTCCTTCACGTTGTTTGCGCTGCGTGCGCCGGCGCTGCGGGCGCAAACCGGGTTTGCCTGGGTCTCGCGTGAAAGTTTCTTGCTGGTCAACAACCTGATCCTGCTGGTGGCGGCATTTGTGGTGCTGCTCGGCACGCTGTTTCCGTTGCTGGGCGAGTGGCTCGACATCAAGGTGTCCGTACGCAGCCCATACTTCAATGCTTTCTTTGTGCCGCTGACCTTGCTGCTGATGCTGATGCTGGTGCCCGGCATGCTCAGCAACTGGAAACGGCAGGCACCGCAGCTGTTGCGTAACAAGGTACTGAAGTTGCTGCTGGCATCGCTGGCGATTGGCTCCGGCCTGGCGTGGTGGGCCGACAACATGCCATGGCAAGGTTGGTTGGCGTTGATGCTGTGCAGTTACGTGTGGCTGGCACACGCAGTGGATATGTTGCAAAAGGCGCGCGCATTCCGTCAGGGCGTGGTGCGTGGATTGCGTCGCCTGACGCCGGGTTATTACGGCATGTCGATGGCGCATTGTGGACTCGCGCTGCTGGTCGCTGGTGTTACGCAGGTCAGCTTTAATGAACAGGAAAGTGATTTGCGCATGGCGGTCGGCGACAGCGCCCAGGTCGGTGGTTACGATTTCCACTTTGTTGAGCTTGGTGAACGCGATGGGCCAAATTTCCGGGCCATCCGGGCCAGCTTTGATGTGAAGCACAACGGTGAGCCTGTCACGACCATGCACCCCGAGAAGCGCACCTACTTCTCCGGTGGTCAGGTGATGACAGAAGCCTCGATCAATACCCGGTTTGCGCGTGACCTGTATGTGGCGTTGGGTGAGCCGCTGGATCAGGGAGCGTGGGCAGTGCGCATTTACTACAAGCCCGGTGTGCTGTGGCTGTGGCTGGGTTCGCTGCTGATGGCGCTGGGCGGTGGGCTTGCGGTGGTCGACAAGCGCTACCGGGTTCGCCGTCGCGAACGGGAGGATGCCGAGCATGTGGCCGCGTAAAGGTATCTGGGTATTTTTGCCGCTGCTTGGCTTCATTCTGCTCGCCATTCTGCTTGCCTCAGGGCTTGGCAAGAATCCGGAAGAGTTGCCCACCGCGCTGGCGGGCAAACCGTTGCCGGCAATGCAGTTGCCGTCGTTGATGCGTCAGGGTGTGGTGGTTGATAACAGCCTGTTTCAAGGGCAATGGACCTTGCTGAATGTCTGGGCAACCTGGTGTCCGACGTGCCATGTCGAGCACCCTTACTTGCTGGAGCTGGCACGCAAAGGCGTGCGTATTGTCGGTCTTGATTACAAGGACGATGAACAGGTTGCACGTGATTATCTTGCCAATCGAGGCAACCCTTTTATCGAAGTGCCGATGGACACTAGCGGCGCCTATGGCCTCGACCTCGGCGTCTATGGTGCGCCTGAGACGTATCTGATTTCACCGCAGGGCAAAGTGGTGTTTCGCCATGTTGGCGAAATGCGTGAGCAGGTCTGGCAGGAAAAATTCTTACCGATTATTGAAGCAGGTGCGGCCAAGTGAAGAGGTGGGTAGCAATGCTGGTCATGTTGCCAGCGCTGTGCTGGGGTGCCATTGATGTGTACCAGTTCGAAAGTCAGGCTGACGAGCAGCGCTTTCGTGTGCTGATCGAGCAGCTGCGCTGTCCGAAATGCCAGAACCAGAGCATTTCAGACTCCGATGCGGATATTGCCCAGGATATGCGCGCGCAGGTTGCAACGATGATTCGTGACGGTCGTAGCGATGATGAGATCGTCGGTTACTTCACCCAACGCTATGGCGATTTCGTCAACTACAAGCCGCCGTTGAGCCCGCAGACCATTATTCTCTGGGCCGGGCCGGCAGTGGTGTTCGTTATCGGCCTGTTGTTGGTAATCATGCAAATACGCCGCGCCCGTACGTTGGTGGCGGGACGGGAAGACGATCAATGACCTGGGGATTGCTGCTTTGGGCGCTGCTGGTAGCGCTGGTTTTTGCTGGAGTGTGTTGGCTGCAAATGCGTCAGAACCGCGCCAGTCTACGCACGTTGGTGCTGGTGCCGTTTGCCATCGCCGCGGGTCTCACATGCTACTGGTTTTTTGGTCGTCATCCGGACACGGGCAACTGGCTGCGCGAGTACAGTGACAATCGCGATCTGGTGCGCTCAATGATTGAAGGGAATCCTTCGCCGGCGCTGGATACGTTGCCGACGGCGACAGTGACCCGAGTGCTGCAGCGTGAACTGGCGATGCAGCCGAGCGCGGAAGGCTGGTATGCACTGTCATTGCTGTATACAGAAATGCAGGCGCCGGCGGTGTCAATTACAGCGGCACGCAAGTCGGTACAGATGGCGCCCAATGAGGATGCGCCCAAGCTGTTGCTGGCGCGTAGCCTGATAGCCCATAACAAGGGTGAGCTGGATGATGAGTCACGTGCACTGATTGAAGATGTTCTGACGCGCCAGCCGCAGCATGATGGTGCCTGGATGATGTTGGCGATGGCGGCGATGACCTCGGCCAACTATGACGTTGCCGTGCGTGCGTTCGACAACCTGTTGACCCGTCACAGCGATGGCGAGGCGGGGGCGCAGCTGCGCAAGGCGCGTGAAGATGCCCTGACGCAACAAAAGAATCAGTCTTGGCTGGCTAATCTGACGGTCACCGTCGAGGCGGGAGAGGGCATCCAGCCCGGCGGCACCCTGTTCGTTTTCCTGCGCAAGCCTGGCGACACCGGCCAGCCGATGGCCGCCGTGCGTACGCTGGCGGATCGATTCCCGATGCGGGTCACGGTGCGGCCAGCCAACTGGCTGCAACAGCCGCCGCCGCCGGGGACCGCCCTGGTGGCCGGTGCACGCTACGCCATGGCACCCGGTCAGGGCGTGGATCAGGCGGGTGTCAGTGCGGAAAATCAACCACTTAGCCAATCCAGCGGCGGCCTGTCAGCGACCCTGCAGTTACGCTAGCCGGATACCCCGGGGAGCCTGCTTGTTCCGCCGCGGGCGGCAAGGTAGAGTTGCCCCTTTTTTGGGGGAGCTGCCGACATCCGGCCTGCGCTCCCCCTTCTTATATATAGATGGAGTCACCCCATGCGAGTCATTCTGCTGGGCGCCCCGGGCGCCGGTAAGGGCACCCAGGCGCAGTTCATTATGGAGGAGTTCGGCATCCCGCAGATCTCCACCGGCGACATGTTGCGCGCAGCGGTCAAGGCTGGCACTCCGCTGGGACTGGAAGCGAAGAAAGTCATGGATGCAGGCGGTCTGGTGTCCGACGACATTATTATCGGTCTGGTAAGAGAACGTATCGCTCAAAGCGACTGTGCCAATGGATTCCTGTTTGATGGCTTTCCGCGCACCATCCCGCAGGCGCAGGCGTTGGTGGACGCCGGCATCGAGATTGATCACGTCGTGGAAATCGACGTTGATGATGCCGAAATCATCGAACGCCTGTCCGGTCGCCGCGTGCACCCGGGGTCTGGCCGCGTTTATCACCTGAAATACAATCCGCCCAAGCAGGATGGTATCGACGATGTCAGCGGTGAGCCGCTGGTGCAGCGCGACGATGACCGCGAGGAAACTGTGCGCAAGCGCCTCGAGGTGTATCAGGCGCAAACCCGGCCGCTGGTGGATTTCTATCAGGCGTTGGCCAGCAAGGGTGGCGATAAAGGCCCGAAATATACCTGCGTTGCCGGTGTCGGCAGTATGGATGAGATCAAGGCGCGTATTTTCGCCGGTCTGAAAGCCTGATCGGCCCCCAGTCAGGAAAAAAAGGAAGCTTCGGCTTCCTTTTTTTTTGCCCGCCGAGCGCCGCGTGATCGCGGTCGCGCAAGAATTTCCGGTTGGGCTGGGCGGCGCGCGCTGGCACACTTGGCCGAAAGCACAGACTGCTGACGTGGTATTGATCACGGCATTGCTCCAATAGCCTGGCCCTGACGTGCGTAACAACAAGGAAAGCTTTCATGTCCGTAACCGATACCGCAGTGATTCTGGTCAATCTCGGCACCCCGGATGCACCGACCAGCAGTGCAGTGCGCCGCTATCTCAAGCAGTTCCTGTCCGATCCGCGTGTGGTAGAGGCGCCGAGGCCGGTGTGGTTCTTTATTCTGCGGCTATTTATCTTGCCGTTCCGGCCCCGTCGTGTGGCGCGTCTCTATCAGAGTGTCTGGGACGGTGACTCTCCGATTCGAAGCGTCACCCGTGCGCAAGCGCAAGGCTTGCAGGCGAAGTTGCAGATTCCGGTCTACGACGCCATGACCTATGGCCAACCCTCATTCCGCCAGCGCCTTGATCAGCTCGCCGATCAAGGCGTGCAGCAACTGCTGATTTTGCCTCTGTACCCCCAATACAGTGGCAGCACCACCGGTGCGGTGGCCGATGTGGTGGCGAAGTGGCTGTTGCGTCGTCGTGAAATACCGACCATTCATCTGCTCAAGGACTACTGGCAGGAGCCGGTCTGGCAAGAAGCATTGGCGACTTCCATAGAACAGTACCGGGCCGAGCATGGCAGCGCTGACAAGCTGCTGTTCTCTTTTCATGGCATCCCCAAGTCCTATCAGGATAAGGGTGACCAATATGGCCATCGTTGTTTACGCAATGCAGAGCAGGTTGCTGCGCGACTCGGTCTGCGGCCGGATCAATGGCAGGCATCGTTCCAGTCGCGTTTTGGTCCGCAACCCTGGTTGCAGCCCTACACAGACGAAACATTGGAGCAGTGGGGCCGTGAAGGCGTGCGATCAGTTCAAGTGGTCTGCCCCGGTTTTGCAGCGGACTGTCTGGAGACTCTGGAGGAAATAGCCGTGGAAAACCGCGATATTTTCCTGTCTCACGGCGGTGAGCAGTATGGCTACATTCCGGCGCTGAATGCGTCCGATGCCCACATTGATGCGCTCGCCGCTATCTGCAGAAAAGTGTTACCGCGGTAACAGTTTTACCTTCTGGATGGCGTTGCAGTCCTTGTAACGCCGTCATTCTCTCTGCCGTTCTCAATGACTCACCCGCCTTCCGACATCTCTCCGTAGCGTTATAAAAACCACATTCGTGCGGCGGTTAACCCCGCTCGGCTTTCGTAACGTGTAAGGGGATGTTCGCGATTTGATTCCTTCGTCGAGCGTTGGACGGAAAGTAATTTCTCTTTATCAGGGCCGGGGAAATACCAAAGTGGCAAAAAGTGTCAGTCAGGAACAACGTAAATTCAAAAAATAGCAGTTTAAAAAGATGGACATTTTGTGTACCAACTGATTTTTTTTTGTGCTATTTTTCACTCGGTCGCAGTAAAAACCATGCTATAGCTTAGGAGATCGATCATGGCTCGAGCCAAAAAGAAAGTTGTACGCAAGAAGAAGGCCGCCGCGAAGCCTGCAGTATCCAAGGCAGTCGTAAACGGTCAGAAGAAAATCGCCGCCCAGGAAAAAGCCGTTGCTGCAGCTACCAAGAAAGCCGCTGCTGCACAGGCCAAACTGGACAAGCACCTCAAGAAGATCGCTGCTGACGGCGCCAAGACCAAAACCCCGAAAGGGAAGAAGGTCACCGCTGCTGGCCGCGCCCGTCTGGCCAAGCTGCGTGCAGCTCTGAAAGCCCTGCGTGCACAGACCAAAGGTCTGCGTGCTGAGCTGAAGACTGCCAAGGCTGCAGTTACCAAAGAAACCAAGAAGCTGAAGACCGCTCAGGCGGCCATGGCCAAGCGCATGAAGGCTGCAGAGAAGAAAGCTGCTGCCGCTGCGAAGAAGAAGGCTAAGGCTGCTGAGAAGAAGGCTGCTGCGGCTGCCAAGAAAGCTGCCAAGAAAGCTGCTGCCAAGGCGAAGAAAGCCGCCGCCAAGGCAAAAGCTGCAGCCAAGAAGGCCGCCAAGAAAGCTGCCAAGAAGAAAAAGGCTCCTAAAAAGGCCGCCAAGAAGAAGGTAGCCAAGAAGAAGGTTGCCAAGAAGAAGGTTGCCAAGAAGAAGGTCGCCAAGAAGAAGGTGGCTAAGAAGAAGGTAGCCAAGAAGAAGGTAGCCAAGAAGAAGGTTGCCAAGAAGGCGCCGAAGCGCGCAGCCAAGAAGAAAGTGGCTCGCCGCGGTCGTCCGAAGAAGTAATTCTTCGACCTGATAAAAAACCCCGCTCCGGCGGGGTTTTTTTATGGCGGGGAAATGTCCGGATCGAGTTGGTTAATATTGCGGAACGCCCCCGGTGCATCGGCAAATGCGACCTGATTCACGCTCTGTGTGGCCAGCCAGCCATGCACACTGCGCTTACCCTGATCCAGATACGTACGCAAGGATTCGCCCGCGGCAGCGTCTGCAAGTGCCAGACAAAGGTGTTGTTGGCGCTCACCGTCGAACGCGACGGCGATACTTTGGGCGGCCAGCGCATCGACCAGGGCGCACGGCAAATCCGGCGGCATCAGCGGCATATCACAGGGGATAATCACCAGCGGCCACTGCTCACAGGCGTCGATCAGTGCCTCGATACCGGCCAGAGGCCCGGGAAATTCTGTTCTCAGATCGCTGACAATGATGGCGGGCAGCTGCTGGTAGCGGTGCAGCTCACGATTTGCGCTAATCAGGATCTGGTCGGCGTCAGCACCAAAGCGTTTCAGCTGGTGACGGATCAGGGGGTGTCCTTGCCAGCTGAGCCAGCCTTTGTCGGCGCCGCCAACGCGCTCGCCACGCCCGCCCGCCAGAATGCCAAGGGTATATCGCTGTGCCGACACATCAGACTCCACTGCTGCAATGCGGCGATTCTGGCGCCCGGCGCGGGTATCGGCAAGTTTGTCGCTTGGGCTACCGGCGAGCCTGTTGTACTCTGCGCTGCGCTGACAGGAGATGATATTGAGCCAGGTTTCCGAGCTGCTGGGTGAAGGCGGCCGCTTCAGTGAGGCGGTGCCGGGGTTCAAGCCGCGCGCACCACAGATAGACATGGCGCAGGCCATTGAGCAAACGCTGGCGGAGCACAGCGCGTTGGTGGTTGAAGCTGAAACCGGCACCGGCAAAACGTTGGCGTATCTGGTGCCGGCACTGATGGCCGACGGTCCGACACTGGTCTCTACCGGTACCAAAAGCCTGCAGGAACAACTTTTCTTTCGTGATCTCCCCGCAGTGTTGCAGGCGTTGGGCATCCAGCGTCGTGTCGCCCTGCTCAAGGGACGAGCCAATTACCTCTGTCCTTACCGGCTTGAACTACATCTTGAAGAAGCGCGCTTTCTGACGCGCGAGACAGCCGAACAGATGCAAATTGTGGCGCGTTGGGCGGCACGCACTCATAGCGGTGATATTGCCGAGCTGCGCGAAATCGCCGAAGACGCACCGGTCTGGCCCTGGGTCACCAGCACGGCAGAGAACTGTCTTGGCCAGGATTGCCCACGCGCGTCCGCATGTCCGGTGATGCTGGCGCGACAGGAAGCGCAGGAGGCGGATCTCGTGGTGGTCAATCACCATCTGTTTTTTGCCGACGCAGCGCTGAAGGAGGAGGGCGTCAGCGATCTGTTGCCGTCGGCGCGGGCGGTTATTTTTGATGAGGCCCATCAATTGCCGGACGTCGCCGCCACGTTTTTTGGCGTGTCCCTGAGTGCGCGCCAGATTCAGGAGTTGTGTCGCGACACCCTGCAGGAAGCCGGGCAAAGCGCCATGGACCTGCAGGGCGCCAATCAGCGCATTGCGGCGTTGGAACGTGCGGTGGCAGATTTTCGCATTGAGCTTGGCCACGAAGGGCGCAAGGAAGCCTGGCACCAGGTACGTTCCGAGCCGGCGGTGGCCGCTGCGCTGCAGGCGATTCTGGAACGTTTGCAGGAGCTGGAGGATCTGTTGCAGCCGCTGGCGCGCAGCAGTCGGGGGCTGGATTCCGCCTGGCGTCGCGCTCAGGCACAGCAGCTGGCCGTGCAGCGTTTTATCGAGGCAGATGATAGTCAGCAGGTGTTCTGGTTCGAAACCTTCAAACGCGCTTTTGTCCTGCATGCTACCCCGCTGTCGGTGGCTGAGCCATTTGGTGCGCATCGGCAGCGCAATAAGTGCAGTTGGGTATTTACCTCCGCCACCTTGTCGGTGGCTGGTGACTTCAAACATTTTGTTTCGCGTCTGGGGCTGGACGATGCCCGCACGTTACGTCTGGAAAGCCCGTTTGATTTTCGTCGTCAGGCGGTGCTGTATGTCCCCGAACATTTGCCGGTGCCGGACACGCCGGACTATACCCGCCAGCTGGCGGAGGAAATGCTGCCGGTGATCGAGGCGGCAGGTGGGCGTACTTTCTTTCTGTTCACCAGTCACCGTGCCCTGCGTGAGGCCGCCGAGGTGCTGCGCTCACGTTTGTCATTTCCCTTGCTGGTGCAGGGCGAGGCAGGGCGGCGTCAACTGCTCGAGCAGTTTCGCGACAGTGGTAATGCCGTGCTGCTTGGCACCGCGAGCTTCTGGGAAGGGATTGATGTCCGCGGCGAGGCGTTGAGCTGTGTCATAATCGACAAGCTGCCATTTGCCTCGCCGGGTGATCCGGTGGCGGCGGCGCGTATCGAGCGCATTCGTAATGACGGTGGCAATCCATTTCGTGATTACCAGTTGCCACAGGCGGTGCTGACTCTGCGTCAAGGCGCCGGGCGTCTGATACGCGACATCGATGACTATGGGGTGCTGGTGCTGTCGGACCCGCGTCTGATCCAGAAAAGCTACGGCAAGGTGTTCCTGAACAGCCTGCCGGGCATGACGCGCACCCGTAAACTGGAAGTGATTCAACGCTTCTTTACCATGATTGCGACGACGGAATTCAGACAGCGTGAAATTGCTGGCGATTGAAACTGCCACGGATACCTGTTCCGTGGCCTTGCAGCTTGGTGCCGATATCCGGGAGTTATTTGAACCGGTGGCGCGCCAGCAGACTGAGCGGGTACTGCCGATGGTTGAGCAGTTGCTCGCTGATGCGCAGGTGTCACTGGCGCAGCTCGACGCCATTGCGTTCAGCGCGGGTCCCGGTGCGTTCACCGGTGTGCGCGTGGCGGTATCGATTGCGCAGGGCCTTGCATGGGGCGCGCAATTGCCGGTGATTCCGGTATCGACGCTGGCCTGTACGGCGATGGCTGCGGTTCAGCAGCATGGCCCCGGCGCCTGGCTGGTCTTGCAGGACGCGCGCATGAATGAGTTGTACACCGCTGGATACATTTTCGATGGCGACACTGTCGGCCCGCACGCGGTGCTGGATGATATGCTGTGCGTCCCTGCGCAGCTGCCAGTGCTGCCCGCGCATGCGTGGCGGGTAGTGGGCACGGGACATCTGCACGAGCAGGTGGTGCGCCAACAGTGGCAGCTGGGCGATTGGGTGACCGATATCGGCCCGCGTGCAGTTGCCTTGCTGCCGCTGGCGACAGCCGCGTGGCAACGCGGCGGCGCTATTGCGGCCGCGGATGCCCGGCCAGTGTACCTTCGCAATCAGGTGATACAGGGAGCGATTCGATGACGTGGGATTTGCCCGCACCCTACATCATGCCCATGACCGTGCCGGCGTCGGCGATCGATGTCATGGGACATGCCAACAACTGCGAATATCTGCGCTGGCTTGAGGCCATTGCCTGGGAACATACCCGCCATCTGGGGTTAGGCTGGGAGCGTTACCAGCAACTCAATCGTGGCATGGTGGCGCGGCATACGGAGCTGGATTATCTGGCGCCGGCATTCGAAAACGATCAGCTCGAAATCGGCACCTGGATCGTCGACAACGATCAACGCATTTCCATGGTGCGCCGTTACCAGATTTTGCGTCCGGCGGACGGCGTCACGTTGTTGCGCGGACATACACGGTGGGTATGCGTGGCAATCGACTCGGGCAAACCCCGGCGCATGCCGCCGGAGTTTATTGAAGGTTATGCGGTGACGGCGACGGAGCCCACATGACCCTGTTGCAGGCGCTGCTGCTGGCCCTGATCCAGGGCTTCACCGAATTTCTGCCGATTTCCAGTTCTGCCCACCTGATCCTGCCGTCGCAGGTTCTGGGCTGGCCGGATCAGGGGTTGGCATTTGACGTGGCAGTGCATCTGGGCACGCTGACGGCGGTGGCGGCCTACTACCGCCGCGATCTGATGGCGATGGTCGGCGGCGCAGTGCTGGGTGTCACTGAGCGTCGTCTCAACCCCGACCTGAAACTGGCACTGCTGGTGGTGCTGGGCACAGTGCCGGCAATTGTTGCCGGCGTTCTCGGCAAGGACCTGATCGAAACCCAGCTGCGATCAGCCATGGTGATTGTTGTCACGACGCTGCTGTTCGGTGCCGTTTTATGGTGGGCGGACGTGTCTGGCCGTCGTGTCAGGTCACTCGACAGTCTGGGCTGGCGTGATGCGCTGCTGATCGGTCTGGCGCAGGCGCTGGCGCTAATCCCCGGTACCTCGCGCAGCGGTATTACCATCACCGCAGCATTGTTCCTTGGCTATCAGCGTGAGCAGGCCGCCCGCTTTTCATTTCTGCTGTCGATCCCGGTGATTCTGGGTGCTGCAACGCTGAAATTGAAAGATCTGCTGGAAAGTCCCGCGGCGGTGGACTGGCTGCACATGTTTATCGGTTTTGCCGTCTCGGCACTGACCGCCTACATCACGATTGTCTGCTTCCTGCGTTTGCTTGATCGTCTCGGCATGTTGCCCTGGGTGATCTATCGCTTTGTGCTCGGCACTGTGCTGCTGTGGATACTGCTCTGATCGGACTGCTACCGGATGTGCCGCCCGGGTTGCCCGGCATCGCCGTGCGCACGCTGGAGGCGGCACGCGCGCAGCAATGTACGCTGGTGCTGGGCTGGTTTGGGGGCAAATTGGCACTGAAGGCCTGTCACGGCAAGGAAACGCCACTGGCGGTGGAGTTCAGCGCCGGCAAGCAAGGCTACCGGTTGGCCGCGGACCGCGTGCGCCACGAACGACTGGTCAAGGCGCTAGGTGGCCTGCCTGAGCAGCCACGCACAGTGGTAGATGGTACCGGGGGGCTCGGGCGCGATGCGCTGGTGATGGCGCAGGCGGGCTATCAGGTGGTGATCATCGAACGTTCGGCGATCCTGCATGCCATGCTGGCCGATGGCCTCTGTCGTCTGAGGGGCGAGGATGAGACGTTGGCAACACGCCTGTCGCTGCACCATGCCGACAGCAGTGACTGGCTGACACAGCTGTCGGCACCAGCCTACGCGGTGTATCTGGATCCAATGTTTCCCGAGCGTCAGAAGAGCGCCGCAGTGAAAAAAGATCTGCTCTGGCTGCAGCAACTGGAATTGCCGCCCAGTGAAGACAGTGCCGCGAGCCTGCTTGCTGTGGCGCGTGCGCGCGCCGATCGTCGTGTGGTCGTCAAGCGGCCGTTGAAAGCGCCGCCACTTGCCGGGCAAGCGCCGGCCTATACTCTGGCCGGCAAGTCAGTGCGTTTTGATGTGTACCTGTGCCAGCACCATCAGGGCTCGTCTCAGAAGCTTTGATCTTCAGCGATCAATTCCCTTAGCTTGCTCAACACCCTCAGCGTGGTGGCCAGCTCCGCCGCGTCAAATTGACCGGCATAGCTGTGCAGGCTGTGCTCGAACATCTTTTGCAGTTTATCCAGTGCCTGCTGACCCGCAGCGGTGAGCACCAGCTTGTCGTCTTCGCTGCTGATCAATTGCGCCTGTTGTAACGGGCGCACCAGACTGTGGACATAGGACTCGGAGATGTGGCGTGCACTGGCCAGTTGTGCCACCGATTGTGCGCCCTTGGTCATCAGGCGTTGCAGAATCAGCCACGATGGCGCACCCCACTGGGTGACCAGCCCGATCTTGTCCTTCAGTTTGCCGAGGTACAGATAGTTGCCGAGGCTTTCCAGCACCACCTGCTCCAGCAGGTGATCAACCTTGTTGTCATCCATGTTGTCGTGCTCCGTGCGGGTTAAGCCAACTGATAACCGGGGGTAGAGTGTGATATTTCCAGTTCTGCCTCGTTCATATCGGTATTCACGCCCTCGAACAAAGGCGTGCTCAGGTAGCGCTCACCGGTGTCAGGCAGCATGCACAGAATGTTGCTGCCGGCTGGCGCCTGGGCCGCGACCTTGAGTGCGCCAGCAAAGGTGCCGCCGGCAGAGATACCGACAAAAATACCCTCCTCGCGCGCCAGCGCCTGTGCGCACTGGATTGCTTCTGGGCCATCGATCGACAGCATGCCGTCAATGCGTTTGCCCGTGCTGACCTGTTCCAGCAATTGCGGAATAAAGTCTGGCGTCCAGCCCTGCAGTGGATGCGGTTTGAATGCAGGATGGCTGAGGCGCTCACCGTGTTCACCGATCTGTTGCGCTTCACCGCTTTGCAGCAGTGGCGCGGCGGCCGGCTCGCAGACCACAATGCGGGTGTTCGGACTTTTATCGCGCAACACCCGTGACACACCGTTCAGGGTACCGCCGGTGCCATAGCCGGTGACCCAGTAATCCAGCCCGATATCGGCAAAATCCTCGACGATTTCTACCGCCGTGGTGCGTGCATGAAAATCCGCATTCGCCGGGTTTTCAAACTGCCGGGATTGCCACCAGCCATTTTTCTCAGCCAGTTCGCGCGCCTTGGCGACCATGCCCGTGCCTTTTTGCGCGGCGGGGGTCAGCACCACCTTGGCGCCGAGATAACGCATCAGTCGGCGACGCTCAATGCTGAAACTTTCCGCCATGGTGATCACCAGCGGGTAGCCCTTTTGCGCACACACCATGGCCAAGCCGATGCCGGTGTTGCCGCTGGTGGCCTCGACGATGGTCTGGCCAGGTTTGAGTTCGCCACGTTTCTCGGCATCTTCGATCACACCCAGCGCGAGTCGATCCTTGACCGAACCCATCGGGTTGAAGGCCTCGATCTTGACGAACAGATTGACGCCCGCAGGTGCCAGCTTGTTGATCCTGACAACCGGGGTATTGCCAATGGTGTCGAGAATATTCTGGTAGCGCATAGCCAAATTCCTTTTCCTTGGTGTGATGGCACAGGAGCCTGACCACGTGCTGCGCACGCGGCGAGCTGCAACAGGACCCACAGATTAGTGCAGAGTGACAGGCCGGGCCAGTATCCAGATCTGTGTTCGTGCGCCTTGTCTTATGCGCGCGCCAGACGGCCGTGCCAGACGCCGCTGACTTTGCGACGCAGTGGTGTATCCAGATGCCGCTCCAGTAACGCTGCGCCGGCGAGCAGGATGACAATAAAACCGGCACCCAGCAGCTGCGGGTGTTGTTGCAGTGCCTGTGGCCACAGCTGTGCAACCAGCTTGCCGAGTGGTTGGTGCAAGACGTACATGGGATAGCTGGCGCTGCCGAGCCAGAGCAAGGCGCGTTGCAGCGGTGCGCCTGAGCCGGGACGGGATGCCGCCAGCACACACACCGGTACCAGCAGTAGCACGCAGAGCAGATCAATCAGGGCGTCTACTGCGCCTGCAGACGGTGACACCAGCATGATCGCCGCGATCAACATGGCCACAGGGGGTGACAGCCAGGCCGGCAGGCGGGCGAGCAGCGGTTGATGGAAGCGATGCAGCAGCAGGCCGGCAAGAATGCCATATGCGGCACGCATCAGGCCGGTCAGCAATGAGCTCTTACCCCAGTCATAACCGGTATCGAGCGAACCGTTATGCCAGGACAGAATCGCCAGCATCGGTGTGGCCAACGCCAGCGCGGAGAGCATCACTCTGGTACTGAGCAGGGGACGGCACCAGGCATAGAGCGCGTTGATCAGCAACTCGAACAGCAATGACCAGTAAGGGCCGTTGAGGGCATACAGGCTGGCGGTGCCGGTGGTCAGCGCTGGCAGGAACAGCAGGCCAAGCAGAAAGGCTTCGGCGATATCCTGATGGGAAAATACCTCGTCGCCGGGTGGCAGCCACCGGTACCACGCCACTGCGGCAGCAATCAGCAGCGACAGCAGGTAGACCGGATACAGGCGCAGCAAGCGCACGCGCATAAATTGCAGTGGCGAGCGGCAGCGTTGTGCAAGACCGGCATCATAGGCATAGCCAATCACGAAGCCACTGATTACAAAAAAAACATCCACAGCCAGATAGCTGCGAAACAGCTCAAACGTCCAGAAGTGTTCCGTGTGTCGCAACACGACCAGCAATGCGGCGACGCCGCGCAGGCCGTCAAGCCAGACAAAGCGATGAGTTGCCATGAAGCAGAGTCCCCCCAGACTCGGACGCCGGCATCACGTCGGCGCGAGCGCAAAGCTGATGCGTGCGCCAGACGACAATTCTACCTCTGCGAGCGGTGAGCGAATCGGGAGAAAAGCTGAAAATGCCCGGCCGCTCAGGAAGCGGCCGGTACCTCTGCGGGGCTTGGCAGTCGTGTAATGCGCTCGATGGCGTGGCTGATTTCTGGTGGCAGGATATGCCGGGCCTCCTGATCAAGCGTTTCCAGCGCGTCACTGAACACCAGAGCATCCGCGCCATCAACGCTGACCAACTTGTAGTGTTGCAGCTGGCTGATGAAGTTGCGCAACACATTGCGGTCAAAAAATTCGGGTGAATTCAGTTCGTACAGCAGCGACAGGCGCTGCGCCGTCTGATAGGCAAGTTCTTCGAGCTGTGTGTGACTGATCATGCCGGAGCCGTGCTGGACCAGCAGGCGAATAGTGAGCGAGAAGCGCTCCAGTGCTTGCTGCACGATCTGGCCAAGATGATCGAGCAGGTCCGCCTCGACGGTGTGCTGGCCGGCACCGCTAAGATTGCTGCCTTCGCGGCGTAACAGTCCGGCATCACACATCACGGTAATGATATCGTCGACCGCCTGATTGAGCTGCTCATCGCTATGCCAGCGCAGGAAATATTCGGTACGGAAGAACGGGTACATCAGGTGCACCAGACGATGCAGCTGGTCGAGACTGATGCTACGTGCATTCTTGAACAGCGCACTGATCAGGCCTGGCAGGATAAACAGATGCAGGCTGTTGTTACGGACATAGGTCATCTGCAGTGCGGTGACCGCATCGCTGGTAATCAGGTCGCCAAGCGGATGTTTGACCCGGTGCAGAAATTCGTTGTCGATGCCGTACTGGATGATTTTCTCCGGGTCCTGCTCGGCCACGCTCATGGCCGCGCCATAGGGGGCCTGTTGCAACAGCTTCAGATAGAGCGCCAGCTGCTGGCGCAGCTGTGCTTCGTCCATTGCCTGCTTGGGGGTAGCGAGAATCGCCAGGCTCAGCAAGTTCACCGGGTTGGCCACTGCGGCATCATTGATGCGCGTGACAATTTCATCGCCTAAACGATTCACTGTGCCGCGGAACCAGTCCGGCAGTTGGTGGTCATCACCAGCGTTGTTGCGCCAATCCGGGGCTTGCTGGTCAAGGTAGTCATTCAGGTAAATCGGATCGCCAAAGTTGACGTGCACCTGCCCGAACTGGCTGCGCAGCAGGGAAATGGTCGAGCTGATCAAACCGAACAGGGACTCCTTCTGTTTCTTGGCACCGTGCATTTCACCAATGTAACTACGTGCCTCAATCACCTTTTCATAGCCGACATAGATCGGTACAAATGCAATCGGACGGCTGGCGTCACGCAAATAACTCTTCAGCGTCATCGACAGCATGCCGGTTTTCGGTTTCAGCATGCGACCGGAGCGGCTGCGGCCACCTTCGACAAAGTATTCGATCGAGAAGCCACGGGTGAGCATGGTGTGCATGTATTCATCAAACACGGCCGCGTAGAGCTTGTTGCCCTTGAAGCTGCGACGCATGAAGAAGGCGCCACCGCGACGCAGGATGGTGCCCACTACCGGCATGTTCAGGTTGATGCCGGCAGCAATGTGCGGCGGTACCAGATTGTTGCGGTACACCACAAATGACAGCAGCAGGTAATCAATGTGACTGCGGTGGCAAGGTACATAGATCACTTCGTGGTCATGGGCGACGGCGCGCAGTTTATCCATGTTGTACAGGCGCACGCCGGAATACACCCGGTTCCAGACCCAGTTAAGGATCAGTTCAAGGAAACGGATAACGGTATGGGAATAGTCCGAGGCAATCTCGAGGGCATAATTGCGTGCCTTGATCTCGAGTTTTTCGGCCGGCACATTCTCCTCGGCTGCCTGCGCCTGAATGATGGCGCGTACCTGCGGGCTGTCCACCAGTGAGTTCACCAGGGTGCGGCGGTGCGACAGGTCAGGACCGATGGCCGCTTCCTGCTGGCGGCGGAAATGTACTCGCAGGATCCGCAGCGCCTTGCGTGAGACGCGTTCGTCGTCCGTGCCCTCATCGAGCAGTTGGCGTAATGACATCGGCTGGCTGAAATGGATATACAGCTGACGGCCCTGCAACAGAATCAGGAACAGCTTCTTGATGAAGCCCGGCGGCGACCAGTTGTCCGAAAAGATGATGCGCCACAGCGAGTTTTCCTTCTCCGGGCGACGGCCCCATAACACCGACACCGGCAACAACTGCACGTCGCCGTCGGGATGTTGGCCAAGCAGGTGGATCAGGTGCTCCAGCCGTGCCGGGTTCGCCGCGGCGCGCTCACGGCCGACGCTGTTGATGCGTCGATAGATGTAGAAATAACCGCGCTTGAGTTGTTCGCGACCCAGTTGCACCGGCGCCAGCGGTGAGGCCAGTCCCAGGCGCTTGGCTTCCTGTTCGACAACCAGCAGATCGGCCAGCGAGGAATCCCGCAGTACGAACACCACTGGCCGGTTTGGTGCCAGGTTCAGGTCGGCGATATCTTCCGGCAGCGTCGCCGCCCGGGTCAGCCCGCCAAGGATCAGGCGCAGGAGGGAAAAGAACAGTTTGTCGAGGCCCAGCCAAAGGGTCATAGAGTACGGCTCAGAGTGGACGAATTGGCGGCAAGTCTAATCAATGACGCCGATCAGTGACAGAAACAGGCCATTACAGGATGTTAATGACTCTGGCACGTCCTGACAGGGTGATGGCGGTGCCAGCATGGTGCGAATTGCCCTGTTGCGGGGCACACCTGCCCGCAGGGACCCGTGTGCAGGGGCGGGAGACTGGCACGGGACTTGCGTGTATCCTCCGGCACAGAACAGTCAAGCTGCGCTCTGGCGCGCTGTCTGTGAACAGCAATGGGCGACTAGGGTTCCGGCCTGCGAAGGTGTCTGGACCGAGAGTTGCCGACCTCTCCATCAGAGGGGTTACACGGCGGGATAAAAGCCCGGGAGGCCAAGTCGGACGGCGGTAACGCTCGACCCGTTGGTTCTCCTGTGCGCCCGACGAAAAACGTGTAACTGATGGAGAAAAGATGATGACCATCCACAAGTTCCATTCTGTTGTACAACGTCTGTTTGATTTGGTTGTGAGCGCCCGCCTGGTGGCAACACCGGGCATGGCTTTGTCTGCGCCGTGCGCGCGTTCCGCGTTCCTCGTCGGCAGCCGTGTGCCTGCGGCTGCCATGCCATGCAACGATCTCGTCCTGACCGGGAGTTTCTATGCGCTGGATTAACCGACAGCCCTCAAAGGCGGCGGCGATGGCTCTGGCCCTGCTGCCGTTTGTGCTGGTTGCGCTGCTTTATCTGGTGGCGTCTGACATACGCCTTGATGCCAATCCCAATGACAAGCTGCTGCCGTCGCTGGACAGTTTTGCCGAGTCCATGACGCGCATGGCGCTGGAGCCGGACAAGCGCAATGGTGACTACTTGTTCTGGGTCGATACCTGGTCCAGTCTGATTCGGCTCGGCACCGGTTTGCTGGTGGCGGGTCTGCTCGGTCTGGCGGTGGGCGTTATCAACGGCATGCTACCGTATGCGCGCTCCGGCTTCGGCCCGTTTGTGCGGGTGCTGTCGATGATTCCACCGATGGCGGTGCTGCCGATCCTGTTTATTGTGTTCGGTCTCGGCGAGCTGTCAAAGGTGGTGCTGATTGTGTTTGGCATCGCGCCGTTCCTGATGCGCGATATTCAGCAGCGGGTGCAGGAAATTCCCCGCGAGCTGTTGATCAAGGCGCAAACGCTGAGCGCCAACAGTTGGCAGATGCTGTTGCGCGTGGTGTTGCCGCAGGTGCTGCCGCGTCTGATTGCCGGCATGCGTTTGTCGCTGGGGCCGGCCTGGCTGTTCCTGATTGCGGCGGAAGCCATCGCCTCCACCGATGGTCTCGGCTATCGCATTTTTCTGGTACGGCGTTATTTGTCCATGGATGTGATCCTGCCGTATGTGGCGTGGATCACCTTGTTGGCGTACCTGATGGATCTTGGTTTGCGCAATCTGTCGCGCATGTGTTTTCCCTGGTTCCACCAGCAACAGGAGGCTGACGCATGAGCCTGATCGAGATTCGACAACTGTGGAAATCCTTTGGCGATCAGGTAGTGCTGGAAAAGCTCAATCTGAGTGTCGAGAAGGGCGAATTCTGCACCTTGGTGGGTGCCTCGGGCTGTGGCAAGACCACCTTCCTGCGCATGCTGCTGGGCGAAGAGCAAGCCAGTCGCGGCCAACTGTTGCTCGATGGCGCGCCGATGCCGCAGGAGCCGGGCCCGGAGCGCGGCATCGTGTTTCAGCGCTACTCGGTGTTTCCGCATCTGAGCGTGCTGCGCAACGTCATGCTTGGTCCGGAGCTACGCCAAAGTCGCGTACTGGGACGGGTCTGGGGTGCGCGCCGTGAGCAGATCCGGGATCAGGCGCAGGCATTGCTGGAGCAGGTGGGGTTGGCCGCTGCGGCGCAACGCTATCCTTCCGAACTGTCCGGTGGTATGCAGCAGCGTCTGGCGATCGCGCAGGCGTTGATTATGGAGCCGCGTGTGCTGTTACTGGATGAACCCTTCGGTGCGCTGGATCCTGGCATCCGGGCGGACATGCACGAGCTGGTGCGGGACTTGTGGAAGCGCAATGAGTTGACCGTTTTCATGGTCACCCATGATCTCAAGGAAGCCTTTGCGTTGGGCACCCGCATGCTGGTGTTTGACAAGGTGCGGCGCGACAGTCAGGCGCCAAATGCCTATGGCGCGACCATTACCTACGATCTGCCGTTGCACCACGACAAGCAGCACCTGTTTCAGGAAATTGCCGCGGAGGTGGCGCAGACTGAACAGATGCTGGAACAACCGTTAGTCAAGGAATCCGTGTAATGAAAAGTGTGTTGTATCAGGACGTGTTAGCGCCGGGCTGTCACTGGTCTTTGACCGTGCGTCGCGGGCACGCGCTGCGATTGATTGACAGTGACGGCGGCGCCAATGTCGGCATGCTGTTCTACAACCCCTACAGTCCGCTGGAGCGCATCAATGTGCCGGACACACTCAAGTGTCAGCACACCTTCAAGCTGACTCAGGGACATTGCATTTACTCCGATATGGGACGGGTATTCTGCTCAATCACGGAGGATACGCTTGGCTGGCACGATGCGGTGTGCGGCACTTGCAGCAAGGCGTTGGTGGAGTCCCGTTGGGGCCGCAACAGCTACCAGCAGGCGCGCAATGGCATGCATCGCAATGGCGTGGATGGCTTTCTGATTGAACTGGCCAAGTACGGTTTGGGTAAAAAGGATCTGGCCGCCAACCTGAACCTGTTCTCCCGCGTTGAAACCGATGACGACGGCAATCTGCGCTACGTGCCCGGCGCCAGTAAAGCCGGCGACAGTATCACCTTGCGTTTCGAAATGGACACGCTGGTAGTCATGCATACCTGTCCGCACCCGCTCGACCCGGCGCAGAGCTGGCCGGCAAAGCCGGTGACCTGGCAACTTGGTGAGGCTGAGCCGTTGCAATCCGATGATGCCTGCCAGCATGCCTGCGGCGAAAACGAACGCGGATTCATGAACAACTACCTTTACCATCTGTCTGCACCGCGGGGGGCAAAATGATTGTCGAGAGCACGCGGCTGGCGGAGCAGGCCAGCTACCGGGAAGTGGTCGAGGCGGGAGACTACTGGATGCAGGTGGTGCGCAAGGGACAAACGCTGCGCATCCTCGATCTGGAAGGTAATCAGGCGGCCGATACACTGTTTTATAACGCCGCGGATCCCAGCGAGCGTTACAGCGCCATGGACACCATTCGTGAACAGGGCAATGTTTACCTCACTGCCGGGACTCGTTTGATCTCCAGCGAAGGTAACGTGATGCTGGAGATCGTTGCGGACACCTGTGGTCGCCATGACACCCTTGGCGGCGCCTGTGCCACCGAGAGCAATACGGTGCGTTACGCGCTGGACAAGAAATGCATGCATGCCTGCCGCGACAGCTGGCTGCTGGCGGTGGCTGAAAATGAGCAGTTCGGCATGAGCAAACGTGATATCACCCACAACATCAATTTTTTCATGAATGTGCCGGTGACAGCTGAAGGTGGACTGACGTTTGCGGACGGTATTTCTGCGGCCGGTAAATATGTCGAATTGCGCGCAGAGATGGACGTCATCGTGCTGATCTCCAACTGTCCGCAGTTGAATAACCCTTGTAACGCTTATAATCCGACGCCAGTGGAAGTGCTGGTCTGGGATTGATAAAACTCTGATTGGGTGCCGTATGGCACCGCTGCAGGACGACCTGCGGCGCGCGACCAGATACACGGGACGACCCGTGCCAGGGAACACAGCGCATGTTCAAGAAAGTTCTGATAGCCAACCGCGGTGCAATCAGCTGCCGCATCCAGAGAACGTTGAAAAGCATGGGTATCACGTCGGTTGCGGTGTACAGCCAGGCGGATGCGGATTCATTACACGTTCGTGGTGCCGACCAGAGCATTTGTCTGGGTGAGGCGTTGGCCACCGACACCTATCTGAATATCGAAAAGGTGATTGCTGCCGCGCGCGCCAGTGGCGCCGAAGCGATCCATCCGGGCTACGGCTTCCTCAGCGAAAATCTCGAATTTGCCGCCGCCTGTGACGCCGCGGGCATTGTGTTTATCGGGCCTGATGCCGAGCAGATTCGCGCCTTCGGCCTCAAGCACACGGCGCGGCAGTTGGCGCAGGACAGTGGCGTGCCATTGCTGCCAGGCTCGGGGTTGCTTGCCAGTGTTGAGGATGCGCTCACGCAAGCCGAGCTGATCGGTTACCCGGTGATGTTGAAGAGCACCGCGGGTGGTGGCGGCATCGGCATGCAGCGCTGTCACAATGCCGTCGAACTCGGTGATGCGTTTGCCTCGGTGCAGCGCTTGAGTCGCAACAATTTCAGCAATGATGGTCTGTTTCTGGAGAAGTTTGTTGAGCAGGCA
The DNA here is from genome assembly GCA_964389795.1 of uncultured Alcanivoracaceae bacterium. Classification (GTDB taxonomy): domain Bacteria; phylum Pseudomonadota; class Gammaproteobacteria; order Pseudomonadales; family Alcanivoracaceae; genus JARGPN01. The sequence continues at coordinate 63,815 of CAYMEY010000003.1, forward strand.
CGCCATATCGAAGTGCAGATCTTCGGCGATGGTCAGGGCAAGGTGGTGGCCCTGGGCGAGCGTGACTGTTCACTGCAACGTCGTAACCAGAAAGTGGTTGAAGAAACCCCCGCTCCCGGACTGCGCGATCAGGTGCGCGATGCCATGCAGAAAACCGCCTGTCAGCTGGGCGCGCTGGTTAATTACCGCAATGCCGGGACGGTGGAATTCATTTATGACGACGTCGAGGAGAAATTTTATTTCCTCGAGGTGAATACCCGATTGCAGGTGGAGCATGGTGTCACCGAGCAGGTGACCGGCGTTGATCTGGTTGAGTGGATGGTGCGTCTGGCGGCGGGTGAGCGTGACTTCATCGACGCTTATCAGCATCAGCCCGGCGGTCACTCGATTCAGGTGCGTCTGTATGCGGAGGACCCGGGTAACAATTTCCAGCCCGCGGCTGGACTGCTTACGGAGGTGCGTTTTCCGGCGCATGCCCGTTGCGATAGCTGGGTCAGCCGTGGCGTCACCGTGTCGCCATTCTATGATCCGATGCTGGCCAAAATCATTGTTCACGCAGAGGATCGGTCGGCGGCGATTGCGACGTTGCAACAGGCGCTGGCGCATACCTGTGTCGCCGGCATCGAAACCAATCACGAATACTTGCAGGCAATCCTGGCCAGCGATGTGTTTGTCGCGGGTGCCCAGACCACCGCCTACCTGAACAGTTTCAGTTGGCAAAGCCATGCCATGGACATACTGGATGGCGGCACCCTGACCACAGTGCAGGACTATCCCGGTCGCGTTGGCTATTGGGATATCGGCGTGCCGCCGTCGGGGCCATTTGACAGTTTGTCGCTGCGGCTGGCCAACCGCTTGCTCGGCAATGAAGCCCGCGCCGCCGGTCTCGAGATGACGCTCACCGGCGCCACGCTGCGATTCCGCAGTGCTACTCGCTGTGTGCTCGCCGGTGCTGATATGCAAGCGACGCTGGATGGGGAACGCGTGGCGCGCTGGCAGGTATTCACCGCTGCTGCCGGCAGTGTGTTGCGCTGTGGCAGCGTCGCCGGTGTCGGCAGCCGCACTTATCTGGCAATAGCGGGCGGGGTGCAGGTGCCGGACTATCTGGGCAGCGCCAGCACCTTTACGCTGGGTAAATTTGGCGGTCATGGCGGACGTGCCTTGCGCGCCGGTGATGTCCTGCATGGCATGGATTCAGCGCCGGCTGAGGACGGGCTGCGCTTGCCGCAGGGATTACAACCTGACTTGACCGACTGCTGGACCATTCGTGTGATCTATGGCCCCCACGGCGCGCCGGACTTTTTTACCGAGGACGATATCGCGACGTTTTTCGCCACTGACTGGGAAGTACATTACAACTCCAGTCGCACCGGCGTTCGCTTGATCGGTCCCAAGCCGCAGTGGGCGCGCAGTGATGGCGGTGAAGCCGGCCTGCATCCGTCCAATATTCATGACAATGCCTACGCCGTCGGCGCCGTGGACTTTACCGGCGACATGCCGGTGATTCTCGGGCCGGACGGTCCCAGTCTCGGCGGGTTTGTTTGCCCGGTGACCATTATCAAGGCTGACTTGTGGATGCTTGGGCAGTTGCGCGCCGGTGATCGCATTCGATTTGTTGCCGTCAGCCAGGAGCAGGCCCAGGACAGTGAGCAGGCGCAGCTGGCAATGATCGAGTCGCTGACTTTGCCAGCGGCCGAATCGACCGGTGCGCTGTCGCCATTGCCGTCACCGGTGCTGGCTCGATTGTCATCAACGGAACACCCTGTGGGGGTTTGCTATCGTGCCAGCGGCGACGACAACATCCTGATCGAGTACGGTCCACAGGAACTCGACCTGAATTTGCGCTTTCGTGTGCATGCATTGATGCAATGGCTGGAAGATGCCGCGCATCCGGCGATCTTGCAGCTGACGCCGGGCATTCGTTCGTTGCAGGTGAATTACAACAATCTGGCCTTGCCACGCCAGCAGCTGCTGGACATGCTGCAACGCGCAGAGCAGGCGCTGGCCAGTACCGAGGATATCCGGGTGCCGACGCGGATCGTGCATCTGCCATTGTCGTGGGATGACGTGCAATGCCAGCTGGCAGTCGAAAAATACATGCAGTCCGTGCGCAAGGATGCACCCTGGTGTCCGAGTAACCTCGAGTTCATTCGCCGCATCAACGGTCTTGGCAGCATTGAAGAAGTGAAGAAGATCGTCTTCGATGCCAGCTATCTGGTGATGGGACTTGGAGATGTCTATCTGGGCGCGCCGGTGGCAACGCCGCTGGACCCTCGTCATCGGCTGGTGACCACCAAATACAATCCAGCCCGCACCTGGACGCCGGAAAATGCCGTCGGCATCGGCGGCGCCTATCTTTGCGTCTACGGCATGGAAGGGCCAGGCGGTTATCAGTTTGTCGGTCGTACCTTGCAAATGTGGAACAGCTGGTTGGAGACCACAGAGTTCCAGCCGGGCAAGCCATGGTTGCTGCGTTTCTTTGATCAGTTGCGCTTTTATCCGGTCAGTCACGAAGAGTTGATGCAGGTTCGTGAAGATTTTCCGCGCGGAAAATATTCTTTGAAGATTGAGGAAAGCGAATTCAGCCTGCGCGAATACAACCAGTTTTTGCAGGATCAGGCGCCCAGTATTGATGCTTTCCGGCAGCAACAGCGCATTGCCTTCGCCGAGGAGCGAGAGCGCTGGGAGGCCGCTGGCCAGAGTCTGGTGGTGGCCGAGCCGGATGCCCCGGCGGTCAGCGATGAGGATGTGCTGGCGGAAGGTGAAACGGCGCTGGCGGCGGCGGTGCCGGGTTCGCTCTGGCAGCTCAATGTTCAGGTGGGTGATCAGGTCAGTGCCGGGCAGGTGGTGGCGGTGATCGAATCGATGAAGATGGAGATTCCGTTGCTGGCGAGCTGTGATGGCACGGTACAGCGCGTGCTGTGTCAGCCCGGTGAGGCGGTGGCGTCGGCACAACGCATTCTGGTGCTGGCCTGATGCGAGACTTCACGCCAGCGGCGGTGGTGCTGCGCGCGAGCCGTTGTTAAGGTAGGCGCGGACTGACCAAGGAGACCACAGTGCCCGCCTACCAAACCGGAATTTTCGACAAAAGCCGCTCACAGCACGTGTTTCTGGAGTACAGCCTGCGCCAGGGGCGCAACCGTGATGCGTTGCTGACGGCGCTACGCAAACTGGTGGCACTGACGCTGCCCGGTGACACCGTGCCGGTGTTCGCATTTGGCCACCGCCTCTGGCAGCAGCTGGATAACAGTTTTGAGTTGCCGCCGTTTTCGCTGGAAGGCAAGGTGCCAGCAACCCAGGGAGACCTGCTGATCTGGCTACAGTCGGCAGATCGCTCACACCTGTTTGATGCGGCTCTGGCAGTGGATCATCTGGTGCGCGAGGTATTTTCGCTGCAGCTGGAAGTACAGTCGTTTGTCTACCATGACATGCGCGACCTGTCTGGATTTGTTGACGGCATCGGCAATCCTGCCGGCGACAAGGCACTGGATGCGGCGCTGGTGAAAGATGGCCATCCCGGCGCCGGTGGCTCGTTCGTGCTGACGCAAAAATGGGTGCACGATCTGGACGAATTCAATCGCCACAGCGTTGCTGAGCAAGAACGGATGATTGGTCGTACCAAGGCTGACGCGGTGGAATTTGATGAAGCCGATATGCCGCCGGATTCCCATGTTGGTCGCACCGACATTTCACGCGACGGCGTGGCACAGAAAATCTGGCGCCGCTCGGTGCCCTATGGCGGCGTCAGTGAGCATGGCCTGTATTTTGTGGCGTTCAGTTGCGAACTGGATCGTCTCGATTATCTGATGCGCAACATGTACGGCATGAATGGTGATGGCATTCGCGATCAGTTGCTGAGCTTTACCCAGCCAGTGACCAGTTCCTGGTGGTATGCGCCGACACAGCAGTACCTGTCGACGCTCTGATCAGGGTTTCTGACGGGCCGCCAGCATCGGCGGCCCATACTGGCCGACACGTTCCTGCGGTGACATCAGTGCCACCGTGTCAGCATCACGCTGAGTGCGCATCAGAATCACCCGATAGGCCAGCACTGCTTGTACGTACTCACGCGTTTCGTAGTAGGGAATACTCTCGATAAACACATCAAACGGCGCCTGATAAGTGTTCAGCCATTTGTCCACCCGGTGCGGGCCGGCGTTATAGGCGGCCAACGCCAGCACTCGATTGCCCTGATACCGGTCCAGCAGACCGGACAGATACAGTGCACCCAGTTCCATGTTGGTTCGCGCCGTGATCAGATCATCGCGCTGCGGTGCGCGCTTGCCATGCTTGCTCGCTACCTGTTTTGCCGTTGCCGGCAACAACTGCATCAGACCGGTGGCGCCGGCATGCGAGCGCGCATGCGGATTGAATGCGCTTTCCCGGCGTGACACCGCCATCAGCAACCAGGGATCAATGTCCGCCTGTTTGCCCGCGACCTGAAAATCTTCCAGCAACGCCACCGGGAAGCGCCAATCGAGCACATCACGACGCCCGGAGAACAGTGCGGTTTCGATACTGAAGTGATGCCAGTCGCGTTGCATGGCGGCATTTGCCAATGGCACCAGTTCGGCGCTGTCGCTGTGCCGCAACTGGAACAACCATTCGTTGCGCGCCATGCCGGCTTCATTCATTGCCAGCAGCCACTCGATACGCGCCAACGCATTCTGTTGCGACGGTGTCAGCGACTGGGAAGAATCCGGCGGTGACTGCTCGCGCATCGGGTAGGGGCGCGACAACTGCTGTGCCGCCAGAAATCCCCAAAAGCTCCGCTCGGTGGCGGCCAGACTGTAATAGACATCCGCGCCGTCCTGTTGCGTGCTTTCCAGTGCGCGGGCGCGCCAGTAACGCCAGCGCGCGCTATTGCGCTCCTGAGCGGGCAGGCGGTCAATCCAGTGCAGCAGCGTCGGCCAGTCCTGTTCGATCACTGCGCGTCGCGTACGTTGTTCCAGCAAGCGCAGGCTGCTGCTGTCGAGCAAATACTTGTCCAGCCACTCGCGGTTATCCGCCAAGTCGCGAATGGTGGAGTACCAGGCCACTTTCGCCAATACCGCGTCATGGTCGGCATCGCTGAGCTGGTAACGCTTGGCCATTACCGGTGTCAGAAGGCGGGCATACACGGGATCTTTTTCCGCCAGCCGGTGCAGGCCGGCGAGGGCGATCTGGGCGTCGTATTTCTCCGGCATCAGGATGCGTGTTTCTGCTGGCACCTGATACAAACGCACCAGCAGATCGGCACGCCGACTGTAGGCGGGTGTCTTGATCAGCGAGCGCAAATAGCGCAACAAGCCAAGATTGTTGGCACGAAACGCCAGCAGCATGCGTTGCCAGACCAGTTCGTCATCAAGTTGGCCGGCCTTGCGCAACTGGTTGAACAGGGCATCGCAGTTGTCCGGCCGTGACTGTCCGCTGAGCCACAATTCGCGCGCGCCCTGCAGGGCATGTTCGCGATCTTCTTCGATCAGCGCCTGATAGTAATAACAGCGCAGTCCGGTATCCCCGGGCACACCCTGACTGACCGCGCGTAACGCCGACCAGTTGCCACTGCGTCCATAGAAGGACAGGGCATGGTGGCGCAGTTTGTCGGCCAGCGGCGTGTCGTCATGGGCGCTCAGCCAGCTCTGTACCTGTTGCAGCGTCGCCTGATTGAACTGTTGGCGCAGTCGGTAAAAATCGAGATAGGGCGCGAGCGGGTAATCCTCTCCCAGTTTCTTGCGCAGTTGGTCCACCCGCGACCACTGTTTCTGTTCCGCCGCCTCGAACGCCTGACGCGACAGGTCAATTTGTTGGTTCGACGGTGCCGCCGCCAGTATCGGCAGTGGCAATACCAGACTCAGCAACAGGGCGGCACGACAGCAGCGTAGCAACAACAACCAGAACTCCGGGGTAGTCAGCGGTAATTGCGATGCAGTCTAGCGAGAATCCGGCTTAACTGCTGTGACCGGTTCGTAAGGAATTTTTACTGCGCGACCGGCTGTCACTCAAACAGTTCGTTCAGCAGTTCGGCATCGTCAAAATGCCGGGTGCCGACAAACGAGATCGCGTGCCGTCCGGGTTGGCGCATGGCGCCGGCGGAGGGGACGCCCAGAGGCCAGAGGTAGAAGCGTTCGCGCCGCGCGGAGATGCGAACCAGTCCTTGCTGGTCGTACAGGCTGACCACCTGTCCCTGTTCGCTGGTCAGTTGCCGCAGTTCCTCGACGTCGCGCAGTTGGTAGCGTTCCAGTTGCTGGCCGGGACTGAAGGGCTCGACGCGGACGATGTAATGGGTGTCCGGTTCAATCACCAGACTGACGCGCTGCTGCGCGGCGTTGGGCGCCAACCCCGGGTAGTACACCGGATCCGACGGCCCGTCGTTGGCCGGCTCCAGACCGCGCGCGACGGCATAGACCTTGTGGTAACAGCCACAGCCATGGATCGAGTCATACATCAGCACATTGCCGTCAGGTTTCAGCGTCACGCGCCAGATAATGCTGTCGAGCTGGCCACTGTAGAGGTCGAGACCGCCTTCCGGCGGGCGTTCGGTGAACCAGAACTGGTAGTTGAGCTGCAGCAGGTGATGGCCCTTGTAATGGGTCCAGCTGAGCCAGCTGTAGGCGCTCGGTTGACGGTGGTCTACCTGTGGCTGGTCTTGATCGATGCGGACGCGGCCGGGCTGATTGTAGACCAGCGCGTCGGCGACACTGAGTACCGGTGCGTAGAAATTCAGCAGTGCATTGCGCGCACCCTGTGACGGCAGCGGCACGTCCAGCGCATTGCGGGATAACTCTGACGGCGGCGGAGGTGTGCCGGGGAAGTTTTCTACCAGATAGTGGCGAATCGGCAGGCGTGCCGGGCGCCGAAAGCGCGCGGCCATCTCGTCACGGTAACTGTTGATCGAAGGTGAGGCGAGGATGCGCGTGATCGGGTACAGACCCAGAATGCGATTGCGGCGCGAGTAGGCGGCGGCGACCGGATCGTCGGGGATGCCCGGGAAACCGGTCAAGGCGGTCATGTCGTCCAGACATTGATCCAGCTGTTGGCGCCACGCTGATCCGGCCAGTTGCGAGGTTTCCGGTTCCAGCCGGGACAACTCGGCCAACCAGCCAAGGCGCGCTTGTTGCTTCGCCAGCTGCAACCACAGTTGTTGCTGCTCATCGCTGCTGACCTTGCCCTGCAGGAACACCAGCCAGCGGGTGACGCGTAAATGCGGGTAGTTTGCCAGCCTTTGACTGCCGACATCGATCAGCCCGGCGCGCTCCACGGCGTGATCAAGTCGGTTGAACCAGGCGTTGCAGTCGCTCTCTGCGGCGGCGGCCAGGCTAGCGCCGAGCAGGACAATCAGGACTGGAAAGCGTTGCCACATAGCGTTTCAGGGAATCCAGGACGCGCGCCACGTAGCGCTGACTGTAATGATCTGCCAACCATTGTGGCACCTGACCGCCAATGGCTACCCGTTGTTGATAGTGCAGCAGTGTAGTGGCTTCCTCGGCGAAGAGCGACCAGCGCGCTTCGGCATACGGAATACGCACCCGACCAGACACCGGCGGCAGTGCATCGGGCTCTGCCTGCATGGTGATCTGCAGTGGCGTGTCGGGATCACGGACGAAGCGGCCGACGCTGTCACGGGGCTGACTGAGCAGCGTGCCGCGGGTGACCATGTAGACGCGTTGGCCGGGGCCCGGATCTGGCGCGAGGCTGCGTATCTCGACCAGATCGGGCATCCACTCACGCACATGGCAAGGCTGCTCCAGCACTGACAGCAACCAGTCTGCCTGAATCGCCAGGCGCGCCTCGGCGACGATCAGGTCGGCGCCGTCCAGTGGTTGCCGTTGCACGCTGTCGTTAGCACGCGTCAGTGCCGGGGCCAGCAGCAAGGTGATGGCGATATAGCATTTCCAGTTCGGCATTGTCGGTTTCCGTTGCATCCAGCGGCGACAGCACTTGCAGTGTCACTGTCCCCGGACGAATCAGTTTGCCGCCAGCAGGCAGGCAGTTGCCACTGCCGTGGATGATCACGGGCACCAGCGCCACCTTTGCTTCCGCCGCCAGCCAGCGTGCGCCGTCGCGGAAACTGCCGAGTGCGCCGTCCCGGCTGCGGGTGCCTTCCGGCGCCATGGCGATGGCGTAGCCGGCACGCAGGGCCGGCAGTGCCGCGCGCAGCGCCTCCACGCCCTCGCTTTGATCGCGGCGGACAAATACTGTGCCGGCCAGACCTAATAACGGGCCCAGCAGGGGGTTGTGCCGCAACTCGGACTTGGCAATCGCCACGACATCGCGGCGCAACAGTGCGCCGGCGAGCATCGGGTCGAGGCCGCTGCTGTGATTGAAGATGAAGACCGCCGGGCGCAGCCGCGCGCTGTGCCGGACGTCATCGATCTGCACGCGCACGCCGGCCAACCACAAACCCGTGCCGCTGACCGCGGGGATGGCCGCCGCCAGGGCCCGACGGCGGCCAACGATGATGGCGCTGGCGAGGATCAATGTCCCCACTAGCGGCGGGACCAGCACGGCGAGCAGCGTGCGCAGCAGTCTCATCGGCGGTCCTTGTTGCTATACTGCCGCGCTTTCAGTATCTGCGGTGCAATATGGAAAACAGTAGTCGCCTGCTTGAGCGCCACCACGACAGTCTGGCGACCCGCCATGTGTTGCTGGTGGGTGCTGACGATCGCAACCAATGGCAGCTGCCTGCCGCCAGTCTGACGGTGCACAGTGACGATGCAGCGCTCGCCGGTGAGGCAGCGGCGATGCTGCCGTCGGTCCCGGCAGGCACGGATCTGATCATTGTCGTGCTGCCCAAGTCCCGTCAGCAGCTGGCGTTCTGGCTGGCCGCCTTGCGCGGCCAGTTGCAGCGCGACACGGAAGTGTGGCTGTTGGGTCCGGCCAGTGGCGGCATTCGTGGTGGTGTCAGTGAGCTGAAAGCGCTTGGCGTTGACGTGCAGCAGCTGGACAGTGCGCGGCATTACAAACTGTTTGCCAGCTGTTTGAGTGCTGCGGACTTTGACCTCGACAGCTGGCGGCAGCACTGGTGTGTTGATGGCTTGAACCTGATCAGCTATCCGGGCGTGTTCAGTCATGGTCGAGCCGACCCGGGCACAGACTTGCTGCTCGACGCCTTGCAGTCGCAGCCGTTGCAGGGCAGCGCACTGGATCTGGGTTGTGGCGCCGGTGTCATCAGCGCCTGGCTCGCCCGCCGGGGTCTGACAGTGACCGCCACGGATGTCAGCGCTGCGGCCGTGGCGGCCACCAGCGCAACGCTCGCCAGCAACAAGGTGTCGGCGCGCGTGTTGTGCGGTGACCTTTACCAGCGGGTATCCGGACGCTTCGATCTGCTGATCACCAATCCACCCTTTCATGACGGCACACGGCGCACCACGGAGATTTCTCGCCGATTGATCACGTCTGCGCCGGACTATCTCAAACCGGGCGGTCAGTTGTGGCTGGTGGCGAATCAGGGGCTGCCCTATGGCGACTGGTTGCACGCCAGCTTTGCTTCGGTGCGGGTGGCAAAGGAAAATCGACAGTTCCGGGTCTGGCATTGTCACTGACGCTGATCAGTTCTTGAGCAGGTTGTTGCTGCGCATCCAGTCGATGCACTGTTGCAGCATTTCCTCCAGTGGCACCTGATCGTTAAAGCCCAACTCGCATACCGCCTTGCTGCCGTCGGCACGGACGCGGCTGGTCATCATCTCCACTTTCTCCGGCGTAATCGACGGTTCTTCACCGGACAGCAGTGACAGCAGCGGGTAAATACGGCCGGCGAGTCGAATCGCCATCGCTGGCATGGCATGCCGCGGTGCTTTCTTGCCCAGCAGGTGGCTGATGGTTCTCACCAACTCGAGAAAGCTCGCCTCGACGCCCGCGAGGATATAATTCTGGCCGCAGCGGCCGCGTTCCCAGGCACTGATGTGCGCGCGTGCCACTTCCCTGACATCACAAAAGTTGCCACCTCCGGATGGTACGCCGGGCAGCTTGCCCTGATCTATCAGGGCAATCATTTGTGACCAGTTATGTGTATCGCCAGCGCCAATGATGCCGCAGGGGTTCAGGATCACCGCATCCAGACCGCTGGCAATGCCCTTGCGCACTTCCAGTTCGGCGAAATGTTTACTGCGTGCGTAGTTAATGCGGGTGTTGGTGTTGGCCGCCGTGTCTTCATTGATGACACCACGGTGGCTGCCGTAGGCAGAAATCGATGAGGTAAAAATGAAACGCTGGGCGCAGTGTTCCAGCGCGGCGCGGACCAGGCAATGAGTGCCGCCGATATTGTCCAGGTTCTGCTGTTCGTTGTGCTTGTGCCACATGCTGGTATTGCCAGCCAGATGAAACACTGCATCACATTGCGCCGGCATCGCTTTCAGCATGCTTTCGAGCTGGTTCATGACGCCTTCCACCGGCTTTGCACCGAGCTGTTTCAGCTGCGCTGCGTTGCCGCCGGGGCGCACCAGCGCGAAGACGTCCCAGTGTTGCTGTTTCAGTTGTCTGATCAGGTGCCCACCGAGAAAACCGGTGCCGCCGGTTACGAATGCCTTTCTGGCCACAGCGTGCTGCTCCTGTATCGGGGTTGCAGAACTTGCAGTCAACAACGTTGCTGGCAGATAGGCAAGGGGGCGTGCCACAAAAACGGGCGCCTGTGGCGCCCGCGAGAATAACTACTCGAGAGTAACGATCAGTCAGTGATGGTGATGACCGCCCGGGCCGTGGGCATGGCCGTGGCTTTTCTCTTCGTCGCTGGCATCGCGCACGTCGACGATTTCGATCTGGAACGTCAGGGTCTTGCCGGCCAGTGGGTGGTTGCCGTCGACATCCACCGTCTTCAGTCCAACCTTGACGACGGTCACGGCGCGCGGTCCTTGCTCGGTGTTGACGGTCACCGGCATGCCCGGGCGCAGCTTTCCAGCGTGCTTCAGGTACTTGGCCGACACGCGTTGCTGCATACCTTCCTGCCGCTCGCCATAGCCCTCTGCAGGGGGCACGGTTACGTCGAACTGGTCGCCGCTGTTGCGGCCCGCCAGGGCTTTCTCGAGGCCGGGAATGATATTGCCGTGGCCATGCAAATAGGCCATCGGTTCGCCGCGCCGGGAATCTTCGAGCTGGGTACTGGTTTCGTCAGTCAGGACGTAATGAAACTGCACCACCTTGTCTTTTTCGATCATCACTTGCTCTCCTCAATGGCGCGCATTATCTGGTGCGCGCAGATCGGCGGCAAGTCAGTTATCGCGGCGGTTGTCGAACGACACCACCTGCAGGTGCTTCTCCAGACCCAGGTCGGCGAGCAGCTTCTGCACAGCGTCTTTGCGCACCGGTTTGCTGAGGAAGTAATCCATGCCGGCATCGAGCATACGTTGGCGTTGCTCCTGCAGCACATGTGCCGTCAGGGCGACGATCGGTGTCTTGCCAAGCCCGGCCTGCTGCTCGATATCGCGGATGCGGCGCGTAGCGGTAACGCCATCCATCACCGGCATCTCGCAGTCCATCAGCACCAGATCAAAAGCGCCACCGGCAGCCCGGTAGGCGGCGGTGGCCTCTTCGCCGTTTTTGCACAACACCGGCTGGATACGCAGGGCACCGAGGATGGCGCGGATCACGTCGCGATTGACATCGTTATCCTCTGCCACCAGCACGCTGAGATGGTCAAAGCGCGCGTGCTGGGAAATATGCGTGCGCGGCTGACTGGCCTCGTTCTCCGGTGAGAACAGCACAGCTTTCAGGGAAGAGGGTGTGATCGGGCGCAAAATCGCCCGCCACGGGTCGGTCTGTTGATCGATGCCGGCCAGCACCATGATCTTGTCACGATGGCGCTCAATACGTTGCTCTGCGGCCTCGTCGGCTTGCATCAGCAGCGAGGCGTCAATCAGGATGTGACTGTAGCGATCCGCCATTTCCAGATGCGACAGGTCGCTCGCGGCGGTAACTTCGCAGCCGAAATGCTGCAGCATTTTTTCTATCGCATGGCCCTCGAGAACGGACGGGGTAATAACCAGCACCTTGCCGGTATGCAGGCTGGCTTCCGGCCGGTCGATGTTGTAGCGCGGCAACGGCAGTTCCAGCCAGAATAACGAGCCCTTGTTGGGTTCTGACTCCACGCCCAGACGTCCGCCCATCAGCTCCACCAGCCGCTTGCAGACGGCCAGGCCGAGTCCGGTACCGCCAAACTGACGTGCAGTGGTCTGGTCGGCTTGCGTAAAGACATCGAAAATACGTTGCACCTGATCCGCTGGAATGCCGACACCGGTGTCTTCCACTTCAATGCGTACCGCATCACGCGCACCGCTGGACATTTTCTCGGTGACGCGCACCAGCACATAGCCTTCGCGGGTGAACTTGATGGCGTTGTTGACCAGATTCAGCAGGGTTTGCCGCAAGCGCACCGGGTCGCCATACACCCAGCGCAACTCGTTGAGCCTGACATCCATCACCAGCTCAAGGGATTGCTGTCGTGCGACGCCGGCGAAGGCACTGACGGCGTCTTCGATCAATACCTGCAAATCCACCGTGGCGGTTTCCAGATGCAATTGACCGGCTTCGATTTTTGAGAAGTCGAGGATGTCGTTGAGGATGGCGAGCAGGTTTTCGCTGGAGTGTTGCATCAACTCCAGGTAGTGCTTCTGTCGATCGTTAAGCGGGCTGTTGCCGAGCAAATCCAGCACACCGATGATGCCGTTCATGGGCGTACGGATTTCGTGGCTCATGGTGGCCAGAAATTCGGTTTTGGCCAGGCTGGCGCTCTCTGCGCGAATACGTTTTTCCTGATTCACCAGCGATTGCTCGCGCTCATGACTCAGCGCCGCTTCCGCCTGCTCACGTTGACGGATGTCTTCGCGCAGGGTTTCGCGCATCTGGTTGATGGCGTCGGCAATGTCCTGCAGTTCATCGCGCGAGTGTTGCTGCCGCGCCAATCGCAACGGGTGGTGCAGGCGGGCGATTGACATGTCGCGGGCATAGTCGGCAATGGTGCGCAAATGTCGGCCGACCAGATGGCGCAACAGGAAAATGATGATTACCGCGATAATCAGTGTTTTCAGCGTCTGGAACAGCACAATAAAGACGGCGTGGGCGCCGACCCGCTGGTAAAGGGCGTCTCGGCTGACCTGGATATGCAGCACACCGAGCTCTTCGGCGCTGCCGTCCCGGCGGCGATAAATGATCGGGTAGTTGTGGACGCGCTCCGACTCCAGATCATCGATCTGTTCGCCGACCGACAGACTGCGCGTCTGGCTGTTCCAGTCCTGCCACTGCACCTGGGCGGAGGATACTTCAGGCAGTCGCAGCAGCGCCTCGAGCTGTACTCGCAATTGCTCTTCGTCGAAATTCCATAGACTGCGTTCGATACCGGGCAGGGCAGTCAATTCGATCTGTTCGAGGTCTTCTTCGATTTCGCTCAGGCCGTTGTCGTACTCACGGGCCAGCAACATGAGAATGGCGACCAGCGTAATCACCGAGCTGATAAGCAGAATCGCGCCCATCAGGCGAAAGGCGAGCGGATTCTCAGCGTGGTAATTGCGCAGCTTGGTCAGCATGCCTCAGGGCCCTCCATGAACCTGTCGACAAGGGGTCGGGTACAGATGCGTTTCCACAGCGGCTGATGGCAAAGCGTACGCTTCTCCACCGGTCAGGCTTCGCGGCGCCGATACTAGCATCACCCTAGTGCCTGCGTAGTATCTTCGCACCAAGCGGTGATCTGGGTCACGTTTTCTCACCATTGGATTAACGGACCCTGAATTGTCGAGCTTTTGTCTCATGCATCCCTGCCTGATCAGGCCAAAAGTACTACCGGTGGTCGCGTCGCTGACGGCCACCGGCGGCATGCTCAGCTTCCTTTGACCACGCGCAGATGCCGGAGTTGCTCGGTCTCGATCCGGTCCAGCCGCTTCAGGCAATCGCGGAAAGTGCGGCTTATGCAGGTGGTGTTGTGGATCATTTCCAGCTTGGGCCATGTGGCACGCTCACCGGTGCGAATGAATTCGCGCACGTCCTCAACCGTGGGATTGCGCAGGGCACGCAGGAAGCTCAGCGGTTGGCGCGGGGGAATCAGGTTGATGTCGCCGATATACTTTTGCCGGAGGATGGATTCGACCTTGTCCAGCACCAGTCCCAGATCGTTCGACTTCACCTGTCTTTGCACCAGATTAAGCAGATAGCGTGAATTCATCGTGATGTTGCGCAGCGCCAGATTGGCCAGCGCCGGCATCACCCGGCCGCCGCCCTTGCGCGCCAGGAACGGCACCACGTGCGGGTTGGTCTGGCTGACGATCGAGTGATTGACGCCGTACAGGCGCGCCAGCCGGTGGATTGGCAGGTCGTCCTTGATCGAGCCGTCGACCCACTTGCGACTGGGAATGTAGGGCACCTTCTCGTTATCGATGTTCTTGGCCCAGAGCGTCACCGGCGGGTAAATACCGGGAATTGCACAGGAAGCCAGAGAGGCTTTGCGAATCAGTACGTTAGGTGATGTCCGCCAGTTAAGCAGGCGGCTGTGCTGGTGGCGGTCATAGGGGCTTACAGTAATGTTGATCTCGCGACCGGTGAGCTGGTAAGCCTGCTCGAAGGTCAGATCGAGAATATTTTCTTCCAGACAGGACTCGAGGTAGTTGCCGTCCAGCACCGGACGGCCGCGAATCAGGCCAGTCCAGCCGATCGCCTTGAACGCTTCCAGATAGATGTTTTCCGGTTGCAGCTTTACCTTCAGCGCATTGTCGTCGTGCGTGCCCAGCACTGACGCAATGATTGAACCGGCGCTGGAGCCGGAAATCACGGACGGCAGCATGCTGTGTTCCCACAGGGTTTTCGCCACCCCGATATGGAACAGGCCAAGTGCGGCGCCGCCTGACAGCATCAGGCAGCTTTGCCCGAAGGCGTGGCCGGTGGTCTGGAAAAAGTCCAGTTTTTCCTTCAGCGGGAATTCGTCGAATTCGTTATCGCACAGGTAGTTGAGGGCGTCACAGACTTCCGCCAGATAGCGACCAATCAGTTTCTTGGTGCCGACCTGACTGTGCGCATACAGCATTGGATTGGAGATATTGCCGAGATTGCCATGCAGGCCCTCGTGCAGGTGGAACACCAGTTTGTTGACGTCCTGGCGTTCACGGGCCTGGCGAATCTGCGCCAGGCGGTTGCGAATCAATTCATAGTCGTAATAGGGGGCGCGATCGATCTCTTTCCATTCTTCCGCGCCGGACAGACGGTCATGCTCAAGGCTGGCTTCATACCATTCCTGATAGGTGCCGGCGTGTGCAACCGCGGCATCCAACTGCTTCAGGGCTCTCTTCATAGTGGAGTGGCTCTTTCCCGTGTTTTTGTGATCTAGCTCACCCGAGTATAGCTATGCAACGGGTCGCTTCTAAGACTTTTGTCGGACAAGCGGGCCGGTCGTCAGCGCGTTTTACATTGCTGCCGCCAGTCCCCCGGTGTGCTGCCGACGCGGCGTTTGAACGCACGCTGGAACGAGCGGGTGTCCGAGTAGCCGAGGCGTTCAGCAATGCTGGCCTGTGGTAATGGTGTGTCGCGCAACATGCTGCGAGCGAGGTCGTCACGGACCTGATCAAGCAGGATTTGCCAGCTGCTGCCTTCCTCTTGCAGGCGACGGTGCAAGGTGCGCTCGGTCATGCCCAGATCGGCGGCGACCCGCTCCTTGCGTGGCATGCCCTCATCAATCAGCGCGCGGATACGCAGCAATACTCGCTGCGACAGGGAATTGCCACTCAGGCCGAGCTCGTGCAGCTTTTGCGCGGCGTGGGCCTCCAGCGTCGAGAACAGCAGCGGGTCCGGCTGCCGCAGCCGATGGCCGAGCAATTGATGGCTGGCAATCAGCGCCGAGCACGGCTGGTTGAAGCGTACTTCACAGCCAAACACCTTGCGGTATTCCTCCAGCTGCTGGCGTTGCGCCGGTGGTGCGTGCTCCAGCCAGACCTGCTCGGGATTCAGGTTGTCGTTGTCGGCCAGCCAGCGTGTATAGCGCACCCAGGAGCCAAGCACATTCTCGATCAGGTGCCGGCGCACCGGCTGACGCTGGTGACGGCACAACCAGCGGACTTCCAGATGGCCGGGCCCACAGGGGTGCGTTTCAGTGACTCCCATGTCGCCGACCAGCTTTTCGTACAGTGATACCCGCGACAGTGCTTCGAAGATAGTGCTGGCGCTCATGGCGATATAGCCGATCACGCTGTAGCTGCCCGGTTGCACGAACTGGGAGGTATGCAGGCCAAACAGGGGATCGTTGGACTGGTCGATGAACCATTCGAGCAGGACTTCGAAGCGTTTGCTGTCGATGCGCTCAAGCGGGTCGTCCAGTAGAGCCGGATTGATGCCGCTGTGCCGCAGGCCAGCCTCGGTGTCGAGGCCGACGGCGCGTGCGCTGACCAGATACTGGTTCAGGGCCGCGCTGGAAATGGTGCCAAGCTCGGTCATGCCGTGTCCGCGTGATTGTTTTTATTCAAGTACAAGAAGTGGATTTAGCGGTTTTGCGATGATATTGGCAAGCCATCACTGGCCGGTGGCGCAATTACCGGTGCCAGCGTCAGGCCGATGCTTGGTTGCCCCGGGTACAAGCCCTATGATGGCGCCCCCGGAAAGCGAGACAGACATGAGTGAACAGCAGATTCGCCAGGCGTTGAGCCAGTGGCTGCCAGCGGACCTTGGTAGCGACCCGGTCAGTGCCGGTTACGACATCGAGATCGCAGAGCGAGATGGGCAGCTGCGTGTGTCCATCTGGTTGGGCTATCCGTTTGCCAGTGTGGCGGCGGAACTTGAGCAGCAGCTGCGCGCCCTGTTGGCACCGGTGAGTGATGGCCGACCTCTGGCGCTGACGCTGGGGCAGCGCATTGCCACACATCGCACCCAGGCCGATACCACACCGCAGGCCGGTGTCCGCAACATCGTGGCGGTATCGTCGGGCAAGGGCGGCGTGGGCAAGTCCACCACCGCGGTCAATCTGGCGCTGGCGTTGCAGGCAGAAGGGGCGCGTGTTGGCCTGCTGGATGCCGATGTCTTTGGTCCCAGTGTGCCGACCCTGTTGGGTGTGCCGGACGGGACGCGTCCGGGAGTACGCGACAATCGCTTTTTTGTGCCGGTCATGGCGCGTGGCCTGCAAACCATGTCGATGGGTTATGTGGTCGATGAGGACACGCCAGTGGTCTGGCGCGGTCCCAAGGCCAGCGGTGCACTGACACAATTGTTCAGCCAGACGCTCTGGGACGACCTCGATTACCTGGTCATCGATATGCCGCCGGGCACCGGTGATATCCAGCTGACGCTGGCACAGAAGGTGCCGGTCAGCGGCGCCCTGATCGTTACCACACCGCAGGATCTGGCGCTGGCGGATGCGATCAAGGGCATCGAGATGTTCCGCAAGGTCGGTATCGGTGTACTCGGTGTGGTCGAGAACATGGCGGTACATATCTGCAGCCAGTGCGGTCATGCGGAGCATATATTTGGCAGCGGTGGCGCCGAACGGCTGGCGCAGAAATATGACACGCCGCTGTTGGGTGCCTTGCCGCTGGCGATGACCATTCGGGAACAGGCAGACAGTGGTGCGCCCACCGTATGGGCTGCTCCGGACAGTCCCGAAGCCGCGCTGTACCGGCAGCTGGCGCGCCGCGTGGCGGCCAGACTGTCGCTGCAGGCGAAAGCCGCGGCGGCATTTCCGCGGGTGATTACCCGCAGCGAATGAGGATGGCATGGTTTCAAGGCGCCAGTGCCTTGGGTACCATGCTGCGATTCACTTTGAGGGATAACGGATGAGTATCAAGTCTGATGGCTGGATCAGCCGCATGGCCGCTGAACATGGCATGATCGAGCCGTTCGAGGCGCAGCAGGTGCGTCACAACGAACACGGCAAGGTGATTTCCTATGGCGTGTCGAGCTACGGCTACGATGTGCGCTGTTCGAGTGAGTTCAAGGTGTTCACCAACATCTACTCGGCCACCGTCGATCCGAAGAATTTTGACGACAAGAGTTTTGTTGATATCAAGGGCGACTACTGCATCATCCCGCCGAACTCATTCGCGTTGGCGCGCACGGTGGAGTACTTCCGCATTCCCCGCAATGTCCTGACCATCTGTCTTGGTAAGAGCACCTATGCGCGCTGTGGCATTATCGTTAATGTCACGCCGCTGGAGCCGGAGTGGGAAGGGCATGTGACGCTGGAGTTTTCCAATACCACCAATCTGCCGGCAAAGATTTATGCCAACGAGGGCGTAGCGCAGATGCTGTTCTTCGAATCTGATGAAGTGTGCCAGACCTCATATGCTGATCGCGGTGGCAAATATCAGGGGCAACGCGGCGTGACCTTGCCTCGCGCGTGATCAGGGCTGGCGACGGTGGCCGCTGTCGGCGGCCTCGTCGTCATCGCTGGCCAATACCTTTTCATGGTTTTCCGGTGATGGAGGCGGGTCGCTGTCGACGTCTTCTGGCGCCCGCTCAAAGTCACGCATGACCAATTCGCCAAACAGCGCCCGGCTTTCGATGTGTTTGGCGCGTATCAGCATGTAGTCCAATTTTGGCGCCAGCCAGAACAGGGTCTTGCGCTCGCTGTCGCTATCGCGTTTCTTTTCTATCACCAGACAGTCAATTTTGCCGAGCGGCGTGTCCAGTATTTCACGGCCAATCACCTGCATGTTTTGCTGACGAATTTTTCTTCCATAGGCGCTGGTGGCGTTGAACTCCTTGTCGCCTTTTTTCAGCACACAGCGCGCTTTCAACAGCAGGGTTAAATCGTCCAGCGTGTCTTGCTCGATGGAAAACTCCCGTGTCTTGTCGTCGTAGCTGGTCACCACTTGCGGCGGATCCCAACTGAAATGCATGTCGTAATTGCGGCGTTTGCCGAAGCCACGAAATTGATGTGCGTAGTGATGCGTGCGTGGCTGGCAGTCGTTCCAGCTGAAGGTGCTTATCTCGCGATTGGACAGCAGTAGCGACTTCACCAGCAGTTCCATCTGATACTGATCCGGCGTGTCGGTTTCACGCAGCCACAGGTCAGCCTTGATGGTGGTGGGGATTTTGCTCACGTAGAGTCGGTACTGAACATGAAAGGGCTGCAGCGCGTCGGCGCGGGCGACAGCGGCCAGACCCTGCAGCAGGCACAGCAATATCAGCGCAAGTGTTCGCATTATTCAGACTGGTCTCTGAGCACCATGGTGTGTTGTTTGCCGTCTTCGCGCTGAATCATCTGTACCAGAGCATAATCGTGATCCTGGGCAAACCAGAGCAGGGTCTGGCGATCGGACCCCTGTTCGCGCACTCGCTCAAGTTTGACGGTGCGGAACTTTCCGGCTGGTGTCTCCAGCCATTCTTCTCCCAGTTGGCGGTACTGTACCCGGTCCATGCCGCGCTCGTCGGCAACATCCAGTTCGAGCGCCATATCACCACGGCTCAGCATGCACTGCAAGGCAAGGGTTTGTGACAGTTTGTCGGTGGTGTGTTGGCTGATCGGGAACTGCTTTTCACGGCTGGCGCGGATGGCACGGGCCTGTCCTGCGTTCTGATCCAGATAGAGCTCCGCTTTGCGCTTGCTGCCCAGTCCCTCGCGGCGGTAGCCGTAGTATTGCGTTTGCGGAATGCACTCCGCCCAGTTGAAGCGCGTTGCCTCACTGATGGCACCGAGCCAGTTGTCAGCGGACACGCGCATGCGCCAGCTGCCATCCTGGTGCTGCTCGAGTCGGCGCTCGGCCTTGATTGAGAACGGCACACCGGTACTGCTCAGGTTGAACACCTGGCGGAAGGCGGGGATAGGGGATTCCGCCAGCAGTGGGGCACTGATGGCAAGTGCGATCAGCAGGCTAGTCAGCCGGCTGATGCTGGTAACCCTGTGGCGGCAAGAGCTGGTCATCCAGTAGTACCCCTTTGTCGGTCAGGCTGACGCGATCCTGACTGCGCCAGTCGAGCACCAGCGGATAGAGCTGGTGCTCGCTCAATTGTACCCGCTTCGACAAGGATTCGACGGTATCGTTCGGTCGCACCGGCACCACCGCCTGTGCGATCACTGGGCCACCATCCAGTTCTTCTGTCACAAAGTGAATGCTGCAGCCATGCTCGCTGTCTCCCGCCTGCAGGGCACGCTGATGCGTATTCAGGCCGGGGTAGCGCGGCAGCAGGGACGGGTGGATGTTGATCAGGCGCCCGGCATAGTGGCGCACAAAGGTGGGCGTGAGGATGCGCATGAAGCCGGCCAGCACGACCGTGTCAGGCTGGTAGGCGTCAATCCGGGCAATCATCGCCTGATCAAATTGCAGCCGGTCGGGGTAATCGCCATGCGCCACGGTGGCAGTGGCGATGCCGGCGGCCTGTGCACGCTGCAGCCCGCTGGCATCTGCGCGGTTACTCAACACCAGCACGATCTCGGCATCAAGATCGCCGGCCTGGATCTGGTCGATAATGGCCTGAAGGTTGGTGCCGCTGCCGCTGATCAGGACGGCGAGGCGGTGGGTCACTGGGTCACTCCGCTCAGCGCTACCTGTGGTTCCTCGCTGTCGCTGTGGCTGATGGCGCCAATCACCCAGGCGGTTTCGCCGGCCTGACGCAGGAACGCCAGCGCGTCGTCAGTCTGCGCTGCCGGCACCGCGACCACCATGCCCACGCCGCAGTTGAAGGTGCGGTACATTTCGAAGCTGTCCACCTGTCCTTGTTGCTGCAGCCACTGGAACAGCTCCGGCAGTTGCCAGCTGGCGGTGTCGATGTTCGCGCAGGTATGGGCCGGCATGACGCGCGGCAGGTTCTCCGGCAGGCCGCCGCCGGTGATATGACACAGGGCGCGGACGTCGAACTGTTTGATGGTCGCGAGGATGTTCTTCACATAGATGCGTGTCGGCTCGAGCAACGCGTCAATCAGGGGTTTGCCGTCAACAAGGATATCGAGCGAATCCGCCTGCTCCAGGATGCGGCGGATCAGCGAGAAGCCATTCGAGTGGGGACCGGATGACGCCAGGCCGATCAGGACGTCGCCGGGCTGCAGGCGACTGCCGTCGATGACGCCGTCTTCTTCCACGACGCCGACACAAAAGCCGGCCAGATCATAATCCTCGCCTTCGTACATGCCCGGCATCTCGGCGGTTTCACCGCCCACCAGTGCGCAGCCGGCCTGCTCACAGCCGCGTCCGATACCTTCGATCACCGTTGCGGCGGTATCGACATCAAGCTTGCCGGTGGCGTAGTAATCGAGAAAGAACAGCGGCTCGGCGCCACCAACGATCAGGTCGTTGACGCACATCGCCACCAGATCGATGCCAACCCCGTCGTGGCGCTGATGCATCATGGCCAGTCGCAGCTTGGTGCCGACACCGTCGGTACCAGCTACCAGAACGGGCTTTTTGTAGCCTTGCGGAATACGGCAGAGGGATCCGAAGCCACCCAATCCGCCCATCACTTCCGCCCGGCGTGTACGCTTCGCGATCGGGCTGATGCGCTTGACCAGCGCATTACCGGCATCGATATCCACTCCGGCGTCACGGTAACTCAGGGGGCGTTTCGAGTCGGTCATGGGGGGCTCCTGTCAGCGAGGCGCGTATTCTAGGGTGTCGCCGGTTCAATTTCATCACTGCGGGCAAGGTTTCGATGACTTTTATCGCGGAACAAAAAATGTGGCCTCTGCTCTTAAATCAGCGCGGTGCTTGTGGATAATGGCCGCTTCAATGACAAGGGTGTAATGCATGAAAAGGCTGTGTCTGGTGTTGCTCTGCGTGCTGTCGGCAACGGTGCAAGCCGCGATGACGTCGTTGGGAGAGGTCGAGGTACCGGTAGGAGACCGGTCTGCGGAGCGGCGCAGCGAGGCGTTGGCGCAAGGGCTTGAGCAGGTGCTGGTGCGTTTGACCGGCAGTCGTGACCTGTCCCGGCCAGAGCTGGGTGCTGTGCGCCAGCAACCGGCGCGCTGGGCAACCAAGTATCGTTATCTGGAGCGCGACCAGCAGCTGCTGATGACCGCCAGCTTCGATACCGAAGGTCTTTTGGCGGCGTTGCAGCGCGCCGGTGCGCCGGTGTGGGGCGCGACTCGTCCGCAGACGCTGGTGTGGCTGGTGTTGCAGCGCCCCGGTATGGGAGAACTGCTGGCGCGTGGCGGTAGCGATCCGGTATTGAGCGCGCTGCAGCAAACCGCCGCCGAGCGCGGTCTGCCGCTGGTGCTGCCGCTGATGGACGATGAGGACCGTCGTGGCATTGCCGTCGCTGACATCCGCGGTCATTTCGACCATGTCATGCATAAGGCGTCACAGCGCTACGCTGCGCCGCTGACGCTGGCGGCGGTGTTGTACACAGGAAATACGCCGCAGTTGCGCTGGCGCTTGTTCCGTGGCGCGGAGCAACTGGAGCAGGGCGAAATCACCGCCGCAGACGAGCAGCAGGCGGTGCAGCAACTGATCGACCGGGTCACTGACCGACTTGCATCGGTCTATGTGATTCGAGCCGGTGGTGGCGCGGCGCTGTCACTGGAGGTGCGCCAGGTGCAGGCGCTGGCGGACTGGCAGAGCCTGCAAAGTTACCTGCAGGGTCTTACCGGGGTCGGTAACGTACAACTGGTGGCCCTGTCGGGAGACACCCTGCATTTCAACCTGACCTTTGCCGGCGATCTGGCGCAGCTGCGGCACCTGCTTGCGCTGAATCGCAACATCGTCGCCTGCGAACAGGTTGATACGGCTGCGTCAGTGGCGCCATCGACGCCGACGCTGCCGAGCTATTGCTGGCAGGGGCAGTAGTGACCATGCCGCAGCAGCTGCCATTGATGTTGCCGTTGCGCGAGAGCAGCACGCTGGAGAGTTTTGTTGCCGGCAGCAATGCCGCCTTGCTGGCCAATCTGGCGCAATTGCCAGACCAGGCCGGGCAGCTGTACCTCTGGGGTGAGCCCGGCTGTGGCCGTTCTCACCTGCTGGAAGCCACCGTGCGCAGGGCACTTGCGCAGGGCTTGTCCGCGTGCCTGCTCAGTGCCCGGGAAATGCTTCACACCCGCGTGGCGCTGTTGGAAGGGCTGGAAGCGATGGCCCTGGTGGCCATTGATGACGTCAACCTGCTGGCTGGTCAGCGCGCATGGGAGGAGGCCTTGTTCCACCTCTACAACCGCAGCCGGGCGGAGGGTGGCGCACTGCTGTTCAGTGCGGCCCAGCCGCCCGCGGCGTCCGGGTTTTGCCTGCCTGATTTGTCTTCCCGGTTGGCGGCGGGCCCTGTGTATCAGGTGCAAGGGCTGGATGACGAGGGGCGCGTGAGCATGCTCACTGCCCGGGCAGCGGCCAGAGGACTGGTGCTCACCGAAGAGGTGGCGCGCTATCTGCTGTCGCGCTCTGAGCGTGCGCCCGCCACGTTGCTGGCCCATCTTGACCGACTGGACCGCGAAGCGCTGGTTCACCAGCATCGGCTGACTGTGCCCTTCGTTAAAAAAATCCTGTGCTGGTAAGGGGTTACAAAACTATAACAGCCAGTCGGCGGAGCCGGTCGCTAGAATCCTGCTTGGATGGCTCTAACTCCTTGTCTTGAAAGGCTTCATCCAATCGCTCTCGAGAATAACAACATTAAATGGCCGCGCACCGGCCGGGGTACCAAGTATGTCTTTTTGCCGCTCTTCATTGATTGCTGCCGCAACCAGTCTGTTTCTGTCCAGCGGTGCACTCGAAGCGACCGATTATTTCTTTAACGATCCGAATCCTGATGACGCGATCAACGTGATCAACGAGGTCGTTGCACTCGATGATGGCATCTGCTCATTCACTGAGGCCATGCAGGCTATCAATTTCCAGGAAGCGTCGGATGACTGCGAAGCGGGCACAGGCGTAGACAAGATTTTTCTCGAGGAAGGCAAAACCTTTCAGCTGCTTGGTCCGCTGACAATCGGCGGCGGCACCCGTGATCTCAATATCAATGCCGACTCTGGCGATACAGATTACGACGACAGTTTTCTCGCATTAGTGGTTGAGGGTGAAGACCTTGAGCCGGATGTGACGCTGCCCATTATCGATGGTTCTCTTGACGAAGCGGCGGCTGGTATAGATTTCAATCGGGATGGTGATCTCGACGATACGTTCAAGGCCTCGTTGATCGAAGAAGAAACCGGCGATGATGATGAGGAGCGTCTGGACTATAACGAAGACGGTGATTTTCTCGATTCCTTTTCTGATGTCTTTTACGAGGGGCAGTATGTCGATGCCGTGACTGGTAGACGTGGTATCGACATTAATGGCGATGGCAGACGTAATGGCGTGTTCAAGGTTGTAGAGGAATTTGCGCCAGAAGATATCTTCGTCAACGTCACCATTGAAGTAGAGCGCGAAAATGCGCTGGATGACGACATCAAAGTGAACCCGATTCTGCTGTCGGCGAATGATCAGCGGATCTTTAACGTTGAGCCGGAAAACACGTTGAACGTGCAAGCGGCAACGCTCGAGGGGGCGGTCACTTCGGGTGTGAGTGGTGACGGAGGGCTGATTCATAACCAGGGTCGTGTCACCCTGAGCAAGGCAGCGGTATTGCAAAATGGCAGTGCCACGGGTAGCGGCGGTGCTATTTATCTGGCCTCGGATACGTCCGGTCTGAGCATTGATAATGTATCATTGCTGAACAACAGCGCTGGCGTGAACGGTGGAGCTATCGCCATGACCGGCACTTACACCGGAGCAGTGGCGATTACCCGCATGTACGCCGCCGGCAACCAGGCGGCAGTGTTGGGTGGCGTGATTCATCTGAATGGCTCGTCACCGCGCTTAACGGTGGTCAATTCCACTTTTTATAACAACACTGCCAGTGTCGGAGGCGGTGCAGCCATTCGTCTCGACTCGCTTAACCGATCCTCAGTGCTCTCCAACATTACCGTAGCTGGCAATAATGGCGGCTCGGGAATTTCATTTGGTCCGGCTGGAGCGGCCGATGACGATGTGATTACCAACTCAGTACTTGTCGGCAATGTCGGCGGTAGCTGCGCTGATGACGACGCCGGCGGCGCCAACAAGGATCTTGCGCATATGGCGTTTATCGTCCATGACGGTTCTGCTGACCCCTGTCCTGCGGATGTGCTTGGTTTCGTCGAGTTTGGCCCGAACCCCGGCGATGTGATTTCCAACCAGGACGCGGCAGCAGATTTCTCGATCTTGCGTGGTGTGATCACCGACGGTGGCCCCAATGACGGCACTGAAGGTGCCTGCCCTGCATCAACAGGAAGCGCGGATTGTGCACCATTGGTGCGTGACGATACGGAAACGGTGCAGGCCTGGATTGGCTTTTTGCCTGCGATCACCAATCCCGGTGATGTGCCAACCTTGATTGATTCCGGCGCTCCGGTGGAAAGCACTGGCGATGTGTGCACTGCCGCAGACCAGCGCGATATCGCCCGTGAAACGGATTGTGATCCGGGAGCATTTGAATTGCGTATCGGTAAAGGTCTGTTCGACGAAATTTCAGTAGTGCAGGGTGTGTCGACGCTGCTTGATGTTACGGAGAATGATCGTGGAGACCTTGAAATAGACTGTACTTTGCTTTTGCCTAGTGAACCGTGCATGACAATTGATATTCCTCCTGCCAAAGGTACCGCGACAGTCGAGCTTGATGCGTCCGGTAGAATTCCGTACATCCGATACCAGTCGGATCCATCAGTACATGGCGTGGATGGTTTGCGTTACGTTGTTCAAAAAGGGGCGGTCGTGGGTGGACGTACATTCGCTGATTCCGATATGGGCGCGCAGGTGATTCTGCTGGTGGAACCCGCCAGCGGCCTGACCAAATCGGAGAGCATTGGTAGCGGTCTTGTGCTGTCCATACTGGTGTTGCTGGCAGGGCTGTTGCGTCGACGTGGTCTGCTGGCAGCGATATGTCTTTTTTCCATGTCTTCATTGCAGGCGGCGACCATCCAGGTCAATTCGCTGAGCGATATCATTAGTAACGATGGCCAATGCACACTGCGTGAGGCGATTCGGAACGCGACTGATGATGCACAATTGCCGTCGCCGGATTGCGCTTTTGGTGTCGAAGGCAGAGACACGGTTTTGCTGCCCTCTGGCACGATTATCTTGCAGTCACCATTGGACATTCCTGAAGACACACTGATCGATATCGTTGGCGTCAGTGCAGACCTGATAGAGCCCGGTGCGGCGATCGCGCCGGCGCCGGTGAATCCTAACGCCTCCGTCATTCAGGGTTCAGGTACTCACCGCTTGATTGTCTCGCGCTCCAGCATGCGCCTGATCAACCTGACGCTGGAAAATGGTTTCTCGGCCGATGATGGTGGCGCCATTTATAGCAGCGCCGGTTTGACCTTGCAGAATGTCGTGGTACGTGGAAATCAGGGCAAGAATGGCGGCGCCATCTATCTCAACTATCAGACTCTGGTAAAGCGTACCGTGCGTATCGAGAAGAGTTACTTTTTCGATAACAGCGCCACTCTGAATGGCGGTGTGCTGTCCATGGTCGGGCAGAACCAGGATCAAGTAGTGCTGATTTCGGGTTCTGCGTTTGTCAGCAACTCTGCGAATGGAGTTGGTGGTGCACTCGATATCAATTTGTTTACCGGTGGAAGCTTCTCGGTGATCAATTCGACTTTTGAGTCGAATGATGGCGTGATGGGTGCGGACGCGATGGATCTTGGTGACGTGATCGGCACCGCGTATGTAGTCAACTCAACCTTCGTAGGCCAGGATGCGGCGATTGATTTGCGCAACGGTCCGGCTAGCGGCACCTTGACCTCCTATCTGACCAACTCAGTCTATTTCTTCTCTGGCGGCTCGGGGACCTGCAGCACCGGCACGGCGCAGTTCAACGGCGTTAATAATGTAGTGTTCGGTGATTCCGGCGGTGCCGCGCCGGATCCGAGCTGTGCTGCCGCAGGTGGCAATGATATGGCGGTGACCGCGCAAGACCCGGCGGCATTGCTGGCGTTACTGGGCACTAATCATGTCAATGCAGCCGGTGAGGGAGAAGATTATATTCCCGCCTTTTTTGAGATTGATGCTGCCTCCGGGAATGCCGGCTGGCTGGTGGATCAGGGGAATGGGCAGCCGTCTGAGCTGATTCCAGATTTTGGTACGCCGTCCAAGTGTCGCACTGTGGATGTACGCGGCCAGTCACGCGCCGCCGGCGGTGTCTGTGATATCGGCGCCTATGAGGTACAGGTTGCTACAGCGGTGGATGACGAGGGCGATAATGTCGGCAAGCGCGGCCAGTTTGCGATCATTGACGTGCTTGAGAATGACGTGGCGGGCGAAGGCAATTTCATAGTGCCGTACGCCATTGATTTGAACCCTGCAGCAGGCGGTGTAGAAACCGGCGATCCAACTGGATTCTCTCTGACCAGTGGCGCGACGGTTCGTCTGGTGGTTCGGGAGCTGGAGCCCAAAGATGATCCGGAAGACCCCGATGTCATTGTTGCCGACCCGCAACTGCCTTGCGGTGGCGATGTGGGAACGCGTGCCAACGATGAGCGTTGTGTGATCCGTTATGAAGCGCCGCCGCTATTGAGCTGCGTGGCGCTGGAGAATTTTACTGATACGTTCGAGTACGCGTTTGTCGCCTATGACCAGCAGGATTTCACTGCGGCAGGTACGGAAACCAATTCCTTGCCCGGTGAAGTCACGGTAAGGATCGCGAATGTGCCGCCGCGTGCTGACAATGTCACCATTAGCGCCAAGGCGGGTGAGACGGTGGTGTTCCCGCTTGACATAGAAGATCCAGATGCCGCCCCGGGATCTGTGATTACCCTGTTCCAGCTTTCACAGAATCCATTGAACGCAACCTTCAATGTTGTCGATGGCAAGCAGGAGTTCCTGTATGTCGAGACCGGCAGCGGCAATCCCCTCGATGCCGGTATTATCGTCGACCCGGCTGCGGGCACGGTGACCTATATACCGAGGAATGTGGCCAGTCCGTTCGATGATACCTTCACGTTGCGCTACGAAGATGCCTGCGGCGGTGCCGGTGCAACCACTTTCACGGTCGATGTGCCGAATGTAGATAACTCCGGCGATATCATTGGCGGCAGCCTGAGCGTCTATGGCTTGCTAGGCTGGTGTCTGCTGCTCCTGGGGCGTCGACGTCGCCTCTGACAAAAGGCCGGCTTAGCCGGCCTTTTTTTGTCTGTGCATGGAAGTTGGGCGTCAATACGTTATTTCCCGGCTCGGCATGACCGCCATGACGCGCTACATTAGTGCCATGCAGAGTGAGTCTTGTTGGCAGGAGTAGCTATTGGAAACCTCTAGCGGCTGGGATCTGGTCATCCTCGGCAGTGGTCCAGGCGGTGAAGCGGCGGCAATGCGGGCGATCAAGGGCGGCCTTAAGGTGGCGCTTGTCGATGCTGAAGCATCCGTCGGTGGCAGCTGTACCCATCTCGGAACGATTCCCTCAAAGGCGTTACGCCATCAGGTGCGTCAGCTGGTGCGCCATTACAAGAACCCATTGTTGCACGGCATTATCGAAGCGCCACGCGTGCAGTGGCAGCAGCTGGTGGCCCGTTGTCAGGATGTCATCAGTGCCCAGGTCGGGGTGCGTATCGGTCACTACCAGCGTAACCGGGTAAAAATTTTTCCGGGCTACGGGCGCATTGCCGGTCAGGGCAAGGTGCTGGTCGATGCAGAAGATGGCCGTCAGCACTTGCTGGAAACGCGTAATATTCTGATTGCCACTGGCTCTCGACCTTACCATCCCGATGATGTCGACTTCAGCCATCCGCGCGTGTACGACAGCGATACGTTGTTGTCGATGCAGCATACGCCGCGCCATCTGATTATCTACGGCGCCGGCGTAATTGGTTGCGAGTACGCCTCGATCTTCGCCGGCATGGGTATTCGTGTTGACCTGATCAATACGCGCGAACATCTGCTCGACTTCCTTGATACTGAAATCACTGACGCGCTCAGCTATCACCTGCGCGAGCAGGGCGCGACCATTCGTCACGGCGAGGCGTATGAACGCGTTGAAGCCGACGCTCATGGCGTCAATCTGGTGCTCAAATCGGGCAAGACACTACGTGCGGATGCCTTGTTGTGGTCGAACGGACGGGCTGGTAACAGCAACGATATCGGTCTCGACAGCATTGGTCTGAGCGCGGACGGGCGCGGCCAGATAAAAGTGGATGACAGTTATCAGACCAGCGTGCCAGGCGTCTATGCGGTTGGCGACGTGATTGGCTGGCCGGCGCTTGCCAGCGCGGCATACGATCAAGGGCGTTTTTGCGCGGGCGGCCTGTGCGGTGAGCCACATAAGCCAGTTACCGATGTGCCGACCGGCATCTACACCATTCCCGGTATCAGTAGCGTCGGGCGCAACGAACAGGAACTGACGGCGGAGCAGGTGCCCTACGAGGTAGGTCAGGCGTTTTTCCGCAATCTGGCCCGCGCGCAGATCACCGGTGAGCAAGTGGGGATGCTGAAACTGCTGTTTCATCGTCATACCCGTGCCGTTCTGGGCATTCACTGCTTCGGTTATCAGGCAACAGAAATTGTGCATGTCGGTCAGGCGATCATGCGTCAGCCGCCGCCGCATAACAGCATCGACTATTTTGTCGACACCACCTTCAACTATCCCACCATGGCAGAGGCCTATCGTATGGCGGCCATCAATGGGCTGAACCGGATCAGGCGATGAACCAGCGCGAAAATGTTCAGGATTACTATGGCAAGGTTTTGCAGGACAATGGTGATTTGCAAACCAGTGCCTGCTGCACGGCGGATGACGTACCAGAGTGGCTAAAGCCGGTGCTGGCGATGATTCATCCGGAAGTCAGCGCCAAATATTATGGTTGCGGTCTGGTGGCCCCGGAGGCCTTGCAGGGCGCCCGCGTGCTGGACCTTGGTAGTGGCAGTGGTCATGACGTCTATGCACTGTCAGCGCTGGTCGGTGAGCAGGGACATGTCACCGGCATTGACATGACACCGGAGCAGCTGGCGGTGGCCCGTAAACATAAGGCATTCCATGCGCAGACGTTCGGCTATACCGACTCCAATGTCAGCTTTCTGGAAGGTTACCTCGAGGAACTGGAGAAGTTGCCACTTGAGGACGACAGTTACGACGTCGTAGTCAGCAATTGCGTGATCAACTTATGTCACGACAAGGCCAAAGTATTGCGCGATATCTGGCGGCTGTTAAAGAACGGCGGCGAGTTCTATTTTTCCGATGTCTATGCGGACCGTCGAATCAGTCCCGCGTTACAGCAGGATCCAGTGCTGTACGGCGAGTGTCTCAGCGGCGCGCTGTACTGGAAGGATTTTCTGCGTCTTGCCCAGGCCGCAGGCTTTGCAGATCCGCGACTGGTGACCAGTCGCGTGCTGGAGGTCAGTAACCCGACATTGCAACAGAAGCTGGGCCAGACACGATTCTGGTCTGCGACCTGGCGCTTGTTCAAACTGCCACAGCTGGAAGACGCGTGTGAGGATTATGGTCAGGCGGTAATCTACAACGGCGGGATTGAGCACTTTCCGCATGCCTTCGCCCTTGATGGCCACCATCTGATCGAGCGAGGCAAAGTGTTCCCGGTATGCGGCAACACCTGGCATATGCTCAAGGCGACACGCTTTGCGCCTTACTTCGAGTTCATCGGTGATTTTTCCACCCATTACGGCATTTTTACCGGCTGCGGTGTTGATGTGCCGTTTTCTCTGACTGACGACGGTAGCGGCGCAGCGGCCTGCTGTTGATCAGGCGCCGTGGCTGAATTGCTCGCGATTCTTTTGCCGTGCATCTGCAGACTTTCGCAGCAGCACATAGGTGGCACCGGTGCCACCATGGCGCGGCTGGGCGCTGTGCCAGGCCAACACCAGGTCGCTTTGGCGTAACCAATGCATGACATAGCTTTTCATCACGCCGGGGCGGCTGCTGTGTATGCCTTTGCCATGGGTGATCAGCACGGTGCGGTGATTGCGCTGGAAGGCATCGGACAAGAAGCCGTGCACCTGATCCACTGCATCGTGCAGGCGCACACGATGCAAATCCAGGTGGCCGCCGCACTCGTATTTGCCGAGCCGTAACTTGCGATACACACCTTCCTGCACGCCGTTCTTTTTCTCGCCGACGATATCCAGTGGACCGACCTGATCGACCATCTCGGGAACTGTCAGCGGATTCAAGTCGCCCTCCTGGCCAAGGGCGGCCAGACGCCGTCGTTCGCGCCCCGGTTGGCCGGCAGGGTCGCGCGGCAGATCGGTAATGCGGTCGCTGGCAGGGAGTGGCGTAACGCCGCGCATCTCGCGTGTGAACAAATCGTCGTCGCTGTCCGCCATGCCCAATCTCCCACCTTTGTCTGATTGCAATATTACCGCAGGCGGCAGGAAACTGGAGGAGGTGATGCCAAGCGGAGAACTATCATGCTCCAGCGTTTGCACCGTGATCGTCTCAATCTGAATGTGCCCGTGTCTGTGGCTGCAGGCGGGCCCATGCTGGGGCGTCTGTATGATCTGTCACTGGGCGGCTTCAGTCTGGCTGGCTCAGGCCTTCCCCCGAAACCTGATATTACCGATCTGGAATTACGCCTGCCCTGGGCAGTGCAGGGCCTGCGCTGCATTCACGTGACAGTGGAGCAACGCTGGACCCAGCAGGGCATCGGCGGGCGCTGGCGGGTTGGCTACCGTATCGTCAACTGTCCCGATAACGAGCTGGTGGCGTTAAACCATATATCGGCCAGCAGCGCGGGCTATGCCTCGTCCCTGAACTGATTCCTGCGTCCTGTGCTCTGACTCCTCGGCGTCGGGTGGCGTGCTATGCTCGTGCCCGGACGCTATCGGTGACGGAATCGGGGATGGAAACGTAGCGCATGGGGACGCTGGACGAGCTCGGACTGTTGGAAATCTGGCTGGGATACTGGCCTGCCATCGCGGCGGCGTCGAGCGTGACGTTGTCGATTCTTGCCACCTTGCATCTGGTGTTCAGTAAACGCGATCCACGGGCAGCAGCGGCCTGGACCGGCCTGGTGTGGCTGGTGCCATTCGTGGGTGTTGTGCTGTATCTGCTGCTCGGCATCAACCGCATTCGCCGGCGCGCACGGCAACTGACGGGTGGCGAGCTGGAGCCCATCACCGGGTGGCGCGCTGCCGCCGAACCATCTCCAGCGGCGGAGAATCTCGGCTCGCTGGCGCGCCTGGTTGGTGGGGTAACCGGACTGCCGCTAACCGGCGGCAACCAGATCAAGCCGCTGCATAGTCGTGCGGCGCTCAGTGAGATGGTCAGCGCCATCAATGCCGCGCGCGAGACCGTGTATCTCTGTACGTACATTTTCGGCAACGATGATGCGGGCAAAGCCTTTATTGATGCGTTGCGTGCGGCGCAGGCCCGTGGTGTCAGGGTGAGGGTGCTGGTTGACGGTGTCGGGTCCCTGTATTCCGTGCCCACGGTGATGTCGCAGTTGCAGCGCAGCGGTATTCCTGCAGCCCGGTTTCTGTACTCGCTGGCACCGTGGCGCATGCCTTATCTGAATCTGCGCAACCACCGCAAACTCCTGATCATTGATCAGCAGCTCGGTTTTACCGGTGGCATGAACATTCGTGCCAGCTATCTTGACCCATTACCGACCACCACCGATATCCACTTCCGGTTGCGCGGCCCGGTGGTGGGTCATTTGTTGCGCAGCTTCGTTTCGGACTGGCAGTTTGCCACCCGCGAAGTGCTTGATCACAGCTATCGCGGTCCGGCAGTACAAGGTGACGTGCTGGCGCGTGGTATCAACACCGGGCCTGACGCCGACTTCGAAAAGCGCCGCCTGATACTGCTGGCGGCGATTGGCCGGGCTGAGCGCGAGATCCGCATCGTGACGCCCTATTTTGTCCCGGATCAGGGCATTCTCACCGCCTTGAACATTGCCCGGTTGCGCGGCGTCAGGGTGCAGGTGATTTTGCCGGAGCGAAACAACCTGCGCTTTGTGCACTGGGCCAGCATGCACATGTTGCGCTGGTTGTTGCAGGATGGCCTCGATGTCCGCATGAGCATGCCGCCATTTGATCACAGCAAGATCATGACCATTGATGGCGCCTGGGCAATGATGGGCTCCGGCAACTGGGACGCCCGCAGTCTGCGGCTTAATTTCGAGTTTGATCTGGAGTGCTACAGTGAGGCGCTTGCCACGACGCTAAACGGAGCCATCGACGAGCGCCTGCGCCTGGCCCAACGTGCTGATACGGCGCTGGTGAACAGACAGCCGGTATGGAAAAGGGTGAGGAATGCACTGGCCTATCTGCTGGAGCCTTATCTATAGTGGGCGCCGTAAAAATATAACGATAAGCGCCCAAGGCGCACGTTCTCGGGGGATACACTTGTGCAAAATTTGCTCAGACTGGCTTTGCCGGTGGTGATGCTGGTGATGACCAGTATTGCCGCGGCGCAGGAGCGTGACTGGAAGCTGATCACGGACAAGGATGGCATCAAGGTCTACCGCGCGCACACCGATGATTCACCCATCAAGACGTTTCGCGGCGAAACCGAAGTCGCGCTGCAGGATTTCCGCAGTATCGCCACGATCATGGATGACTACAGTTTTGTCGCCAGTTGGTTGCACATGATCTCGGATATCGAGGGCATCAAGCGGCCGTCACCTTATGACCGCACTGTCTGGCTGACCACCCATCTCCCCTGGCCGGTCAGCGACCGGGATGTGGCCCTGCACGTGACTCTGGAGCAGGACCCTGGCAGCTACACCCTGCGTATGCCATTTCGTCATGATCCGCAGGCGCTGGCGGAGAAAGACGGCTATGTGCGCATTCCGCGCATGCAAGGCTATTTGCAGTTCACGCCGATTGAGCCGGGCAAGATTCATCTGACAATTGAAGTAATACTTGATCCGGGTGGCTACCTGCCGGCCTGGCTGGCAAACCTGATACTGCGTGATATCCCGTATTTTTCGCTCAAGCGCTTCCGCAATGTGGCGAACACAGAGCGGTACCAGGGCATTGATCTTGGCTACTACCAGATTCCGCCGGGCTGGCCAGGCGCGCCGGTGGTGGTTACTTCAGCGGGCTCCCGGGGCCAAGCAGCGCCCAGATAATCAAGCCCAGCAATGGCAGCAACAGTACCAGCACGATCCACAACACTTTTTCGGATGTTTTGGCTTTGCTTTGCACAATTCTGAAGATCGCATAGATCACCAGAACCAGTAGCAACAGAGACAGTATGCGTGCCATTACGGCGCTCCTGCTTGGCAGATTGAAGTGGCGGTGCTGGTGTCCCCGGCAGGAGTCGAACCTGCGACCTTCCCCTTAGGAGGGGGACGCTCTATCCAGCTGAGCTACGGGGACCGGTTGTTCACGCGTTACACCGCGCGCTGCATTATACCTGTGTCAGGTTGTTTGTCAGGCATGTGTCCGCCGCCGGTAACATTGAGACGCGCAGCGCATCCGACTAGCATGGCTGGCACTGGAGGGCCGAATGCGTGATTCCCGAGCACTACTGATCAAGACCCACACCGATTTTCCCGCCATCCGGCGAGCGCCAGCGACCACCCTGCAGGTCAATCTTGGCTACCGCTGCAATCTGTCCTGCGTGCATTGCCATGTTAATGCCGGGCCATCGCGTACTGAGATGATGTCGCCGGAGACGGTCGCATTATTGCTGTCGGTGATCGACAGTGGCCGCTTTTCCACGCTTGACCTCACCGGCGGCGCGCCGGAGATGCATCCACAGTTCCGTACGCTGGTGTCAGCGGCACGTGCGCGCGACATGACGGTTATTGATCGCTGCAACCTGACCATATTGCTGGAGCCGGGCTATGAAACACTGGCACAGTTTCTAGCCGATCAGTGCGTGCATGTCGTCGCCTCGCTGCCATGCTATCTCGAGGAAAACGTCAGCAAGCAGCGCGGCAAAGGCGTTTACCAGTCCAGTATTGATGCGATACAGCGCCTGAATGCGCTTGGTTATGGTGGCGACGATGAGACCCTGCAGCTGGATCTGGTTTACAACCCGGTAGGCGCACATCTGCCGCCACCACAACAGGCGTTACAGCAGGACTATAAACGGGAGCTGGCCGATCGCTTTGGTATCCGTTTTAACCAATTGCTGACTATCACTAATATGCCGATCAGTCGTTTCGGTGCGGTGCTTATCAGTCAGGGCGACTTTGATCGCTACATGACATTGCTGCGCGATAACTTCAACGCGCAGACCTTGCCGGCGCTGATGTGCAGGAACACGGTCAGCGTGGATTACCGTGGCCAGCTGTACGATTGTGATTTCAATCAGATGTTGTCGCTGCCAATGGCGGCCAGTGCATCGGCGCCGACACCCCACCTGCGTGATTTGCTGACGCAGGATTTTGACGGCAATCCGGTGACCGTGGCCGACCACTGTTTTGGCTGCACCGCCGGGGCCGGCAGCAGCTGTGGCGGTGCCTTGAGCTGATGGTGGCGCTGGCAATCATTGTTCCGGTTCTCAATGATGCGAATGCATTGTGCGCGCTACTTCGCGCCCTGCAGCCCTGGCGTGACCGCTGCGAATTGATCGTTGTCGACGGCCGCAGCGCCGATGATTCCGTTACCGTGGCAAGGCGCTATGCGGACCAGGTGTTGCACTCGCCGCCTGGGCGTGCCCGGCAGATGCAGCAAGGTGCGGCGGCCGCCCGCGCTGCTCGTCTCTGGTTTTTGCACGCGGACAGTCAGGTCTCGCCAGCCGTGATCGATGCTTTGCTGGCAACACCGGATACGGTGCTGTGGGGACGTTGTGATGTGACCCTTGATGATGCTCGCTGGCCATACCGATGTATCGGCTTTTGCATGAATCTGCGCTCGCGTCTGACCGGTATTTGCACCGGCGATCAGGGCATCTTTGTGCGCGCGGACATTTTCCAGAAGCTTGGCGGTTACGCGTCAATTCCGTTGATGGAAGATGTCGAGCTCAGCGGCCGTTTGCGCCGTCTGGCCAGACCGCTGCGGCTCACCGGTGGTCTTGTGACCAGTGCGCGGCGTTGGCGCGACAATGGCGTGCTGCGCACAATCTTTTTGATGTGGTGGTTGCGGCTGATGTTTTTCCTCGGCGTATCACCGGCCGAGCTTCACCGTCGTTACTACCCGTCGTCCTGATGTCCGCCTGTATTGTCATCTTTGCTCGCGCGCTGGCGCTCGGCCAGGTCAAAACGCGCATTGCTGCGGAGGCTGATGCGTCAACGGCGTTGGCGATATACCGCCAGATGCTCGAGCGCAGCATCCAGCAGGCCAGCGTCACCGGGCGAGACGTTTTTATTTATGCCACCGCAACCGACTGTCCGGAACTGAACGCATTGGCGTCCCGGTACGGGTGTCGAGTGTGTCTGCAGCAGGGCGAAGACCTGGGCAGGAAAATGGCGCATGCACTGCATCAGCAACATCAAGATTATGCCCAGGTGATTCTGATCGGCAGCGACGCGCCGGTCATTGACGCAGCACACTTGTACTCGGCCATCGAAGCGCTGCGTGCGCATGATATTGCGATCACGCCGGCGGAAGACGGGGGCTTTGTACTGATTGCCAGCAGGCATGGCAGTGTCTGGCGCAACGACCTGTTTGACGCAGTGACATGGAGTTGTGCGCAGACGCTGGAGCAGGCTTTGTCCTGCTTGCATGCCCTGCAGGTGCGCGTCACTATGTTGAACACCTTATGGGACGTCGACACACTGGCAGATGCCACCCGCGCTGAAGCGATGGGGCTGCTGGTGCTGCCGTGAACGGTGTGCCGGTGACGGCCAGACGACTTGGCGGTTTTGCACAGGAAAACATTGCATGGCTGGTTTTGAAATGCCTGATATGGATCAGGAATTGCTGTCGGAGTTGCAGGACATCATGGGCAGTGATTTCGCCACTCTGGTGGCGTCCTGGCAGAAGGATACCGCTCAGCGTTTGTCTGGTATCCAGGATGCGCTGAGTATTGCTGACGCCACCCAGTTACGTCAGGTGGCGCACAGCCTCAAGGGCAGCAGCAGTAATCTCGGTGCGCGCGCGGTGGTGGGGTTGTGTATCGAGATGGAAAAACTGGCCAACCTGAACCAGCTCGATGAAGCTCAGGCACTGATGCCGAAGTTGCGGCAGGCAATTAACGAGGCTGAGCAGGAGCTGATCCGCCTCGCCAGCTAGTCCGTACGGACGCGCACTCCCCAACAGGCAAAAAAAACCCCTCTTCAAATGCGGGCTGAAGAGGGGGGGTTGTGAGCGCTATATGTCTAGCGCCCTGGGGGGATAGCCTTTACTAGCGCATCGCTTTGCACACAGATGACTGATGTCACCTAAGAGGTAGACACGATGGTACTCGCAGGGACGGAATGGGTGTGTAAAAAGGGCGACGCCTTTGTAAAATCTGGTCCTGCAGGCGCAATTCCTGCCGCGCCCGGATACTCACTTTTGTCTATTCGAGACTAGCGTGTAAGCCATGGCTTACACGGCTGTCAGTCAAACCTGTTTCTTTCTGTGTTTTTTTCCGACATCAGCGCGACGAGTCTGCGCTAACTCATTGATAAATAATGGCTGGGTGGGCGGCGGCGGGGTGTCGGCGCTGGCTTGGGCGATTACGCACCCGGTGTGTCCGTCCGGTTTTGGTAGCATGGTTCTCGTGCACAGGGATGGCTGCACAAGGATCTGCAAGGATAGCAGACACGGAAGTCACAATGAGCGCATCGGGTAAGGATCACTCGAAAATGGAAAAGGGCGGCAGGATGCCGCCCTTTTACTTTTTGTGCTGGCGCTCAGCGCCCCCGCACCACGCTTAGCCCATATCGAGCTTTTCGCGCTTGTTCGGCACACCGTCCCACTCTTCAGCGTCCGGCATGGCCTCTTTCATTTCGGTGATGTTCGGCCACTTCTCGGCCAGGTCCTTGTTCAGCTCCAGAAACTCTTTCTGGTCTTCCGGCAGCTCGTCTTCGGAGAAGATAGCGTTGACCGGACACTCCGGCTCACACAGGGCGCAATCAATGCACTCGTCCGGGTGAATCACCAGAAAGTTTGGGCCTTCGTAGAAGCAGTCTACCGGACAGACTTCCACGCAATCTGTGTGCTTGCAGTTGATGCAGTTTTCGCCGACTACGAACGTCATCAGCCAATACCTCGCCGATTGATCTGGAACGGCAGCCACCAGAGGCCGCCAAAGCGCGGCTAGTCTACTGGCAGCCGCGAAAGCAGGCAAATACTCAGGCTGCCTGCGTTGGCCCGATTTTTCGCTATAGCAAATCTTTTAACTGGTATAGCGCCGCCAGCGCGTCACGCGGGGTGAGCCTGTCCGGGTCGAGTTTCGCTAGCGCCTGCTCCAGCGCCGAGGGCGGGGCAAACAGTTCCGACTGCGCCGGTGGCGCCGGGCTGGCTGCTGCTGGCGTTGCCACGGCGGCAGCCGGAGTGCCGCTCTCCAGCTCCGCCAGTTTGGCCCGCGCCTGACCGATCACCGCCGCCGGTACGCCGGCCAGCTGCGCCACTTGCAGGCCATAGCTGCGGCTCGCCGGACCGTCCTGGACCCGGTGCAGGAAGACAATATGGTCGCCATGTTCGCTGGCGGACAGGTGCGCGTTATGCACGCCCGGCAGCAGCTCTGCCAGCTGGGTCAGCTCGAAATAATGGGTGGCGAACAGGGTGAAAGACTGCTGCTCGGTGGCCAGTCTGGAGGCCGCCGCCCAGGCCAGTGCCAGGCCGTCGAAGGTGCTGGTGCCACGGCCGATTTCATCCATCAGCACCAGCGATTCGGCGGTGGCGTTATTGAGGATATTGGCGGTTTCGGTCATCTCGACCATAAAGGTGGAGCGGCCACCGGCCAGGTCATCGGAGGAACCGATGCGGGTAAAGATGCGATCAATCGGGCCAATGCGCGCACTCGCCGCCGGCACGCAGCAGCCGACATGGGCAAGCAGCACAATCAGTGCGGTCTGGCGCATATAGGTAGATTTACCGCCCATGTTCGGGCCGGTAATGATCAACATGCGGCGCGCCGGGTCGAGATGCAGGCTGTTGGGCACAAACGCCTCGTCGAGCACACGCTCAACCACCGGGTGGCGGCCGTCGACGATTTCCAGCATCGGCTGATCCTGCAGCGACGCCGGCACCAGATTCAGCGCCTCCGCCCGTTCAGCGAAACACGCCAGCACATCCAGTGCTGACACCGTCGCCGCGCAGCGCTGCAGAGCCGGCAGCTTCTCCGCCACTTTTTCCAGCAGTGCTTCATAAAGCGACTTTTCCAGCGTCAGTGCCTTGCTGGAGGCGGACAAGGCCTTGTCCTCGAATTCTTTCAACTCCGGCGTAATAAACCGCTCGGTGTTTTTCATGGTCTGGCGGCGGATGTAATCCGCCGGCGCTTTTTCAGCTTCGCGTCGGGACAGCTCAATAAAGTAGCCATGCACGCGGTTGTAATTCA
Organism: uncultured Alcanivoracaceae bacterium; assembly: GCA_964389795.1. GTDB lineage: Bacteria > Pseudomonadota > Gammaproteobacteria > Pseudomonadales > Alcanivoracaceae > JARGPN01. Next base: position 103,016 of record CAYMEY010000003.1, read on the forward strand.
CCCGCAGTGTCGAAAGATTGGTGCGCGCGCGTTCGCGCTTTTCAATATCCACCAGCACATCGCCGGCATTGCTGCTGATCGCGCGCAGTTCATCAAGGTCAGCATCGTAGCCTTCGGCAATCACGCCACCGTCGCGAATCAGCATTGGCGGATTTTCAATAATGGCACGCTGCAGCAGTGCCACTTCATCGGGGAACAGGCCAAGGTCTTCGCACAGCGGCGCCAGACTCGGGCTCTGCTTGAGAATGCCATGCAACGCCGGCAGTGCCGCCAGACTGCGCGACAGACGGGTGAGGTCACGCGGGCGTGCGGAGCGCAGCGCTACACGGCCAAGAATGCGCTCCATATCGCCAACGTTGTCGAGCTCCGTACGTACCGCTTCAAAACGCCAGGCGTCGCGCAAGGCGGCAACGCGTTCGCTACGAACATTGATGGCGTCATGATGGCGTAGCGGTTCCACCAGCCAGCGGCGCAGCAAACGTGCGCCCATGGCGGTCACCGTACTGTCCAGCACCCAGGCAAGGTTGTGCGTCTCCCGGCCATCCAGCGTCATCACCAGTTCGAGATTGCGCAGCGTGGCGGCATCCATTTGCAGGCAGTCGTGCTCGCTTTCAACGCTCAGGCCAGTGAGGTGGGGGAGCTGGGTGCGCTGGGTTTCTTTCGCATAACCAAGCACACAGCCGGCGGCAGCGATTTCCAGCGCGCCGGGGTCACCGAAGCCGGACAGATCATGCGTACCGAATTGCTGGCACAACTGGCGCAAAGCGGTGTCGGCATCGAACTCCCATACCGGCCGCGCGCGGCTGCCGGGTCGTTTCTTCAGAGACTCCGGCAGGGGCGCTGTTTCGCTGTAGAGAATTTCCGCCGGGCGCCAGCGTTCCATCAACGCGAGCAACGCTTCGCGGCCATGCACCTGCGTCACGCGCAGGCGGCCGGCGGCCAGATCCAGACTGCAGGCGCCATAGTCGTCGCCGTCGTGGCTGAGCGCGCAGATCAGGGTATCACGCCGATCATCCAGCAAGGCTTCATCGCTGACCGTGCCCGGCGTGACAATGCGTACCACGCGCCGCTCCACCGGCCCCTTGGTGGTGGCCGGGTCGCCAAACTGTTCGCAGATCACCACCGATTCGCCAAAACGCACCAGCTTGGCCAGATAACCCTCGGCGGCATGATAGGGGATGCCGGCCATGGCAATCGGCTTGCCAGCGCTCTGGCCGCGGGAAGTGAGGGTGATGTCCAGCAGCCGCGAGGCCTTCTCGGCATCAGAGAAAAACAGCTCGTAGAAGTCGCCCATACGGTAGAACACCAGCTGATCCGGATGCTCGGACTTGATGCGCAGGAACTGCTGCATCATGGGCGTGTGGTTGCTCAGATCCTGAGACACGTAGTTTCCTGTCGAATGGCGGCACAAAGAGGCGATGATATAGGTGGGGGAATAGAGGTGCCAGTGCGGCGCAGCGTTGGGCCACGGGGTCTGCGGCCGTTCGTTGGGCGTGCCTCGTGCGCGGCCTTCTTCCTGACCCGGCGCGTGCTTTGAGTGCCGGGTAGGTCAGGTCTCTCGGTGCTCGCGTATTTCGGGGAAAGGGGTGGCAAGGGCGTTGAGTTTCAATGAGGCAAATGGCTGCTATGGCTCGACACTTTCCAGCCACTGATCCAACGGAACGGGGGCCTCATCAGGTAGCCGTATATACCAGTTCCCACCCAGGATTCCGGTGCAGACGTGATAAAGAATTTCGTCTTTGTCATATGCGGACAGGGCTAATACCTTGACTTCGTTTCTCGCGCTCGCGGCCCATTTCTGGGCTGACATCTTGTTGACCAAAACATTCAGGGGCAATCTTTTGCCGATTTCCCCGCCACTGTTGGCCACTCTATCGAGTAGCCTGTTGCCGTACTCCAGATTGCTTTTGGCCTGAGACAGGACAGTGCTTGCTCTTTCTTCGAATACGGTGGCTTTCTCTGACACGCGTTCGATTGATGTCGTAGCACTTTCCATCAATGGTAGAAGGTTCGCGTTCAGCGCGGCTAACCCGGCCTTTGTCTCTTCCTTGGCCTCATAGAACACCATATAGAACTTATAGGCGCCTATGATGAACACCATCAGGCATGTCCACTTGAATATCCTGTCGTGCATGGGGGCACTCCAATTGTGTTCCTGCAATCAATCCGAGAACGAGCCCTGCGGCGTCAGAATAGTCTTTGGGATTACTCTGGCGCTTCCGGTTCTGCGACGACGTGGCACTGATATCCAAGGTCGATGTGCCCATCCATGCTTTTAATGGTCGACTCAACTACATCGCCTGGCTGCAGGTACTTCGAGCTTTTGGATTGGCTCTTTCTAAAGAGGTCCCAGCGTGTTGTATCAGGTAGCAGGGAGGTAAGCTTGATGAGAGTGGGAGACGGTAAATGCAAGGCGCATCCAGAGGGCGTTCCAGTCATGAGAACGTCGCCTGGCTCGAAGTCGTGAATCATGGACATTTCGGTCAGCGTCTCAGCGGGTTTGTACACGAGGTTGGACGAGCTGTCCTTCTGGCGAACTTCTCCATTGACACACAACTCAAGATCAAGCTCATCGACATAGTGCATTTCGTTTGCATCGAGTAGACACAAAACAGGCCCCAGAGGGCAGAAGGTTCTGTAACTTTTACCCTTATGGAATTGCATCTCAGGAATCTGGATATCTCGTGCGGAGATGTCATTCCCGATGCATATTCCCGCGACATACTCGTGGAGATTGGACGCAGTGACTTCTACTGGGCCAGCGGTGCGCTTTCCGAGCACAAGGGTTAGTTCTATCTCGTAATCAAGGAGGTTAACGTGGGCCGGTTTGATGATTTCACCAGATGGGCCAGTTACGGATGCTGAAGACTTTGTGAAGAACATATTGAAATTCTTGGCATCCGGGTTCATGCCGGAGTCGATCATGTGCTGGCGGTAATTTGCGCCTTGGCACATAACTTTTGTCGGAGTTGTAATTGGCGAAAGCATCTTGGCGCTCCGGGATTCGATTACCTCTCCGTGTGACTGAAGGGTCCTGTGTATCCCATCATAACCAAGCTCAAGCAGGGCGGAGGTAGAGGTGCACTCGACGTTAAGGGAGATGATGTGGCCGTTCTGTACGACACCCCATCTCACTTGCCCCTTGTGCTCAAAACGTACTACATGCAATGCCATGATCAATCACCTGTTCGAATAGGAAAATCAAGAAAAGATACGTGCTAGTGTGATCAGCTTCTTCACCGATAGATCAGGACTCCGACGCAGGTTGCGGAGCAGCTGAATCAGCGCTATCAGGTTGATTGAGGGCCGCGTGAAGCTGGCCGGCATAGGTTGCCCCCATTGCGACATGGCATCGCGACTTACCGGGTGTATCCCGGTGGGCATGTCCTCGGTAAATACATCGCCGTCACAGTAATGTTCGTGTTTGCCACCCCAAGGGTCGTTCCAGTAATCGAAGACCTGACTGCCGAGTATGTGGCGCCCGATGCCCCACGCGTGTTGCCAGCCACGTTGCTGGAGTATTCTCTGACCGGTACCTACTGCGTCCATATCAACGACCTCATAGGCGCTATGGCTGTAAGCTGGCCTGAAGGTCTGTGCCAGTGCCAGAGTGTGGTGATCGGCCGGTGAGTCGCCCAGATTCAAGCGCAGGAAGGCGACAGTAGGTGAACCATCGGGAAGGACCTGTACATCACTTGGGATGAAGCCGAAATGACGGGTGTACCATGCACAGGTGCTTTGGAAGTCGGCCACCTCCAGAACCAGATGCCCCAACTTCAGAACTTCCGGTGGCGTCAGTGGGGGGCGTTGGGTGGCATTGACTCGACTGAGTGTTGTACCAAGGTTGAGCGGCATGGCCGCACGCTGCGGAAGAGGTGTTGCCTCTCTTTGTCCGCTGATGGCCTCTACAGTGAAGCCCGACGGATCAGTCAGGCATATCGCATTTCCGCCTCCCGGGTAGGGAGCGGGATAGATGGCAGAGGCGCCTTCAATCGCGGCCAGCCGCTCAAGATCGTTACGGCTTTCGACTTTAAGCCCAAAGCCACTAAAACGGGGGGTGCTTCCTCTGGTGATGCGGTAGCAAAATGGTGCGTTGTTTGCTGCGCGCAAGAAAACTTCGTGATCTGAGCTTTCAGCAATCTGTAGTCCGAAATCCAGAAGAAAAGATGTTGAGCGGCTCAAGTCCGGTGATTCATAGTGCAGAAATGAGAGCGCAGTAGCCCTGGTCGTGGGAAACGGGTGACGTGCCGGCTGCGGGGTGGTGAGCTCGATCATCAGCTTTCTCTTTACGCGGTTGTGGCTAGCGCTTTCGCATGCGCTCGGCAAGATTGATGATTGGACTGCGAAGCATTCTGGCAAGCTTTCCTGCCTGTGTTTCGCGCTGATACTCAGGCAGTTTCCGTACAACATCGCCCGACGCAGCCAATGATGGAAAGAGATTGATCGCATTTTCGTAGTTGATCATGGCGCGCTCCTGCGCATTCCAGACATCAAGGTTATCGAGCGTCTTGACCTGAAGATGGCTCGCGATGGCTGGAGCGAATGGGAAGTCGCTGCCGAATAGCACTTGCTGCGCGCCAACCAGTTCCTTCAGTGCGGGCATAGCGAAAGGCGAAGGCGACAACGCGGTATCGAAGTAGAAGCGTTTGATATAATGCATCACACCCTGCGGCGCGGCATTGACGAACTCAGGCATAAAATTGGCCAGCGATGCACGCCAGGCAATGTAGGGCAAGAATCCTCCAGCATGCGCCAGAATCCAGCGAATGTCTGGATAGCGTTCAAGCACACCCGTCAGAACCAGATTCAGGGATGCTCTGGTCGTGTCACAGAGAAACTCCATCAGGAAGCCTGGCATGTTCAATCCCAGACTTTGACTGGAGGCATGCAAATTCGGGTGTACAAACACCACGGCTTTTCGCCGATTGAGCTCGGCCATCAGTTCTTCGAGCGCGGAATCACCAAGAAATACGCCGTCCGTGCTGCCCAGTAAAACCACGCCCACTGCGCCGAGATGATCCAGCGCGTAGCAGGCTTCCTTGCATGCCTCTTCAGTAAATGGCATAGGCAACACGGCGAAATATCCGAACCGCCCCGCGTGCTTCTGGCTCAGCTCCGACGCGTACTCGTTGCATAAGCGTGCCAATTTGACGGTCTCGGACAGCGTACCGAAATTTACGCCGGGCGCGGATAGGGATAACAACGCAGTGCGTGTCCCGCACGCATCCATGACCTCAATGGAATCCTGCGGTGTCCATTTGGGTAGCGGTGCGCCAGCAACCTCGTGTATGCCGTAGCGTTCCATCGCATTCTTGAATACCGGTGGTATCAGGTGATGATGTACGTCTATTCGGTGTAATGTCATAAGGCCTCCGTTGTAAGTTTCTTGGGGGGCGTGCCCCCCAAGAACCCAGCTCAAGCAGTTACACGGGCTTTCAGTCTGGGGAACTGATTTAGCGCGTTGTCTCGCAGCACTTGCTGAAGCTCAGTTCCGGAGAAGCTGTCTTCAAGCTGAGGCGCGGGATCTCCGGGGATGGTGAAAACCGGACCTGAAAACGGCCAGTCTGTGGCAAACATCACGTGGCTCACAGATGTCACCTCCCGTACAGATTTCATTGCTGACGGCGCAGGGGAGAGCGCCGTGTCGTAGAACAGTCGTGAATATGCCAGGCCGCCATCGTCAAGCGACTCGATACCCAGGTTCTGGGCAATAGCCGAATAGTACCGCAACAGACTGGTTCGATACGCCAGGAACGGCACGGTTCCTCCTGCATGCGCAAGTAACCAGCGAATGTTGGGGTAGCGCAGCAGAACATTCTTGTAGCACATGTTGACGACTGCACGGGTCGTATCAAACGGAAACTCATACAGGAAGGTGGGTAATCCAAGATCCGGCATGTCGCTTGGTGTTACCGGATGAAGAAATACCATCGCTCCCATATCGTTAAGCGTTTCCATCAGCGGATCAAACGCAGGGTCGCCCAGATAGGTGCCGTTGTAATTGCTGTAAAGACCAATGCCGTCCATCTTCAGCGTGCCGAGGGCACGGACAGCTTCTGCTCGTGCATTATAGATGTCTTCGCTATCGTTCGGATCGCCGATCGGTAAGACAGCGAAGCCGCCAAACCTGCCCGAGTAGGAAGAGTTGGTGCTGTGAATGAGATCCATGCTCGTATAGTTGTTGAGCTGATACGCCATGTCCTGACGCAAAGACGCAGACGGCAGATAATAAACACCAGGTTCGGATATGGAGAGAACCTGCGCCTTGATGCCATAGTTGTTCATAAAATTGATGGCCAGCTCTGGACTCCAGTCAGGCAGATCAATTCCTCCGGCAGTAGTAATGCCATAGGAGGCTAATGAAGCCCTGTAAAAGTCGGGGATATGGTGGCAGTGAACATCAATTCGGAAGTTCCCCTGAATAATATTACTGAACCAGTTGCTCAGTAAGCCTGCGTCCGCCGGTGGCGACAGTCCTGCCAACATGCCGGCACCTGCGGCGGTTGCACCTGCGCCCAACGCCGATTTGAGTAGTGTTCTGCGCGACGGCTGACTTGGTGTGTCTGCCTGATCACTCATTTTGCCTTCTTTATTATCATCTTCCTGTTTCATCTTATTCTCCTATTACAGGTGTAGTTAATTATTCGGCACTATCCACTTTCTCTACTCCGTGATCTCCCGATCGGTACAAGCTTGTAGATGGGTTGTTTCACCTCCAATGGTAAAAGTATGTTCATGAGACGTGCTTTAATTCAGCTCGATGTCGTAGCGCATCGACATGGCATTCAGATCCCTCTAAAAGAAGGTGCATGAATCTGTGTAAAGATTGCATGCACCCAAAGAGAGACCCGCGTGCAATGGGTTATGAATTCAGTAAATCCAGCGCGACATCAACGATCATGTCTTCCTGACCACCGACCATGCGTCTTTTGCCGAGCTCCACAAGAATGTCTACGGTTTTCAGGCCGTACTTCTGCGCGGCGATTTCAGCGTGGCGAAGGAAGCTGGAGTACACCCCGGCATAGCCTAGCGCTAACGTTTCGCGATCAACCCGGACGGCGCGATCCTGGAGCGGGCGCACGATGTCATCGGCGGCATCCATCAGCGTGTAGAGATCGGTGCCGTGATCCCAACCGAGTCGTTCTGCGGCGGCAATGAATACTTCCAGTGGTGCATTGCCGGCGCCTGCGCCCATTCCCGCGAGGCTTGCGTCGATGCGATCACAGCCCTCTTCAACCGCAGCGATGGAATTCGCCACGCCCAGCGACAGGTTGTGATGTGCGTGGATGCCCGTCTGGGTTTCCGGTTTCAGAACAGATTTCATCGCGCGGAAGCGATCACGTATGTCCTGCATGCTCATGGCGCCGCCAGAATCAACGACATAGATGCAGGTGGCCCCATACTCCTCCATCAACTTGCCCTGTTTGGCGAGCGCTTCCGGGGACGTCATATGGCTCATCATCAGAAAGCCGACAGTGTCCATGCCCAGACCACGTGCGTAATCGATGTGCTGTCGTGAGATATCCGCCTCGGTGCAATGGGTTGCCACGCGGACAATCCGGGCGCCTGCGTCGTACGCCGCCTTCAGGTCATGGACCGTTCCGATGCCGGGCAACAGCAAGGTGGCAATCTTTGCGTGGCTCAGCACATCCGCCACGGCCTCAATCCACTCGAGGTCGGTATGGGCGCCGAAACCGTAGTTGAAACTTGAGCCCTGCAGTCCGTCGCCGTGGGCGACTTCGATGCTATCGACCTTTGCCTTGTCCAGAGCTCGAGCAATATCTTGCACGTTCTGGATGGAGTACTGGTGCCGAACTGCGTGGCTGCCATCACGAAGTGTCACGTCAGAGATATAAAGTTTTTTACCGGGATTAAAGGTCATGTTTGTATCCTCAGCCCTGAATCATGGATTGCGCCATGCGCTCGGCAGTCGCCATTGCGGCCGAGGTCATGATGTCGAGGTTTCCTGCATAGGCGGGCAGGTAATGCGCGGCGCCTTCAACTTCCAGAAGAACAGTTGTTTTCAAGCCGGAGAATCGTCCGAGGCCCGGGATGTTGAGCGGCGCATCGTCGGGGATTTCTTCAAACTGCACCGCCTGTTTAAGGCGATATCCCGGCACGTAGGCATGCACGGCATGAACCATTTCGTCGATGGAAGCACGCACTGCGTCTTGATTCGCATGCTCAGACAGCACATACACCGTGTCGCGCATAATCAATGGCGGCTCGGCCGGATTCAGGACGATGATGGCTTTACCCTTGGTGGCGCCGCCGATCACTTCAAGTGCTTTGGACGTTGTTTCTGTGAACTCATCAATATTGGCGCGAGTGCCTGGTCCGGCAGATTTACTGCTGATGGAGGCGACGATCTCGGCGTAATGGACTTTGGCGGCCATCGAGACAGCAGCAACGATGGGAATCGTGGCTTGACCGCCGCACGTCACCATATTGACATTGTGTTTATCCAGGTGGGCATCGAGATTAACTACCGGGACGCAGTACGGGCCGATTGCGGCGGGCGTCAGATCGATGCAGCGTATGTTTGGCTTGTGCTTGCGTAAATAAGCATCGTTGGCAACATGCGCTGTAGCAGACGTGGCATCAAAAACAATATCAATATCCTGGAACGCTGGCAGTCTTACCAGTCCCTCTACGCCTTCGTGCGTCGTGCTGACGCCCATGCGTTGGGCACGCGCGAGTCCATCCGATTCCGGGTCAATGCCTACCATCGCGGAAACTTCAATATATTTTCCGTGGCGCAGGATTTTGATCATCAGATCGGTGCCAATATTTCCACTGCCAATAATGGCGACTTTAATTTTTGTGTTCATCGGAACTCCACCTAATCAAATTTGCAACTCACGCTACCCAGACTTCCAATGTGTGCGTGAATAATGTCGCCACGAGACACATTGACCATCGGCCCGAGTGCACCAGAGAGAATAACTTCACCGGCGCGCAGTCCCTGTCCGAGCTCGGCCATGGTGCAGGCCAGCCAGTACGCAGCTCTTAACGGATGTCCAAGGCACGCTGCGCCGCTACCTACCGACTCGGTTTGATCATTCTTGAGCAGCTGCATACCGAGGGCGTCGAGCGCGAGACGGCCGACGTCCACTGGCTGGTTACCGAGAACGTAAAGTCCGCAAGACGCATTGTCGGCAACGGTATCGGCAAGCGTGATCCGCCAGTCCTGAATCGCGCTGTCCACGATTTCCAATGCCGGTAATGCATAATCGAGAGACGCCACGAATTCGCCGTAGGATGGGATCGCACCGCAAAGGTCGCGGCCAACGACAAACGCGACCTCTGCCTCGGCTTTTGGCTGCATCAAGCGCGCGGTAGGAATGGTGGCGCCGTCGAGGTACTCCATATCCTGAAACAGGATGCCGAAGTCTGGCTGATCTACTCCCAGCTGCTTTTGCACCGCGGCCGAGGTCAAGCCAACTTTCTTTCCTACGACACGACCGCCAGACTTTTCGTACGCCTGTGTGTTGATTGCCGCTACGGCGTACGCATCTTCGAGGCTTGTTATGCCGAAGTTTTCTGAAATTCTGCCAATCGGTGCGCGGTTCAATCGCGCTTGTGCCAGCGCGCCGGCGGCATCAACAATATTCTTGTTCATGGGTGCTGCCTCCCCATTTCAGTGCTGTCTAATCGCGTCACGGAGGCAGCGACAGTCGTGGCCTTTTTGTCGTTAGCGACGGGGGCATTCAAACGGTTGCGAAGTTCTTCAATGACCGTGTTGATCTCAGCGGGAGGAACCATGGCATATGTGAACTTGTCCGGGCGCAGTACGGCAATTGCTTGATGTTTGTATCCAGCCTGCCGAAACCACGACACCATCGAATCGTCCATGTCTTCCACTTCCTCCAATCCGTTCGGCGTGGATCGAGAGACATCATCAAAGCCCTGTGGACGCTGGGCGTAGGGGAATATCGTTACGTACTGAGTGCTCATGCTCTTGAGCCAATCAACGTTCTCTTGAGAGAGGAAGTCCCGCGGATCAATATTCAAGCCAACCAGAGAGAACTCTTCGCCAAGGCATTTATCGAGAAGCATTCGCGCGCCGTCGATACGACGGACTTCTGGCTGTGGAGACATGGCGCCCTCTGGTCCCTTGCGCTTCCTTCTGGGAATGCCGAGGTACTTCCCGTTTGTGTAGACCGGCCGTGGTTTGAACCCGCCCTCCTGCGCCCACTTGCGCAGATCCGGAATCACCAGCATCGATCGAATGATCAGATCCCGAACCCAGGTGCCGATCGGGTTGGTCATGGACACGACATCTTTTAGGAACACCGAGATATCAATCATGGATTTGGCGTGATCGTGGCGTTCCTCACCATAGCTATCGAGCAAGGTGTCGCCGGCCGTGTTGTTGAGTACGGCGCTTAGCTTCCAGCCCAGATTGTAGGCGTCCCGGATTCCCGCGCTGGCGCCTTGTCCCATGAATTGAGGCGTCATGTGCGCTGCGTCCCCGGCAAGAAGGACGCGGCGATCTCTCCATTTCTCAACGATCAGGGCATTAAAGGTGTAGACTAATTTTCGCTTTACTTCGAACTTGTCCGGATCAACGTAGCGGCTGATGTACTCGCGTACAGTTTCCGGCCGTTCCATGTACTCCTTGGTTTGACCAGGTTTGAGCATGAATTCGAACCGGTGATATCCGTCCGGTTGAATGCAGCTCACTACCGGCTGTCCGGGATCGACGACGAAGTTAAAGTAGGGCAGGTGGCGCAGTGCATCCTCTCCGTCTTTTTGCCTCAGGTCGACGACCAGCCAGGGTTCTGGAAAGCTTTTTCCGGTCATCTTGATGCCCAATTTCTCGCGCACCACACTTCTTCCGCCATCTGCGCCAACCATGTATCGGGCACGGAATGTTCGCGGGTTCCGCTCTTTATGAAGCGCGACCTTGGCATCGGTCTCGTCTGAAAATCGAAATTCCTGAGTGGATTGATGGGTGATGTTTACCCCTGTGTCGTCCTGTTTGAAGTCAGTCAGCTCGCGTCCACGCAGTACCTTGACGTTCGGATACCGGCTAAGCTCTTCCGTGAGCGTTGACTCAAGATAGGGTTGATAGAAAAAGTTCACCACGGGCCACCCATAGGGTCGCTTTCTCGGAAAGTACTGCCCCATTACGCTGCCATCTGGCCGGACAAATTGAACCGGAGTTTCCTGCAGCATTTTTCCCTGCAGCTCCTTGGCGCAATTGATGTGCTGGAATACGCGCATACATTCGTCATCGGTGTAGACGGCGCGGGCGTTTCCGTAGAAAACGGGTTCCTTTTCGAGTACCACGACGTCGTGGCCGCGCATGCCCAGCATGTGCGCCAGTACCAGACCAGTAGGACCGAGACCTACAATGGCAACGTCACAATTCACTATTTCACTGACTTGACGGTTCATGTTTGTGCCTCTCACTTGTTCTTTTGCAGTGGGCTGTATTCATTCCGTAACAGCGATTTCAGGCCACGGCGAAGATTTCCCAGGTTGGTGCTGAGAAAGCCGATGAGGCCGGGCTTGCCGGGGCGGTGTCCCCAGATGCTGATGCGGTCGTAATGCTGCGTGGTCCATGACGTCTCATTCACCGTCAGTGCGTTCCAGCCAAGCTCAAATTCGAATCCGGATGGCGTAATGACATAGAACGACACTTCCTTGTCATTGGGGTGCTGGCCGATTTCGTGCGCCATCTCAAAGCCCAATGACTTGAGTCGTGTGTACGCGCTGGACAGGTCCTCCATGGAACTGACCAGGAAGTTGATATGCTGGATACGCGTGCGTATAGGATCCATGCGCGAGCCACGTGTCGCCGCTACCGCAATGGAGTGGTGTCGTTCATTCAGCCGGAGAAACGCCACATCCAGGGTGACACCCGCAATTCTTTGCGTTATGTAGTCGCTTACTCTTGCATCAAAAATTTCACGCCAGAAACTGATTGTCTTTTCCGGGTTTCTTGAGGTGATGGCGACATGCCCCATGCCGCTGTCACCTGTGACAAAGCCACTCGCCTGCATGCATAAGGGAGCCTCAGTGAGTTTTGCCTGGAGGAAGATCTCAGTCTGCTGACCTTTAGGGCCAGTGAAGAACCAGAACTCCTCTACACCACGCAGAGTCGCCTCGGCATCACTTCCGCGAAGAATCTCGATATCGTGCATTTGCAGACGACGCTTCACTTCCAGCAGCGCATTTGAGTTGGTCATCTGGATGCCGATCGCTGCGCAGTCTTCGGCAGCTCCGCGCCGTATGATCAGCCGGCGTGTGTGCTCATCCACTCTTAGAGCAAGGACATCATCATCCTCGTGCTCAAGGTGCATGCCGATGCCATCCACCGCGAATTGGCGCCATGCATCCAGTCGGTTTGATTCGATCAACACATAGCCGACCCGGCTTTGATCGAAGATGTCGTGCAGCTCGTTATCATTCATTTTGTGCTTCCTCTCTGGCTTGAACTCGGCATATCGCTGGTCGAGATCTGTCAGTCTTTTGATTGCGCCAGAAGGAATCCGGTGGTTACGGCGTTGAACTCATGCGCGCGCTCCCACTGCACCCAGTGCCCGGTCTTGCTGAACAGGTACAGATCGCAATTGGGCATGGTGCCGAGCAGACGCTTTCCGCCACTGGGTCGATTGACCTTGTCATCTGCACCCCAGAGCACCAGCGTCGGCGTTGTACAACGCTTGAGACGGCTGTCACGGGTGAAGTCCATGCGCAATGCACCAAACAGGTTGGTCGGACGACGCAGCGGTGGGCTGGCAACAACCTCAGGATCAAGACTGGCCTCATACCGTTCCTTGATCAGGGAATCGGGAACCTGATTGCCGTCGTAAACCAGATCTTCGCGGATAAAGGAGCGAAGCTTGGCGAGTGAAGGCCCGGAACCGCCGTAGTAATTCAGGAGTTTGTTGAGGCCAGCGGTAGGGAGACCGCGAGTGGTGCCGATGCCCCCCGGGCCCATCAAGACAAGTGCCGAAACACGCGATGGATGATCAAGCGCCATGCGTAAAGCACAGGCGCCTCCAAGGGAGTTGCCGACAACGTGTGCCGTTTGAATGTTCATGGCATCCATCATCGCCAGAATCCCTTTTGCGAGGTCGCCAAACGGGTCATTGCGATCCAAACCTTTGGTGGAAGCGCCGTAGCCGGGCATGTCCGGGACAATGACGCGAAAGCTTTGCGCTAACGCGCTGATGTTCCGTCCATAGTTGGAAAGACCTGAAGCGCCAGGGCCTCCACCATGCAGAAGAATCACCGGGTACCCTGACCCTGCCTCTGTGACGTGAATGGTTCGGTTACCTGCCTGTACAAGGTGTGAGGGGTAACCCTCGAGAGTCTGTTGCTTGCCCATGTCCCGGTCTCTCTATCAGTGGATGACTTGCGAGCACTTTACTCTTATAATGACGAAAACGTCAAGATGACAGTTATGTCAGATGGAGCCAGTTATGAAATCAGTAATAAGGGCATATACCCCTCCAAGCCTGAGGGAGGCCGCGTGGCTGGTGGGTCTCGCAAAGGCGTATTTCAGCCCTTTTTTCAGAGGGTTAGAGAAGCTGGACTCAAAACGTCCCGCGCTGTGGGTCGGAAATCACACCCTCTACGGGGTGCTGGATGTGCCGTTAATGGGCGAGCATCTGTATCGTGAGCATGGGGTGGTGTTGCGGGCGCTTGGCGACCGGGGGCACTTTCTGGTTCCCGGCTGGAGGTCGTTATTGACGCGTCTGGGGGTGGTCGTCGGTTCGCGCGAGAACTGCGCCGAGTTAATGCAGAGCGGTCAGCATGTTCTGGTGTTCCCGGGCGGCGGCAGAGAGGTGATGCGACGGAAAGGAGAAGCGCATCAGCTGATCTGGAAGCAGCGCACCGGCTTTGCACGTATGGCGATAGAACACGGGTATGACATTATCCCGTTCGCCTCGTTGGGGCCGGACGACGCTATGGATATTGTGCTGGATGCGAATGATATTGTGCGGTCTGCGCCGTGGCGATGGTTGAGCAAAAAGTTTCCCCTAGACGAACTCACTCGGCACGGCGACATGATCCCGCCGGTGGCGCGAGGGATAGGCGCTTCCATACTGCCCAAGCCGCAACGCTTTTACTTCAGCTTTGGAGAGCGTATTTCAACCACCCAACTGCGAGGCCTGGAAGACGACAAGGCCAGTCTCTGGCAGTTGCGCCAGCAAGTGGCCCAGTCGATCGAAACGGAGATGGATTGGTTACGCGAATACAGAGTGCATGATCGCCGCAAGAGTTGGAGCCAGCTCCGACGCTGGCTGACAAATTGACACAGCATGTGCAGAGGAACCAGTCAATGAAGGATATGCCCGCAGGAAAGGTGGCCCTTATCACGGGGGCCAATACCGGGATCGGCCGCGTGACCGCCATTGAATTGGCGGCGCAGGGTGTCACCGTATTTCTTGCTTGTCGGACTCGAGCTCGTGCGGAACCGGTACTGGCGGAAATCAGGGCGGCAGGAGGGACGGCAGAGTATTTGCACCTGGATCTTGGTAATCTCGCTACGGTACGTCGATGTGCTGAGCAGTTTCTGCAACGTGAGTTGCCGCTCAATATTCTGGTGCTGAATGCTGGTCTGGCTGGCACTGCAGGGATAACCGATTCCGGATTCGAGCTGGCATTCGGAACCTGCCATGTCGGGCACTTCCTGTTGACACAGTTATTGCTGGATCGATTAAAGGCGTCTGCGCCTGCCCGGGTTGTGGTCCTGTCCAGTAAAGCGCACCGGCATGCAAAGGGCATCGATTTTGAGCAGGTTCGGCAGCCCACCCGCACACCGGGAGGGCTGAAAGAATACAGTATCGCCAAACTCGCCAATCTACTGTTCTCCACGGAGTTGGCGCGTCACATGGCAGGAGCCGGTGTTAGCACCTATGCCGTGCATCCGGGTATCGTGGCGTCGGACGTTTGGCGGTCGCTGCCTGCGCCGTTACGTTGGCTGGCGAAGCGCTTTATGGTGTCACCCGAAGAGGGGGCAAGAACCAGCCTGTATTGCGCAATGTCTGCCGAGGTGGCGGGTGAGTCAGGGCTGTACTATGACCAGTGCAGGGCCGTGCAGCCGTCGGCCACTGCGCTTGATCAGGCGCTGGCGCGAAAACTCTGGCGTGCAAGCCAGGAATGGGTCCAACAAGGTTAATGACACTATGAGCGACAATCAGGCAACCGATCATCGCACGCGTGTGGGGCAATTGCGCAGACAGAAAATGCGTGCGCGTTTGATTGAGAGTGCGTTAGGGGTATTTGCCGAGAAGGGCATAGATGCCTCAGTGATCGACGACGTGATCTCCGCAGCGGGCGTATCGCGAGGGACGTTCTATAATTACTTCCGCACTAACTCCGAGCTGGTTATTGCGATCGGCGAGGGGCTTTCCAATGAAATCGTCTCGCTCATCGAGGAAGAAGTCGGTGATCTTGAAGATCCGGTTGAAATATTGGCGACCGGTTTGAGACTGTTCCTTCACACCGCAAAAGGATTTCCGCACTTCGCCAGATTTGTCTGGAAGGCGGGGTTTAACATCGACGCTGCGGGGCATCTCGTATATGAGTACCTTCCGCGCCATATCTGGCGAAGCATGGAGCGCAAGGCCTTTACGGTGGCTGACGTTAATACGGCGCTAGAGGTGATTTTCGGAGTGATGCTTGCTGCGCTGTATAGCCTCTCAACGCGGTCACCTGCAGAGGGCTATCCGGAGCAGATGGTCGCTCACGCGTTGATTGCCTTGGGTGTACCGGCGCCGGAAGCCACGCGTCTTGTGGCGCTCCCGCTGCCCCAAATCGCTCTTGCCGAAGATTCGTTGCTGGTTCGATCCAGCCTGCTCGCGTCCTGACTGTTAAAAGGAAATTGCCTTGGGTGTGCTGACGTACAATGTTCCGGGCTTGCTGTTTCCGGCCATCTCATTGCTGATGCTGGCTTATACCAACCGTTTTCTGGGCTTGGCCAGCGTTGCCAGGCACTTGGTGGAAAAGGAGGGGGCTGGTGCAGACGTCTCGGTTGCCTATCAAATTGGCAATCTGCGCAAGCGAATCAGGCTGATACAGCATGCCCAGGCGCTTGGGGTGCTCAGCCTGACGTTCTGCACCGTCAGCCTGTTCCTGCTGTTCATCTCCAGCCAATCCATGGCGCAGATTGCATTCGGCGTTGCGTTAATCCTGATGCTGGGTTCTCTTGCGCTCTCGCTGCGTGAGATATACCTCTCTGCTGGAGCTCTGGATAAAGCGCTGAGCAAGATTCCGATTTCCGGGGAGTAGTTTTACCGGGATTGGGTTCGGATATGGCACAGCCCCGAAGCTTCCGTGGTTGTCCTTGAGCGTCCACTAAAATCCACTGAATCAGCATAGGTCGTGATGTAGGTTCGGTATCTCCCCGACGTCAGTTCCTTACAGATAGCCTCGCACGCACCTGTGCATCATGGGCGTGTGGTTGCTGAGATCTACAGACACGGCGCTTCCTGTCGGGTCGTGGAGCAAAGCGGTGATGATAAAGGTGGGGGAATGGGCTGGCCAGTGCGTCCCTGCTTTAACTGCTATGGCGCGATGTTGTCCAACATCCTCCAATCCTCCTGTTCAGGTCGCCGTTATTTCGCGCCGTGAGCAGTTCGCCCGTCCGAAGAGTTTGTGAAGTAGCCTCGCTCCGGATGGCGCGAGGCTAGCAGGCACGGAAATTTCCGGTTGCATTGGCCATGCACAAGACCGTAGTGCGTCAGCCCGCGCCCAGTGCCTTGTACACCTGGACGAGGATTATCTGGAGGGCGGTCTCCGCCTCCGACAGTTCTGCCTCGGCATTGAGAAGACTGCGCTCGGCATCCAGAACGGCCAGGTAATCCAGAGCGCCGGCATGGTATCGAGCTTGAGCGAGTTCATTTGCCCGCGCCAGATGCCACGCCTGATTCGCAAGCGAGGTGAGACGTGCCTGCTGGTGGTTATAGGCCGACAGCGCATTCTCCGCGTCCTCCAGAGCCTGAAGAACAGTCTTCTCGTACTGCGCCAGAGCACCTTCAGCGCCCGCCTCGCGAGCCTTGATGCGGGCGCGAACGCGTCCAAGGTCCAGGAGTGGCCAATTGATCGACGGACCGGCTCGCCATGACAGCGTATCGCTTTCGCCCAGCCTGGCGTGGCTTCCAGACACATAGCCAATGAATCCGTTCAAGCTGACACGGGGGAAAAGATCTGCTGTATCCACCCCGATGCTTGCGGTGGCGGACGCCAACCTCCTCTCTGCGGCCTGAACATCAGGCCGGTGGCGCAGTAGGTCGGCGGGAGCGCCAATCTTGAGCGGAATGATTATTTTTTCATCGGTCGGGCTTGTGACCTGAAGCGTGCCGGCAGGCTGCCCGGTTAGCGTGGCCAGGCGGTGCAGGCCACGCTGCTGCTCGGACTGCAGGCGAGGTATCAGCGCGGTTGTCGCATCGACCTGTGCGCGTGCTCTGGCGACTTCGTATGCACTGCCGGTGCCGAGCGCATGGCGCTGCTCGACAAGCATCAGCGTTTTCCGTTGGGACGCCAGATTACGCTCGGCGACCTGAATTTGACGCTGCGCGCCGCGAACTTCGAAAAGGCTCTGCACCGTCTCCGCGACAACGGCCATCTGTACAGCACCCAGTTCTGCGCCTCTGGCTTCGGTTTCACCGCGCATAACTTCTATACCACGTCGCTTGCCTCCAAAGAGATCGAGCTCCCAGGAGGCCGACAATCCGGCGGAGTAAGTCGTAAGTGGGGCGGTTTCTGCGACAACTCCGGCCTCGTGCGAACTCAGCCGACTGCGCGTGACTCCAGCAGTGACGGCTCCGCTCGGTAACAGCGACAGTTGACTCAATCGTGCCAGAGCTCTTGCTTCATTCAGTCTGCTCAAGGCCAGTCTGATGTCATGGTTCGCACTCCGTGCTGCCTGCAGAAGCTTCTCAAGCTCTGGATCGTTGATCTGATGCCACCAGAGGCCTGTTGTTGCTCCTGCGCCTACCTGCATTGGTCCGGCGATGAACTCTGTCGGGAGTTTAACGTCCGGTCTGTGGTAGTCAGGTCCAACTGCACAAGCTGTCAGCATTGCAGACAGTGAAGTGATAGCGAGAAAATTTCTCATGATTCGACTCCTGATGTTGAGGCCACCGATGGGGAGGGATATCTAGCGCGAGATGCGAAACGCGCCTCAAGTGAACGAACCACGACATAGAACACCGGAGTCAGCAACAGGCCGAACAGCGTAAGGCCAAGCATGCCAGCAAATACCGCAACGCCCATTGCTTGACGCATCTCCGCACCAGCGCCGTCCGCGATCACCAGGGGAAATACCCCCATGATAAACGCCAACGATGTCATCAGAATTGGTCGCAGCCGCAACCTTGCTGCTTCTAACACCGCGGGTACGAGTGCCATGCCATCCTCTTCCTTCGCGCGCGCAAATTCGACAATCAAGATGGCGTTCTTGCTGGCCAGGCCGACGAGCACGAGCAGGCCAATCTGCGTAAAAATGTTGTTGTCACCTTGCGAAAGCCACACGCCGACCAAGGCTGACAACAAAGTCATCGGTACGATCAGAATAATGGCGAGCGGCAGCGACCAGCTTTCGTACTGTGCAGCCAGCACCAGAAATACCAGTAACACGCTTAAGAGAAAGACAAGACCAGCGGTATTGCCAGCCTGAATCTGTTGATAGGTGAGCTCGGTCCACTCAATTGCCATGCCTGCAGGCAGGACATCGCGTGCCACACGTTCCATTGTTGCTATGGCCTGTCCCGAACTCACCCCTGGCAGGGTGGCGCCGTTGATATCTGCACTCGGGTAGCCGTTGTAATGGCTGACGCGATCCGGCCCCGCCGAGTGGTGTAGCTTTACCAGCGCATTCAGCGGAACCAGCTGTCCGGAATCGTTGCGTGCCCTGAGCATACTCACAGCTTCCGTTCCCTGCCGGTAGGGTGCATCAGCTTGCACGATCACCGGATAGGTACGACCAAATAGATTGAAGTCATTCACGTAGAGCGAACCCAGCTGAATCTGCATGGTCTCGTAGACGCTGGTCAGGGGCACGCCCAGACTCTTAGCCTTGGTGCGATCTACATCGAGCTGCAGCTGTGGGACGTTGGACTGGTAGCCTGAGAACAGTCCAACTATGCCAGGTTCTTTCGATGCGCCAGCAATCAAAGCTTGCGTAGCCTCAGCCAGTGCTTGAGCACCCAGGCCTGAACGATCTTCGACCTGTAGTTTGAAGCCGCCGATGGTTCCGAGACCGAACACCGGTGGCGGCGGGAACATGGCTAGGAAGCCCTCCTGAATGCTTGATAGTTTCCCGTTGAGTTTGTATGCGATGGCAAATGCAGACAGGTCCTCGTCGCGGCGCTGCTCAAATGGGTCCAGCATGACAAATACCACTGCAGAGCTGGAGCTGGTAGCAAAGCCGTTGATGGATATGCCGGGGAAGGCTACCACGCTCTCGACGCCGGGCTCGGCCAAAGCAATCTCTGTCAGGCGACGGGTCACCTCATCTGTGCGATCCAGTGAGGCTGCCTCGGGGAGCTGTACCATGCCGACGAGATAATACTTGTCTTGCATTGGAACGAAGCCTGTCGAGGTGTTGTTGAAACCGACAAAGGTCAGTAGCAGGAGCCCCGCATAAGCTACCAGCACCAGACCACTACGGCGCAGCAGCGTCTGTAGAGCGATCCCGTAACGACGGGTCCCGAGGGCGAGGCCTGCATCGAAGCGTCGGAAGAAAAAGGCCGTCAGGCGCTGCCAGGCACTTTCTGCTTCACTATCATGCTGCCTCAGCAGAGCTGCGGCGAGAGCTGGACTCAGAGTCAAGGAGTTGAACGCAGAAATGATAGTGGAAATGGCGATAGTCAGAGCGAACTGGCTATAGAACTGGCCGGACAGACCGCTGATGAAAGCGGTGGGTACGAACACAGCACACAGTACCAGAGCGGTCGCGATAATAGGTCCAGTGACTTCGCTCATGGCGCGCCGTGTGGCATCGACGGGTGTCAATCCCAGGCTCAGATTTCGCTCAACGTTTTCTACCACCACGATGGCGTCGTCAACCACAATTCCTATGGCCAGCACGAGCCCAAACAGGGACAGGTTATTCAACGAGAACCCAAAGGCATGCATGATCGCGAATGTCCCGATCAGCGAGACCGGAACTGCAACCAGAGGAATTATGGAGGCGCGCCATGTCTTCAGGAATAGCACTACGACCAGTACAACAAGCAGCATGGCTTCAAACAGTGTCTGCACCACGGACTCAATCGATTTCTTGACGAATATCGTCGGGTCATAAGCAATGCGATAGTCGATATCTTCCGGGAACGACTGTTTCAGGGTGGCCATTGTGCTTCGCACCTGCTGGGCAAGTTCCAGCGAGTTGGCATCCGGGCGCTGGATGATGGCCATAGCGATAGCGGGTTCACCGTTCAAGTAGCTGCGTACCGCATAGCGGTCAGCACCCAACTCAATGCGCGCGACGTCTCTCAGGTATGTGATTGCCCCTGACGGGTTACGGCTGACGATAATGTGACCAAATTCTTCTGGAGACTTCAGGCGACCTTGCGCTTTGATCGAAAGCTGGAAGGCTGCCTTTGCATCCGGCTCCTGACCGAGTGCGCCGGCAGCGACCTGAATATTCTGCTCTCTAATCGCTTGCACAACATCGCTTGCCGTCAGCCCGCGCGCAATCAGTTGCGTTGGCTGCAACCAGATACGCATGCTGTAATCACCGCCTCCCCAGACTGGCACATCGCCAACGCCGGGTAGCCTTGCTAGCTGGTCCTTGATGTGACGTGCAGCGTAGTTCGACAGGTATAGTGGATCGTAGCGCTTATCGGGAGAGACAAGGTGCACCACCATAGTCATGTTAGGGGAGGACTTTTGTGTCACGACACCCAGTCGTTGGACTGCCTCAGGTAAGCGCGGAAGCGCTTGGTCGACACGATTCTGCACCTGTACTTGTGCTTTGTCGGGATCGGTTCCGTGCTGGAAGGTTATTGTCAGTTGCATGCCGCCGTTGGAAGTCGATGTCGACGCCATATACAGCATGTTCTCGACACCATTGACGGCCTGCTCGATTGGGCCGGCAACGGTTTCAGCTACCACGTCGGGACTTGCGCCGGGATAGTTGGCATTGACGACGACTGTTGGGGGAACTACCTCAGGATACTCACTGACAGGCAACTGAAAAAATGACAAGAAGCCGGCGATGACTATCAGTACGGACAAAACCGTGGCGAAGATAGGTCGTTGAACAAAGTAGTGTGAGAATTTCATGGCCGTCTGACCTCACTGTAGCGCTAGAGTGGTCGATGCAGTGTCATCCGCCATGGCTACCGGCTGGGGACTGACTAGTGCATTGGGTTGTACGCGTTGCAGGCCGTTGACGATAATGCGCTCGTCGGGCTGCAATCCTTTGTGTATGACTCGCAAGCCGTTGCGTAGCGGGCCAAGCTCTACCTCTCGATAGCTCACGGTGTTATCTGCGTTGACTACCAAGACGAATCGGCGATCCTGATCTGTGCCAATCGCGGCATCCCGCACCATGGTGGCAGGTACGGTGCTGGTGCTGAGGCTGATCTCAGTAAATAGACCTGGCACCAGCAGGCCCTCCGCGTTAGACACGCTGGCGCGGGCCTGCAGCGTACCGGTGGTAGGGTCAATCATGTTGTCGAGAAAGTGCAGTTGCCCCTTGAGCACCTGTGAACCTACAGTGACATTGATATCCGTCGACTGAGAAATCGCGCGAAGCGCCGCCGCTGATTCAAGGTATGTACGATCATCGATGGTGAATTCGGCATACAGGGGGTCGACACGCACCACTGTCGTCAACAGTGTGCCGCCTCCTTCTCCCTGTACGACGTTACCCGGCGTGACTAGTGCTTTACCGGCGCGGCCAGAAATGGGTGCGCGCACGGTGGTAAAGTCGAGATCTATGCGGGCCTTTCTAGCCTGCGCACGGGCAGCACTCACGCTGGCGAGCGAGGTACTGAGATCAGTCTGCTTGCGCTCAAGGTCCTCTTTAGAGATGGCCTCTATCGCGGCCAACCCTTGAGCTCTCTTCAGTTCGCTACGGATCTGGGATGCTCTGGCTTCCGCTTGCTCGAGTGACGCCTGCGCAGCCATCAGAGCCGCCTGATAGGGACGCGGGTCTATCTGGAATAGAACATCATCCTTGTTCACCAATGCGCCGTCCTGAAAATGGGTGGAGGTAATGTGCCCATTGACACGTGACCGAAGCTCCACCTGCTCCGCAGCGACCAGGTATCCGCTCAGATAGCTGGTATTGGCAACTGGTGCGGTGACGACCGTGGCGACCTCCACTGGCACGGCGGGGTTTTCCACCACGTTTGCAGCCTGTGTCTCGGTACATGCATTCAAGAGAAGCAGGCTGGCAATCACAGGCGTGACCAGTAATGTGGCGGCGATAACACGATGTGGGCCTTTCATGGTAAACCTCCAATCAGTGGGAACAGAGGCAGGATCAGGGTTTCCACGATGGGAGGGTCAATAGGTCAATCAGAAAAATTTTCTGGGGCATAGCGGGCGACCAGACGACTCAGCCGCCACGCCGATTGACCTGAGGGTAGGGCCAAGGTTTCAAATTCCCTGAGCTCACTATGGAAGTGGGAAAGCTGCCGCAGATACCATTGCTGGAAGGATCGCCAGCATAACGGATCCGGTGTGGCCAGCCAGAACTTGAGTGCTGGCTGGGGTGCTTCTGGAGACTTTGTGTTTGCTCACCTTAAGTAACGAGGAGAGGCTGTCATGAATATTGGAGAAGTGTCTCGTCTTTCCGGTGTAACAACCAAGATGATCCGCCATTACGAAGCAATCGGGTTGGTGGCTCCGGGTGCCAGAACCGCTACCGGGTATCGAATCTATGCTGAGAAGGATGTTCACGAATTCCGCTTTATAAAGCGGGCCCGCACAATGGGGTTTTCGCTGGAGCAAATCCAGAATTTACTTTCGCTATGGCGTGACAAATCTCGAGCCAGCAAAGATGTAAAGAAAATGGCCAACTCACACGTGGAGGAGCTTAACGGGCGTATCCGCGAGCTGACCGAAATGAGAGATACGCTGGTCAGTTTGGCGGAGGCATGTCGCGGTGACCATCGGCCCGACTGCCCCATTCTCCATGGACTCGAAGCAAAAGGCGGCGCAAAACATAAAAGTGGGTCAGACAAAATCAAACAGTGTCTCAAACACGTTTGAGCATAGTGGGGGCTGGTTTGTGCCTGCCGAGCATAATGCTGGATCGAGATAATTATTGGCCGCACCGAGTCTTTACCTTCTAGTGCTTAGCCAGTTACTTGTAAAGGGCATGAGAAGCGGGAAGGGCGCAGAGTCTGGTCCTCTGAATTCCAATCACAGGTCTAGATGCTATGGCGAGAGCCCGGAAGAAGAATCTGTCTTAGCTGCGGGCCGAGTACATGTCTGCCACCTCATCTATGCCCGCTATTGCCATCTCTGCTGCGTCGTTCTGTCAAGTCTCTTGATTTAAACCAAGAGGCCGGTTTGTGTCGCCGGTGCGTGACTACCTGTATCAGGAAAACGTCAGCGCAAGCAAGGATCAAGCGTCTAACTGGACGTCAGGGAGAGCGCGTATGCCGGGCAGTGTGACCTGTTTTTTTGCGGTACCAGCGCATAAATGAGGATGCCTCAAGGAAGCCCAGCTGTCGGCCAATCTCTTCGAGCGTGGCGGTGCCTGCGAGGAGTTGCTCCGCGCGTTCCAATCTGAGTTCATCGAGCAGAGCAGAGTAGCTGGTACCCTCGTTATCCAACTCACGATGCAGGTGACGGCTGCTTATGCCCAGACTGGATGCCAGGGTTTCGCGTGATGCAGTGCCTTGACTGATGAGTGTGGCAAGACGATCCCGCGCTTGTTCGGCAACGGACTTTTCTTGTCGCAATGCCTCAACCTGACGATCCGCTTCCTGTTCAAGGGCGGGTTTCAGACCTTGATCCAGACTACTCAACGGCAGGCTCAATGCGCTCGCCTTGAACACCAGTCCGGAATGTGGCTGGCCGAAGCGCGTCGGGCAATTAAATACTTTTTCGTAATAGGCCCGCTCGGTCGGCGCTGGCTCTGGATATGTGAAGCGCGCCTCGACGAGAATGTTGCGGCGTTTCTCCCTGATCAGCAGCAACAGCATGTGACGAATGCCGAGACCGAAGTCCACCATAAAGCGGTTGGCAAGTGCATCCGGCTCACGCACGGCCAGTGTCCAGACACCAGCCCCCGGCTCATGTTCCAGCGTTGAGGTAAAAATATCCCCGAGCAAGCACTCGTAGCGGTTTACTGTGTTGATGATTTCGCTAAGCGTTGGGCTCGCCTGGGCGATATGACCGATGATGCCGAAGCCGGACGGAAAGGTAATCTGTGAAAGGCGCAGGCCGGTGGTTGTGTCATGTCCCAGTCGCCAGGCGGCGAGAATGATCTGGCGACACACGGCTTGCGCTACCCACTCGTTCGGGTTGTCGAAGGTTCGCCCTGCTAGCCCGGCTTCGGCGAGAACAGCTTGCGGGTCGC
Organism: uncultured Alcanivoracaceae bacterium; assembly: GCA_964389795.1. Lineage (GTDB taxonomy): Bacteria > Pseudomonadota > Gammaproteobacteria > Pseudomonadales > Alcanivoracaceae > JARGPN01. Next base: position 127,524 of record CAYMEY010000003.1, read on the forward strand.
CACCGTGGCGCTCCAGCAGGACCAGAAGGTGGTGGACGATCTGTACCGAAAGTTTGCCGTCATCACTGAGCATGGTTTCCGGGATCTCCAGCCATGCCGCCCGACGTTGCCAGGGTTGCTGGCGCTATAGAGCAGCGGCTCTTTTCTTGTTATTTGGCGGCATCGCCGCGTTGCAGCCAGTCAGACATCGGACCGCACAAGCGCGTCTCAAATGGTCATATGCGGCGTCCCATTCTGCAATACCCGTCATCGGAGCGGAGGACTAGAGTCAATCCCGATTGTCAGGTCAAGGTGGCGCGAATGCGCAGTGCCCGCCGGCAACGCCTGATAACAACAATAATAATCAGAGGACGCTACGATGAAGAAGATTCTTCCCCTATGTACTGTTATGACAGCATTGCTTCTGGCGGCTGCAGCTAACGCCGGAAGTTACTACAGCTGCTCTACCGACGGCTGCAGCAAGGCCGGCAGCAACTGGACCCTGTCGAGCTACGCCAAGACCCGTTACCCGATCGTACTCTCCCACGGCATGGGCGGCTTCGATGCGCTCGGCCCGATAGAGTATTTCTACGGGATCCCGGGCAACCTGACCACCAACGGCGCGCGTGTTTACATCACCACGGTTGCATCATTCAGCAACTCGACCGTCCGCGGTGAGCAGCTGCTCAAGCAAATCAAGACCATCCAGGCCATTACCGGTGCCAGCAAGGTCAACATCATCGGCCATAGTCAGGGAACCCTGGATGCGCGATATGTGGCGGGCGTGGCGCCGCAGCGGGTAGCGTCGGTCACGGGTGTTGGCGGTCCCAATACCGGGTCGCCGGTTGCTGATCTGGTCACCGACGTGGCCGGGGTGGTGGGTCCGGAGTTGACCGGGGTGCTTGGCTCCGTCGTCAATGGCTTCTTCGATTTCGTCAACCTGCTGTCTGGTGCCAACTACGAGCAGGATTCGCTGGCGGGCCTCGCTCAGCTGACCGCAGAGGAAATGGCGGCGTTCAACGCCCGCTTCCCCGGCGGCATGCCAAGCGAAAGCGATCCTTGCGGGCAGGGCGCAGCGAGCGAAAACGGCGTGCGCTACTATTCCTGGGGCGGTACTGGTGTGCTCACCAACGCGCTGGATATTTCTGATTACCCCCTCAGTCTGGTCAGTCTGGCGTTTGGCTTTGAACAGAATGATGGTCTGGTTGGTCGCTGCTCCAGCCACCTTGGTAGCGTAGTCCGTGACAATTACTTCATGAATCATCTGGACGAGGTTAACCAGGTCTTTGGCCTGCGCAGTCTGTTCGAGGCTGATCCAGTTACAGTGTTTCGCCAGCACGCCAATCGTTTGAAGAACGCCGGCCTCTGATTGCGGCATTTGTCCAGGCAGATGCGGACGTCTGCCTGGATTTTTTATAAAAAGATCGATTTGCAGGTCTTGATTACATGAAGACAGCGCAGAAAGTATATGTTCCGCTGATTATTCTGGTCGCCTGTGTGTTTGTCCTTCGAGGGTGGCGCACGGAGCAGCCACCCGTCAATGCGCAACCACGGAAAGCGCTCGCCAATGTCGCGGCGGTCAGCGATGGCCGCACTGACAATACATCAGCACCTGATGTTCGTTATGACACCGGGCTGGAGAACCTGCCAGCATCGCTTCGCGATACCGAAGTTGATGGAGGTTTTGATATTGATAAAGATGGCCACCTCGTTATAACGCGGCGCATCCGAAATCTGTTTGATTACTTCCTGTCGACACTCGGGGAGGAATCAATAGACGTTATTGTGGCTCGCGTACGTGCTTATATCGATCATCATCTTGAGGCTCCAGCCAGCGGCGAGGCACATGCCTTGCTCGAAGGCTATCTCGCCTATCTGGGCGATCTCGAGAGTATCGGCGAGGGTCCGGTATTCGATGGAGGGCAGCTCAATGTGGCGGCAATGCGCGCCCGACGCGACCAGCTTGCCGGACTGCGTGCGCAGCACCTGCCGCTTGCCGCCATTGAAGCATTCTTCGTGGAGGAGGACGCCTATGACCGATACGTACTTGATCGTCAGGCATTGGTTCAGGACGATGCCTTGACGGACGAACAGCGCAGTACACGGCTGGCTATGCTTGAACAGCAACTGCCGCCGCCATTGCGTGAATCACTGGCAGCTGCCAGCCGGTATCTTGATCTCATGAGTGCGACTACGGATTGCCGCCAGCGCGGTTGCTCCGACAGCGAGTTGCGTGCGGTACGAGAACAGATTGTCGGTGCGGAGGCGGCTGATCGGCTTGAGACGCTTGACCGGGAAGAGGACGAGTGGGAGCAACGCCTGGGCAAGTGGCTGCAGCAACGTGATGCCCTGCTTTCCGATACCTCGCTGGCAGAACAGGACCGTGAAACCCTGGTGGCGCAAATGCGCGCGCAATTATTTACGGTGGACGAACAGATGCGTGTGCAGTCACTCGAAACCGTGCATGACGCGGGTGGAGCCCAGCGCTGAATTTTTCTGCGTTGTTCAGCCCTTCGAATTCCGGTCAGGATGGCACGCACTAGGGCGCCGCTTGGGTGACACCGCCGCGATACTGAACCACTGGTCAATGTCAAACCTGTCAGGTAACCGCGAGCTGGCAAATCCTTGGCCTGCGGAATGAGTTGCCGTGGTCTGCTGGTGTCCATTGCCTTCGATCAATTCGTGTGGCCCGCATTGCGCGTCCAAATTGTTATCCGTCTGTCTTCCCCTGGAAATAAGGCCGCACGCATCTACGCTGGGCGCTGGCTAACATTCGCAGACACCCGCCGCCCCTGTTAAAGAAGTGAGCGATCCCCCCTGCGCTATAAGCGGAACGCCAGCTTATAAGCGCATCCTATAAGCTCTATATAAGAATGTCTTCGCACGGCCAAACGTTTTATAGCTATAAGTTTTTGAATAATTTAACTATTTTATCTGGTCCGACTTTTGCTCTAACCCCCGTGATCGCCGCTGTAAATCGGGAGCGGTCAATCAATATCCAGGCACAGCCGTATGGGCGGGTGCCGTGTTTGATTAGAGAGAATCGCGGGAGACTCGAGTGAATGCTGTTGGCCGGTTGATAACACCACATCAGGCTTTTGAAGTTGGAATTGCAGGGCGCAGGTGGTGGCATATTGTGGCGCTACTGTCCTGCAGTGTCGGAGTGCTGGCTGGCTGCGGCCACGATGAGCGTGACAACAGCTCCAGCGCCGCGAGCACAACCATCACAGCAAAAATATACGCCGAGATCGGTGAGGCCGGCGCCCGCGTCAGCTTCCCGGAGGCGGTCAACGGCGCCGACTTCTATCGTTCCACCGATGCGGACTGCGATCTGGCCAACTATGCGTTGTGCGCCGATGGCGCGCTCGACATTCTGGATGGCAGTGATGTCGATGACATGGCCCTGACATTGAGCCAGCCCGCTTATTACTGGCTTGCCAGGGATGGTGCTGCCACCGAGGCAACCGCCATCTCTACTACCCGGCTGCCCTACACAAACGGGGACATGGTCAGCTTTAAAGGCCGGATGATTCTGCTGGCCGATGGCGTTACAGATATCTGGGCGGGCGACGGTTTAGTCTGGGAGCAGATAACACCGCGCGCGACACAAACCGGTGGTGCCGACGCCTTTTCCGCTCTGGACGGTTTTACGCTCACGGTGTTCAACGACAAGCTTTGGCTGATCGGTGGCGCGACCAGCAGTTCCTACGCCTATCAAGATGATGTCTGGGTGTCCGAGGACGGTATCACCTGGGATCAGGCCAATGGCAGTCCCGGTTTTTACCCCGTGGCCTATCACCAGGTCGTGGTCAAGGATGGCTATCTCTGGCTGATCGGCGGTGAAACCGATGCCACCGCAGAATATGCGGACGACAGTATCTGGCGCAGTGCCAACGGTGTGGATTGGGAGCTGGTGACGGCAACGCCCGAGGATGCGTCCGGCAATCTTGTCGACATTCCAGTCTCCTATCAGGCCGCGGCAGTAAAAGATGGCTATATCTGGCTCATTTCAGGGTACCGGCTGGATTACACCGACCTGGATGAAGTCTGGCGCAGTGCCGATGGCAAGGTTTGGGAAAAAGTGGTGGATGGGCCGTTGCAGTCTGATGGCAGCGCGGCCTGGCCGGCAACCTACGGCGCCACCGTGACCGTGTATAACGATCAGTTTTATCTGGTCGGTGGAGGCGGACAAACAGCAACATGGGTGTCGTCGGATGGCGTGACCTGGGATCAGATCGTCGCGGACAGCGCAGCCACCCGTTACACCAGCCTGACCATCTTCGACGACGAACTGTACTGGTTTGGCAGTAATTCGACGTTGCCGCTGACAGTGTTGCGCGATAACAGCTGGCTCACCGTGACGCCATACTCCAACCTGCCGGCGGAAGGTTACGCGGTTGCAGCCTGTCTCGATAACGACGTTCATGTGCTGGATGGCGCGGCCAACGACAAACATGCGATCTCAACGTCCGGTTATGACTTTGTCATCACGTCTACACAAACCACAGATCTGGGTGCGCTGCCTGCCGGGCGCACATCTCCCTTGATGGTTCGCCATAGTGGTTATCTTTATCTGCTGGGTGGCGGTAACGGCGCCAGCCTCAAGGATGACGTCTGGCGCTCCCCGGACGGCATTACCTGGGAGTTGATGGTGGAGCATGCCGGCTTTGCGCCGCGCACCGTGCAAGCCGTGACCAGCTATAACGGCAAGCTGTGGATTATGGGCGGCATTATTGCCGGCACCCGCACCGCCGATATCTGGAATTCCGACGATGGCAGCAGCTGGTCGCTGGTCACCAGTCAGCCCAAACAAGCCGATAATAGCGATGCCATTCCCGCGCAATCCAACGGTGTGCTGTTTGCGTTCCTCGACAAGCTCTGGTTTGTCGGCGGCAGAACTACCAACAGTTCTTCCTCCGCCATGAATGATATCTGGAGCTCGCTGGATGGCGTGACCTGGACGCTGGAGACCGACACGCCGCTACAAACCAATGGTGATCCGGCATTTGGTGGTGTTGTCGGCCATACGGTGACGGTGTTCGACAACAAGGTCTGGTTAATAACCGGTTCGAAAGTGTGGGTGAGTGACGATGCTGTCACTTGGGATCTGGCGTCGGACGGCGTGCTCTCCGGTACCGTGGGCCACTCTACCTGTGCAACAGATCAGGGACTGTATCTTATCGCTGCAAAAGACAATCGGGTCTGGCATAGCCGCGACGGTAACGACTGGCGCCTGCTGTACAGTCGCGACATGGTATTGCAATAACGGGTACACAAATTCCATGCATACAGGGTGGTCGAATTTGACGGCACGCTGTGGCTGTACGGTGGTGGTTGATGCCAGCGGAGCGCTTTCTGATGTCTGGTCGTCACCGGTTGGCATGACCTGGACGGAAGACGTTGTAGCCCCCCTGCTAGCCACACGTTACGACTACGAAATCGTTGTGTGCAATAACAGGCTGGGGATATTCGGTGGCACGATTACTGACACCGACTTTCGCAAACAAGTGTGGCGCTCTACCGGTGGCTGTTTCTGGCGTACACCACAGCAATATGTGCTGGAATTACCGCTCTGACAGGACAATGCCAAGCTGTTCTTCTGCCGCCCGGATCAGGCTCTCGTCCAGCGGTGGCGGGCTGAGATCGACACCTTTCGCCAGCACCTTGTTTATGGTTCTCAGCGCTTCAATGCGTGCATGCCATTTGTGATTACCGGGAATCAGGTACCAGGGCGACGTGTCTGTTGAGGTGTAACGGAACATATCATTGAAGGCGACTTCATAGTCGTCCCACTTGCTGCGGTTGCGCACATCGTCGTGGGTCAGCTTCCAGCGCTTGACTGGATTATGCAGGCGTTCTTCAAACCGCTTGAGCTGTTCATCTTTGGAAATGTGCATGAACAGTTTAACGATACGTACGCCGTCATCGCTGAGCATGCGCTCGAACTCGTTGATTTCCTGGTAGGCGCGTTGCCATTCATTGTCGCTGGCAAAGCCCTCGATGCGTTCGATCAGCACACGGCCATACCAGGAGCGGTCGAAGATGGCGAGGGTGCCCGCCGACGGCAGACGTGTCTGGAAGCGATACAGATAATGGCGGCCGCGTTCGTCGTCGCTCGGTGCGGCGATCGGATGAACCTGAAAGCCGCGCGGGTCGAGTTTCTCGGTAATGCGGCGGATGGCGCCGCCCTTGCCACTGGCGTCCACTCCCTGGAACAGCACAATGGCGCGTTGCTTCTGGTGAAAATAGGCCTGCTGAATTGCCAGTAGCTGCTTCTGCTCGCGCGCAAGCTGCTTGTCATAGTCCGTGCGATCATCGATACGGGTTTCACCCGGGTCCACCTTGTCCAGGCGTGGCGGTTTGTCTTGCAGAATGATCGGGCTGGGCTGGTCCATGCCGTAACGTCTCATCGGTGTGGGTGATTCGAGTGTAGCAGACGCACAGGGTGCGTTTGTGTTGCCGCGGGGCGCGTGCCTGTGTCAGGGGCAGGGCCCCTTGCAAAGGTCAGCCCCGGCTCTGTGCAAGCTCCTTTCTGTAGTCGCCCGGACTTTTGCCGAACCAGCGTTTGAATGCGCGGTGGAATGCGGTCTGGTCCGAGAAACCGAGCAGCAAGGCGACGTCCACCAGCGGTAGTACCGGGTCGGCCATATGCTTGATCGCCATCGAGCGGCGTGACGAGTCGACCAGTTCCTTGAACGTGGTGTTGCGGGTGTTGAGCGCATAACGCAATTGGCGCGCTGTCTTGTTGATACCGGCGGCAATGGTGTCCAGCTCCGGCGCTCCTTCTGGCAGTCGCGCGCAGATCAGATCGACGATGGTGGCCAGCGTTTCATCCTGCCCGGTACGGTGATCGTCGAGCATCGCCAGACGTTGTTGCAGGGACGCTTCGACCATGGCTCTGACGCCGGGGTCGACCGAGCGCATATTGAAGGAATGCTTGCCCGACGCCAGATCAATGATGGTGGCGCCGCCGCCGAACTCGATGTCACAACCCAGTTCTTCACGAATGCTGTCGTAGCTCACCACTTCTTCGCCGGGAAACTTCATATAGCGCGGTGATAATTTGCTGCCACCCAGCCACTGGCTCATGGCGATCCAGCCGCCAATGCTGTAGTCGTGCGCGGTACGGCAATGACCCGTGGTTCTGCCTTGCGCGGCGGTGATGTACAGCGACAGGGCGCCGTCTTTGGCCCTGATCTCGAAGTCCGCGCCATTGCTGATCAGCCGGCCATAGCGCGTGCCCAATTGGGCAAGTTCCTCGATCGAACGGCAGCACAGCATCATGTGGCCGACAATGCCGAGGTGGGCGGGCCGCATGCGCTGGCCCGCCCTGAAGCCGGCCAGCGGGTCACCCGACACCAGCGTGGCGACATTGCAGCCAATATCCAGATAGTCCACCGGCAGCAGGGTGTCCGGGCTGTCCAGCAGATCACGCGGCATATTCAGGGCATAGAGCACCTGCTCCTGATTCAGGGACTTCTCCGACAGGTAATCGAACAACCCGTACAGATAGCTGAGTGTCACGTAAAACTTGGGCATCTCCGCGCTCATTCACGCACTTCCCGGGCCGCAGCTGTTGAAAAGGTGGTGTGGTCAGCCGGCTTGCCTTGGGCGCTCTCGGGCCCGCGGGTGCCGGTCTTTGCTCATCGCATGGACAAATAATTGAGCAATTTTGTCAGTTCGGCAAATCCCGCGTCGCCGCGGCAAGGACGCTGTGCGCGCAAGGCCCTAGATTGCACTGGTCCTGATTGGACAGAGGGGATCGTGGAGTAGAGGCGTAGGCGCTCCCCTTCAGGTATTTACGCCTCCTACAAGGCGGCAGCACGGGATGGCGGCATCGACCCTGACGTTTGCACCCGCGCTGCCGGCGATAACAATAACGAGGCAACCAAGATGCTGAAGAAATTCCAGATGCACCTGATCGTACTGATCTCAATGGCCGGCTTGACCGCCTGTGATCAGGAGTCCGTCACTGTTCCCGGTAACAACATCTCGGCGGTGGTCGAGACGTCTCCGTTCCGGATCATTATTCGCGACCAACAGGGCAACGATGTGCTCGCCTCGGTGTCTGATGCGACACCGCTGCTGAGCCCTCTTTGCTATTACGCCGAGCCCAACATTGATGGTGAATTGGTCTCACTGCCGGCACTGGCCTGCGATGCCTATTCGGCGTTGCATTTCGAGGTCGGTGAGGCAGAGCAATTCTCCTTTACCGACCTGATTTTTACCGAGCTGATGCAAGTGACGCGTGGCACCACACTGGTATTCGCGACCAATGTTGTGGATGCAGAAAAAGTGGGCGATGGCATTCGCTTTACCGTCGCCACCAACTATAACGGCGCAACCATTGATGTGACTGTTGAACCGGATCCTTCCGGTCTTCAGGCCATGCGGATTTCAGCGAAAACGGATTTCCCCGGTGCCCAGAACATCGATTTCGCCTTTGCCAGTGCGCCGGACGAGGCCTTCTATGGCTTTGGCGGTCGTCGCGGCACGCTGGATCAGCGTGGCAACGAACTCTACAGCTTCACCATGGAAGGCATGGGCATGAGTGCGTTTGTGCCGGACTATTCGCTGCGTCGTGCGTACGGCCCGCAGGCGCTGTTCTATTCGTCTGAGCAATACGGCTTCCTGCTGGAGAACCCGGAGATGTCGCGATTCTATATGGCGAATCATCGCGATGACGCCTGGCGCTTCAATGTGTCATCCAATGACGTGTCGTTTGTTGTCAGCACGGGCGATTACGAGAAGAACATTGAAACCATCACCGCCATCAATGGCCGCCATCGGCCGCTGCCGGAATGGGCCAAGGGCTTTATCTTCAGTCATCCGGCCTTTGTGCTGCCGGGGTTGATTGAGCAATATACCGGCATTCCGATCGAGCGTGGCCGCTACCTCGAGGAGGCAATGGATCACCTGACAAATCTTGATCTGTACGGCTTCGCACCGTCCGGCTACGTGATCGAATCCTGGAGTGCAACCAAAGACGCGTTGACCGAATCCGAGCGCGCGACACTGCTGGCGGAGCTGAAAAAGCGTGACATCAAACCGATGTCTTACAATCGCATGATGGTCTCTGCTGATTACATCCAGACGGAAGATCCTGAAGTGTTCGAGCAAGCTGTGGCGGGTGGCTATCTCGCTACTACTGACTCGGGTGAGCAGTATGTCTATGAAACCTGGGGCGCGGAAACCGGCGCGCTGGACTATACCAATCCTGCTGCCGTCGCGTTCTGGAAATCACGCATCGTTGATCAGCTCGACGATGGCAGTGAAGGTTTCATGCTCGACTTCGGTGAGCAGATTCGCCCGGACATGCATTTCTACAACGGCGATAGCGGCCGCAGCATGCACAACAAGTATGCAACGCTGGGTGGCAAGGCAACCGCGAAGATCTTTGACGATTACATGGCGGCGCATCCGGAGCGTGAATTGTTCTTCTTTACGCGTTCCAACTACAGCGGCCGGCCCGGCTCTGCCGCCTATGAAAATGCGCAGTTCCTTGGCGATAACGCCCAAACCTGGGATGCGACCACCGGCATCAAGGCTGTGCTGCCGGATATTCTCAATCGTGGCGTTGGCGGTGCGTTCAATGTTTCTACAGAGATTGGCGGCTATGCCGACTACGGCAACGTCATGAGTCAGGAGCTGTTTACGCGCTGGCATCAGCTGGCCACCTTTATTCCCATGTTCCGTCTGCATAACTCGCCGATGACCGGTTTGAAAACGCCCTGGAGCTGGCCGGGTGCGGTGGCGCCGTTCAAGGACACGCTGGCTCTGCGTGAAAAGGCCATGCCGTACCTGAATCAGCTTTGGGATGTCGCTTACAGTAAGGGCACACCGCTGTGGCGTCCGATGTGGCTGGAGTTTCCGCAGGATGCGCGCTTCCGCAATGAGCACCAGCAGTTCATGTTGGGTGATAAGGTGCTGGTGGCGCCGGTTCTGGACGACGGCGCGCGCAGCAAGGTGGTCGTGCTGCCGCAGGGCTGCTGGGAATATGCTCTGACCGGACAGACCTATCAAGGTGGTAGCACGGTGCAAGTCAGCGCGCCGCTGGAGCACTTGCCTTACTTCTTCCGCTGTGGCGAACGGCCTTTCTGACGCGCACCGCAACCTGGCTGGCGATGCTGCACAACACTACGGGGCCTGTGGGCCCCGTAGTGTTGTCGGTGACGGGCAGTTCAGCTTGCGGTGTTTTGCTGCATATTCCGGTTCTCTCTGTCGAGGCTATCGGCAAATCGCTTTCCACGTTCGTCACGGTAGCGCTCGCCAGTGTCGCGGATGGCGCCGATCCGGTCGACGCGCAGATGGCGGAAGTCATTGGCGGTGTCACACCAGATCGTGAGCAGCCAGACCGTATCGAATGATGTCAGGCCCAATGGCCGCGCGCGGCGCGTGGAGCTGACATCTTTGAGGCTGGTGTAGTCCAGCTCAAGTACGGATCGCCGGCGTATCGCCTGACGCAATGTCGCGAGGTGCGGCGTTTGCGCCAGTGAGGATGGGCCCGCTTGTAACGGCGCATCGAGAAATTCAGCACCGGATGACTCCCCCAGTGAGGCGGCAATCTTGGCTGCGGCTCGTCGTGCGGCCGATGACAAAGGCAGGTCCCCGCGTGCCGCGGCCATGCGAATTCCCATTGCCAGCGCGGCCAACTCTTCTTCATCAAAACTCAATGCCGGCATAAAGAAGCCGGGTGTCATCACATATCCCAGCCCCCCTTCGCCACGGATCGGTGCGCCCATGGCCTGCAGGTCAGCGATGTCGCGATAAAGAGTACGTGTGGAAACGCCCATGGCATCGGCCAGTGCACGCGCGGTGACCGGCGTCCGCCGTAACCGCAGCTCATCGAGAATATTGAAAAGACGAAACAGTCGCACGGTTTGCCACTGACAGGTTCTGACACAGGTGTTGGCTAGCATACCTCTTATCCACTTACGCAACACACTGGAGACACCAATGAATGAAGCACAACACATACTGGCTACCATCGAGACCATGACCACAGCGCTGGCTGAGGCCGACGTGGAGCGCATCCTGTCGACCTATGCCCCCGAGGCCGTTGTGCACATGGCAGCGGACAATCAGGTCAGCGGAACGGATAATCTTCGCAACCTGTTTGTTTCTTTGCTGGAGGCGGGGAGCGCCTTTACTTATGAAGGGCATGAAGTCGTGGTCGCTGGTGACACCGCTCTACACCTGATGCCCTGGCAGGGACCGACGCCGGATGGCTCAATTGCGCGTGCATTGTCCATTGCCGTGTTGCGTCGGCAGCGGGATGGTCAGTGGAGGATGGTGATCGATCATCCATGTGGTGATGGCATCATGTTCGCTACCGGCCAGAGTTGATCGAGACGTACCAGCGCGCCGGAAGTCCATAACGTCAGGGCATCGAGCGCAAAAAAACGGGGCCGCGTGGCCCCGTAGCAATGCACGCTAGGGCGTGCCATCAGGGGATATCAGGCGGCGTTCAGAAACCGGATGCCGGTCAGCTGTTCTGACACGTTCCACAATTCGCGCGCGACATCCTGATTGCGTGCGAGCTTGCGTACATGTGCCGGGGCAGGATAGCCGGCCATTTCCATGAAACCGTTGGGGCCGTAGTACTCGCCAGAGCGCACCTCGTCCGAAGTCGCTGCATAAATGCTGGGATAGCAACCCATTTCTTGAGGCTGGGCAAAAAAGCGATTGAAACCTGCGAAGATGGTATCGGTTTGCAGATTGGTATCAGAGTAGCCGGGGTGCACAGCAATCGCTTTAACCTTTGAATTTCGCTCGCTCAGGCGACGGTGCAGTTCGCGTGTAAACATCAGGTTAGCGAGTTTGCTCTGACCATAGAAGCGCCAGCGCTTGTAGCCTTTTTCGGCGTTAAGATTGTTGAAGTAAATACTGCCCCATTTATGCGCCATGCTGGAGACAGTAACGATGCGGGGCGCATTGGCGTTTTCCAGCGCGTCCAGCAGCAGTCCAGTCAGGGCAAAGTGTCCCAAATGGTTGGTGCCGAACTGCATTTCAAAGCCGTCTTGCGTATGCGACAGGGGCGGTGCCATCAGGCCGGCGTTGTTGAGCAGAATGTCCAGATGCGAATAACGCTGCTTGAATGCCTCGGCAAAATCCCTGATCGATTGCTGGCTGGACAGGTCCAGTGACATCAGCGTCAGTTTTGCCGACGGAATTTCCTTCTTGATCAACGTCAGCGCCTGTTCGCCCTTGGTCTGGTTACGGCACGCCATGATCACTTCTGCGCCGCGGCCGGCCAGCAGACGGGTAGATTCAAGACCGAGGCCGCTGTTGGCGCCGGTGACAATAACAACCTTGCCGTCCAGTGACGGCATCTGTTCGGGGGTCCAGGTGACTTTAGCCATGGTTGATCCTTGCACGTTGCGGGTTAATAGGTGACCACTGGTCACGTAAATTAAGAGACCGCCGGTCACTAGTCAATGTCTTTTTTCGCATCGATTCAGTAGACTAGCTCCCGTTGGCTGACATTAAGTATATAAAATGCTTTCAAATCAGCATTTTAAGAAGTATGGGGTCGATTTTGGCGAACTATCGTGAGTGCTTTACCCGGGCCCGCAGGCCGGAGGAGATTGCCCAGCGGCGCGATGAAATCGTGCAGGCAGCGGCGACTCTGCTGGACCAGCAGCCATTGGAAAGCATCAGCCTGAACGCCATTGCGCGCGAGGCGGGCATGGCCAAATCTGCTGTGTACCGCTACTTCGAGAGTCGCGAGGCGATCTTTCTGAAGATTCTTGAGCAAGACTGGCGCCGCTGGCTGGCCGATGCGGCGGTGGTTCTGGCGCCGCTGCAAGGCAGCGATGATGTCGCGGCCGTGGCCAGGGCACTGACCACCGCGACCGTGAAGCACCCGCGTCTGTGCTGGCTGGTCAGCTCACTGGCCTCGGTACTGGAACACAATCTGTCGGAAGAGGTCGTGCTGGCATTCAAGCAGCAGAGTTTGCAGCTCGGGCTGGGCTTGGTGAACGACCTGCATGCTGCCATGCCGTCGATTACGGTGCCGAAACTGGTGGATTTTCTGCATCCGGCATTTGCCCTGATTGCAGGACTCTGGCCCCTGAGCCATCCCTCCGACACGGTGCGCAAGATCATGTCACGGCCGGAGTTCGCGCCGTTTCAACCCGATTTCGCCGCGCAGTTTGAGCGCACGTTATGCATGACGTTGAGCGGACTGTTACAGGAAGGTCGCGGCGCATAACGACGCGCCCGAATTGCTGCGCGGTGATGTCAGAGCAGTCTTCCTGCCTAGCTGATTTGCAGCGGCCCGGATTCCGGCAGTTGCGTCACCAGATCTGCCCCCACCAACTTCGATGGCGTATAGGCGCCGCCTTCCGGCGTATTTCGCAGCAGGTACTCAGTCACCGCCAGTGAGCCGGTGATGGTCAGGCTGTAACCATTGGCAGTGCGAATGCGCGCGGTTTTCTTCTCGCCGCGTGCGTTGCTGACTTCACCCCAGACATAGGTGGGCATCCTCGCTCGCTTGGCCGCATCCGGGCCTTTGACGGATTTGGCGATCCGCGCCTTGATCAGCTTCTGGATGAAGCCGATGCCGAGCAATGGCCGGATATAGTTGGCGCGCCTGGCGTTGGCGATCATCGACGGTGAGCCGGGAATAAACACCTCAATATTCTTGATGCCGGTGGAGTAATAAGCGGTGGATACATCGCCCCACGGAATCGTCATCGCGTCTTTTGCGCCATCGCCGAAATCAATGCGTCGCACCTTGTAGGCAAGTGGGACCTGTGTAATTTTGCCGTCGCGCCGCACCATGCCGCCCTGTGCCAGGCCTTCCACCGAAGTCTTGGCGGTGCCCGGCGACAGGCCCGAGCGTGAATCAAAGCCCAGCACCAACTCGGTGGCATCCGGCAGAGCGGCCTTCAGTGCGGCCGCTACGCAGTCGGTGGGAATCACATCAAAACCGACACCCGGACACAGCACGATACCGGCGGCGCGGGCGCGGCTGTCCAGCGATTGCGCCAGTTCAAACACGGCGATTTCACCGGTGATATCAAGGTAATGGGCGCGAGCGTTCAGGCATGCCTGCATCATCGGCTCCGCGGTGGCAGAAAACGGGCCGGCGCAATTCAGCACCAGATCGCAGCCATCCACATTGCGGGTGGCTTCGGCGATGTCATCCAGGCTGAAGCCGACTGCATCCAGTCCCAGCTCAGCCGCGAGCGACGCAATTTTTTCAGCGCTGCGCCCGGCCAGAATCGGGCGCAGACCGCGTTGGGCCGCCTCACGTGCAATCAGTTCGCCGGTATAGCCGTTGGCGCCATAGATCATCCATTGCTTTTGTTCGCTCATTTCGTCGGCTCCTTATGCTTCGGTCTGGGTGGACCCAGTCAGGATCTCTGCGACCGGGTAGAACATGCCGCACTTTACCCTTAAAGCAAACTTCAGGGTCAAGGGCTTATGCCGCTGGACAGGGATTTGTCATAGCGCGCCGTTGCCCGTGCCGAGGTGTCTGTGGAAGGCGCATGCTCGCAGCCGCCGCACTACCGGATTCATGGTGTGCCTGAAGCGGATGCAAGGATTTACCACTGATGAGTACGCGCCTCGATATGGGTTATGACCAGTGTCTCGTTGCGGTGCTGCAGGGTCAGGCGTATCCGGTTATGTTGCGTCAACGTGTCGCCAAACAGCCGGTATTGCTCGCGCTGTTGCAAACTGGCTTGCATGCCTTGCGCAGCCTGATGCAGCGTGAGTCCGGATTGTTGATAGGACTGGGTGTCGGAAAAGTGCCACAGGGTGCGCAGATGTTGCAGGTACTCGTGCCGGTTGAGTGTCAGCGTGAAAGCTGGTTCGTGCTCCGGTTCGATAATGATCTGCACCTCGGCATCGTCGGCAATCAAGTCAGTGAGCAGCGCGATGTCCTGATTCTCCAACGACCGCGCATAATCTTGCAGAAAGCGTTCTGGTGCTTCTGCGCCCCAGCTTGATACTGATGCCAGCATCGTTAGAAAAATCAACAGGTACTTGATCATTACCACGGGTCCTTATTGGCACACTCCGCGCGCTCAGCGGACACCTTACAGCGTGCTTTTTTCAGCCATGTCATCATGCTGCGATCGTAGACGTCATGCGCCACAAGGTAGTTGCGCGCATCATTCATCATCTCCTCATAGCGCGGTCGGTCATGATCGGGTGGCGGATAGAAAAACAGAATGTCGTCTTCTGCTTTCTCCACAACCTGCATGGCGCGGTCAAAGTTGGCGTAGAAATATTCGCGCGAGCGCTGCATAAACGCCGCTTCGAACGCGGAGGCCCGCGTGACCAGCTGCATGGTCAGTTGAGCTGTTGGCAGCTTCACCACCAGTCCGCGGCTGCCAACACCGCGATAGAGTTCGAGGGGTAGATAGGCCACCGCAGGTGCAGCGATGATATCGACAACGCCGTTGTTGAACTTGGCGGAAAAGTTGGTGACGTCGGACAGCTCAGGTCGCAAGCCGAGGTGTTCGCTCATAAGAATTTGCGCACGATCATGATCAAACACCGCCATTCTTTTGCCGGCAATTTTCTCGACGCTGGTGATGCGCCGGTCCTTGAGGAACAGATAGGCCGCGCCAAGCGGCATGACGCCGGCAGTTTCCCACGCGCCCTGGCGCATTGATGTGGCTAATTCCGGGTGCGCGGTCAGCGCGATCACGACGCGCAGGGCATCGTAGCTGTGCAAACCTCCAATCGAGTCGATGCTGCCGCTAAAGGGTACAAACTGACGTGCCTTGATGCCGGTCATCAGCAGGCCGTCGCAGAGGCCTGCCTTCAGGTCTTCCGCCGCGACACGCTCATCGGTGAATACGCGCAGGGTAAGGTCTGTTCCCCAGTTGGCTGCTGCCAGGCGGTAATCAGTCATGAATTCCCACAGCTCGCCCTGGGCACCTATCAGACTGAACACACAAAGCGATTGCGCACTGACCGTGCCTGTAAACATCAGTGATGTCGCTAGCAGTAGCGCGGCGGCCGATCTACGCATCACTGACTGCCGCCGGCGTGATCGAGCTTGACCAGCCCTTCCGTGGCCACTTGATGAACAAAGCGTTCGCCACTGGCGCGCAGCAGAGTGGATATCAATGGCAGGCGCTGCAGCCAACCGTAGCCTTTAAGCAGCGGTAAAAGCAGGTCGAGTTGGCGTTCACCGCGGCGACTGCGTTTGATGCCGTAGGCATCCGCCATGGTATCCCCCAGCATGCGGCGAAACAGCGCCAGTTGCAGCGAACGCGGCAGGCGTGCGGTGGGCTGCTGAGTGGCCAGACCTTCAATGAGATCCTTCATAACCGTGCGGGCATTGGTGTCCGGGGCAAAAAACAGGCTGGTGATATGCCGGTCGAATTCATTCTGCTGCGTCTGTGTCGCGCCCAGCAGCTCAGGGGGCACGCCCAGCAGACGCGTGACATAGCGCCAGATCATGCTGAATCCCAGCGCCTCTTCCCGGTTGATGCGTGCGCCAAGTCGACGCAGACAGCCCAGTTGGTGCGTGCCAAAAAATGCAGGCCCCGCCGCAGTGGAAAGTTGGTTCACTGGCACACCGCGCGTTGCCGTATCCCAGCCGCGTTTGATCAGATTCATGCGAACCATCGCATGCACCAGTCGTACCTGCAGACAGACTTCCCACATTGACTTTCCCGGTGCCAGGGCGTCGCTGTCATAGACACCGAAAAACAGCGTCGCCGATTCGTTCAGACGTCGACTGATATTGGCCTGCATGCGCCCGGTGCCAACAAACACTTCCGCCGCATCCGGGTGTGCGAAGGTGAGCGGCAGCCCGCCATAGGTCAGGCCCAGCACCAGCATGGGGAAATGCCGCAGGGCCATGGCGCCGGCGCGGCGCATCAGGTCGTAATCGACCCAGACGGGTGTGTCGTACATATCTGCCAGCAGCGCCTGGCATGCCGGATCGCCTGCGTTCGCCAGCTCTCTGACGATTTGCGCGGGATGCTGGAGGTTGGCGCCGGTGCGACGCAGTGCCAGCACCGCATTCTCTGCGAGCGGGTCGCCCGCATGCAGCCAATGGAAGTGTTGGGTCGCCCAATCCTGCAAGCTGACCGGATCCGGGCTGACGCCATCAAGCGGAATGGGTTTCAGCTGACTCAGGTAAACATTCAGGTCGGTGCTGGTCGGAACAGGGCTGGCTGAGTTCATGGGAGGCTCCGTGCCCACATGGGCGGCTTTTTGAGCAATCCTAGCGCGCGCCAATCAAATACTCAACATGTTGAGTATTATACAAGTTGAAACGCCAGTACCATGCGTCTCAGGAGGAGTTGTCATGTCCCTACGTCACGTACTTCTGGTCTATCTCGGCAGCGGCGGGGCCTCTGGCTCCGACATCGTCAAGGGGTTTCAGCACACCTTCGGCTATCTCTGGAATGCGAGCTTCCAGCAGATCTACCGTGATCTGGGCAAGCTGCATGAGGACGGCTTGCTGGATTGCCAGACGGTGGATAACGCGCCGCGTCCGCCGCGCAAGGTGTACAGCCTGAACGCCAGGGGATGGCAAGCCATGCAGACCTGGTTGGCGACGCCAGTCGCCGTGCCGAAGCTGAACGATGCCTTTATGGTCAAGGTGGCCTCAGTGCATTTGCAGAACCCTGATGTTCTGGCCGCGGAACTGGCACAGTTGCAGCAGCAATTTGGGGAAGCGCTGACCTATCTGCAACGCAAGCGCGCGGTGTTCGAGTCACTGCCCGTGGACGTGCTGGAAAAATTCTACGGCGTGTTCCTGACACTCAAGCGAGGTATCGGGCTGGTCGAATCGTGGCTGGCATGGTCAGAGGAGGTGGGCGAGATGCTGGCGGCGCGCAAGTGGCAACAGGTGACGCCAGAGGATCTCAAATTGTTTCTGGATACAGTACAGGGCGATGGCTTGCCGCACCCGGGAGAGATTCGCAGCGGCAACTGGAAAACGCCCCAACCCTAACCACTGTCTCTCAAGGCGTGCGCAGGAAAGCCTCGATCTCGTCGATGCGTTGTGCCGCATCGCGGTAGCCCAACTGAATAATTTCACGCGTAAACATGGAATCGAATAACAGGAAGCTGGTCAGGTCCGCACTCTGTGCGTCGGGGCGTCCGAGACCCTCCATCAGATAACGAATCACTTTAGGCATGCGGTGCTCGAGGGTCTTGGCAATCACCGCGATGTCGGCAGACGGCGAGATCATCAATGGCGCAACCACGCGCATGGCTTCCACGTCGGCATCCTGTTCGGTATCGCACACCAGTTCGGTTAGCTTGGCATGCTCGGCGGCGAAACCATTCATGCGTTTGAGGTGATCGAGGTCGGCATCCAGATGATCGAGAAAGATGGCGTTCATTAATGTGCCGCAAATTTGTGACAGCGGTGGGCAGGGAAAGTCTTCGCTGAAGTTGTCGTCGGTGGACCACTCCGAACGCAGCAGGCTGTCGGCGGTTTCGCGGCAGCGTACGCCTACCGCCAACAGCTTGGTGGCGCCCAGCCGGATAGCCGGGCTCAGTGGCGTCACCAGCCGCATGGCGCCGTCGCCAAAATAGGCGGTGGATTTACCGGCGCTGAGTTTCACCGGTGGAAACACCAGCGGAATCGCCGCCGATGCCAGCACGTGATCGAGGCTAATGTCCGCGCGCAACGACAGCCGCCGGCTCTTGTTCCACATCGGATGATCCGGCTGCCCCTCGACAAAGGTGAAGGCGCGGCCGGAGTGGTAGCCGGTGGCGGTGATACCCAGGGCGTACAGACTGCCGTTGCGCACCGCTTGGCGAATGCCATCGAGTTTCAGGTTGGCGGAGAGAAAGCGCCGCAGTGGTGCAGCGTCCACCAGCGAGTGCACCCTTCCAGCGCCAATCAGTCCGCCCAGACCAAAGTCCAGCGCCAGCTTGCTGGCGTTGTTCAGCATGGCAGCGGGGTCGGTGCGGTAAACCTCTTTGGCGCTGAGGTTGGACCACAGCTGCACCAGCAGGCCGGCGCCGCTGGAAAAATTGCCGTGTTGGGCGGCTAGAGTGGCGCCGTTGATCGCGCCTGCAGAGGCGCCGGTAATGATGTCGAAGGGCGCACGGTGATCGGCAAATGCCGGAATTTCGCTGATCCGCTTCATGACGCCGGCCTGGTAGGCGCCACGGGCGCCGCCAGCGGTCAGGACCAGACCGGTACGGTGGGCCGCGGCGGGGGTGGGCGTGTTGGTTGGCATGGGATAGCCCTCGTGATGATCGACGGGGCTGGCCGGTGGGCGTGTGCGCACTGGCCAGAGCCTGCGTCACTGTGAAGATCAAAGCAGGATATATGCCATGTGGTGTGTCGTCCGGCAGCTATGCGCGCGCAATAAAAAAACACTGGTGCGACTGCTGACAAATTGACCAGATCCGGGTTGCGTCGCGCACCGGAGCGGTCATCATAGAGCGCAGTTTCCTCCGCCTGATCAGGACCGCATGGACGACTCGCTGTACGCCCTCGCCGAACGCACCGGACAACGTCTGCACCGACTGAAAATCCAGCTGGTTACTGCTGAATCCTGCACCGGTGGCTGGATCGCCGAAGCGGTCACCGCCATCCCCGGCAGCTCGCACTGGTTCGAGCGTGGCTTTGTCAGTTACTCCAATCTTGCCAAGCAGGACATGCTGGGTGTGCCGGCGGCGTTGATCGACAGCGACGGCGCGGTCAGCGAGGCGGTGGTCAAGGCCATGGCGCAGGGCGCCATCCAGCACTCCAAAGCGCACCTGAGTATTGCTGTCAGCGGCATCGCCGGCCCGGACGGGGGCACGGCCGACAAACCCGTGGGGCTGGTGTGGATAGCCTGGGGCCAGAAGCGTGGCTATGTTGAGGCGCAGGCGTTCCAGTTCAGCGGCGACCGCGAGCAGATACGTCGGGCCACGGTGGTCGCGGCATTGGAAGGTCTGTTGCAGCGGCTGAGCTGACCACTGATATTTTGACCACTGTCCTTATTGACAGTAGCAAAAGGACAGTACATGATTCGGCCCATGAGTCGCGTGGGCGGTCACTGGAGTGGCCGGTAACGCAAACGGATCACAGTATTTTTCCATCATCCCGATCCGGGATGCACAAGAGGGGTTGCACCGATGGACGAGAACAGAGGCAAGGCACTTTCCGCAGCGCTGGCACAGATCGAGCGTCAGTTTGGCAAGGGTTCAGTGATGCGTATGGGCGATCACAAGCGTGAGCGTATCCCGGCCATCTCCACCGGCTCGCTGGGTCTGGATATCGCGCTCGGCATTGGTGGCCTGCCGAAGGGACGAATCGTCGAGATTTACGGCCCTGAATCCTCCGGTAAAACCACGCTGACACTGTCAGTGATTGCTGAAGCCCAGAAGCAGGGCGCCAACTGCGCTTTCGTTGATGCGGAACACGCGCTCGACCCTGACTATGCCGAGAAGCTCGGCGTCAACGTTGATGACCTGATCGTGTCGCAGCCGGATACCGGCGAGCAGGCACTGGAAATTACCGACATGCTGGTGCGTTCCGGCGCAGTGGATGTGGTGATTGTCGACTCGGTGGCGGCACTGGTGCCGAAGGCTGAAATTGAGGGCGAGATGGGTGATCACCATGTCGGTGTGCAGGCCCGTCTGATGAGTCAGGCGCTGCGCAAGATCACCGGTTCGGTAAAGAACGCCAATTGTCTGGTGATTTTCATCAACCAGATTCGTATGAAGATCGGCGTCATGTTCGGTAACCCGGAAACCACCACCGGTGGTAACGCGCTCAAGTTCTACTCGTCTGTGCGCCTCGACATTCGTCGCATCGGTGCGGTGAAGCAGGGCGACGAAGTGATCGGCAACGAAACCCGCGTCAAGGTGGTGAAGAACAAGGTAGCGCCGCCGTTCAAGCAGGCAGAGTTCCAGATTCTGTATGGCCATGGCTTCAACCGCCTTGGTGAAGTGCTGGATATTGGTGTGCAGCTCGGGCTGATCGACAAATCCGGTGCCTGGTATGCCTACAAGGGCGACAAGATCGGTCAGGGCAAGCAGAACGCCTGCGATTTCCTCAAACAGAACCCGGCAATCTCGGAAGAGCTTGAAGTGGAAATCCGTGCCCGCATGCTGACCATTCCAGCACCGTCCGCGTCGGAAGAAACCACCGAAGCGGATGACTGAGACGCACGACCCCGCTGAATTGCGCCGCGCCGCCATGAACTGGTTGGCGCGGCGCGAATATTCCCGCCAGGAAATTACCCGCAAGCTGCAGCGCAAGTTTGGTGATGACGTTGATGTCGAGCCGGTGTTGCTGTGGCTGGAAGACAAGAACTTTCTTAACGACGCCCGCTATCTCGACATGTACCTGCGCTCGGCAATCGAGCGCGGGCAGGGCGTGCTGCGTATCCGTCAGGACTTGCAGCAACGTGGACTGGCCAAGCAGTTGGTGGAAGACAAGCTGGCGGCGCTGGAAGTTGACTGGTTCGCGCAGGCAGCGGCCTTGCGCCAGCGCCGTTTTGGCGCGCCTCCGGCAGCCGGCGACCAGAAAGCCAAGGCGCGACAGCTGCGCTATCTGCAATACCGTGGCTTCACCGCAGATCAGTGCTTCCATGCGCTGGCAGCATCTCCGGAAGAATAACTCCCGAGTCACTCCTGTACCTGCCTTGCCTTGTAGGAGCTTGCCTGCAAGCGAACCGGCGCTAGACGAAACGCCATTCGCCAGCAGGCTGGCTCCTACATTCACAGCCCCATATCGAGCGTTCCCCCCCTGCCAACGGGGGAGACAGAGGGGGTGAAC
Organism: uncultured Alcanivoracaceae bacterium; assembly: GCA_964389795.1. Lineage (GTDB taxonomy): Bacteria > Pseudomonadota > Gammaproteobacteria > Pseudomonadales > Alcanivoracaceae > JARGPN01. Next base: position 149,212 of record CAYMEY010000003.1, read on the forward strand.
ATGCCTTGCCAGTGTTGCTGCCAATATTAAATGCCGATTACCCCTCCCCAGCCCTCCTCTTGCAGGGGAGGGAGTCGCCAATCGACGTTATACTCGCAGGCCTGAATCCTCCCGGAGCTGTTCATGCTGGAATCGCTTTCCCTCCTGCATTTGTTTTTGCTGGTTATTGCTGGTGTGATCGCTGGTTTTGTGAACACGCTGGCGGGTGGCGGCTCGTTCTTGACGTTACCGGCACTGATGATGCTGGGCATGCCTGCAGACGTGGCCAACGGTACCAATCGCGTCGGTGTGCTGATCCAGTCGCTGGCAGGGGTCAAGGGGTTTGATCGTCACGGCATGTTTGATCGTGCGGCGGTGGTGTCGGTGCTGGCGCCGACGCTGACTGGCGCGCTGGCCGGCGCGGTTACCGCCTCCTATCTGCCCACCACCATTCTCAAACCGGTACTGCTGGTCACCATGATCCTGATGGCGGTGGTGATGGTGGTAAAGCCGTCAGTGGTGTCCCCCCCGGAGGGGACGGTGCCCAAGCGCCCGTCGGAGTCGCCATCCGGCTATGCCTGGCTGTTTTTCGCCGGGCTGTATGGTGGCTTTATTCAGGCCGGGGTAGGTTTTATTTTGCTGGTGGCCCTGTCCGGTGCGTTGCGCTACGACCTGATCCGCGCCAATGCGCTGAAGATGGCCTGTACCGCACTGTTCAGCATCGTCGCATTGAGTGTGTTCGTGCTGCGCGATCAGGTTCAGTGGTTGCCGGGTCTGGTGCTGGCGCTGGCGCAGGTGATTGGCGTGCAGCTTTCGGTGCGCTTTGCCCTGCGTGTGTCGCAGACGGTGCTTCGCTGGCTGCTGCTGGTGATGGTGATTGCCGTGTCGGTGGCGGCCTGGTTCAGCTAGCCAAAACCCAACGCACGCTATCAGGCTGCTGTCCGCAGCAGCGCAGCAGCGCAGCAGCGCAGCAGCATAGGAGCCAGCCTGCAGGGATACGACTTCTCTGGTGCAGGCAGCCGCCGGAAATGCACAAGCACGCTTGAGGGTTCTCCCCCTGCCAAGGGGGAGACAGAGGGGGTGATCGGAATTATCAGAGCCGCTAAGCGTATCCTGATGCTGTTTTCCCCGCCCCAGACCTCCGCCTACAGGGGAGGGAGTGCGTGAATGCCATCGAATCAGGGCGCAGAGCCCGCTATACTTGCCGTCCCTTGAATTGCTGCCAAGACTGTATCTCTATGAAGAGCGCTGACATCCGCCAGGCCTTTCTCGATTATTTTGCCCAGCAGGGCCACACCGTCGTCGCCACCAGCTCGCTGGTACCCCACGACGATCCGACCCTGTTGTTCACCAATGCCGGCATGAACCAGTTCAAGGACTGCTTCCTTGGTCGTGAAAAGCGCGACTATGTGCGTGCGGTCAGCAGTCAGCGCTGTGTGCGCGCTGGCGGTAAACATAACGACCTGGAAAACGTCGGCTACACCGCACGGCATCACACCTTTTTCGAGATGCTCGGCAACTTCAGCTTCGGCGATTATTTCAAGCATGATGCGATCCGATTCGCGTGGGAATTTCTCACCAGCGAAAAGTGGATGAAGATCCCCAGAGACAAGCTCTGGGTGACGGTGTATGCCAGTGACGACGAGGCCTATGACATCTGGGCCAAGGACATGGGTGTACCGACCGAGCGCATTATTCGTATCGGTGACAACAAGGGTGCGCCTTACGCCTCCGACAACTTCTGGCAGATGGGTGACACCGGTCCGTGTGGTCCCTGCACCGAAATTTTCTACGACCACGGTGAAGGTATCTGGGGTGGCCCGCCGGGCTCTCCGGAAGAAGACGGCGATCGCTATATCGAAATCTGGAATCTGGTGTTTATGCAGTTCGATCGCCAGCCCGACGGTGAGATGGTGCCGCTGCCAAAGCCGAGCGTGGACACCGGCATGGGGCTCGAGCGTATCTCTGCAGTGATGCAGCATGTGCACTCCAACTATGAAATCGATTTGTTCCAGGCACTGTTGCAAGCGGCTGCCAAGGCCACCAATACGTCCAATCTGGAAGAAAAATCCCTGCGTGTGATTGCCGATCATATTCGTTCGGCCAGCTTCCTGATCTGTGATGGCGTGCTGCCGTCCAATGAAGGACGCGGCTATGTGCTGCGTCGCATCATTCGCCGTGCCTTGCGTCATGGCCACAAGCTGGGACAGGAAAAGCCATTCTTCTACACGCTGGTGGCGGCACTGGCGCAGCAGATGGGCGATGCCTATCCGGAACTGCGATCCCAGCAGGCACGCGTGGAAAAAGCGTTGCTGGCCGAAGAAGAGCAATTTGCCCGCACGCTGGCCGACGGTATGAAAGTGTTTGAGTCTGCGGTGGCCAATCTCAACGGCGAAGTGATCCCCGGTGATGTGGTGTTCGCGCTGTATGACACCCACGGCTTCCCCACAGACTTGACCAACGACGTGGCGCGCGAGCGTGGCTTGTCGCTGGATATGGAAGGTTTTGAAGCCTGCATGGCGCAGCAGCGCGAACGCTCCCGTGGCGCCGATGCCTTTGCAGCGGATTACAGCGATCGTTTGCAGATTGATGCCAGCAGCGCGTTCAGTGGTTACGAGTTGCTCGACGATCAGGCCACGGTGGTGGCGCTGTACCGCAATGGCGAACAGGTCAAGCAGCTGGCCTCCGGTGAAACCGGCATGGTGGTGCTTGATCGCACGCCGTTTTACGCCGAGTCCGGCGGCCAGGTGGGTGATCTCGGTGTGCTGCAGGTCGGCAATACCCTGTTCAAGGTGGAAGACACACGCAAGCGTAGCAAGGCCCATGTGCATATCGGTGTGGTTGAAGGTGGTGCGCTGAAGGCCGGTGATACCGTCAAGGCCCATGTCGACAGCGCTCGCCGTCGCGCCATCATGCGCAATCACTCTGCCACCCACCTGATGCATGCGGCGTTGCGCAAGGTGCTTGGCGATCATGTCGCGCAAAAGGGCTCACTGGTGAATGCCGACTATTTGCGTTTCGACTTCTCCCACGGTGAAGCCGTGACCGCTGCACAGATCGCCGAAATTGAAGCGCTGGTGAACGAGCAGATTCTGGCCAACACGCCGGTATCGACGCAGTTGATGGATATCGACGCCGCGCGCAGCGCCGGTGCCATGGCGCTGTTTGGTGAAAAATATGATGACGAAGTGCGCGTACTGAGCATGGGTGAGGGCAACTTCTCCATGGAACTGTGTGGCGGCACCCACGTTTCACGCACGGGCGACATTGGCCTGTTCAAGATCATTTCCGAAGGCGCTTCGTCGTCCGGTGTGCGCCGCATTGAAGCAGTGGCTGGTGCGCCGGCGCTCGATGCCATGCGCGCACTGGAATCGACCGTGTCTAAAGTGGCCAGTCTGCTGAAAACCTCCAGCGACCAGGTCTACAGTCGCGTCGAGCAGTTGGCGGTGCGCAATCGCGAGATGGAAAAGGAAATCGAGCGACTCAAGCAAAAGCTCGCATCCGGCACCGGCAATGATCTGGCCGCGGCGGTGAAGGAGATCAACGGCGTCAAGGTGCTGATCACGCAACTCGATGGCGCCGACGGCAAGACCCTGCGTACCGCCATGGACAAACTCAAGGACAAGCTCGGCAGTGCCGTGATCCTGTTGGCGGCGGTCGAAGGCGACAAGGTCAGTCTGGTGGCGGGCGTGACCAAGGACCTGACCGGGCGCTTCAACGCCGGTGAACTGGTGCGTCTGGCGTCCGAGGCGCTGGGCGGTAAAGGCGGCGGTCGGCCCGACATGGCGCAGGGTGGTGGCAGCGACCCGGCGGCCCTTGCCGATGCACTGGCGGCGGCGGAAGCCTGGGTCGCCAGCAAATAAGGGATGGTTTTATAGGCGCTTGCCTGCAAGCGAACCGGCCACTAGAGCCCGGTTGGCACACGGCCTGACCCGCCAAAACAAAAACCAGCCCATGAAATCGAGGCGCGATACTGGTACAGTATCGCGCCTTTTTTAACCAACCACGGATGCAACCCCGAATTTATGGCGCTGATTGTTCAGAAGTATGGCGGAACCTCCGTCGGGTCCGTCGATCGCATCAAGGCGGTGGCCGCCAAGGTCAAGAATTTCCTCGAAGATGGCCATCAGGTCGCGGTGGTGGTGTCGGCCATGTCCGGCGAAACCAACCGTTTGATCGGTCTCGCGAAGGAGATCACCGACGAGCCGAATCCCCGTGAAATGGACGTGCTGGTCTCCACCGGCGAGCAGGTCACCATTGCACTGCTGTCGATGGCACTGCACGAGATCGGTGTTGATGCGCGTTCCTACACCGGTGCCCAGATTCCGATTCGCACCGACAGTGCCTATATGAAGGCGCGCATCGAAGAGATTGACGAGCAGAAGATGCGCAACGACCTGAATCACGGTCGCGCCATTGTGGTGGCCGGTTTCCAGGGCGTCGACCCGGACGGCAACATCACCACCCTCGGCCGTGGCGGTTCCGATACCACTGCCGTGGCGCTGGCAGCGGCGCTCAAGGCGGACGAGTGCCAGATCTATACCGACGTCGACGGCGTTTATACCACCGATCCGCGGGTGGTTGAGAATGCCCGCCGACTGTCCTCCATCACCTTCGAGGAAATGCTGGAAATGGCCAGCCTCGGCTCCAAGGTGTTGCAAATACGTTCAGTGGAATTCGCCGGCAAATACAATGTGCCGCTGCGGGTTCTGTCCAGTTTCCAGGAGGGTCCCGGGACCCTGATTACGGTTGATGACGAGGTTGATATGGAAAAGCCGGTAATTTCCGGAATCGCCTTTACCCGCGATGAAGCCAAGCTGACCGTGCGCAACGCGCCGGACATTCCGGGTATTGCCTACAAGATCCTTGGTCCGGTGGGCGCGGCCAATATTGAAGTCGACATGATCGTTCAGAACGTGGGCGCCCAGGGTGCCACCGACTTCACTTTCACTGTGCACCGCAATGAGTACGCCAAGGCCAAGAAGATCCTCGAGGCCACCACCAAGGAATTTGGCGCCGGCGAAGTCATCGGCGACGACAATATCGCCAAGATCTCCCTGGTCGGTGTCGGCATGCGCTCGCACGCCGGTGTGGCCAGCAAGATGTTCGAAACGCTGGCGGCCGAGAACGTCAATATCGGCATGATCTCCACCTCCGAGATCAAGATTTCCGTGGTCGTTGCCGAGAAGTATCTGGAGCTGGCGGTGCGGGCGCTGCACACCGCATTTGAGCTGGATAAAAGCGCAGATTAACGACATTTTAAAGTCGGCGAACCAGTGGTACGAAAGTGCTGCTATTGAATAGAGCCCGTAACTGCTTAATTTTCAAACAGTTGCGGGCTTTTTCATTCCTTTACATCGCTGGCGCAACTTGAACTGGTTCACAAAGGTCTACGAGACGCTAAGAAAATATTCTTGCATAATTCGCAAAGCTTTCAGGCGAGATCGGGCATGCAGTCCCGTCACCATGGATAACACGGAATGGCCGGTATCTTGCTTGGCAGTTTGCGCTCATATGACTTAAAGGACCCTGGAGGGACCAACCATGTTGATTTTGACTCGCCGTGTTGGCGAAACCCTGATGGTCGGTGATGAAGTAACGGTTACCGTACTTGGAGTGAAGGGCAACCAGGTGCGCCTGGGCGTCAACGCGCCGAAAGAAGTGGCTGTCCATCGCGAGGAGATCTACCTGCGCATCCAGAACGAAAAAACATCAGACAGCGAAGCAGGCTGAGATTCGGGCTGGGAAAATCGAAAAGAAGTGGTATCATGCCCGCGGCAGGTCAGATGACCTGCCGCTTTCGTTTGTAAGGTACGGGAAGTGACTGAAAATTAACCAGTTATTTCCACTGCCGGGCAGATGAAACAGATCAAAGAGTTTCCGGTGAGGTGGCCGAGTGGCCGACACCGAGTCTCGCGTAGCGAGGCGAATGAACATCGCCGTAAGGCGATGGCCCCGAAGGGGTGAGGGCGAAGCCCGAATAGATGCGCTCCCCGATCGGGGTTGAGGGCTCAATGCCCGAAAGCCCGACATAGCCAGAGCGTAATTTGACAAAGAGTTCCGGTGAGGTGGCCGAGTGGCCGAAGGCGCTCCCCTGCTAAGGGAGTATACGGAAACGTATCGAGGGTTCGAATCCCTCCCTCACCGCCATAAACCAAAAAGCCCCGCACCTGCGGGGCTTTTTGGTTTATGGCGGTGGGAGATATCACACAGGGGCACGCACCTCTTTTGAACTGTGCTCAGATGGAGAAGATATGCCAGCCCCTTTTATCTTGTCTTATCAGAGCCCCGCGCTGCGCAAGTCACGCAACACCTGCTGGTAAAAATCCGCGGCATCACCTTTATACGGCGCGCTTTCCTGCAAGCTGCTTGTTGTCGGTCCGTCAAAACGGTTACGCCCGGTGAAGAAAATATGGTTATAGCCGTGTGACCAGAAGCTGCCGTCGAGTGTTCTGACATGGCGGAAATTGCGCTTGCCGTCGGCACAATAACCGTAACCCACCAGATCAAATCGCTGCGTCTCAACAGTGGCATAGCCGTCATTGGCGCCGTACAGCAGCGTTACGGCCGTGTAGATCAGGCTGTCGCCCCAGTAGTCCTCATCCCAGTTGCGCACTTTGGCCGCGTAACTCAAGTACTGCACACCGTTGCAGGCTTCGTTGACGACATTCACGTTATCAGACCAGCCGTTCTCCGAGATGCCCAGCGTCTGGCGCAACAGATACCAGGCAATCGGGTCAAACACCGCGCTGTCATTCATGTAGGCGGAGCTGAGGTTGGTCACCGCGTGCAGGTAGTTGCGGAATTTGTGTCGGCTGTCGAGGGCATACTGATCCGGGTCTGCGCTGTCGTAACCTTCCGTCAGCACCGCCGGGCGGGCGATCAGCTCCTCGTCGCTGGAGGCATTGCCGCGATCACGCCAGAGCAGGTCATCCATCTCCGGCTCGCCACCCTCGAAGGACCAGATGCTGTCGCCCGCCACCGGGTCATCCCAGCCTGCGCCGCTGAGGTAATTGCTGGTGTAGGCAGTGCTCAATGCCAGTGATGCGGATTCCGCACCCTTGTGCTCTCCGGCGGTGCCGACAACGGCCGCCACCTTGTCACGCATCATGCCGGCTTGCAGATTAGTGTCGTCCACCGGTAATTGCGCCACCATGTAGCGGGCATCCTGTACGCCCTGTGACAGGCCGATAATCACCACCTTGCCAGCGCCGGTGGTTTGTAGCGCCTCAAGGACGGTGCGGCGCAGGGAGGCGGCGCGCACCTGGTATGACGCGAACGGTGGTTTATCGGCGATGAACACCGGGTTGCCGCACGCCTGAATGCGATCAACGATGGCTTTGCTGTAATAGCGGTGATAACCGTGTACGGCGTTGGGGCGTTCCAGGTTGTTGTCGTACTGGTTGATCTTGCGTGGTGGCAGGTGTCGCTCGTCGGCGGGTAACAGCCATTGTGCGCAGCCAGTTTCCGGATTCCAGTCGGCGCAGTAACGGGCGATGGCATCCGCCTCGCGCGTTTGACACTCGGCCACCGTCCAGTCGTCCGGGCAGATTTTTCTGAAGCCAAAGTGGTGTGACAGCACCACCGGATATTGCAACTGGCAACTATCGTCGGCGTTTGCGGCAGTGCCTGCGGTGAAGCCCACCAGCGTCATCAGCGTTGACAGCAGTGCATGCGTAACGCCAAGTCTGGCGCGCAAGAAAAAAGTAGTCATGAAGATCATTCCCCGATTTTTTATTGGAGGGGGCGATGCACAGCCAAGGATGCGCTTGGTAAGCATGGCGATGCCCCGCGCTGATAATGGGCAGGAGGTAGTTAACGGGCAAGGCGGTTCGCGACAGAATCAGGTGCCTGCACGAACCCGAAGTTGCCGCTGACGCAAGAACACAATCTGGCTGTCTGTAGAAACAATTAGCAGGTGGGAAGGATCAGGGCGGAAGGGACACGCACCTCTTCTGATGTTTGATCAAGGCAAGAAGAGGTGCGTGTCCCTTTTATCTATCTTGTCCCTTTTATCTCGCCAGCAAACTTTCCACCGCCTTCAAGCTGTCCGCATCCTTCGCCAGCTCCTTGTGCGCAAACGCTTCAAGCGCCTTCTCATGTGCGTACACATAGGAAAAGAAATCCAGCTCCGCTTCACTGGCATGCTGCTTCAGGCGCAGAAACTTTTCCTGGAAAGAAAGGGTGGCATTGGCCACCAGTTTCATTGCCAGCCGCCACGGCATCGCCGCCAGGGCCGCACCTTCCACACGTCCCTTTAACGCCCAGCCTCGGGGTTCCGTCACGGTCTGGTTGGTGGCGGCCATATAGTCGAGGTAGCGCGCCAGAGTCTTATCCTCCAGCGCTTTCAACACCAGCCACTTCTGTTTGCGGACCGGGTCTCTGGTCAGTCGCGCCGCCGTGGCGAACACCGCCGCGCCATAGACTTCCGATTCATGAATGTGTTGCAAGTCGGCTTGATACTGGGGATAGCTCATCGCTGCTGTTCCTCTGGTTACTCTCTGTCTGCATTGCCGCCACGGCGGGCAGGTTGGCGATTTCATTTATTGCGCGCTCGAGCGCGCTGAAGAAGGCCGTGGTGTCCTCCATAAAGGGCATATGGCCTACGTTGTTGAATTCCACTGGTCTTGCGCGGGGTACTTCGCCAACGATGCGCAGTGTTTGCGTAGTCGGCACCACCGGATCATGGCTGCCACTGAAAATATGGCAGGGCATAGTGATTGCGTGCAGGCGCTCAGCGATCTCCAGCCTGCTGATGCCATTGAACAGATTAAACAGGGCCGTGCTGTCCTGTTGCTGCATGTCGGCGCCACAGTTGTCGAGCATGCGCTGGCTCAGTGGACTGGCCAGGTACGTGCGAGGTTTGCACGCCAGCAGTGAGGCAAATACGCGTTGCACCAATGGAATACGCCGTGCGATTTGCAGGTTCATCGCAAACAGCGGTTTGGCCCAGCGGCCTAGGCTCGCGAGTTTCACCAACATGCCTTCTACGCCACTCCAATTACCACTGTGGAAACCGGCAATGCTGACGATACCGAGTACGCTCGGCGCCTGGTTGATGGCCAGATTCAGGGCGCAGAAGCCACCGGTGGAATGGCCGACGACAATCGCTTTCTGACCGTCCAGTAGTTGCTCCAGCGCACCGTTCATCAAGCGGAAAAACCAGTCCGCATCCACGTGCTCCGATGAGAAATCCGCGGGCACGGTGGAGGGGTGGTGCGCCGGCAGACTCAACGCATACCAGGCGCGGTTGTCGCGGATGTTGGCGGGCAGGGTACCGCGCCAGAAGTTGATCGACACCAGCACGCCATGAATAAACACCAGCGCCGGTTGCTCCGCGCTGGCCAGATGCTCATTCACGGCCAGATAGGCAAGGCGGTGGCCTTCAACTTCGACAAAGCCTGTTCTTACTTTCATGTGATTACCCAACCCCGGTTAGTCATAGGCGTAAGCGCATCAGCGTGCCTGCGCCGTTGCCACTCACTACCCGGCAGACTAACGAACCGGGCGGCGGAGGTATTGAACGAAACAGCTACTGCCGGTGCGCGTATTGCCATGCGTGCAGGGCATCCAGATAGGTGAGCCCGAACGATTCCGAAAACGCGCGGCTCATATGCGCCAGATCGCTGAAGCCGGCGTGCATGGCGGCGCTGGTGGGGTTCTCGCCGTTCAGCAGGGCCTCCATGGCCATCCTCAGCTTGAGCCACTTCTTGTAGCTGCGCAGCGGGATGCCGGACTGCTCTACGAACCAGTGCGAAAAGCGGCTCGGCGATAGCTTCGCCATGCGCGCGAGGGCGTCGCGGTCAAGATCCTGGCCCTCGCGAAGTTGCTCGGTGATTTCGCGCACGACCTCAGCAAAGCGAGGGTCGGATACTGAGGACGGAGTGGTAACACGCAATAGCTCTGATCGGATCAGCGCGCGCAGGTCGGTGGTGACCGACAGGGCGCTGAGTTCCTCTGGCAGTTCCTGCGCTGACAGTGTTCGCCAGCCCGCGCCGGTGTCATCCGCAAGTGCGGTGAGCCTGGACTCGGCCAGCGGATCAAAATAGATCGAGCAGACATAACCGGAAAAGAACTGGTGCTGCACTTTGGAAGACAGGTACACGGCCTTGCCTGTGCGGCGTCCAGAGTCTGCGGTTTCGAACTCAATTTCCCCATCCAGTGCAATAGTCAATTGTGACGCCCAGTGACTGTGCGATTTGTTCGGGCCAATGGGGCCACGAAAGATCGCCACACTGTCGGAAAATACGATGTCACCGCGCCAGTCTTTTTCCATTTTGCCACTTTGTTGTTTTGCCGTTGGGGTGCACAAGCGTCGGTAGCGGCTCGCTGCTGCTCCGGGCATCCAGTAAGGTGGCCGGTGATAATGCCGGGCGGCCAGAACCTGACGTCTTGCAAGGCTTACCTTACCGGACACAGGACGGCATGCACTACAGCGTGCGGGCGCATCCAGCCGGCAGAGGCATGCGCTTGTCGCTTTTCTTTCCCGATGGCCATAACGCAAGTGACCCGCGCTAGGCGGGCCACCTGTTTTTGACACGAGTAACCGGCTTACAGTGGATTCACATACTGGCCATCGTTATTACTTTCCGCACGCTCCCACATCTGCAGATAGCCTTCCGCCGACTTCATGATCGCCTCATAAGCGCGGGAGCCTGAACGCAGACGGAAGTCCTGCATCAGGTCCGCCAGCATGCCGTAGTGCGCCATGCCATCATTGTTGAGGTCGAAGGTACGGTTGCCGGACACCTGACGGTCAAACGTCAGTCCGAATTCGTTGGTAAACGGATAGAGCAGCGGATCCTGTGCAGCACTTGCCCGCGCATCCGGCTGACCACCGAGACCGGACATGTCGGTGCCAATGCCGACAGCGGGTAGATACGGCGTTTTTTCTACGGCATCAAGGTAACGGGGGATTTTATAGCGGGTTCCGTCGACGCCCTGATTGTAATGTGCCGCGAAGCCGCCAACGTCAAGCATGCGCTGGAAGTTCTCATGCAGGGATCCGTCCTTGGCGCTGTGCATAAAGCTGTGTGAGCTGACCACACCGCTGTAGTGGCGAGCGGCGATGATGTCCATCACCTGGTTGGTGGCATCGGCGCTGAGATGATCGAGATCGACAATCATATTCAGGTCGATCATACGATTGACCAGATAGACACCCAGTGGTGTCAGGCCACGAATATTGCAGTGGTCGCTGTGGTCTTCGTAGGTTGGCGTGGCGCCAATCTGGCCAAGCAGGTCGGTCACCAGCGGAATTTCGCCAACTACCGGCACACCAGAAGTCATCGCCTTGCCGCGGGTCTTGTCATCGCAGTGCTTGGTCTCGTAGTAGTGGCCAGTAGACAGCGCTTCGCCAATATTGATGAAGCCATCTTCCAGAATCGCACCACTGAGCTGGTTGTCGAACTTGTGCGCCGGGAAAATGCTGCGCACACCCAGGTTGTAGAGTTCAGTCAGGCCTTGCTCGACCTTGGAAATATTGCAGAAATCCTTTTCGCCGCAGTTAAAGGTTTCCGACGCTTCCACCCCCATGACCACTGCCAGCTTGCCGTCGGCAATTACACGACGGGCCTGTTCAGGTGACGTGACGATGCGGAAAAAGCCTTCGCCGGGCCCGCCGTACTGGGCGTCAATATAGTCCTGCATTTCATGCAAACGCTGGATCTGCAGACGGATGCTGTCCATGGTATTGCAGCTGTTGGCGCCGACCCAGCCGGCCGGGTTGATGGTGGACTGCACATTGCAGAGCACTTCGTTCTCGACCAACTGCGTGACAGTGATGCGCAGGCCGGACAACCAGGCGCGTTCCATCCACTTGTAGTAATAGCCACTGTGGGTGAGCTGGGTGGAGTTCGGCCACCAGGGAAAGTTCGGCCAGCCACGGGTGTCGTACTGATAGGTCGGGTCGCCGAATACGAAAATGTTGCCGATCAGGTCCAGCGAGCCGTTGGGACCATGGGTGCGCTTGCTGTCGTCCAGTGCATAGGGCACGCCGTATTTGTGGAACGGATCGCCGTGCATGACCTTGCCGCCCATGAATTCATAGGAAGTGATATGGGTGTGGGCATCGACGTAGCCACGCACCGGCGCGTTCACATTCCCCTTGAGCAGGTTGCGATCACCGCGCACATTGCTGGTGATTTCCGGGTAGGCACGGCAATCGCTGCGTGCGACCAGATCGAAATGCTGTTCCAGTCGGGGCTCCCAGGTGTACCAGGTGAACCACCAGGCCGAGTGTTTGACCTTCTGTACGTATTCGAACTGGATCGGCGACTGGGTCAGGCGATTGACGAACTTGAACCGGAATTTGCCGCCGCCGATGTCCTGTGCCCGCACTTGCCATTCGGCACCCAGGCCCGGCTCGGGCAGGGGCGATTCCACCAGCGGTACCAGGCTGGAGAGGTAGCGGCCGCCGCGATCGGTCAGCAGGAAGTCGCCCAGCCGTGCGGGCTTCATGAAGAAGCGCTCGGCCGCGCCGGCGTCGGTGCTGCTGAACCCGAACACACCGCTGTTATTGCTCAGGTACTTGCCGGTGCCGGCGGAGCGCAGTGAGTAGCACTTCTGGGCCAGCCTGTTGACGGCATTGTCGGTGGCGCTGACGGCGCTGGCCGGGGTGGAGATCAGCATGGTCATGAGCAGAGACAGCGCGGCGGCCGTCATCATCCGGAGTGAAACCTGCATAATGAACGCTTCCGTGATTGTTATCGTTATGTCGGCGTGGCCGATTCAAATTGGTACGAACGCGCAGATTAGTCTGTGTCGCCACACAAATCCGGCCATATCATGCGCAAAAGTGGCCATTTTCCTGATTCCCGCGGCGATCCGATGAATCACTCATCCTTTGGTATGGCGCTGAGGGCGCCGCTCTCCTTCAAACACCTGATCGGCAGCCCCGGATTTTCCTGTGACCTTGTTCAGGCGCTGTTGTATCGTGATGCAAAACGCTCGGAGGCTGTTATGCAGGTGAACCCGGAATACCTGCAGCTGTTGCGCAAGATGCCCGTCTTCGCCCAGCTGTCGAAGTCCCAGACAGAAACCCTGCTGGAACACATGGAAGAGGCAACATTTCCTGAGGGAACGCCACTGTTTCAGGAAGGTGATCACGGTGATCGCCTGTATTACATCGTCGCTGGCTTCCTCGAAGTGGTGAAGACATCGGCCAGCAGCCAGACCCGCGTGCTGGCCAGCATGGGGCCCGGTGAGTCGCTGGGTGAAATGGCGATCATCGATGAATTGCCGCGCTCGGCCACGGTGGTGGCACGCTCGGAAGTGCATGCGCTGGTGTTGACGCGCGAAGCGTTTGACCAGGTGGTACATGAAGAGCCGGCCATTGGTGTGGAAGTGCTGAAAGGGCTGGCACGCAGAATGAGCATGAACCTGCGCTATACCGACTTTCTCACGGTCAAGGACTAACGCTGCGCATTTTCGTCTTGAACGACCCCGCGGCAAAACCTGGGGCCGTTTCATTTGGCGGAGATGATTTGGACTCGTGAGCGTGGCGATTAGCGGGAGAAGTAATCTGCCGCTCCAGATGTTTCACCGACGCCATAGCGCGTGCCGACACTGAGTGCGGTTTTCCAGTCCACATACTCGTATTCAATACCGGCAGGAATGGGCTCCGGAATGTCGCAGCCGGATTGACCGGTGCAGTCAGTAAGCGCAACCACGGGCGTGCCATCAGGCAATGATGACTGCCTGGCATAGGCAGCATGAGATACGTTGCTGAAATCCTCTTCACTACGGTCAAAAAATTCACCTGTGCGAAGAATCTCGGCGATGCCGTTGCTATGCAGCGTGAGTTGGGTGGTGTGCAGACTGGTGGGGGTGCGCAAGGGCCAGCTGTCATCAAAGCCGCCATACACTTTCATCCGAAACACATCGGGATAACTGCTGATCTTGATCAATACCTGCTCCCGGTAGTGGCGGTTGTCGCAGTGTGCGGTGCCGGCCCGGATTAGCGGCGGAGAGTATTCAGCATCCGTCTCAAGTGCTTGCAGTGCCAGAGCGTCTGCATCGGCTTCATCAGTGCCGGTGGTCATAACGGACTTGACCACAGTGCGGATCAGATTGTCATCGTACTGGAACCACTCCCCGATGCGCAGTTGCACGCGCCATTCGCCGCCACTGCTTTCCTTGCTGTCACGCCAAAGGTAAGTGCCATCTTCGTGCAGGTGCAGAGTGCGTTCACTGCGGTTGGCCATGCGCGGCCCAAGACGTTCCCAGTCGCCAACCACGCAGGCATCAAGATCATTAGTGCGCTGGTCGAATTCCTCGCCGTAGCATCCGCTGAGTAGCATTGGCAAAAGCAGAACTCGGCTAGCTCGTAAGAGGGTATGTGGGCTCATCAAACGGGTCCTTTATTGTTTTAGCGCGCTGGCGCTACGCCACCTTGGCAGGTATCGGGATGCTAGGGGAGCATAAGAAAACTGACGAGAGGTATGGTGCATGCCGTCTTGAATCGACAAGCGATGTCAGGAATTCACGCAAAAAGCGCAGTCGTTGTCAGCACAAGTGACTAGAGCGTTATCACGTAAACGTCCTACTTCCTGTGCGTTAGCGTGCTGCGCAAAAGTTGCCGCAGCGTTGATTTTATACAGGCGTCTTAGCAGACACAGTGACGCTTTTTAAAGGTGGCGGTGTTATTGGTTTGCCAGAATGCTTTCAAACGCTGATCGAATGTTGTTGGGGATGGTGGTGGGGCGTCGTGTGCTGCGATCCACGAAGACGTGTACAAAATGCCCCTCGGCGGCAGCTTTGTTACAGTCACTGCGAAAAATCGCAATACCATATTCAACTGACGAGTTGCCAAGCCGGTTGATGCGCAAGCCGCCTTCCAGCTGATCCGGAAATGCCAGGGGTGCATGGTACGAGCAGCCGGAATTGACCACCAAACCGATGATGTCGCCGTGGTGAATATCGAGTCCGCCCTGATGGATCAGAAAACTGTTCGCCACCGAGTCGAAATAGCTGTAGTAGGTGACATTGTTGACGTGACCGTACAGGTCATTGTCGTGCCAGCGAGTAGTGATCGGTACAAAATGTTTGTAGTCGGCACGCGTGCCAACCGGTTTTCTTTCGTTTGCCATTACCAAGCCGCCTTGTAGATGGCGAGCGCGTCTGCTTCTGTGACTTCCCGAGGATTATTCACTAGCAACCGCTGTTGCAGCATTGCATCGGATGCCAGTTGGGTGATGGCAGATTCAGGAATGTCCAGATCACGCAGGCGTTGTGGCAGTAGCACTTTCTTACTCAGCTCTATCAGATAATCGATCAGTGCCGCCGCGGCATCGTTGCCCGGATCGCGTCCGTCCGGCAATACCAGTGGCGCCAGCTCGGCATATTGTTGCCGGGCGGCGGGCAGGTTGAAGCGCAACACATGCGGCAGCACCAGCGAATTACTCAAGCCATGGGGAATATGAAAAATGCCCCCGAGCGGGTAGGCGAGGGCATGTACTGCAGCAACCGGCGCATTGGCAAACGCCTGTCCAGCAAGCATGGCGCCGAGCAGCATGTTGGAGCGCGCTTCGATATTGTCACCTTGATGCACGGCGGTTTCGATATTGGCGGACAACAGGCGTAGCGCTTCACGCGCCAGCATGTCGGAATAGGGATTCTTGCGCAGCTTGCTGGTGTATGCCTCGATCGCGTGCACCATGGCGTCAATGCCGGTGGCGGCGGTGACCGCACCGGGTAGCCCGGTCGTCAGCGTGGCATCCAGAATGGCCAGATCCGGCAGAAGTTGCGGTGCCACGACGCCCATCTTGGTGGTTTCACCGGTGGTGACGATGGCGATGGGTGTCACTTCTGATCCGGTGCCCGCCGTGGTCGGGATCTGGATCAATGGCAGGCGTGTGCAGGTCGCATTGCCAACACCATAGACCTGCTGCAGGCTTTGCTCGCCGCTGACCAGCAGTGCCACCAGCTTGGCTGTGTCCATGGCACTGCCACCGCCGAAGCCGATCACACCGTCACACTGGTGCGCGCGGGCGCGCTCGATCGCATCGAGCACGACCGCTTCCGGCGGATCGGCCACGACATCGGCATAGACGTCCGCGGCAACACCTGCCTTGATCAGTGCATCCAGCGCTGGCGTCATAATGCCAGTACGCATCACGCCGGCATCGGTGACCACCAGCGGACGGCGAATGCCAAGCGCTGCACAATGTTGCGCCAGATCATTGCTGGCACCGGGTTGGCAGATCAGGCTACGGGTAGTGGTAAAGCTGAAGCCGTTCATGTGATATCTCGTCTGGTCCAGAGTGCCGCGGCGAAATAAGAGGCCGCCCGTGGAATCGAATGGCGCTCAGCTTAACCGGCGGGTGACGGCGAGAAAAGCGCCGTGCGTGTCAGATTCTGGTGTCTGCGGACACCCATTTCAGGGAGAAAAGGTGGTGTTTTTACCGGTTTTTCTGGGCTTTCTGCTCGGTACCTTGTGCATGGTCATTCATGCGGTTGGCACTGCCTGGTGGCTCCAGCATCAGCGTCGCCGCTTCCGTGAAGTGCATGCGCAAGCAGGGATGCGCACACTGTTGTCGTTGCTGGGCATGACGTTAACAGTGCTGACCACCTTGCATGTGCTGCAAATTGTGCTGTGGGCAATGGCCTACCTGTGGATACCGGCAATCACCGTGCTCAAGGATCTGGAGGAGGCGGTGTATTTCTCGCTGGTCACCTTTACTACGGTCGGTTACGGCGATCTGGTGATAGAAAAGGCATGGCGTTTGATGGCCGGCATCGAAGCGCTAAACGGCATCCTCTTGCTGGGCTGGAGCACCGCGGTGCTGCTGGCGGTGGCACAGCGCTTCTGGCGCAGTCAGGATGACCCGGAATGACCACTAATAGTGTTGCAAACCATTCTCATTAAGATTAGTATGGCCGCCATAGTCACAGTCAATGGTGCTGACCATGTACGTCTGCCTCTGCAAAGGCATTACTGATACCCAGATTCGCGATGCGGCTGCGTCCGGCTGCACCAGCCTGCGCGACCTGCGTGCTGAACTGGGTGTCGGCAGTCAGTGTGCCAAGTGCGTGCGTCAGGCCCGTGAGATCATGCGGCACACCCACGCTGAGATGGCTGCCTCCCGAGTACCTGAAGTGGCACCGGTCCTGTTCTGGCCACAACCCGCCTGAAACTGATTCTCGTTCTCTAAGCTGTTGTTCCTGCACTGTAATTCCCTCTTTTTTTGTGCTCAGCGTGTTGAGCTTTCCGCGCCGCTAGCGAACAATGTCGGCTTGTTTTCATCGATGGAGAAACGCCATGAAAGGCGACAAGAAGGTTATCGAGTACTTGAACAAGGCGCTGGGCAATGAGCTGGTGGCGATCAACCAGTACTTCCTGCATGCCAAGATGTACAAGGACTGGGGACTCAAGGCACTGGCAGACAAGGAATACGAAGAGTCCATCGACGAAATGAAGCATGCCGACAAACTGATCGAGCGTATTCTGTTTCTCGAAGGGCTGCCGAACCTGCAGGATCTGGGCAAGCTGATGATCGGTGAGAATACCCGCGAGATGCTCGAGTGTGATCTCAAGCTGGAGCATGCTGCGATTCCGTTGCTGAAAGAGGCGATCAAGTACGCCGAGTCCGTGCAGGACTATGTCTCCCGCGACCTGTTTGACGACATCCTCGAATCCGAAGAAGAGCATATTGACTGGCTGGAAACCCAACTCGGTCTGATCGACAAGGTCGGGATCGAAAACTATCTGCAAAAACAGATGGAAAGTGCCGATTAATTAGGCGCTTGCGGCTTGACTCCCGGGGGGGCTTTGGAAATAATGCGCGCCTCTTTCGGGGGGCATGCACCCTCTCGCAAGTGGCAGTGACAGTGTTAAATGCGCCCGTAGCTCAGCTGGATAGAGCACCAGGCTACGAACTTGGGGGTCGGAGGTTCGAATCCTTCCGGGCGCGCCAAATAAAAAAGGGTCCCTTCAGGGACCCTTTTTTATTTGGCAAGTGCGGAAGTGCAGCAGAACCTCCCCAGGTTCGACCAGCACGCATCGCGTGCGCCGCGTGAGCCGAAGGCGAACAATCCTTCCTCACCCGGGTGGGGCTCGATGCCCCGCCCGGGTGATTGATCGGTGCGCCGCGGTCAGGTTATTCAACTGGCCGCATTAGAAGCATGTCCCTTCAGAGACCCTTTTTTTATTGATGGTTCTCGCGTAAGTGCGGCAGCACTGGCGCACCGTTGTCATCGTCATGCCCGCTGCGCACCCCAAGCACCGCCCATCCAACCCAGCAACCCCTCGTCTGGCCCGCCGACGTTTTCATAACCAGCAGTTATGAGCTCAGCCCTGATAGAAAAACACTGTCTAGCGTTCACGCTGCACCGGCGGCGCGCAAGGCGTAAAACTAGAGCTGTTTTACAAAGTATTCTGTTCAGGGAGAGTTCAGGTATGAAACGGATTTACTACATGACCCGTTCGTTGCCGAGTGTGCTGGGCATCAGTCGTGATTTGCGTGATGTGGGAATCGGCGAGGCGCGAATCCATGTCACCGGCAAGAACATTGCTGCGCTGCAGCTGGCACATGTTCACACCACCACCTTGTTCGAAGACACCGACATCATGCACTCGGGGTTCCTCGGCGCCATGTATGGCATGGGCCTCGGTGTCATTGTCGGCTTCATGCTCGCCGGGATGGACCCTTGGGGAGCGGATCTGGGCACGGAGGCAATTATTGGCGCCACCGTTTTCTTCAGCTGCTTTGGCGCCTGGTTGGGGGGGATTCGCGGGATCTCCACTCGCAACCATCATCTGGCGCCTTACCTGTCAGGTCTCGAACAGGATGAAGCCAGCTATCTGGTCATGGTGGACGCCGATGACGATCGCCAGTTGCACCAGATTGAGCGCGTCATGCAGGAACGCCATCGCGAGGCACGCGAGGCGGGACACGAAGATCATTACAGTCCGTTCCTTTAGGAACGGCAACGTCAGGGCATAAAGGCCCTGAAAACGGGGCGGGGCCGGGTAACCGGTCCCGCCTTTTCTATGACTTTATGACCACCCGTTTTATGCCGACACAATCTGTGTCTCGGCCCGTAGGAGCTTGCCTGCAAGCGAACCGGCCTCTCTACAGGCCCGGGCAATCAATAAGGTCCCGTTCGCCAGCAGGCTGGCTCCCACAAAAACAACTGGTTCTCCCGCGCTCTACTGACAG
Organism: uncultured Alcanivoracaceae bacterium; assembly: GCA_964389795.1. Classification (GTDB taxonomy): domain Bacteria; phylum Pseudomonadota; class Gammaproteobacteria; order Pseudomonadales; family Alcanivoracaceae; genus JARGPN01. The sequence goes on from CAYMEY010000003.1 coordinate 168,351, forward strand.
GTATGCAGCAGCACGTCGATCAGTCTATTGGTGAAGCCCCACTCATTGTCGTACCAGCTCATCAGCTTGAGCTGACGTCCCTGCAGGCGGGTTTGGCCGAAATCCACGGTGCTCGACGCTGGCTGATGATTGAAGTCGCAGGACACCAGTGGCAGGTCATTCACTTCCAGAACGCCCGCCAGTGGTCCGGCGGCTGCCTCGGCAAACGCCCGGTGAACGCTGGCGATGTCGGTGTCGCTGTTGAGCAGGCAGTGCAGGTCGATCATGGAGACGTTCAGGGTCGGCACCCGCACCGCCATGCCGTCGAGTTTTCCGGCCAGATGGGGCAGCACCAGGCCGACCGCCTTGGCGGCGCCAGTCTTGGTGGGAATCATCGATACCGCCGCTGCACGCGCCCGGTAGATATCGCCATGGGCCTTGTCGATCAGATTCTGGTCGTTGGTGTAGGCGTGGATGGTGGTCATCTGGCCTTGCACAAAACCGAAGGCATCGTCGAGCACCTTGACCACCGGGGCGAGACAGTTGGTGGTGCAACTGGCGTTGGAAATCACCTTGTGTGCTGGCGTAATCGCCGCGTGGTTAACGCCATACACGGTGGTGATGTCGGCGTCGTCCACCGGATAGCTGGCCAGCACGCGCTTCGCGCCAGCGTCGAGATGGCCGGCCAGTGCGGCGCGGGTCTTCAGTTTGCCGGAGCTCTCCACCACCAGGTCCACCCCCAGTTCCTGCCACGGCTGCTTGCTCGGGTCCTTCTGCTGCAGCAGGCGTGGTCGCCAGGGGCCGAGCTGCATTTGGTCCCCTTGCAGCTCGACATCAATGTCGGCGCGACCGTGGGTGGAGTCGAAGCGGGTGAGGTGGGCAAGAATGGTAAAATCTTCCAGATCATTGATTGCCACCAGCTCGATCTGATCTTCCAGTTTGCGCTCCAGCAAGGCACGTACCAGACAGCGTCCGATACGCCCGTAGCCACTGATTGCCAGCTTGATCATAGCGACCTCCTTGATTGTCGTCAGACTAGTCTAAGCCAGTTGTCGTAGCTTGCATTCAGATATCGTCGGCCGACCAGCAGGGGCAGTATTGGTACGCAAACGCCAGTATCATCGAAGATCATGTTGCACGCGGGCCCGCCGGGAAGGGCGGTCGCGGCAACGCAGTCGATAACAAGCAGAACAAATAGAGTCCATGCATTCGCCGGAATTGCTTTTTGACGTCATGCGCTTTGGCATGGCGTTCAGTGCCTTGACGTTGGCGTTGGTGCTCTGGGGGTACGGTCGTGGTGGTGTCGGGCGCGGATATGGCCTGATGTCGCTGGCCATGGTCCTGGTGGCCGTGCGCTATGTGTTGCTGTTGCTGTTTGACTGGCTACCCGCCGTGCAGTGGTTTGTCGAAATCGAACCGACCCTGCGAGCCTTGCTGCTGGCAACCGGCCTGCAGCGTTTCGTCGCCGAGCCGACACGCTCCTATGCCATTCCCACAGTGCTGGCGATGGCCGCCTGGTTGATCGGTGCGCGCTGGCTGGGCACGCCGGACAGTTTTCGCGCTTTCCCTGGCGCATTGATGCTGGTGGTGGCTTATCTCGCCTGCGCCAGGCACTTCTGGCAGCACCGTGATCTTTCCCGTCCACTCGGTTTTCTCGGCGCCAGCTTCTGTTTTCTGGTGCTGGCGGGCTTGTGGGTGGTGGCGCCCTGGTGGCGCATTGATCTGGTGGCAGTGTGGTGCTTTGCGTCTGCACAGGCGCTCTATGTGATGTTGGCCGCGTCGCTGATTCTGGCGCTGTATCAGAGTGAGAAGTTGCGTGCTGACTTTGCCAGCCAGGTGCATGAGCGTGCGCTGTTGCGTGTGTTGCGCAGCCGCCGTCGGGTGGTGCAACTGCGTGAGTGGACGGATGTGTTGCTCAAACAGATCTCCGACGGTGTCGTGGTCACCGACATGCAGGGCACCATCACCGGTTTCAATCGTGGCGCCGAGAGCATCTACGGCTATTCGGCGGCGGAGGTGCTGGGCAAGCCCGTGGCCATGCTGATGGCGGAGCAGCACCGACCGCCATCCGGCGAGGGCATGCAGGTGGTGCTCGAAAATGTCGCCGAACGCTTCCGTCAACCCGGTGACGCGGTGGGCCGTCATCGCAGCGGTGAATTGCTGGAGCTGGAAATGGTGGTGTCGCCGATGGAAATCGTTGATGCCCAGCAGCTGGTGGCGATCGTGCGTGACGTGTCCGAGCGGCGTCGGCAGCAGGCGCAATTGCAGTTCATGGCATCGCATGACGCACTCACCAGCCTGCCAAATCGCAGCCACTTTGAGCGACTGGTCAAGGAACGCCGCCAGCACTGTGGCGATGGCCTGCTGGCCTTTGTCGATCTCGATGACTTCAAACTGATCAATGACACACTCGGTCACAAGGCCGGAGATACGGCGTTGCTGGCCATGTCACGGCGGTTGGTGAATGCAGCCGGCCCCGAGGCGGTGGTGGCGCGCCAGAGTGGCGACGAGTTTGTCATCTTCGTGCCGCATATGAATGATCTGCGCGTGGTGCGCAAATGGGTCGAGGAACTGGTCGCACACGTGCGCAATCCGGTCAGCTTTGACGACGTCGAATTTGGCTTGTCCTGCAGTGTTGGTGTGACCCTGTGTGACGGCGAGGACTGGTCCGTGGAGCAACTGGTGCGGCAGGCGGATCTGGCCATGTATCACGCCAAACGCAGTGGCAAGAACCGCTACAGTTTTTATCATCCGAGTATGTTGGCCGAGTCGCAGCGGACGGCAGATCTGGCGTCGCGTTTGCGGCGTATGGACCTCGACAAGGAGCTGCATCTGGTATTTCAGCCGCGCATGCGACTGGATGGCCGGCAGCTCGCCGGTGCAGAAGTGCTGTTGCGCTGGCGCGCACCGAGCGGTGAGAACATTCCGCCGGACGCCTTTATTCCGGTGGCGGAAGAAACCGGTCAGATTCTGCGCATCGGTTACTGGGTGCTGGAGCAGGCCTGTCGTCATCTGGCGCAGTGGGGGCATTTGCGTGACGGTCTGGTGCTGTCGATCAACCTGTCTGCCCGCCAGCTGTTTGATGAAGCCTTGCTCGAGCGCATTGAGGAAGTTCGCAACCATTACGGTCTGGCGCCGGCACAACTGGAGTTCGAGATTACCGAGAGCTCGGCGATGCAGGATATTGACTATGCCATCCGTGTGCTGGGCCGCTTGCGCGCACTCGGCTATGGTTTGTCGCTGGACGATTTTGGCACCGGCTTTTCTTCGCTGTCACACCTGCGGCTGTTGCCGGTGGATACCATCAAGATTGACCGCTCCTTTATCGAGGACCTCTACGACAACCGTCAGGACCGGGTCATGGTGGCCGGCATCATCGAGCTGGCCGGGCATCTGGAAATGCGGGTGCTGGCGGAAGGCGTGGAAGAAGCGCGTCAGCTGGAGGTGCTTGATGCCCTCGGCTGTGATGAGGCGCAGGGGTTCTACATTGGGCGGCCGGTGGTATCGCAGGAATTTGTGCAATTATTGGGCGAATGGGATCAGGCCCTCGCGCTGCCCTGAGCCTGTCCCTTGCAATGGACGGGACCATTCGCCACAATGCCGCCCTCTCCGAAAGGGAGCTCAATGGCAGCCCTGTCGGTCCCCCCGCAATGGCCAGCTGTAAACCCCGCCAGGTCCGGAAGGAAGCAACGGTAGCAGTGACGTCGTGTGCCGGGGTGTGGCTGGCAGGGCTGTCTCCATTTCGGCGCCGGCCGGCGCTGTGGGCAACGCCAATTCATCCTGTTTTCACCGTCCAATCTTGGTAGCATACCGGCTTCATCTGTGAGTTCGGTTACCCATGAGTTATCAGGTTCTAGCGCGCAAATATCGCCCCCGTACCTTTCATGAGCTGGTTGGTCAGGAGCATGTCTCGAAGGCGCTGATTCATGCGCTGGATCAGGATCGCTTGCACCACGCCTACCTGTTCACCGGAACTCGCGGTGTCGGCAAGACCACTATCGCGCGCATCCTGTCGCGCTGCCTGAATTGCGAGAAGGGCGTCAGCTCCCAACCTTGCGGCGAGTGTGATGCCTGCCGTGAAATCAGCGAAGGCCGGTTTGTCGATCTGATCGAAGTCGATGCGGCCAGCCGTACCAAGGTAGAGGACACCCGCGAGTTGCTGGACAACGTCCAGTACGCGCCGACCCGTGGTCGCTACAAGGTCTACCTGATCGACGAAGTGCACATGCTGTCGGCACACTCCTTCAATGCACTGTTGAAGACGCTGGAAGAGCCGCCGCCGCACGTCAAGTTCTTGCTTGCCACCACTGATCCGCAAAAGCTGCCGGTGACGATTCTGTCTCGCTGCCTGCAGTTCAACCTCAAGGCGTTGCCGGCGGACCGGATTGCCAATCACCTGCAGGCGTTGCTGGAAAAGGAAATGATCCGGTTCGAGGCGCCGGCACTGAACCTGCTGGGACTGGCCGCCCGTGGTTCAATGCGAGATGCATTGAGCCTGACCGATCAGGCCATCGCATTCGGTGGTGAGCAGCTGTCCGAATCCTCGGTGCGCAGCATGCTGGGTACGGTGGATCGAGAGCACGTCAGCAAGTTGTTGCAGGCGCTGGTCAGTGCCGATGCTGCCACGGTACTGGATGCACTCGACGAAGTGGCAGAACAGGCACCGGATGCGCTGTCATTGCTGGATGAACTGATCAGCAGTCTGCATGCCATCGCCATTGCCCAGGCGTTACCGGCGCGACAGCCGGATCAGCAGATCAAGCAATTGGCGGCGCAGTTTCAGGCGGAGCAGGTGCAGCTTTACTACGATATCGCCCTGCGCGGTCGTCGTGATCTCAACGATGCGCCGGACCCGCGCATGGCACTCGACATGCTGATGCTGCGCATGGTGGCGTTCCGGCCGGACGGCGTATTGCCGGCAGGAGGAAACGCCGGCGCAAAAAAGTCTGAGCGACCGGCGACTGCGCCGGTCGCTGCCCCGGCACAGCCTGTTGCCCGTACGGCGACATCCACGTCAGAGGCGCCAGAGCCGGTTGCGGCAGCGCGCCAGCCTGATACGCATGAGGTTGCCCGGCAGCCTGTTCCGGCCCAACAGAGTGCGCCAGTGGTCGCCGCCAAGCGCGTGGTGCCGCCGGAAGACAGCACTGACGTGGGTCAGTGGTGGGCCGCGCTGGTGACGTCGTTGCCGCTGGATGGCATGTTGCGCAGTCTTGCCCATCACGCCGTGCTGAAAGCGAAGCAGGGCAGGGACTGGTCACTGAGTATTGACCCCGGCCACCAGATGCTGGCCAGCAGTGAACGGGTGGCGGAGCTGCAGCGCATCATTGGTCAGACGCTCAACAGTGCGGTGGTACTGCATTTCGATAGCGAGCAGGGTGCCAGCGGTACGCCGGCACAACGGGCCGAGGCGGCGCGCCTGAAAAAGCTGGAGCAGACCCGCGCCGCGATCAGTCAGGATCCGGTGGTGCGTGCACTGGAGAGAGAATTCAACGCCAGACTCGATATCGATTCGATCGAGCCGGATTAAGGAGTTACTGATGGACTTTGACATGAACAGTCTGCTGCAACAGGCGCAAGCCATGCAGGAGAAAATGAAAAAGATGCAGGACGAGATCGCCGCCCGTGAAGTGGTGGGCGAGTCCGGTGCCGGTATGGTCAAGGTCACCATGAATGGCCGCCATGATGTGCGCGCTGTTGAGATTGATCCGTCCCTGATGCAGGAAGACAAGGAAATTCTTGAGGACCTGATCGCCGCAGCGGTTAACGATGCGGTACGCAAGATTGAAAAGCAGCAGCAGGATCAGATGGGCGCGCTCACCGCCGGCATGCCGCTGCCGCCCGGCTTCAAACTCTGATCGCCATTTCCCGGCAAAGGATACCGTTCGCATGAAACATGCGCCGCTGGTGCAGGAACTGATTGATGCCTTTACCTGTCTGCCCGGTGTCGGGCCGCGTTCGGCCCAGCGCATGGCGTACAGCCTGCTGGAGCGCAACCGGGATGGCGGTCAGCGTCTGGCTACGGCATTGGCGTCCGCCATGGACGGTGTCAGTCATTGCGTCCGTTGCCGCAACTTTGCCGAAGCCGAGCTGTGTCCGATCTGCACCGACGGTCGGCGCGAGCAATCGCTGGTATGTATCGTCGAATCACCGGCGGATGTGCTGGCCATCGAGATGTCCGGCGAATACCGTGGCCGTTACTTCGTGTTGATGGGGCACCTGTCGCCAATTGACGGTATCGGCCCGGCGGAAATCGGTCTCGATGTGCTGGCGCAACAGATGCAGGCCGGTGAAATCCAGGAAGTGATTCTGGCCACCGGCACCACAGTGGAGGGCGAAGCCACCGCCCACTACGTGCTCGACATGAGCCAGGATGCCGGCATTGCCGTCAGCCGTATCGCCCAGGGCGTGCCCATGGGCGGCGAGCTGGAGTTCGTCGATGGTGCGACCCTGGCCCACGCCCTGCGCGGCCGTCAGCGACTGCCCGGCCGCGATTGATCAAAATCCTCGCCACCGCGGTGGATTCCGTCTTGCGTACCAAGCAAGCGCTTGGTACGTTCTCCGCATCTGACCGGAGAGCCCGATATGTCCGCACTGAGTTACTTTGACGAAACCCACGAGCAGGTGCGCCAGACGGTGCGCAAGTTCGTCGAGCGCGAAATCCTGCCCCATGTGGACGAGTGGGAAGAGGCCGGCGAGTTTCCGCGCGAGCTGTACAAGAAGGCGGCCGATGCCGGCATCAACGGGATCGGTTACCCGGAGGAGTTTGGCGGCACCGGCACTGACGTGTTCATGAAGATTGTCGCCTCCGAAGAGTTGATGCGTTCCACTTCCGGCGGCCTGGTCGCCGGGTTGGGCTCACTGGATATCGGCTTGCCGCCGATCGTCAAATGGGGCAGCGAGGCGATGAAGCAGCGGGTGGTGCCTGAGGTGCTGTCCGGCGAGAAGATCTGTGCGCTGGCGATCACTGAGCCCAGTGGCGGCTCCGATGTCGCCAACCTGAAAACCCGCGCCGTGCGCGATGGTGATGATTACATCGTTAATGGCAGCAAGATTTTCATTACCAGTGGCGTGCGCGCGGACTACTACACCGTTGCGGTACGCACCGGTGACAAGGGCTATGGTGGCGTCAGCCTGCTGCTGATCGAAAAGGACACCCCGGGATTCAGCGTCGGTCGCAAGCTGCGCAAGATGGGCTGGTGGGCCAGTGATACGGCAGAGCTGTTTTTCCAGGATTGTCGTGTGCCGGCGGCCAACCTGATCGGCCCCGAGAACGGCGGCTTTTTCTGCATCATGACCAACTTCCTGATGGAACGTTTGATGCTGTGTGTGATGGCAAACATGACCTCACAGTTGGCGCTGGAAGCATGCCTTGACTATGTGCGCGAGCGTGAGGCGTTCGGTCGCAAGATCGGCCAGTTCCAGGTGACCCGGCACAAGCTTGCGGAAATGGCCACGCAGCTGGATGTCAGTCGCGAATACACCTATCGCATTGCGGCCAAGGTGCAGGCCGGTGAAAACTGTATCAAGGAAATGTCGATGGCGAAGAATTTCGCCACCAGCGTGTCCGACCGTATCACCTACGACGCGGTACAGATTTTTGGTGGCATGGGTTATATGCGGGAGTGCGTGGTGGAGCGTTTGTATCGGGATAACCGTATTCTCGCCATCGGCGGTGGGACCTACGAGATCATGAACGAGGTGATCGCCAAGCAGCTTGGCCTGTGATGCACAGCAATAAAAAAGCCCGGCAATCGCCGGGCTTTTTTATTGCCAGTTCGCTTACTCCTTGGGGTCCACGCATTCAGGGCGTGACTGGTCCAGTTTGCAGCGCACTTTCAACTCCAGCTTCAGCATGTCGCTGTCATAGAAACCTTCATCACGCAGCTGCAGCCGTGCCTGCTGCATCATCACTTCATATTCGAGTTTATCCTTGGCCGGAATGTCGACCCACCATTTGGGGTCCACGGCGGCGGCTTCCTTGTCCAGCGCTTCAATGATGCGATCAAGGTTTTCATAGAAGTAGCTGCGCGATTTACTCATTTGTTCCTTGCTGAAACGATCTGAGCGCGCCACCAGTTGCATGGTCAGCTGGATCAACGGGTAATCGATGATGCCACCGTCCGGTTGCAGCCCCTTGTACAGTTCCAGCGGACCATAGGCGACCAGTGGTGCAGCGATCACGTCGACCACACCGTTATTGAACTTGGTGGAAAAGTTGGTGATGTCCGAAGCCACCGGCGTGGCGCCAACCTGGGCCACCATTTTTGCCTGCGTCTTGTCGTAATCCAGCACAGCGACTTTCTTGCCGGCGGCCTTCGCCAGCGTATTGACGGTGCGGTCGTTGACAAAAATGTAGGCGCCACCGGCTGGTGAGATGCCCATGATGCTGTAGCTGCCATTATTCAGCTTGGCGGAGTAGGCATTGTCACCCGACAGCACCTGCAGCAGCACGCGCAAGTGATCCATGCTGGGTACTGCGCCGATGGAGTCGAGGGTGCCGGCATAGGGGTTGAACAGGCGTGAGCGAATGCCAGTCACCAGCGCTGCATCACACTTGCCCGCTTTCAGGTCCTCCGCTGCAATGCCTTCGTTGGTAAACGGCACCAGTTCCGCCTTGATTCCCCACTGCAGTGCAGCCACTTGCCAGTCGCGCATCGCGCCCATGACCGGGCCAACATTGCCGATCAGGTCGAACACACAAATCTTGCGGACATCTTCGGCATGGGCCGGCGACATGGACAGGGTCAGCAGCGCAGTGACAAGAGAAAGTATTTTTCGCATGACTCAAGACAACCTTTTGTTATTCGAACGCGATGGCTGGGACGTGCCCAAGCATACCTTGGTTGGCGTGACGGTTGCGACTACCCAAATGCCCACCAGCGCGGTCATACCGGCCAGTGCCATAGGGTGAGGCGTTACGACAGGTAACAAGCTGATTTTCTGCGGCGTTTTACTGGAGTTGTCGAAGCGTGAGAGAGGTGGGCAGCAAGGTGTCGCCGCTGCGCACGGCGACACCTTGCTGCGAGCAGTATCTGGCGGGCGGTTACTGTGCCTTGCCTTGATTGGCGACGGCCTCGGCGGCTTTTTTTGCTTCCTCGGCATCGCCGAGGTAGTAGTCGCGGATCGGCTTGAGGTCATCGTCCAGCTCATACACCAGCGGAATGCCGGTCGGTACATTGAGCTTGACGATATCGTCTTCGGACACGTTGCTCAGGTGCTTGATCAAGGCACGCAGGGAGTTACCGTGCGCCACGATCAGGACCTGTTTGCCCGCCTGCACCTGCGGTTTGATTTCAGCTTCCCAGTAGGGCAGTACGCGTTCGAGTGTGGTCTTGAGACTTTCGCTGAGCGGAATCTCACTCGGATCCAGATTCTTGTACTGCGGCAGGTTGCCGGCATAACGCTCATCGTCGCGCTCCATCGGCGGCGGCGGAATGTCATAGCTGCGACGCCAGATCAGCACTTGCTCGTCGCCATACTTGGCGGCGGTTTCGGCCTTGTTCAGGCCCTGCAGGGCGCCGTAGTGGCGCTCGTTCAAACGCCAGCTGCGAATCACCGGCACCCACATGCGGTCCATCACGTCCTGAATTGACCAGAGTGTGCGGATGGCGCGTTTCAGCACAGAGGTATAGGCGATATCAAATTCGAAACCGGCTTCCTTGAGCAGCTCGCCAGCGCGGCGCGCTTCCTCGCGGCCCTGTTCAGCCAGGTCCACATCTTTCCAGCCGGTGAAGCGGTTTTCCTGATTCCACAGGCTGTGGCCGTGGCGCACGAGTACCAGTTTGGTGGTCATGGGTCTGATTCCTGTCACGGATGCTTTTTGCGGGCGCGTAGGGTACCAGAAACCCGGCCGCTTAACAGGCCTCACACAGGGGTCGGGTTTTGCCCCCAAGCCACGTATAATCGCCAGCTCGTAAATTGAGGCATGGCATGCATATTCCCTATCAGTGGCTGCAGTCCGAGGACCAGGTGGCCGAACTGGATCAGCAACTCGATGCCGCGCAGGTGTTGTTTGTGGATACCGAGTTCATGCGCGAGCGCACTTTCTATCCGCGGTTGGCACTGGTGCAGATCCACGCGGCCGGCCACAACTATCTGATCGACCCCAAGCCGATGGCGGACGGCGGTCCTTTGATGTCCTTGCTGTCGAACCGGCCGCTGGTCATGCATGGCTGCTCCGAGGATCTGGAGACGTTCAAGGCCTGGCCCGGCTTTCTGCCGCGCTCGTTGCAGGATACCCAGATTGCCGGTGCGTTCGGTGGCTATGACCTTCAGTGCGGCTATCAGCGCATGGTCGAGATTGTGCACGGTGTGCAGTTGCCGAAAACCGCCACCCGTACCGATTGGCTGCGGCGCCCGCTGAGCGAGGAGCAACTCGAGTATGCGGTGCAGGACGTTCACTACCTGCCCGGTATCCACGACACCCTGCTGAACAAGCTCGGCCATCTTGGTCGACTGGAGTGGTGGCAGGAAGAATGTCAGCGGTTGCTCAACGAGGCGGCCCGCGAGTCTGACCCCGAGCAGCTGTGGACGCAGATCAAGGGCGCCGCCGCACTGGACGGCACGGCGCAGCGTACGCTGCGGCGACTGGCCGTGTGGCGGGATCAGAGTGCCCGCGCCCGCAACTTGCCGCGCAGTTTTGTCCTCAAGGACACCGAGATGCTGGCGGTGGCGCAACTGGCTGGACCATCCCGTCAGGCCTTGTCAGGGCTGTCGCTGCATCCGAGCTTTGTGCGCAAATATGCCGACGAGGTGCTGGCGGTGATTGAGCAAAGCCATACCGATGAGATTCCCGAGCCACTGCCCGGCATGCCGGACCCGCAACTGCGGGAGTTGCACAAGCGGCTGCGGCAACGGGTGGCAGATATCGCCGCGGCGGAAAACCTGACGCCGGAACTGTTGGCGCGCCGACGCTGGCTGGAGGCGCTGGCGCGTGATCCGGATAATGTGCCCGAGGCGATGTGCGGTTGGCGACGGACGCTGGTGACCGAGCCTCTTCTGGAAATGCTGAAATGACTGGTGACCGTTTTATTTGCTCGATCTTTCGTAGCAGCAAGAAGCAGGAAATGTACCTGTATGTGAAAAAAGGCACCGACCTCGGTGAGCTGCCTGAGCCGTTGTTGAAGCAATTCGGGGAGCCGGCGCTGGTAATGGATTTGCTGTTGCATGGCGAACGCAAGCTGGCCCGGGCGGATGTGGCGACGGTGATCAACAAGATTGCCGAGCAAGGCTTCTATCTGCAGATGCCGCCCGCCGAGGGTTGGCAGGTGGCGCCGCCCGGACAGGATGCATCTGATGCGTGAGCGTTTCTGGGAACGTTACCCGCTTGGCGAGCTGGATGTGCAGGAATGGGAGGCGCTCTGTGACGGCTGTGGCCGTTGCTGCCTGATCAAGCTTGAAGATGAAGACACCGGTGAACTTCACTTTACCGACGTGGTCTGCCGATATCTGGATACCCAGACTTGCCGATGTACGGCGTATGCCGAGCGATTGCAGCGGGTGCCGGATTGCTTGCAGGTCAGCGAGGAGATAGCGCGGCGCTACGAATGGCTGCCGTCCACCTGTGCCTACCGCCGGTTGGCACGCGGTGAGCCCTTGCCGGGCTGGCATCCGTTGCTGACCGGTACGCGTACCACGGTGGTGGATGCCGGTGTCTCTGTGCGCAACAAGGTGATCAGCGAGGCGCTGGTGCCGGAAGAAAACTTTGAAGAACGCATTGTGCAGTGGGTGGAGTAACGCATGTCGACATCTAGTTATCTGGTGGCCTGGCTCTGGTATCTCGGTGCTGTGCTGGTGCTGGTGGGGGTCTGGTGGTACTGGACGCGAAAGTTGCCCACCCTGACCCGCAACATCATCCGCTCGCTGCCGGCGGCCTGGGCCCTGATGCCGTGGACGGTACAGCTGGACCATGTGCGTCTGGCACCGGCCTGGCTGGTGGCGATCTTTGAGGGGCTACTGCGTGAGCAGGGCAGTGGCTGGCGTGCAGGTGCGGGGGTACTGCTGGCGACGGTGTTGGCCCTGTTGATTGTGGCGTTGCTGTGGTGGCAGGAGCGGCGCCGTCAGACCTCTGGCACCGAGGTGGACTGATGTCCGGTGACAGCCACTGCATTTTTTGCCAGATTATTGCCGGTCACGCGCCGGCAACGCGCCTGTATGAAGACGCCCACGCGATCGTCATACTCGATCTGTTTCCGATTCATCCCGGCCATACCCTGATCATTCCCCGTCATCACGGTGCCTTGCTGGAACATCAGCAGACGCAAACCAATGCGCATTTGATGGTGCTGGCACAACGCGTGATCCGTGCGCACAAGGCGGCAGGGGTGACCGGCGCACATAATCTGGTGATCAATGATGGCAAGGCTGCCAACCAGCATGTGCCGCATGTGCACCTGCATGTGATTCCGCGCAAGCGTGGCGATACCCTGCCGACCATCGTGCGTTGGTGGACGCGGATGTTGCCCTTGACCGGTATGCGCAAGCGCAGGGAAGCACTGGAACAGATGGCGGCACGGCTAAGGCCACATCTGGGTGACTCAGAGTAGGGAAGGGGTCAGAACAGCTCGCGCCAGCCGCGAATGTCCGGGCTGCTGTCGAGCAGCTCAATGCCTGCCAGAAAACCCTCCGGCTCATCCGGGTCATCCAGTTCAACCAGTCGGTTGATACGCCCCTCAAGATTGAAGGTGCCGAGCGAGTCGGCGAGCACTATCCAGATCTCCACTCGTTGGCGAATCGGCAGGGGGTTGGTGATGTAGACCTGCATGCCGGCGGCGGAGATGTCGACGGTAGAGCAGTAGATTGGATCGGCGATACTGTTCGGCCGGTCCGGGTCGACCAGTTTCAGGGAAAGCGTGTCTTCCCGGATTACCCGGGGAAAGCGTCGGTTATCTCTCATCCCTGTATCACCCATCCCTGTACCCCGCTCAGCCGTAGTAGGCCCTGTCGATAAAGTATGCAGCCACAGCAATGCCTGCAACTAGGACAGCAATACACAGCATAAAGATCCATGCTGGCTTGAAGCTGCCCGGCAGCGGCTCAGTGGGCCGCTGCCGGGGCTGGTTCTGGTGGTCGTCGGTCATGTGTTCCTTTACTGGCCGCTGGCAATCTTCTCGAACATCCAGCTATGGATGTTATCAGACAACAGCGGCAGGAAGGAGACCACCAGCAGGGTGGTACCCATGACGATAATGGGCAGGATGTACTTCTCGTACCGGCGCATGAACGGGGCGTTTGGCAGCTTGGCGCTTTCCACCTCGTCATCGCCGACCACTTGTCGGGTGAGCAGGTGATTGAGCGCCACGGGCGGCGTCAAATAGCCAAGTTCGAACGCCACCAGCGTAATCATCCAGAAGTGCAATGGATCAATACCATTGTTGAACGCGACCTGGGCGATGGTGGCGTTGACCAGAATCACAGCGCCGTAGGGGTCCATGATCATGCCGATGATGACCATCACGGTGACCAGCAATGCGGTGGCAATCCAGATGCTGGCAAAGGTTTCTGGCAGCGACTCCATCACGCCGGAGCGTTCGATGATGCCGCCGGTGCTGACCGAGAGCGCCATCAACAGCAGCAGCGCACCGATATGGCCTGTGGTTTCGTTGGTCGCGAAGCGCAATGCGCCTTCGAATGATTTGGCCACGTCGCCGACCGGTGTGTGCTCGCTGGTATCGTCCGGCGCTTCCTGGCCATAGCGGAAGTTGAAGAACAACAATGCGGCACCCAGCATATTGCGCCAGAAAATTTCACTGACGTTGGCGGGCTCGATGCCAGCCATGCCAAACAGTTGTGGTGCGTCGAACGATGTAATGGCGAGTCGATACAGCGACATCAGCACCAACAGCGCCAGTACGATCTGGGCAACATTGGCAACCCGGTGGCTGAACTTCTCATACATCAATACTGCGATGAGCATCACCGGCAGAATGATCGGTGCGGAAAACTCATCAACTTTACGGTCAAGAATGTCGCGGAAGAAGAATGCCACCGCGGCCATGATGACAATGTACGGCAGCAGCGGTGCAAGGCGTCGCACACTTTGTGGAACCGCCTCGCCAAAGGGTGCAATGCGCGCCGGTTCGCGACGGAAGAACTGCGACACAATAAAGAACAGACACAAGCTGAAGAAAAATACTTTCAGACCGGAGGTGAACAGTTCTTCGGTGGTCACGCTCTTGTTAAGTGCGGCGATGATCACTACCAATAGACACGGACGCAGTACCACACCCATGGAGCCAGACATGGCGGTTGCTGCCAGTGCCAGCTGCTTGCGGGCGTTGGCGCGTAGTAACTCGTTGTAGATGGTGGCGCCTGCGGCGATTACGAAAATACCGGACGCACCGGTGTAGGCGGTCGGGAATGCAGCCACCAGCAGGACCACAAAGCACAGCAGTTCCGGTGACATGTTCCAGGGGCGGAAGATATCGAACACCAGATGCGCCATGCGGGTTTGCTTGAGCAGCATACCAATCCAGATATACAGCGCCAGATTCAGGAACAGTGTCGACAGCTCCATCATCATGCCGAGGTAGACGCTGATACCGTGGTAGTAGCCTTGGGAAATAAACTGGGCGCCGGCCGTCAGACACATGAAGCTGTACAGCGGAATGGTCAGGAATGCCTTGCCCCAACTGCCGCCGGCTTCAAGATCCCTGGGCGGACGGATCAGCTGGTACAGGTTGGTGAGCACCAGAGCAATAAAGCCAGCCATCCAGAAAGCGTGCAGGTAGAAATCCTGAACCTGAACGCCCTGATCCATGCTCAACTGTTCCTGACCGCGGTAGACGGTTGCGGACATCAGCAACATCAGGTTGGCAAGTAACTGTGCGGACGTAGCGATGTAGTGATCTTTGGCGGTTCGCGCAGGGCGCAGGGCGATGTGATGCCGCGCCAGTGTCGCGGTGGTGGCGCAGATAAGCACCAGCAGACATAGCAGCAATCGCTTATGCTCGTTAACGGTGCTGACAATGCGCTGCACGCCCACTTCGAGAACACGGAACGCCTTGACGCCCGGTGTGACGCGCGCTTCGATTTCCTCGAATTTACTCCACTTCTCGGCGCAGATCTGAGCGGAGCCAATAATCGATTGGCGGATCGCACCTTCATCAATCTCGCCACCGAAAATGTCTGCCAGTGGATCATCGGCCATGGCGGCTTTCTTTTTCTCGATCGCCTTGACCAGCTCGCTGTCGATATCCGGGTTCGGATCGCAGGTGGGTTGTTGCACAACGCCAGCGCCGCGCAGCAGGAAGTAATCGTCCCAGGTGTTCTGACCGACTTTCAGGAGCTGCGAGTGGATGATTTCACCGGAAGCCAGAAAGATGGTGATCAGCAAGATAACCAGTGTCGGCAAGGAAGACAGCCACTCGCCCACGGACCGGTTCGCGATTTTGAAAGATGAGGTTGTATGCATGCTCGTCCCGATTGTTGTTATGACGCGGCAGTTCCAATCCAAAACCTACGCCGGTCAGTCACTTATAGCGCTCAAAGTGTCATGGATTCTATGTCACGGCAGCGGGCTTGCCTACTGTAAAGCGGTCCATTTGGTCGCTGGACACATTTTTTATACCGTGCGCGGCATGGATGACTGATCAAAAAACAAACGGGGCCAAAAGGCCCCGTCGTTGGAACAGCGTTGTCAATGACCGCTTATTCGAGCGGGTTGACGCACTCGGCGCGAGAGGCATCGAGCTTGCAGCGGATCTTGCGCAGCAGCGACATCATCTCGGGATCGTAGATACCTTCGTCACGCAGTGCGATACGTGATTCGCGCAGCATTTCGTCATAGCGGGCGACATCGGCCTGCGGAATCTCGATCCACCACTTCTTGTCGATTTCACCGTCGGCATTTTCGATCAGGCGCATGGCGCGGTCGAACTGGCCAAGCATGTATTTACGCGACTGATCGCCATAGCCCGGCGGGAAACGATCCTTGCGCACCAGCACCTGCAGGGTCAGCTGACCGAGCACATACTTGATGATGCCGCCATCAGGTTGCATGCCCTTGTACAGTTCCAGCGCAGAGTAGGCCAGCGTCGGTGCAAAGCAGATATCGACGCTGCCGTTGTTGAAGCGGCCAGCGAAGTTGGTGATGTCAGACATGACCGGTGACATGCCCACTTTGGCCGCCATCTTGCCTTGTGCAGAGTCATACTCCATGACCGCAATGGACTTGCCCGACAGTTCGCCCACAGTGTCGATGGTGCGATCCTTGACGAACAGGTAGGCGGCGCCCATGGGGGCAAGACCGACTACCTCGAATTGGCCGCTGACCAGCTTGTCGTTGACCTTGCCGGATGACAGCACCTGAATCGCGGTGCGTACGTGCTCATAGGAAGGCAGGGAGCCAACCGAATCCAGGCTGCCGGTGTACTGGTTGAACTGGCGTGCGCGGATGCCGGTAATCGCAGCGCCGTCGCACTGGCCAGCCTTGAGGTCTTCAGCCGCGATCTTCTCGTCGGTGTACACCTTGAGTTCCAGATCCACACCCCAGTTCAGGGCGGCGGTCTTGTAATCGGTCATGACATTGTAGGTATCACCGGAGGTGCCGATGATGTCGAAGACGCACAACGTGCGTTTCTCAGCGGCATAGCCGTTGACGGAGCCCAATCCCAGGGCCAGAGCGGACGCGAGTCCGGCAAGTTTGAGGTAGCGCATAACTTCCAAGCTCTCTAAAGGAAACAAAATAATGCCGGGGCGGGGCCCCGGCGGTTACTCACAGCAAATCGTCGATATCGACCTTCGGGGTGCTCTTGGCGTCATCCCAGAAGGTGCCGATGCCACCCAGCGGCGTGCGCTTGCCAGTGGCTTCAGTCCAGACCTTGTCAGAGATGGTCTGCACCATGGTGCCCGCCATGATATCGATGATGCGGTAATCGGCACTCTGTTCGCTGCTGGCGGCATAGCCACGGATGGCGGCACGCAGGCGCTCGTTGTCGCCTTTGCTGTAGGCCGACAGGGCGTACATGGCGCTGCCGAGGCGGACGCCAGCCTTATTGCCCAGATCCGCAGCGGTCTGCAGTTCTTTCCAGGCATCGGCATTCTTCGGTGCCAGCATCGGCAGCAGGTTCCAGATCGAGGCGCGGATACCACGCGGTGCGCCCCACCACTGCTCGTTGTTCAGGCAGGCCGCGCCACGTTCAACCTTGGCAGCCAGATCCCGGGGTACGCCCACGGTGCCGTCAGCAACGCCGTCGTTGACCAGCGCCTGAACACCACCAAGGTTGCCGATCAGCCACACCAGCTGGTCGAAGTCAGATTTCAGTTTCGGGCACTCTTCGCCTTTGGGCTTGTAGACGCCGATCATGCGGCGGTAGGCCTCATGCTGACGGCGGGCAGAGATGGCGGCGTAGCGCTTCTGGGCAATACGGGCATCCTGAGCTTCGGCGACATTGCCCTGTTTGACCGCACGCAGGTAGCGCAGTTCTTCCTCGGCGGCCAGTGCATCAGTACAGCTTGCCGCGGTAACGTAGAGCAGAACGGCGAGCTTGTCAGGGTGTGCACCGACGCGCTCGAATGACATCAGCAGGGGAGTCTGGGCTTCGCCGGCAGCGCAGGCGATGCGACTGTCGTTGTCCGCCATCATGTACGGGACCATTTCCGCACGACCAAAGCTGACCAGTACATCACCTGTGGTCTTATAGATCATGCCGCAACCCTGCAGCATGCCAATCATCAGTCCCAGAATGGTCAGTCGCAGCGCAGAGACAGACCGGAAACAAGCCAAGGCAACCATTTCTATTGCTCCCGAAGAAGGTAGTTTTTGTATTTGAAACGAGCGGAAACACTACCCAAACGCCCTAGGGCAAACAAGCAGGCCGTTACAAATCTCACACGCGCTCAAGGTCGATCGGGGAAATTACTGTCAATTGGCAAAGTTATTGTCGAAAATGCGCCCCGTAGTTGAGCAACCGGTGAACAACATGCGAAGAAAGTCTGATGCGGAAGATATGCGCGCCTGGCTGGAAAACAGTCGATCAGGGTGGCGCCTTGCTCTGACCAGCGCCAAGGGCGGTGTGCGGGTGTTACAGACGGTATCGGTGCTGGCGCGTTCCGGCCTTAACTGGTGGCTGGGCAATCGTCCGCCGCTGCCATCTTTGCTGCGGCAGACGTTCGAGGATCTCGGCACGACCTACATCAAACTGGGCCAGTTTATTGCCAGCTCGCCGTCGATTTTCCCGGAAGCGTATGTTGAGGAGTTCCAGAAGTGCCTCGATCGCACGCCGGTGCTGCCGTTCAATTTTATCCGTCAGACGGTGGAATCCGAGTTGGGCAAACCGCTGGATGACGTCTACAGCTGGGTCGATCCCAAGCCGCTGGCGTCCGCATCCATCGCCCAGGTGCATGCGGCGCGTCTGGTCACAGGCGAAGATGTGGTCATTAAGGTTCAGAAGCCGGGCGTGCAGAACATTCTGTTGACTGACTTCAACTTTATTTATCTGGCTGCACGCATTGTCGAGATGCTGACGCCGGGCTTTTCCCGCGCTGCGGTGTCCGGTGTGATAGATGAACTACAGGCATCAATGCTGGAGGAGTGCGACTTCCTGATGGAGGCGGATCACCTGCAGCGCTTCAATGCCTTCCTGCAAGCCACCGGCAACACCAAGGCAGTGGCGCCGGTGCCCTATCTGCAGTACACCACCACCAAGGTGCTGACCATGGAGCGCTTCTACGGCGTGCCGCTCACCGATATCGAAGTGCTCAAGGCCTATACCGATGATCCGGCGGAGACGCTGATCAGTGCGCTCAATACCTGGTTCTCGAGCCTGATGATGTGTGATTTCTTCCACGCGGATGTGCATGCCGGCAACTTGATGCTGCTCAAGGATGGTCGTATTGGTTTTATCGACTTTGGCATCGTCGGTCGGGTGCGCAAGACCACCTGGGAAGCAATGGCAAAATTCTTCGACGCTATCGGTCGCTCGGATCATTATGCCATTGCCGAGTGCATGGCCCTGATCGGGATGACCAAGGATGTCGTCGATGTGCCGGCGTTGGCGCGAGATATCGAAAAGTTTCAGGATCGTCTGGTGAATATCGATCCGACCAGCCTGATTCAGGGGGATCGCAACGATCGCGAAGTGAATCGCTTGCTGTTTGACCTGATCAATATCGGTGAGCAGCACGGCATTCGCTTCCCGCGCGAATTTGCCCTGCTGCTGAAACAGTTCCTGTATTTCGACCGTTACGTGCAGGCACTGGCGCCGGAACTGGATGTGTTCGGTGATACCCGGGTGGACATCTTTTCCGGACTTGATGACATGGACTTGCCGAAGGGCTTCTTGCACTGAGACGTGCGGATGCTGTGCTGCATCCGCGCATGTCTCGGCCCCATAGGCGCTTGCCCGCAAGCGAACCAGCGCTCGGCAAGGTCATATTCGCCGGCAGGCCGGCTCCTGCAAAAAAACAGGCGCTGCAGCGCCGATGGGCGCGGCATGAAAACCGCCTGATTATTCCACCGGGTTGGCGCACTCTGCACGGGAGGGCGCCAGCTTGCAGCGAATCTTGCGCTGCAGAGTCAGCATGTCGGCATCGTAATAATCTTCATCGCGCAACTGGATGCGCGCTTGCTGCATCATGGTTTCGTATTCGACCTTGTCCTGCGGCGGCACTTCAATCCACCACTTGTCTGGTACCTTGGCCGCTTCTTCATGCAGTCGCGCCATGATGCGGTCGTAACCCTCATAGAAAGCTTCGCGCACCAGTTGAGCGATCTCATTCGGAAACTTGTCCGAGCGACCAATCAGCTGCATGCTGATTTGTGCCAGCGGATAATTGACGATGCCGCCGTTGGGTGACATGCCCTTGTACAACTCGACCGCCTCATAGGCAATCAGCGGCGCCGCCAACACATCTACCACACCGTTGTTGAACTTGTTCGGTGCGCTGACAATGTCACTGGAAATCGGCGTCGCACCCACCTGCGCCACCATGCGCGCCTGGGTCGGGTCATAATCGAGTACCGCTACTTTTTTGCCCGCGGCTTTTGACAGGCTGCTGATGCTCTTGTCGTTAACAAAAATAAAGGCGCCGCCGGCCGGCGCAATGCCCATGATGACGTAATCATTGGATTGCATCTTGTCGGCACTGCGCGGGCTGGCCAGTACCTGCAGCAGAATGCGCATGTGCTCTTCGGTGGGCAGCCCTCCGACGGAATCGACGGTGCCGGTGTAGCGATTGAACAGGCGCGCGCGCAGTCCGCTGATCAGGGCGGCATCGCAGATGCCGGCCTTGAGATCTTCGACAATCACGCTCTCACTGGTGTACGGCACCATGTCGACATCGACGCCATACTTGAGCAGTTCAGCGCGCTGATCCTGCGCGGCAGTGAATACCGGACCGGAACGTCCAACCAGATCCCAGATACAGACGCGTCGCTCGATCGGCTTGCCTTCCGGATAGCCGTACATCGCTCGAATGGCAGCCAGACGCTCGGGCAGCGTCTTGCTCTGGTCATAGGCGGCATCGCGTAACTGTGCTGCCCGTGCTGTACTCACCACCGGCTCAAGCGCGGCGGCGGTATGACTGGTTAGCAGCATGGCGCCGGGCAGCAGTACGCCATTGAGCAGCGTGCGCAGGGATTTCTGTTGTTGAGAAAACATGGAGAGCCTCATCGGAGTCGTGGGCAAAAGCGTGCCGGGCGATTACTCGCCCGGGTCGGCGCATTCGGCGCGTGAGGAATCCAGCTTGCAGCGAATCTTGCGCTGCAGGCTGAGCATGTCGCCGTCGTAATAGTTTTCATTGCGCAACGCAATGCGCGCGCTTTCCATCATCACTTCGTACTCGCGTTTATCGGCCGGCGGAATTTCAATCCACCAGTGACCTGGCACGCGATCTTCTTCTACTTTCAGGCGCTTGATAATCAGGTTGTAGCTTTCGTAGGAGGCCTCACGCACCAGCTGCGCCATTTCGTTGGGAAAGCGATCCAGACGACCAATCAGCTGCATCGACAGTTGCGTTAGCGGATAGTTGACGATGCCGCCGTTCTTGCCCATGCCGCGGTGCAATTCGAGTGGTTCATAGGCAACCAGCGGCGCTGGCAGCACATCGATGACGCCGTTATTGAACTTGTTGGGTGCCGAGACAATGTCGGTGGCCACTGGTGTGGCGCCAATGGCGGCCACCATATTGGCCTGCGTCTTGTCATAGTCGAGCACTGCCACTTTTTTGCCAGCAGCGTTGGCGAGGCTGCTGATGCTCTTGTCGTTAACAAAAATATAGGCCGCACCAGCGGGGTAAATACCCATCACCACATACTCTCCGCTGACCATCTTGTGAGCCTGACGCGGATCCGCAAGCACTTGCAGCAAGGTTTGCATGTGCTTTTGCGTCGGCAGGGCACCGATGGCATCCACCGTGCCGGTGTAGAGGTTGAACAGGCGCGCGCGCAGGCCGCTCATCAGGGCGGCGTCACAACGGCCGGCCTTGAATTCTTCCACCATCACGGTTTCATTGGTGTAGGGAATCATTTCCAGATTGACGCCGTATTCCAGCGCCAGCGCGCGTTGCTCCATGGCGGCGGCAAATACCGGGCCGTTACGGCCGACGATATCCCAGATGCAGATCCTGCGGTGCAGGCGCTCGCCGGCAGGCATCTGGTCGAGGCCAATCATTTGGCTCATGGCCTTGATGCGCGCCCGTACCGGTTGGTCGTGGGTGTAGAACACCTCTCGCAATGCATTGATTTTGCTGGCGTCCAGCGTGACACCCGGCAGCGCTTTTTGCAGCTGCTGCTGTTGCGCATCGGTGAGCGGGTATTCCACTTGCCCATACGCCAGCATGCAGGCACTGCCCAGAACCAGCATGGTCAGGAGTTTCTTGATCATGGTGTATGCCTCGTCCCGAATATTCTTGTCATTTGCCTGTCAGTCCCAGTGATAGCGGAACTTGTCCCGTTGTTCAGTGCGCGATTTGTATCGGTGGGCACGGGCACAGGGTGACCGCCAGTATGCACAGGCGGTCTGGGGGGCTCTTGGCTGCGGGGCAAACCGCGCTTGTCGGAACTGTCAGTGCGGCGGTTAGCGCTGTTGGGCGTTCAGCGACTGTCCGGTGACGCCGGCACTGTCCGGGCCGAGCAGATACAGGTAGGGGCTGACGATATCCGTCGGTTGTTTCAGCGTCATGGCGTCTTCGGCGGGGTAGGCCAGTGCCCGCATGCGTGTCGCGGTGGCGCCGGGGTTGATGGCATTGACGCGGATATTGGAGACATTTTCCAGTTCGTCGGCGAGCACCTGCATCAGGCCTTCGGTGGCGAACTTGCTGACCGCGTAGGCACCCCAGAACGCGCGGCCCTGGCGGCCGACGCTGGATGAAGTGAACAGTATCGAGGCGTCGGAAGATTTTTGCAGCAGCGGCAACAGCGCACGGGTGAGGTAAAAGGCGGCGTTAACATTGACCTGCATGACCGTCTCCCAGGTGCTGTAGCCATACTGCTCGATGGGCGTGATTTCGCCCAGCACCGACGCATTGTGGACAATGCCATCCAGGCGTCCGAACGCTTGCTCGAACAGGTTCGCCAGCTCTTCATAATCCTGCGGTCGCGCCACTTCCAGATTAACCGGCGCCAGCGCCGGTTCGGCGCCGCCCTCGGCCTTGATCTGGTCATACACGGCTTCGAGTTTTTCCTGGGTGCGACCGAGCAGGATGACAGTGGCGCCGTGACGCGCCAGTGCCAGCGCCACGGCTTTGCCAATGCCGTCGCCGGCGCCGGTCACCAGAATGATGCGATCAGCAAATGCATTTTCAGGGCACTGGTAGGTGAGGGCGCGTTGTTGAATCTCAGTCATGTTCTAGTGGCTTCCCATATTTCAGTGTGTGCGGTGTCGCAGGAGCTTGCCTGCAAGCGAATCGCGTAAATCGCGATGCTTCGCCAGCGGGCGGGCTGCTACAGGTCGGTCAGTCCGAGCAGCGGCAGCAGCTGGTTGGCGCTGTCGACATAGTGGTCGGCGCGCCAATTGATCGGATCTTCGCTGGCATCTATATAGCCAAACAACACCGCGATGGTGGTCATGCCGGCATTTCGTCCAGCGGCAATATCGCGGTCGTGGTCGCCGACGTAAATGCATTGCGCCGGGTTTGCGCTGGCCTGTCGGGCTGCCATCAGCAGCCCTTCCGGGTCGGGTTTGCGCTGTTGCACGTGATCAGGGCAAATCACCGGGCCGACACGGGTGCTCAACCCCAGACCTTCCAGCACCGGGAAGGTAAAGCGCGATGGTTTGTTGGTCACTATGCCCCAGGGGATGCCGGCGCCTTCAAGTTTGGCCAGCACCCTGTCCATGTCCGGAAACAGCACGGTATCCACCGCCAGATGCTCGGCATAACGGTCGAGAAACCGGTTCAACCAGAAATCGAAACCGTCATCGCCCGGTTGCAGCCCGAAGCCGAGACCGATCATGGCGCGCGCACCATTGGATACTTGCTCGCGCACCGCGGCGTAACTCACCGGAGCACGATCAGCTTCCGCCAGCGTGGCATTAATCACGGTATGAAAATCCGGGGCAGTGTCGATCAGGGTGCCATCGAGATCAAAGAAAACGGCGTCAGGCATCGGCTTTTACTGCATACATCAGATAGTTGACGTCGACGTCGCGGCCCAGCCGATAGACCTCGGTGAGCGGGTTGTAGGTCATGCCGGTGGTGTCCACCACCTGCAGGCCAGCGTCGCGACACCAGCCCGCGAGCTCCGACGGGCGAATGAATTTCTTGTACTCGTGGGTGCCGCGTGGCAACAACCGCAGCACATATTCGGCGCCGACAATGGCAAACATGAATGACTTCGGATTGCGGTTGATGGTTGAGAAAAATACCTTGCCGCCGGGTTTGAGCAGTTGTGCGCAGGCGGCGACCACCGACGCCGGGTCAGGCACGTGCTCAAGCATTTCCAGACAGGTGACGGCGTCGTACTGGCCGGCGCGCTCGGCGGCGATCTGCTCTGCCGGAATTTTCAGATAGTCGACCTCAATGCCTTCCTTCTGCGCATGCAGGCGTGCCACCGCCAGCGGCGCCTCACCGAGATCGATGCCGGTGACAATGGCGCCGCGGCGTGCCATACCCTCGGACACCAGACCGCCACCGCAGCCGATGTCGATCACCGTCTTGCCCGGCAGGCTGACGCGCTCGTCAATATAGTTCAGGCGCAGCGGGTTGATCTGGTGCAGTGGCCGGAATTCCGAGTTCGGGTCCCACCAGCGCTCGGCCAGCTCCTCGAATTTGGCGATTTCCTGGGGGTCGACGTTGGTAACGGTCATGCCGTGTCTCCTGCAATTCGGGCGCCCCAGTTATGCGCGTCGCGCAATACCCGGGCTTCATTCAGCGTCTTCAGCTCGCGCTCTGCCATCAGGCAGCGGCCTGCCACCCAGCTGTGCGTGACCTGATGGCGTCCGGCGCTGTAGACGATTTGCGCCAGCGGATCGAACAGTGGCTGGGTTTCCACCGCACCGAGGTCAATGGCGATCATGTCCGCCTGCTTGCCACGCACCAGTGAACCGATCTGCTGGTCCAGCCCCAGTGCGCGCGCGCCGCCCAGCGTGGCCATTTCCAGCGCCGCGGCGGCCGGCAAGGCATCGGCGGCAGCGGCGACACCCTTGGCCAGCAAAGCTGCCGTACGCAGCTCGCCAAGCATATCCAGATCATTGTTGGAGGCGGCGCCGTCCGTGCCGAGGGCCAGATTGACACCGGCCTGACGCAGCGCTTCCACCGGGCAAAAGCCGCTGGCGAGTTTCAGGTTCGATTCCGGGCAGTGCACCACGGATGTGCCAGTGTCCGCCACCAGCCGGATTTCATCCTCGTTCAACTGCGTCATATGCACCGCCAGCAGGCGCGGCGACAGCAGGCCTAGCTCGTGCAATCGCTGCAGCGGGCGTTTGCCGCTGCTTTCGCTGGCACTGTGCACCTCGAAGGCGGTTTCATGCACATGCATCATGATTGGCGCGTCCAGCTCTTCGGCCCAGGTCAGCAGCTTCTGCAAGGGTTCATCAGACACGGTGTAGGGGGCGTGAGGGCCAAAACCGATATTCACCAGCGCTTCATGGCGCCAGCTGTCGTGGGCGGCGAGGGCCAGCTTGAGGTAGTCATCCGGTCCCTGACCCATGGGTGTCGGGAAATCCAGAATCGGGCTGAACACGGTGGCGCGCAGGCCGGCCTCGACCGCCGCGCGGGCAATCGCGTCCGGGAAAAAATACATGTCGGCGAAGCAGGTGGTACCACTGCGGATCATCTCGGCGGCCGCAAACCGGGTGCCGTCGTGGACAAACTGTTCGCTGATAAATTTGCCCTCTGCCGGCCAGATATGCTGTTCCAGCCAGGTCATCAGCGGCAGGTCGTCAGCGAGGCCGCGAAACAGGTTCATGGCGGCGTGGGTGTGGGCATTGACCAGCCCCGGCATCAGTGCGTGCTGATCGAGGGTCAGCGTCTGCGCAGCCTGCCAGCGGCCCGCGGTCTGGTCGCTGGGCAACAGGTCAATAATTAACCCGTCGCGCACCACCAGCGCATGCTGGTTGAGCACTTTTTCACCAGCTTCAATCGGAATGATCCAGCGTGCATGGACTATCAGGTCTGCCTGTCCCGGGGCCTGACTCATAGGGCGCTCCGCCTGCGTTCAAAGAGCGCGCAGTATAACGTCTGTTCGTCACTTTGGCGTCATCAGCAGGCACTCTTTGAGGGTGACGACGCCGGGCCTCCAGCGGCCAGCAGCGGGGCGCTTTTCAGTGGCCACGAACGGCCGTTTCCTGTGCTATGATGCCGGGCTTTCAAGGTGCCGGTCGTGCCGGCATGCAGTCAGGTCTCAGGGGACAGAAAAAACACATGACGGATCTCGCCAAAGAAGTCACCCCGGTCAATATCGAAGACGAACTCAAGCAGTCCTACCTTGATTACGCCATGAGTGTGATCGTCGGGCGTGCCTTGCCGGATGTGCGCGACGGTCTCAAGCCGGTGCACCGTCGCGTGCTGTTTGCCATGCACGAACTCGGCAATGACTGGAACAAGCCCTACAAGAAGTCGGCCCGTGTGGTCGGTGACGTGATCGGTAAGTATCACCCGCACGGCGATTCCGCCGTGTACGACACCATCGTGCGTATGGCACAGCCATTTTCATTGCGCTACATGCTGGTGGACGGTCAGGGCAACTTCGGTTCCATCGACGGTGATAACGCCGCAGCGATGCGATACACCGAAGTGCGCATGTCGAAAATCGCCCATGAGCTGATTGCCGACCTCGACAAGGAAACGGTTGATTTCGTACCTAACTACGACGGCACTGAACAGATTCCTGCGGTGATGCCAACGCGGGTGCCGAACCTGCTGGTGAATGGCTCCTCCGGTATTGCCGTGGGCATGGCCACCAATATCCCGCCACACAATCTTGGCGAAGTGATTGACGGCTGCCTGGCACTGATCGACAACAGCGAGCTGACCGTGGATGAACTGATGCAGTACATCCAGGGCCCGGATTTTCCCACCGCTGGCATTATCAATGGTCGTGCCGGGATCGTGCAGGCCTATCGCACCGGCCGCGGCCGCGTCTACACCCGCGCGCGCGCCGAAATCGAAGATATGGAGCGCGGTGGCAAGCAGGCAATCATCGTCACTGAAATTCCCTATCAGGTGAACAAGGCGCGGTTGATCGAGAAGATCGCCGAGCTGGTCAAGGAAAAGAAAATCGAAGGCATCACCGAACTGCGCGATGAGTCCGACAAGGACGGTATGCGCATCGTGATCGAACTGCGCAAGGGTGAAGTGCCAGAGGTGATTCTCAATAACCTCTATAGCCAGACGCAGATGGAAAGCGTGTTCGGTATCAACATGGTGGCGTTGATTGATGGCCAGCCGAAAACGCTGAACCTCAAGGATATGCTTGAGGCGTTTATTCGTCATCGTCGTGAAGTAGTGACCCGTCGCACCGTGTTCGAGCTGCGCAAGGCACGTGAGAAAGGTCATGTGCTGGAAGGCCTGGCGGTGGCGCTGGCCAATATCGATCCGGTGATCGAACTGATCAAGCAGTCACCCAGTGGTGCCGAGGCGAAAGAGCGCTTGATTGCCCGCGGCTGGGCGCCGGGCAATGTTACCCAGATGCTCGAGCGTGCCGGCGGCGAAGACGCCTGTCGCCCGGACGGTCTGGAGCCGCAGTTTGGTCTGCGTGAAGGCAAATATTACCTGTCGCCGGATCAGGCACAGGCGATTCTGGACTTGCGTCTGCAAAAATTGACCGGTCTGGAGCAGGAAAAACTGGTTACCGACTATCAGGATTTGCTCGAGAAAATTCGCGAGCTGGGCAGCATTCTCGCCGATCCGCAGAAGTTGATGCAGGTAATCCGTGATGAATTGAACGCCGTGCGCGATGAGTATGCGGACGATCGTCGCTCTGAAATTCAGGCGTCGCGTGAAGATTTCACCATGGAAGACCTGATCGCCGAAGAAACCGTCGTGGTGACGCTGTCGCACGGTGGTTATGCCAAGGTGCAGCCGATTGATACCTATGCGGCCCAGCGTCGTGGTGGCCGCGGTAAGGCGGCGACGGCGGTCAAGGATGAAGATTATGTCGAGCATCTGCTGGTGGCGGGCACGCACGATACGCTGTTGTGCTTTACTAATATTGGCAAGGTCTATTGGCTGCGCGTGTTCGAGCTGCCTCAGGGCGGACGTAACTCGCGCGGCAAGCCAATCGTCAATCTGATTCCGGCGTTGCAGGAGAATGAGCGCATTACTGCGATCTTGCGTCTGGACGCGGAGTTTGTCCGTGCCCGCGCCAACGCGGCGGATGACGAAGAAGAAAATGATGTGGACGTGATCGACGTGGCGGACGACGCGGAAGTGGTTGATACCGTTCCCGGTCCGTTCATCTTTATGGCGATTTCCAACGGCGTGGTGAAACGTACCGAGCTGGCCAAGTTTGCACGTCCGCGCTCCAATGGTTTGATTGCCATCCGCATGCAGGAAGGCGAGCACCTGGTCAACGTTGCGCTCACCGAAGGTGGCGAAGACGTCATGCTGGTGGCCAGCAACGGCAAGGTGGTGCGCTTCCGCGAAAATGCAGTCCGCATCATGGGGCGTACTGCCCGCGGTGTACGCGGCATGAAAGTCGCTGACGGCGAGGAAGTGATCGCGCTGATCGTACCGAAACAGGATGGCCAATTGCTGACCGCGTCCGAGAATGGATACGGCAAGCGCACCGATGTACAGGAGTTCCCGACCAAGGGCCGCGGCACTCAGGGTGTGATCGGCATGGTCGTCAACGAGCGCAACGGCATGCTGGTGGGCGCCACCCAGGTATTTGGCGGCGAAGACATCATGCTGATCTCCAATCAGGGCACACTGGTGCGCACGCGTGTGGATGAGGTCAGCTGTCTGGGTCGTAACACCCAGGGTGTGACACTGATTCGCCTTGCGGACGACGAATCCCTTGTCGGTATCGAGCGCATTCCTGAGCTGGAAGGCGCCGAGGTGGACGAGGACGAGCTGGAGCAGGATGACGTGGTCGCTGCAGCAGACGAGGGCGCAGACGACGTAGCGCCGGATACCGAATAATTGACCAATTCGCATTGAGGATCATGCATGACACGCGCGTATAACTTTTGCGCCGGACCGGCGGCACTGCCGGAAGAGGTTCTGAAGCAGGCACAGGCGGAAATGCTCGACTATGCCGGCCGTGGCCTGTCGGTGATGGAAATGAGTCATCGCTCTACCGAATTTGTGGCGATTGCTGCACGGGCGGAACAGGATCTGCGTGAACTGCTGAATATCAGTGACGACTATGCCGTGCTGTTTTTGCAAGGCGGTGCGACCCAGCAGTTTTCCATGGTGCCGTTGAACTTGCTGCCGGAAGGCGGCGTGGCGGATTATGTGGATACCGGGCAGTGGTCTGCCAAGGCGATCAAGGAAGCGAAAAAGCTCGGCCGTGTGAATGTCGTGGCCAGCAGTGCTGACGCCAATTTTTCCTATGTGCCGGAGCAGTCATCGTGGACCACCTCCAGCGATGCCGCCTACCTGCACTATGTCGCCAACGAGACCATCGGTGGCGTGGAATTCAACTTTATTCCGGACACAGACAAGCCGTTGGTGGCTGACTTTTCTTCATCGATCCTGTCACGGCCGCTGGATATTTCCAGATTCGGTATTGTTTATGCCGGTGCGCAGAAGAATATCGGTCCCGCCGGGATCACGGTGGCGATTGTGCGCAAGGACCTGATGGGGCATGCGTCGACAACCACACCGACGCTGCTCGACTACAAGATCTATGCTGACAACGACTCCATGTACAACACGCCACCGACCTATGCCTGGTATCTGGCCGGTCTGGTGTTCGACTGGCTCAAGCAGCAGGGTGGCCTGACGGCCATGGCCGAGCGCAATGAGCGCAAGGCGGCCAGGTTGTACGACTACATTGATAACAGCGGCTTCTACCGCAACCCGGTACGCAAGGACTGTCGCAGCATCATGAACGTACCGTTCATGCTGGCCGACGACGCGCTCGACAAGGTCTTCCTTAAGGAAGCGGAACAGGCGATGCTGTTGAATCTGGCCGGTCACCGCTCGGTGGGCGGCATGCGCGCCAGCATCTATAACGCGGTGCCGGAAGCTGCAATTGATGCATTGATCGATTTCATGAAGGACTTCGCCAAACGCAATGGCTGATAACAAGGACACCATTACGCTGCAACAGCTGCGCGAGCAGATTGACGCGCTGGATGAGCAGCTGCAGCAGTTGCTGAACCAGCGTGCGTCGCTGGCGCAGCAGGTTGCGCACGTCAAAAAGGCCGACGGTGATGCGCCAGTGTTCTATCGCCCAGAGCGTGAGGCGCAGGTGCTGCGCAAGGTCAAGGAGCGCAATCAGGGCCCGCTGGATGGCGAAGTGGTGGCGCGGCTGTTCCGTGAAGTGATGTCGGCGTGTCTGGCGCTGGAGCAGAAAATGCGTATCGCATTTCTGGGTCCGGAGGGCACCTTCACCCATCAGGCGGTACTCAAGCATTTTGGCCATGGCGTGGATGCGGCGCCGCTCAATGCCATTGATGAAGTGTTTCGCGAAGTCGAGGCGGGTGCCGCTGATTATGGCATTGTACCGGTGGAGAACTCGACCGAAGGCGTGGTGAACCACACACTGGATTCATTCATGACGTCGACGCTGAAAATTTGTGGCGAAGTAGAGTTGCGTATTCACCATCATTTGATGGCCGGCGCCAGCACCCAGCGTAACAAGATCAGTCGTGTGTATTCGCACCAGCAAACGCTGGCGCAATGTCGCAAATGGCTGGATGCCAACATGCCCGGTGTCGAGCGTATTGCGGTGAGCTCCAATGCGCAGGCGGCCAAGCGTCTGGAAGGTGAGTGGAATGCGGCCGCCATTGCCGGTGAAATGGCCGCGGAGCTGTATGGTCTCGACATTATCCAGCGCAATATCGAAGACCGTCCGGACAACACTACGCGCTTCATTATTATCGGGCGTCAGGACACTCCGCCGTCAGGTAACGACAAGACCAGCATCTCCGTCAGTGGCAAGAACCGGCCAGGCTTGCTCTATCACGTGCTTGAGCCGTTCCAGTCGCGCGGCATCAATCTGACGCGGCTGGAGTCGCGGCCGTCGCGCACGGAAAAATGGAATTATGTGTTCTTTATCGATATCGAAGGCCACCGTGAGGACACCGAAGTTAAACGTGTACTCGACGACCTGGCCGCTGATGATCTCGATATTCGCTTCCTGGGGTCCTACCCGAAAGCGGTGCTCTGAACCTCAATTGAGGATTCTCCCCTGACAAGGGGGAGACAGAGGGGGCAGGGCAGCATTCGGATTTGCTGCCGGATTTGAGTCAGAATCTCCCCTCCCCAGCTCTCCCCTTGGCAGGGGAGGGAGCAAACGAAAATATCCATTACGGACATCACCATGACCTGTGATTTCATTCAGCTGGCTAACCGCGGTATTCAGCAACTCAAGCCTTACCAGACCGGCAAGCCAATCGAAGAGCTTGAGCGTGAGCTGGGGATCAGCAATATCGTCAAGCTGGCGTCGAATGAAAACCCGCTCGGTCCCGGCCGCAAGGCGCTGCATGCAGCGCGTCAGGCGCTGTCCGATTTGCATCGCTATCCGGATGGCTCCGGTTTCCATCTGAAAGCCGCATTGGCAGAAAAGCTTGGCGTGCATGCGGAGCAGATTACCTTGGGCAATGGTTCCAACGATGTGCTCGAGCTGATTGCGCGCAGTTGGCTGGCGCCGGATGATGAAGTGATTTTTTCCGAGCATGCATTTGCCGTTTACCCACTGGTGACACTCGCCTGTTCGGCCAAGC
This sequence comes from uncultured Alcanivoracaceae bacterium, assembly GCA_964389795.1. Lineage (GTDB taxonomy): Bacteria > Pseudomonadota > Gammaproteobacteria > Pseudomonadales > Alcanivoracaceae > JARGPN01. Next base: position 199,604 of record CAYMEY010000003.1, read on the forward strand.
CGGTGCAGGTGCCTGCCGTCTGTTTCGGCCATGACCTTGATGCCATGGCGGCGGCGGTCACAGAGCGGACGCGGATTATTTTCGTTGCCAACCCGAACAACCCGACTGGCACCTGGTTCCATCGCCCGGCACTGGAGAAGTTTCTGCAAAAGGTGCCGGCGGATGTGCTGGTGGTGCTCGACGAAGCTTACTTTGAATATGTCGAAGAGGCGCACTATCCAAATGGCCTGGATTACCTGTCGCGCTACCCGAATCTGATTGTGACCCGTACTTTCTCGAAAATTTATGGGCTCGCGGGCCTGCGCATCGGTTACGGCATTTCGTCAGCGCAGATTGCCAATGTACTCAATCGCGTCCGTCAGCCATTTAATTGCAATCTTGCTGCGCTGGCGGCGGCGCAAGCGGCACTTGACGATCAGGCGTACCTCGAAGATAGCCGCAGTGAAAATACGTCGGGCATGGGACAGTTGGTCGAGGGCCTGACGCGTTTGGGGTTGGGCTGCATTCCGTCGGTAGCCAATTTCATTGCTTTTGATTGCCAGCGCGATGCTGCGCCGCTTTATGATGCGCTGCTAAAGCAGGGCGTGATCGTGCGGCCGATCGCTGCCTACGGCATGCCCAATCACTTGCGCGTGTCAATTGGACTGGCAGAAGAAAACGAGCGCTTCCTGCAGGCGCTGGAACGGGTGCTGGCATGACTGCGACGATGTTCGGCCGCATAGCCATCATCGGGCTCGGTCTGATCGGTGGCTCCTTCGCCGCAGCGATCAAGCGCCGTGGTCTGGCCGACTCGGTGGTTGCCGGCTCACGCTCGGCACGCACACTGGAGCGCGGTCTGGCGCTGGGCATCGTTGATGAGACGCATGCGGATCTCGCCAAGGCGGTTGATGGCGCCGATCTGGTGTTTCTGTCGGTGCCGGTATCGGCCATGGCGGCAACCTTTGCGGCCATTCGGCCGGGGCTGAAGTCCGGCGCCATTCTGACTGACGGTGGCAGCGTCAAGGGGTCAGTGGTGGCGGCTGCAAAGCAGCAACTGCCGGCCTGGTTGCCACGTCTGGTGCCCGGTCATCCGATTGCCGGCAAGGAAAAAAGCGGCGTGGACGCCGCCGATGCTGATCTCTATGTCGGTCACCGGGTGATCCTGACGCCGCTGGCCTGCACCGATCCCGCCGCCACCCAGAAGGTGCGTGCGTTGTGGACGGCGCTGGGGGCGGAAGTACTGGAAATGGCCGCCGATGAACACGACCGGGTGCTGGCTGAGACCAGCCATCTGCCCCATCTGCTGGCGTTTTCGCTGGTCGACACGTTGGCCCGACAGGGCGATTCGGTGGATATCTTCCGCTACGCGGCGGGCGGTTTTCGTGACTTTACCCGTATCGCCTCCAGCGATCCGGTGATGTGGCATGACATTTTTATCGAGAACCGTGAGGCGGTGTTGCAGGCGCTGGATTTGTTCGGTGATGGCATGGCGGTGTTCCGCGAGGCGGTTGCCACAGGTGACAGCGAGAAATTACTCGCTATCATGACGCGCGCAAATTCGGCCCGTGCCCACTTTCTGGCGCTCAGTGCCCGATCATCCTTTACCCGGGCCCTGTCGCTCAGCGACGAGGCGTCCACAGATGAGTCTTCCATGAGTAAAGCAGCTCCCAATAGCGCTGACTGGCGTGTCCAGCCCGGCGGCAAGCTGACTGGCCGCGTTCGTGTGGCCGGTGACAAATCGATCTCGCACCGCTCGATCATGCTCGGCGCCCTGGCTGAGGGTGTTACCGAAATCGAGGGGTTCCTTGAGGGCGAAGATGCGCTGGCGACGCTGCAGGCATTTCGCGATATGGGCGTCGTCATTGAGGGGCCCAGTGCCGGCAAGGTGCGTGTCCATGGCGTTGGTCTGCATGGCCTGAAAGCGCCGGCGCGTGGCCTGTATATGGGCAACTCCGGGACGTCCATGCGTCTGCTGATGGGCTTGCTGTGCGCCCAGCAGTTTGATGTTGAATTGACCGGTGACGAATCCCTGACCCGCCGTCCGATGGAGCGGGTAGCCAAACCGCTGCGCGACATGGGCGCTGCCATCGCCACCACCGGTAAGGGCACACCGCCGGTGACCATCCGTGGCGGCCGTACCCTGACCGGCATGCACTACGACATGCCGGTGGCCTCGGCGCAGGTGAAATCAGCGGTATTGCTGGCCGGCCTGTATGCCCAGGGCACCACCTCCGTGACCGAGCCGGCGCCTACCCGGGACCATACCGAGCGCATGCTGGCGGGCTTTGGCTATGTGGTGGAGCGTGACGGCGCCACCAGCCGTGTCCACGGTGGCGGCAAGCTTACCGGCTGCAAGCTGGAGGTGCCGGCGGACATTTCTTCGTCTGCATTCTTCCTGGTTGGCGCGTCTATCGCCCAGGGGTCGGAACTGTTGCTGCCACACGTTGGTATCAACCCGACCCGCACCGGCGTGATCGACATTCTCAAATTGATGGGCGCGGATATCAGCATTGAAAATCCCCGCGATGCCGGCGGTGAGCCGGTGGCCGACCTGCGTGTGCGCAGCGCCCGACTCAAGGGCATTGTTATTCCCGAGCATTTGGTGCCGCTGGCGATTGATGAGTTTCCGGCCATTTTTGTTGCCGCCGCCTGTGCTGAGGGCGAGACCACCCTGCACGGCGCAGAAGAACTGCGCGTCAAGGAGTCTGACCGTATTCAGGTAATGGCCGACGGCCTGACTGCACTGGGTATCGACAATGAAGTGTTCGCCGATGGCATCCGTATTCGCGGTGGCCAGCTGCACGGCGGAGAGGTTTACTCCCATGGCGATCACCGCATTGCCATGAGTTTTGCCATGGCCGCCTTGCGCGCCGATGGTCCGATCGTCATTCATGACACCGCCAATGTGGCGACGTCGTTTCCCGGGTTTGCCGAGCTGGCGCGCGGTGCGGGCGTTCAGCTGGAGCAATCATGAGCAGTCAGGCCGTACCGATTATTACCATCGACGGACCAGTGTCCTCAGGCAAGGGCACGGTGGCGCGTGAGGTGGCGGCCAGGTTGGGCTGGCACTTGCTGGATTCCGGCGCCCTGTATCGGGTGCTGGGGTTTCATGCCGAGCGTCTCGGCGTTTCGCTCGACAACGAAGCGGCGTTGATTCCGCTGGCCCATGCGCTGCCGGTGAAATTTGTCGAGCAGGGCGGTGACACCCTGGTGATTCTTGATGGTGAGGATGTGTCGACCACCATCCGCACCGAGCAAGTTGGGGAGCTGGCCTCAAAAGTGGCTGTTTTTCAACCAGTTAGGGACGCACTCCTGAACCGTCAACAGGCCTTCGCCCAGACCCCCGGCCTGGTCGCCGATGGCCGTGACATGGGCACGGTGGTTTTCACCGCCGCACCGCTGAAAATCTTCCTTACCGCCAGCGCCGAAGAGCGCGCACACAGGCGCTATAACCAGTTGAAGGACAAGGGATTCGGTGCTACCCTCGCCGCCCTTGTCGAGGATATCCGCAACCGGGATGAGCGCGATATGAACCGGGAGGTGGCGCCGCTACGACCTGCAGACGATGCACTGGTAGTAGACAGCACCGATCTCACGGTGACCGAAGTGGTCGACCGGATCCTCGACGAAGCACAACAACGTTCCCTTCTTTAATCCAACGTCGTTGCTGCTTGGCAGGCTCGCGCCTGTCGCGGTGATTTGTCCTGGTTCATTCCCAGTGTCCAGCCAGAACCCTGACGAATTTAACATGAGCTGACCCATACCGGCTGGCAGGTATGGCTGAAAACCACAAAGGTACCTTCCATGAGCGAAAGTTTCGCTGAACTCTTTGAAGCAAGTCTTAAAGACCTCGACGTAGCCCGTGGCTCCATCATCACTGGCACTGTTGTATCCATCGATAGCGACTGGATCACTGTTAACGCAGGTCTGAAATCCGAGGGCGTGATTGCCCGCGAAGAATTCCTCAACGAGAGAGGAGAAGTTGAAGTTGCAGTAGGTGACGAAGTTGAAGTGGCGGTTGATGCCATCGACGACGGCCTCGGCTTCACCCGTCTCTCCCGTGAAAAAGCCAAGCGCGCCGAAGTGTGGACCGAGCTCGAAGCCGCCTACACCAAGGAAGAAATCGTCAAGGGTATTATCAGCGGCAAGGTCAAGGGTGGTTTCACCGTCGACATCGGCCCGATCCGTGCGTTCCTGCCGGGCTCCCTGGTTGATATCCGTCCGGTTCGCGACGTTGCTCACCTGGAAGGTAAAGAGCTGGATTTCAAGGTCATCAAACTCGACGCCAAGCGCAACAACGTGGTGGTTTCCCGCCGCGCTGTCATGGAAGCCGAGCACAGTGCCGAGCGCGACCAGCTGCTCGAGCAACTGCAGGAAGGCATGGAAGTCAAAGGTATCGTCAAGAACCTCACCGATTACGGTGCGTTCGTTGACCTCGGCGGTATCGACGGCCTGCTGCATATCACCGATATGGCCTGGAAGCGCATCAAGCATCCGAGCGAAATCGTTGAAGTGGGTCAGGAAATCGACGTTAAAGTCCTCAAGTTTGATCGTGACAAGATGCGCGTTTCCCTCGGCCTCAAGCAGCTGGGCGAAGATCCTTGGCATGACATCGTTCAGCGCTACCCGGTAGGTGCTCGCGTCAAGGCGAAGATCACCAACCTGACCGATTACGGCTGCTTTGCTGAAATCGAAGAGGGCGTTGAAGGTCTGGTTCACGTCTCCGAAATGGATTGGACCAACAAGAACATCCATCCGTCCAAGGTTGTCTCCATCGGTGACGACGTGGAAGTGATGATCCTCGACATCGAAGAAGACCGTCGTCGTATCTCCCTGGGTATCAAGCAGTGCCAGTCCAACCCGTGGGAAGCCTTCGCGGCCACCCATGCCAAGGACGACAAGGTATCCGGCAAGATCAAGTCGATCACCGACTTCGGTATCTTCATTGGTCTGGACGGTGGCATCGACGGTCTGGTGCACCTGTCAGACATTTCCTGGGAAGAGCAGGGCGAGGAAGCGGTACGCAAGTTTGCCAAGGGCGACGAGCTGGAAACCGTGATTCTGTCCATCGACCCGGAGCGTGAGAGAATTTCCCTTGGAATCAAGCAGTTGACAGGCGATCCGTTCGCTCAGTATGTTGCTACCAATGAGAAAGGCACGATCGTCAAAGGTAAGGTGATCGCTGCAGACGCCAAATCCGCCACGGTGGAGCTGGCAGACAACGTGGAAGGTGTGATCAAGGCGGCCGATGTGGCCCGTGAGCGCACTGACGACGTGGCAGCAGTCCTGCCGGTTGGCACCGAAGTGGAAGCCAAGATCGTGGCGCTGGATCGCAAGAACCGCGGCATCACCCTGTCCATCAAGGCCAAGGACATGGAAGATGAGCGCGAAGCCATCGACGGTCTGCGTCAGGACACCCAACAGTCTCCCAAGACCATTGGTGACCTGATCAAAGCGCAGATGGAAGGCGGCGAGTAACAAGCCTCCCCTCGGGCCACGCCAGTCATGGCGTGGCCCCCTGGGTGGGGAGAGACCACCGGGGTATGGGTATGGCATTGACCAAATCGGAATTGATTGAGCGGATTGCCGCCCGGCAAACGCAGCTGTCTCCGCGGGACGTGGAGCTGGCCATAAAGACCATGATTGAAGAAATGGCGAATGCGCTGGCCGATGGTGGCCGCATCGAAATTCGCGGTTTCGGCAGTTTTTCCCTGCATTTCCGTGCCCCACGTGTCGGTCGTAATCCCAAGACCGGTGCTTCCGTGGAGCTGCATGGCAAGTATGTCCCCCATTTCAAGCCCGGCAAGGAATTGCGTGAACGCGTCAATTCTGCGCTGTCCAATGAGGATGCCAGTGCGGTGGCAGAGCCCAGCGCGCGAACCGGTTCCTGACGGTAAATTCCCATGACGCGACTGTATTACGTCGGCTGGATTGTGTTGGCGCTGGTACTGTTCAGTGCCGCTTTTCTGTTTGTGCTGGCTAATCCACAGCCGTTGTCGCTGTCCTTGCTGGTCACCGATGTGCCGCTACAGGCGGACGCTGGCGTGCTGGTTCTGTCGGTGTTTGTCGTCGGTAGCCTGTTTGGTTTGCTGGCGGGCTTCGGTCTGCGCTATCTGCTTCAACTGGTGCGCGGCAGGGGGCGCTGATGCAGCAGGAAATCTGGTTGCTGCTGTTCTTTGTCGCCATCGCCATTGGCTACGGGCTGGGTCGTCAGTCGCGCCGCCGGCGCCACCGTGACCGCATGCATCGCCTGTCTGACGACTACATGCGTGGCCTCAATTTCCTGCTCAATGAGCAGCCCGACAAGGCTGTGGACATCTTCGTTGATAGTCTGAACGTCAACGCACATACCATTGATACCCACCTTGGTCTGGCGCGCTTGTTTCGCAAGCGCGGCGAGCTCGATCGCGCTACCCGTATTCACAGCCATCTGCTGGCGCAGGCGGAGCTACCGGATAGCGTCCGCGAGGATGTCGAGCTGGAGCTGGCGCGGGATTACATCGCCGCCGGACTGTTTGACCGCGCTGAGCTGATCCTGCAGGAAATGCTGGAACGTGGCACCCGCCACCAGCAGCAGGTCATGCAGCACCTGATGTCGATCTTCGAGCAGGAGCGTGACTGGCATAACGCTCTGGCCATTGGTGATCGTCTGTTGCGTGACAACAGCAGCATCGCGCCGGTACTGGCACACTACTGTTGCGAGCTGGCCGAGCGCCTGCAAGGCGAATCCCAGCGCAACGCCGCACGCCGTACTTTGCGCCGGGCGCTGGATTATGACCGCAACTGCGTGCGTGCCAGTATTCTGCTTGGTCGCCTGGAGATGCGTGCCGGGGAGTGGGAAGATGCGATTCGCGCATTTCGCCGCGTGCGCCGGCAGGATGCGGAATTTTTCAATGAAATCCTCGATGAGCTGGAGCAATGTTATGTCCAGCTGGAACGGGGTGAGCAACTCGACAAATTACTCGCCAAGTGGGCGCTGGAACACCCGAGCACAACGCTGGTGCTGAAACTGGCAGAGCGTCTACGCGCCCGCTATGGCGACAAGGCCGCGTCCCTGTTTATAGCCGACTACATGAAAGCGCATCCCACAGTACGTGGTCTCAACCGTATAGTTGAAATGAATATCGCCAGCACCGAGGGTGCGGCGCGCGAGCATTTTGGTATTCTGCAGCGCCTGACCGAGCAGCTGCTGTCTGAGCAGAGTGTCTATCAGTGCAGCCACTGCGGCTTCGATGCGCACCACATGCACTGGCAGTGCCCGACTTGCAAGCAATGGGGCTCGCTGCGCCCGCTTCACCATCAGGATTCGAATTAAATGTCTTTATCCCCGGTTATTGTTGCGCTGGATTACGCCAACGCTGCGGACGCTTTTGCCATGGCGGATCAACTGTCGCCGGCTCAAGTGCGCGTCAAGGTCGGCAAGGAGTTGTTCACCCGCGCTGGGCCGGCGGTGGTGGAAGGCCTTCAACAGCGCGGCTTCGAGGTATTTCTCGATCTCAAGTTTCATGACATTCCCAACACCGTAGCGGCTGCCGTACGCGCCGCCGCTGAATTGGGAGTGTGGATGGTCAATGTCCACGCCAGTGGCGGACGGCGCATGATGGAGGCCGCGGCCGATGCGCTGGCACAAGGCAGCAGCAACACCGTGCTGACGGCGGTTACCGTGCTGACCAGTATGGGCGAGCAGGATTTACAGGAAATCGGCATCAGTGTGTCGCCGCTCGAGCAGGTGCGTCGACTGGCGATGTTGGCGCGCGACAGTGGCGTGCACGGTGTGGTGTGCTCCGCCCAGGAAGCGCAGGCGCTGCGGCAGCTGTGCCCGACGTCGTTCTGTCTGGTGACGCCGGGGATCCGGCCTGCTGGCAGTGAACAGGGTGACCAGACACGCGTGCTCACACCCCTTGCCGCTCAGCAGCAGGGCGTCGATTACATGGTGATTGGCCGACCGATTACCCGCGCCGATTCTCCGACAGCGGTGGTGTCTGCAATCCTACGCGAGCTGGCAGACGGGTAGGACGTCCGCAGCGGCATTGTACCTCTGGGTTTGCGGCGGACCGCCGTTTAGTGTGGCGGGGCATTTGTTCAGTCAATGTCCAATCACGCACACGGAGGTGCACGATGAAACCCATTCATGCTTTTTTCCAAACATTGATCCTCGGTCTGGTGTTGGCGCTCGGTGCCGGTACGGCAGTTACAGCGTCCGCCGCAGGCAAGGAGCCGGCGATCCAGGCGCAGCCCATGGTGAATATCAATCAGGCTAACGCGGTGGAGCTGTCGGAAGCGCTCACGGGTGTCGGCATCAGTCGCGCCAACGCCATCGTGGCCTATCGGGAGGCCAACGGCCCCTTCAAGTCCGCCGACCAGCTGTCGCAGGTCAAGGGCATCGGGGCTGCGACCGTCAAGCGCAACCTGTCGCGAATCACCCTCAAGTAAGTGCCGCCGGGGCATTGCCCCGGCAATCCTGCCCTACCAGATGACGACAATCGTTGAACCCTGCGATTGGCCGGGTACAATCCATCGCTCGTGCCCACGCTTGGGGCGTGGCGTTTTCCTGTTATGTCTGGCAGCGGGAAAAGGTAAGCCGAACCCCGGTGTTCAAGAGGGTCAGGGCTGCCCTTAACAGAGGGAAATGGGGTGACAGAATCCGATAGTCGCGGCAAAGCCGCGCCGGTTGCGCAAGTTGTTTGGCATCAGGGGCAGTGTGACAGTGCGCAGCGGGCCGCCGCCAAGAACCAGCATCCCGTCTGCGTATGGTTTACCGGCCTGTCTGCGTCGGGCAAATCAACCTTGGCAAACGCCTTGGAAGCAAGCTTGATGCAAGCCGGTTTTCATACCTACCTGCTCGATGGCGACAATGTTCGCCATGGCCTGAATCGTGACCTTGGCATGTCAGACCGTGACCGCACGGAGAACATTCGGCGCATTGCAGAAGTGGCGAAATTGATGACTGACGCAGGCCTTGTGGCGATCACCGCATTTATTTCACCATTTCGTATCGACCGCGATAATGCCCGGGCGCTTTTTTCGCAGGGTGATTTCATCGAGGTGTTTGTTGATACCCCGCTGGATGTGTGTGAGCAAAGAGACCCCAAGGGTATGTACAAGAAAGCTCGAGCGGGGCAAATCGCTCAGTTCACAGGTATTGACTCACCGTATGAGCCACCGCTGGAGCCTGAGCTGGTCGTTAACACTGGCGGGCGCACCGTAGAAGAGTGCATCGAACAGATTACCGGGTACTTGCTACCGTTACTGAAAAACAGGTCCTGATCCGGGTCGTGGACACTGAATAATCATTTTACTTATGGGGATAGGGATATGCCGTCGCAGTTGAAAGACGTCAGGCTTGCGGTGATTGGTCTGGGGTACGTGGGGTTGCCGTTGGCAGCAGAGTTTGGCAAGTCGCGACCGGTGCTGGGTTTTGACATCAACGCCCAGCGTATTGAAGAGCTGCGCTCAGGTCACGATCGCACGCTGGAAGTCAGCGCCGAAGAACTCCAGCAAGCGGCCCAGCTCAGCTTCAGCGCCACGCTCGAGGACCTGGCGGACTGCAATACTTACATCGTGACGGTGCCAACCCCTATCGATGAGCACAAGCGCCCGGATCTGACGCCCCTTATTCGCGCCAGTGAGACCATTGGCAAGGTGCTCAAAGCCGGCGATATCGTGATTTATGAATCCACGGTTTACCCTGGCGCAACCGAGGAAGATTGTGTGCCTGTTCTGGAGCGCGTGTCCGGACTGGTCTTCAATAAGGATTTTTATGCGGGCTACAGCCCGGAACGCATTAATCCGGGCGATAAGGAACACCGGGTTACTACCATCATGAAAGTGACATCCGGCTCCACGCCGGACGTGGCGGAGCTGGTGGACCAGCTGTATGCCTCTATCATTACTGCCGGCACCCACAAGGCGTCGTCGATCAGGGTGGCAGAGGCCGCCAAGGTTATTGAAAACACCCAGCGTGACCTGAATATTGCCCTGATCAATGAGCTGTCGATGATCTTCGGCCGACTTGGCATCGATACCGAGCAGGTGTTGCAGGCGGCCGGGACCAAGTGGAACTTCCTGCCCTTCAGGCCGGGACTTGTTGGCGGTCACTGTATCGGCGTGGACCCCTATTACCTGACCCATAAGGCACAGGCGATCGGCTATCACCCGGAGGTGATCCTGGCCGGGCGGCGTATCAATGATGGCATGGGCCGGCATGTGGCGGGTGAGCTGATCAAGTCGATGCTGCAGCGACGCATTCATGTGAACGGTGCGCGTGTGCTGGTGATGGGGCTGGCGTTCAAGGAGAATTGCCCGGATCTGCGCAATACCCGAGTCATCGACGTCATCGATGGCTTGCGTGAATACCATGTGCAAGTGGACGTTCATGATCCGTGGGTGAGTGCCGACGAGGCGCGCCACGAATATGATCTGACCCTTACCGAGCAGCCGGAGGCGGGCTGCTACGATGCTATCGTGCTGGCGGTGGCCCATAAGCAGTTTCGCGACCTCGGTGTGCAGGCGGTTCGTGCACTTGGCAAACCCGAGCACGTGCTCTACGACCTGAAGTACGTATACCCTCAGCACGCTTCCGATTTGCGTCTTTGATCCCCGACAGCGGTGCGGCCGTGTTCTGGTCGCACCCTGTGTTCCCCTTGCCGGATCTGGTCTGTTCTCCATGCGCGCTCGCAGTTCCTGCCGATTCGGCGATTCCAGTGTTAGAATTCGCGGCAACATGCCGATACGGTCCAGCGGCGCGGCGGATTGGGAGAGATTATGAACATAACGATTTTCGGCACCGGCTATGTGGGTCTGGTGGCGGGCGCCTGTCTGGCCGACGTGGGACATCAGGTGGTGTGTGTGGATGTCGATGCGGCGCGCGTCGATGCGCTTAACGCTGGCATTATCCCGATTTATGAGCCGGGCCTGGAAGCCGTGGTGAAGACCAACGCAGACCATGGGCGGTTGAAGTTTACTCTGGATGCACAGCTCGCCGTCGAGCATGCCACCATTATTTTCATTGCCGTGGGCACGCCGCCGGATGAGGATGGTTCCGCTGACTTGAAGTATGTGCTGTCGGTGGCAACCACCATTGGCCAGCATATGAACGGCTACAAAGTCGTCGTCAACAAATCCACCGTCCCGGTCGGTACAGCTGACCAGGTGCAGGCCCGCATTGCAGAAGTGCTGGCGCAACGTGCTGCATCGCTGGAATTCGATGTCTGCTCGAATCCGGAATTTCTCAAGGAAGGCGCCGCGCTGGAAGACTTCACGCGCGGCAGCCGCATTGTCATTGGCACCAACTCGGAGCGGGTTGAGGCGCTGATGCGTGAGTGTTACGCACCTTACAATCGCAACCACGACAAGGTCATTGTCATGGATGTGCGTTCCGCCGAGCTGACCAAGTATGCAGCCAATGCCATGCTGGCCACCAAAATTTCGTTTATGAACGAAATCGCCAATCTGGCTGAAAAACTGGGGGCTGACGTTGAACAGGTGCGGATTGGTATTGGCTCAGATCCGCGCATTGGCTACCACTTTATTTATGCCGGCGCCGGTTATGGCGGCAGCTGCTTTCCGAAGGATGTTCAGGCGCTGGCGCGTACTGCCGAGCGTGTCGGCTATGCACCATTGCTGCTGAATGCGGTAGAGCAGGTCAACGCCGGGCAGAAGCAGGGGCTGTTCAAAAAGTTGCAGCAAGGCGTGGGTGATCTGACCGGCAAGGTGATCGCTGTGTGGGGCCTGGCGTTCAAGCCTGGCACCGATGACATGCGGGAAGCGCCGTCGCGCGTGTTGATTGATGCGGTGCTCAACGCCGGCGCCAGTGTACGGGCCTATGACCCCAAGGCGGCGCATGAAGCTGCGCGCATCTTTGCAGGGCGCGGGGGCATTACGCTGGTGGATTCCCGCGAGGACGCCGTGGCCGGTGCCGATGCACTGGTGATCTGCACCGAGTGGAAGGCTTTCCGGACGGTGGACTTTGACTGGCTGCGGCAGCAGCTGGCCAGCGGCGTAGTTGTGGATGGGCGCAATCTGTATGAGCCCGAGTTGTTGCACAGGGCCGGGCTCCGTTATTACGCCTTCGGCCGTGGTGATAGTATCGAGCAGACCGGGCTGTAAGCGTCAGCGCCGGCAAGAAGGGAAGGGGGTAATGGCATGCGGACAGATATGATTCTGGTGACTGGCGGTGCCGGCTTTATTGGTTCGCACACGGTGCTGGTATTGCTCGAAGCCGGGCTTGATGTACTGGTGCTGGATAATCTCAGCAACAGCAAGTTTGAGTCATTGCGGCGCGTGCAGGAGATCACGGGTAAGTCGCTCACGTTTGTTGAAGGCGACATCCGAGACAGTGCGTTGCTTGAGCGTCTTTTTCAGCAATACACGATCACCGCAGTCATACATTTTGCCGGCTTGAAAGCGGTGGGTGAGTCGGTGGTGCAGCCGCTGGCATACTACGATTGCAATGTTATTGGCACTGTGCGTTTACTTGAAGCTATGCAGCGTGCTGGAGTCAAAACCCTGGTATTCAGCTCATCTGCGACCGTCTATGGTGATCCGGCGAGCGTCCCGATCACGGAAGATTTTCCCCTGTCCAGCACCAATCCCTACGGCGCCACAAAATTACATATCGAGGATATGCTGCGCGATCTGTATCGCGCAGATGACAGTTGGCGTATTGCCCTGCTGCGCTACTTCAATCCCGCCGGCGCACATGAAAGCGGCCGTATCGGCGAGGATCCCAGCGGCATACCCAACAATCTCATGCCCTATATCGCACAAGTTGCAGTGGGCAAGCGTGAGCGGCTGAGCGTGTTTGGCGATGACTATGACACCCCGGACGGCACCGGTGTACGTGACTATATTCATGTAATGGATTTGTCTGAAGGGCACCTGGCTGCGCTGCGTACCCTGCAACGCGACGGCGGGCTGGTCACCGTGAATCTCGGTACCGGCCGCGGTTACAGTGTGTTGGAAATGGTCGCCGCCTTTGCCAGCGCGAGCGGACGCGCGGTGCCCTATGAGATCGTTGCCCGTCGTCCCGGTGATGTGGCGCAGTGTTATGCCGATCCGGCGCGCGCCAGTCAGCTACTGAACTGGCGCGCCCGCCGGCAACTCGATGCCATGTGCCAGGATCACTGGCGCTGGCAGCACCAGAATCCGGACGGCTATTAAGCCCCCTGAAGCAGCTTCGCAGCTCTGGTATAGTCTTTGCCTGTCTCCCTGTTCCGCATCACTGGAGAGCGCATGAAGGTCAGGAAAGCAGTATTGCCGGTGGCCGGGCTTGGCACCCGGTTCTTGCCCGCCACCAAGTCTATCGCCAAGGAAATGATTACCGTCGTTGACAAGCCGGTGATCCAGTATGTGGTGGAAGAAGCGGTTGCCGCGGGTATCAAGGAAATCGTGCTGGTCACGCACAGCAGCAAACGCGCCATCGAGGATCATTTCGACACCAACGTCGAGCTTGAAACGCAGCTGCGTAGCCGTGGCAAGGATGCGTTGCTGGCCTCCATTACATCCATCATTCCAGCAGATGTCCGCGTCATTGCCGTGCGCCAGGGTCAGCCTTTGGGACTGGGTCATGCGGTATTGTGTGCACGGGAAGTGGTGGGTGATGAGCCGTTCGCCGTGTTGTTGCCGGATGTTCTGGTCGACACCGCGCCCGCAGGCCTCGATCTGGCCAACATGATTCAGCGTTACGAGACCACAGGCCTGTCCCAGATCATGGTGGCACCGGTACCGATGGAACAGGTCCATCAGTACGGGGTGGTGGCCCTGGCCGGTGCGCAGCCGCAAGCACAGTCCAGTGCGGCGATTACGGCACTGGTCGAAAAACCTGCTGCCGCCCAGGCGCCGTCCAATCTGTCCGTGGTCGGCCGCTATATTCTGCCTGCTTCGATCTTTCCATTGCTGGCGTCCACCGCGCCCGGCGCCGGTAACGAAATTCAGCTCACTGATGGTATTGCCAGTCTGTTGCAGGACGATGGCGTGGAAGCCTATCGGATGTCCGGCGTCACCTATGATTGCGGCTCAAAGATCGGTTATCTGCAGGCAACACTGGCTTACGGCTTGCGTCATCCGGACGTCGGCGGGCAGTTTGCTGAATTGATCAAACAATACCAATAGGGGCGCTCATGCAGCTTGATGTCTACGGCGATACCCTCTGCGCATTGGTGACTGCGACTGCGCTGGCGGCCAATGGCAATGACGTCGTCCTGCATGTGCCTGACGCGGCGATGCTGGCAGAGTTACAGCGGCAGCAATGTCCGTTCCGCGGCGAGCCTGATCTGGCTGATATGCTGGCGGAGCAGATCGAGGAGCGCCGTCTGACCTTCACCACTGTCTCGCAACCTCCGGCCATGGACAGCGCGACCGTATTTATCGCGGTGGCGCCATCGGCCCTGCGTCTGGTGGAGGAGATTGTCGCAGGTCTGGCTGAGCTACGGCCGAGACACTGGCTGCTGATCAACCAGACCACCTTCCCGGTACACACCACCAGCAAGCTGCAGGCCGTGTTTGCCGAACAGGCAAAAGATATCGAAGGCGCCACCCTCAGTGCCGTGAGCTTGCCCGACGTGTTGCAGGAAGGCGCGGCAGTAAAAAACTTTACCCGCCCGGACAACATCATTCTTGGTTGTGACGATGAGCGTGCCGAGCGTCGCATGCGCGAATTGCTGCGGCCATTCAACCGTCGTCGCGATGGCATTCTGGTGATGCGGCCCGAAGAGGCGGAGTTTACCAAGCTGGCAGTTACCGGCATGCTGGCCACGCGTCTGAGTTTTATGAACGAAATGGCGAATCTCGCGGATGTATTTGCCGTGGATATCGAGATGGTGCGTCAGGGAGTGGGTGCCGACCCGCGCATTGGCAGTGCCTACCTGTACCCGGGCTGCGGCTTTGGCGGCTCGAACTTTTCCCGGGATGTAAAGGGACTGGCCGACACGCTGGCACGCAACGGTATCGATTCCGAGCTGATGCGGCAGGTGCTGCTGATCAACGAGCAGCAGAAGGAACTGCTGTTTCGTAAACTTTGGCAGCACTATCACTGCGACCTGCGCGGAAAAACCGTGGCCATCTGGGGCGCGGCATTCAAGCCCAATACACCACGTATTGACCATGCGCCGTCATTGAAGTTGATCGACGCACTGCTTGCGCAAGGTGTAAAGATCCAGCTGCATGACCCGCAGGCGATCCCGTTGTTGTCCCGTCATTTTGCTGGCGTGGAAGGCATCCAGTTTTTTGATGATGAGTATCTGGCGTTGCAGGATGCAGACGCATTGATGCTGGTGACGGAATGGAAATGTTACTGGCAGCCCAACTTCGTGCGCATGAAAGAGCTGATGCGCCAGCCGCTGGTGCTGGACGGTCGAAATGTATATGGGCCTGCCGTCGTGCGCGGTTACGGCTTTGATTATTACGGCGTCGGCCGTCGCTAGGCTGGAGAGCACTGATGTCGAATGAACGCCTCAATCACAAGGCGCAGGCCCTGCAGCAGCAACATCTCAGTGCGCTGTTTGCGGCCGACGATCAGCGCTTTGCTGCCTTCAGTCGTCGGCACGGGCCACTGTTGTACGATTTCAGCAAACAACGTCTGGATCAGGAAGCGCTGTCGCTGCTTGGCGATGCGGCGGAGGCGGCCGGATTGCGTGACTGGATTGAGCGCATGTTTGCCGGAGAGCAGGTCAACTGCACGGAAGGGCGTGCGGCCATGCACTGGCTGTTGCGCAGTCCGGGCGAGCAGGGTTCGCTGCAATCGGCATGGCAGCAGGTTTCCGCGCAGCTTGATCAGATGCAGTCGCTGGTGCAGCAGATACATGCGGGCCAATGGCGCGGGTATACCGGTGATGCCATCACCGACGTGGTGAATATCGGTGTCGGTGGCTCCGAGCTGGGGCCATTGATGTGCTGTCGGGCGCTGGAAGATGCCGCCCCGCCGGCGGCTCAGGCGTTGCGCGTGCACTACGCGTCCAGCATGGATGGCAGTCAGGTGTCACACCTGCTGCGTCACCTGCGTCCGCAGAATACCCTGTTTATCATTTCTTCCAAGTCGTTCACGACCGTGGATACCCTGTACAACGCCAATACCGCCCGGGCCTGGTTGCAGCGTACCTTTGGTGATGATGCCGCCGTGATTCGCTGTCATTTTCTCGGTGTCTCATCGCGCAGCGACCTGATGAGCGAGTGGGGCATTCCATCCAGCAACCAGCTGCAATTGTGGGACTGGGTAGGTGGTCGCTTCTCGGTTTGGTCGGCGATTGGCTTGCCCGTGGCCCTGAAGATCGGGATGCACGGCTTTCGAGATTTGCTGGCAGGTGCCCATGCCATGGATAACCATTTCCGTCAGGCACCCTGGTTGGACAACATTCCGGTGTTGATGGCGCTGATTGGCATTTGGAACACCAACTATCTGGGTATTGCCGCCAACGCCATCTTGCCCTACGACGGTCGTCTCAAACACCTGCCCAACTACCTGTCGCAACTGGAGATGGAATCCAACGGCAAATCTGCGCGCCGTGACGGATCGCCGGTCGACGACAAGACCTGTCCGGTGGTGTGGGGAGATATCGGTCCCAATGCCCAGCATGCGTTTTACCAGCTGCTGCATCAGGGGACCCAGCCGGTAATGTGTGACTTTATTGCGCCGTCGCGGCGCTATCACGAACCGGTGCACAGTGAGTCCACCGCGGAACTGCAACGCCAGCATCAATTGGCACTGGCCAATTGTCTGGCGCAGTCGCGCTTGCTGGCATTGGGTGAGGCGGCCTTGCCAGAGCAGGAGCAGTTGCCCAGCCATAAACGTTATCGTGGCAATCAGCCCAGCTCGACGCTGTTGATGGACAGCCTGACGGCCTATTCATTGGGCATGTTGCTGGCGGCCTACGAACATAAGGTGTTTGCCCAGGCGGTCATCTGGGGCATCAATCCGTTTGACCAGTGGGGCGTGGAAATGGGCAAGAAGATTGCCACCGATATGCTCGAACAGATCAGTGGCGCGGCTGCAACAGCAGACTACGACAGTTCTTCAGCAGGATTGATTGCGCAGATCTTGCAGGCCGAACAGAACTGACCTCACAGCGACACTGTTGGTCGTTGAATCTGGTGCTGCAGGAACAGCTTGGATACGCGCAGTACGATGTCGCTCTGGAATGCCTTCTCATAATGCACGTCCAGCACATAGGCCTTGGCGCGAATGCGTATGCTGATGCGCTGGGCGTCGGTCACTTCTTCGATGGCGAACTGCACCGGCTTTTTCAGATAGGCATAGCGGCTGGTGACGATCACTTCGCGAATCACTTCCATGGCCTTGTCCAGATCCGCATCCAGTGCGACGTGGAAATCGGTTACCACCATCATGTCCAGCGCGCCGGCATTGCCGGAAGCGACCACTTCGGTGATGAAACGCGAATTGGGAATGGTGACCAGATTATCGTCGAGGGTCTGCATGCGCACGGTGCGCAGCCCAATCGAAATG
This sequence comes from uncultured Alcanivoracaceae bacterium, assembly GCA_964389795.1. Classification (GTDB taxonomy): domain Bacteria; phylum Pseudomonadota; class Gammaproteobacteria; order Pseudomonadales; family Alcanivoracaceae; genus JARGPN01. The sequence goes on from CAYMEY010000003.1 coordinate 217,041, forward strand.
ATCTCGCCATAGACATCGCCGAATGTGACCCGGTCTCCAACCCTGAAAGGGCGATCAAACAGCAGCAGGATGCCGGCCACCAGTGAGGCGGCGACATCTTTCAATGCAAAGCCCAATGCCACGGCAATGGAACCACCGGCGGCAATCATGAATTCCTTGGGCGGCTGGAGCACGCCGACCACCAGCGCAATGCTGCCAGCAATGTACAGGGTGAAACTGATCAGCGTGGAAATCTGCAACACCAGAAAGCGACGGGTTGGCAGCTTTTCCATCAGCTTGGTACTGACCCGGCGTAGGCCCCAGTTGATCGCCCAGATCAGCAGGCCGCCAAGGAACAGCAGCAGCAGGGCATAGACATTGAACATGTCTATGACAACGGCAAGATCGCTGACGATATCCTTGTTATTCATGTAACAGGTTCTTCCGCGCCAACAGGTTGGTAATAGTGTGATACCAGATCGGTACCACGCGATAGCGTCCATCGTCGCTGCGTTGCAGGAAGCCGGCATCAAAAGCGGTCTTCAGGGCATAGCGCACCACACTCTCGCGTAATGAGGTGGCGGCAACGATTTCATCGGTGGTCAGGTTTTCATGAATGACGATCGCGGCGTAGACAAACAGCAGATTGCCACTCATCTTCTCGGTATTCACGATCATGGGTTCAGCGGGCAGGCTGGCCGTCACCACACCGTTGGCCGCCTGAATGGATGTCAGCCACAGCCGTAGCGCCAGCATCGGGTTGCCGCGGCAGGCATCCCACAGCAGGCTGAAATAGCGTTGCTCGGCGTTGCGAATATTGCCGGCTTCGGGACCGCGCGTGGTCAGCAGCACATCGTCGTACTGAAGCTTGAAACCACTGAGGTGGTTGCGTGACAGGATCAGTGAGCGAATATCATTCTGCGACCAGGGCTTGGCGCGCAATACGTTGCTGAACTGGTAGTCGCGCCCGAATACGTTACTCAGGAAGGCCCAGCTCTGACTGTTGATGCTGATAATCCAGAACACGTGATTGACGCGCGCGTTGGTCAGGCCCAGTAACGTTTGCCAGCCATTCATGCAACCGACTTCGCTGAGGAAGAAGTTCTGCGCGTTGTCCAGTATGACCACGGTGGGTTGGCGTTGCTGATCACCTTGCACCAGGGCCCCTGGACCCTCAGAGAGATCGCACTCCAGACACTCCCCGACCAGTGCCAGCACCGCATCGGGCTCACAGGTTTTCGGCGGCACCGCGCAGTAGTGTACGCGTAAATCCGGATTCTCCTGCTTCAGGGTCTTTTGCAGTTTGCGCAAGGTGCTGGACTTGCCGATGCCGCGCTCACCAGTCAACAGCAGCGCATTTTCGTCCGACTTGTCCTCGAGCCAGCGATTCAGCGGCTTGCGTAATGCGGTAAACAGTCCGGATTCGATGTAGGGCATTTCCTGGTCGTCGCGCTGGTCCGCGAACCAGGAGCTGTACTGGTCCGCCACTTCACGCAAATCACCGTCGTTGTCGGCGTCGTCCTTGCCGCCAACGCGCATCTTGAACCAGCGCGCGGTCATCTTGCGGTACCAGTCAAAATCGATCAGCAGACGATGGAAAAAGCCGACGGCAAAGGTAGGCAACAACAGTACCAGTTGCAGCGGTGCAAATAACCAGAATTGCGGTCCCGTGAGGAAACGCTCCGCCCAGCGGTCCATGGCCTCGGGCAGCACGGACTGCACAGCCGTCAGCAGGTCAGTGCGGCGGTAGCCAAGCAACACGCTGCAGCTCAGGTACAGACAGAACAACGCGGCAAACAAAGACAGGTCAAACAGCAAGGACGGGCCGATGATGGTGGCGATCAGGTCCATGGCCAGCAGAGGCAGCACCATGATCAGTGCGGCAATGCGCACGCCTGGCGCCAGTGCCAGGGCCTGCTCTGGGCTCAGGTACACACCGGCCTGCTGCGCCACGCGCAGCAGCAACCATTCGCCGGCCAGTCGCCCGACGCCATAAAAAATATACATGCGCGCAAACGGAATGGCGGCGAGCAGGAAGTACACCTGGTAGTAAACGTAGCCATGGGTCAGCACGATCAGACCGAGCCAGCCGCCCAGCCAGGGCGCCAGCAATGCCAGCCCATGCAGGAATCGGCTCAGGCTGGCGAGTGAACGGCGGCCCTTGAGGGCGCGGCTGACGCGATCATTCAGGCGCAGCAGTGGCCCCGGCAGTTTGCGTGCAATCATCGCCAGCGCCACCAGAGCGAGCCCACCAAGCAAGTAGCGCATCGCCAATGCCAGCGTTGCAGCCAGAGGGTGCGGGCTGCGCTGGCGGGTTTCAAACTCCAGTTCAATATTGTGGCGGAACTCGAAAACGCGAAATTCCAGCGTGTGGCTTTCCATGCGCAGCAGTTGTGTCAGGCTGCTCTGCTCGAGCACGGTCTGCAGGAAGGTGGTGTTCGACGCTTGCCAGAGCCAGCTGCGGATGCGGTTGATCAGGTAGCGCAGATTCAGGGCGTCGAGCTGGGCGATGGCCAGATATTCCAGCCCCAGTTCAGTGACATGCTCGGGTAGCTGGGCAATCTGTTCAGCATCGAACTGGCCGACCACCAGCGGGTTTTCGATCGCGTACTGGTACAGACTGATCAGCTCGTTGACCGACTCCGGGGTCGGGTTTCTTGACAGGCCTGGCAGCAGGCGCAGGATCTTCAGCCGCAGGATACGTTGCTGCGCATGCACGGCACCAATCGGCGTGCTGTTCAGGTCAACCTCGAAGCCGGCCTCGAGCAGTGCTTGCTGCAGTGCTTCATAGGCGCCCTGCATGCGCTGTCGCGAGTGCCACAGGTCGAGCAACGCCTTGCGCAGCGATGGCGCCATATTTAGCCACTGTTGGCGCTGCGCGTTGAGGTCCTGAGTCAGCCAGTTCAGGTCCCTGAGTGCGGCCTGGTAGTCCTCCTGCAGGCTGGCGCAGCGTAACTGCTCCGGCCACTGTGGTGATGCCGCAGACGCTTGCCCAGAGTCCGGGCTGCTCGCCATGGCGGTGCCAAGCAGCTCCTCCAGGTCGACATCGGCGGGCAGGGTGCCGCGGGACAACTGGGCGAGGGTATCCTGAAGGTGTTCGAGCTGCGCGACCTCCGCGCTCAGCGCAGCCAGCACAGTGGCATCGTTGCGACACACGGCACGGTCTGCGGCGGGCGCGGTGTTGGCCAGCAGCAAAATCAGGGCGGTGATCAGTGTGCGCATGCGTGTCGGCATATCCGTGGCGTCCTGCAGCATGACCGCATCCGGCAAGGTTTGGTTGCAACGCAGTGCCGGAGGCTAATCGTCGGGCCGCGGTCAGAGCGGCCCGCGTGACATCAGTAGCTGGCGCCCGCGCGCGGGGCCTTGCTGGTGCTGCTGAGCATGCCGTCCTGCTGCAAACGGCTGGCCACCAGCTTGCTGAATTCCTTCACACTGGAATCCAGATCTGCTGGATCGACGGTCTTGGACTGTGCGCGCCACACCGGGCTGCCATCGCCGGCATCGTAGAGCGAGCTCTGCACAAAAACTTGCCGATGCTTTTCGAAGTAGCCCGGGGTCATGACGGTGTCGTACTGGTAACCGAGGTAGGGGCCAAAGCCCATGTAAACGGGTGCGGTTGGCACCGGCGAAGGTTGCGCCACTGGCTCGACATAGGTTTCACGGACTTCATCCTTGAGCAGCAGCAACACCAGCGCGGAGTCGGCGCCAGACTGCTTGACCGCCGCTTCGGCCTTGCTGCGCAGCTCATCCTTGGTCATGGAGCCAATGGCGCCGGGAATCAGGGTGGCGGAGCGCACCGCTTCCGCGCCACGGCTGGTCAGGGTATCCGCCATGATCGTCTCAACAGAGCTACGCAGTGCTTCGTTATCACTGACGGCGATGACAAACACCTTATTGAAATTGCCGGCACTGTCCTTGTCTTTTGACACTGACAGCAGTTCGGTGTGCGTGGACGCGCAGCCTACGGTGATCAGCAGCGCCAGTATGGCGAACAAGCCCTTTTTCATTCTTATCTCCCTGCGTACATCGGTAATCAGAATAATCAGGCAGCTAGTATCAACAATTGGCCGTGAAAGGCAAAGCAGGGGATGAGCGGCCGCCCCGGTCGGGGCGGCCAGCAGGGGTCAGGCGGTTTCGCGGAACAACTCACGACCAATCAGCATGCGCCGGATTTCCGTAGTGCCGCCGCCAATTTCATACAGCTTGGCATCGCGCCACAGGCGGCCGGTGGCGTAGTCGTTGATATAGCCGTTACCGCCCAGAATCTGGATCGCCTCTGACGCCATGGCGGTGGCTCGCTCGGACGCAAACAGGAAGGCGGCGGCGGCATCCTTGCGCGCGGTTTCATTGCGGTCACAGGCCTTGGCGACGGCATAGACATAGGCGCGTGCGGCGTTGATGTTGGTGTACAGATCCGCCACCTTGCCCTGGATAAACTGGAACTCACCGATGCTCTGATTGAACTGCTTGCGTTCGTGGATATAGGGCAACACCACGTCCAGACAGGCCGCCATGACGCCAATCGGTCCGCCGGACAACACCGTGCGCTCATAGTCCAGTCCGGACATCAGCACGTTGACGCCGCGTCCTTCTCCGCCCAGCACGTTCTCCGCCGGGACTTCACAGTTCTCGAACACCAGCTCGCCGGTGTTCGAGCCGCGCATGCCGAGCTTGTCGAGCTTTTGCGCGGTGGAAAAGCCTTTCATGCCTTTCTCGATGATGAACGCGGTAATGCCGCGGGGACCGGCGTTGATATCGGTCTTGGCATAGACCACCAGGGTGTCGGCGTCCGGACCATTGGTAATCCACATCTTGCTGCCGTTAAGCACATAGTGATCGCCCTTGCGCTCGGCTCGCAGCTTCATCGACACCACATCCGAACCGGCATTGGGTTCGGACATGGCCAATGCCCCGATGTGCTCGCCGCTGATCAGCTTGGGCAGGTATTTGCGCTTCTGTTCCTCGCTACCGTTCTTGCGAATCTGGTTGACGCACAGGTTGGCGTGGGCGCCATAGGACAGCCCGACGGAGGCCGAGGCGCGCGAGATTTCCTCAATCGCTACCGTGTGCGCCAGATAGCCCATGCCAGCGCCGCCATACTCTTCCTCCACCGTGATGCCGAGCAGGCCCATGTCGCCAAGCTTGCGCCACAGGTCCATGGGGAATTCATTGCTGCGGTCGATCTCGGCGGCGCGCGGGGCGATTTCATCGCGGGCAAACTGCTGCACGGCGTCGCGCAGCATGTCGATGCTCTCGCCGAGGTCAAAATTCAGTGAAGGGAATTGCATGGCCGGGGTCCTCTGTCGGCAGGTCAATCAACGGCCCCGACTGTAGCAGACCTGTGCTGGCCCCGGCATGCTCAAATGCGCCGCTTGAGCGGCGTATTGGGTCAAGCCGTCGCCAGCCTGCTCAGTGCACCTGCGTCATAAAGCGCGCCGTCACGTCGCCGAGCATGTCCATGGTGTGGTCCGCCGACAGCGCGGCCGAGAAGTAGTGGCCCTGCACCTCGGTACAGCCCAGCCGCTTCAGGTAATCCAGCTGATGCCGGGTTTCGACGCCTTCCGCGACCAGATGCAGTTTCAGCCCCTGTGCCAGTGAGATGATCGCATTGACGATGCAGGCTTCATGGCGGTCTTCACGGATGTCGTGGATAAAGCTGCGGTCAATCTTCAGGGTGTGGATCGGGAAGTGTTGCAGGTAGGCGAGTGAGCAGTAGCCGGTGCCGAAGTCGTCGATGGCGATGCGCACGCCATTGCGGCTCAGGCGGGTGAGCTTTTCGATCACCCCCTTGCGGTTATTGATGATGGCATTCTCGGTAATTTCCAGTTCCACCTGCCGTGCCGGCACCTGATGTCTGGCCAGCGTATCGAGAATAAAGTCGGCAAAGTCAGCCTGTTCCAGTTGCTTGGCCGAGACATTCACCGACACCACCACCGGCGCCACGTTGTGGGCGTTCCAGCGCGCGATTTCCACGCAGGTGGCTTCAAATGCCCAACTGCCCAGCGGCACGATCAGGTTGGTTTCTTCCGCCAGCGGAATGAATTCGCCAGGCAGTACCAGGCCGCGTTGTGGATGCTGCCAGCGAATCAGGCATTCCAGGCCGACCACACTGCCGCTGCTGGAATTGACCTTGGGCTGGAAGTAGACATGGAATTGCTGCTCCTCCAGCGCCTTGCGCAGTTCGCGCTCCAGCGTGACGCGCGAGGTGAACTCATTGTTCATGTCTTCATTGAAGAACTGATAGCCACTTTTGCCGTTGGCCTTGACGTAGTACATGGCGATATCGGCTTTCTTGCACAGCACCTCCATGCTTTCGCCGGCTTCCGGATACAGGGCAATACCGATGCTGGCGCTGACATACATCTCGTGACCACTGATCACGAACGGTGTACTCAGTTGCTCGAGTACCTTGCTGGCGATCAGGCTGGCGTCGTCGCGATGGTGAATGGTCGGCAACAACAGGGTGAACTCATCACCGCCAAAACGTGACAGCGTATCTTCCTCACGCAGGCATTTTTTCAGCCGGTTGGTGACCGATTGCAACAGCTGGTCGCCCATGGCATGGCCGAGCGAATCATTGATGGTCTTGAAGCGGTCCAGATCGAGAAACATCACTGCCAGCATGCCGCGGTTGCGGCGTGCATGGGCCAATGCCTGGCGCAGACGATCATTGAACAGCGCACGATTGGGCAGATTGGTCAGCAGGTCGTGATAGGCCTGATAGTTGATCAGTTTCTCGGTTTCCTTGCGCAGCGTGATGTCCTTGGCGACACCGTGGGTGCCGGTAAAGGTGCGCTCGGTATCGAAGTTGTCATCGTTGTGGTAAATGCCGGTGGAATGCAGCTCGATCGGCAAGACATAGTTGTCAAAGTGGCGCACACCATGGCGTGGGTTGCGACAACGCAGGCGTAGCTCGACGTTGCGGGTGGAGCGGTCGCCGGTGCGGCGTTCGTTGAAAACAAAGCGCGCGGCTTCGAGATCTTCCTCGTGTACCAGTACCGAATAATGGCGACCAATCAATTCACTGCGATCGTACTGCAGCAAACGCGTCAAGGTGTCGTTGACGAAGGTGAAATGGCCCTGATGATCGAGCATATAAACGATATCGGGGGAATTATTGACGATATAACGGTGCAGCTGTTCGGAATCACGCAGCGCCCGCGCCATGGCGTCATTCTGCAAACGCATGGCGCGCGCTTTCAGCGCATTGCCGAGCGTGGTCAGGATTTCGTCCGGCACATAAGGCTTGCGCACATAATCGTAGGCGCCTTCCTGCATGCATTTGCGCACGCTTTCAAAGGACGTCTCACCGCTGACCACCACCGTCTGGATATCCGGCTTGCTGCGCGAGACGTACTGAATGACCTCGTGACCGGACAGATCGGGCATCTGCAGGTCGAGCAGTACCGCATCGTAGTCATTGCCAGCGAGAGAGGTGAGCGCCGCAGTACCGCCGTTGGCAGTGTCGACGCGGTAACCTTCGGCTTGAAGCAGTAGCTTCAGGCTGTCGAGCAGTTCCGGCTGGTCATCCACTATCAGGATAGAGGCCTTGCCAGTGCTGCGCGGTACCCGATTATTGTCTGTCATCGTTGTCACTCGCTGTTAAGTATTCAAGGTCGACTGGTGTCAGGTAGCAAAATCTGAAAACAGGTGCCGGAACTGTCACTGTGCACACTGATCAGGCCGTTCAGTTCGGTGATCAACTTGCTGACAATGCTTAGTCCGAGACCGGCATGCTGGCCGCCCTTGGTGCTGGCGACTGGCTGAAAAAGTTTTTGTTGTACGGCGGCAGGAATGCCGCCGCCGTTATCGCGGATTTCCAGTGACAGGTAGCGCTGCTGGTTGAACAGCCAGCCACCGCGGCACTGGATCTGGATATGGCCATCGTCGCCCACCGCTTCCATGGCATTGCAGAGCAGGTTGGCGAGCACCTGTTGCAGTGCGGTGCGGTTGCTGTGCAGACGCGGTGTCTGGCTGTCCAGACTGATTTCAAGCTGCCCCTGGTAATGTTGCTGACGCACCACGCGGCTGGCGGTCTCGCGAATCAGCGCATTGATATCGAGCAATTCATTGGTATGCATCTCGTTCAGGGCGCGTTGCCTGAAGGTCAGCAGAATTTCGCTGATGCGGGCAGATTCCGCTTCGACCTGTTGCAACAGCTCGCGGGTGCTGTCGCTCGCATCGCGTTTGAGCACATAAAGGTAATTGCGGATCGCCGAGACCGGTGAACTGACCTCGTGATAGATCTCCCGCGCCAGCAAAGCGCTGTCCTGGCTCTGGCCACTGCGTTGCTGGTGCTGTTGCAGCGTCAACAGGCACTCGCCGAGGCTGGCGAGCAGCGCCTCCATGGCCGGCTGTTCGACTTGCGTCAGCGCGTCGCTGTTGGCCATGCCCAGCACCAACGTGCCGAGGGCGCGCCCGTCACAACGCAAGGGCACACAGCAATAGCCGTCGCCGCGAATCAGTTGCAGCAGTTGTCGATCAAGAATACCGAGCGCAAAGTTTTCCGCCGAGAAACTGTCCAGCAGTTCGTCGCTGACCAGCGCCTGGGCCACCAGACTCGTGCCGGACTCGATCCGCGCCTGTAGTTGGGTCAGCCGTTGTGGCTGGCCCGGCAATGGTTGGCCGCGCAACTGGCGTTGATCTTCGCTAACCAGAAAGAACAATGCCTCCAGCGCATGTTGCTCGCGCAGCATGTCGGCGGCGGCTTGCATCAGCGTGGTGAGATCGGTGCAGCGATACAGCGCCAGCTGCCGGCTTTGCAGCGCCGCCTGATCCGCCAGCCAACCATGCATGGCGTGCAGTGCTTCGCGTTGCACCGCGCAGAACAATTCGTCGTCCTGCGTTAACCACGCCAGTTTCGAGCAGGCCTTGCGCCAACGGGACAAGGCCGCGTGCCAGTGGCTGTCGCTGATGCCTCGATGGGCCAGCAGTGCAGGCATGGCGGGGCTTTCCTCATGCGCGGGCACTGTCCGTGCTGCCTGCAGCAGCGTAATCAGGTCGGGGACATCTGCATCACCCTGCAGCTCGTCGTACTGGTACAGCGCAGCGTCGACAATAAAACTGTCCAGTTGCCACGCCTGCATGCGCTCGGCAGCGGCGTCCAGATGATGCTTGTCCAGCGCATCACGTTCCGCCTGCAGGCAGCTGGCGCTGGCCTGGGCCGGCAGGGCGGCGCGGATAAATTCAGCCGGATGCTCCGACAACAGCACCAGCTTGCCAAGGTTATGCAGCTGGCCGGCGAGCGTGGCTTCCTGCGCGCTGGGTGGATGCGCCAGCAGCGCCAGTTCATGCGCCAGCAATGCCATGGTGGTGGACTGCGTATGTATTTGCCGCAACGCCAGTAACGTCGCGTCGTCTGGCGGGGCGGTAAACCAGGGTGTAGCGGCGGTGAGCGCCATTTGTTGCAGCGTATCGGCGCTGAGGCTATCGAGCCAGACCGACAGGGCGTCGGTGTCGGCATCGGACAACGTCATGCCCACCACCGGTTGACTGGCGGTCAGCAAGTTGGCCAGCAGGGCGGCATCTTTATGCAGCAGCTTGAGCAGTGCGGCTTTTCTTGGGGGGGAGCGATGGCTTGCTTGCAGAAACTCAAGCAGATGTGTTGGAAGTGCCAGTAACGGTCTGGGCGTATGCGACAAGTTAGTCTGTGTCACAACACCCCTGTTGCGCGCACTGCATGCAGGCGTTCCCCGAAAAGTGTTGGCAGTCCGTGCCAGAAATAAATCAGTAATGCCTTCTCTGAACCCGCATGAATCTTAGGAACCATCACGCGGCAGGTAAATCATGTGAAAGTCCTAGTCGTGCATGCAGTTCGGTAGAAATTTCTATTGGCTATACATAAACATCAAAAGTGTTGTTGTGATCAGGCGAAGCAATGTCGTCAAACGCGACAGTGACCAGATCAACGCGGAAAGTTTTCGAGGGTTTCAATCTACGATGGTGCCGTTGAGAGGAGTCGAACCTCCGACCTGCTGATTACGAATCAGCTGCTCTACCAACTGAGCTACAACGGCGTGTGGTGATCGCGCCACGGCCGGGCGGCCGCGGGCGCATAGTCTAGCAGGCTGTCCGGTCTGCACAATAGCTTGGAGAGCGATCAGGCGTCGGCAACAAAATCCAGTGACGCCGAGTTCAGGCAGTAGCGCAGGCCGGTGGGAGCCGGGCCATCCGGAAACACATGGCCAAGGTGGCCGTCGCAGCGGGCGCAGCGGATTTCGGTGCGTACCATGCCATGGCTGACATCACGCAGCTCGCGGATATGGGCGGGGTCAAACGGGCTGTGGAAGCTCGGCCAGCCGGTGCCGGAGTTGAACTTGCTGTCGGCGTGGAACAGCGGCAGGGCGCACAGCTTGCACTGGTAGGTGCCGGCCTGTTTGTTGTCCAGCAAGCCGCCGCAGAACGGCGGTTCGGTGCCCTGATTGAGCAGGATGCGGCGTTCCTCGTCGTTGAGCTTCGCCGCCAGCGCTTGTTTGCGGTCGTCACTCAATGGCGTCAGGTCGTGGCCGCTGGCAGACATCATATCGGTCATGGGTCAGTCCTTCTTGAGCAGATCGGCAAAGTGCTGTTGCAGCTTGGCCACCTTGGGCAGGGCGGCAAACTGGATATAGGGCTGCGCCGGATTGCGGGCAGCAAAATTCTGGTGGTAGTCCTCGGCGGTGTAGAACGCGTCCAGCGGCTCCAGCGTGGTGACGATCGGCGCGGAAAACAGCTTTGCTTGCTCCAGCTGGGCGATGTAATTCCTGGCCGCCTGCTTTTCCGTTTCGCTGCTGTAGAAAATCGCAGAGCGATACTGACTGCCGCGATCGTTGCCCTGGCGATTCAGTTGCGTCGGATCATGGGCGACGGCAAAAAATATCCGCAGCAGATCGGTATAACGGATCTGTTCGGGCTGGTAGCGGATGTCGATCACTTCGGCATGGCCGGTGACGCCGCTGCACACAGCATCGTAATTGGCCTGCGCCGGGTGGCCGCCGGCATAGCCCGAGGTCACCGAGGTGACGCCGTCGAGCCCAAGAAACACCGCCTCGGTGCACCAGAAACAACCGCCACCGAGCACCAGACGGCCGGGGTCGTGCTCGTGCGCCAGCGGCTGCCCGGCAAAGGGGAACTGCGACAGACTGTGACTGGGCAAGGTGCAACTGCTCATGGCGTGCTCACTGTTCAAAGTCCTGTTCGGATGTATTGCGCCGCTCAGTGTTACAGCGGTCCGGGCAAATCGCCGTGAACGGGCCTGTGGTCAGGGCACCAGACGCAGACCGGACAGGGTTTTCTTCAGCGCCTTGCATTGGCTGCCAGCGATCGCTTCCAGATCATTGGCTTCATGGGTGGCAGTGACACCGGTCCAGCGCGCCGAGCCATCATTGCCCAGCAGTTGCATCTCGACTTCGTGTACTTCCGGCGGTGCCGGCACCTGATCCGGATTACGACCAAAGAAGAAACCCCAGTTCTGACTGTTGCCCGGGTTGTCACCAATGGCGCGCTCACTTTGCATGTAATTGGGTTGGGGGACTTGCGGTGGCGCCAGCAGCAGGCCAGTGATTTCTGCCACCAGCACGGCATCGACGGCATTGTCGCGCGCCCACGCCAGCAATCGCTCATTGCCGGCTTCATACCACACCGGCAAGGTGTCATGGCTGCGCACCAGAGTCAGGCCGCCGCCGCCGAGTTCATCGGCGCAGGCACTCTCCCAACGCGCACGGGTGTCCGCTTCCGGTGTCCGTGCTACCAACAGCAACGACGGTGCCGGTGGCACGGCGGTATCGGTGAGATAGCGGGTGTCGATATCGGTGGTGGATGCGCATCCCTGCAACAGGGTCAGGCTGAGCAGGGCGGACGGTCCGAATCGCATGGTCATCTCCTTGACGTTTGCACCATTCTAGACCGTCGCAATGCATTACGCAGGCACGCGTTCGCAACTCTGCTTAGTGAGAAAACGTCGCCGAGACCAGCGCCTCATGAGCACCCCGTGCAGCGATATGAAAGCGGAACTGTCCGACGCTCGGTGCAGACGGATACCAGCGCGCTTCATACTCGGCGGCGTCACTGTACTGATCGGTGATCAACAATTGCAGATCGGTGCCCTGATCGCTGGCGATCAACTCCACCTGGTCCTGATGCACGCGCTCGACAGTGAGCAAAGGTTGATGCAATGCCAGTTGTGCCGGCAACACGTCCCGATAACGCAGCCGCCAGTAACCGCTGTCCGCCGCGTCCTGCGCAACATACTCCGGTGGCGCCAGCAGTTCGCGCTGGCCGTCACCGCTGAGCGTTGGCCAGTAGCTGTGACTGACCAGCTCGAATTGCAACGTCTGCGGTATCTCGTCGACCTCGCCCTGTTGTTGCAACGCAGCGCTGAGCGCCGCCGCCTGCGTCGACAGGAATGCCTCGGTACCGGGGCCATAGAGGGTGTGGCCGCCTTCGTAGAACTGACGGCGGTATTCCTCGGCGGTGACCGCATAGCCGAAGTAGCCATTGGCGAGGCTTGAAATTTCGATATGCCACTGGCCGGCAGGCAAGGTCGCTTGTACCGATTGGCGAATGCGATTGCCGCTTTCAAACGTCACTTCCCACGGCATTGGCACCACGATCAGGTCGTTGATGCGAAAAATTTGCAGCAGTGCCTGATGCGGAAAACGCTCGGCAGGCAGCAGCAGCTGCAGTTTCGAGATCATCCATTGTTTCACGCCCTGGCAGCCGTCGGTAAAGACGCTGCGGGGCCAGTCTTCGGCAAAAAACGGCAGGTAGGAAATCGGGAACACTTCATCGCCATTGGCGGCGCCGGCCACCGATGCACCCACCACCGCGCGTTCGCACAGACCGAATTCGCCGGCGCGGGTGTGTGCGAGCAGATCCAGTTGGCGGCTGGCGACGGCGGTATCGAGGTGTGCGCTCAGCCGGCTGCCCAGCTGTGCGAACAGGGTTTGCGCATGGCCGCCAAGGGCATGACCAATGCGAGCAGCTTCGCTGTGACCGCGTTGGGCGTTGTCGATATTCGGGGTGTTGTCGGCGTGGGTGGCCTGCGCGGCGCCATGGACAAACTCGGTGTCGGCGACGCACGGACTGTCGCCGTGCTGTTGTTCCAGATCGCGGCTGGCCCAGGCCCAGATGTCCGCATGGTAGGGCGCGGTAAACGCAGGAATGGCGGTGCCGTGGATTGAGAACAGGCTGAGTGCGCCGGCCGGGTAATAGCAGCCGGCGGCGGACTGCAGATCTATGCGCAGCATGGTCAGGCGCGGGTTCACTGCGCGCAGGGCCATCTGATCGGTTAATTCCGCCTCGGCAATACCATGGTTTTCTGCCCAGGCTGGCAAAGAGCGGTTGCGGGTCAGCTGATACACCTCGGCCTGACCGGTGGCGAAACGCGCCGGTCGGCGCTGCCGGTACGCCTCGATCACGGCGTCGGCAATTTGCTGCGCCAGAAACTCAAACAGCTGCGGATCAAAACCGGCACGGTTGGCGCCAAACACATTATAGAAATCGCTGCCGAGGTAGTTGCCGGGACCTGAGTGAGTGTGGGTCACCAGCAGGCTCAGTGCATGGGCCGGCACGTCGGTGGCGCTGGCCACCAGTTCGGCCACGCGCCGTTGCAGCGGCAGTGAGCCGGTGCCCAGATCCAGCTGCACCAGTGCCAACGGTGTGGCGCCCGGCGCATGCAGGTAAAACGCCCGCGCCTTGAGCCGGGTGCGGAAGCCGTCGGCGTCGCGGGCGAAGGCGGAATAGCCAAACTTGGGCACACCGATGGGCGTGGTGATATCGCGGCTGGCGACGCCGGCCACGGCGCTGCTGAGGCTCTCGCTGGGCAGTGGCGCCGGGCGGGTCAGCGTCAGGCTGGTGACCGGGTAGGTGATAAATGGCCAGCCATACACCAGCAGGGCGATGACGCCGCCGATCAGCACAACGGGCAGGGATTTAAGGACGCGCCGTATCCAGATGCTCAATTTGGTACCTCCGTACTAAGATGCGCCAGTCTAGCGATCCGGTGCGGCAAGGTAAAAGGACAAGCGGGTCAATTGTCTTGTAGCAACTGGCTGGTGCTGGCGTGCTGCCGGCGCAGACTGAAGATGCCAAAGCTGGCCACCAGCACGCCGAGCAGCAGCGGCAACGCCAACCAGTGCAGCGCTGGCAGGCTGCCACTGAACAGCAGCTGCGCCAGCGGTATCAGGGTGGCCAGCACAATCAGTGTGGCGACGCCGGCGGACAGTCCACCGAGGGCAAGGAACTCCAGCCGGTTGGTGGCGGCAAGTAGCGCCCGCTGGGCGCCAAGCACCCGTAACAACGCCTGATCACGCAGGCGCTGCCGTGCGGTGGCCAGCAGTGCGGCGCTGAGCACCAGCAAGCTGGCGGCAATCAGCAGCATGGCCAGCAGCGCTGTTGCCTGACTGGCCTGGGCGACGATGTCCTGGGCCTGGTCAAGGATGGCATTGACGTCGAACAGGGTGATATGGGGCAGCGTTTGCATCAGCTGCGCCAGCCGCTGGCCGTCTCCGTCCGGCAGCCAGAAGCTGGTCAGCCAGGTCACGTCCTGATCCGCGAGGCCGCCAGGGCTGAACATGAAATAGAAATTCGGGGCAAAACTTTCCCAGTCGACATCACGGAAGCTGGTGACGGTGGCGTGCAGCTCGCCGCGACTGGTGACGAAGGTCAGGCGGTCACCGATGGCCAGTTGCAGACCTTCGGCCAGCTCCGATTCCACCGACACTTCACCGACGGCGTCGGCGTGCCACTGGCCGGCGGCGAGCTGGTTGCTGGCCGGCAGGGTGGCGCCCTCGGTTAGCGCCAGATCGCGATTGAGCGCCCGCTCGGCGCGGTCGCTTTCCTTGGTCACCGCCTCGCGCACCGGCGCGTCATTAATTTCGGTGAGACGCCCGCGTACGATCGGGTATTGCGGTTCAGGGATGGCCTGATGTTGTTGTTGCCAATCTCGCAGTACGGGCAGGTCGGCATCGAACAGGTTGATGACAAAATGGTTCGGCGCTTGTTGCGGCAATTTCTGTCGCCAGTCGGCGAGCAGGCCTGAGCCAGTCAGGCCGGCCAGTGTCAGGATAGTCATGGCCAGTGACAGCGCTGCCAGCAGTGGCAAGGTCGTCGCGGGCCGACGACTGAGGCGGCGAATTGCCAGGCGGCGGGTCACCGACCAGCGATTGGCGGCACGTTCCAGTGCGCGTAGTAATGGCCACAGCAATAGCGGTAGCAGGGCGGCCATGCCCGCCAGCAGCAGCAACAACAACAGCAATTCGGCGACCGAGCCAATCAGCAAGGTTGCCAACACCACAGGCCCGACCAGAGCCGCCGCCAGTTCCAGACCGTGCCGTTGCAAGCTGCCCTGACTGCCGCGGTTCAAGACCTGCATGGCGGGGACCTGCACCAGCGCGCTCAGTCGCGGCAGGGCAAAGGCGGCAAACAAGGCCAGCGGTGCGAGCACCACCGCCAGCCATTGGGCACTGCCGGCGGCCATCGGGGTGTGCCAGCCCAGCCAGGCGCGCGTCAGCACGGTAATGGTGACGCCGAGCAGGATGCCGGCCAGCACCGGCGCGGAGATTGCCACCAGTTCTTCGCCCAGCAAGCGTCGCAGGATGCGCTGCCGCGAAGCGCCGAAGGTGCGCAACAGCGCCGCCAGTCGCGCGCGGCGCGCCACGCGCAGCGAGGTGGTCAGGTAAATTGCCGCGCCACATAGCAGCGCGATCAACAACACGCCGAGGCTGATCCACAGGGATAACTGTTTCATCGGACCGAGGCTGTCACGCTGTCGTTCACCCACGGTTTCGATTTCCTGATCCGGCCGTAGCGTTGGCGTCAGTTGCTGTTGCAACGCCTCGGCCTGATCCGTGCGCAGCGACAGTTCGTAGCTGGCGCGGGAGCCGTCGCCGAGTACGCCGGTGGCGGGCAGGTCATCCAGATGCATCAGCACACGCGGGGTCATGCTGTAGAAACCGGCGCCCTGATCGGGCTCCTGCCGAATCACGGCGGTGATCGGCAGCGACAGGGCGCCGATGCTGATCTGATCGCCTACTTTCAGCGATAGCCGATCCAGCACTTGCTCCGCGACCCAGGCTTCACCACTGGCGGGCCCATGTGTGCGCGCGACGCTGTCGCCGAAACGGCTCTCGGCGGTTTGTGCAACGCCGTACAGTGGCCAGTGCTGGTCCACCGCCTTGACGCCGACCAGCAGAATCTCGTCGCCCTGCACCAGCACACTGCGAAACTGGACATTGCGACTGAGCGTCTCGCCGTCCAGCGCAGCGAGTTGTGCTTCGTCCACGGGACGGGCGCCATCGATTTCGATATCACCGCCCAGCATCTCGGCGGTGCGCTGTGAAAAACGCGCATCCAGTTCCGCGCGCAGAAGAATTACTGTGGTCAAAGACAACGCGGCAACAAACAGACTCAGCACCATCACCCGGAAGGCACTGTCTCGCCACGGGCGCAGCAGCAGACGGCGTAACTCAGTCATGCAGGCGGCCCGCCTCCAATCGACACTGGCGCTGGCAACGTGCAGCCAGCGCCGGATCGTGGGTGACCAGCACCAATGCAGTGCCTTGCTCGCGATTGAGCTCGAACAGCAGGTCGCTGATATGTTCGCCGTTGGCATGATCAAGGCTGCCAGTGGGCTCGTCGGCAAACAGTAATTGCGGTTGCTGCGCAAAGGCGCGTGCCAGTGCCACCCGCTGTTGCTCGCCGCCGGAAAGCTGCGACGGGAAGTGATCCATGCGCTGGCCGAGGCCAACGCGCTCAAGCCAGCGTGCCGCCTGTTGCGCCGCCTGTTTGTCGGCGCGCAGTTCCAGTGGCAGCATGACATTTTCCAATGCCGTCAGATCACCGACCAGATGAAACGCCTGGAATACAAAGCCGCAAAGCGCGCCGCGTTTTGCCGCGCGGGCGTCTTCTTCGAGCGAGCTGAATGCCTCGCCGTCCAGTTCGATATCGCCACTGCTGGGCACATCCAATCCTGCCAGCAAACCCAGCAGTGTGGACTTGCCGCTGCCGGATGGCCCGGTGATGGCGACACTTTCACCCCTTTGCACCTGAAACTGGATATCATCGAGCAATTGCAGTGTGCCGGTGGGGCCTGGGGCGGTTTTGCCGAGGCCGCGTGCGCGCAGAAGAGGAGAATTTTGCATGCGAATCAGTGTTGTCCTGCTGTTGTGGTGTCTCAGTGTGTCGGCGCATGCCGGCACCGTGCTGATCATGGGGGACAGTATCAGTGCCGCCTACGGCCTTGACAAGGCGCAGGGCTGGACCAGCCTGCTCGACAAAAAACTGTCACAGCAGTGTCAGGGCATGACAGTGAAAAACGCGTCAGTCAGCGGCGAAACCAGCGCCGGTGGACTGGCGCGATTGCCGCAATTGCTCAAGGAAACACAGCCGCAGCTGGTGGTCATTGAGCTGGGCGGCAATGACGGCCTGCGCGGCTTGTCGCCGCAACGCATGCAGCAGAATCTGGAACAGATGGTGCAATTGTCGAAGCAGTCGGGGGCGCAGGCGGTGATCCTCGGCATGCGTATGCCAGCGAATCTTGGCGACACTTTCCGGATGTTGTTTGACCGTGCCTTTGCACAGGCCGCCGCGAATCAGCAGGTGCCGCTATTGCCGTTCTTTCTCGATCAGGTGTATGACCAACCGGCACTGATGCAGCAGGATGGTATCCATCCGACGGCGGCGGCCCAGCCACAACTGCTGGCCAACGCCATGACCGTGCTGGCGCCCGTGTTGCAGCCGCACTGCGCGCAACTGGCGGAGGCGCCCTGATGCAGTTTGCGCTCGCGCCGATGTGGCAACCGGTGCTCGATTTCTGGTTTGAGGACGGCCTGACGCATGGCTGGCCATCGCGCAATCTGGGCGAACTCTGGTTTGGCGGCAGCCGCGGCCTGGACCATGAAGTGCGTGCGCGTTTCGAGGTATTGGTGGAGGCCGCGTTGTGGAGTGAGCTGGTGGACTGGGAGGCGAAGCCGTTATCACGCCTGGCGTTGGTCATCCTGCTGGATCAGTTTACGCGCAATATCTACCGTGGCTCGGCGCAGGCGTTTGCCGGTGATCACCGCGCCTGCACGCTGGTGATGGAAGGCATCGCCCGCGGTATGGACCGCAAGCTGCCGTGGGTGGGTCGGGTGTTTTTCTATATGCCGTTGATGCATGCCGAAGATCTGGCGTTGCAGGATGAATGCCTGCGTTGCTTCGAAGCATTGCATGGCGAAGCGCCAGCGGAGATCGCGGAAAAAGTTGCCGGCAATCTCGATTTCGCCCGACAGCACCGCGAACTGATTGAGCAGTTCGGGCGTTTTCCCTACCGCAACGAAGCGCTGGGACGTGAGAGCACAGAGGCAGAACGTGAGTATCTGGAGCACGGCAAACGCTTCGGCCAGTAGTTCGCTGATGGGCGTTTTTCTTTTTTGTAGGAGCCAGCCTGCTGGCGAACACGACCTTGCCGGGTATGGTGTCGTTTGCTCGCACCGGTTCGCTTGCAGGCAAGCTCCTACAGGGCCGAGACACGAAGCTGGCGGTATCGAGGGTCCTCCCCCTCATCGAGGGGGAGACAGAGGGGGTTCGATGGCATTGGTTTCGGTGCGGCTTTGAGGCGTTGTCTGACCCCGCCCCGGCCCTCCCCTTGGCAGGGGAGGGAGTGTTCGGTTAGCGCAAAATCAGATGCGGCACGGTGGCGCCGCGCAATAACGCATTGGTGGTGCTGCCGACGAAAAATTCGCGAATGCGCGAGTGGCCATAGGCGCCCATCACCACCAGATCAATGTCATTGCGGTTCTGATACTGGTGCAACATCTGCTCAACATCGCCTTGCAGCGTTACCACTTTTACTTCGTGGCCAGCTTCGCGCAGCGTGCGGTCGGCCTGTTTCAGTGCATCAGTGCTCTCGCCGACGCTGACCAGATGGCAAGGAAGTCGTTTCAATAGCGGGCTGTTGGCAATCATGTCGACGGCCTTGTCCATGGTCGGACTGCCGTCGAAGGCCAGCATCAACGAGGTCGGCGGCGAATACTCCCCGGTGGTGATCAACACCGGACGATGCATGGTGCGCACTACGCGTTCGACGTTGTCGCCGACCCAGGCGCCGGGCTGCGGGTGTGATTCACCTTGCTTGCCGATCACCAGCAGGCGCATGTCGGTTTCCAGGTCCTGCAATGAGCTGATCAGGTCACCATGGCGCTGACGTAATTGCGGTTCGGCGACGCCGTCTTCCTGCGCACGTTTGCGCGCCGCATCGAGCATGGCGCGACCCTGTTCCAGTGCCAGTTGATTGCGCTTGGCATCCAGCTCGGCCAGTTCCTGCTGCAAGGCATTGATGGCGCCAAGACCAATATTGCCGCTCAGATTGGTCGGGCTGGGGTACTGGGCTTCATCGAGTACGTGCAGCAGTGTCAGCGGTGCGCCCAGACGTTTGGCTGCCCAGGCGGCATAGTCGCACACTACTTCGGCGGACGCGGATCCGTCGATACAGGCGATTACGTGGCTCATACTGCTATCCCCTCAAGTCGGGCGTTAATGACCACCCAGTAGTTTTTCTACCGCGTCCGGTTTGTTGTGTACGGCAAACTTGTCCACCAGTGTGGCACTGGCGTCGTCAAGGCCGGTGACATCGACCTCGGTGCCTTCGCGGCGGAACTTGATGATCACCTTGTCGAGCGCATCGATGGCGGTGATGTCCCAGAAGTGGGCGCGGTGCAGATCGATAGTGACGTGTTTTACTGCATCCTTGAAGTCAAATGAGGCAATAAACTGTGGCGCCGAGGTATAAAACACCTCGCCGATGACCTGATAGCGGCATTCGGTCAGGTCGCCGCTGTCTTCGCGTTTGACGTAGAACACCCGACCGACCTTGTTGGCGTAAAACAGTGCACTCAGCACCACGCCCACCGCCACGCCCAGTGCCAGATTGTGGGTGGCCACGGTGGTAATCACAGTACCGAGCATGACGATGCTGCTGCTCGGTGGATGCTTCTTCAGATTGATCACTGATTCCCAGCTGAACGTGCCGATCGACACCATGATCATCACTGCCACCAGCGCCGCCATCGGGATCTGCGAGACCCACGGGCCAAGAAACACCACCAGAATCAGCAGCATGACGCCGGCAATCAGTGTCGACAGACGGGTGCGGCCGCCGGACTTCACGTTGATCACGGACTGGCCGATCATCGCACAGCCGGCCATGCCGCCGAGCAGTCCCGAGGCGATGTTCGACAGCCCCTGGCCCTTGCACTCGCGGTTCTTGTCGCTGTCGGTGTCGGTCAGGTCATCGACAATGGTCGAGGTCATCATCGACTCGAGCAGGCCCACCACCGCCATGGTCACCGAAATCGGGAAGATGATTTCCAGCGTCTGCCAGTTCAGCGGCACGTCCGGCCACAGGAATATCGGCAGGCTGTCAGGCAACGCGCCCATATCGCCGACACTGCGCACATCCAGTCCGAGCCACAGGGCAACGGCGGTAATCACGACGATGCACACCAGCGGCGACGGGATGGCACGGGTGAGCAGCGGGAACAGGTAGATGATCGCCAGACCGGAAGCGGTCAGGGCGTAGACATGCCAGGTGACGTGCATCAGCTCCGGCAATTGCGCCAGAAAGATCAGGATCGCCAGCGCGTTGACGAAACCGGTGACCACCGAACGCGACACAAACCGCATCAGCTCACCCAGCCGCAGGAAGCCGGCAACAATCTGCAGCACGCCAGTCAGCAAGGTGGCCGCCAGCAGGTACTGCAGGCCATGGTCCTTCACCAGCGTCACCATCAGCAGCGACATGGCGCCGGTGGCGGCGGAAATCATGCCGGGGCGACCGCCGGCGAAGGCGCTGACCACGGCAATACAGAAGGAGGCGTACAGGCCGACCTTGGGGTCGACACCGGCGATGATCGAGAAGGCGATGGCTTCCGGAATCAGCGCCAGCGCTACCACCAGCCCGGCGAGGATGTCGCCGCGCAGGTTGGAAAACCACTCGCGTTGCAGGGATGCGTACATAAGATCCTGATTTTCAGAGGGCCGCGCTGACCTGTGGGCGCCAGATGGGCGTCTGCGGACAGGCCGGGGCCGGGTTCGATGGGTGAAGGGCGCGCATGCTAGCACGATCCACGTACTGATGCCGCCGATGGGCCGAGGAGTCTTTGCAGGCGCCTGCCTGCTGGCGAACCGGGCCCGGCCGGGTGCTTCGTATTTGCTGACGCGGGTTCGCTTGCAGGCAAGCTCCTACAGGGCCTGGAAATGCATCTGGACGGGCAGTGGATCAGCCGCGTTTGCGGCGGATGTACAGGGTCTTGTCGACGCGCGCGACCAGTTCGCCGCTGGCGTTGCGAATCTCCACCGGCCAGACCGGCAGGTACTTGTCGCCCGAGTCGGTGGCGGCGCGCACCTGCGCGAGCATCGCGTCGGTCAACACCAAGTCAGCGCTGACCTTGCCCGTGCCGGGTTTGATGAAGTCGATGTGGGCGGCCTTGTCCCAGACGATATAGTCCGGGCCGAGGTTGTTGATCAGCATCAGCATGTAGAACGGATCGACCATGCTGTAGAGCGACCCGCCAAAATGCGTACCGACGTAATTGACGTTGTACCAGTGCAGGTCCATCTCGACGCGGATATGCCGATAGTCCGCACTGATCTCACGCACGCGCACGCCGGCGCCAACATAGGGCGCATACAGGTTCAGTGCGCGACGTATGCCGATGGCACCCTGTGACAGGCGCTTGAGCCAGCTCAACGACGTGGCTCCAGCGTTGACAGCACCGCCAGCAAACGTTGGCGCACTGCCGCGCTGAGTCCGGCATCAAGCGTGGCACGGTGTTGCTCGAGCAGCTTCGCAACGGCATCGTCGCGGTTGTCGTTGGCGCCGGTCATGGCTTTCTGCAGCTGTTGCAATTGCCACTGCATGCGCTCGTCGCGGGCATCGGCAGGGGAGTCACAGCCGGCGGCCGCTTCCAGTGCCACGGCCAGCTGACGCTGCAGGCTGTTTTCCTCCACCATCGGCGCGGCGTCGATCTGCTCATAGCGGGCGCGCCACTGCGTCCACAGCTGTTGCCATTTACGCAGCCCGCGCACCGCTCGCAGCAGATCCTGACGTTTCTGCTCCAGTGATTTATCCCGCGCCGGGCAGGGCAGCGAGGCCAGCGCATCCGCCTGTTGCTGAATGGCGGTGAGGTCCAGCGCGGCGTTATCGGCCTTGAGCAGGTCGCCCAATGACTGCATCGCCTGCTTCAGTGCCTGCTGCTGTTGCTGGTTTTCCTGATTCTGCTGCTGGCGTTCGGCATCCAGCTGTGCAAACAACTGATCGCCCAGTTTGCGGAATTTTTTATGCAGGGCGCGATAGCGGTTCGGCTGCACCCAGCCGATGCTGTTCCAGCGTTGTTGCAGGGTTTTCCACTGATCGACGCTGTTGCGTGGCAGCACGTCAGCGAGCAAAGCGCTGGCTTGCTCGAGCAGGCCTTCAAGCTGTTCAGCGTGTTGCTGGCTGGCCTGGTCAAGTTGCTCGTCCAGTTGTTTCAGCACGGCGCTGAACTGACGGCTAAGATCCCGTGCCCGGGTAAAATCTATCGGTTGATAACTGCTCCATTCCTTCGGCGCGGTACGGCGGATATCAAACACCTGTGACCAGTTGGCCTGCGCCCAGTCCTGAGCGGCAATAAAGGATTGCAACTGTTCCAGCAGCGCACGGCGCTTGTCGGTGTTGGCCTGCTTGATCGCATCCTGCTCGCGAAAGTGTTCACGACAGGGCGCGTAGGCGCTATCGGAGGCGCTGCGGAAGCGTTCCCACAATGCCTGATCCGATTGCTGGTCAGCGGACATCAGCTCGCGCCAGTCGTCATGCAAGGCATGGATCGCGCCTGCCTTTTCTTCCACATCCATGTCGCGTGTGATCAGCGCTTCCATCTGTTCGCACAGTTGCTGCTTCTTTGGCTCTGCGGCAAACGCATGCCAGTCGCGCAACTCGTCCAGTTGCGGCCGCAATTTTTCCAGACGCGGCTGCCAGTCCGGTGCCTTGTCTTCCTGCAACAGCGCTTCGGCTTTTCGCCACAGTCGATTGGCATGTTTAAGGTTGCGCTGTTGCAGTTCCCGCTGCAGCGTGGCGAGCAGTTTGGTCAGGCTTTTGCGTAATGCGCGGGCATCATCGTCGTCTGCCTCGACGTCCGGTTCGGCAGCCACCTCAGTCGGGCTCTGCTGCTGCAACGCCGCGGCGAGCACAAACCCTTTGGGCCACTGTTTCCGGATCGCTGCGACATCGCTGTGCTGGTCGAATCCGTCCAGCAGATCGAAACACTGTTGCCAATGGCTGAACAGCTTTTCCACCGCTGACTGTTGCGCTGGTATTGCGGCGAGTTCCTCGCAGGCGGCCTGCCAGCGATTGCGCTGCGTTGCGATCAGCGCACGCAGGCTGTTGAGTTCCAGCCAGCTCTCGGGTTGCAGGCTCTGTTGCAGTTCCACCAGTGTCTGCAGCGCGGCGGCACATTCCTGCTGCGCCTGCTGTTGTTGTTGTGCGGCTTGCGCTTGTTGCGCCAGGGCGTCGAGACGGTCGACGCAGGTCTGTATCAACTGAGCGGCCAGTTGCTGTTGACTGTCGTCGGCGAACTCTGCCACCTGTTGCCACGCCTGTTGCAACTGGGTCAGGCGCGGTGCGTAAAGGTTGTCGATCAGGCGCGTAGTGTGTGCGGTCAGCTCCTTGATCAGTGTCTGGCAGCGCTGTGCGGCCTGCTGGCTTTGCTGTTCTCGCGCATTGACCTGCTTCAATTGCTCCCGTGCCAGACGCAACACGCGCTTGTCGCGTCCGTCGCGCACCAACTGGCGTAACGCTTCGGCATCGCTGAGGCGTTCGGTGGCCGTGACGCGGGTGGGCTCGTCGGCGCCGTCCAGTGCCAGCCGCAACAATGCCTGTTGATCGCTGAGGCGGGCGGTGGCCGCACTGCGACACTCGGCATCCTGACTATGACGGGCGACAAACTCGAGTGCGGCATTGTTGTCGGTCAGGCCGATCAGGCGCAGGCGGTTCTCGCGGCTCGGGCTGTGCTCTGCCAAGCCGGCGAGCAGGCGGCGGATTTGCTCGGCGGCGGCGTCACGAATGCTGTCGTCGTGGTCCTGCTGCTGCATCTGATCGAGCAATTTCATGTCGCTGAGTCGCGAGATGGCGGCGCGGCGTACCGCCTGCACGGCATCGCCACGGGCCAGCGTTGCCAGAATCTGCGCCTGCTCGGGGTTGCCCAGCTGCAGTTGTGCGACCGCGCGCTCGCGAATGGCGGGGTCCTTGTGTTGCCAGCGGGGCTTGAGAAATTGACCGAACATGTGGCGCTCTCACAGAAAATTCAGCGGCATACATTAAGGAAGGAGCGGGGGTGGGGCAATGGCGTCGTGGCGTACCGCGGTCAATAACGGTGTGCGCCTTGCGTCGTGGTCTGCAGCCAGTGCTGCCAGTCGGCGTAGAAGCCGTCGAAGCCAGTCGGCCACGCCGAGTCGATGATGACACTGCTGTCGCCCGCCACGGCGGATCCGGGTGCGTGCAGCAGCGTGCGCATCAAGGCGCGACCCTGCTCAGAGCCCATCAGGAAATACACCACCGACCAGCTGGCGGCGTAGGACAGGTTGTCCGGGCCATTGGCGGCATACCACTGCTGGTGCGGGCTATCCAGCAGGCCACGCAGCTGGCTGGCGGAACCGGGTGCGCGCCGCTGCAGCACCGCGAGCCAGTGCTCGACCAGCGGCACGCGGGCTCCCAGACCGCTGACGTCCATATTCTCGAAATACACCGCCAGCCCTTCGTTCAGCCACACCGGAATCCGGTTGTCGCCGCTGGCGGAGATAGCATGGGAGCTTTCATGCGTGACCAGCCGCTGCAGCGCGTCTTCATTCATGCCCCAGGTGGTGATCTGGTTGGTGTGGGCGTTGTAGAAGCCGGCGGCATTTTCCAGTACCGGTGCCTGCCGACGTTGATAGGCGCGGTAGGCCTGCTGATCGCCATAAATGCGAATGCGGAACTCGTTGCCCTGTGGATACTGCAGGCCAAGCGCCTGCTTGTAGATGGTGAAGATTTTGCTGATTGAACTGCTCAGGCGGTCGCGCAGCTGCGGCGGCACGCGGTAATCGATCCCTTCGAACACGATCTCGAACGGCAACCGGTAGTCATAGTCTGCGCTGACGTCGGTGGCGTCCCCGGACTGTGGCGCATCACCAAAATGCACCCGCCCCTGGGCATCTTTCCATTGATAGATGCCGGTAGCGTGGGCGCCACCGGCAAGCAGTATCAGTGTGCCTGCGCAGACAGCAAGGCGTCTTTTTCGGTCCACAGGTCGTTGATCCAGTTCTGGAAGCGTTCGCGGAAATTGGCGTCATTCTCATAGTCGCCGGCGGACGCCCATTCCGGAATGATCTGCTGACGGACGATCACCCGGACGTCCTTGACGGTACCGCCAAGGAAGGCAAACAGGGTTTTCGGCGCGGCTTTGGGATAGACGATGGTGACGTCCACCAACGTCTTGAGTTTGCCCGCCATGGCGTTGAGGGCAAACGCCGCGCCACCGGATTTGGGCTTGAGCAGATGCTGGAATTTGGAGCCCTGCCGGTCGTGCTTGGTCTGCGTGAAGCGCGTGCCTTCAAGAAAATTCATCACCGAGGTGGGGAAGTGCTGGAATTTCTCGCAGGCTTTCCGGGTGGTTTCCAGGTCCTTGCCCTTGAGCTGCGGGTTCTTTTCGATTTCGGCCTTGGAGTAACGCTTCATGAACGGGAAATCCAGCGCCCACCAGGCCAGCCCCAGCAGTGGCACCTTGATCAATTCCTGCTTCAGGAAGAATTTCAGAAACGGGATGCGGCGGTTGAAGGTGCGTTGCAGTACCAGAATGTCGGCCCAGCTCTGATGGTTGCTGACAACGAAATACCATTGCTCCTTGCTCAGGTTTTCCAGTCCTTCGACGCGCCAGCGGATGCTGCTGAACAGCGCGATGATGGCGTTATTGATGGCGATCCAGGTCTCGGCAATGATCACCAGGCCCCGTGACAGCCACACGCGTATGGCGGTTATCGGCAGCACCAGCTTCAGCAATGCCAGCACATACAGTGGCATCACCATGATCAGGGTGTTGAAAAACATGGCGACCAGCGCCACAACCGCACGGATTTTGTGTACAACATTCATGGATAGATCCGATCCCGGAAACAAGTCAAAGGCAGTGGACGCAAAGTGCAGCGCAATTGAGCATCCCTGTCATTGGTATTTCGGGACACCCTCGCTAATCTCGCCACTCATCAATGTAACGATGCGGAGCATATCATGGCTGGTCCTTTATCAACCCTCAAGGTGCTGGATTTCACTACGCTGCTGCCGGGGCCGTTCGGCACGCTGCTGTTGGCGGATCTTGGTGCCGAGGTGCTGCGTATCGAATCGCCGTCGCGGCCGGACATTGTGCGCATGATGCCGCCGATGGTGGAAGGCGTGTCCGCCGCCCACGCCTACCTGAATCGCTCCAAGCAGACCATGGCGATTGACCTGAAGAAACCGCAAGGGGTGGCGTTGGTACATGAGCTGGTGAAGGACTACGACATCGTCATCGAGCAGTTTCGTCCCGGTGTGATGGACAAGCT
Organism: uncultured Alcanivoracaceae bacterium; assembly: GCA_964389795.1. Classification (GTDB taxonomy): domain Bacteria; phylum Pseudomonadota; class Gammaproteobacteria; order Pseudomonadales; family Alcanivoracaceae; genus JARGPN01. The sequence goes on from CAYMEY010000003.1 coordinate 243,585, forward strand.
CGGGGTGGGCTATGCGGCCCTCAGCGCGATCAATCCGAAGCTGATTTTCTGCTCGATCACCGGCTACGGTCAGGATGGTCCCTATCGTGACCGCGCCGGCCACGACCTCAACTATCTGGCGATTGCCGGCATGACCAGCTACAACGGCCGGCGCGCCAGCGGTCCCCAGCCGATGGCGTTTCAGGTGGCGGATGTGGCGGGCGGTTCCTGTCACGCGGTGATGGGCATTCTGGCGGCGGTGATCCATCGCCAGCACAGCGGCGAGGGCCAGTACCTGGATATCTCCATGACCGATGCCGCCTTTGCCCTGCACGCCCTGACCGCACCGGGAGCGCTGCAAAGCGGCGAGAGCCCGGCGCTCGAACGTACCCAGCTTAACGGCGGTTCTTTCTACGACTGCTACGAAACCGCCGACGGTCGCTGGTTTTCAGTGGGGGGGCTGGAGCCGCAGTTTTTCAGTCAGTTTGTTGCCGCCATCGGTTGCCCTGAATTGAATGGCAAGTCGCTGGTGATGGAACCTGCAGCGCTGGCGGAGCTCAAGGCGACCATTGCCGCGGCGATGAAAAAGAAAACCTTCGCCGAGTGGCAACAGGTGTTTGCGCAAATTGATTCCTGCACCGAGCCGGTACTGGATTTTCTTGAAGCCTGTGAGCACCCGCAGATTCAGGCGCGCGACATGCTGGTTGACGTGACTTCGGCGACGGGCACGCGGCAACGTCAGGTGGCGTCACCGTTCAAGTTTTCGAAAACGCCACCGAGTTACCGCTTTACTGGCGCCGGCATGGGCGCGCACACCCATGCTGTGTTGACGCAACTCGGCTATGACGAAGACAGTATCGCCGCACTGAAACAGGCTGGTGTGGTGGCGTGAGGCTGGCTTTTCCTCCCCGCGAGCGGGGAGGAAAAGCGGCAACGGATTGAATCAGGCCCAGCCGCTGTTGCGCTTGCCGCCGCGGCTTTTCATGATCCAGCCCAGGGTGGCGCCAATCGCCAGAATCAGCACGCCTACCAGCCACTGGCTGTGGGTGTTGTCACTGCGCAACATGGCGTTCTCGGCGCGACTGGTATCGAGTTCAGTGCGCAGCTGGGACAGCTCTTCATTCAGTTTGCGGTTGGCCTGATCGAGACGGATCGGGTCGGCGGCCACATCTTTAAGGTTTTCCAGTTCCTTGTTGCGGTTGGCCAGATTGGCGTCGAGGGTTTTCTTCTCGCCGGCCAGCTCGTCGCGTTGTTGCGTAGTCTCGCGCAGCTGTTGCTGCACGCTCGCCAACTGCGCGCGGGTGGTTTCGTATTTCTTGCTCAGTTGCTCATACAGAATGTCGCCGGTTGGCGTTTTGCTGACGTATTGGATCGGCATGAAGCCCTCGACCTCACCGTAGCGCACCTTCGCCCACTCGGCGCCTTCTGCCATTTCCAGAATTTCAACCTGGGTGCCGCTTTTCAGTCCGCGATGCAAAATCTTGAAGCCGTTGCCGGCGCCGGCGCGGATCGGTACATACAGTTCGTCATCCACCCAGCCACTGGCGGCCATGCCGTGATTGGCGAGGATCAGCATCAGGGAAAGCAACAACGTCTTGCGCATGGGGAACTCCTGTCAGTAAGGCGCGCAGTCTAGGAAAAGTGCCGCCGAAAAAAGTTGCGGCTGCTCTCAAAAAACCTGCTTGAAGGGTTTGACGATGACATTGGCGTAGACGCCGGCCTCCATATAGGGATCGGCCTCGGCCCAGTCCAGGGCATCTTCATAGCACTCGAACTGTGCCACCACCAATGAGCCGGTGAAGCCGTCCTCGCCGGGGTCTTCGCTGTCGATGGCGGGATGGGGGCCGGCAATCAGCAGACGGTTCTCGTCACGCAATTCTTCCAGTCGTGCCAGGTGGGCAGGGCGTGCCTGTTTGCGCAGCGCCAGAGAATCTTCAACGTCTTCGCTGATTATGGCGTACCACATTAATCCTGTTCCTTTTTCTGGTCGGCGCGGGTGGGTTGGTCGTGCAGCAGTTGTTGGCGATCGGCTTCCGGCATGCAGCGCCAGATATACAGCAGCAGCGCCGGATAGAAGATAAAGTTACTGGCGGTCATGCCGATCAGCTTGAACTTGACCCAGAAGTCGGTGCTGAAGTTATACGCCACATACAGGTTGGCGCTGGCGAGGAAGCTGTAATAGAGCACGCAGGCCAGATTGGCGAACATCCAGTGGATCGGCGCCACCGGTACCACACGACCGAATGACGACTGCATCATGCCTTCGGCGATGCGTTGCAGCAGGTTGCGGCCGGGAGCGAGCTTGCCGATCAGCAGGATGCCGGCCAGCGTGAAGTAGATAATGCTGGTACGCCACTTGATAAAGGCTTCATCGTGCAGGAACACGGTCAGGCCGCCGAATATCACCGTCATGCCGAATACCAGCAGGTGCATGCGCTGGACCTTGCGCCAGATTACCCAGCCAAGGATGACCTGAAGGGTGCAGGCCACTATGATGCCCCAGGTGGCGAGGATGATATCCGGCTTGTCGTCGACGCCGCCGTAGAAGTACAGGCCGAAGAACACCAGTACCGGAAAGTAATCAAATAGCTGCTTCATGAAACCGCCTGTCGCGAAGAAGGCCCGATGGTAAAGGAAATGACCCCACGCTTCGACTTCCATTGTCACAGCACCGCCTCCGACGGCAGCCTCAGCCCCAGTGAGCTGGTGGCCCGTGCCGCCGGGGCCGGGGTCGAGTGGCTGGCGCTGACCGATCACGACACTACCGCCGGATTGGCCGAAGCCGCCGCGGCGGCGGATCAGCACGGTATCCGCCTGATCCCCGGCATCGAAGTGTCGGTGCAGTGGGAAACCCGCGAGCTGCATATTATCGGCTTGGGATTTGATCCGGCGCATACAGCGATGCAGCAGTTGGTGTCCCATCAACAAAACGCGCGCGTGCGGCGTGCCGAAAAGATTGGCGCCCGGTTGGACAAGGCCGCGCCCATGACCAGCGCCTACGACAAGGCCTGCAAACTGTCCGGCCAGGATGCACCGGGTCGGCCCTGGTTCGCCCAGGTGCTGGTGGCTGAAGGCAAGGCGCGCAATGACCAGCATGCGTTTAACCGCTTTCTCAAGCCGGGTCAGTCGGCGTTTGTGAAAACGCCGTGGCTGGATCTTGAGCAATGCGTGTCGGCGATGCGCGCCGCAGGCGGCGTCGCCGTGCTGGCACACCCGACCCGTTACGGTCTGACCCGGAAAAAGCTGCGCACCGTTCTGAAAGAGTTTGTCGCGGTGGGCGGCCGTGGTCTGGAAAGCCATACCCCGGGATTGAGTCCGCACCAGAAACAGCTGGTTGATGAATGCCTGCGTGATTTCGACCTGCTCGCGTCCGGCGGCTCGGATTTCCATACGCCGCGCCAGACCTGGCTGGAGCTGGGCAAGGTGCCGGCTCTGGAGTCGGACGTCTCGCCGGTTTGGCAGGCGTTTAGGCACGCGGCCTGAGCGCTGCGACGCCGGACTTCGTTTATATCTCACGCTGCACGGCAGCCTTGAACTCGACTCGATTCAATCGCGTCGGGCCTCGCATCCCCAATTTTGGGGATGCGGCCAAAAGCTGTTAAGTGCTACAAATTCCTGAGTGCAGGGCGTAATAGCTTGGTCCTGTGTGATCCCCGCGTGGCGCTGTGCCGCGCATCTGAAAACTCACATCGCTGTCGCATTTGACCACCGCCAGACACGGTGGCGGCAGCCGTTGCCTTGCGGCTGGGGAGGGTTGTCATGAAACAGATGGCGTCTGTGATGCTGGTATTGTCGCTGCTGGGAGGGTGCGCGGCGTCGGACGTGCGCATGGCGGCAAACTCGAAAACTTTCGCGCGTAATGCGCAGCTTGAGGCGCTGGCGAAGCCCGATCAAACGGCCATGCCGGTATCGCCGCGCAAGGTGTATCTCAAGAGCACCAGCAAGTGGTGTCGGGTTGGCGGCGGCATGAACCTGAATGACCTTCAGCGCGGGTTTTCTGCGCTGGCGGGCTATTCAGCGCCTTACCGTTACAAGATTCAGGGCGACAGGCTGGAGTCAATGGTCAGCGCCCAGCTCCGGACGCTCGGCATGAATCTGGTGTCCTCCGAGTCTGAGGCAGACTTCGTGTTGACGCTGAAACTGGAGCACCGGGATATGGAAGTCATTCTGGGGAACGCTCCCGTTATCCTGTCGCTGTTCATGGCCTACCCATTGACCAAAGGCGAGGCCTGCCTGGCGACAGGGTCGCTGATCGATCGTCGCGGCGGTAACAACGACATTGTCATTGCCTTCGACTCCTGGGAGGGAATGCAAGATGGTGAAAAGCCGATACGCACTGACCGTGGGCTTCACCTCACTCCGCTGTCGATCCTGGTTCACACACCGATCAATTACAGCCTGAAAAAGGACATGACTGAAGCCGGTACCTATCTGAATCACCAGCTCGCAAACGGTTACGTATCCCGTGTCCGCGAGTTGATGCTCCAGGGGATGTTCTACTGATGTGGGGAAATATCATGCTGAGGAAATTGTTTGGCGCCCTGGCAGTGATGATGCTGTCAGGTTGCATGTTTTCGCCTCGGGTGGAGCCGGTTGGCCTGGTGCCGTCGGACATCGATGTAGCCATCGCCGTGCTGTCTCCGGCGCAGTACAACCTGTTTGCCCTGAGCCAGTTTGATGGCGATGTTCCGGCCAGTTTCCAGCGCCGCTTCCGTTACTACGAAAGCTCACGCAAGCCCGAACAGAAAGTCGGGGATGCGTACAAGATCTATGAGTTGATCGGTGGCGATGATTTCTTCATCTCTAGGGCGCGCGAGACTTTGCGTGCGCAAGGCTACAACGTGGTAACGCCTGACCAGGCTGATTACTTCATCGTCTACAGTGATCTTGGCTTTCGCAAGACGCCCGACTATGGCAATGCCTTGGGCATAGGCGGCCTGTTTCTGATTCCCTATTCGCTCGGCACCTTGCCACTGTTTTGCGACAATTTTGCGTTTACCGTGCAGCACAGTGTTTATGCCACGCAAGCTTTGGGGAGCGCGTTGGAAGCCGAGCAGAACGTGCATGTCACCCGCAACTGCATGAACCCCTGGGGGCATGGCATGTTTCCAGGCAAAGGTGCGACGGATGAGCTGCAGACGGTTTACGCCAACCTGATCGAGCAGTCAGTCAGAAGCATGCAGGTGAATTATGTGCTGGACTAGATTGCTGCTGCTCACGGCGATGCTGCTCAGCGGCGTTGTGGCGAATGCACAGGTGCTCTACGAGGGCAAGCTTGGGCCGATCAAGTACGACATGCGTGGCGTCGACAAGACTGTGAAGCCACAAATTCGTGACGCCGTCCGTGAACGCTTGACGCCAATGTTTTCGGGCAAGGGCGAGGTGGTGTACCGGATCGACTTCAAGGTGCGTGCCGGTGATACACGCAGTGAGCGTCCGAAAAAAGGTCAGGGTATCGTCGGCGCTTTTCGTGCTGAGTGGCAGGCGACCATGGAGCTGTCCCGTTACCGCCCGGACAGGGAGTCACTGGCGGTAACGACCTTTCCGCTCTGGGTCATTCTGCAGACCGAGCAATACAGGGGACCTCGTGGCAGCGATCATCAGCAGTATCACCTGATGCGTATCCTGCCTGAGCGTATGGCGATCGCGCTGCGCGAGTTCCGTGGCGAGGACGTGTCCGATGCCGTGGCGGGCTACCAGCGCATGATGAATCGTCCGGTCAATATTGTTGAAGGCCTGACTCGCGTTGTCTCTGGTGTAACTGTTGGCGTCAGCGCCGCCGGCAAGGCTGGCATGGGCATTCTCGAAGTGATTGGCGACCCGGCGGTGGCTGGTGTCATCCATGATGGTCTGCAGCAAGCCAATCGCGACATGGTGGCAAGGGATCGTGAGTTCCAGCGTCAGGCGCTGGAAATTCAGGCCATGGTGCACGAGGCGCGCAATGAGTCGATCGAGCAGCTGCGCCAGCGCACCGCGCAGCAGCGCCAGCAAAGACCGCCACCGATAACAACCAATGTGGCGGCGCCACAGGGTAGTCATTCCGCGCAGGTGGACGAAGCACGGGAAAAATGTCTGGCGCGTGGCGCGCAATGGGTGGCGAGCAAGCGCCACTGCCTGCTGCACCGTTCTGTCGCAGAGCGTCGCAAGGCATGTGAAAGCAATGGCGGTGTGTTGCTGGAGCAGGACTGGATCTGTTGGCGCGGTACCTCCAGTGGTCGCGGCTATGTCTCGGAAAATCTGGATCGAACCGCAACCGGCGCGTATGCGGGCAGCAATCAGGCAAGTGCCGGGCAGTCCGGTGCGCAATCGGCTCAGGCGACGGGCCAGCGCGAGTCATCGTCACCATCTGTCGCGGCTTCGTCAGCAGACAGTTCATCTGTCGGTGCCGCCGCCAAGGCCTGTGAGCCGGTCAATCAACAGGGTGTGCGTATCCCGATGACGCGTATTCCTGAACGCTATCACTGTTACATGTTTTCCGATGAGCGCTTGCTGGAATGGGGCAGGCAGGATATGAGTTCGAGCAGCTTTTTCTATGAGGCTGCCAGCGAGGAGCGGGCGCGCAGTGATGCAGTGGGCAGGTTACGCAGCAAGGCGCTCAAGCAATGCAGGCAAATGGGCTTTGGGGCCGGTGTGAGCCTGTTTGGCGAGGACTACAGCAAGGGCGCGCTGGTGCGGGCAAAAGCTGAAAACTGTCAGTCGAATGCGCGCATGGGGTCGACGTTCTGGATGTGCGAGGCCCAGGGCAGTTTTCGGTGTGGTCAGCCGCAGTCCTGACCTGATTCTGTGGCGCACGCGCCTGACCAAGCGGGAATTGGACAGCAGTGCGGAACATCCGGGTAAGTCCGGGCGCTGAGCATTCGCGCAGCGTCCTGTTTTTACTTGGCAAATGCGGGCCCGCGGCCCACAATCCCCGCCCCATGACCCAAGTCTTCCGGATTCACCCCGACAACCCGCAGCCACGTCTGATCAGTCAGGCGGTGGATATCGTGCGCAAGGGCGGCCTGATCTGCTACCCGACCGACACCACCTATGCGCTCGGCTGCGGCATTGGCGAGAAGGCGGCGCTGGAGCGGCTGATCCAGTTGCGCCGGCTCGATGACAAGCACCAGTTCTCCATCCTGTGTGCTGATCTGTCCGAGATCGCCACCTATGCCAAGCTGGAAAACCCGGATTACCGACTGCTCAAGGCTCACACGCCGGGCGCCTACACCTTTATCCTGCGCGGCACCCACGAAGTGCCACGGCGGCTGATGCATGCCAAGAAGCGCACCATCGGCATCCGCGTGCCGGATAACGCCATCTGCCAGGCCCTGCTCAAGGAGCTGGGCGCGCCGCTGATGACCTCGACCCTGCATCTGCCGGACGAGGACATACCGCTGACGGACCCCTACGACATTGAAAACGCCCTGCAGGGCCGGGTTGACCTGATCATCGACGGCGGCCACTGTGGCCTCGAAGAGACCACGGTGATCTCGCTGGCGGACGGCGGCGGGCCAGAAATTGTCCGCCCCGGCGCCGGCCCGACAGATTCCATTTTCTGAGCGCGCCTCGCGCCGCTATAATCGCCCCCTTTAAGCATCAAGTTTGCGGAGTATCTTTTGAGTTCAGTGGTTTCCTCCCAGCGCGTGTTGTCGGGTATGCGCCCCACCGGCCGTTTGCACCTCGGGCACTACCATGGCGTGCTGAAGAACTGGGTCAAGTTGCAGCATGAGTTCGAGTGCTTCTTCTTTGTCGCCGACTGGCATGCACTGACCACCGAGTACGAGCACCCGCAGAAGATCGAGGAATCGGTCTGGGAGATGGTGATCGACTGGTTGGCCGCCGGCATCAATCCGGGCTCGGCCACCCTGTTTATCCAGTCGAAAGTGCCAGAGCATGCGGAACTGCACCTGTTGCTGTCGATGATGACGCCGCTCGGCTGGCTGGAGCGGGTGCCGACCTACAAGGATCAGCAGGAGAAGCTCAAGGAAAAGGATCTGAGCACCTATGGTTTTCTGGGTTACCCGCTGCTGCAGTCCGCGGACATCCTGATCTACCGTGCCGGGCAAGTGCCGGTCGGTGCCGACCAGGTCGCCCATATCGAGATTACCCGTGAGATCGCCCGTCGCTTCAACCACTTGTATGGCCGTGAGCCCGGCTTCGAGGAGGCGGTGGAAGCTGCCATCCGCAAGATGGGCAAGAAGCAGATGAAGGTGTACCTGGATAACCGTCGCAAGTATCAGGAGCAGGGCGAAGAGGCAGCGCTGGAAACCGCCCGGGCACTGGTCAACGACCAGCAGAACATCACCCTTGGCGACAAGGAACGGCTGCTGGGTGATCTCGAAGGTGGCGGCAAGATCATTCTGCCGGAGCCACAGGCATTGCTGACGCCAGCTTCGAAGATGCCGGGCCTGGATGGTCAAAAAATGTCCAAGTCCTATGGCAACTTTATCAGCCTGCGTGAAGATCCGGACTCCGTGGACGAGAAGATCCGCCGCATGCCCACCGATCCGGCGCGCGTTCGTCGCACCGATCCCGGCAATCCGCAAAATTGCCCGGTGTGGCAGTTGCATGAAGTCTATTCCGACGACAGTATTCGCGGTTGGGCAGACAACGGTTGCCGCACCGCCGGAATTGGCTGTCTGGAGTGCAAGAAACCCGTCATTGACGCGGTTCAGGCCGAGCTGGATCCGATTCGCAAGCGTGCTGAAGAACACAGCCGCAACCCCGATCTGGTCCGTACACTGGTCGCCGAGGGCTGTGAAGAAGCCCGCGAAGCCGCCCGCGATACCCTGGACGAAGTCCGTGCCGCCATGGGGCTGAGCTACCGCTGAGCAAGCGTTGGCAGGAGAGAGCATGCAGGAAATGCAGGAAGACAACCACGCGCAGGATGCCGGTGACGAGCAGGTCGCCGACACGTCCGTGACGATGGTGACATCCGAGTCCACCGAGCCCGCGGCGGATGCGCCGACCGGTGCGGCGGCGCCTGCGCTGAACCCCAAGCAAAGTGAAATGCCGTTCGGTCTGATGTATGGCAAGGCCATCACCAAGCTGCCGGACGACCTGTATATCCCGCCGGATGCGCTGGAAGTGTTTCTCGAAGCCTTCCAGGGGCCACTCGATCTGCTGCTGTATCTGATCAAGCGCCAGAACCTGGATATTCTCGATATCCCGGTGGCGCAAATCACTGTGCAGTACATGCAGTACGTCGAGCTGATGAAGGCGATGAACCTGGAGCTGGCCGCTGAATATCTGGTCATGGCCGCCATGCTCGGTGAAATCAAATCCCGACAGCTGTTGCCGCGACCAAAAACCGAAGAAGGTGAGGAAGAAGAGGATCCGCGTGCGGAACTGATTCGTCGCCTGCAGGAATACGAGCGCTTCAAGCAAGCCGCTGAAGATATCGATCAGTTGCCGCGTGAGGAGCGCGATTACTGGGTGGCCAACGCCAAGCGTCCGGATTACCGCAGTGAGCGCGCCGATCCGGATGTCGAAATGAAAGAGCTGTTGCTGGCACTCAAGGATGTCATGCATCGCGCGGACATGTTCGAAAGTCACCACATCTCGCGGGAAAAGCTGTCCACCCGCGAGCGCATGTCCAACGTGCTGGAGTTGTTGCGCGGCCGCGAGTTCGTGCCGTTTGTGGCGCTGTTTAATGTCGAGGAGGGACGCGCCGGTGTGGTGGTCACCTTTATCGCCATTCTGGAACTGGTAAAAAGCGCGTTGGTGGAATTGATTCAAACAGAACCCCTTGCTCCGATTCATCTGAAGGCGCGTACTGTGCTGCTGGAAGATGAGGATATGGCTCCAATAGAGGTGACGGTCGCCGATGACTGAACACGACAACCCGACCGTGGATGAAACGGAAAATCTTGATGCGCAGACTGCCGTGGCAGACGTCGATGGTGATGACACTGTTGAGGATGCCGAGACCAGTGCCGAGAGCAGCATCGAAAAACATATCGATGTGGTGTTGATCAAGAAGGTGCTGGAAGGCGCCATTCTGGCGGCCGACAGCCCACTCGACCGTGACGCCATGTTGATGCTGTTTGACGAAAATGAGCGCCCGGACAAGAAAGGTCTGGATGAAATTCTCGCCGCGTTGGCCGACGACTATGCCGATCGTGGCATCGAGCTGAAAGAGGTGGCGTCCGGTTTCCGCTTTCAGGTGCGCAAGGATATGGGCCCCTGGGTCAGCCGCATGTGGCAGGAGAAGCCGGCCCGTTATAGCCGCGCGATTCTCGAGACGTTGGCACTGATTGCCTATCGTCAACCGATTACCCGCGGTGAAATTGAAGAAATCCGTGGCGTAGCAGTGAACACTCAGATTGTCCGCACCTTGCTGGAACGCGGCTGGGTGCGTGTGGTGGGCCATCGTGATGTGCCCGGCCGACCGGCGATGTTTGCCACGACCCGTGGCTTTCTCGACTACTTCGATCTGAAGAGTCTGGAAGACTTGCCGCCGCTGTCGGAAATCAAGGATCTCGACAAGCTCAATGAAGAGTTGCAGCTTGAACAGAAGCTGGTGGAAGCCGGCGTAGCAGTAGAGGAGGGCGGTGACGATTCGGGGGATGAAAACCGCCAGACCACGATTATGGACGCGATCAACAACGAGCCGGAAATTGACGAGTCGACGCTGATGAGCCTCGACAAGGTTGATGAAGTGCTGGCTGGTTTTGAAGCGGAATTCCGCAAGAAGCCTCAGGCGCAGAATGCCGAGGCGGATGCCCCCACTCCCGACATGCTGGAACAAGACATCGCTGGAGAGGAAGAACCCGAGTCTGACGAGCATGAGTGAAAAAATTCAGAAAGTACTGGCCCGCGCTGGCCTCGGCTCACGCCGTCAACTGGAAGGCTGGATCGAGGAAGGGCGCGTCTCCGTCAACGGCAAGGTGGCAACGCTGGGTGATCGTGTCGAGCCCACGGACACCCTGCGCGTGGACGGACGCCTGATCGAGAATCAGGCGCCGGAAGATATGGCCATGCGCGTGATCATGTATCACAAGCCGGCCGGCGAAGTGTGCTCGCGCAATGATCCGGAAGGGCGTGCGACGGTGTTCGATAACCTGCCGTTGCTGCAGGGCATGCGCTGGGTGCAGGTGGGCCGTCTCGATCTCAATACGTCCGGTTTGCTGCTGTTCACCACTGACGGCGAACTGGCACACCGGTTGATGCATCCTTCCAATGGCTTTGAGCGCGAGTACGCCGTACGCGTGCGCGGTGAGCTGACCAAGGAAAAGAAACAGGCAATGCTTGATGGCGTGCTGCTGGAAGACGGTGTATCGAAGTTTGATTCGGTCATCGATGCCGGCGGTGCCGAAGAAGCGGCCAATCATTGGTACCGTGTCACCTTGACCGGTGGCAAGTACCGCGAAGTGCGACGCCTGTTTGAATCCCAGGAAATGGAAGTGGCGCGCCTGATCCGGATTCGCTTCGGTGCGCTGACGTTGCCGCCGCAACTGAAGACCGGTCGCTGGATGGATCTGACCGAAGAGCAGCTCAAGACGCTGTCCGGCAACGTCAACCTCAAGGGCAAGCAGTACACCGGTCTGTACGGCCGTGCGCGCTTGCGCAATCAGCGTGGTGGCGACAAGCTGCCGCGCAAGCCCCGCAACCCCTACCGCCGCGGCAACTAACGTCCTTCTCGCAGTTGCAGGAGCTTGCCTGCAAGCGAACATGCGCTCGGCAGGGCCCTGTTCGCCAGCAGGCTGGCTCCCACGGTGCCGGGATGCTCGGCAAGACCTGGCTAAAAATAGAGGGTTTTGTAGGAGCTTGCCTGCAAGCGAACCGGCGTTCGGCAAGGCCCTGTTCGCCAGCAGGCTGGCTGCTACGGTGATGTCCTGATCAAGGTAATCCCATCACGCGGCCGACCAATGCAGGTAAGGCCGTTTCCACCCGCAGGATGCGCGTGCCGAAGCTGTGCAGTGCAAAACCGTGCTGCACCAGTGCATCGGTTTCATAGTCCGTCCAGCCACCCTCAGGGCCGATTGCCAGTGTCACCGCGTGATGCAGGTCCATCGGCATGGGCGGGTGGGCACCGGGGTGGGCAAGCAGGCGCAGGCTGTTGCCGCAAATCTGCTCGAGTTGATCTTCAACAAAAGGTTTGAAGCGTGGCGCCAGTATCAGTTGCGGTAATACCGTGTCCTGCGCCTGCTCCAGACCGAGCAGCATTTTTTCGCGCAGCAACTCGGCTTTCAGGTTGGGGGTTTGCCAGTAGCTCTTGTCCACCTTCCAGCTGTTGAGCAGTACCAGACGCTTGATGCCGAGACTGGTGGCATCGATCAGCATGCGCTTGAGCATCTTTGGTCGCGGCAGGGCAACGATCAGCGTCAAGGGCAAGGGTGCAGGCGGTGCGCGCAAGGGTTCAAAGCGCACGCGGACACTGTTGGCATCGATCGCGATGATTTCGGCTTCACCGATGTCGCCGTCCAGCACGCCGGCACGCAGACGTTGCCCCGGCGTCAGACCAAGGATGTCGACGATATGGCGGCGCTGGCCGGCGCCCAAAGTCCATTGATCGGTCGCGGTACGCTGTTCGGGGCAGAGCAATAGCAGGTTCATGGGCGGCATTATGCCTGCTCGCTGTAGGGCTGGCATCAGCGGCTGGCTGGGCCAAATTGACCTGACTGGCCGGTTCCGGTGACGGATTGCGCCTTGTGTTGACGTCGCCGCTTGCTAGAGTAACGGATACTTTTCGCCAGGCGCCGTGACGGTGCAGTCTTGACCGAGTTGGAGAACCCGATGCAATTCCAGGGCACTGATAAATATGTAGCCACCGACGACCTGAAGATGGCAGTCAACGCGTCCATCTCGCTACAGCGGCCGTTGTTGATCAAGGGCGAGCCGGGCACCGGTAAAACCCTGCTGGCGGAACAGGTCGCGCACTCCCTCGGCATGGAGCTGGTGACCTGGCATATCAAGTCCACCACCAAGGCCCAGCAGGGGCTGTACGAGTACGATGCAGTGTCACGCCTGCGCGACTCCCAGCTCGGCAAGGAAGGCGTTGAGGATGTGTCCAACTACATCAAGAAGGGCAAGCTGTGGGAGGCTTTCACCGCCGAACAGCGCGTGGTGCTGCTAATTGATGAAATCGACAAGGCTGACATCGAGTTTCCCAATGATCTGTTGCTGGAACTCGACCGGATGGAGTTCTTTGTCTACGAGACACAGGAAACCGTACGCGCCACCCAGCGGCCAATCATCATCATTACCTCGAACAATGAAAAAGAGCTGCCGGACGCCTTCCTGCGTCGCTGCTTCTTCCATTACATCAACTTCCCGGATGCCGAGACGATGATGAAAATCGTCGACGTGCATTATCCCGATGCCAAGAAGAATCTGGTCAAGGAAGCGATGGAGATTTTCTTCGACCTGCGCAAGGTGCCGGGCATGAAGAAAAAGCCCTCCACCTCTGAACTGATCGACTGGCTCAAGCTGCTGCTGGCTGATGATATCCCGGAAGACGTGTTGCGCAACCGCGATACCCGCAAGGCGATCCCGCCGCTGTACGGTGCGCTGGTCAAGAACGAGCAGGATGTGCAGTTGCTCGAGCGACTGGCGTTCATGTCGCGCCGCGAATCCTGATGCGAAGCGGCCAGGTGGTTTTTTTCTGACAGGCCCGGGCTCTGAAAGCAAGCTGGTAAAGGTTTTATGCTGATCCGTTTTTTTGAAACATTACGCACCTACAAGGTGCCTGTCAGTCTGCGCGAGTTGCTCGATCTGATCGAGGCGATGCAGGCCCGGCTGGCGTTTGCCAACATGGACGAGTTCTACATGTTGTCACGCGCGGTGATGGTCAAGGATGAGAAGCATTACGACCGCTTTGACCGCGCCTTCGCCGATTTCTTCAAGGGCATCGAGACGCTGGACCCGAACTGGTTGAGTTCGGCGATTCCGGAAGAGTGGCTGCGCAAACAGCTGGAGAAGAATCTGTCGCCGGAAGAACTGGCGCAGTTGCAGGGGCTTGGCAGTCTGGAAAAGATTCTTGAGGAGTTCAAGAAGCGGCTGGAAGAGCAACACAAGCGTCATCAGGGCGGCAACAAGATGGTCGGCACGGGAGGCACATCACCCTTCGGTGCCTTCGGCGAAAACCCGGAGGGCATCCGCTTGAACGGTCCGTCACGGAACAAGCAGGCGGTCAAGGTCTGGGAAAAGCGCGATTACCGCAATCTGGATGATTCGGTCGAACTTGGTATCCGCAATATCAAGCTGGCGTTGCGTCGACTGCGCAAGTTTGCCCGCACCGGTCGTGAAGACGAGCTGGATCTGGACAACACCATCCGTTCCACCGCCAGCAACGCCGGGCTGCTGGATATCAAGATGCGGCCGGAGATCGAGAACAAGGTCAAGCTGCTGATCTTTTTCGATATCGGTGGTTCCATGGACCCCTATGTCAAGATCTGCGAAGAGCTGTTCTCGGCGGCGCGTACCGAGTTCAAGCATATGGAGTATTTCTACTTCCATAACTTTATTTATGAATACGTCTGGAAGGACAACCATCGGCGCTGGGACGACAAGACCGCGACCTTTGACGTCATGCACAAGTACGCCAGCGACTACAAGGTGATCTTCGTCGGTGATGCCGCCATGAGCCCCTACGAGATCAATTCAGTGGGCGGCAGTGTCGAGCACTGGAATGAGGAGCCGGGTGCGGTCTGGTTTCAGCGCATCATGGAAACCTACGACAAGGTGGTCTGGCTCAATCCCGAGCCGGAGCGCACCTGGCAGATGACCACTTCCACCAACTGGATCAAGCAACTGGTGGACAACCATATGTATCCGCTCACCATCGAAGGGCTTGAAAAGGCGATGCGCTACCTGAGCAAGTGAGCGTGAGCGCATCAAACTGGTCCGAATTTCCCACAATTTTTGTCAAGCCCTGTTGCGAATTGTAGCCGCCTTGTAGCGAGCACAGCCGCACACTCGCCAATGCTCTCCGGTGGCAAGATTAAATTCATTAATCGTCAGTATCTTATCGCGCGGTGTCCCGCCTTTTCCGCAGACTAGGTGAACAGTCTCGTACCGTACAGTCGGTACGTGCGTGCGCTTGATTTTTCCCATGCACAAATATGAGTATTGATCTTGCGCTGCAACATTGATTGACACTGTTTCATTTTCGGCAAGGAGAGCCGCTATGCGTTTATCGCCTTTCAAGGGACGGCGAGCCGTTCGCGTCACTGCGGGTGTCGCCGCCACACTGCTATGGTCGGCGATTGGGTTTGCCGAAACTGCTCCACCTACTGATTTTATCAGCTTGCTACCGCTGTATATCGATACGGATTCTGATCGCGGCACCGATGAGGGCCGCGGCTTGCGCGCTGTGTATGGCCATGCGCTGGCGCCCCACTGGTATTGGGAAACCGATATGTTCGGTGCGGTACTGGAGTCGGGCGACAATGTTGTCACCGATTTTTATCAGGTCGGTGTTGGCACCGGCATATCCTGGTCGTTGCGTGATCGTAATGCTGATCGCTGGACGCCTTACCTGTTGGCTAATCTTGGCTTCGTGTATGACGATGTCCAGCCGGATTCGGACGACAGCGGCGCTATCAATCTGGCTGCCGCTGTCGGCGCGGTGAGTGGTAGCCTGTTCGATAATGGCATTCGCCTGCGCGGCGAAGCGCGCTACTTCTATGACACCTTTGAGCAGAACTTTGGTGATATCCAGTACACGCTCGGTATTGAAATTCCGCTGGGCAAGGTGCGCGTGGTCGAGAAGATCGTCTATATGG
Organism: uncultured Alcanivoracaceae bacterium; assembly: GCA_964389795.1. Classification (GTDB taxonomy): domain Bacteria; phylum Pseudomonadota; class Gammaproteobacteria; order Pseudomonadales; family Alcanivoracaceae; genus JARGPN01. Next base: position 259,274 of record CAYMEY010000003.1, read on the forward strand.
ATCGCTTTGTTGAAGTGCCAGTCGAGCGCATGGTTGAGGTCGAGCGTACCGTCGAAGTGCCGGTGGAGGTGCCCGTAGAGCGCATCGTCACGGTGGCGGAAGCGGACAGTGACGGTGATACCGTACCCGACAGTCGCGACCTGTGCGCTGATACGCTGCCCGGCGTACGCGTGGATGCCAGCGGTTGCATCATTGATGCCCAGACCGTGACCTTGAATACCATCGCGTTTTCACCGCGCTCGGTGGAGCTGACCAATGCCTCGAAGCAAGCGTTGATGCCGGTTGCGACCTCACTGAAAAGTCAGGACAACCTGAAAGTGCAGATCGCCGGGCATACCGATTCGGTTGGCGCCGCCGAGTACAACCAGACGCTGTCACAGCAACGCGCTGATGCGGTGATGAAGTTCCTGATTGATCAAGGTGTGGATGCGAAACGTCTCACTGCCATCGGCTTTGGCGAGACCCAGCCAGTGGCAGATAACAACACCGTCTCAGGGCGGGCCATGAACCGCCGGGTAGAGTTCCGGCTGGTGAAATAATATTGGGCATCACGGATTGATGCCCGGGTAATTCGTTCGACAACGCGGGGGGGATATGGCAGGAGAGCCATGATGAAAGCCCGCAAACTGATTGTCTATGGCGCTGCCGTAGGGATATTGATGCTTTTGGTCGGTTGTGATGCCGACTATGATGCGTCGGCCGCGGCGGTGCCACCACCGTCGGCACCGCCTGCACCCGTGGTAGCTGATGCAGATGCGGACGGCGTGGCTGATGATCTCGACAACTGTCCTGCCACCGCTAACAGCGACCAGGCAGATCTCGATGGCGACGGCGTCGGAGACGTCTGCGACAGCGATGTTGACGGTGACACCATCGTCAACGGTGTCGATAACTGTCCGTTAACGGCCAACACCGATCAGGCTGATGTCGATGCCGACGGCATCGGTGATGCCTGCGATGCCAACACTGATTCTGATGGTGACGGCATTGATGATGGCATCGACAACTGTCCGTCCGACAGCAACGCCGACCAGGCCGATTTCGACAATGACGGCATCGGCGATGTCTGCGATAGCGATGATGACAACGACGGTATTCCCGACTTGCTTGATCTGTGCCCGGCCACCAGTGATGACAATCAGCTGGATACCGACGCCGATGGCATTGGCAACGCGTGCGATCCGGATGACGACAATGATCTGGTGCTGGACGTTATCGATAACTGCCCGCTCAATGCCAATTTGTTGCAGCAGGATGCTGACAACGACGGTATCGGTGATGTCTGTGATGCCGACAGTGATGGCGATGGCATTGCCAACGATGCCGATAATTGCCCGTTTGTCGGCAATGTCAGTCAGACCGACAGCGACGATGATGGCGACGGTAACGCCTGCGATGCGGATGATGACAACGATTCGGTACCGGATCAGCTGGATAATTGCCCTTTAATTGCCAATACCCTGCAACTCAATACCGACCTGGATGCCAATGGCAACGCCTGCGACACCAACACAGACAGCGATAGCGATGGCATTGATGACGCGCGCGATAATTGTCCTGCCGAAGCCAATGCCGATCAACTTGACAGCGATGGCGACAGCCTCGGTGATCTGTGTGATGCGGACGCTGATGGCGATGGCGTCGACGACGGTGGCGATAACTGTCCGTTGGTGGCCAACGTGGAGCAAGTGGATACCGACATGGATGGCGTTGGCAACGCCTGCGAAGACGATCTCGACAATGACGGTGTCGACGATGCGTCGGACAACTGTCCGCTGGTCAGCAATGCCGCTCAGCTTGATTCCGATTCTGATAGTCTCGGCGATGCCTGTGACGCGGACGACGATAACGATTTGGTCGCCGACCTGATCGATAACTGCCCTGTGGACAGTAACCTGTTGCAAACCGACGGTGACAATGATGGCGTCGGTGATGTCTGCGATACCGATGCCGATAACGATGGCGTGCCCAATGCCAGCGACAACTGTCCGTTGCTGGCCAACGCGGAGCAGCAGAATCTCGATGGCGATGCCGACGGTAATGCCTGCGACGACGACGACGACAACGATACGGTGGCGGATGCAGGGGACAATTGTCCGCTCACAGCCAACCTCGATCAGGCCGACGCCGACAGCGACGGTATCGGCGATGCCTGCGACAGCAACACCGATACTGATATGGATGGCATCGAAGACGGCGTCGACAACTGTTCGGCGGTGTTCAACCCCGATCAGCAGGACCTCGATGCGGATGGTGTCGGCGACGCCTGTGATGCCGACGATGACGGCGACTCGATACTGGATGTCGCCGATAACTGCCCGTTAACCAGCAATGTCGGTCAGCTCGACAGTGACGGTGATGGTAGCGGTGATGCCTGCGATCAGCTGTTCAGCTGTGATGCCACTACCCACTATCAGCCGCTGCTGGCCAGCAGTGGCGCCAGCGCCGATAGCGATACTGGCCTGCTATGCCTGCTCTGCGGTGTCAGCAATCTCGCCGCGGTGCTTGATGACAATGGTGTCGGCGGCAGTGATGCTGCGACCGCTGCGCAACTGTCCACACCCATCGGTCTGCTTGGCAGCGGCGCCTGGATAGACGTCTACAGTCCGGTGGATATTTCCGGCACGCAGCGTATTGGTTTTGTCGTCAGTGATGAGTCGGCGTTGTTGTCGCTGGATTTGCTCGCCAATACGGTGGTGCGTTTGTATGACAACGGCAGCGAAGTGGCGTCGTCCGAAAGCGGTGATCTGTTGTCGCTGGATGTGCTGGGTCTGCTCAGTGGCAGCGGTCAGACATTCCTGTTCGCTGATACCGATGTCAGTTTCGATCAGGCACGTATCGAGTTCAGTGCCGTGGCCAGTGTCCTGACCACGCTGAATGTGCACAGCAGCTGCGTCGGGGCGCCGCAACCTTGAACCGTGCCGCCAATAAAAGGCCCGCATCAGCGGGCTTTTTATTGGCAGCGGTTTCAGCGGCGCTGGATGTCGCTGTTCAGCCAGTCGACCAGATTGCTGATCACAGTGTCACGCACACTGTCATTGAGCAGCTCATGGCGGCCTTCCGGGTGCATGTCGACGCGCAGGTTGGCGGGACGATGTTTGCGCAATATTGACGCCATCAGCCTGACACCCTTGCCGAAGTCACTCATGGGGTCCTGATCGCCGGCGAAGATAAATACCGGCAGCGACGGGTCCAGCGTTGCCAATCCGTCACGCTGACTGATGCGTCCGAGTGCCGAGACCATGTCGTGCCAGAGCTGGGTGCTGCAATCGTGGCCGCACAGCGGGTCGTCGATATACTGCTGCACCTGCTCCGGAATATGGCTGAGCCAGTCGTAATCGGTTTGGCGTTGCGGAATTTTCCTTGCGAACGCCTCAAAGCTCAGGCTGCGGATCAGGCCACTGTGTCCGCGCGGTCCACAGCGCCACTTTTCGATCCGCACGATCAGCGCCAGTACACGGTAAAACCAGGTCGGCTTCATGTCCGTGCTCGACAGCACCAGCGCATCCAGATTGGCGGCATGTTGCAGGGCGTAGGCGAGGGCGATAAAGCTGCCCATGCTGTGCCCCATCAACACGCGGGCCAGTCCCGGATACTGGTTGGCGATCCAGTCCTGCACCGTGGAGACATCCGAAGTGACTTTTTCCCACCCCTGTTGATCAGCGTAGTGGCCACGATCCGCTTCGTTGGCGACGCTCAATCCGTGGCCACGGTGGTCGTGGGCAACCACCGCCCAGCCAGCCTGATTCAGGGCGTCCGCCAGAGCAGCATAACGACCACCATGTTCGGCCATGCCATGCAGTACATGCACCACGCCACGCGGGTTGGTGGTTGGCCAGTGGTAGACGGCGATCTGGTGACCGTCGCTGGCCTTGAGCTGGAAATCGAGATCCGACATGGTGTCCCCCTGCTCTGGCAAGGTGCGATAAAGCATTGTAGTGGTCAAGTGGTGACTCCCTGAAGCTTGAAGGGGTTGGCGCCGCCGGGCGACCGTTGCCGGCAGTCTTGATACACTGGCGCCGTCCAGATTGGAGGTGCCCGTTGATTCGTTACCAGATACAGCCTTTACGTCCTGAAGCGCACCTGTTTCGAGTCCGTCTTGAACTCGACAATCCGTCGCCGGAAGGGCAGGTGTTGCGCATGCCGGCATGGATTCCCGGCAGTTACATGATTCGCGACTTTGCACGCCACGTGGTGCAGTTCGAGGCAGAAACCCGTGACGGTGATGCCATCGCCTGGCGCAAGCTCGACAAGGACAGCTGGTGGCTCACCCCGGTCACCGCGCGGCTGACGGTCACCATCGATGTCTATGCCTGGGACCTGTCGGTGCGTGGCGCGCATCTGGATTGTACCCATGCTTACTTCAATGGCACTTGTATGTTTTTGCAGCCGGTGGGTCACGAGGACCAGCCGATTGAAGTGGATGTGCAGCTGCCGCCGGATGCCAGTATGCAGACCTGGCAAGTCGCGACCGGGCTGACGCGCAAGACCGGCCATCGCCTTGGCGCCGGGACGTTCAGTGCGGAAAACTATGACGCCCTGATCGATCACCCGGTCGAGATGGGGCATTTCGATCATGCTGAATTTGATGCCTGTGGTGTGCCGCACCGGGTTGTGCTGAGCGGCAAACATGATGCTGATCTGGCGCGTCTGTGCCGCGACCTGAAACCGATTTGCGAACATCATATTCGCATGTTCGGCGAGCCTGCGCCGATGTCGGATTATCTGTTCATGACACTGGTTACCGGCGACGGCTACGGTGGTCTGGAGCATCGCAACTCCACCAGCCTGATGAGTGCTCGCCGTGATCTGCCGCGCCGCAATGAACCCACCGATGTGTTGCGCGATGGCTACCGCACCTATCTGGGGTTATGCAGCCATGAGTATTTCCATACCTGGAATATCAAACGCATCAAGCCTGAAGCTTTTACGCCCTATGATTTGACTCAGGAGAATTACACCGAGCAGTTGTGGGCGTTCGAGGGCATCACCAGCTATTACGATGACCTTGCGCTGGTGCGCACCGGACTGATTTCGCCGCAGAGTTACCTGGAGCTGGTGGGGCAAACCATCACCCGTGTCATGCGCGCCACCGGCACCGACAAGCAGACCGTAACGGAGTCCAGCTTTGATGCCTGGACCCGATTTTACAAGCAGGATGAAAACGCGCCCAACGCCATTGTCAGCTATTACGCCAAAGGCGCGCTGGTGGCGTTGGCACTGGATATGACATTGCGCCAGCTTACCGCCGGTAAAAAAAGCCTCGACGATGTCATGCGGTTATTGTGGCAGCGTTACGGCAAGACCGGCGTTGGCGTGCCGGAGCGCGGCATTCAGGCGGTTGCCGAGGAAGTGGCAGGGGAGCCATTAACTGCCTTCTTTGATCTGGCGCTGTACAGCACCGAGCCGTTGCCGCTGGCAGAGCTGCTGGCGCCTCTGGGTGTGCAACTGAACTGGCGCGCCGCCAGCGGCCATGCTGACAGCGGTGGCAAGCCCGCGAGCGCGGCGCCGGTGTCGCTCGGCATTCGTGTTGCGGAGGACGCCGCCGGCGCAAAAATCGCCGTGGCATTTGAACAGGGCAGTGCGGTGGCGGCCGGCTTGTCCGCCGGAGATGTGATCATTGCGATCAACGGCGTCAAGACCGATGCGCGCAAGTTCGATGAGCAGATGCTGGCATTGCAGCCGGGAGATCAACTGGAGATTCATGCATTTCGCCGTGATGAGCTGATGCGCTTTACAGTGCGCGCCGAAGCCGGTGCCGAAGACATTGCCTGGCTGTCCATTGCTGCGGACGGCCTCACCGAAGCGGGACGTCGCTGGCTGCATGTCTGACGCTGTGTCTGAGCAGATCGCCGCGCTGCTGCCGATGGTGATGCAGCGCGACCAGCACCGTTTCCAGCAACGTCTGAAAAAATTACGTCAGCGCCCGGACGCCGAGCGCCTGGCGGCTCTGCTGGCGCAGGCGCAGGCGTCTGTTGCGCGCCTGCAACAGCGTCAGCAGCGCTTGCCGGCACTGAGCTGGCCAGCGCTGCCAGTGGTGGAGCGACTGGACGATTTGCGCGCTGCCATTGATGCCCATCAGGTGGTGGTGGTGGCCGGCGAAACCGGCTCGGGCAAAACCACCCAGTTACCCAAGATCTGTCTGTCGCTGGGGCGCGGCGTGCGCGGCATGATTGGTCACACCCAGCCGCGCCGTCTGGCCGCCCGCGCCGTGGCTTCGCGACTGGCGCAGGAATGCCAGACCACGCTTGGTGATCTGGTCGGTTATCGCGTGCGCTTCAGTGATCAGGTCAGCGATGACTCCCTGATCAAGGTGCTGACCGACGGCATGTTGCTGGCGGAAATTCAGCAGGACCCGTGGCTGAACCAGTATGACACCCTGATTATTGACGAAGCCCATGAGCGCAGCCTGAATATCGATTTCCTGCTGGGCTATCTGAAGCGCTTGCTGCAAAAGCGCGCCGACCTGAAAGTCATTATTACCTCCGCCACCATTGATCATCAGCGCTTTGCGGAACACTTCAATGGCGCACCGGTGCTGGAGGTATCAGGTCGCACTTTTCCGGTTACCGTGCATTACCGTCCGGCAGAGCAGGAGCGCGAGCTCAGTCGCCAGCTCGAAGATACCTTGCGGGAAATTGAGGGCAGTGAGCGCACTGGCGGCCGACCCTCCGCCTGTGATGTGCTGGTGTTCCTCAGTGGCGAGCGTGATATTCGTGAAGCCCATAGGCACCTGAAGAAATGCAACTTTCGTGATACCGAGTTCCTGCCGTTGTATGCGCGCCTGACCCAGCAGGAACAGCAGAAGGTGTTCTCCGGGCATCGCGGACGCCGTGTGGTGCTGTCCACCAACGTTGCCGAAACCTCTCTGACAGTACCCGGCATTCGTTATGTGATCGATGTCGGCAGTGCACGTATCAGTCGCTACAGTGTGCATGCCAAGGTGCAGCGTTTGCCGGTGGAGCCGATATCGCGCGCCAGCGCCGAGCAGCGCAAGGGCCGCAGCGGGCGCATCATGCCCGGTGACTGCTATCGGCTTTACAGCGAGGAAGATTTTCTCACCCGTCCGGACTTTACCGAGCCGGAAATCCAGCGCACCAATCTGGCCGCCGTGATTTTGCGTATGGCTGATCTGGGTCTCGGTGCCGTCGACCGCTTTCCATTTATCGATGCGCCAGACGGCCGACTGATTCGCGACGGCTACCGCTTGCTGGAAGAACTCGGTGGCTGGAAAGATGGCACGCTCACGACACTGGGCAAGCAACTGGCGCGGCTGCCGCTGGACCCGCGGTTGGGACGCATGCTGCTGGCCGCGTCGCAGCTGCAGTGCTTGCAGGAAGTGCTGGTCATTGTTTCGGCGTTGGCCAGTCAGGATCCACGCGATCGTCCACCGGAGGCACAGCAGCAGGCGGATCAGGCGCATCAGCCGTTCACCGATAAGGAATCGGATTTCCTGTTTTTCGTCAACCTGTGGCAGTGGGCGGAGCAGCAACGCGAGGACTTGTCGCGTAACCAGTACGAGAAGCTGCTGAAGAAAACGTTCTTGTCGCCGTTGCGCATGCGTGAATGGCGCGATGTGCACCATCAACTGGTGCTGCTCTGTCGCGAGTTGAAATTGTCACGTAACAGCGAGCCGGCGTCGTTTGCCGCCATCCACAAGGCGCTGCTCACCGGCTTGCTGGGCAATGTGCTCAAGCGCACCGATGAGGGCGAGTGGCTGTCGACGCGCACGCGCAAGCCGGCGCTGTGGCCGGGCTCGGCGATGTCGAAAACCAAAAGCAGCTGGCTGATGGCGGCCGAACAGGTGGAAACCTCACGCTTGTTCGCGCGCACGCTGGCGAGCATCGAACCGGACTGGATCATTGAGCAGGGCGCGCACCTGATCAAGCGCAGCTATCTGGAGCCACACTGGTCAAAGAAGCGTGGTGCGTTGATGGCCAGTGAGCAGATTGCCCTGTTCGGCTTGATTGTCAGCGCCGGTAAGCGCGTCCAGTACGGCAAACAGGATCCGGCCATGGCGCGCGAGATGTTGATTCGCGAAGGTCTGGTGGCCGGCCAGCTGGCGCACGAACCCGAGTTCGTGCGCGCCAATCGCGCGCTGGCGGAAAAACTCGAGGAAGTCGAACACAAGTTACGCCGTCGTGATCTGCTGGCGGATGATGAAAAGCGCTATCAGTTTTATGAGCTGCGCTTGCCCGACGGCCTGCTGACGCTGACGGATCTGGAGCACTGGTACCGGCGCCGTGCCACCGAAGCCGAGCGCGCCGCGTTGCTGATGGACGAAGCTTTCCTGCTGGATGACAGCCTCGATCTGCAAGCTGAACGCTTTCCTGACCAGTTACAGATCGAGGGGGTGGGCTTCAAACTCGAATACCAGTTTGATCCCACCGGTGCCGGCGATGGCGTCACCCTGATCGCGCCGGTGCAGGCGTTGCCGTTGCTCAGCGATGCGCGGCTGGAATGGCTGGTGCCCGGATTGCTGGAGAAAAAACTGGAGGCATTGATTCGCGCCTTGCCGAAAGCCCAGCGCCGACAGTTTGTGCCGGTGCCGGACTATGTACGTGCCTTGATGGACGCCCTGCGACCTGGCACGGAGTCATTGCTGGCCGCCATGACGCGTGAATTGCAGCGCATGACCGGTGTACGCATCGAACTTGAGCAGTGGCCACTCGACAGCCTGCCGGCACATTTGCGTTTCCATATACGGGTGGTGGATGGCGAGCACGTGCTGGCGGCGGGTCAGAACGTGAAAGCGCTGCAGCAACAGTTTGCCGAGCAGGCGGCGGCGACCGTGCAGGAAGTGATTGCGCAACCCTCGGTGCAGGGGCGCGAGTGGGTATTCGGCGCACTCGACACTGTGCATGAACAGCAGCGTCAAGGTGTCAGCGTACGCGTCTGGCCAGCATTGCGGGATCAGGGCGACTGCGTTGCCCTGAGCTATTTTGGCGAGCAGCTTGAAGCGCAGTTCCAGCATCGCTGGGGGCTGGCACGCCTGATCAGCTTCCGGCTGGCGATCCAGATGCGCGAGCTGGAGCAGGCGCTGGTCAAACTGCCGGGCTGCCAGAAAGTGCTGGCCAAACAACGCACGCTGAAATCCCCGTTGCTATTGCGACTGGTGGCGGAGCATTTCGAGGTGGATGCGGATATTCGCGATGCGGAAGCCTTCGCCGCCATGCTGGAACGGCGCAGGGCAGACTTTCTGCCGGCGGCGCAGAAGCGCCTGCGCGAGATCGATCAAATGTTCAACAGTTGGCGCGCCCTGCTGACGCGACTGGAGAAGAACTTTCCGCTGGCCTGGGCCCACGCCCACGGCGACATCCGGGAGCAGCTGCAGGGCCTGTTTGCCGACGACTGGCTGCTGCAGGTGCCATCGGTCTGGCTGGCCCAGTATCCGCGCTACCTGAGAGCGATTGAACTGCGGCTGGAGAAGCTCGGCGGCCAGATCAGCCGTGATCGCGCCATGACGCTGGAACTGGCACCGCTGCTGGAGCAGTGGCAGCGCCGGGCTCAGGGGCGGCCAATGTGGCAGTGGCCGCAGCCGTTGTGCGATTACCGCTATCTGCTGGAGGAGTACCGCGTCAGCCTGTTCGCCCAGCAGCTTGGCACCCTGCAGCCAGTGTCCGCCAAGCGTCTGCGCCAGCAGTGGGAGCAGTGCTGAACAGCGCGCTTGACCAAATCTGCCGGGCTGTCTCATTCGGGCTTTGCGACCGGCGGCCAGAAGCCGGATAATGCCGGCCATCTTTGCTTTGCGTTTGCAGGCTCTGCCTGCCAGAAGAGGACCTGATCAGTGACCCAACATGCAGTGGTTATCAGCGGTACCGGGCTGTGGACCCCCAGCGAATCGATCACCAACGAGGAGTTGGTACAGTCGTTCAATGCCTATGTAGAGCTCTACAACGCCCAGCATGCGGCGGAGATCGAGCGCGGTGAGATTGAGGCTCTGGGTACGTCGGATGCTGCCTTCATCGAGAAAGCCTCTGGCATCAGGCAGCGCTATGTCATCAACAAGGAAGGGGTGCTGGATCCGACCCGCATGTGCCCGATCATTCCCGAGCGTAGCGACGAGGAAATGTCGATCCAGGCGGAAATCGCCATCCATGCCATCAAGGATGCGCTGGCCAATGCTGGCCGCACGGTGGCAGATGTGGACGCCATTCTGGTGGCCTGTTCCAACCTGCAACGGCCCTATCCGGCGGTGGCGGTGGAAGTGCAGCACTTCCTCGGTATGGAGAAGGGCTGGGGCTACGACATGAACGTGGCCTGCTCGGCCGCCACCTTTGGCCTGCAGGCGGCGGTGGATGCGGTGCGCACCGGCAGCGCCGAGTGCGTGGTGGTGGTGAACCCGGAAATTACCTCGGGCCATCTGTGCTGGACCGACCGTGATTGCCACTTCATTTTCGGTGATGTGTCCACCGCTATCGTCGTCGAGCGCGCTGACAAGGCCAGCTCCGCCAACCAGTGGGCGGTCAAGGGCACCCGCCTGCAAACCAAATTCTCCAGCAATATCCGTAACAACTTCGGTTTCCTCAACCGTGCCGACGAGCGTGGCATTGGTGCCCGCGACAAGTTGTTCCGCCAGGAAGGCCGCAAGGTGTTCAAGGAAGTCTGCCCGATGGTGGCGGAACAGATCCTGTCGCACCTTGGCGAGCACAGCATTGCGCCGGGCGACCTCAAGCGCATGTGGTTGCATCAGGCCAACCTGAGCATGAACGAGTTGATTTCCAAGCGCGTACTGGGTCGCCCGGCGGACCGTGAAGAGGCGCCGGTAATTCTCGATGAGTATGCCAATACCAGTTCGGCCGGCTCGATTATCGCCTTCCACAAGCACAACCAGGACCTGCCCAAGGGCGCACTGGGCGTGATCTGCTCGTTTGGCGCCGGTTACTCGATTGGCAGTGTGATCGTCGAGCGAACCGTCTGATCAGGTCCTTCACCTGATACTGACAACGGCCACCTCAGGGTGGCCGTTGGCGTTAAGGGGCCTGGCGACGCTTCTATTGTGATTTCGTAACCAGCCTCACAAAACGGCCATCTGTAACATTGTCGCTTACGGCGCATCTGGCTATTGTCCTGTGAGGCAATGGTTTGCCTTCAGCAGGTCTGCCGGCGTGCCGGTACAGATATCTATCACTGATCAGGAGATTCAGGAAATGGCAAAGCTCACCAAACTCAATCCGTTGGCTGCTACCGTAGGCGCTGCAGTGGTTGCTTCTGCACTGTCTGCACCGATTGCGAACGCAGCAGAAAACCCGTTTGCTACCGTTGATCTGAGCAAAGGCTATCAGGTTGCCGGTCACCACGAAGAAGGTAAGTGTGGTGAAGGCAAGTGCGGCGAAGACAAGAAAGGTGAAGGCAAGTGCGGTGAAGACAAGAAAGGCGAAGGCAAGTGCGGTGAAGGCAAGTGCGGCGGCGATAAAGGCTGATCAGCACTGGCATCGCAACGGAGTCTGATGTGAAAACGTCAGTAGCAAGCAAAACAGCCCCGGCGCAGTATCCTGTGCAGGGGGTTGGATTGGGTTTGCGGCGGGCCCTGATGGGCCCGCTCTCCGATGCTGGCGATGTACCCATCGATTTTTATGAAGTTGCCCCGGAGAACTGGATTCCCATGGGCGGTGCGCTGAAGCGCAAGTTCCGGGCCTTCACTGAACGCCATGCATTTGTTTGTCATGGCTTGTCATTGTCACTGGGCGGCCCAACGCCGCTGGACATGGATTTTCTCAAAGCGCTGAAGGCGTTCCTGCGCGAGCACAACATCCAGTGCTATACCGAACATCTGAGCTACTGCAGCGATCATGGCCACCTTTATGATCTGATGCCGATCCCGTTTACCGAACAGGCGGTCAAGTATGTCGCCGAGCGTATTCGCATTGTTCAGGACGTGCTGGAACAGCGCATCGGTATAGAACACGTCAGTTACTACGCCGCGCCGCAGCAGGAAATGGCAGAGATCGACTTTGTTAATGCGGTGCTGGAGCAGGCCGACTGCGGGCTGCTGCTTGATGTCAACAACGCCTACGTTAACGGCATCAATCATGGCTACGATCCGTACGACTTTATAGATGCGCTGCCTGGGCAACGCATCCAGTACGTTCATGTTGCCGGGCACTATAACGAAGCCGATGATCTCAAGGTCGATACCCATGGCTGTGATGTCATCGATCCGGTCTGGCAATTGTTGTCTCATGCCTATCAGCGCTTTGGTGTGTTGCCGACCTTGCTGGAGCGGGATTTCAATATTCCGCCGCTGGCGCAATTGCTGGAAGAAACTGGCAGGATTCAGGCGCTGCAACAGCAGTCGCAAGGCCGCGCCCGTCAGCAATGAGCGATCAGCCGTTTCAAAGCACCCAGCGCGCGTTTGCCGCGCACTTGCGTCAGCCGCAGCGTAATCCTGCGCCCGCCGGCATTGAAGATCGGCGCATGAAGATTTATCGGGATCTTTTCTACAACAATGTTGAGAATTTTCTCAGCAGTGGATTTCCAGTGATTCGTTCGCTGACCGACGACACGGCATGGCATGCACTGGTGCGGAGATTCTTTGCAGAACATGCCTGTCACAGCCCTTATTTTGTCGATATCCCCAAGGCGTTTGTCGAGTATCTCAGCGCTACGCCAGAGGTGTTGTCTGCCTTGCCGCCCTGGCTTCTGGAAATGGCGCACTACGAGTGGATGGAAGTGGCGTTGGATATTTCCCACGAAGAAATCCCTCGCACTGGCTTCAATCCGGATGGTGATCTGCTGGCGGCGGCGCCGATGTTGTCGCCGTTGATATGTGTGCTCAGTTATCACTGGCCGGTGCACCATATCGGTATCGACTTTCAGCCGCAGGCGCCACTGGAGCAGCCGGTCTGGCTGGTGATCTATCGCGGCGACGATGATCAGGTGCGATTTATGGAGATCAATGCTGCCACGGCCGCGCTGTTGCAGGCACTGGAGGCGTCGCCGCTGGCGTCTGGCGCGCAGGTGCTGACTTCGCTGGCGCAGCAGTTTGCCATGCCTGAGGCGCAGATGTTGTCATTCGGTGCGCAGGCACTGTCACATTTACGGAGTCGCGGCATCTTGTTAGGCACCCGTCTGCAAGATATAGAGGAGCTGGACACCTGATGCATGCCCTGACGTATTTCGGCAACCGCCTGCAAGATCTTCTCAACAGTTTTCGTGCGTTTGATTTTCTCGGGCCTTTGGCCTTGCGCCTGTACCTCGCACCCATCTTTATTACTTTCGGCTACAACAAGCTGCAGTCTTTTGATGGCATGGTGCAATGGTTCGAGCATGGCTTGGGTTTGCCGCTGCCCTGGCTGATGGCGTTTCTCGCTACCGCCACTGAACTGGCCGGCGGTGTATTGTTGCTGGTCGGTCTGGCGACGCGCTATATCGCCGTGCCATTGATGATCACTATGCTGGTTGCCATGGCGACGGTGCATGCCGAGCATGGCTGGTACGCGGTGGCGCCCACCTCGCCGCAGGAGCATATAGCCCTGCCGCTGGCGGCAATAGGTATCGACAGCGCCGAACAGGCGCTGGCCAACACCGAAGAAGTGGCCAGACGGCAGCGCGCCGCACGCGAGCTGCTGCGTGAGCATGGCAATTATGAGTGGCTGAACGAAACCGGGCGATTCGTGGTGTTGAATAATGGTATCGAGTTCGGCGCCACCTATTTCATCATGCTGTTGATGTTGTTTTTCCATGGTGCCGGCCGTTACCTGAGCATGGATTACTGGCTATACCGTCGTTTCCGGGATGTGCGGGAGTCCGATGAGGTGGTGTGACTTTGGTGCGGCCGCCGCTATACTGCGGCGGTCGCTGATTGGCCGGCCGGATAACAATAATACTTATGCGTAGTCTTGTTTGCCTGATATTGCTGCTTGCCAGCGCCGTTGCCCTGGCCCAGAAAACACCGGAACAGCAGGATCCTTGGGAAGGGCTTAATCGGCGCGTGTTCGGCTTTAACGAGTTTGTTGACAAGTACGCGCTCAAGCCGGTGGCAAAAGGTTATCGCAAGATCACCCCCCGGTTCCTCGACGACGGCATTACCCGACTGTTCGAAAATATTCGTGACCTGCGCAGCAGCATCAATAACGTATTGCAGTGGGAGTGGTATAACGCCGGCCATAACTTTGGGCGTTTTACTGTCAATACCACGCTCGGTGTCGGCGGCTTCTTCGACGTTGCCAGTGATATCAAGCTGAAGAAATTACCTGATGACCTGGGTTCCACCTTTGCTGTCTGGGGCGTGCCGCAGGGACCGTATCTGGTGGTGCCTTTCCTCGGACCTTCGACTGTGCGTGACGCTGCCGCTCTCTGGCCCGAGGACTACCTGCGCGCCTACCACTATATTGAACATGACCTGACCCGCTACAGCGTCATCGCTGTCTACGCCATTGATACTCGCGCCGACTTGCTGGACCTTGAAAACGCAATCGTTGGCGATCGCTACACTTTCATTCGCGACTACTACATCCAGAGCCGGCGTATGGCCGCCGGCGAGCCCGCGCCGGTGGATGATTTCGGTGTCGACACACCCGCTGGCGACGGCGGCTGGGATGCCGAGCCTGGCAGCAGTGACGACGACTGGTAACGCCACCAGTTTTCCTCCCCGCTGATTCCGGCGCACCCCCAATTCGGGGGAAGTGTCCTTATTTCTGTACTTGCTAGCATCTCGCCTATCACGTCTTGTATTGCGCTCGATCGGAGACATCATGCGCCTGACTGCGTCGCCGCTTTCCAGTCGGACGCATGGGCAGGCAATCCGGCGTCGCAGTTTCGATAAAACAGGCGATCCAGCGTGAACATACTGGTTTCAATGGCCGCGTTACCGCGTTGGCTCTGCCAGCGCCTGGTGATCAGCGCGTCTGGCCGTGCAGCTTGCCATAGATAAAGGTGGAGTGGGGCACGTATAACAGGTCCGCTACCTTGCGGATAATGAATTCTTCCATCGGGTCGATAACGCCATCGGCATGGGCGATATTCCACATATCGAGCACCAGTGCCGCACGTTGTTCGGCATTGTAATGCTCGCGCAGTAGCGTCACCAGCTTGTGATAATCCACCGCCTGCTCGGCCTGCGTTCGGGCCGCGTCCAGCAGTGCCCGGGCGCTATCGTCATCAAGCTGCCAGCGTTGCATCAGCTTGGCGACCAGCGCATCAATTTCCTCTTGCTTGTGTTCGCTGTCGGCGCGCATGACTTCGTACATCAGCGCCACGGCGGCGATACGCACTTGTTGGGTCACAGATACGCTTTGTTGTTCCGGATGTTTCTGAAAAAGGGACTTGAACCAGTCAATCATGGTGACGATCTATCCTGCTTGCAGTAACGCCTCCAGCGCTTGCTGATCACGGGCAAAACGGCGAATGCCATCAGACAGCAGGTCGGAAGCCATGGGGTTGTTGTTCAGGCCGGTGCGAAACGCCACTTCGTTCACCGCCGGCTGCGGCTCCTGGGCATTAACGTCGCTGGCGTCCAGTGCGCGTTGCAGCGGGACGAAATGTCCACCCAGCTCGTCGAGCAGGGTTGGCGCAATGGTGAGCTTGTCGCATCCACTCAACGCCTCGATCTGTTCGCAGTAGCGAAAGCTTGCGCCCATCACCACGGTATCAAAGCCTTCGGCGCGGTAACGGTGAAAAATGCTGCGTACGGACTGCACACCGGGATCGTCCTCAGCACTGTTGATCTCCAGTCCGCGCTGCTTGTGCCAGTCGTAAATGCGGCCGACGAAGGGCGAAATCAGGGTCGCTCCCGCTTCTGCGGCGGCCATCGCCTGTTCCATGCAAAACAGCAACGTCAGGTTGCAACCGATGCCTTCCTCTTCCAGTACTTCGGCCGCGCGTATGCCTTCCCAGGTCGCTGCGATCTTGATCAGGATGCGGTCACGATCAATGCCAAGCTCGCGGTACAGGCTGATCAGCCTGCGTGCACGTTGCAGGGTGGTGCTGGTGTCGAATGACAGGCGCGCATCCACTTCGGTGGATACCAGCCCGGGAATAAAACCGAGTATGTGTTGGCCGGTCAGTGCCGCGAAGGCATCGCACAGCAGCGAAAGATCCTCCGGCTTACCGAGCTGGCGAGCTAATCGGCGTGCTTCCTGAAGTCGGGCACGGCCACTGTCGGTGCTGGCAGCGGCGAGCAGCAGCGACGGGTTGGTGGTGGCATCTATCGGGCGCAGACGCTCAATCGCCTCGACGTCGCCACTGTCGACGACAATCTGTGTCCACTGCGCGAGCTGTTCTCGTTTGGAAGTCATGGTGTTATTCCCTGGCGTGTCAGTCGGGGCTGACGCTGATGCATCACAGCTTGATTCAAGCTTCCAGTCGCTGCAAGGCCTGCAACAGTATCTCCGGGGTGGTGTCTGCTTTGTGAACGTTCTCGCTGAGAAAGCGCCGGAACGCTCGCGCGCCGCTGATGCCCTGGAACATGCCGAGCACATGGCGCAGGGCATGTTTGGGGTGATGGCCGGCGGCAAAGCGCTGCTGCAGATAAGGATAGAACTGCTCCAGCACCTGACGACGGCTGGGTACCGGATGCGGATCATCGAACAGCACCGCGTCCGCCTCGGCGAGAAAATAGGGGTTCTGATACGCTTCGCGGCCAATCATGACGCCGTCCACTTCGCCCAGATGTTCGCGCACCTGATCGAGTGTCTTGATGCCACCGTTGATGATGATCTCGGTGTCAGCAAAATCCTGTTTGACCTGATAGGCGCGTGCATAAATCAGCGGCGGAATTTCCCGGTTTTCTTTCGGACTCAGGCCGGACAGGATCGCCTTGCGCGCGTGAATGGTGAAGCTGCGGCAGCCGCTGTCGCGCACCGTGCCGATAAACCGGTGCAGGAACTCGTAGTCGTCCTGATCGTCAATGCCGATACGACTTTTCACCGTCACTGGTACCGTCACCGCGGCCTGCATCGACGCCACGCAGTCAGCGACCAGTTCCGGCTCTGCCATCAGGCAGGCACCAAATTGGCCGGACTGCACCCGGTCAGAGGGGCAGCCGACATTCAGGTTGATCTCGTCATAGCCATACTGCTCGCAGATCCTGGCCGCCTCGGTGAGCAACGCGGCATCGCTGCCACCCAGCTGCACTGCCACGGGGTGCTCGCTGGCATCGAAGCCGAGCAGGGCATCGCGGGGGCCATGCAGCACAGCATGCGCAGTGACCATTTCGGTATACAGCAGCGTGTGGCGCGAAATCAGGCGCGCCAGATAACGGTAGTCGCGCGTGGTCCAGTCCATCATAGGCGCGACAGACAGGCGGCGATTGAGGGCAGGTGTATGGGTCATCGGGCGCCAAGTGTAGCCGGGTGGCGCCCGGGTTTCAGCCTTTTGCTGGTTCCGGGGCCTCAGGGTCGAGTCGGAACTGCTCTATGGGTTTGCCGTCGGCGCCAACCAGATTGACGGCAATCGGAATGCGCTGCATGAACGCGTGGGTGTCGGCCTTGCGCAGCGAGCGAATGTAGTCCTTCACCCGGCCGGCGATCCAGGGATGCACCGTGGCCTTGAACTGGATACGGCCACACTTCTTGCCACGTTGCTGGCCCCAGGCAAACAGTTCCTCGGTGAGTTTCTCGAAGTGTTTCTGGAATTGGGGAAACTCATCCGCCATCACGTAGATATCGAACAGGTAGCTGCTCGACAGCAGGCCCGCCTTTTCCTTCACTTCGCGAGTGCGCATGCGGGATTCAAGTTTGATGCCGCTGATATCGGACTCGGCGTAGCGCGGTGCAGAGGGTGTGGCTGACGCGCTTGACGTCGCCGTGCCGTCCGCCGCCTTCGCCACGGGGGCGGCTGTCACTGCCGGCTGGCGTGCCAACTCGTCCAGCGCGGCGACAATTTCGCGACCGCGCTGGAAGCGTTTGTCGGGGTCCTTGGCCAGCAACTTGCGGATCAGGGGTTGGTAGCGCTTCAGCGGCATCGGCAGCACCGGAATCGGCTCGCTGATGTGCTTGATGCCCATCGCCATCGGGTCATCCGCCTCGAACGGCGGCTTGCCGGTAATCATCTGGAAGAACACCACGCCCAGCGAGTACAGGTCGGCGCGAGGGTCCACATCCTTGCCGCGGTGTTGCTCGGGGCTCATGTACTTGGGGGTGCCGACAATGGTGCCCATCATCGTCATCTGATCATCGCTGATGGTCGGCCGGGCGATACCGAAGTCCATCAGCACCGCCGAGCCATCCTTGCGGAACATGATGTTGTCCGGTTTGACGTCACGGTGGATGTAATCCTGTTCGCCGGCATAATCCAGCGCGGCGGCGATTTCCCGCAGCACCCGTTCCGCCTCCTGCAGGCTGATGCCGTCGCGCAGTCGCTGCTTGAGGTTGCCGCCAGCCACATACTCCATGGCGAGAAAGTGGACGCCATTGTGCTCGCCAATATCGAACACCGGCACGATGTGCGGGTGACTCAACTGGGCGCAGATGCGCGCCTCGCGCAGGAAGCGCTTGGTAAAGGAATCATCCGCGGCCAGGCTTGGCAGCATTACCTTGAGCGCCACCGGGCGCTGGAATTTTTCGTCGAGGGCGAGGAAGACGCTGGCCATACCGCCTTTGCCTAACTCGGATTGGATCTGGTAGCCGGGAAGTTCCATTTTCTCGTTCTTCTAGGACAATTTCGCCCAACTATAGGCAGCTTTGCCGTACCGGCTCAATCTTTTTACTGATGGAGTGATGCTGACGGGCAGTAAAAGGTCTGCCTCAGGGTTTGCCGGTGGTGCCGTAGGCTTCGTTCATGGCGCGCTCCGAGGCTCGGGCCTGCGCCAGTTTGGCCTCCAGACGGCGTTTCTGGCGATCCAGGGTCAGGAAGAATTCGACTTTGGAGCGCAGCATCATCGGGTCGATCGGCTTGAACAGGTAGTCTACAGCGCCGCTCTGGTAACCGCGCTTGACGTTACGATCATCGCGGGAGTTGGCGGTGACAAAGATAATCGGGATATTGGCGGTGCGCTTGTTGGCGCGCATCAGCTCGGCGACTTCGAAGCCGTCCATGACCGGCATCTGCACATCCAGTAGCACCAGCGCGAAATCGCGCTTGAGCATTTTTGCCAGCGCATCATTGCCGGACCCGGCGCTGACCAGATCGCAATCCACGTCCTCGA
Source organism: uncultured Alcanivoracaceae bacterium (assembly GCA_964389795.1). Classification (GTDB taxonomy): domain Bacteria; phylum Pseudomonadota; class Gammaproteobacteria; order Pseudomonadales; family Alcanivoracaceae; genus JARGPN01. The sequence continues at coordinate 278,361 of CAYMEY010000003.1, forward strand.
GCACCACTTCCAGCGCCACCAGGTTCTCCGGTGTGTCATCGACAATCAGCACGCAGGGGCGTGGGATCTCGAGATCTGTACTGGTGGTAGTGTCGTTCATAGTTTCCGTTTCTGGCTGGTGACGTTGGCGGTGTTCAGATGTTCACAGAGTGCTGCCATTATGACATCACTTCTGGCGCCGACGTCAGGTTTTTTCGCCCTCGAGCCGCCATTGTTGGACAGCCACCTGTGCTTTGACCTGATCAAGCAAATCCAGCAGGGTGTCGCGGATCAGACTGTCGAGGACCTGCCTGTCGCCGCCTGCGCGAACGAGTATTCCCTCGAGCACTGCGTCCAGCGTTGGCCGGTTTTCCGGGTCAGTTAAATCTTCGATGAGCTGATCTGCAAACGCCAGCCCGATTTCCTCCGTCTGGTCAGACAAAGCCGCCATCAGTCGCGCGCCAGCACCAGGAATGGCGTTGATACGTGCGCCGATGCGGGTATCGGCCAGCGCGGCGCGTGTCAGCTCAGCCAGATAGTGGCCCAGCGGCGTACGCCAGCGCTGATGGCTACGTGCGGCCACGTCAATCAGGGTGGTGACGGCAAAGTCCACCAGCTCCTGTTTGCGCGGTGCCAGCACTTCGCGTTCGATACGGTGCACCAGCGGTGTGTCAGTACGCAGTTCGCGTTGCGCCCCCTCCAGCACATTGACCACCACGCGGTCCGAGATTTCTTCCACCACGACACGGTAGTAGCGAATGATCAAGGCGCCCAGCCAGGTGTCACGCAAATCAATGATGCCGCGTTTCTGCAGCCGGTAGAGCAGGCTGACCACGCGCAGGATGCGCAGCCAGCGGAAGCTGCCGACCGGGATGCAGCCGAGCAGGTCATACCAGTGCGCGAACGGAAAGATATACCAGCGCTCATAGCTGCGGCGGCCAATGGCGAAGCCCCAGCGCACCATGAATTCGGTTAAATAGACCGCCACAAACAGACCATCCCAGAACACGAAGTCGGCGTGGATGGTCTGGTCGTAGAAAGCAAAAAATGTCGGGGTGAATTGCTGCAGCAACTGCTTGACCCACAGCGCCTGAAACATCCAGTCGAAAATGATCAGCGCCAGGTTGGCGCCGATCAGCACCAGCATGAAGATATCGACCACATAACCGAGGGTGTCGAGATCGGCGTGCAGCTTGTCGCGGTGGACGCGGACGTTCATCAGCGGAAGGTGGTCCACACCGGGCAGTGATCAGAAGGGCGGTCCATGGCGCGAATATCGTAATCAATCCCGGCATCGACAACGCGGTCCTGTAACGGCGTCGAGGCGAGAATGTGATCGATGCGCAGGCCGCGACGCGGCTCGTCGTCAAATCCCCTGGAGCGGTAATCAAACCAGCTGTAGAGGTCGTCACGTTCCGGGTGCAACTGTCGCCAGGTGTCGGTAAAGCCGGCATTGAGCAGGCGCTCGTACCATTCGCGTTCCTCCGGCAGAAAGCTGGTCTTGCCGTCGCGCAGCCAGCGCTTGCGATTGGCCTCGCCAATGCCGATATCGATGTCCTGGGGAGAAATATTGAAGTCGCCCATCACCACCACTGGCCGGGTGGCGGCGTTCTGGCCGTCGAGGTATTCCTGCAGGTCCGCATAGAACTTCTGTTTGGCCGGAAACTTGACCGGATGATCGCGGCTTTCGCCCTGCGGGAAGTAGCCATTGAGGACCGTCACCGGCGTGCCATCCGGGCCGGGCAGTTCGCCAATAATCATACGGCGCTGGGCATCTTCGTCATCACCGGGAAAGCCGCGCTGCACTGACAACAGCGGTTCGCGGGTCAGCAGGGCGACACCGTAGTGGGCTTTCTGGCCGAAGTAGTAAGGGTGGTATCCCAGCGCGCGAATGGCGTCTTCGGGGAAGTCCGGGTCCTGTACCTTGATTTCCTGCAGGCCGATCAGGTCGGGCTGGTGCGCGTCAATCAATGCCTCGATTTGATGCAGGCGGGCACGGATACCGTTGATGTTGAAGGAAACCAGTTTCATGGGCGCCACTCGTTGTGAAATCAGCGCGCATTGTACACAAGCGGCCACCGGCCTGCCGACCGCTGCGGCGGATTCGTCAACGCGCGCGCGTTTTGGTCATGGAGTGCAGCCGGGGGGCTTCCTATACTGCCGCCCGGAGATCTGATTATGACCAAGCCTGTTCTGGCATTTGCCCACGCCAATGGTGTCCCCGGCGGCAGCTACACACAGTTTCTCGGCGCGTTTGCCGATGACTATCACCTGCATGTGGTGGAGGGTCTGGGCGCGGACGGCTGGCCGGTGGGACCGCACTGGCGCGGGCTGGAACAGCAGCTCGAGGCGGACCTGGCGCCGTTGCCGAAGCCGATTCTGGCTGTCGGTCATTCCATGGGTGCTGTGCTGATGTTCAAGGTGGCCAGCCGACATCCGGACTGGTTCAGCGCGCTGGTGATGCTTGACCCGCCATTGATCAACGGCTGGGCGCGGCCGCTGTTTTCGCTGGCACACCGGTTCGGCCAGATGGATCGGCTTACCCCTGCCGGCAAATCCCGCGGGCGCCGTGATCACTGGCCCGATGCCGAGTCAGTACAGCAGTACTTTCAGGGTCGCGGCATGTTCCGGCACTTCGACCCGGTCTGTTTGCAGGACTATATCTGCAGTGCCGTGGTGCAGCGCGACGATGGTTGGCAACTGCGTATCCCGCCGACACTGGAGGTGGAGATCTTTACCGAGACGCCGCGCGATCTGCATTGCTACCCGCGCCTGACGATTCCCGGTTTGCTGGTCAACGGCGACATCACCCATGAAGGGTTCAAGATTACCGCCCGGCGTCATGTGCGTCGGCACGCCATGACCCACGCCATGGCGCCGGGCAGCCATATGTTCCCGCTGGAACAGCCCGCCGCCGCTGCGGCATTGGTGCGGGGCTGGCTGGCCGGGGTAGATACCGTGGAGGCCACGCATGCCTGACGTCCAGGCTCGTCACCCGGAGCAGAAACAGATCGACGCCTGGGGGCAGACGCTGGCGGCGCAGTACTGGCCCGGCGATGGCCAACCGCTGGTGGCCTTGCATGGCTGGCTGGACAACAGCAACAGCTTTGCGCCGCTGGCGCCGTATCTGACCCAATCCCTGCTGGCGCTCGATGCTGCCGGCCATGGCCTGTCCGGGCACCGCCCCGACGGCATGGCGACCCATTACATCGATCATGTTCGCGACGTGCTGGCCTGGCTGGATGCCATGGGCTGGCAACAGGTGGACCTGCTCGGACACTCCATGGGGGCGGGCATTGCCTGTCTGTTCGCCGCGACCTTCCCGGAGCGTGTGCGCAAACTGGTGCTGATCGAAGGCTTGGGGCCGCCGTCCACGGAGGCGGACAAGGTGGCGTCGACCCTGCGCAAGGCCATCACTGACATGCAGACACTGGCGGACAAGCGCAAGCCGGTCTATGCCAGCAAGCAACCGGCCATTGCCGCCCGCATGGGCGGATTTGGCGGGCTGGATGAAGCCAGCTCTGCGTTGTTGTGTGAGCGTGGCCTGATGGAGGTGCCGGGTGGTTATACCTGGCGCACCGATGCGCGCTTGCGCCTGACTTCCTCGATTCGCCTGACCGAGGCCCAGATCGAAGGCTTCTTGCGTGCCATCGCTGCGCCGACGCTGATGCTGGTGGGCGAGCAGGGCATGGGCGGGTCGGGCATGTTTGACCATCGCGTCGCCTGGGTGGCGCAGATTCAGGTCGAGCGGCTGCCCGGTCGCCATCACCTGCATATGGAGCAGCCGGCGACAGTGGCGGCGGCAGTGACGGAATTTCTGGCGGACGCCTGAGGCGTTCTGGTGTGACTTGAAGCGGGAACGGACGATGAAATTTGTTGATGCGGCGGAATTGAAAAACCATGAAGGCGCGGAGTTGGGGGCCAGTGACTGGTTTACCATCGATCAGGCACGCATCAATGCGTTTGCCGATGCAACGCTGGACCATCAGTTTATCCATGTGGATGAACAAGCTGCCAAGGCCACGCCGTTTGGCAGCACCATTGCGCACGGTTACCTGACGCTGTCGCTGCTGCCGCACTTGCAGACCAGCATCGATGATTTTCTCGTTCCCAATGGCCTGAAAATGGGCATGAACTACGGTTTCGACAAGTTACGTTTCATGGCGCCGGTCAAGGTCGACAAGCGTGTGCGCGCGCGTGCCAAACTGCTCCAGGCGGACGAGCGCCGTCCCGGTCAGTGGCTGCTGAAGTTCGAGTTTATTGTTGATATCGAGGGTGAAACCAAGCCGGCACTGATGGCCGAGTGGTTGATCATGTACTTCGTCTGAGTGTCCGTCGGCGAACCTTATGGGGCGCCGACAGCAGGCCTGATCCCTGCAGGATCAGACATTTTGCACATTTTTCGTGCTGTGTTGGCGGTGTGCTGCTATAGTGCGCCCCCATTTCCCGTGGCTCACGCAGCAGGCTGCCAGCGCCACGTTACTGAAGGTGCGACATGTCTGATGTGATGACGCCGGCCGGCTTTGACAGCCTTGGCCTGGCCACTCCTGTGCGCGAAGCGTTACAGAAGCTTGGTTACGAAACTCCCTCGCCGATCCAGGCGACCATTATTCCCCATGTTCTGGCAGGCCGTGATGTGATCGGTCAGGCGCAGACCGGAACCGGTAAAACGGCGGCGTTTGCGTTGCCGCTGATTTCCCGTTTTGCCCATCTCAAGCCCGGTGCCGTGCAGGTGCTGGTGCTGGCGCCGACGCGTGAACTGGCGCTGCAGGTGGCTGAGGCCTTTGGCCGCTATGGCGAAAGTTATCCGACCATGCGAGTGGTCAGCCTGTGCGGCGGTATGGATTACCGGCCGCAGCTGCGCGCCCTGCGTGACGGCGTGCAGTTTGTTATCGGTACGCCGGGACGGGTGATCGATCACCTCACCAAAGGTTCGCTGAATCTCGACGCCCTCGGTTGTGTGGTACTGGACGAAGCTGACGAAATGCTGCGCATGGGCTTTATCGAAGATGTTGAAGCGGTGATGGAAGCGATTCCCGATAGCTGTCAGGTGGCGCTGTTCTCCGCCACCATGCCGGCGCCAATTCGTCGTCTGGCGCAGAAATATCTGAAGCAACCGGAAGAAGTCACGATCAAGTCGAAAACAGAAACCGTGTCGGCGATTCGTCAGCGTTATCTGTTTGTGCCGCACCGTGAAAAATTCGACGCCCTGACGCGGGTACTGGAAACCGAAACCTACGACGGTGTCATCGTGTTCGCGCGCACCAAGGACAGCACTGTTGAGCTGGCGGATCAGTTGCAGCAGGCGGGCTACAAGTCTGCCGCCCTGAACGGCGATATTGCCCAGGCACAGCGTGAACAGACCGTCGACCAGCTCAAGAACGGTCGTATCGACATTCTGGTGGCCACCGATGTGGTGGCGCGTGGCCTGGATGTGCCGCGTATCAGCCATGTCATCAACTACGACATTCCGTTCGATGCAGAAACCTATGTGCACCGCATCGGCCGCACCGGTCGTGCCGGTCGTGAAGGCGATGCAATTCTGTTTGTTACTCCGAAAGACAAGCGCCTGTTGCAGACCATTGAACGGGTGACGCGCCAGAAAGTGGAAGAAATGCCGATCCCGATGGCGGCGCAGATCAATGCTGTGCGCGAGCAGCGTTTGCTGCAGAAGATAGAAGCACAGCTTGAGCGCAACAAGCTTGAGCCGTTCCTGTCGCTGTTGCAGAAGTTTCAGGCAGACAACGGCACCGACCCACTGCAGCTGGCCGCCGCCGTTGCGGCGCTGATGCATCAGGGGCGCAGCTTCCACGTCAACGACAAGCCACGCAGTGAGCGCGCGCCGCGCGAGCGTCGTACGGCGGATGTGCGTATTGAAACCCGCAAGCGCCGCGACAACGCGGACGGTCCGCGTCGTCGTCAGGAAGCGGCCGAGGCGGGCATGAAGCGCTACAAGCTGCACGTTGGCCGCAAACATGGCGTCAAGCCTTCCAATATTGTTGGCGCAATTGCCAACGAGGCTGGCATCGAAAGCCGTCATATTGGCCGTATTGAGATTTATCCAGAGTTCAGCACCGTCGATCTGCCTGAAAGCATGTCGAAGAAGGCGCTGACCCACCTGAAAAAGGTATGGGTGTCAGGGCAGCAACTGAATCTGGTGGAAGACGGCGCCGCGCGTCAGAAAGTGCGCGAGTGATCGTGTCACAGCGATAAAAAAACGCGCCTTCGGGCGCGTTTTTTTATCTGCCAGTATGATTACTGCAAACGCTCGAACGTCATGTTTGCTGCTTGCAGGCGTTCAATCAGGCGACGCTCCAGAGCCATCACCGGTGTTACCACGCCAGTGCGCTTCGGATAGCCGCTATCCAGTGCCATCGCCATACCGGTTTCCGCCAACATCTTCGCAGTTTCGTCATAGCCCGGGTCGCCACCACTGACGCGGGTCATGACTTCGGTGTCGCCACAACGGGCAAGAAACGTAACCTTGAACCAGCTGCGCGCACGCTTGTCGGCGCTGGGGCCATCACCGGACTGTTTATAGGTAAGCAGTTTGCGGCGCAGGAAGCCAACTTGTGCAGCCACCACCAACGAACCGACGCCAGCGATACCGCCGAGCATTACCGGCAGGCTTTTGACGCCGACATAATGGCCGTACTTGAACTCGGGGCCGTAGTCATCCAGCGCGCGTGCAGAACGCAACACTATGGCAGGGTCAATCGTCGGCATCGGGCATAGCCAGCGGCCAAACGCCTTGCCGTAGCTGGGTTTCATGGGCAATGAACGGGCCTTTTTCGGGTACAGGTTGTCCAGTGCCACTTTGGCATGTCGCGCAGCTTGCTGGTTTTCCCGCGGGCGGCCGAAAGCGGTGATGGCTGACTGCCAGGTGCCGCCAGAAAAGGTGCCGCTGGCGGTGACCACGCCTTGCACCTCGACGGCACTGTCCAGCGGCCGGCCGAGTGCCTTGGACAATTCATGTACAGCATGCAACGCGCCGGCATCATGGGGAATGGAGTCAAAGCCGCAGCAACTCACCAGCGCAGCACCATTGCGCTTGGCGATGTCGTGGTAGCGGCAAATCAGGTTGTTGACGAACTCGGGTTCACCGGTGAGATCGCAATAATGGCTGCCCTGTTCGGCACAATGTCGGGCCAGTGGTTCGCCGTACTTCACATAGGGGCCGACGGTGGTGATCACCACCTTGCTGTCCGCCGCCATGCTGGCGAGGCTGGCGTCATCGTCAATTTCGGCAATCAGGATTTGTGGCGGATTGGCGCTGCCTTGCCGTTGTATCCGCGCCGCGACGGCGTGCAATTTTTGTTCATTGCGGCCGGCGATGGCCCAGCTGGTGCCCGCGGGCATGTGCTGGGCCAGATAGTCCGCACAAAGTCCGCCAGTAAAGCCGGTAGCGCCAAAAAGTGTCAGGCTGTATTTGCGTGTCTGGCTCATGCTGTTAACCTTCCTGCGGTTGCGTGGCGCACAGTGTAGTCGCAATTCATGCAGGTATTAAATGCTTACAAAAACAAAGAAGTGGGTAAGCCGACTGGTCGACAGTCGCAGTGCGATACGCCGGGATCTGGGCCTGATCGTCAGTCATCTGCCGGCCTTGCCTGCGTCCTTTCTGCCTGGCACAGAGGAGCCCTCGGTGCGCTCCGAGCTGCAGGGCCGCAACTACAACTCGGCGGGTGATGTAGTCGTCTCTCTGGCGCAGCTGTTGCTGCCGGCGGAGCGTGATTCGATCAGTCAGGGCACTCTGGTGCTGCGTCCACCGCGGGTAGCGGCGGAGGAGCACAGTTCACGCTGGTTCTACATCAATGGTCATGGCTCGGCGCCGCCAGTGGCCATGCTCAACGCGGCCGAGCTGGCGCGTATCTTCCAGCGGCCGATCAGCCTGATTCACACGCCGACCTGGGGTCTGGCCCGGGATCTGGTCGAGTCGATCACGGCACGCACCCTGCGCAAGGACGGCAAATTGTCGCGCCCGGCCATCTATGTGATCCAGGAGGCGCTGAAAAAACATGATCGCGTGGTGCTGATCTGTCATTCACAGGGCACCATCGTCGCCAGCTATATCGTGCGCAAACTGCTACGCCACGCCAGTACCCGCGAGCTGGTGAAGAAGCTGGAGCTGTACTGCATCGGCGGGGTATCTGACAGTCTCGAGGTGGATCACGCCCTGTCCCGGGAGGCGGGCCATCCGGTCCCCTATGTCGAGCATTTTGCCAATGGTCGGGATTACTTTGCCCAGATCGGCGTTTTGTCGCATCTGGACACCACCTCTGGCACCGTGTTCTGTATCCCGGAGCGCGCCGGCCACCTGCTCAACCAGCACTACCTTGCGGGCATCGCCCGGGGTGACTACTGTAACCGTACCTCTCGCCTTTACCGCTATGTGCGTGGCCGGGAGCCGGGTGACAAGGATTTCCTGCCGGCACATGGCAGCGACGACTAACGCGACAACGCACTTCCGGGGTTGGGATTGATGACAAATTCGGCAAACGCCGGCAAACCGCGTCTGATCATGGTGGACGATTCCAAGGTCATGCGTACCGCCGCCACCAAGATGCTGGGGACCAAGTTCGACGTGGTGGTAGCCGAGAATGGCGTTGAGGGCTGGAAACAGATTAGCCACGACCAGCAGATCCAGGTCGTATTCAGCGATCTGTCGATGCCGGAGCTCGACGGCTACGGCTTGTTGGAGAAAATTCGTACCTGTGATGATCCGGGCATTGCCGGCTTGCCGGTGATCATTGTCACTGGTGCTGAAAATGATGAAGCCGCACGAGAAAAGGCGCTGGAAATGGGCGCCACGGATTTTATTACCAAACCCTTCAATTCCACCGATCTGCTCGCCCGCGCCACCGCTCACGCCAATTACACCCGTGAGCGCAAGGCGATGGCAGAACAGACCACCATCGATGCCCTGACCGGACTCGGCAACCAGCTGTACTACACCGGCCGCCTAAAGCAGGAGCTGGCCTTTGCGGCACGGCATGGCCATAACCTGTCGCTGGTGCGCGCTGACGTCGATAATTTCAACAAGCTGTTTATCAAGGTCGGCAAGGAAGCGGCGGATGCGGTGCTGGCGCGTATCGGTGAAATCGCCGGCGACCTGATTCGCAAGGAAGACACAGCGGCGCGTATTGGCCTGTCGCAATTCGCCATGCTGTTGCCGACTGCTGATGCAGCCGGCGCCGCCATATTCGCCAACCGTCTTTGCCGTCAGGTGCGCGAGGCGGTGGTGGATTTCAAGGGCAACAAATTGTCGGTCACGCTGTCGGTTGGCGTGATGACGCCGGACCCGCACCCCGGCGCCACCCCTCGCAGTGTCAGTGAGGAAGCCAATCTGGTGGTCAAGGCGGCACAGACCGCGGGCGGCAATTGCGTAGTCACTGAAGAAGAGATGCGGCAGAAGTCCGGCAAACTGCCGTCTCCGTCAACGCCACCGAAGGCGGCTGCGGCGGCAGAAGGCAATCTGACCGTCGAGCAGGCACTGACCTTTATTGCCGAGGGCAAATCTGAAGTGGTGGTGCCACACCTGTCTGCATTGCGACGCAAACTGGCACCGTTGCTTAAACTCCTCGCTTCCCAGAAACCGTCTTAAGGAAACTCTTCGCATGAAGGTTGAGCGTACTCAGGATTATCCGATTGCGGCGGAGCAGCTTGTCCGCATTCTTACTGACAAGGAATTTTTTGTCGCCCGTTTCGCCATGTCCAACATCGATAATTACCACTTTGATTCGTTTGACATGCAAGGCGATGAACTGGTGATTCGCGTGCGCCGCGAGGTGTCTTTGCGGCCCGGCAATGTGCCGGTGTTTGCACGCAAATTTATTGGTAACTCCTACCAGATGGTGCAGGAATTCATCTGGACGGAAACAAAAACGCAGCCTTTCCACGCGCGTTACCGGTTCTCGGTCGGCAACGCACCGGTTGCCGTGGCTGGCGCCATCACCATTCGTGATGTCAACGGCAAGGCGCAACAGCATGTGGTGGTGGACGTCAGCAGCAATGTGCCACTGGTGGGGAATAAAATTGCCGCACTGGTGGCGGAGAAGGTCGATAGTGGCCTGGACTCCGATTACCGCGGCACCATGCGCTATCTACAACAGGCCGGGCTGGCTGGCTAAGACGATATTGACCAACCTGACGCCGCGTTCGGCGTTCTGACAAGGATACTCCCATGCCACAATTCAAAGCGCCGCTGCGCGACATCCGCTTTCTGGTCCACGACGTGTACGACTTTGCTGCGCACTACGCGGCCACCGGGCACGACGAAATCGGTCGCGACCTGATTGATCCGGTACTCGAGGAAGCCGCACGTTTCTGCGAGAACGTGCTCGATCCTACTCGCGTTGAAGGCGATGAGATTGGTAGCAAGCTGGTAGATGGCAATGTGATTACGCCGCCATCCTACAAGGCGGCGATGCAGGCGATTCGCGAAGGGCAGTGGATTGGTATCTGTTCCAATCCGGATTTTGGTGGTCAAGGCTTACCACACTCGCTGGGTATGGTGTTCCATGATCTGGCAGAGTCCGCCAACCAGCCTATGTGTGCCATCTTCACGTTGGCGCAAGGCGCCATGCGTGCCATCGAAGCCCATGCCAGCGATGAGCTGAAACAAACCTGGATGCCGAAAATGGTATCCGGCGAATGGACCGGCAGCATGTGTCTGACCGAGTCCCATGCGGGCTCTGATCTGGGGCTTTTGCGCACGCGGGCACAACCCAATGATGACGGCAGTTATGCCATCACTGGCGAAAAGATTTTCATCACCTGGGCCGACCATGATCTGGCCGGTAACGTTGTCCACCTGGTGCTGGCGAAATTGCCGGACGCACCGAAAGGGCCTAAAGGCATTTCACTGTTTCTGGTACCTAAATTCCTGCTTGATGAACACGGCAATCCTGCTGCTCGCAATGCCGTGACGGTAGCCAAGCTGGAAGAAAAAATGGGCCTGAAGAGCTCGCCCACCTGCGTACTCAATTTTGATGGCGCCACCGGTTGGTTGGTGGGTGCACCGCACAATGGTCTGGCGGCCATGTTCACAATGATGAACTGTGCTCGCCTGGATGTGGCGTTTGAGGGCATTGGTCTGGGGCAGTTGTCTCTGCAGGGCGCAGTGGAATATGCGCGTGAGCGTTTGCAGTTGCGTGCGCCGGATGGCCCGCGTTACCCGGACAAGGCGGCGGACCCGATCATCGTGCACCCGGACGTGCGGCGCATGCTGATGACACAAAAAGCACTGGTGGAAGGCTGTCGCGCGCTTGGTTACTACACCGCCATGCAACTGGATGCGGCGCTGCATGGCGATCAGCGTGCCGATGGGCTGGTGGCCTTGTTGACGCCAATCTGCAAAGGCTTCTTTACCGAGCGTGGTTCGGAAGTGACTGACCTTGGCGTGCAATGCTTCGGCGGTCACGGCTATATCCGTGAGCACGGCATGGAGCAGTTGAGTCGCGATGTGCGCATTACCCGCATCTATGAAGGCACCAATGGCATCCAGGCCATCGACCTGATTCGCCGCAAGGTGATCGGTTCGGATCGCAAGTTGCTCGATGCGCTGCTGGAGGATATGCAGGCATTTTTTACCGCGCACCGTGATCACGCCCAAGCCGCACTGGTGGCGCAGGCGGCGGATACGGTACAGGCCTGGTCAGAGTTGACCGATACGCTGATTGCGCGCGGCCGCGATGATGCCAACGTGCCGATGTCAGCCGCGTTCGAATATATGGAGCTGTCTGGCTATACCTGTCTGGCCTGGTGCTGGGCGCGTATGGCGGTGACCGCCGCCGACAAACTCGCTCAGGGGGACAGTGACACAGCTTTCCTGAATGCCAAGCTGGAGACAGCGCGTTTTTACATGACACGAATCCTGCCGCGTGTGCAGGCGTTGCGGGCAAGCATGCTTGCCGATCCGGCCAGCCTGATGGCGCTCGACGACGAGCAGTTCTTCCTGCCGTAACCGCTAGCGGCGGTATTTACGCGCCAGCGAGGTCATCAGTTCGCGGTAACGCTTGGGTCGCCAGCGTTGCAGCCACTGGTGACCGCGCTGACTGCTGATTTCCACACGCTCACGGCCCTTGAGCATGGCGTCGAACGCTTCGCGTGCCACTTCTTCGACATTAATCTCGCTGTCTGACATGAAGCGCTGAAAACGCGCACGCATCACGGCGTCGGCGCCGCGCAGGTTATCGGCCAGATTGCTGCGGTAGAAGCCTGGCAGTACCAGCGTGACCTGGATGCCGAGCGGTTCCAGTTCCAGTCGCAGGCCATCGGTGAGGGCGGTGATGGCGGCCTGGCAGGCGTTGTAGCTGGCCAGTGCCGGCTGCGGCATCAGCGCTTCGATGGCAGCAATATTGATGATCTGGCCGTGTCCCTGGCGTTGCATTTCCGAGATCGCTGCCCGGCAGGTGCGCACCGTACCGAGCAGATTGGTGTCCAGCTGCCAGTGCCAGTCGGCATCGGTGAGTGACTCGAACAGCCCGGCGCTCGCCACACCAGCAGCATTCACCAGTGCGTCCAGCTGTCCCCAGCGCCGCACGACGCGCTGTACCGCGACACGAACCTGGGCATCTTCACGTACGTCGCAGCGGATAAACATGGCTTCGGTGCCCGCATCAAGCAAGGCACTTACGGCGGCGGCGCCACGGGTTTCGTTGACATCCGCCAGCGCCACCCGCCAACCGCGTGCAGCCGCCAGCTGGCCGATGGCCAGTCCGAGACCGCTGGCGCCGCCGCTGATCAGTACTGTGGGGGAGTCATTCAAGTGCTTGTTCCTGCTGGTAAAAGCGGTTCGCAAGTGTGCCGCAAAGCGGGGTGGATCGGCAAAGCCAAAATTTGAGTGCACAAGTGTTGACTATGACATTGCCCAGAGGTAAAGTGTACACATGTTCACTTGATGACCCATATGGAGGCTATGATGAACAACATCAACACTCAACGTATTGGTAAAGATCTGGCCGCAATGCTGGCATTCTCGCTGCTTCTGGCGGCGCTGATCGGCGCGCTGCTGAGCGCCACCGGTACACCGATGCTGATCGTGCTGGCGATGGCATTTACCGTCCCGGCCACGGCCAGTGCGGCAGTGCGTTTGTACCGCGATCTGTCCGAAACTCATCTGCGCGCCTGATCCTCTCTGACCCCCAGACGCCGGTATTCTTCGCGGATACCGGCGTCCGGACATACCAGTAGCACCCAATCCAGATTGCCGTCCCGTGGCCAGCTGCTGAGCGTCTGCCACACCAGCGCACAGGCCTGTGCCTTCGGATAACCGTATATGCCGCAACTCACTGCGGGGAAGGCCAGGCTGCGAATCTCTGCATGCCCGGCGGCCAATGCCAGACTGTTCCGGTAACAGGCGCGCAGCAATTCCGCCTCGCCCTGGTCGCCGCCACGCCAGACCGGCCCGACTGTATGGATGACATGGCGCGCGGGCAGGCGGAAGCCGGGTGTAATTTTCGCTTCACCGGTTTTGCAGCCACCCAGTGTGCGACAGTACTGCGCCAGTTCAGGTCCCGCGGCGCGATGAATGGCACCATCCACGCCACCGCCACCCAGCAGACTGCTGTTTGCGGCGTTGACGATGGCATCTACCTGCAGGCGCGTTATATCGCCATCACACAAGCGAACGTTCATGTTGGTCGGGATCTTCCATCAAGATAGCTGTTTCACCTTCACTGCGTCCGATAACTACTGCGCCAACACTGTCGCTGAAGATATTCACCGCGGTACGAAACATGTCCAGCAGTCTGTCGGTGGCGAGAATCAGGCCAATACCTTCAGCGGGTAGTCCGATCGACGTCAGGATAACGGTAATTGCCACCAGACTGGCGGAGGGAATGCTGGCCACACCTACCGATGTCAGCAGTGCAGTGATCACAATCAGGAATTGCGTGGCCAGGCTCAGGTCCATGCCATAGGCCTGTGCAATGAATATTGCAGCAACACATTCGTACAGGGCGGTGCCATCCATATTGACGGTGGCGCCCAGTGGCAGCACAAAGCTGGCGGTGCTGTTGGAAACACCTGCACGCTTTTCTACGCACTCGATTGTTAATGGCAGTGTCGCGGCAGAGCTGGCACTGGAGAATGCGGTCAGCAGCGCCGGTGTCATGGCGCGAAAATGTCGTACCGGTGAGCGTTGCGCCAGCGCGCGGATCAATACCGGCATGATCACAAAAGTGTGCAGCGCGAGCGCCAGCACGACGGTCACAAAGAACCACGCCAGCGGTCTGATCGCATCCGTACCGGTCAACGTCACGGTTTTGGCGATCAATGCCCAGACACCGATCGGTGCGAAACGGATGATCAGTAGCGTCACCTGCATCATGACCTGATAGAAGCCGTCAAACACCTTGCGCAGCTGATCTGCGCTGGCGCCTTCCTGTTGACGCAGTATCAACCCGAACAGCAAGGCAAACACGATCAGGCCGAGTAGCTGATTATCTGCCGCCGCCTGCACCAGATTGGGAGGGAATAGCGAATAGAAAATGCCGGCAAAATCCGCAGCGCCCTTGCCCTCAATTTTTGCCAGCGTATCGGTGGTTTCGGCCGCCAGGCCGAGGCTTGGACCGGCCGGCTCGCCATTGGGCAGAATGCCAGGCGTAAACAGGTTCACCAGCAGCAGACCGATCAGAATTGCAATCAGGCTGGTGGCCATGTAGTAGGTCAGGGTTTTCAGGCCGAGCTTGCCAATATTGCGACCACCACCAATACCTATCAGACCGCTGATGATGGCACTGACGATCAGCGGCACCACGACCATCTTCAGCGCATTGATAAAGAGGGTGCCGAGCAGCTGGTAGATACCGAGCACCGATACACCGAGCAGTTGGGTATCCGGTGTGGTGAACGCGCCGCACAGCACCGCCAGTGCCATGGCAATAAAGATCTGGTTATGCAGTCGCACCGCTGAGCCTCCGGGTTATCCGTCTACGCACCCTGACAACCAGAGTGGCAAGCATCGCCACAGTCTACTCGTATTTGTGCAGATAAAAAAAATGCCGGCATTAGCCGGCATTACAACGCGTGTTGGTCAGAGCAGGCGTTCCACAGCAGGGGCGAGTTCAGGCCGGGCAGCGGTGACGCTGGCCACGGCCGTCGCCAGGATGCGGTCGGCAAGTACCGGACCGACACGCTCACACAGGATAACGTAGGCACGGTTGACCACGGCACGCAGCAAATTGGTGTCGACGCCGGCAACATTCAGTGGCGCCTTGTCGCCGAGCCAGCGTTGCAGTGCATGACAGAACTGCACCGGCATCTTGCGGGTGTCGAGGCTGGCGAGCATGTCCAGTCGCAGGCTATAGCGTTGGTCCTTGCTGGCGGCTTCCATCAGTGCGTTCATCAGGGTCTCGAACGCTGTTGTTTCACTGATTGAGACCCGCGGACGTGCGTCACTGCGCTGCAGTGGGTCGGGAAGCAGTGACTGCTTTGGCATGCTCATGGCTTGAACCAGACTCAACAGCACATCGGCACGGCGTGTGCGCAGGTCTCCTTCGCGGCACAGCTCCGAGACGAAACGTTGTAGGGTAAAGCGCGGCGCATTGGCGTAATGCGATTCCCAATGCATCAGCGCATCCAGCACTTCCTCTTCAGCCATGAATGGCTTCAGTCCGGTATAGATTGCACGGCGGCGGGTAGCCAGATCGTCCATCATCGCGGGATCTCCATGCCAGAGGCGCGTTCAGCGGTATAGGCAGTGTTAACAGGAAATTCGGGATAGCCGATTTCAGCGTGCTCGGACAGATCAAGGCCGCGTTGTTCATGGATGGCACTGGCACGCAACCGCATGGTCAGTGCGATAAACAGATAGACAAACAGTGCGACAATGAATGTCCACATGAACGCGCTCAGGATGCCAAGCAACTGCACCATGATGCGTCCGCCATTGAATGGGTCTTCCATATAGAAAATGCCGGCTGCGAGCGTGCCCCAGGCGCCGGCAAAGCCGTGAACCGGAATTGCACCGACGACATCATCGATACGCATGCGCAGTAGTAATGCGGCGCCAAGTGTGGCAATGATGCCGGCAATCAGACCGGTGATGATGGCGTGGCCGGGAGACATGGTTGCGCATCCCGCAGTGATGCCGACCAGACCAGCGATGCTGCCATTGACGGTTTCGGTGAGCAGGATCGGTCGACGCGACAGTACCGCAACGAGCATGGTGCCGACAGCGCCGGCGCTTGCAGCCAGTTGTGTATTCAGGTTGATCAAACCGATCTGCACATCCGCCGCGACGGTGGAGCCACCGTTGAAGCCGAACCAGCCGAACCAGAGAATAAAGCCGCCAAGTGCCACCAGGGTAAGGTTGTGGCCACGAATTTCACGCGGGCGTCCGTTTTTGTCGAAGCGACCGAGTCGCGGCCCCACCACCAGTACACCCGCCAATGCACACCAGGCGCCAACCGAGTGAACCACTGTCGAGCCGGCGAAATCGATAAAGCCCATCTTCGCCAGCCAACCATCACTGTTCCACACCCAGCTGCCGAATACAGGGTAGATCAAGCCGGTGATGGCCAGCGCACCAAGCAGATAAGAGTTATAGCGCGTGCGTTCCGCCATGGCGCCACTGGCGATGGTTGCCGCAGTGGCTGCGAACATCATCTGGAACAACATAAAGCCCCAGGTGCTGCCGTCGGTGCTGTTGAGAAAAAAATTGTCGGTACCAAACCAGCCGCTGGTGTTGGTGCCGAACATGATGCCGTAACCCAGTGCCCAGAAAATCAGGCTGCCGAAGCAGACATCCATATAGTTCTTCATGACGACATTGAGCGCGTTCTTGGCTCGTGACATGCCGGATTCAAGCAGCGCAAAGCCCGCTTGCATCAAAAATACCAGAGCGCTGGCGGTCGCCAGCCAGACCATGTCGTTGGCGGCGTTGCCATCATCGGCATACGCCAGAGCCGGAGTCATAAGCGCTGGTACCAGAAGGGCAATTTTTTTCATCGGGCGGTGTCCTGATGGTCGGGGGAAGCGCATCAATGCGGGTTGTATCCTCACCCCCTGTCTGCAACCGCCGTGCCAGACTTTATTCTGGTTATTTGTTACTCAAATTGGCCGAGATAACTTGTTTTTTTTGACGTGCATCGCAGGAATGAAGGGTGGTCATGCACTGATTTGGAGAAAACAATCGGGCCTGCACACAGTTGGTGCGAACTCAATCTTCGCTGCCACCGGAAGTGTATTTCACGATCCGATTTGCCTGTTGGGGACGGACAACCTGTATCGACAGGCGCGGATGTGTCACCAGTTCCAGTTCGGCGAAAGCCGTTAGTTGTTTGATTTTGTTGAGTGGCAGGACAGCAGGTAAATGTTTGTCGTAGGCGATGTCTACGGTTACCCAGCGCGGACGGTCCGGCGTGCTTTTTGCGTCAAAATAGGGCGACAGCGCATCAAATTGTGAAGGGTCCGGGTAAGCGGCTGTGATGACTGTCGCCATGCCGACGATTGCTGGTGTGCTGCAACTGGAGTGATAGATAAATACCTGGTCGCCGACCTGCACCTCGTCACGCAGACGATTGCGCGCCTGATAGTTACGGATGCCCTCCCAACGGCAGCGCTTCTCTCTGGCGAGATCATCAATGCTGTATTCATCAGGTTCGGTCTTGAACAGCCAGTAGCGGGGCATGACGGGATTCTCTGCTTGCCAGGACGACGGGGCCATAGGGTAACCATGCGCAAGCGTGCCGGCCAGAGGCTCTGGACGGTGCAAATATGCTAGGCTTGCGCCGCCTGAACCGGGAATCCGATTGCCATGTCCACTTTGCTCGACTCTGACGCCGTTGCCGCTGTGCTGCCGACCCTGCATACCATTGGTGATGCGCTGTCATGGGGAACCAGTCAGCTTGAGCTCGGCGAGGTCTTTCTTGGCCACGGCACTGACAATTATCACGATGAAGCGGTGGCGCTCCTGCTGCATGTGCTGGGGCTGCCCTGGGACGTGGATGCCTCCGTGGTTGAGCAGCCGATGCCCGCTGAGGCGGCCAGTCGCTTTGCTGCCTTGTTACAACGGCGCATCAATGAGCGCGTACCGACACCCTATCTGACCGGCGAAGCCTGGTTCTGCGGCCTGTTGTTTGGCGTTGACGAGCGCGTGCTGATTCCTCGTTCGCCGATCGCCGAGCTGATTGAGACCCGGTTTGTGCCCTGGCTGAAGCCGGAAACGGTGCAGCGCGTTCTGGATCTCTGCACCGGCGGTGGCTGTATCGCCATTGCCTGTGCCCACGCCTTTCCTGACGCCGAGGTTGACGCCACCGATATTGATGACGCGGCGCTGGCCGTGTGTCGGGACAATATTGCCCGTTACCAGTTGCAGGGGCGGGTCCGGGCGCGCGCCGGTGACGGCCTGGCCGCCGCCGACGGGCGCTACGATCTGATCGTCTCCAATCCCCCCTATGTGGACGCCGCGGACATGGCATCGTTGCCGGATGAGTATCGGCACGAGCCTGAATTGGCGCTGGCCTCAGGCGATGATGGGCTGGACTTCACCCGCCGGCTGCTGGCCGGTGCCGCCGAATACCTCACAGAAGATGGCGTGCTGGTGGTGGAAGTGGGTAACAGTATGGAAGCGGTGGAGCAGGTCTGGCCCCAGGTCCCCTTTGTCTGGCTGGAATTTGAACGCGGTGGAGACGGCGTTTTCGTGCTCGGTCGCCAGCAATTGCTAGAGTGCCGCGAAATTTTTCAGCAGACGCTATAATGTCGCGTTTTCAGCCGGCCGCTGTGGCCACGTATCAGGATTGGGTGTATGTCAGGTAACAGTTTCGGCGAGCTTTTTCGTATTACCACCTTTGGCGAGTCCCATGGACCGGCACTGGGTGCCATCGTCGATGGTTGCCCGCCGGGGCTTGAGCTCAGCGAGGCTGACCTGCAGGGCGAGCTGGACCGGCGCAAGCCTGGCACCAGCCGCTACACCACCCAGCGCCGCGAACCCGATCAGGTCAAGATTCTGTCCGGTGTGTTCGAGGGGCGCACCACTGGCACGCCGATCGGCCTGTTGATCGAGAATACAGATCAGCGCTCCAGGGATTACTCGGAGATCGCGCGCAATTTCCGCCCTGGTCATGCGGATTACACCTATATCCAGAAATATGGCCTGCGTGATTACCGCGGTGGTGGCCGTTCTTCTGCCCGTGAAACCGCCATGCGTGTGGCCGCAGGCGCAATCGCGCGCAAATATCTGGAGCAGCGAGTTGGCATCCGTATCTACGGCGGTGTGGTGCAGATTGGCGCCATCAAGGCAGAACAGTTCGACTGGTCCGGCGTCAATGACAATCCGTTCTTCTTCCCGGATGCCAGCAAGGTCGAGGCGCTGGAGGCGCTGATCAATGCGTTACGCAAGGATGGTTCCTCAATCGGTGCCCGCGTCAACGTCTACGCAGATGGTGTGCCGCCCGGTTGGGGCGAGCCTGTGTTTGACCGTATCGATGCAGATCTGGCCAAGGCGATGATGAGCATTAATGCGGTCAAGGCGGTGGAAGTGGGCGATGGCTTTGCCGTGGTCGAGCAGCGTGGCGAGCAGCATCGCGATGAAATGACACCGCAGGGCTTTCTCAGCAATCACGCCGGCGGCGTGCTCGGTGGTATTACCTCCGGCCAAACCGTGTCAGTGAGCATGGCGCTCAAGCCCACGTCGAGCATCCTGATTCCCGGCAAGTCCATTGATATCGATGGCCAGCCGTCGGAAGTGGTGACCAAGGGACGTCACGATCCTTGCGTGGGCGTCCGTGCCACCCCGATTGCGGAAGCCATGCTGGCACTGGTGTTGATGGATCATTATTTGCGTCACCGCGCCCAGTGTGCGGATGTGCAACCTGCCACGCCGGTGATTCCAGCCCAGGCACCGGAGTAAGGCTCGCCGGTGACCAGCATTCCGTATTACTGGCGCCTGTCCGGTTTCTACCTTTTTTACTTCGCCCTGCTCGGCACTTTGGTGCCGTACTGGGCATTGTATCTGCAACAACGAGGTTTCAGCGCCGCCGAAATCGGATTGCTGATGGCGTTGCCGCAAATCACCAAGCTGGTGGCGCCGGTGATGTGGGGCTGGCTGGCAGACCGCTCCGGTAATCGTCTGGCGGTGATCCGCACCGGAAACTTTATTGCCGCGCTGACGTTCTGTGCGGTGTTCTACGCCGATAGCTTCTGGTTAATGGCGGCGGTGCTGACCAGCTTCAGCTTTTTCTGGAATGCCGTGCTGGCGCAGTTTGAAGCGCTGACGCTGGAGTTGCTGGGTGAGCGCAGTGGCCGCTACGGTCAGGTGCGGTTGTGGGGGTCGATCGGGTTTATTGTCACGGTCTGTTGTGTCGGACTGGCGCTTGATCGGTATTCGATTGCGGTCGTGCCCTGGGCCATGCTCGGCAGCCTTTGGTTGATCTGGCTGTGTACGTTGACGCTGCCGCCACAACATACACCGGTGGCGCATTCATCCATAGAGGGTTTGTGGTGGTTGCTGACGCGGCCTGCTTCGCTGTGCTTTTTTCTGTGTGCCTTCCTGATGCAGATGTCGCACGGTCCGTACTACACCTTCTTTTCCATTTTTCTTGATCAGCAGGGATTTTCGCGCATCGCCACCGGTGCGCTCTGGGCATTGGGCGTGTTTGCTGAGGTGCTGCTGTTTCTGGTAATGCATCGGCTGTTGCATCGCTTCCAGCTGGCCACCTTGCTGGTGGCCAGCATGGTGCTGGCAGCGTTGCGCTGGTGTCTGATCGGTGCCCTGGTGCAGAACTGGCCGGCGCTGATTATTGCCCAGTGCCTGCATGCCGCCAGCTTCGGATTGTTTCATGCAGCGTCCATTGCCTGGGTGCATAAACATTTTGGTCGTGCCCATGCAGGGCAGGGGCAGGCGTTGTATTCCAGCATTGGGTTTGGCGCTGGTTGGGCGCTTGGCGCAGTTTTGTCCGGCATGCTCTGGGACAGCATCGGTGGCGAAACTTTCTACTGGGCGGCGATGTCTGCGGCGCTGGCCGCGCTGGTGGCGGCCGTCGGTTTGTGGCGCCGGTCTCAGAGCTGACGGACACTGCGTAGCAGATTGATCAGGCGCGTACCGAACCAGAACCAGAATGCCTGACGCAATCTTCGCGCCCAGCTGCGCTGGCGCCAGCGCAGCGCATCAACGCGCACACTTTGCGCAAGGATGCTTTGCCGCAGGCGCAGCAGTTCGGCCCTGAAATCGGCATCGCGCACTTCCACATTGGCGTCAAGATTCCAGTGATTATTCCAGCGGTCATAGTTGCATGAGCCCAGTGTTGCCCAGTCGTCGGCGATCGCCGCTTTGACATGGGCAAAGCGAGGCTGGAACTCATAGATGTGCACGCCGGCCTGCAGCAACTGGCGGTAGTAGTATTGTCCGGCATAGCGAAAAGAAGGGTGGTCGGTGATCGGTCCGGCGGTGCAGATCTCCACTTGTACGCCCTGTCGGGCGGCATACTTCAGCGCTCGCACCAGACGCCGTGGCGGGAAAAAGTAGGGCGTGTTCAGCCAGACAAACTGTTTCGCCCGGCTGATGTGGTGACTCAGATGAAACAGCAAGGGTGTATGGCGGCCGCCACGACTGGCGTTGACCCGAGCCATGCCGTGATCACTTTGCGCGGCCGGTGCGCGCATGCGATTGCCCGACAGTCGCCAGCGCAGCGGGTTGCCGAGAGAGCCATCGGCCAATTCCCAACTTTGTTCAAACAGGCGTTGCCAGTCGCGCACCACGTCGCCGCGAATTTCCACCATGGCGTCAAGCCAGGCGCGCTGGGGATCGATGCGTGGGTCGCAATCGTCGGTGACCCCCATGCCGCCGACGAAGGCGACCTGGCCGTCGATCAGAATCAGTTTACGGTGGTCGCGTATCAGGTTGCCGAGACCGGCACGCCAGTGCGGCGGGTTGAATTCGCGCAGCGAAACGGCAGAGCGCTGCAGACGCTGCCAATCTGCTGAGTTCAGATCCTCACTGCCGATACTGTCGATCAGCAAGCGGACCGATACGCCGCGCGCGCTGCATTGTTCCAGCAGCGTCAGCCACTGGTCCGCCAGTTGGCCTGATTCAAAAATATAAAGTTCGATATCAACCTGGGCGCGTGCCTGCGCGATCAGGTCCATGATGCGCGGCAGGAAGACGCTGCCATCGTAGAGCAGTTGGCATTGGCTGTTGCCGTGCCAGGGCCAGGACAGCACAACGTCGTCGCGGCTCATGCGTGCAGGTCTCCATGTTCGCGCAGGATATCGAGAAAGCGCTGGGCGGCATTTGACAGGCTGCGTGCCGGGTGCATGACGAAGCCCAGTTGTCGCTGCATCAGAATTTCACTGACCGGTAGTTTGACCACCTGACCATCCAGCATGGTTGCCGGTAATACACTCCAGCCCAATCCGATCGCCACCATCATATGAATGGTCTCCAGATAGTTGGTCGACATGGAGATATTCAGGCTCAGGGCGTTCTCACGAAACAGCCCTTCCACAATGCGCCGGGTAAAGGTTACTGGCGAGGGGAGCAGGGCGGCGTACTCGGTCAGCATCGTCAGGGTGACATCCTTCTGTGCCGCCAGAGGGTGCTCCGGCGCGGCCATGAATACCAGCGGATCGTCCCAGATCGGCTCGCTGTAGACGCGTTCATCCGGCGTCGGCGGCAGTGTCACCACGCCGAGTTCCAGATCGCCGTGCAACACGCCCTCCCAAGCCTCTTCCGAGTCGATGAAATGGATATCCAGCTGGACCTGGGGGAAGGCGCGTGAGAATTGCCGCAGCACCGGCGGTAGGCGGTGCAATCCGATATGGTGACTGGTGCCAATGCGCAGGGTGCCGCTGACGTCGCCAGACAGGCTGTTGATGGCGCGGCCCATATCCTCCAGCTCGCGCACGACCTGACGGGCGCGTGGCAGCAGTGCGCGGCCGGCCTCGGTCAGATGCACCTGTCGACCGATACGGTCGAACAGACGTGCGCCCAGTTGATCCTCCAGCTGGGCGATGCGTTTCGACACCGCCGGCTGCGTCAGGAACAGCCGCTCCGCCGCAGCGGTAAAGCTGCCGCAGTCGGCCACGGCGAGGAATGCGTGCAGGCTGCTGGTGTCCATCATGGCTCCGGCGATCAGGGTATTCAGATAATAATATGGAATGCTTTGAATAAAAAATATGAATTGGATTTATGGGAAGGCGGCCGCTAAGGTAGCTCCTTCAGCATTGCCAAGCCCTAGTGCTAGTGGAGAACGCCACCATGGCCGGAAAAACCCTGTATGACAAACTCTGGGACAGTCACCTCGTCAAGCAGCGCGAGGACGGTTCGGCCCTGATCTATATTGACCGGCAGATCATTCACGAAGTGACCTCTCCACAGGCCTTTGAAGGACTGCGTCTGGCGGGCCGTCAGCCGTGGCGGGTTAACGCCAATATCGCCACCCTTGATCACAATGTGCCGACCACGCCGTTCAAGTCGGCCAGTGAGATTGTCGACGAGACATCGCGTATTCAGGTTCAGACCCTGCAGGACAATACGCGCGAGTTCGGCATCACCGAATTTGGCATTGGCGACGTGCGTCAGGGCATTGTGCATGTAATGGCGCCGGAGCAGGGCGCCGTCGTCCCCGGTATGACGGTGGTCTGCGGTGACTCCCACACCTCCACCAACGGCGCTCTGGCCTGTCTGGCCCACGGCATTGGCACCAGTGAGGTTGAGCATGTGCTCGCCACCCAGTGTCTGGTGGCGAAAAAGATGAAGAACTTGCTGGTTCGCGTTGACGGTGAGTTGGGCCCCGGAGTGACTGCCAAGGATGTGGTGCTGCACATTATCGGCGTGATTGGCACCGCCGGCGGCACTGGCTATGCGATGGAATTTGGCGGTTCGGCGATTCGCAGCCTGTCCATGGAAGGGCGGATGACGATCTGCAATATGTCGATCGAGGCAGGCGCCCGTGCCGGCATGGTAGCGGTTGACGACAAGACCATTGATTACGTCAAGGGCCGCCCGTTTGCGCCGTCCGGTGAGGACTGGGAGCGCGCGGTCGACTACTGGCGCAGTTTGACCTCAGACGAGGACGCCGTGTTCGATCAGGTGGTCGAGATTCGTGCCGAGGATATCCAGCCACAGGTGTCCTGGGGCACCAGTCCGGAAATGGTGGTGCCAGTGGATGCCTGTCTCCCGGACCCGGAGGCAGAATCAGACCCGGTGAAAAAATCCGGCATGCAGCGTGCCTACGAATACATGGCGTTGACGCCGGGTATGAAGGTGTCTGATATCAAGGTGGACCGGGTGTTTATCGGTTCCTGCACCAATTCGCGCATTGAAGATTTGCGCGCCGCTGCCGAGATTGCCCGTGGCAAGCGCAAAGCGGATAGCGTCAAGCAAGTGCTGGTGGTGCCCGGCTCAGGGCTGGTCAAGCAGCAGGCTGAGCAGGAAGGTCTGGATAAAATCTTTATTGAAGCGGGCTTTGAATGGCGTGAACCGGGCTGCTCCATGTGTCTGGCCATGAATCCGGACAAGTTGCAGCCGGGCGAGCACTGCGCTTCCACGTCGAACCGTAATTTCGAGGGGCGGCAGGGTAATGGTGGTCGCACCCATCTGGTCAGTCCGGCCATGGCAGCGGCGGCAGCAGTGGCGGGTCACTTTGTCGATGTGCGCAGCTGGCAGGGTTAAGGAGAACAGAAATGGAAAAGTACGTAGTTGAAACAGGACTGGTTGCCCCCCTTGATCGTGCCAACGTTGACACCGACCAGATAATTCCGAAGCAATTTCTCAAGTCGATCAAGCGTACCGGCTTTGGTCCGAATCTGTTTGATGAGTGGCGTTATCTGGATGAGGGCTTTCCAGGTCAGGACAACAGCAAGCGGCCTTTGAACCCGGACTTTGTGCTCAATCAGGCACGTTTTCAGGGCGCTACGATACTGCTGACAAGGCGTAACTTTGGTTGCGGTTCCAGTCGCGAGCACGCGCCCTGGGCGCTGGAAGACTTCGGTTTTCGCACCGTGATTGCGCCCAGCTTCGCTGATATCTTTTTTAATAACTGCTTCAAGAACGGCATGCTGCCGATTGTGCTCGACGAGCAGGTGATCGACGAATTGTTCCGGGATGTCGCGCAGAATGAAGGCTATCAACTGACGGTTGATCTCGAGAAGCAGCTGGTGGTGCGGCCGGACGGTGGCAGCATAGCCTTTGAAATTGATGAGTTTCGCAAGCACTGTCTGCTCAACGGTCTGGACGATATCGGCCTGACGCTGCAGCATGCGGAAGATATCCGTAGCTACGAGAGTTCGCGCAAACAGCGCGAGCCCTGGGTGTTCGGATAACGCCTCGGTCATCCTCCTCCTCGTGGGTGGCCGTATAACGACAACAACGAAAGGAGGAAAACCATGCGTAACTTTATTGCGCTGTGTGCACTGTTATTTTTGACGGCATGTGCGACTACGGGAATGTACGACGCGCCAACGGGTGATGATGTTGCTGTGATTCGTATCGAAAATCTGATTGATGCGGGCGCAGACAGTCAGGCCCAGGGCGGCTGGGTGATGCCAGGGGCGAGTATGGCGACCAAGGTCGGCTTGTTTACCGTAGATGGCGACCGACTCGATGAGACCGGCGGAGACCAACAGGTCAAAGTTGAGCCGGGCAAGCGTAGCGTGCAGATCTTCGCCGATGGTGGCGGCGCTCTGCGGTTCAAGAAGTTCAGTTTCAAAGCGGTGGCGGGCGGCAAGTATACCGTGCGTGTAAGCCGAAACTCCGACGCGGAGGCGACGTTTACTGCTCGGCTGGTGGAAGCGGCAGCGCCGGATACAGTCATCAAAGAGGTGTCATTTTAGTGAGCAAGCATATCCTGATTCTGCCGGGTGACGGCATTGGTCCAGAAATTGTCGCGGAAGCGGTCAAGGTTCTGGATGTGGTTCGGCAGAAATTTTCTCTGGATATCTCCACCGATCAGGCACTGGTCGGTGGGGCAGCCTATGACGCTGAGGGTGATCCGCTTCCGGACTCCACGCTGGACAAGGCGCGTGCGGCGGATGCCATTCTGTTTGGATCGATCGGTGGTCCCAAGTGGGACGCGATTGAGCGTGACAAACGGCCGGAGCGTGGACTTTTGCGTTTGCGTTCTTCATTGAACCTGTTCGCCAATTTGCGGCCAGCACTGTTGTTTCCCCAGCTAGCCGATGCCTCATCGCTCAAGCCAGAGGTGGTCAGCGGTCTTGATATTCTGATCGTGCGTGAGTTGACAGGCGGTATCTATTTTGGCCAGCCGCGCGGTATTCGTCAGGAAAATGGCGAGCGTGTTGGCTTCAATACTGATGTGTATGCGGAAAGCGAAATTCGGCGTATTGGCAAGGTTGCGTTTGAGCTTGCGCGCGTACGTGGCAAACGTCTGTGTTCGGTTGATAAAGCCAATGTGCTGGAAGTGACGGAGCTGTGGAAAGAAGTCATTAACGAGATGGCCAAGGATTATCCCGACGTATCTGTGTCGCATATGTATGTCGATAATGCAGCGATGCAGTTGGTACGTGCGCCGAAGCAGTTTGACGTCATTGTTACCGGCAATCTTTTTGGCGACATCCTCTCAGATGAGGCGGCGATGCTGACCGGTTCGATCGGCATGCTGCCTTCGGCCTCGCTGGATGAGAATCGCAAGGGCCTGTATGAGCCTTGTCATGGCTCAGCGCCGGACATCGCTGGTCAAGGTGTCGCTAATCCGTTGGCGACCATCCTGTCATTGGCGATGCTGATGCGTTACAGCCTTGATCGTTCCGATGTGGCGGCTGCAATTGAGAATGCCGTGGAAGCAGTGCTCGAACAGGGTTTGCGTACCGCAGATATTTATACAGATGGTTGCGAAAAAGTTGGCACTGCCGCTATGGGTGATGCCGTGGTCGCAGCCCTGAATGCATAAGCCGGAGATTTTGATTATATGAAACGGGTTGGATTTGTAGGTTGGCGCGGCATGGTGGGCTCGGTGTTGATGGAGCGCATGCTCGCGGAAAATGATTTTCGCGATATTGAGCCGGTATTTTTTTCCACCTCTCAAGTGGGGCAGGCTGGCCCGGATGTGGGCAAGGATACTCCGTTGCTGATGGATGCCAATGATATCGACGAGTTGAAAAAGCTCGATGTTATTGTGACTTGTCAGGGCGGCGACTACACCAATGATATCTATCCTGCGCTGCGCGCTGCGGGCTGGAAAGGTTACTGGATTGATGCGGCATCGGCGCTGCGCATGAAAGATGACGCCGTTATTGTGCTTGATCCGGTCAATCGCAACGTTATTGATCAGGCGCTGGCCAATGGTACGCGCGACTTTATTGGTGGCAACTGTACCGTCAGCCTGATGCTGATGGCGCTTGGCGGGCTGTTCAATGCCGGGCTGGTGGAGTGGGCCAGTGCCCAGACCTATCAGGCTGCGTCGGGTGCCGGTGCGCAAAACATGCGTGAGCTGATTGCGCAGATGGGCAAGATTCATGCGGATGTTGCTGACCAGCTGGCGAATCCTGCCAGCGCCATTCTTGATATTGATCGTCAGGTCGCCAGCACCATGCGATCGCAGGACCTGCCGACCAGCAATTTTGGTCATGCGCTGGCCGGATCGCTGTTGCCATACATCGACAAACAATTGGAGAACGGCCAGAGCAAGGAAGAGTGGAAAGCGATGGCGGAGACCAACAAGATACTCGGTCGCAGCGCCAACCCGATCGCTCTGGACGGCACCTGCGTCCGTATCGGCGCCATGCGTTGTCACAGTCAGGCTCTGACCATCAAGCTCAGCAAAGATGTGCCAATGGATGAAATTCTGGATCGGGTGGCCAGCGCCAACGATTGGGTGAAAGTTGTCCCCAATGAGCGTGAC
This sequence comes from uncultured Alcanivoracaceae bacterium, assembly GCA_964389795.1. GTDB lineage: Bacteria > Pseudomonadota > Gammaproteobacteria > Pseudomonadales > Alcanivoracaceae > JARGPN01. The sequence goes on from CAYMEY010000003.1 coordinate 306,140, forward strand.
GCATCACTGCGCGATCTTTCTCCGACAGCGGTCACCGGCACCCTGACTGTGCCGGTGGGACGGTTGCGCAAGATGAATATGGGGCCACAGTATCTCAATGCGTTTACCGTCGGTGACCAGCTGTTGTGGGGCGCGGCGGAGCCGCTACGCCGGATGCTGCGCATCCTGATGGAGTCCTGATGACGCGACCCATTTCGCTGGCTGTGGTCGGCGCCACCGGACTGGTGGGTGAGGCGCTGCTTGACCTGCTGTCAGAGAGCGACCTGCAGTTTTCTGATGTCCATGCTCTGGCGTCAGCTGAATCAGCCGGCAAGCGCATCGAGTTTGGTGATCGCTTGCTGAAGGTCCAGGACGCAGACAGCTTCGATTTCAGTCGTGCAGAGGTGGCGCTGTTCGTCACGCCGCCGGCGGTCAGTCTGCAGCTGGCACCGCGCGCGGCCGAACAAGGTTGTCTGGCACTGGATCTGTCCGGTGTGTGGCTGGCCGATCAGGCGGTGCCGCTATGGTGTGAGCGAGCCACCGGGCTGGATGCGGAACTGCTGCAGCAGCACCGCCTGTTCAGTGTGGTCACGGGTGCGGGCGCAGTGCTGGCGGAAGTCTGTCAGGCGCTGTCCGAGCTGCCACTGGTGCGTGTCAGCGCCACCAGTTTGTTGCCGGCGTCTGCGGGCGGGCGCGCACTGCTGGAGGAGCTTGCCCGCCAAACCGCGCGCTTGCTCAATAGTCAGGACCCGGAGCCCGTTCTGTACCCGGCACAGGCCGCCTTTTCGCTGTTGGCCGCTGGTACCGCCGGTCTGGGTAGCAGCACCCTGGCGCCAGCCCAGACACTGCAATTGACGCTGGCGCGCTTGCCAGCGCTGGCGAACGTGGACATGCTGGCGACTTGTGCCTGGGCGCCAACCTTCTATGGAGCGGCCCTGTCGCTGGATCTCGGATTTGCCGAGCCGGTGGCGCCCGCGCTGCTGGCTCAGCTGCTGGAGCAGGCGGGCCTGCCCACGGAAGGCGTCGATGCACCGAGGTCTGCGCGCTCCCTTACTGCCGACCTTCCGGGTGTGCGGCCGTTGGTCACGACATTGCTGGGTCAGGGGCAGGAGAGCGAGCGTGTGGGGGTCTGGATTGGCTACGACAATGTCCGCTACGCGGCAGCCCGCAAAGGTGTACAAATTCTTCAATTGTTGATAAAAGACTATCTGTAATGGATACTTACTGCCATTATGTGACGCAGTTTCTAGGTTTCAGCGGCAATTCGGCGGCGGAATTCTGAATTCAGCGTTATTCGCGGAGGACGGTCGTTCGGAGAGCAGGTGGGATCGGGACGGCATCAATAATAAGTAAAGGGCTCAACCATGTTCCGAAAACTGGGTATCGGATTTGCAGCGCTGGCCATGCTGGCCCCTGGCTTCGCATCCGCGTTGGGGGTCGGCGACTACACTCTGAAGTCCTACCTTAACCAGCCATTGAAAATGGAGGTTGAGTTGACTGACGCCAGAGATCTGGCGGCGGAGGAAGTGCTGGTGTCGCTGGCGGCGCAGCAGGAGTTTGATGCTGCTGGCGTTGAGCGTGTGTATTTTCTCAGTGATCTCAATTTCGAAGTCGAACTGCATGGCGATGGCAGCGGTACGCTGCTGATTTCTTCCGTGCAGCCGGTGCGTGAGCCGTTCCTGAATTTCCTGGTTGAATTCCTCTGGCCGAATGGCCGTCTGTTGCGCGAATACACAGTATTGGTGGATCCGCCGTCCTATGAAGGTGCCAGTGTCGATTCGGGCACTGCGGCGCCAGTGCAGCGCGCACCGGCCGCCGAGCCCGTCGCGCAGCAGCCCGTTACCGTCCAGATGGATGAGCCCGCCCCGGCGGAGGCTTCCAGCGAGCGCGTCGTGGCGCAGAGCAGTCGTCCAATACAGGTTGTTGATCGTGCCGAATATGTCGTCCAGACCGATGACACCATGTGGCGTATCGCTCTGAATAATCGCCCGGTTCGCAGTATTTCAGTGCAGCAGATGCTGATCGCTATCCAGACGCTGAATCAGGATGCTTTTATTGACGGCAACGTGAATCTGGTGCGTGAGGGCACTGTTTTGCGTATGCCGACCGAAGAAGAGGTGCGCCAGATCAGCACGCGCGAAGCCCTCACCGAAGTCGCCGAGCAGAATCGCCAATGGCGAGCCAAGCTTGAAGCGCGTGGCATCCGGGTACCAACCCGTCCGCAGGTTGATGGCACCCGCCGCAAGGTGGATCGCGATACCGTCAGCAGCAAAGCGCCGACCGAAGGGGAAGTGACCCTGGTGGCACCTGAGTCTGGTGACGGTGGTGCGGGCGCTGCCAGTGGCGCTGGTGATGCCAAGGCGTTGCAAAATGAAATCGCCATTCGTGAAGAGCGGGTTGACCAGTTGGCCCGTGAGAATCAGGAGCTCAGTTCCCGTCTTGCCGACCTCGATCAGCAAGTGCAGACCAGCGAGCAGTTGCTGCAGCTGCGTAACGACCAGATCGCCCAGTTGCAGGAGCAGCTGCGCAAACTTCAGGAACAAAAAGGCGTTGCACCGACAGAGCCAGTACAGGTGGCGCCTGTGGAAGCGCCCCAGCCAGTTGAGCCTGCCGTTACGGAAGTGACTGACGCAGAGCCTGCTGCGACGGATTCAACGGCGCCGGCTGACGCTGACGCCAAAGACGGCGAAGTGACTGATACAGCCGATGCTGTGACGGCGACCGATGCCGAACCGGCCACCGGCACCGATGTTGCGGCAGACGCAGCCGCGGATGCAGACGCCGTCGCCACGGATGCCGAGCAAGCCGCGCCGGCGCCGGTAGCGCAGCCCGAGCCTGTGGTGGCGCCGGTGCAGCCGACGCCTGCGCCGATGCCTGAGCCGTCTTTCATCGAACAGAATATGCAGATGCTGGCGATCGCGGGCGTGGTCGTCGTAGCCGCCGTGATCGGTGGTCTGGCGTTCTTCGCGCGCAAGCGCAAGGCGGCGTCCGCGGAAGCCTACAGCGATGAATATGACAGCTACGCGGAAGATGACGAGGACTTCCTGGCGCCGGGTGGCGGCGACGAAGAGATGGACCTGGATGCCTTTGCCGATGGCGCTGGCGATGACGCAGGTCCCGCCGATGCCGGTCAGGATCCGATGGAAGAGGTGGATGTCTACACCGCTTACGGTCGCCATGCAGAGGCAGTGACATTCCTGCGCAATGAAATCAACAAGGCACCAGAGCGTTCAGACCTGAAGATACGTTTGCTGGAAGTGCTGGTGGAAATGCGCGATGCGACAGCCTTCCAGGCTGAGGCAGACAAGTTTGGCGCCGACAAGCGGGTTGCCGCACGTTTGCCAGATATGCGTCAGCAGCTCGGTCTGGGCGCTGCCGAGTCCGACGATGATGATTTTGGCGGTTTGACTGACAATGATGAGCCTTCGCTGGATGATCTCGAGCTTGATCTGGCGGCCGATCTGGAAACCAGGCAGGCTCCGGCGATTGCTGATGCGCCGCTCGAGTTTGACATGGGCCTCGACGATGACGCCTCTGACGAAACGCTGGTGCTGGACAGCGGTGATGCAGATCAGGACTTTGAGCTTGATCTGGAATCCACCGGTAGCGGAGCTGCGGTCGACACGGGCAAGGACGATGACAATACCATCAGCTTCGATATGGGCGACAGCGATGAGCTGAGCCTCGATCTTGAAGAAGATGAAGCGCCGGCGCTGGATGAAGCCATGCAGCGTGAAGTCGACGAGGCGATGAGCGTCGAACCGGCACTGGATCTGGGCAGCAGCAGTGACGACGGTGACGAGCTGCTCGACCTTGACGATATCGAGCTGGCGGACGCCAGCGAAGAGTTCAATGAGGCAGCCCAGCAGCCGTCATCGGAAGACATCGATTTGTCTCTGGATGATTTCGATCTGGACACCGCGCTGGATGAAGAGCCTGCAGCTGCAGCATCGCTGGAAGACGAGTTGTCGCTGGAGTCCGACGATCTGGAACTGTCGCTTGAAGATGACGGCGCCGACGATGACTTGTCATTGTCGCTGGATGAAGCCACGGAAGTGGGTCTGTCTGCGATCCAGCCAGATGCGACGGTACAGCGTGAGTCGCTGGATGATATCGCTGCGACCGATGTGCGCACCGCAGTGGATGCGCCAGCGAACGACTTCGGCGCGGGCGACGATGACGATTTCGAGTTCCTTGGCGATACCGATGAAAACGCCACCAAACTTGATCTCGCCAAGGCTTACATCGATATGGGCGACGCTGAGGGTGCACGTGACATTCTCAACGAAGTGCTTGCCGAAGGTAGCCAGCAACAGCAGTCCGAAGCCAAGGAGTTGCTCGCCCAGGTGGGTTGATAGCAACACAGGATAGGGCAAGGCGGGGCGGTGCCGGAGACGGCACCGCCCTTGTTTTTGAGTATCACAATGGGTCACAACGCGGCATGACGCGTATCGCGCTGGGTATCGAATACGACGGCAGCGGCTACCATGGCTGGCAGAGCCAGCTTCAGGAAGGCGTGCCGACGGTACAGGAGACATTGGAGAGAGCGCTGTCGAGAGTGGCGGATCATCCAGTGTCGGTGATCTGTGCCGGCCGTACCGACGCGGGCGTGCATGGCACCGGTCAAGTGGTGCATTTTGACTCCGATGCCGTGCGTGACAGCAAGGCCTGGGTCTATGGCGCCAACAGCAATCTTCCGGCAGATGTCTGTGTGCGTTGGGCAACACCCGTGGCCGATGATTTCCATGCTCGCTTCAGCGCCGTATCACGGCGCTACCGTTACGTAATCTGGAACTACCCGATCCGGCCGGCCTTGTTTAATCGCCAGCTTAGCTGGAATTATCGGCCGCTGGAGTTGGCGCCGATGCAGCAGGCGGCGCACAGCCTGCTCGGCACTCACGACTTCAGCGCATATCGGGGTGTGCAGTGCCAGGCAAAATCTCCGATCAAGACCGTGCATTCCCTTGAGCTCTACCAGCAGGGAGCGCTGATCGTGATCGAAGTCGAGGCGAATGCCTTCCTGATGCATATGGTGCGCAATATTGCCGGGGTATTGATGGCCATCGGCGCAGGCTTCAAGCCGGTATCGTGGGCCGCCGACGTGCTGGAGAGCCGGGATCGTACCGTTGGCGGGGTGACGGCCCCGGCCTATGGGCTCTATCTGGTTGGCGTTGGTTACCCGGAACGGTTTGCCTTGCCGCCAGCCCAGTACGGCCCGCCCTGGCTGCCACGTGATTTAACCGTCTGGCGATGACGCCAGCTTGACTGAACTTTGCTAGACTTGGCGACCCTGGAGGCTGTCTTGCATCGAACCCGCGTCAAGATCTGTGGCATTACCCGCGTAGAAGACATGCACGCTGCCGTCTCGGCCGGTGCGGACGCGATCGGTCTGGTGTTCTACGACGCCAGCCCACGTGCGGTCGACCTTGCCGTCGCCGCAGATATCGTCACGCATACACCAGCGTTGGTGACCACCGTCGGGCTGTTCGTCAATGCTTCCGCGCAGCGGGTAAATGACGTCTTGGCACAGGTGGCGCTCGATATGTTGCAGTTCCACGGTGACGAGACCGATGCCTTCTGCCGCCAGTTCGGTCGGCCCTACATGAAGGCCATTCGCATGCGTGACGATGTCGATCTGGAAGCCGCTGCGCACGCATACAGTGGCGCCCGGGCACTGCTGGTAGACACCTACGTCAAAGGCACTCCCGGTGGTACCGGGCAGGCGTTTGACTGGTCACGCCTGCCAGAGCAGCTGAGCAAGCCGCTGGTTCTGGCAGGTGGATTGACGGTGGAAAATGTGGCGCAGGCGATTACGCAGGCGCGGCCATGGGCCGTCGATGTGAGCGGCGGTGTTGAGGCCAATGATGAGCAAGGCAAGCCGTTGCCGGGTATCAAGTCCGCAGCGGCGATTTCCGCTTTTATGCGAGGAGTAGCAAGTGTCACAACGTCCTGATTTCAGTTCAGTACCGGATCCGCGCGGCCACTTCGGCCCGTACGGCGGTCGCTTTGTTTCTGAAACATTGATGGCGGCGCTGGAGGATCTTGAAGCGATTTACATGCGCCTGAAAGACGATCCGCAGTTCCGCGCCGATTTTGATTACGATCTGGCGCACTACGTCGGTCGTCCATCACCGTTGTACTTTGCCGAGCGCTGGAGCAAGAAAGTGGGCGGCGCGCAGATCTGGTTGAAACGTGAAGACCTCAATCACACTGGCGCGCACAAGGTGAACAACACCATCGGCCAGGCGCTGTTGGCCAAACATACCGGCAAGGGCCGCGTGATTGCAGAAACCGGTGCTGGCCAGCATGGTGTTGCGTCGGCGACGGTCGCGGCGCGACTGGGGCTGAAATGCGTGGTCTACATGGGCGCTGATGATGTGCAGCGTCAGAAGCTGAACGTCTACCGTATGAAGTTGCTCGGTGCTGAAGTGGTGCCGGTGACCTCAGGCTCGCGCACGCTCAAGGATGCCATGAACGAAGCCATGCGCGATTGGGTGACCAATGTCGATGATACCTTCTACATCATTGGCACGGTCGCGGGACCGCATCCTTATCCGATGCTGGTACGTGATTTCCAGTCCATCATCGGTCGCGAGGCGCGCGAGCAAAGCCTGGCTCAGGCCAGCAAGTTACCGGATGCGTTGGTGGCATGTGTTGGCGGCGGCTCCAACGCTATCGGTTTGTTCCACCCGTTCCTGAATGATGAGTCGGTGTCCATGTATGGCGTTGAAGCCGGTGGCGACGGTGTTGAAACCGGTCGTCATGCTGCACCGCTGGCAGCTGGGCGCCCGGGTGTGTTGCACGGCAACCGCACTTACCTGATGGAAGACGCGGACGGGCAGATTATCGAAACCCACTCGGTGTCGGCGGGCCTCGATTATCCCGGTGTTGGACCTGAGCACGCCTGGTTGAAGGATATCGGCCGGGTAAATTATGTCTCGGTCACTGACACGGAAGCCCTTGATGCATTCCGTCAGCTGACACTGGTGGAAGGCATCATGCCGGCACTGGAGTCCAGCCATGCACTGGCCTATGCCGCCAAGCTGGCAGCCAGCATGCCTTCAGACAAAATGATCGTGGTGAATTTGTCCGGTCGTGGCGACAAGGATATCCACACCGTCGCCGCGCTCGACAATATCCAGATTTAAGGACCATCAATGAGTCGTATTGCATCACGTTTTCAGCAGCTCGCCAGCGAAGGTCGCAAGGCGTTGATTCCCTACATCACTGCGGGTGACCCGGCGCCGGAACACAGTGTCGGTTTTATGCACGCACTGGTGGAAGCCGGTGCCGATGTGATTGAACTGGGCATGCCGTTTTCCGACCCGATGGCGGATGGTCCGGTGATTCAGCTGGCCTGTGAGCGCAGCCTTGCGGCCGGCACCACGGTGGCCAAGGTGCTGGCCATGGTGGAAACCTTCCGCCAGGCTGACAAGGACACGCCGGTGGTCTTGATGGGCTATCTCAATCCGGTCGAAGCCATGGGTTATGAGCAGTTCGCTGAACGCTGCGTTGAAGTGGGCGTGGACGGTGTGCTGCTGGTGGATTTGCCGCCGGAGGAGACCGATGAGGTGGCGCCGTATTTTCGCGATCGCGGCCTTGATCTGGTATTCCTGATCGCGCCAACCACCCGCGACGAGCGTATTGCCCGTATCGCTGCCGCCGCCAGTGGCTACCTTTACTATGTTTCCCTGAAGGGCGTGACCGGTGCCGCCAGCCTGGATGTCGAGGCGGTAGCCGCCAAGCTCGATACAATTCGCAAACATACCGAATTGCCGATTGGTGTCGGCTTTGGTATCAAGGACGCAGATTCAGCACGGGCCGTAGCCAAAGTCGCAGACGGCGTCGTGGTGGGCAGTGCGCTGGTGCAGCGTATTGCGGCACAAGGTGGCCAGCCGGAAACGGTAGCTGCTGAGCTGAAGCAGGTGCTGCAGGCAATGCGTCAGGCGATGGATACCCACTGAGACAGAACGACAGGGCTTCGCGAACATGAGTAACAACAATAACTGGCTGGAGAAAATCTTGCCGGCGATTCGTAAGTCGGAAACGGACGGCCGACGCGCTAATGTCCCCGAGGGGCTGTGGCGCAAGTGTCCGCGATGCGAAGGTGTGCTGTATCGGCCTGAGCTGGAGCGCAACCTCGAGGTGTGTCCCAAGTGTGGTCATCACCTGCGCATCAGTGCGCGTCGGCGGTTAGCGCTGTTTCTGGATGAATCCCCACAAACCGAACTCGGCGCAGATATCACGCCGGTGGATCGCCTCAAGTTCCGGGACACCAAGAAGTACAAGGACCGTCTCAGCGCGGCACAAAAAGCCACCAATGAAACCGATGCGCTAGTGGTGGTGCGAGGCAAGGTCAAGGAGCTGTCGCTGGTTGCCGCGGCGTTTGAATTTGGCTTTATGGGCGGCTCAATGGGCTCGGTGGTCGGCGACCGGTTTGTCGAGGCCGTCGATGTCTGCTTGCAGAACAAATTGCCGCTGGTGTGTTTTTCTGCCAGTGGTGGTGCGCGCATGCAGGAGGCGCTGTTCTCATTGATGCAGATGGCGCGCACCAGCGCGGCACTGCAGAAGATGCGTGACGCAGGACTGCCGTTTATCTCTGTATTGACCGACCCTGTGTATGGTGGCGTGTCGGCCTCACTGGCGATGCTTGGCGATATCAACGTGGCGGAGCCCGGTGCCTTGATCGGTTTTGCCGGTCCGCGCGTGATTGAGCAGACGGTTCGACAGAAGCTGCCGGAAGGCTTCCAGCGCAGCGAGTTTCTGCTCGAGCATGGCGCCATCGATATGATTGTCGCCCGTCACGATATGCGCGATACCCTGCATCGCCTGCTGGCTTGCCTGACCCACGCCCCGACTGCCTCCTGACGTGACTCTGGCGTCCTGGCTGGCGCGTATTGAGCGCCTGCACCCGACTGAGATCGAAATGGGGTTGCAGCGCGTAGGCGATGTCGCCCGCCGCATGCAGCTATTACCGTTGCCGGCAGCGGCGATTGTTGTCGCAGGGACCAACGGCAAAGGCTCCACCGTGACCCTGATCGATGCCCTGGCGCGTGCCGCCGGGCTGCGCACAGTGCGTTACAGTTCCCCCCATCTGCAGAGCTTTAATGAGCGTGTCCGCTGTAATGGGCAGGTCGCGCCCGATGCCGAACTGGTCGCTGCCTTTGAGGCCGTCGAGGCCGCACGAGCAGACACCTCGCTGACCTATTTCGAGTTCACCACCCTTGCCGCGTTATGGTGGTTCGCCAGACAGCAGCCGCAGCTCTATATCCTGGAAGTGGGGCTGGGCGGTCGTCTGGATGCGGTCAATCTGGTCGATGCCGATGTGGCGGTGCTGACGTCGCTGGGGTTTGACCACACTGACTGGCTGGGCGATACGCTGGAGCAGATTGGCATGGAGAAAGTGGGTATCGCACGACCCGGCCGCCCCCTGTTATGTGCGGCGGATAACTTGCCGGCAATCGTCGCCGCCCATTGCCAGCAGCAACAGATACCCTTGTGGCGGCTCGGCGAAAAGTTTGGCGCCGACGCGCAGCTCTATTGGCAAGATCATGACGGCCAGCAGTGCAGTGTGGCGCTGCCGGAGCAGGTGCCGCTGGGGGCAGACAACCTGGCCTGTGCGGTGCAGGCATTGGCCTGTCTGGGGTATCTGGCGGCCGGGCAGATTGAGCGTGTGGCCAGTCAAACTCAGGCGCCGGGGCGTTGTCAGAGTATCTGGCACGACGGCGTTGAATGGGTGTTTGATGTTGGTCACAACGCCGAGGCGCTGGCCCGATTTGCCCGCCGGCTGCCGCCGACGGCAGGCCGTCGCCATGCACTGGTGGCGATGCTGGCAGACAAACCGGCACGTGCTGCGCTGCAAGCCTTTGAGTCGCTGTCGCTGCACTGGTATCTTGCCGGCCTGAGCGGCCATCGCGGCCAGAGCGCTGAGCAGTTACGGGCGGCCTTGGCAAGCAGTGATGATCAGGTCGACTGTTTCCTGTCTGTGGCGGAGGCGGTAGACGCGCTGAAAGCGACCCTCGTCGAGGGCGATCAGGTGCTGGTGTTTGGTTCTTTTCATACCGTTGCTCAGGCCGCCACGGCGCTGGGTGTTGAGCTGGAGTCTTGAATCGTGGATGGACATACCCGTCATCGCCTGATCGGTCTGGCGCTGCTGTTGCTGTTGGCGGCTATCGTTACGCCCATCATATTTCGGTCTCCCGAGCAGGTGCGGGTGGCGCTGGATATGGATATCCCGGAACCGCCCGAGCTGACCGAAGTGCCGTTGACGGCTGTGGTGACTGAGGACGAGCTTGAGCAAGCGCAGGAGCAGATCGACGAGGCCCGCGAGCAGGTGATCGAGGCGGGTGAGAAACGTCTGGCGGAGCCTGCGGTCGCGCAACCGGCGCCGCTCAAGCTGGAAGAGACACCCAGCGGTTGCAGTGTGCAGGTGGTGGCACTCTCCAGTCAGGAGGCCGCTGTCGAGCTGGAGCAGCGGCTGCGCGATGCCGAGTATTCTGCCTATACCCGTAAAGTCAGCACGGACGGTCAGTCCCTGTACCGGGTGTTCGTCGGGCCGGAGCTGGAGCGTGCACGCTGTGACGACCTGAAAACCCGTCTTTCCCGGGATATTCGCTTCAAGCTTGATGGTCTGGTGGTGCCCTACGCACTTTGAACTTGGGTTCTGGCATACGCTTTTGTTACCATGGCGCCGTTGCGACACCTGACCGGGATTTGCCCTTGTTATTGCCCACAACTGTCTCCATCAAGTGTGACCCGCGCAGGGTGACAGCGTGAATCTGGCAGACGGCATCATTCTGGTGGTGATTGCGGTATCGGCGCTGTTGAGTTTGCGCCGCGGCTTCACCCGAGAAGCCTTTTCCCTGCTGTCCTGGGTGGCAGCCTTTATCATTGCCCGTTTGTTTGGCCCTGGGCTGGAAGTCATGCTGGAAGGCTCGATCGACACACCAAGTGCGCGTGCGTCGGTGGCGTTCGGTATTCTGTTCGCGGCGACGCTGGTGGTCGGTGCGCTGATCAATCATTTGCTTGGCGAGTTGGTGCGGGTCACCGGGTTGAGCAGTACCGACCGTCTGTTTGGCATGGCATTTGGCGCCGTGCGTGGGATATTGCTGGTAGTGGTGCTGATTGCCATTGGCCGACATTTGTTTGCACAGGACCCATGGTGGCGCGAGTCACTGTTGGTGCCGCAGTTCGCAGTACTGGAAGACTGGACACGTCGCAGCGCGTCCGAGCTTGTAAACTTTATCCTTGGCATTGGTTCCTGAGAGAGGGCACGGCTATGTGCGGTATTGTCGGCATTGTAGGCCGTTCGTACGTCAACCAGGCGATTTATGACGCCTTGACGATCTTGCAACATCGCGGCCAGGACGCTGCCGGTATCGTAACTTGCGATGGAGATCGGCTGTTTCTGCGCAAGGACAACGGTATGGTGCGTGACGTGTTCCGTAACCGTCATATGCGTCGACTGGTGGGCAACATGGGCATTGGTCATGTGCGCTACCCCACGGCCGGTTCGTCCAGCTCAGCGGAAGCGCAGCCTTTCTATGTAAATTCGCCTTACGGATTGACGCTGGCCCATAACGGTAACCTGACCAACACGGATCAGCTCGCCGAGGACATCTTCAAGGCCGACCTGCGCCACATCAATACCAATTCGGACTCCGAAGTGCTGCTCAACGTGTTTGCCCACGAGCTGCAGATGCTCGGCAAGCTGACGCCGCAGCCGGAAGATATTTTCGAAGCGGTCGCGCGGGTGCACAAACGTGTGGAAGGTGCCTACGCCGTGATTGCCATGATTACCGGTTACGGCATTCTTGCATTCCGGGATCCTCACGGTATTCGCCCGGTTTGTTATGGCCGTCGCGAAACCGAGAATGGCCCCGAGTACATGGTGGCGTCAGAGAGCGTCGCCCTGTCTGGACTCGGCTTCCAGTTGGTGGCGGATCTGGCACCGGGCGAGGCAATTTACATCACTGCCAATGGTGAAGTGCATACCCGCCAGTGTGCGGACAATCCTGAGTTGCGTCCCTGTATCTTCGAGCATGTCTATCTGGCTCGACCGGATTCGATTATTGATGGCATTTCGGTGTACAAGGCGCGTCTGCGTATGGGCGAGAAGCTCGCCGAGAAAATTCTGCGCGAGTGGCCGGATCACGATGTTGATGTGGTGATTCCAATTCCGGATACCAGTCGAACCTCCGCGTTGCAAATGGCCAACCGCATGGAAGTAAAGTACCGCGAGGGCTTTATCAAGAACCGGTATATTGGCCGTACCTTTATCATGCCGGGCCAGCAGCAGCGCAAGAAGTCCGTGCGCCAGAAACTCAATGCGATCGAGCTGGAGTTTCAGGGCAAAAATGTATTGCTGGTGGATGATTCCATTGTCCGCGGTACCACTTGCAATGAAATCATTCAGATGGCGCGTGAAGCCGGTGCCAACAAGGTCTACTTTGCGTCGGCAGCGCCGCCGGTGATCTATCCGAATGTCTACGGCATTGATATGCCGGCGGCGAACGAACTGATTGCACATGGCCGTACCAATGATGAAATCTGTGCGCTGATCGGTGCGGACAAACTCATCTATCAGGACCTGGTGGATCTGGTCGATACCTGCAAGGAAGGCAATCCGGCGGTAACAGAATTCGACTGTTCTGTATTTGACGGCAAGTATCTCGCCGGTAATATCGATGACAACTATCTGTTGCGTCTGGAGCAGTCACGCAGTGATGCGGCCAAAGCGCAACGCAATAAAGACAGAGCACAGGCCCTGGCCGACAACGAGGTCATGGATCTGCATAACGCCAGTTAGGCGGCCCACTCCCTGTAGCCGCCGTTGAGGAGAGACACATGACCAAACGGCGGTTGCCGGAAGACCTCAGTGTGGAAACCCTGTCCGTCCGGGCGGGGCAGTTGCCCACCGATGAGCAGTCCCATTCCGAGCCCCTGTTTCTGACCTCCAGCTTCACTTATGACAGTGCGGCGCAAGCCGCTGCACGTTTCGGCGGTGAAGAGCCAGGCAATATCTACTCGCGTTTCAGCAACCCCACCGTGCGCGCGTTTGAAACGCGTCTGGCGGCGCTTGAAGGCGGTGAGCGCTGTGTTGCTTTTGCCTCCGGTATGGCCGCCATCGCCAGTACGTTCCTGTCGCTGCTGGCACCGGGTGATCACATCGTCAGTTCGCGCAGTGTATTCGGCACCACCAATGTGCTGTACGACAAGTATCTGAAGAAGTTTGGCATTGCTACCACACTGGTGGATATCGGCGACCTGTCGGCGTGGCAATCCGCGATCACGGCGCAGACCAAAATGCTATTTCTGGAAACGCCTTCAAACCCTCTGGCGGAAGTCGGCGATATCAAGGCATTGGCGGCGCTCGCGCATGCTAATGGAGCGCTACTGGTAGTAGATAACTGCTTTTGTACGCCGGCGTTGCAGAAGCCTCTGGAGTTGGGCGCTGACCTGATTATTCACAGTGCCACCAAGTACCTGGACGGCCAGGGGCGCTGTCTGGGCGGTGCCGTGGTCGGCAGGGAAGCGGAGATGAATGAGGTTTACGGGTTTCTGCGTACCGCTGGTGCAAGTATGAGCCCGTTCAATGCCTGGGTGTTTCTCAAGGGCCTGGAAACCCTGTCGCTGCGTATGAAAGCGCATAGCGAACAGGCATTGGCGTTGGCGCAATGGTTGGAGCAGCAACCCGGCATTGAGCGCGTGCATTACTGTGGACTGCCATCGCATCCGCAGCACGCGCTTGCCCAGGCGCAACAGAAAGCGTTTGGTGCGGTGATGTCTTTTCGTGTGAAGGATGCTCAGGGCAATGCCGACCGCGCCGCCGCGTGGCGTTTTATTGACGCCACCCGGGTCGTATCGATCACCGCCAACCTGGGTGATACCAAAACCACCATTACCCATCCCGCCACCACCACCCATGGTCGTGTGCCCGATGCCGAAAAGCAGCGTGCGGGCATTGCCGAGAACCTGATTCGCGTGGCGGTAGGATTGGAAGCGCTGGATGATTTGCGTGCTGATATGGCACGTGGCATTCAGGCGCTCGGCTTTGAGGTGAACTGATGCAGGATGCAATCCGGCAGGCGGTAACAGCGGTCTCCACTATTGTCCTTGGTAAGGAAGAACAGATCCGGTTGGCAATCAGCTGCATGCTGGCGCGTGGGCATTTGCTGATTGAAGACTTGCCGGGCATGGGCAAGACCACGCTTGCGCATGCGCTGGCTCGGGTGTTTTCGCTCGACTATCGCCGCGTGCAGTTCACCAGCGACATGCTGCCGGCGGACATTCTGGGTGTCTCGATCTTCAATCCACAAACCCGTGAATTCGAGCCCAAGGATGGTCCGGTATTCACGCAGCTGTTATTGGCGGATGAAATTAATCGCGCGACGCCAAAAACCCAGGGAGCGTTGCTCGAAGCGATGGAGGAGGGGCAGGTGACGCTGGATGGCGTGACGCGGCCGTTGCCGAAGCCGTTCTTTGTTATTGCTACGCAAAACCCGGTGACTCAGGCGGGTACCTTCGCCTTGCCTGAATCGCAGCTGGATCGCTTCCTGATGCGATTATCACTGGGTTATCCGTCCGCGGATATGGAGCTGAAGTTGTTGTCCGATGGCGATCACCGTCAGCAGGCATTGAGGTTGAAGCCGGTGATGGATCAGGCGCAGCTGCTCGCGGCGATGCAGGCGGTGGAAAAGATACGCGCGTCCAGAGACCTGATTGATTATATCCAGCGCTTACTGGAACACAGCCGCAGTGCCGGGCTGTTTGTGGCGGGTTTGTCGCCGCGCGCAGGTGTCGGCCTGTTACGTGCATCACGCGCCTGGGCGCTGACGGCCGGCCGGGATTATGTGATTCCGGAGGATGTTCAAACCGTGCTGGCGCCGGTGGCGGAGCATCGCTTGCAACCGGTCGCCGGCGGGGCAGTAGGTATTGCCACGCAATCCCTGCTGGAGGCAGTGCCGGTGGTCCGGCGCCCCTGATGCGTCAGCCGGCTCTGGCCAAGTCTCTTTATCAAAAGTGGTTGCGTCGACGCATCCCGCCGGCCAGTTCGGTGACGCTGGATCAGCGTCGCATATTTATTTTGCCGACTGGCTACGGCATGTTGTTTCTCGCCATCACATTGGCGTTGTTTATCGGCGGCATTAACTACGAGAACAACTTGCTGCTGAGCTTTTCATTTTTTCTCGGCAGCCTTTTCAATGTAGCCATCTGGCATACCTACCGTAACTTGTCTGGCGTTACCCTGCAGGCGGGCGCCATGCGGCCCGGGTTTGCCGGCGCCAAAGGGGCGCTGGAAATTCGTGTCGTGGCGCAGGCGCGTCGCGGACATACAGGTCTGTGGCTGAGCTGGCCGGGCAGCGCCGCGCGCGAATTGTCGGTGGCCGCCCACGAGCAGCAAAATGCCTGGCTGGATTTACCGTTGCGCCATCGTGGCAAAGTGTTTGCGGGACGCCTGCGAGTCGAAACCCGTTATCCGTTAGGGTTGCTGCGCGCCTGGAGTCTGGTGGATCTGGACCACTGGTGTCTGGCCTGGCCGAAACCGCTGGAAAGCAGTCATTGTCCTGCCAGCGGTGGAGACGATGAACTGGGCGAGCATGCACGGCTGGAGGGTCATGATGATTTTGATGGCCTGCGGCACTATGTGCCCGGTGATTCCTTGCGCGCGATCCACTGGAAAAGTCTGGCGCGCGAATCCGGCCTCGCGACCAAGGTGTTCACTGATCCAACCGAGGGCCGTCGCTGGCTGGAGTGGGATCGATTGGCGGGTCTCGATGTCGAGCTGCGGCTGAGCTACCTGTGCTGGTGGGCGCTGGCACTGGAAAAAAGTAATCAGCCCTACGGTCTGCGCATGCCCGGTTGCGACATGGCGCCGGCGATGGGTAATGACCATCTGCAACACCTGCTGCGCCAGTTGGCGCTCTACGGGGGTGGTTGATGGCGCGCGTGTATCAGGTACCGCAGCATGCCTTCGTCTGGTTGTTTCTGGGCGCGGTGCTGGCGTGCGCGCCGCATATGTTTTCTGCGCCCTTGTGGCTGATGGTTTACGTGACCGCCTTGTTAAGCTGGCGGTTGCTGGTCCAGCGCGGCAGATTGCGTATGCCTGGACGTATGCCGCGAATTCTTTTGCTGGCGTTGGCGCTACTGGCGACCCTCTACAGCTACGGCACCATCACCGGCCCCGAAGCCGGCATCACCCTGCTGATTTGTGCTTACACCCTGAAACTGCTGGAAATGTTCCGCATGCGCGACGCCTATGTCTGCGTGGTGCTGTGCTATTTCGTGCTGGCGACGGTGTTGCTGGCGAATCAGGGCTTTTTCGTCTCGATGTACGTATTTTTTGCGCTCATGGTGGTGACCGCGGCGCTGATCGGCATTAACCAGCCTGAAGCCAATCTGCGCGCGCGAGGCCACCTGCGTTACGGCGCGACACTGGTGTTGCAAGCCGTGCCGTTGATGATTTTCCTGTTCGTCACGGTGCCGCGGGTGGCGCCCTTGTGGGAGTTGCCGGTGCAGTCCAAACGCTCGCGCACCGGCATGAGCGACAGCATGGCGCTGGGAGAAGTCAGCGAATTGTCGCGCTCCAGCGAACTGGCGTTCAGAGTGCGATTCGACGGTGAGATGCCGCCGCCTGCATTACGCTATTGGCGTGGTCTCACCTATAGCTGGTTCGATGGCCGGCAGTGGAGTCAGGCGGTGCCGCGTCATTTGCCGCGCAGTGAATATCTGGCCACTGGCGACTCACCGGCGCCGCAATGGTACCGCAGTTGGCAGGGGCAGCAGTCGCCGCCGGTGTATCGTTACGACATCATTCTCGAGCCAACCGGTCGCGAATGGCTGTATGCCATGGCAACGCCGTTTGCCGCCAATCGCGATATTGACGTGGTCCGCGACGCGCGCCTGATTAACTCTGGCCCGGTGATTGAACTGATGTCGTATCGGGTCAGCAGTTATCCGGGCATTGTGCGCGAACCTCAGCTTGCGGAGTGGGAACGCCAGTTCAACCTGCAATTGCCGGCCGGTATCAATCCGCAAGCGCGTGCCATGGCGCTGCGCTGGCGACAGACCTATCGCGAGGATCAGGCATTTGTCCAGCAGCTGATGAGCTGGTACCGCAGCGAACCCTTTGCCTACACCCTGACGCCGCCGCCGCTCGGCGAGCAGCAGATTGACGATTTTCTGTTTGCCACGCGCGCGGGATTCTGTGAGCACTATGCGTCAAGCGCCACTTTCCTGCTGCGCTCAGCCGGCATTCCGGCGCGCATTGTCGCCGGTTACCAGGGCGGTGAGCTGAATCCGTTGGGCACCCATCTGATGGTGCGTCAGTACGATGCCCATGCCTGGGTCGAGGCGTGGTTGCCCGGGCAGGGCTGGGTGGAGCTCGATCCCACCGCCATGGTGGCGCCGGAGCGTATCGAGTTCGGTATCGAGCAAGCATTGGCGGAGCAGGGCGAGGCGTTCAGTCAGGCGTTTCAGGATGCCGTCGGGCTGTCGCGCCTGCCGGGGCTCAAACAGCTCGCCGATGCGGTGGAATACGTCCAGTACAGTTGGGCCCGGCTGGTGTTGGGATACACCAGTGACGTCCAGCAAAGCCTGCTGAAGCGTTTGCTTGGGGATGTCAGCCCGATGCGCGTGGCAATCCTGCTCGGGACCGGAGTGGGCCTGATCACGCTGCTGACCGCGCTGTACCTGTGGTGGGGTGGGCGGGGGCCGCGACTGACCTGGTGGCAGCTGGAGTACTGGCGTTTGCTGCGCGGGCTTCAGCGTCATGATGCGGCCTTTACCGACGCCCTCGGGCCTGGCGAGATCTACCTGCAGGCCAGCCGTCGCTGGCCGGCCGCAGCGGAACCGCTGAAACGTTGGGCGGGTCTCTACCTGCGTATCGCCTACGCGGCGACCGACAGCGGCGAGACTGATCTGGCGGCACAGCGGCGGGCGCTCCGACAGGCCAGACGGGCCGTTTTACGACAGATTGGGTAACCAGTCCTCGTTTCGTCATGCAAAACGGAGCATATTGAAGCGTTGGTTCAGGTACCAACGTACTGCGACGGCCCCGGGGTGGACGGGGTCAGGACTGAAAACTGCCAGGGTGGCAATGTATGCGAGCGTTACATTACAAGAAGAAGCTGGAACTGACTGAACACACCGATTGGGCACGGGACTTCTGGGAAGCGCTGGTGCCGCTCAAGGACAGGGTGGTCAGCCATCCCCTGTTCAGCGAGATGGCGGCGGGCGAACTGTCTCCGGAGCGTTGGCGCCGTGCCCTGCTGGGCTTCTATCCGCTGGTGGAAAACTTCCCCAAATACATGGGCCTGAATCTGGCCAAGGTACAGCGTGGCGTGCCCGGGCACGAAGAGGCCAAGCTGTGGCTGATCGATAACATCAAGGTCGAACAGCGCCATGCCTACTGGTATCAGGATTGGGCCGCCGGTTTCGGCATCAGTCTGGCCGAACTCGACAGCTATCGACCGTCGCCGGCGATGGACGCCGTCAACAACTACCTCTGGGATGTGGACCGCAATGCCTCGCTTGAAGAGGGCATCGCCGCCACCAATCTGGCGATCGAGTGGGCCACGGGAGAGTGGAGTCAGCAAGTGGTCAAGGGCATGAAGCATTATGCCGAGACCGGCGTCGCCGAGGTCAATCGCCACACCATGGCGTGGCTGCGAGCGCATGCCAGCTACGACGACGATCATCCGCACGAGGCGATGGAACTGATCAAGCGGATCGCCCGTACGCCACACGCCCAGCAGCAGGCACTGGAGGCCGCTCGCCGCGGTTTGCAGTATTACCTGCTGGCACTGCAGGAGTGTTATTCGCCGCTGGATTGATCCTTTGTGCCGGCCGTGTGCCGGCTATGGCATACTCGCGGTTGGCCCGGCGCTTGGTCGGGCCCGCCCGCTTCACGTGGGCTTTTTGCCTGTCTGACTAATTTAGAGTGCATGGCCCGATTACATCCCAATCTGAAAGATGCGCTGACGCTGTTGCCGCAGCAGCGACCGGTGCACCTGTTTACCCGCCACTCGGTGCGTGAGCTGTCCCCGGACGGCTTTGCCGATTACCGCCTGCCGTTGACTGAAGAAGGGGTAAATATGGCGCGCGCCTGGGGGGCAGAGCTCGGGCGGCCGGTCGCCGCGTTTTACAGCAGCCCGGTGGGCCGCTGTGTGGACACTGCTGCGGCCTTGCAGCAGGGTGGTCGTGAAGCCGGCCTGATTGATCAGGAACTGCCGATTCATACCTGCATGGAGCTGGTGGAGCCGGGCTGTTATGTCGAAGACATCAACACCGTTGGACCACATTTCCTGCGCATGGGTGCGGTGGCATTTATCAATCATCATTTGCGCGAGGGCATGCAGGGGCTGCTGTCACCCCGGGATGGCAAGCGCAAGCTAATCCAGTATCTGCGCATGCGTGACCCGCAGCCCGGCGCACTGGCAGTGCATGTCACCCATGACACTATTCTGATGGCGTTTGTCGCGTCGCTGCTGGGATTGCAGCAGGTTGATGACAAGGACTGGCCGTGGATGATGGAAGGGTTGTGGTTGTGGCTCGATGAGCAGCATATGCATTGGGTCTGGCGAGGCGAGCAGGGCAGGGAGTCGTTGCGCTATGATGACCGCCCGGATCGCACCTGACCGCTATTTTTTCCTGGGGAACACTCTTGTCCGCACTTTTGATCGAAAACCTTACCAAGACATATAGCAATGGTGTGCAGGCGCTCAGCGGCGTCAGCTTCACTGTTGAGAAAGGCGAATTCTTTGCCTTGCTGGGACCTAACGGCGCTGGCAAGTCCACCACCATTGGCATTATCAGCTCACTGGTCAACAAGACCGGCGGCAAAGTCAGTATTTTTGGCCACGACCTGGATAGCGCACGCACGCTGGCCAAGCGTCAGGTGGGTCTGGTGCCGCAGGAGTTCAATTTCAATCAGTTCGAGAAAGTGTTCGATATTCTGGTGGCGCAGGCGGGCTACTACGGCATTGCGGAAAAGCCGGCGCGCGAGCGGGCTGAGTATTACCTGCGCCGACTGGGACTGTGGGATAAGCGCGACAGTCAGAGTCGCGCGCTGTCCGGCGGCATGAAGCGTCGTTTGATGATTGCCCGGGCGCTGGTGCATGAGCCGGAATTGCTGATTCTCGATGAACCCACCGCGGGAGTGGATATCGAGCTTCGGCGGTCGATGTGGGAATTTTTACGGGAAATCAACGAGCGTGGCAAAACCATTATTCTGACCACACATTATCTCGAAGAGGCAGAGTCACTGTGTCGCAAGATTGCCATTATCGATCACGGCAATATCGTAGAAAACACGGACATGAAGTCACTGCTGGAAAAGTTGCACCTGGAAACATTCATTCTGGATCTTGCCGCGCCATTGCAGGCACCGCCAACCATTGATGGTATCGATGTGCGGCTGCGTGATGCGACCACCCTGGAAGTCGATGTGCCGAAAAGTGCGCCGCTGAATGACGTCTTCAATCGTCTGGCGGCGCTGGACATTGCTGTGATGAGCATGCGTAACAAGTCGAACCGTCTTGAAGAGCTGTTCATGCGGCTGGTGGAGCGTAATCTGACCGGGGAGAAGCAGGCATGATGCAGTCAGCTCAGTGGGTCGCGTTCAACACCATCCTGCGCAAGGAAATTCGTCGCTTTTTACGCATCTGGCCGCAAACCCTGCTGCCGCCGGCGATCACCATGACATTGTACTTTGTGATTTTTGGCAACCTGATTGGCTCGCGTGTCGGCCAGATGGGTGGCTTCGATTACATGCAATATATCGTGCCCGGCCTGATCATGATGAGCGTGATACAGAACAGCTACGGCAATGTGGTGAGTTCATTCTTCTCAACCAAGTTCCAGCACTCGATCGAAGAGATGTTGGTATCACCGATGTCGAATACCGTTATCCTGCTCGGATTTGTCGCCGGAGGTGTCGCGCGCGGCATCCTGACTGGACTGATCGTGACGCTGTTGTCGCTGTTTTTCACCAAACTGCACCTGCAGCATGTCTGGATCACCTTCAGTGTGGTGGTGCTTACCGCAACCATGTTCTCGCTCGGCGGACTGGTGAATGCGGTATTTGCCAACAAGTTTGATGATGTTGCCATTGTGCCGACCTTTATTCTGACGCCGCTGACCTATCTGGGCGGGGTGTTCTACTCCATCGACTTGTTGCCAGACTTCTGGCGCGGCCTGTCGATGGCGAATCCGGTGCTGTATATGGTCAATGCCTTCCGCTATGGCGTGCTCGGCGTCAGCGACGTCAATGTCTACCTGTCGATGGCGATGATCTTTGGCTTCACCGTAGCGCTGTTTTGTCTGGCGCTGTGGCTGCTCAATCGTGGCATTGGCATCCGCAACTAACCTTTGCTGATCCTGTCAAAAGCGGTATTACCGGAGCCAAGCATGAGCGACCTACTCAGCAATACACCACTCGGGCGGCAGTCCGAGTACATTGATACCTACACGCCGGCGCTGCTTTATCCGGTGCCGCGCTGGGACGCCCGTGAAGGTCTGGGCATGGAAATGGATGGTTTGCCGTTCCATGGCGTCGATGTCTGGCACGCCTACGAGCTGTCATGGCTGGATGGTCGTGGCAAGCCGGTGGTGGTCATGGCGGAGTTTCGCGTGCCCTGCAACAGCCGCCATATCATTGAGTCGAAATCCTTCAAGCTGTATCTCAATTCGTTTGCCAACACCCGTTTTGCTTCACGGCAGGCCGTGATTGAGGTGTTGGAAAAAGATCTCACGCGCTGCGCCGGCGGTCCGGTGGATGTGTCACTACAAACGCTGGAAGAGGCAGCACGGGCACCCTGGATCGAATTGTCCGGCACGCTGATTGATCGCATTGATCTGGACATTGAGCATTACGATTACCAGCCGACGTTGTTGCAGGTGGAGCAGGGGGCGGAGCAATCGGGCCAGTTGGTCAGTCATTTGCTACGCAGTCGTTGCCCGGTCACCGGCCAGCCGGATTGGGCAACCTTGATCGTGCGCTACACCGGCGTGCCGATCAGCGCCGCCAGTCTGTTGCGTTATGTGGTGTCACTGCGTAATCACGAGGGTTTTCATGAACAGATCATCGAGCGTATCTATCTGGATATCCTGCAGCAGTGTGCGCCGAGGCAGCTGAGTGTGTACGGGCGCTTCACCCGCCGTGGCGGCCTCGACATCAATCCGTTCCGCTCCAACTATGAAACCCTGCCGATCAGCTTGCGCACCGTGAGACAGTAACTCAGGGACCCAGCGGCAGGCCCAGCGCTACCCAGCCAAACAGAAACAGCGACCAGCCACATAGCAAGGTCAGGCTGTACGGCAGCATCAGGGCAAGCAGGTTGCCAATCCCGGTGTCGGGTTGGTAGCGACGTGCGAAGCCGAGCACCAGTGCGAAGTAGGGCATCAGCGGCGTTATGATGTTGGTGCTCGAATCGCCCACCCGGAATGCCGCCTGAGAGGCTTCAGGGCTGATGCCCACCAGCATCAGCATCGGCACAAAGATCGGCGCCATCATTGACCATTTCGCCGATGCACTGCCAATCATCAGATTGATAACGCCAGTAAACAGCACCAGCAGCACCAGCGTCAGCGCTTGTGACAGCTGCAGACCGCCAAGCCAGGCCGCCCCTTTGATCGCCAATACCAGACCGGCACCGGACCAGTTGAACCAGGCAACAAACTGGGCGGCAAAAAACATCAGCACCAGATAGCCCGACAGGCTGCGCATGGTCTGCTCCATGGCGTCAATGATGTCGCTGGCGTTTCTGAAGCTGCCGACATCGTAGCCGTAACCAATGCCAGTGACGGCGAAGCCCAGCGCCACCAGCACGACGATGCCGCGCATGAAGCTGCCACTGAGCAGACTGCCATTGGCCGGGTCACGCAACACCGCCTGCTCCGGTAGCGACAACAGTGCAACGACCGCGATGAAAACCACCAATGCCAGCAACGTGCGTTTGCCAAAGCCTGTGTGTGTGGTCGCCTGTTCGTTGACGGGCGGCGACGCCGCCAGTCGTTTGCCCAGCAGCACAGTGACCAGCGATACCAGCAGCGTGACCAGAAACGTCGAGGCAATGATGAACCAGTAATTTCCTGATGCCTGCACCTGACGGCCCGGTTCGACAATGTGTGCGGCCTCGCTGCTGAGTCCAGCGAGCAAGGCGTCTACCGGACCGATAAACAGGTTGGCGCTGAAGCCGCCGGACACGGCGGCAAATGCCACGGCAATCCCGAGCAGTGGCGAACGCCCGGCTTGTGCAAACAGCAGCCCGGCGAGCGGAATCAGCACCACATAGCCGGAATCCACGGCAATGCTTGATAGCACACCGGCCAGCGCCACCACCGGCGTCAGCAGCGCCGCCGGCGTGCGTCGCACCAATGCTTGCAGGCAGGCACCGAGCAGGCCACTGCGCTCAGCAATGCCAATACCAAGCATGGCCACCAACACCACCCCAAGTGGTGCAAAGCCGGTGAAGTTGGTAACCAGAGAGGTGAGCTGGTAGCGGATGCCATCAGCGGATAGCAGCGAGCGAATCTGGACGACGTCGCCCGACGCCGGATGAGTGACCTGAATATCCAGTGCCGAGAGGATTGCCGTGAGCGGCATCAGCAGCAGGCACAGCCAGACAAACAGCAGCGTTGGGTGAGGCAGGGCGTTACCGAAGCGTTCGACCCACTGTAGCCAGCGGGGCAGCGTTGCAGATGAGGTCACGCGCGCTCTCCTGAGGTGGTGCAGCGCGATGATCCTAGACGATCAGGCGCTCCTTCACTTTCATTGCCGCTTCGCCCATGACCTGCAGTATGCGCGAGCGATCCTTGGGACTGATCAGATCACTGTCGAGGTGAATGGCAAAGCCCTCGGCTTCGTAGTTGACCTTGACGGTGTTGGTCTGCTTCAGCTCAGTCGCCGACTTGGCCAGCGTATGCAATATGCGCTTTTTGTCAAAGTTGCGCACACGATCTATGTGCAGGTGGATACCGAAGCCGTCGGCCTCGAGAGAAATGAAATCATTGTTCTTGCCGGCCTTGCTGCGGAAGTCCACCACTTCGTGTACCGGAATCGGCCGGTTGAAGCCCTTGACCTGGATATCGCCCATGCTGCGGCACAGGATGCGGTCCTTGATCAGTTCATGGGTGGCTTGTGAAATCAGGATGTGGCCGGGGCGCGCCGAGGACTCCAGTCGGCTGGCCAGATTCACGTCCGTGCCGAGAATGGTGTAATCCAGTCGTGTATCGGTGCCGAAGTTGCCGACCGTGACATAACCGGTGTTGATGCCAATGCGAATGTCCAGACGCTGATCAATGCCCTCGCGTTTCCAGCGCTGGCGCAACAGCTTCATGTGTTTTTGCATCTCGATCGCCATCGCGACACAGGCGGTAGCATCTTCCTTGGAGCCTTTGCTGGTCGGGTCACCGAAAAATACCATCACGGCGTCGCCGATAAATTTGTCCACGGTGCCACCGTGGCGCTCGGCGATACGTGTCATTTCTGACAAGTAGGTATTGAGCATGCTGGTGAGTTGCTCCAGCGGCAGGTTCTCCGACATGTTGCTGAAGCCCTTGATGTCAGAGAAGAACACCGTCAGCTTTTTGCGGCGGGTTTCAACCTTGGCGTCGCGACGGCCGGAGAACAGAGATCCCCACACTTGTGGTGAAAGATATTTCGCCAGCTTGCGCGATAGCTCCACCGCCTGCTTTTGTTGTTGCTGCAGGCGCTCCTGAGCTTCCATCACCAGCTTTGATTGCTGGTGATAATTGAAAGAGGAGGCGGCGACGTACACGCCAAGGCCGGCGAGTGAGACCAGCGTCAGCAACGTTGGCGTCTGTTCGATCGGCATCATCTGGAAGCCGACAATCATGGCACCAACAAAGGCGCCGGCGACCAACCAGACAAAGCTCATCAGCCACAGGAACAGGCCGCCGCCAGTGACGGCGTTGGCGTTGATGATGATCAGCAGCGCAGCGCAGGGCACCACCGCAAAGTGCAGTGTCGCCATGGCGCCGCCAATGATGAAGGCATCGAGCTGAATCAGTAGCGCGGCGATCTGTTGCTGATGGCTGCCGCGGCGTTCAATCAGCCAGGCAATGATCTGGGCAATGGACGGGTAGGCGAGCAGCAGCGCCACACACAGGGCGTATTCGAAGGGGTAGGTCTTGCGTTGAATGCCTGCGATCAGGATGACCGCCGCCACCAGGAACTCCAGCAGCCGGATATAGTTGCTCATCCGCCGTGCCTTGGCCTGGGGATCCTCGCGGTTGGGCTTCTTCTGGCCGTTTGGCGCGGTAGTGCTCATAGGGCTGTGGTCACCTTTAATAATGGGGCAGATTAACCCGATCCCATTTAGGAAAAAAGCACTAGCAAGGAAAATGGCCGCCGGTTGGGTACAATGCAGCGCCAGCAAGGAGAGACTATGGACGCGATCACCGCCCTGCATTCCCGGCTATCCATCCCCCGGCTGACGGAGCCCGGCCCCGATGCGGCCCAGATTGACCAGTTGCTGCGCGCGGCGTTGCGCGCGCCCGACCACGGCGTACTCAGGCCCTGGCGCTTCATGTTGCTGGAAGGCGAACAGCGCCAGCGACTGGGGGAACTGTTTGTCGCGGCGCAACGTCAGGACGATCCGGATACCGATGCCGCGGTACTCGACAAGCTGCGTAATAACCCGCTGCGAGCGCCGACGGTGCTGGTGGTGGTGGCGGAAACCGATCCGCACAACCGTGTGCCCGTGATAGATCAGGTCATGGCCGTCGCCGCGGCCGCGCAGAACATCATGCTGGCGGCCCATGCGCTGGATATTGGTGCCATGTGGCGGACTGGCCGGATGGCCGAGCATCCGCTGGTCAAGCAACGACTCGGATTTGCCGACAAGGACGAAATAGTGGGCTACCTGTACCTCGGTACGCCGGCGGCAGGCAGCCGCAAACTGCTGCCGGACGAGTCGCCCCAGCCCTATATGCGGGAGTTCCCCAGTGACTGAGCTGGAGCGCTTTGCTGACCTGATCCGTGAACACATACCCTTGACGCGCCATCTGGACTTCCAGTTGCTGGAGTGGGATGGCGAGCGCCTGCGCATGCGCGCCGGTCTGGCCGTCAATGTGAACGACAAGGGCAGCCTGTTTGCCGGCTCGCAGACGGCGTTGCTGACGCTGGCTGGCTGGGCTTATACCACCTTGCTGGCCCGGCCGCTGCAGGTCGATGTGGTGGCGGGAACCAGCAGCATGGCATTTCGCGCACCGATTCGCGCCGATATGGAGATCACGGCGATCGCCTCCGCAGACAGCTGCGACAGGTTTCGCCAGCGCCTGCTGCGCCGCGGCAAGGCGCCGCTGACCGTGTCGGTGCTGGCTGGCGAGGTTGGCGGCAGTCCGACCACTGAGTATCAGGGCAATTATCTGGCGACATTGCAGCCTGATACGGACGTGTGATGCGCAGAGCAGCCAAAAAAGCAGCGATTGCATCGCCGCTGCATTGCCTGATCAGGGCGCCTCGGGTAACCTACGCGCCTTTCGCAGACCGGCCCCTTGGGGCGAGGGCGCCGTGGCGTCTTCTCCGGTCTGACAATGAGTTTGGTGAGGTGTCCGAGTGGTCGAAGGAGCACGCCTGGAAAGTGTGTATACGGAA
>CAYMEY010000004.1:0-98309 GCA_964389795.1 uncultured Alcanivoracaceae bacterium
CCGGCAACCACCTTCTCGCACCTTGATGCGACTGTGGTACTGAGCCGTGACATCGCTTCCAAGGGTATCTACCCGGCGGTTGACCCACTCGATTCCACTTCCCGTCAGCTCGATCCGCTGGTGATCGGCGTTGAGCATTACGAAGTGGCTCGTGGCGTGCAGACCGTACTGCAGCGTTACAAGGAACTGAAAGACATCATCGCGATTCTCGGTATGGACGAACTGTCCGAAGAAGATAAGCAGGTGGTGTACCGCGCACGTAAGATCGAGCGTTTCCTGTCCCAGCCGTTCCACGTTGCTGAAGTCTTCACCGGCTCGCCGGGTAAGTACGTGGCGCTGAAGGAAACCATCCGCGGCTTCCAGGGCATCCTCAACGGTGATTTCGACCATATCCCGGAGCAGGATTTCTACATGAAGGGCGGTATCGACGAAGTACTTGAGGCTTACAACAAGCGTCAGGCTAAGTAATCCCCTGGAGGTAACACGGGATGGCAATGACCGTGCATTGTGACATCGTAAGCGCAGAAGAATCGTTGTACTCGGGCCTGGTGGAGATGGTTGTCGCCGCTGGCACCGAGGGCGATCTCGGCATCATGCCGGGCCATGCGCCGCTGTTGACCCGGCTGAAGCCGGGTCCGGTACGCATCGTCAAGCAGAACGGTGGCGAAGAGTTGTACTACGTGACCGGCGGTTTCCTTGAAGTGCAGCCGAATCTGGTGACCATCCTCGCCGACACCGCTGTGCGTGCTGAGGATATGGACCAGGCTGCTGCAGAGCAGGCGCGCCAGAAGGCCAAGGAAGTGCTGGACGGCAAGCATGCCGAGATGGATACCGGTATGGCCGTGGCCATCCTGGCCGAGTCTCTAGCCCAGTTGCGTACCATCGAGCAGCTCAAGAAGAAGCTCGGCAAGTAAGCGATGTTGGACAGAACGACGGAAAGGGTAGCCGCAGGGCTACCCTTTTTTGTTTCATAGGCAACTGAAACAGCAGATTGAATTGGGGATACTGCGTCAGACACCCGGTAACCGGGTATCGCCTCAGATGGCGCCAATAACAAGGTAAGCAGGGACGTATGAGTTTAGCCGTAGTCATTCTCGCCGCGGGCAAGGGCACGCGCATGAAGTCGGCGCTGCCGAAGGTGCTGCACCCGGTCGCCGGTAAGCCGATGCTCGGCCATGTGGTGGACGCGGCCCGCGCGCTCAACGCCGACCGCATCGTCGTGGTCTATGGTCATGGCGGTGAGGCCGTGCGTGACGCCATCGCAGGCGATGATCTCGATTGGGCATTGCAGGCAGAACAGCTTGGCACCGGCCACGCGGTGGCGCAGGCGATGCCGTTGATTCAGGAACAACAGGTGCTGGTGCTGTACGGCGATGTGCCGCTGACGCAACCCGACACGCTCAAGCATTTTGTCAGCCTGCTGGATGACCAGTCCCTCGCCCTGATGACGCTGACCATGTCCGACCCCACCGGCTACGGTCGCATCATTCGCGACGGCGCCGACAAGGTTCAGCGCATCGTCGAGCAAAAAGATGCCAACGATGCCGAGAAGGCGGTGCAGGAAGTGAATACCGGCATTCTCGCTTGCTCAACTGCGCTGCTGCGCGAAGTCTTGCCGAGGCTGTCCAGCAACAACGCCCAGGGCGAGTATTACCTGACTGATGTGATTGCCATGGCGGTGGATGCCGGTCTGGAGATTCGCACCGCGCAGCCGGCCAACGGCTGGGAAGTCGATGGCGTCAACGATCGCGTACAGCTGTCGCGGCTGGAACGTATTTATCAGCGTCTGCAGGCGGAAACCCTGATGCGCAGTGGCGCCACGCTGGCGGACCCTGCGCGCATTGATGTGCGCGGCACACTCACAATTGGCACTGATCTGTTTATCGATATCAATGCGGTTTTCGAAGGTGATGTGACGCTCGGTAGCAACGTTCGCATTGGCCCCAATGTGGTGATACGCAACGCCACCGTTGGCGACAACGCGGTGATTGAAGCCAACAGCCATATCGACGGTGCGTCGGTTGCCAATGGCTGTCAGGTAGGTCCCTTTGCGCGCCTGCGTCCGGGCACCGAGCTGGCCAGCCATGCCAAGGTCGGCAACTTTGTTGAAACCAAAAAAGCCAAAGTCGGCGAGGGCAGCAAGATCAATCACCTTAGCTATGTCGGTGATGCGGTGCTGGGCGCCAACGTTAATGTCGGTGCCGGCACCATCACCTGCAACTACGACGGCGTAAACAAATTCCAGACCACCCTCGGTGATGGCGCCTTTATTGGTTCCAATTCGTCGTTGGTGGCGCCGGTAACGGTGGGCAAGAATGCTACGGTGGGCGCAGGCAGCACGGTGACAAAAGATGTGCCCGACGATGCCCTGGCTGTGGCACGTGGCTTGCAAAAGAATCGTTCCGGCTGGCAGCGGCCGGTGAAAAAAGATGCCAAAAAGGATTAACGCATGTGCGGGATAGTCGGGGCGATTGCCCAGCGTAATGTCACCAATATTCTGATCACGGGCCTGAAGCGACTTGAGTATCGCGGCTATGATTCCGCCGGTGTGGCGCTGCTCTCCGATGGCGCCATCACGCGTGTGCGCCGACAGGGCAAGGTGCAAGGACTGGAAGATGCGGTCAAGGAAGTCGGTGCTGCCGGAGTGCTGGGCATTGCCCACACCCGTTGGGCCACCCATGGCGTACCGAGCGAGCGCAATGCACACCCGCACATGTCCGGTGAAGACATAGCGCTGGTACATAACGGCATCGTTGAGAATTTCCAGGAGCTGCGCATCGAGTTGCAAGCCGATGGCTACGAATTCAGCTCTGAAACTGATACCGAAGTGATCGTGCATCTGATCCATCGCGCCCTGCGCGGCAACAACGACCTGTTTGGTGCCGTGCGCGCAGCGGCGACACAAATGCACGGTGCCTTTGCGCTCGGCGTGATCAGCAAGGATGAGCCCGATCGCCTGATCGCAGTGCGTTTCGGATCGCCGTTGGTGATCGGTCTGGGCATCGATGAAAACTACCTCGCTTCTGATCAGCTGGCACTGATGCCGGTCACCAATCGCTTTATCTTCCTGGAAGAAGGCGACATGGCCGAGCTGACGCTGACCGAGGTGCGTATTACCGACAAGAACGGTAAAGACGTCACGCGTCCGGTGCATGAGTTCGATGGCAGTGCCGAAGACGCTGAAAAGGGCGAGTACCGCCACTTTATGCTCAAGGAAATTTTCGAGCAGCCGGCGGCTATCCAGCGCACGCTGGAAGGCCGGATCGAATCGGAAAAAGAATTGTTTGCCGCATTCGGTGACAATGCGCAGAACATGCTGGCAGCGATCAAGAACGTACAGATCATCGCCTGTGGCACCAGTTATCACGCCGGCATGGTGGCGCGTTACTGGCTGGAAAGCATTGCCGGCGTACCGTGTCAGGTGGAAGTGGCAAGCGAGTATCGCTACCGCAAGCATGTCGTCCCCGAAGGTTCGCTGTTCGTCACCATATCCCAGTCCGGTGAAACCGCGGATACCCTGGCGGCATTGCGTGGCACCACTGACTCGGACAACTATCTTGGTCGTCTGGCCGTGTGCAATGTCGACGGCTCTTCGCTGGTGCGCGAATCCGAGCTCACCTTCCTGACCAAGGCCGGCCCGGAAATTGGTGTCGCCTCCACCAAGGCCTTCACGACCCAGCTGGCAGGCCTGTTGATGCTGGTGCTGGCGATGGCGAAAGCCAAGGGCGTCGACAGCAAGGTCATCGAGAAGGTGCTGAATGATCTGCGCCAGTTGCCGCGCCTGATGGAGCAGGTATTGCAGCTGGATGTGCGCATCAATGCACTGGCGGATCAGTTTGTTGAAAAGCATCACACCCTGTTCCTCGGTCGTGGGCCGCTCTATCCGATTGCCATGGAAGGCGCGCTCAAGCTCAAGGAGATTTCCTATATCCACGCCGAGGCGTATCCGGCCGGTGAGCTCAAGCACGGCCCGTTGGCGCTGGTGGACAAGGAAATGCCGGTGGTGGCGGTGGCGCCTAACGACGAACTGCTGGAAAAACTGAAATCCAATCTGCAGGAAGTGCGCGCTCGCGGCGGCGAACTGTTCCTGTTTGCAGATCGCACGGCACAGGTGGTGGAGGAAGAGGGCATGACGGTGATGGCCATGCCGCCGGTGCCGGAGCTGCTGGTGCCGATTGTTTACACCGTACCGTTGCAGTTGCTCAGCTACCATGTGGCGGTGGCGCGCGGCACCGATGTGGATCAGCCACGTAACCTTGCCAAATCGGTCACCGTAGAATAAAAAGCGGTAGGAAACGGAGCGGAAAGCTCCGTTTTCATTTAAAGCATCACACTGGAAGTGGTGCAAAAACAACAACAGAGGGGAAAGCACATGGACGATCAATCTTTGTATTACCAGCATTCCGGCAAATTCCGCGCGGACGGCATTATCTGGATGCTGCTGTTCGGCGTCATCGCTGCAATAGTGCTGGGCGTCGCCTACGGCTACGCCATTTTCTACATCCCGTTCGTGTTCCTGAACTTCATCATTACTTTCTTTTTTGGTATTGCCGTAGGCGTTAGCGTTGGCTTTGGTGCCCGCCTTGGCCAGGTGCGCAACATGGGGCTGATCGGCCTGTGCGGCCTGGCCGCGGGCATCCTCGCGGAGTACACCGGTTGGGTGGCCTGGCTGTATGCGGCATCTGAACAAGAGCGTTTGATGTTGTCGCTGGCTGAAATGAAGCCAATGCTGCAAATGCTCGGCGCCTATGGCGTGTGGAGCATTTTTGGCTGGACGCCCACGGGCTGGTCCTTGTATGGCATCTGGCTGATCGAAGGCGCCATGATCATTGGCTGCGCCAGCATCGCCGCGCGTACCGTCCTCAGCAGCACGCCGTTTTGCGAACAGTGCAAAAAGTGGGTGGAAACCAAAGAATCTGCCGATGCCCTGTCTCCGCTCGACGATATCAATGCGTTTCGCAAGCGTATCGAGACCGCCGTGACCGAAGCGATTGCATCGCTGGGCAAAAGTGATGACGCGGATAACTGGACCCGGGTGGAATGGTGTTACTGCAAGGGCTGCCAGCAGAGCCAGTATCTCAATGTCACCAGCGTCAAAATAGAACGCGACGACAAAAATAAGGAAAGCAAGAAAGAAGATACGCTGATCGAGAATCTGCGCCTCAGCGCCGAGCAGCTCAGCCAGATCCGCCAGCAATTTACCGCCGGGTGAGACATAAAATGAAATTCATCCTGATTTTCCTCGCCACCCTCACCACGCTCGCTGCTTGCAGCGAGCGTGGTTCCTATCAGTCAGTGCGTGACACGCAGGCGCGTGAGTGCCAGAACTTGCCCGAGTCGGAGCGCGAGCGTTGCGAGCGGAATCTGATGCCGCCATATGACGAGTATCAGAGAGCGAAAGACGACGAAGGGTAGATGCGCAGAGATGGCTACTCCCCAGCGCGACCCGCAGCCAAAAGCTGAGAGCCCGCGACAAATCCAGCGAAAGCAAAAAATGCAAATGCTGCGGTGGATTGGAATTGCCAGCCATCCCGCTATTTCGCTGATCGTCACGCTCAGACACAAGAAATGGACACGCACTTATTCTCGTTTGATGTTTCTCAATTAAACAGGTGCGTGTCCCCTGTTTTATCGCAGCCTACCGGCTTCATTTGTTTCCGGGCGAGAGTATGACCTTAAAGATAACGCGTCCTATACGGTGAGGCGAGGCGATACTCTGTCTGAAATCGCCGCTCGGCATCCTTTTTGGTCTGATGAGGGATATGAGGCCTTAGCCCAAAGGAATGGCATTGAGAATCCTGATTTGATATACGAAGGGGAGTCCCTGACGCTAACTGATGCTAGATCAGATATTGCCCAGTCGTCGGGTGAAAAAATTACCGCACTCCGTGGAATATATGAAGATCAGACGCTTAGTGCGGACCAGAAACAGGCTCTAGTGGGGAGCATTTTGAACGATCTTGCTGTTGAGTTTGGTGATAATTTGAGAGGAATGGAGCAGGGAGAATACACTAATAATTATGCGCAGTTTGGCGCTGGGATGGTTAACTGGGTTTCCGACACTGCACGGGATCTTGGATATACACCAGTACCAGTAAAGTCGGCGTCACAATTTGGGCTTACTTCGGGGGTTGGTTTCCGTGGCGAGAATGGAACGCCGTATCAAACGCCTTGGGGGCGCGCTTTTGGTCCCCCTGATACAGACGATGTCTGGCATTATGGTACAACTGAGCGATATGAGCTGTCCGGAGAGTACGATACCTACGAAGAGAAGATCGGTGGTGGATTTGTTCTTGGCTTAGCTTACTACAATAAGATGATATTCGATGACGAAAACCAGCGAGTTCTGTTGTTCGGTGGCTTTGATGTTAGTTTGCCCATCCCAACAAGTCCGGAGGACTTAAAGATTGGCTCCGCGAAGCTAGGCTTCGCGGCTACTGGAAAGTACGGCCGCGCAAGTATAAATAGCGTTAGTGACTTAGAAGGGTGGTCTGACTCTACGGAGTTTGGCTTGTCAGTCATTCCGGGCATGGGGGTTGAGATTGAGGCGACCACGAGCTCCCTTGAAGCCGGATGGGGAGTAGGTGTGAATCTGGGGTTGGGCGCAAGTGACTCATATGGCTTTTATAGAAAGGCATTCTCATATGATATTTGGAGGAGATACTCTGATATTGAGATTCCTTCTGATAAGCGATCGAGTTTCCAGCCGCGGAGAAGGTGATGGGTTTATTACATCTGGTGGATGAATTTGTTGCATTTGTCTTTTACGTAAGTTTCTGGACTTACATTTTTTGCTTGTTGTTTTTAAGAAAAAGATTTCTGGGTGACAATAAAGAAAATGATGGAAAAAAATTAATAAAAATTGGTCTTTACGGATTTGATAAAGAAGCCATGAGCGAGATTTTTAAGGAGGAGTGGATCTTTTTTGTGCGAAGAACAGGTGTAGTGCTTCGATACTCTATGATTTTGCACTTTTTCTTTGTATTAATCGGTCTAGTCGCATCGGGAAGGGCGGCGGCGTGAGGCTTGATGAGTTGTTGAGCGATTTCTGAAGGTTGGTTGGGAGCGATGCTGACGCAGGCCATACTTCTAATTTCGGGGGCATACTGAGCTTGTCTATATGGTCTTTTCGGTTGGTTGAGAAGTCGTGAGGCCAGACCTCCCATTTTCCAGTCCACGAGAATTATTGTGGTAGGGTCAGCGGGGTCAGGTCTCCAATTTCCCGGACAGGAGAGTTGGAGCCCTAGCGAGCGTTAGTTTCCCGCAGCTGCCCCCACAGGCGCCACACTAAACACCCGTGACAAATCCGGCGTCAGCACACAGTCAAATTGCTGCGGCGGATTGTAGTTGCCGGTCATGCCATTCATTTCACTGATTGCCACCCGCATGCGGTAACCCATCAACGCAGTACCTTTGTATTGCACCACTTCGGATATGCGCGTGCTGACGGCTTTTGCCTGGGCGCCGCCGGGATTGCCGAGTAAGCCGTGGTTGATGGCGTTCTCAAGGCAAACCGCCGCACTTTTTTCATCGAGATTTTTTGTCGACTCCGCATCTGAGCCAAATATTTCATGCTCCTGTGCATCCTCTCCGCAGGGCTCGGCACTGAAGGTATTGCCGCAACGGTAAACCGAGCCAGCCGGAGCCACGCTCGCGAGGATCAGCAACACAGCGGTTGTGGCGCCATACAGGAAAGGAAGAGAGAGTTTTTTGACGATGCGCATAACGGCGCCTTAACCGGTGGCTTGCTGCCGACGCTTGAACAGCGTGTGGAACTCGGCTTCCGGCACCGGGCGGCTGATCAGATAGCCCTGAATCGCGTCGCAGCCCATGCGTCGCAGCAGTGACATTTGCGCTTCTTCTTCCACGCCTTCTGCCACCACGATCATCTTCAGGCTGTGGGCCATATCGATAATCGCCTGGGTGATGGCGGCATCATCCTGGCTGACATGCATATCGGTCACGAACGAGCGATCAATCTTCAGGGTGTCTACAGGGAAGCGCTTCAGATAACTCAGCGAAGAATAACCGGTGCCGAAATCATCCAGCGACAGGCCAATGCCGCGCTCGCGCAGTTGCTGCAGGACTTCAATATTCTTGTCCAGATCTTCCATGATCAGGCTTTCGGTCAATTCCAGTTCCAGCAGCCGCGCTGGCAGGCCGGTCAGATCAAGCACGCGATCGACGATGGTGGTGATATCGCCCTTGCGGAATTGCTGCGCTGACAGGTTCACGGATACCTGAATTTCATCGCCCTGTTTGAGCCACTGCGCGGCCTGACGGCAGGAGCGCTCAAGCACCCATTCACTGATAGCGGAAATCAGGCCGGTTTCTTCTGCCAGCGGAATAAAATCTTTCGGCGGCAACAGTCCCATGGTCGGGTGCTGCCAACGTACCAGCGCTTCGGCGCCCTTGATGCGGCCGTCGACCAGATCCACCTTCGGCTGATAGTGCACCACAAATTCGTTCTTGAAGATCGCCTTGCGCAGGCTGGTTTCCAGCGCCAGTTGCTCGACCGACGCGGCGCGCATATCCGAGCGGAAGAACTGCACGTTATTGCCGCCCATGCGCTTGGCCTGATGCACGGCCAGATCAGCCTGGTTGATCAGCGCTTGCGCTTCCTTGGCATGATCCGGGAACACACTGGCGCCGATGCTGACGCCCAGCAGCAGTTCATGGCCGCCGATATTGAACGGCTTGCGCATCACATTGATCAGTTCCTGACACAGCGCATCGACTTCGCCGCTGCTGCGGTAGTTGTCGATGATCAGGGTAAATTCGTCGCCGCCAACTCGTGCGAGGGTGCCTTCGGCAATATCCAGCGTGCGCAGACGTTCGGCGGTCATGCGCAGCAACTTGTCGCCGATCTCGTGGCCGAGGGAATCGTTGATCGGACGGAAGCGGTCCAGGTCGAGCGTCAGCAGCGCGACGCGTTCGCGATTCAGGCGCGCCAGCGCCAGCGACTTGTGCAGGCGCTCACGGAACATGGTGCGGTTGGCGAGGCCGGTAAGGCGATCATAGTTGGACAGGAACTGCAGCTTTTCCTCGGCTTCCTTACGCTGGGTCAGATCCGAGAACATGCCAACGTAATGGGTAATCTGGCCGTCGTCATCGTACACCGCTGATAGTTGCAACCAGATCGGATAGGGCTCGCCGTCCTTGCGGCGCTCGCTCATTTCGCCCTCCCAGAAACCTTCGCGGCGCACCGTGTCGGCAATTTCCTGATACAGCTCGGCATTGGTGCTGCCGTTGTTGCTGGCCATGGCCATGGTCTTGCCGCGCACTTCCTCTTCAGCAAAACCGGTGATGCGGGTAAAGCAATCGTTGACGGTGAGGAAGTGGAAATGGGTATCCATGATCAGGATACCTTCAGAGGCGTTTTCAAATACGGTGGCGGACAAACGCAACTGGTCTTCAGCCAGCTTGTCATCGGTAATGTCACGGCGCGTACCGATCATGCGCGCGGCTTTGTTGTCCTTGTCCCATTCCACCACACGGCCTTCATCTTCAATCCAGTGCCAGTCGCCGTTGGCATGACGAATGCGGTAGATGGCGTGGTAGCGGCTGGTGCGGCCCTTGAAGTGCATGACCATGGCGCGCTTGAGTTTCGGCCAGTCTTCGCTGTGCACCATGTTTTCCAGGTCGACAACGAAGTTGGAGAAGCGGTCGCGGCCGTAACCGAGCAGGCGATCAAAGTTGGAGTGATAGGTTTCGCCGGTGAGCACGTTCCAGTCCCACAGACCGATGTTGGACGCATCCAGGGCCAGTTGCAGTCGTTGGCTGGCAGCGCTGAGTTCACCGTTGGCAGACTCCAGCAGGCGGGTACGCTCCTGCACGATCGACTCGAGTCGGTCGTTGGCTTCCTGCAGGTTTTGTTTGGCTTGCTTGCGCTCAAAAATTTCGCGGGTGAGTTTTTCGTTCAGGGCCTCGGCGTCGGCGCGCGCTCGATCCAGATAATCGATCAGCGACATATTCTTGTGCTGCAGTTTTAGCGATTGCATGGCGCTGCGGTGCATGCTGAATGCCGCCAGCATGATAAACAGCGCCAGACAGGCGAACACAGCACCGTAAATAAAGGCATCGCTGTCAGCGGACGTGACCACGTGATAGCCAATCGGCAGCGCGATGGCGAGTAGATAACCCACCGCCGCCGGCAGGTAAATCGAATAGGTGGAAACGGCAATTACCGCAAGACTGAAAATCAATCCGGCAAACAGCGCCTGATACGGCAGCATGGCGGGTGCAAAAATCAGCGAGGCGGGATTGAGGTACACGGCGACAATGCCGATAACGATGCCGCTAGTCCAGATCAGGAACGTTGCCATCCAGCGCCAGCCGTCAGTGCGCGGCATGTCCGGGGCGAGATGATTGTAGAGCAGGCGCACAACCGCACGGGTAAAGGCGATGCCGAAAATCAGTGTGCCGCAGGTGAGCAATTCGATTTGTGGCGTGTTGGCGCTCCAGTACAGCCAGACCACCACCAGGGCGCAGGCAGGCTCGAGCAGAATCATCGCCGGCAGGGACGCAAACAGCCGCTCGGTCTGCTCGCGGAGCAGATCGTCGTGTGCCATCAGTGAGCTGTTATTATTTTTCTGCACGCCTTGCCCTCAATGTCCCGCCAGGGGCGGAACCGCGGTACGGGCTATTTGCCCAGTCCTTTAAGCGGACAAACAGTTTACCGGCGCGCCGGGTCGGCGGAAACCTGATTGACACAAGTTGTTGTTAAATGCTGAAAAAATCAGCAAAAGGTACGGCATCGTAGCTATACATCTGTATAGAAAATAGCCGGCTAAAAACGCCTCCCTCCCCTGCCAGGGGGAGAACCCCTGATGAAGCGGGGTGCTCGTCAGTCCGGACCTGCCGCTCCCCTCCTGCCAAGGGGAGGGCTGGGGAGGGGTTAGCGGCGGTCCGTCGTGGCACCGGCATCTGACTGGGGATGGACCCCCTCTGTCTCCCCCTTGGCAGGGGGAGAACCCTCAAGGAAGCTGGGTGTTCGCCATTCCGGACCCTGTAGGAGCTTGCCTGCAAGCGAACAGCCCTTGTCGAATGCCGGTTCGCTTGCAGGCAAGCTCCTACGGGAGTGTCGTGCAAACCCGTTCCCGCCTCCCACCACGCCCAACCGGCCATCAGCTGGGCGGGTGTTTTTGTTGTCCGCGCCCGCCGCGACAAGCTGCTACAATCGCGCCCCGATGGATGACATAACCGACCTCCTTGATGGCCTCAATCCTGCCCAGCGCGACGCGGTAGCGGCGGATGATGCCCACCTGCTGGTACTGGCTGGCGCCGGCTCGGGCAAGACCCGGGTGCTGGTGCACCGTATCGCCTTTCTGATCGCCACCGAACAGGTTTCGCCGTTCGGTTTGTTGGCGGTTACTTTCACCAACAAGGCTGCCCATGAGATGCGTGGCCGCATCGAGCAGCTGCTGCATATGCCCGCCGGTGGCATGTGGGTGGGCACCTTCCACGGCATCGCCCACCGCCTGTTGCGCGCGCACTGGCAGGAAGCCGGGCTGCCGGAAAGCTTCGAGATCCTCGACAGCGAAGATCAGCAACGCCTGATCCGCCGGGTGATCAAGGAGCTCGGTCTGGATGACAGCCGCTGGCCGCCACGGCAGGCACAGTGGTTTATCAACAGCCAGAAAGACGAGGGTTTGCGGGCACAGCATATCGAGCCGCACGGCGACCTGTTTCTGGCCACCATGCAGAAGATCTATCAGGCCTACGAAGACGAATGCCGGCGCAAGGGGCTGGTGGACTTCAACGAGTTGCTGCTGCGTGCGCTTGAGCTGGTGCGTGACAACGATGAGTTGCGCGGCCATTACCAGCGCCGCTTCCGCCACATTCTGGTGGACGAGTTCCAGGACACCAACGCAATCCAGTATGCCTGGCTGCGGCTGCTGGCGGGCGGCGGCGCCGGGCTCACCATAGTCGGCGATGACGACCAGTCCATTTATGGCTGGCGTGGCGCAAAAATCGAAAATATTCATCGGCTTAGCGCAGATTTCAGTGACCTGCGCATCGTCCGGCTGGAGCAGAATTACCGCTCCACCAGCACCATCCTGAATGCCGCCAACGCCGTCATTACCCACAACAGCGACCGCCTCGGCAAGGAGCTGTGGACCGAAATCGGCAACGGTGATCCGATTCGCCTGTATGCCGGCTTCAATGAGGTCGATGAAGCACGCTTTGTTGCCAGCAAGGTGCAAAGCGCCCAGCAACAGGGCATGAACCGTAGCGAGATGGCGGTGCTGTACCGTTCCAACGCCCAGTCGCGGGTGATGGAAGAGGCGTTTTTGCAATCCGGCATCGCCTACCGCATCTACGGCGGCCAACGCTTCTTCGAACGGGCGGAAATCAAGAACGCGCTGGCCTACCTGCGCCTGCTGATCAACCGCGAGGCCGACGCCGCATTCGAGCGCGTCGTCAACACGCCCACCCGCGGCATTGGTGCCAAGACTGTCGAGACATTACGCGAGCAGTCGCGCGCCAGTGGCCAGTCACTGTGGGCGACCGCCAACCGCATGATTACCGATGGCAGTTTGCCGGGACGTGCCTGCTCGGCGCTGGCGGCGTTTCTCGATCTGGTCAATCGCCTCGATGCAGACTCGGCTGAACTGGGCCTGGCGGAGCGTTGCGAGCACATTATCCATGCCTCCGGTCTGCTCGAGTTTCACAAGAACGAAAAGGGCGAGAAGGGTCAGCAGCGCGAGGAAAACTTGCGCGAATTGATCAGCGCCACGCGCGAGTTCGATGACGACGATATCGAAGGCGACACCGATGTGCTGACCGCTTTTCTTGACCACGCCGCCCTCGAAGCCGGCGAAGGTCAGGCCGCCGAGCACGAAGATGCGGTGCAGATGATGACGCTGCACTCGGCCAAGGGTCTGGAGTTTCCGCTGGTGTTTATTGTCGGCATGGAAGAGGGCCTGTTCCCGCATTCGATGTCGGCGGACGAGCCGGGGCGTATGGAAGAAGAGCGCCGGCTTTGCTACGTCGGCATCACCCGCGCCATGCGCGAGCTGTATTTGACTTACGCCGAAAGCCGCCGACTGTATGGCAGTGAAACCTATAACGCGCCGTCGCGCTTCCTGCGTGAAATTCCGAAAGAGTTGATTGAAGAAGTGCGGTTGCGTGGGCAAGTGTCACGCCCGGTGTCGAGCGTGACCCAGAGCAGTGGCAGCAAGAGCGCCGACGGCTACGCACTGGGCATGCGTGTAGTGCATCCAAAATTTGGTGAAGGCACCATTATTCATTTCGAGGGACAGGGGCCGAACGCGCGCCTGCAGATCAATTTTGATCGCGCCGGCAGCAAGTGGCTGGTAAGCCAGTACGCCCGCCTCGAAGCGGTGTAACACACGCTGGATCATATCTTCGATATGTAGGAGCTTGCCTGCAAGCGAACCGGTCTTGCCGAACGCCAGTTCGCTTGCAGGCAAGCTCCTACAAAAGCGAATAACAGAGCAGGCATAAAAAGGAATCGCCATGGATCGTCGCAAATTTGTTTCTGCATTGGGCCTGGGGGCCGCTGCCACCGCGCTGACCGCGTGCGGCCAGAAAGACTGTGCGGAACCGGGTGAGGCCCGCAGCACCAAAACCTGGCAATGGAAAATGGTCACCACCTGGCCAAAAAATTATCCCGGCCTGGGCACCAGCCCGGAAAAGTTCGCCGCGCTGGTCAAGGAAATGAGCGCCGGTCGCATCGACATCAAAGTCTACGGCGCCAACGAACTGGTGCCGGCGCTGGAAGTGTTCGACGCCGTTTCCCAGGGTAGTGCGCAGTTGGGTCACGGCGCTGCCTACTACTGGAAAGGCAAACATCCGGCGACACCGTTTTTTACTTCGGTGCCGTTTGGTTTGACCGCCACCGAACAGAATGCCTGGCTCAGCTATGGCGGTGGCCAGCAGTTGTGGGATGAACTCTATGCCGGGTTCAATCTCAAGCCGTTCGCCTGCGGCAACACCGGCACTCAGTTGCCCGGCTGGTATAACCGCGAAATCAACAGCGTCGCCGATCTTGCCGGCCTGAAAATCCGCATGCCCGGTCTGGCCGGTGAAGTGCTGCAGCGCCTCGGTGCCACGCCAGTGCAACTGCCCGGCGGTGAAATTTTTACCTCGCTGGAAAGTGGCGCCATTGATGCAGCGGACTGGGTGGGTCCGTATAACGATCTGACTTTTGGTTTCTATAAAGTCGCGAAGTTCTATTATCACCCGGGCTGGCATGAGCCGGGCCCGACGCTCGAATTGATTATCAACAAGAGCGCGTGGGAGGAACTGCCGGCTGATCTACAGGCGATCGTGCGTGCCGCCGCAGCCTGGGCCAATGACGACATGCTGAGCGAATACACCGCACGCAACAACGCGGCGCTGCAGGAATTGAAAGACAAGCATGGCGTGCAACTGCGACGCTTGCCTGACGATGTGCTCAAGGCATTGAAGAAGGAAAGTGAGGTCGTGCTGCGCGAGCTGACTGCCGACAATGAGTTTGCTGGCCGGGTGTATGCGTCGTACAAGGCGTTTAACGACAGCGTCAGTAATTACTCATCCATTGCTGAATCGGAATATCTGCAGGTGCGCGAAGCACTGAAATGATCCGCACCAGGGACCACCGCAATACCTGAACACAATTACAGGTGTTGTTTTTGTAGGAGCTTGCCTGCAAGCGAACAGACCCTGCCGGGTGGTGGTTCGCTTGCAGGCAAGCTCCTACAGGGCCCAGACAGGGTTTGGGCGCAGTATTACTGCACGTCCTCGCCGCCACGCCACCACAATTCCTTGCGATGTAACGGTGTTTCCGCTGGCAGCAGCGGGTTGACCAGCTTGAGCATGCGACGGCCTTCGATATGGGCGTGGCTCAATGCGTAGGCATTGATCGGGTGGGTTTCGAACAACGCATCAAAGCTGCCGTCGGCGATGGCCATCTCCAGACCTTTTTCGATACGCAGGGCGAGCTGCGGGTTGTTGCGGTTGACGAAGAAATAGTTTGCCGTCGGGTAATACAGCAACAGGTTCTTTTCCACCGCCAGATTCAGCTCTTTGCGCGCATGCACTTCTTCCCAGGGTTCGTTCAGTGCGCGCGGAAAAAAATCGAAGCGACCGGCCTGCAGCATCTGGAACAGATGCTCATAATCGGTGGAGGTTTCCACGCGCAGACCATTGGCGCGCAGAATATCGACGTCCGGCCAATCGTGTCCCTGACCGACACGCAATTCGCGTAACTGATCCAGCGTCGTCAGCGTACGAAACCAGACTTCGTCCTCGGCACGAATAATAAAAATGCGATAACCCATCAGGCCCTTGAGCAGCGGAATGCGTATCGGCAATAGCTGATTTTCACGCGTGCGCGAGGTCATACTCCAGACCACATCAATCTGGTCGCCGGCGGCGAGCTGGGAAATGGCACGACCCTGATTCATCGGCTGAGGACTTGGCTCAAGCACATAGGCGCCATACTCGTCCGTGGTCTTGTCGAGGGCGAGGCGCAGCAGCGAGATAAAATATTCGTTGCGGGTATCCCAGTCGGCCGCGGCCTGCAGGTGACGCACCAGCGTCACGGTTTGTGCGGACGACAGCGCCGACGCCAGCAACAGGGTGAGGGCGGCGAGGGCGCGCAGTATTCTCATCGGGGTTTAATTGCGCGGCACCGGGCGTGTGTGTCCGGTGCCGTCGATGGCGACAAAGGTAAACAATCCTTCGGTGACCTTGCCGACATTGTCATTGTGGTTGCCAATCCAGACTTCCACTTGAATTTGCATCGAGGTACGGCCGATCTCGATCAGCTGGGTGTAGCAGCTGACGACGGAACCCACTGGCACCGGGCGTAGAAATGACATGCTGTCGATGGCAACGGTAGCAACTCGGCCGCGCGCCAGACGGCGAGCGGTGACCGCACCGGCGAGGTCCATTTGCGACACCAGCCAGCCACCGAAGATATCGCCATTCCAGTTGGCGTCGGCGGGCATGGCAATGGTCTGCAGGGCCAGCTCGCCTTCCGGTTTCGGATTTTCGTCGATATCGTTCACGTGTCGTCCTCGGACTGCGCCCTGCGCATCAGTCATACAGTTGATCAGGTAGCCAAGTGGCCAGATCTGGCCAGATCGCCAGAATCCCCAACATTAACAGTTGAATCAGAATAAACGGTAGTACACCGCGGTAAATTTGTGCGGTGCCTATACTCGCCGGTGCGACACCGCGCAGATAGAACAGCGCGAAGCCAAACGGTGGCGTCAGGAATGAGGTTTGCAGATTGATCGCAATCATCACGCCGAGCCACACCGGGTCCAGTCCCATGGCAAGCAAGACCGGTGCCACGATCGGCACCACCACAAAGGTGATCTCGATAAAGTCGAGAATAAAGCCGAGCAGGAAGATCACCAGCATCACCACCAGGGTCGCGCCGATCACGCCGCCCGGCAAACCGGTGAACAGTTCGTGCACGACCTCGTCGCCGCCGAGACCACGGAACACCAGAGAGAAGATCGACGCGCCGATCAGGATCATGAACACCATGCTGGTGACACGGGTGGTGGTGCGCATCACTTCGCGCAAGCGTGACAGATCAAGCTGACGATTCAGCAGCGCCAGCACCAGCGCGCCAAAGGCACCGACGCCGGCGGCTTCGGTGGGCGTGGCAATGCCGCCAAGAATGGAACCGAGCACCGCCAGAATCAGCACCAGCGGCGGCACCAGACTGGAGATCAGCTCACGCCACAGCGGCGGCCGCGGACTGCCGTCGTCGCTCAGGTGCACCGCCGGGGCCTGCTTCGGTTTCAGCAGTGCAAACACGAACACGTACAGCACATACAGCACCACCAGCAGCAGGCCGGGAATCAGGGCGCCAACAAACAGGTCGCCCACCGACACTGTGTCGGTGGACCACAGCCCCTGCTTGAGCTGTGCTTGCTGGTAGGCGGCGGACAGCACATCGCCAAGCAGCACCAGCGCAATCGATGGCGGAATGATCTGGCCGAGGGTGCCGGTGGCACAGATCAGGCCGGTGGACAGTTGGGGCGAATAGCCGAGCCGCAACATGGTCGGCAACGACAGCAGGCCCATGGTGACGACCGTGGCACCAACAATGCCGGTGCTGGCGGCGAGCAGCGCGCCGACCACCACCAGTGCAATACCGAGGCCGCCGGGAATCGGCCCGAACAGCCGACCCATGCTCGACAGCAGCCGCTCGGCCACGCGCGACTTTTCCAGCATCACGCCCATAAACACAAACAGCGGCACGGCCAGCAGGGTCTGGTTGCTGACAATGCCGAACAGCCGGTTCGGGGTGAAGGTCAGCACGCTGGAATCGAACACGCCGAACGCCATGGCGGCGCCGGCAAACAGGATGGCGACGCCGGCCAGCGTAAAAGCCACCGGGTAGCCAGCCATCAGTACCAGACAGGCGGTGAGAAACAGC
The DNA here is from genome assembly GCA_964389795.1 of uncultured Alcanivoracaceae bacterium. Classification (GTDB taxonomy): domain Bacteria; phylum Pseudomonadota; class Gammaproteobacteria; order Pseudomonadales; family Alcanivoracaceae; genus JARGPN01. Next base: position 17,408 of record CAYMEY010000004.1, read on the forward strand.
AGCAGCGGCAAAATCTCGATCATGCTGCGTCCTCGTTGATGCGTGCGGTGGCACTGGCGGGCAGATCCGGATTCCGCCAGCGCAGCCAGGCCCGCAGCGCTTCAGCGCCACCCTGCACCAGCAGCAGCGCCGGCGCGACCAGCAACAGCGTCTTGAGCAGGTACACCAGCGGCAGGCCGCCGGGGTCGGCGGAACCCTCCAGCCGCTGCCAACTGGCCAGCACATAGCTGACACTCAGGCCCAGAATCAGGGCGCAGGTGGGCAACAGCAGCAGCAGGGTACCGAGCAGGTCCACCAGGGCCCGGCGCTGTGGCGCCATGCCGCGGTAGAAAATATCCACACGCACATGCTCATCACAGGCCAGCGTGTAGCCCAGACCGAGCATAAACAGGGCGCCATGCAGGTACATGACGGTCTCCTGCAGGCCGATGCTGCCGATATCAAAGCCGTAGCGCAGTACCACCACCAGCATCGACAGCACCACCAGCGCCAGACTCAGCCAGCTCACGGCATGGCCCGTGGCCAGCGAAAAGCGCTCCAGCCGGGCCATCCAGCCCTGCAGATTCCCCATACGGGTGTCCCCAATGACTCGCAAAGCCGCAGATTATAGGCCCCGGGGTGCCTCCGGGTCAGTAATTGATCTGCTGCATGAATGTCATGCCCCTGTCATATTCGGCGCCTAGCATCTGCCCTGCTTGTAGACCGCCGGCCAGATCAATGTCGGCATTATTTCGACAGGAGATGAACACAATGAAACTGAAGGCCACTTTTGCCGGTCTGGCGACCGTTCTGGCCATTGCCAGCAACCCGGCGTCTGCCGCATCCCGTGATTACATCAGCATCGTGGGTTCCTCCACGGTCTACCCGTTCTCCACCGTGGTGGCGGAGCGCTTTGGCAAGTCCAACGGCGTTGCCACCCCGAAGGTCGAGTCCACCGGCACCGGCGGCGGCATGAAGCTGTTCTGCGCAGGTGTGGGCACCGACCACCCGGATATCACCAACGCATCACGTCGCATGAAGAAGTCCGAGTTCGATGATTGCCAGAAGAACGGCGTCAAGGACGTGGTCGAAGTGATGGTCGGTTATGACGGCATCGTGCTGGCCAACTCGGTCAAGGCGGAGCGCATGAAGCTGTCCGTGAAAGACATCTTCCTGGCGCTGGCCAAGGATGTACCGAATCCGAATGGCAGCGACAGCGTGGTACCGAACCCGTACAAGACCTGGCAAGACGTGAACCCGGCGCTGCCGAACAAGAAAATCGAAGTGCTGGGCCCGCCGCCGACCTCCGGCACCCGTGATGCCTTCGCCGAGCTGGCACTGGAAGGTGGCTGCACAAAGTTCCCGTTCATCAAGGCCATGGAAAAGACTGACAAGAACAAGTACAAGGCGATCTGCCACGGTGTGCGTGAAGACGGCGCCTATGTAGAAGCCGGTGAGAACGACAACCTGATCATCCAGAAACTGGAAAAGAACAAGGATGCGTTCGGTGTGTTTGGTTTCAGCTTCCTTGATCAGAACCATGACAAGGTGCAGGGCTCCGAGATTGACGGCCACCTGCCGACCTTTGAAGCCATTGCCGACGGCGACTACGGTGTGTCGCGCTCGCTGTTCTTCTACGTCAAGAAGGCGCATGTGGGTGTGGTACCGGGCATTGAAGGCTTTGCTGGCGAGTTCACCTCAGAGAAGGCATTCGGTGACGAAGGTTACCTCGCCGACAAGGGCCTGATCCCGATGAGCGAAGCGCTGCGCAAGAAAGTCACCGCCAACACCAGGAATCTGGTGCCGCTGACGGGTGCTGAACTGTAAGGCATTCAGGGGGCGAAACCTCGCGCTCTGATGGCTAGAATGGCGAGCCCGGACATCCTGTGATGTGCCGGGCTTTGCCACGTCTTCGGGCGTCATAAAACCTTTTCACCAGCAACGTACGCTGTAAGCAGCATGGCGTTGCTGGTGAAAGGGTTTCAAGGAGTCACCAATGCAGACCACTAATCTGCTGTTATTACTGATCGCGCTGGCTGGCGTGGCCTGGTTCGCCGGCTACCGTCGCTCCCATGCTGTGGCGGCGCCACTCGGCGGCATCCGCCATTTGCATTCGCTGCCCAGCTACTATGCGTCACTGGCAATGATCTGGTGTGTATTGCCGGCGCTGGTGATGTTCGGTCTGTGGATGATGTTCGATGACGTCATGGTCCGGCACCTGGTGATGGCGAGTTTGCCGACCGCCATGCAGCCCGCCTCCGACGTGGAATACGGCTTGCTGCTGACGCAGATTTATAACGTTGCCTCCGGTGCACTCAACCCTGAGCTGCTGGCGCCCGAAATTGCGGTGGCTGCCGAGCGCGTCAATTATCTCGAAAGTCTTAACCGACAGTTACTCACTGGCGTGGTGATTGGTGTTGCAACACTCGGTGGCATCTGGGGCTGGAGTCGAGTGAACCCGAAAATGCGTGCGCGCCAGCGGGTTGAAACGGTCGTCCGTACCCTGTTCATGCTCAGCGCCAGCATCGCCATTCTCACCACCGTCGGTATCATCATGTCGGTGCTGTTCGAATCCATCCGTTTCTTCCAGCAGGTATCGTTGCTGGAATTCCTGTTCGGGCTGGAGTGGAGTCCGCAAACGGCATTGCGTGCCGATCAGGTGGCGTCTTCCGGTGCCTTCGGTGCGGTGCCGTTGTTTGCCGGCACGCTGTTGATCTCTGCCATCGCCTTGACCGTTGCAGTACCCGTGGGTCTGATGTCGGCGATTTATCTGGCCGAGTATGCGCATCCGAAAGTGCGCTCGGTGGCCAAGCCGCTGCTGGAAATTCTCGCCGGTGTGCCGACTGTGGTGTACGGCTTTTTTGCGGCGCTCACGGTGGCGCCATTGATTCGCGGTTTTGGTCAGTCGATCGGACTGGATGTGGCATCGGAAAGTGCCCTGGCCGCCGGTCTGGTAATGGGCGTGATGATTATTCCGTTTGTTTCATCGCTCGCCGATGACGTGATTACCGCCGTACCGCAAGCCATGCGTGACGGTTCACTCGGTCTCGGTGCGACGAAAAGTGAAACCATCAAGAAGGTGATTATCCCGGCGGCACTGCCGGGCATCATGGGCGGCATCCTGCTGGCGGCATCGCGCGCCATCGGTGAAACCATGATCGTGGTGATGGCGGCGGGCCTGAACGCCAATCTTACCGCCAACCCGTTTGAAGCGGTGACCACCGTCACTGTACAGATCGTCACGCTGCTGGTCGGTGACCAGGAGTTCGATTCCGCCAAGACGCTGGCGGCCTTTGCTCTGGGTCTGATGCTGTTTATCACCACGCTCGCCCTGAACGTACTGGCCATGCGCATCGTCAAGAAATATCGGGAACAGTATGAGTAAGACAACCGAGCGCGTCCGCCAGACGCTGCAGAAACGTTATCGTGCCGAGCGCCGCTTCCGCGCCTACGGCATCGTCTCCATTGCCATTGGCATGCTGGCGTTGCTGGTGCTGTTTACTGACATCATCAGCAAGGGCTTGCCGGCATTTCGCGAAACCTACATTCAGCTGGAGCTGGTGTACGACGCCGAGACACTGGGTATTGATCTGCCGGTGCAGCATGAGCAATTGGCGGACGCCAACTACCGCGGCGTGATTCGCCAGGGTCTGTACAACGAATTTCCGGATGTCGAAGGCCGTCGCGACAAGCGCGCACTGGCGGAGCTGGTCAGCAGTGGTGCCGAGTACTGGTTGCGCGATCATGTGACCGCCAACCCGGAACTGGTCGGCAGCACAGAAAAAGTCTGGTTGCTGGCAGACGATAACGTGGATCTCTATCACAAGGCGTCTGACAAAGCGCGTGCCGATGAAGTGCATCTGACCGAGCAGCAGATGGCGTGGATGCAGAAGCTGGAAAGTGAAGATCGGGTTGAATTTCGCTTCAATGCCTCGCTGTTTACCCACGGTGATTCCCGTGAACCGGAACAGGCTGGCCTGTGGGGTGCAGTGGTGGGCTCTTTCTTCACCATGCTGGTGACGCTGGTGTTGTCGTTCCCGATCGGTGTCGCCGCCGCCATCTATCTCGAAGAGTTCGCGCCGAAGAATCGCTTCACCGATTTTATCGAGGTCAATATCAATAACCTCGCGGCGGTGCCGTCGATCATTTTCGGTCTGCTCGGTCTGGCGATCTTTATCGGCCTGTTTGGCTTGCCGCGCTCGGTGCCACTGGTGGGCGGTATCGTGCTGACGCTGATGACCCTGCCGACCATCATTATTTCCGCCCGTGCGGCGATCAAGGCGGTGCCGCCGTCGATCCGTGAAGCCGCGCTCGGTCTCGGCGCGTCAAAGATGCAGGTGGTGATGCACCATGTGTTGCCGCTGGCCCTGCCCGGCATGCTCACCGGCGCCATTATCGGTATGGCGCAGGCGCTGGGGGAAACCGCGCCGCTGCTGATGATCGGCATGGTTGCCTTTATCGTCGACATCCCCGGCGGCCCGACCAGCCCGGCGACGGTGTTGCCAGTGCAGATCTACCTGTGGGCGGACAGTCCGGAATCTTCCTTTGTTGCCCTGACGTCGGCGGCCATCATGGTACTGCTCGGCTTCCTGATCATGATGAATACCATTGCCGTATTCCTGCGCAAGCGCCTTGAGCGCCGCTGGTAAAGGAGAGGAGTTATGGAAACTGCATCCCGTATCAACAATACTGCGCAAACCCCCGCCGATGATGTGCTGGCGGCGCAGCTGAAGGACAATGCCTCGATGACTGACACCCAGATTGACTACCCGGAGCAGACCGTCGGCACGGCGTTGCTCGACGACCCGAAAATGCGCATGCGTGGCGTCAACGTGTTCTATGGCGACAAGCAGGCAATCCATGACGTCAGCCTGGACGTGGGCAGGAACGAAGTGATTGCCCTGATCGGCCCGTCCGGCTGCGGCAAATCCACTTTCCTGCGCTGCCTGAACCGCATGAACGACACCATCGACATCTGTAGCGTCAAGGGTGAGTTCCAGCTCGACGGCGACAACATCTACGACCCGAAACTGGATGTGGTGGAACTGCGTGCCCGCGTTGGCATGGTGTTCCAGAAGCCCAACCCGTTTCCGAAATCGATCTACGACAACGTTGCCTATGGCCCGCGCCTGCATGGCCTCGCCAACAAGCGCTATGAGCTGGATGAAATTGTTGAAACCAGTCTGCGCAAGGCCGGCCTGTGGAACGAAGTGAAAGATCGTCTGCATCAGCCCGGCACCGGTTTGTCCGGTGGTCAGCAGCAGCGTCTGTGCATTGCCCGCACCATCGCGGTTAGCCCGGAAGTGGTATTGATGGATGAACCCTGTTCGGCGCTGGACCCGATTGCCACCGCCAAGATCGAAGAACTGATCGACGAATTGTCGAGCCAGTACACCATCGCCATTGTGACGCATTCCATGCAACAGGCGGCGCGTGTGTCGCACCGCACTGCCTATTTTCATCTCGGCCGTCTGATCGAAGTGAACCCGACGCGCAAGGTATTTACCTCGCCGGAGCATGCACTGACAGAAGCCTATATTACTGGTCGCTTCGGCTAAGGAGAGGCATATGGACCGTACGCATTTCGGACAACACAGCTCTTCCCAGTTCAATGAAGAACTGGAATCCATTCGCAACCACCTGATGGAAATGGGTGGTCTGGTTGAGAAGCAGGTGATCGATGCCTTGCAGGCATTGCTGCAGGCGGATTCGCAACTGGCCGACAAGGTGCTGGAAACGGAAGACCGCGTTGACCATCTGGAAAAAGTGATCGACGAAGAATGCGCACGCGTACTGGCGCTGCGTCAGCCGGCGGCCTCGGATCTGCGCATGATTATCGCGGTATCCAAAACCGTTTCTGATCTGGAGCGCGTCGGTGACGAGTCGGCCAAGATTGCCAAGATGGCAATCCAGCTGGCGGAAGAGGGCGAGTCTCCGCGTGGTTATGTGGAAGTGCGTCATATCGGCAATCACGTACGCACCATGTTGCGTGATGCGCTGGATGCCTTTGCCCGCTTCGATGCCGACAAGGCGGTGGAGATTGCTGCCGAAGACAATGAAGTGGATCTCGAGTACCGCTCCGCCATGCGTTCGCTGGTGACCTTCATGATGGAAGATCCACGCGCCATCTCGCGCGTGCTGAATATCATCTGGTCGCTGCGTGCGCTGGAACGAATTGGTGATCATGCGCGCAATATTGCCGAGCAGATCATCTTCCTGGTGAAAGGCAAGGACGTACGCCATATCACCGTGGATGAAATGCAGAAGCAGGTTAAAGGCACCAAGGCTTGAGACGACACACCCCGTAGGAGCCTGCCTGCAGGCGAACCACCCTGTGTAAAAGGCATTCGCCTGCAGGCAGGCTCCTACGGTGAGAGGAACCCCGGACAGCACCCATGAATCTCCCCATTCGCATTCTGTTTCTCTGCACCGGCAACTCTTGCCGCTCCATCATTGCGGAAGCACTCGCCAATCAACTGGGCGAAGGAAAGTTGCTGGCGTTCAGCGCCGGCAGTTTTCCCACCGGTACGGTGAATCCACACGCGCTGGCGGTGTTGCAGCGACACCAGATAGATGTCGGCACCCCGAGTTCGCAATCCTGGGACGCCTACGATGAAGTGCCGCTGGATATGGTGGTGACCGTGTGTGACGCTGCCGCCGGTGAAAGCTGCCCGGTCTGGCTGGGCGGCACCGTCAAGGCACACTGGGGCGTGGCCGACCCGGCCCATGTCACCGGTACACCGGAAGAGATTGCGCACGCGTTTGAGCGCACCTTCAACGAAATGAAAGCGCGCATCGACGCGCTGTTGGCATTGCCGCTGGGAACGGTGTCAGCGGCTGAACTGGGTGCGGCCATGGGTGATATCCAGCGCCGTTTTGCCCAACACAGCGTCGACGTATGAACTCGGTTTCCCTGACACGCCGCGCCAGTGCCGAAGCGTTGGGCACCTTCTTGCTGGTGCTGTTCGGCTGCGGCGCCATTGTTGTCAGCGCGCACACCGGTGCGTTCGGCCATGCTGGTATCGCCGCCGCTTTCGGTCTGGCGGTGATGTGTCTGATTTATGCGTTCGGTGATATCAGCGGCGCCCACTTTAATCCGGCGGTGACCTGGGCGTTTTATCTGGCGCGGGTGTTGCCCGGCCGTGATCTGTTGCCTTATGTGTTCGCGCAATCTGGCGGCGCTGTCGTGGCGGGCTTGCTATTGAAAGTGATGTATCCCGAAGCCGACGCTGGCATGACCCGCGTCAGTGTTGGCATACCGGCGGGCTTTATCACCGAAGTGCTGCTCAGCTTTATGTTGATGCTGGTGATACTGCATGTGTCGCAGGGTGCGCGTGAGCGTGGCCTGATGGCGGGCGTGGCAATTGGTGGTTGTGTCGGACTGGATGCCTTGGTGGGCGGACCGCTCACCGGCGCCTCGATGAATCCGGCGCGTTCACTCGGCCCGGCGCTGGCCAGCGGCGATGTTACCCTGCTGTGGTTATATTTCTGCGCGCCCGTGCTGGGTACGAGCATCGCCGTGTGGTTGTGCCGCTGGCTGTTCCAGGAAAACTGCTGCAGTGCCTGCGACTAGTGACTGATACGACGGGCGCGGAACGTGCGGCCCTTGACCTTGCCGGCGGACAATTTCTGCAATGCATATTTTGCCGCCGCCTGTTCCACCGCCACGTACGACCAGTTATCAAATAACTGGATCTTGCCAATCGCACTGCCATCAATACTGTCGTCGTTGGTCAGCGCGCCAACAATATCGCCGGGCCGTACTTTCTGCTTGCGGCCACCATCAAGCTGGAACGTCACCATCTTCGGGCGATACACCGGTTGATCCAGACAGCTTGCCGATGGCAATGCCTCCGCTGAAATCTCGCGGTCAAGATAGGCTTCCAGTTGCGACAACTTGTAGCGTTCCTGCTCGGTGTAAATGCTGCAGGCAATGCCCTGCTTGCCAGCGCGACCAGTGCGACCGATACGATGGGTATGCACTTCGCGATCACGCGCCAGCTGGTAGTTGATGACCGCATCAAGGGAATCAATATCCAGTCCACGCGCTGCGACATCGGTGGCCACCAGAATCGAGACACTGCGATTGGAAAACTGCACCAGCGCCTGATCGCGCTGTTTCTGGTCGAGATCGCCGTGTAACGCCAGCACACTGAAGCCGACATCGGCCAGCTCATGGGCAAGCTCTTCGGTTTCACGTTTGGTGTTACAGAACACCACCGTGGATTCCGGACGGTGATGCATCAGCAGAATGCGCAGCGCCTCAAAGCGCGCCGACGCATCGCGCACTTCAAAAAAATGTTCTTCAATGGTGCTGTCGTCGTGCTCGGAGGCGACACGAATCATCACCGGCTCGGTCATCACCCGTTTGGCAATCGACTGGATCTGGTCAGGAAAGGTTGCACTGAACAATAGCGTCTGGCGTTCACGCGGCGCGAACTCGACAATCGCATCCAGGGCTTCCTGAAAGCCCATGTCGAGCATGCGATCGGCTTCGTCCAGCACCAGCGTAGTCAGATGCGCCAGCGTCAGCGTGCCCTTGCGCAGATGTTCTTCCACGCGGCCCGGCGTGCCGACGATGATATGGGCGCCATGCTCGAGTGAACCGACTTGCGGACCGAACGGCGCGCCGCCGCACAGTGTCAGCACCTTGATGTTATGAATGGTGCGGCCAAGCTTGCGAATTTCCGTGGCCACCTGATCGGCCAGCTCACGGGTGGGACAGAGCACCAGTGACTGCACACAAAACCGTTTCACGTTCAGCGCATTCAGAACTGCGAGGCCGAATGCGGCGGTTTTACCTGAGCCGGTCTGTCCCTGCGCAATCACGTCCTTGCCCGCCACCAGCTCTGGCAGACTCTGTGCCTGAATCGGCGTCATATGCCGATAGCCCAGCGACGACAGGTTCTCGAGCAGGGCGCTGTCGAGTTTCAGGGAGTAAAAATCGTTCTGGCTCACGGTGCGGTCCTGTGCAGAAGTCGGCGGCGGGCGGGGCGCCGACGATACGCTATTTCAGCGCGCGGCTTAAGTGCTTTAGAGCAGCCGCCGCCGGACGGGCGGTGCATCGGCCAGCCACAGGCTGAGCCCCAGCAGGGCAAAGCCGAGACCAAATGACACGCCGGCGAGTGTGAACAGCCATCCGGAGGCGCTCAGCATCGACGCACACCCGATCAGCAAGGAGGCGATCAGCAGCGCCGGCGCCATGCGGGTGCCGACCCGGTGTCGCAGCAGCGCCACCCCGAACAGGGCGGCGCCAAAGGCCACCAGCGGCGCACCGATCTGATAAATCGACACCCCGAACAGCGGCGCCTCCGGGCCGGCGATCAAGCCGAAGCCGCACAGCATGATCACCATGGCGACGCGTCCGCTGGCGCGCAGCTTGGCACCGTGCAGGGCGAAGAAGCCGCACAGGCCGACAAGAAAACACAGGTCGATGACGATATAGAACAGTTCCAGCCAGTCATTGCCGGGGCGGTAGGTAATGAAACTCGACATCACACGCAAGGTGCCGGCGAAGGCGAGCAGGGCAGCGATAAAGCGGGCGTCGGTCATGATGGACCATCCTGGTCTGGCGGGGCGACGCAAAGCGCAGCCCACAGTAATGGATGCCTAACGAAGATAACGGCTTTCTATGATGTCGCGGTAGATCATCGAAATCGGTGTATCCAGTGCCTTGCGGAACAGCTCACGCGACCAGTTCTTCTTGTGCCACTCAATAAAGATATCGTTCAGCGTCACCGAGCTGGCGGCGGTCGGTTGCCACGCGACCGCATCGCCGGCGGTGATTGTGCCCGGCTGCAGCACACGGGCATAGGCACCGGGTCTTACCGCAGCGACAAACTTCTTGCCGAAGCTGCCATCGCCCATCTTTGCCGCCAGCTTGCTGCACGGTACCCGAGGCGCGGTGATTTCAAGTACCACATCGTTGATGGTCAGTCTGTCACCCACCTGCAGCGGCTGTTCGGGAAACGCTGACAGCGTCAGATTTTCACCAAAGGTGCCCGGTAACATCTCGCGTCCGAGTGCCTCGGCCCACCACTGGTAGTCCGCCTCGCTATACAGGTATAACGCCTGATCCAGACCGCCGTGCACCTTGGCGTCAGCAATAAAGTCGGTGTGGATGCCGCGTGCGGAAATGCGTACCGGGCCCGACAGCGGTTGTTTGAATATCCCGGTGGGCTTGGGCTTCTTTCTGGTGACCAGATTCTGGCGTGACGCCGCATTGATCGAAACGATGTGCATAGTGCTGCTCCGCTAAACACCTGGCTGTCGACACGGCGCCTATGTTGCAACAGGCGCGCGCAGATCACTGCGGCGAGACGCACAGTTCGCGTGCAACAGCTTGTCCAGTGCGGCCAGTGTCCCACTGTCAGCGCCGCTGCGTCCACCGGGCTGGCTGCGAGACTGACGCCAAAGCATGACAACCTGAAACAGGCATTTCGCGGGCAAAAAAAACCCCGGGTTATGCACCCGGGGCCACTCGGGAAAGACCTTGGTTGCGTGCTACAAGGTCATAATGTACTTCACCAGATCACTCACCTCGCCCTGGCTCTGCGCACACCAGGGGTGTGGGCTGGCGGGCATGCCGATCGGTCCCGGGGTACCCATTTCAGCCGGGCCGTATTCGGCGCGCATCTTCTGGTAATCCCAGTAGTAGTGGTCCTTGTCCCAATCCACAGTGACAAAGTACTTGTGGCGGGTAATGAACTTGTTGCGCTTGTAGCCGCGCTCCAGCTTTGTCCAGTAATCGGATTTCGGCACGCGGAACACATCGCCGCGACGGTTCAGGTCTGGCGTGGTGATCGGTTGATCCGCGCTGCCCGGCGCCGGACGGACCGGTGCGTGCAAGGTGTAGTACTGCTTGTACAAATCCGAGTTGGCATCGCAACGTGCCGGCGACACCAGATCTTCCATATTGCGCACGTGGCCATCGGACAGCAGGCCGCGGCTTTGTACCCAGTACATGTCACGCAGGAAGGTGGCGCGGATCGACTGGGTTTCTTTCTGGTAAATCGTTGGCGCGAAGAAGCGGCCGACTTCATCCAGACGAATCATCTTTTCGTTGGTGTTGGAGCCAAGGCCATCGTTGTGGCAGGCGCCGCAATCACGATCAAACGTTTGCTTGCCACGACTGACCGACTGCGACAGCGGCGCATAGGACTGCCAGCCGGCGGCCAGGAACTGACCTTCTTCCAATGCCGGCACCTGACGCGTATAGGTCACTTCCTTGTCTGGTTGTGAAATGTATCCACCCCACCAGGTGCGCTTGGGCGGTTGCGGTTCCATCACCGTATAGGTTTCGGTTTTGGTGCCGGTATTGGTTTCTGACATCAACAAACCGCTTTGCTTGAGCCAGCGGTACATGCCGATATTGATCAGCAGGTTGTCGTCCTTATCCAGCTTGGTCATGTAGCTTGTCAGCGCTTGCAGCGGTGCCTTGCGCATGGAGCCGACGGCACCATCCGGCTCTTCGGCGTGCACATAGGAGCCCTCGAAGCCGACGTAGGACTCGGTGTGTGACAGCGAGCGACGAATCGTCATGTAGTTGGTGACGTTCGGGAATGCCACCGGCGAGAACTGGTAATCGTTATCGACGTGGCTGCCTTCACCGTTCAGCCGCACCATATTGTGTTCACCTGCGCCGGGAGGCATGTGATAGAGCAGCATGTCCTTGGCGACACCGGATGTGCCCGGATCCCATGACGGACCTTCCTCATCGGCGTAGATACCATCAAAGGTCTTCAGTGGCGTTTGTAGCACCGCCCACTTGACTGACCACTCCGGATTGGGCAGCCCGGGAAACACCCTGGTTTTTTGCTGCAGGTTGGTGTCCTGATAGGTGATTTGATAGCTGTGGCACGAGGCGCAGTTAAAACCGATAAACTCGCCCGGCCCGGTGAACGGATTGTTGCCTTCGGCGGAACGGTAACCCACCCAGCCGCTGTTGCGGGTGTTGCCCGAGAACCTGGCGCTGCCAATACCCAGTGTGCCCGGTACGGGCGTGGGCTGCGGGTAGGGATCGAAGTAGACATCATCGATGGCCACATCCGGCACCTGACCGCGCACGGTTTTGTAGGCGCCGAACAATTCCCTTGGATCAGCGGGCTTGTTGGCAATCGGGTCCCAGGCCAGATAATTGAAGATACTCCACCAGTCGAGATTACGCAGGTTGTGGTTCAGACCAATGTTGTAATCGTAGGACCAGAAAATCTTTTCGCCCTGTGAATACAGGGCGGGGAATCCGGGGTTGTTCACGTTCACGGCAATCGGCGCGCTGGCAACCGGATCACTGAGCTGTGACACCACATCGCAGTTGTGCTGGAACGTATCGCTGATGATGCGCGAGGTCTGGGCATCTATCACGTTGTGCGGCTGACCGGGATGAATCAGCGAGTCGTTGGCGCCGATACGCTTCTGTATCTGCACCACCAGCGGCCCGCTGCTGGCGTGATCCGGCACCCGGAAGCGAATGGTATTGTCATCCCAGTAGCGCACATTCTTGCGCCAGAAATCCTGCTGGTTGGTGGTCTCGTAATTGACCTGGTCCAGCACCGACAATTCCTGTTCAAAGATATACAGATCGGTTTCGAGAATGCGGGTATTGCCGAGCATGATCTTGCTGAAATCGATATCCACGCCGCTGCCGAAATTGGAACCCTTCAGCGCAACAATATCGCCGGGCTTGAACGTCGGCACGCTGGTGGAGCCAGGTGTCCAGACCTCAACGCCGTTGACTTTGATCCTGTCGATGATCGGCTGACTCAGGCCCTGAGCGGCAGAAAAATACCGCGCCGCTTCACGATTGTAATCCGTGCTACAGATCTCTTCCTGATCAGGAAAGTCGCCGGGCAGCACCAGATCAATCGCCGCATTCGCGGCGCCTGCCAGTCCCAGCGCACCCACGATCAGGGCACTTTTATGTCGAATCACCGCTATTCTCCCCGTGCTTGTTGTTGTTATGTTCAGAAAAACCAGCCGAACAGGCCGGACTTTTGTTCCTTGTCGAACTTGCGCGCAATCTTGCGGAAGAAGTAGAGATGATCTTCTTCCATGTCATCGATGACGTACTCCGGGTTCGCTGAGTTCTTGACGATGACAATGTTTCTGGCGGGGTCCACATAAATGAACTGGTTGAAGATACCAATCGCCATGTAGTCGGGCTGCGTATCGGGAATCCACCACTGGTAGCCATAGCCCCAGGTGTCGTTGGAGAGCGGGTTATCGCCGGGTGTCAGCTGCGGTGCAGAGGTATCCAGTGAATCGGCGATCCAGGACTGCGGCACGATCTGGTTGCCGCGCAGCTTGCCGTTGTTGAGATACATCAGGCCGAACTTGGCGTAGTCACGCAGCGTGGCATTCACGCAGCAATAGGTGGCTTCCACGTGATGCGGATCGGTGACCCAGGTGGCGATGCTTTCCGCGCCCATCGGCTGCCACAAATTGGTGGCCATAAATTGCGACACGCTTTGGCCTGTGGCGCGCGACAACACCATGCCCAGCACCTGGGTGTCACTGCTGGCGTAGTAGTTATGGGTGCCGGCCGCATTGCGCTTGTCCTTGAGCGTATAGATGTACTCATCGTTCGAGGACAGGTTAGCGGACAGCAACTGGAACGCATCGGAATTGGGGTTGGCACCAGATTCGTCGAAGTCGACACCGGACGACATCTGCAACGCGTGCCGAATGGTGACGTCGTGGTAGGCGGTGTTCATCAGCTCCGGCACATAGCTGGAGACCAGATCATCGACACTGGAAATAAAGCCTTGTTCAACAGCAATACCAATCATTGCCGAGGTCAGGGACTTGGCTACAGACCAGGAGGTAAAGCGCGTATGCCGGTGAGTGCCGAGAGAGTAGTTCTCGTAGACGATCTCGCCGTTCTGGAGCACCAGCAAGCCGCCGGTGCCGGTGCGCTGCAAGAACCAGTCTGTGACCACCGGCAGGCCGTTGTAGTTGGTAAACGACAGCGGCAAGTATTTCTGCGTGCGTGCTTTTGGCAGCTGATACGGGTCGGTGGAGGCGGGCACCGTGTTGTGCACATACACCTTGGGAATTTCAGTGAAGGCGGTCATCAGCTCAAGAGAGCCACCACCACAGCCCGCGAGCCCGAACGTGCACGCCAGCGCCAGAGTCAGTCGTTTCATGATAGCCACCCGTTTTCTGTGATGCTTATGGTTGTCGTTGTTATCTCGGGCAAACAAAAAGCCCTGTAGCGTGCAGACGAGCACATTGCGCGGACACTAGTGCGGGGAGCCTAAAGCAGGCGCTGATGGCGAAAGAGTTACCCAAGCGGCCAAAAGGGGGGCACTTTAGGTCAGCAGGAAAGCGCGGCCATGATTTACTATCAGGCCGTTCTGATTCACCTAATGGGATAAGATGGCACGAATGTGTTTAAGCGACTTTTTTGTGCTGACACGACTTCGAAAAATAGCGGCAGGAATCAGGTAGCACAACATTACGTTACCGCGCGAGAAGTTTGCCGCCGCTAAAGAAGGGGGTGCCTGTAGCGAGTAGTTATGCACTCCTGGGCGCAAACATGATGATTGCCATGCCGACAAGCGCCACCGATGCGCCAACCAGATCCCAGACAGTTGGACGAACGCCATCTACGGACCAGAGCCAGAGCATGGCCGTGAAAATGTAGACCCCGCCGTACGCAGCGTACACACGCCCGGCCGCCGTGGGGTGGAGAGACAGCAGCCAGGCAAATAACGCCAGGCTAAGCGCCGCCGGAACCAGCAACCAGACGCTCTTGCCCTCTTTCAGCCAGAGATATGGCAAGTAGCAGCCGACGATTTCTGCGATAGCTGTGACAAAAAACAGCGTGACTGTTTTCAGTTCAAACACGTATTACCCCGATATGAGACAGAAGTGTATGGCGCCGCGCACAGGCGATTGCTTGCCGATGTCCTTTATCAGCCCTTTACGCAGCTGGCTCGAAGTAGGGATATCCCTCTTCATCCACGATGCATGAATAAAATTCCGAAGTGAAGCGGTTAAGTTCCTCTTCATTGTCTTGATCCTGAAGATACTTGCGCCAGTTGCTTTTCTCCATGCAGCCACTGATTTGCGACTTCACTGCAGCGATACATTGCTTGTCTTCCTCGCCACATAAATCCAATAGAGAAAGCTCCAGAGTCTTTCTGAATGCGAACTCCTCCATTTGGCCTTCACTGCAAGACCAGAGAGATACAAGCATCAGCAGAATTCCGAAAACTCTCATTTCCAATCCTTACGCATAAGATGAATATGTGCTGGCGGCGATTCCTTCAGAATCGCCTTCTCGACGAGCCCAGCAACCTGGTGATACGAAGAGGCGCCTGTTCAACAGGAAGATGTACGCGTCACTCGCCGCTGGCTATGACTTCCGCCGCAAACCGCCTGACCACATCGCCCGCCGATTCCACTGCCTGAACATGGCCAATGCCCTTGCCGGCCTGCCAGAACTGCCCGTAGCCGGGATTCAATGCCACTTTCTTGTAGCGTTGCATGGAGCGCAATAGCAGCATCATGCGCGCCAGCTTCTTGGTCTTGCGATTCTGCAGCAATCGGCTGGTAATTGGCCCGGCGCGCAGACCCAATCTTTCGATATCCGGCGTGCGAATCACCGAGGAAAAAGTGCCTGCCAGCTTATTGGTCCAGACAATGTCGTCTTCGCCATGGTCGACAATGGCCTGTTTGTAATCGTCCGGCACCTGGCACTCTTTTGTGGCCAGGAAACGGGTGCCCAGCTGGCAACCGGCGTAGCCCGCCGCCAACATCTGGCGGAAATCATTTTCATCGCCTACGCCGCCAGCGCACACCAACGGCAGGTCGATTCCCGCCAGTGCGTCCAGCATCTCCTGAGGTGATATCTGCCCGGTCTGGCCGCCGGCGCGATTGTTAACGCAATTAAGCCCGTCCACCCCCGCGTCCAGCGCCTTCTGCGCAAAAGCCCGGGTGGTGACATCGTGGTAAACCGTAATGCCATGCTCCCGGGCGATTTTGACGATGGGCTTCGGGTTGCCCAGGGAGGTCAGGAAAAACTTCACCCCTTCCTCGATGGCGATGTCCATCCACTGCCGGTTGCGTTGTTCATACACCTTCACCCCGTCCATCAAGGTAAAGTTCACCCCGAACGGCTTGTCGGTTAGCGACTTGATCAGCCGCAGACCTTCGCGGAAATCATGCCGGTAGATATGCGTCATGGAGATCGGTTGCACCACGCCCATGCCGCCGGCCTCAGACACTGCGGCCACCAGCTCGGGGTTAGAGCCTGGGTACATGGGGCCGCAGATTACCGGCACTTCAATGCACAGTTGTTGTTTGAGTAGTTCCGTTTTTGAGGTCATGGTGCCGGCCCTATGTTCGAGGATTCGTTGGCGCGCGTCTGATTGCTGTGTGCTCCTGAGACGCACATGTTCAAACTCGGGGGGAAGCAACCCGGGGCAGGTCTAGCTATTACCTGTGCGTACTTGGGAAATGGTAAACCTTACCCCAATCACGATCAGTTAGAAAAAGTGCGTGTCCCTTGTTTGTGTCCCTTGTTTGTTTGGTTTGTTTGAAACATGACCGCTTTTATAAGTGGCGTCATATAGTAGTAATACATTAACTCCGCCTGACGGGTCTCTATAGCAGCATCAAGAAGAAGACGATTTCCATGCTAACAAGCGAGGGCTGGTTGCTCACTTGTTCTGCCTTTCGTTACATCTTCCGCAAAGTGTTGGATCTTTTGCTTTTGGGAAAAACGCAATGATATAAATCAAGGCTACCGCTGACCCCAGAAGCATAGCGATGAGAGTGCTGGACTGTCCCCAGGTAACGATAGCCAAGACGCTGATGCCAATCGCACTGCCTCCCCAATACAGTAACTCATGCCAGTCGCGCATTCGCTCGAAGCTCAATATTACCTTCCCGCAGTCACGGCACCGCATACGACTGATATCATCCCTTTTATAAAACGCTTGCCCTCAGTCCGTGGCTTGTAAGCCAGTGGGGAAAGGATCGAAATGCGATGTGCTAACATCCTTATGCTCGCCGTCTTTGCCTCCACTCGGCAAGCAATTGTGTCATGCCTCCTAGGGGCGCTATCCGGTTGATCCCTGCGCCGACGATTATCGGTGCCGCGACAAATGCGAAAAACGCAAAAGCACTGTATCCCGTCATAAAGACAGATATGACCTGTATTGGATTCGGCCAGAGTTTGATGATGTAGAAGTAGACATAGGCCCAGGCAGCACAGGCTAATCCCAGTCCCAGATGGTTCTGTCTGGTAAGCACGGAGTTGGCGGAAAACATGATCGCCACGGAAATCAAAGCCGCAGTTCCCGTGAAGGCCATCTTGTGCAGCGATGAGGCCGCCGTTGGGAATAATGGGTTTAAGGAGTTGAGGGCAAAACGGAGAATTTGAACGTAGCTAATACCCAGTGCCACAACTACAACCACGTCTATTACGCGCAAAACCGGATGTCTGGTGTGATGCATCTTTACCGCCTGGGGTCTCGGGTGCCGGAGCGCGTCGTCGGGCTCGGTGTTTTGGTTTTTTACAACCTTTCTGAAAGCCATATGGCTAACCTAGTCGAATACTTTGCTATCAAAGACACCAAGGTGCCAATTGGGCCGCCGCGATGCAGGGAGCGACCATAATCTCTATGATCCTCCTCCTCGGCGACTATGCTCGTAACCGCTTGCTGAAGCTCACTATCCTGGCCCTCTAGGTACTTCTTCTGCCAATCGAGATGCTCAAGCACAGAAGACTCAATTGCGTCTGTGCATGCCCAGATAGCATTGCGGCCAAGCAGCGCAGTCACAAGGCCTAATAAGTAGCCGCCCACCGCCCATAAACCAAGTGCATAGCAGGGACGCACCCCTCTCTTTCCCATAAGGTCCGCAAAGACCTTCAGATGCGCCTTCTCATGCCCGAGCATTTCCTGAAGCTTTGGAACCGCTTCCTTGTATAGATAGTAGGAAATCGTGAGCTGGGCGCGATATATCTGAATGGCGCCATGCTCGCCAGCATGGTTCACCCTCAGAATTCGATCACTCATATCGCTCAAAGCTGCGCTCCAATCTTTCTCTTGTGACGTTGTCAACAGAAGCGCCTGTTAAGGCGTTCCTGCTTGCCTGGCCGTGTTACGAGCCTCGGCTTCAAAATATTCAATCAGGCGCTTGGATACTTCTCCCATATCTGAGCACTGAAACCTTCGGTACTTATCTGTGCTTGTTCGGTCCCTATTAGCTCGGATGACGTACTTTTCCTTCCTTTCGCTAGTAATGCTGGCCAGTTCCCCAAGCGGCATGAGCCAGGCGCGCGCGGTTTCCCTCATGCTTGTGTCTAGAAGCAGACAAAGAAGCATTGCCCTTCGATCGTCCCGATGCGTCGACTTCCTGACTTCGAAGTGAACAATATTCCCTCGTTCTTGCGTCCCAGACTTGTTAATTGTGTTTGTTCGGGCTTTTATCTGGATTGGAATTGCCAAGCCGGTGACCTTGTCGTAGATTAGAACATCAATGCCATCATCATCTGCTATCGGCTGAAACGGTGATAAGCGCCCACCGCTTTGGATCATCAGCTCATTAGCGGCCAGATTTTCAGCAATTGCGCCTATCTGAGTGGACGAGAGGTCCATTGTTCCCCCTGCTACGTAACGCTACTATCACGAGCTCGTCGCGTGCATTGCCTTGTTAAGCCGTCTCTTTATTGAGCATAAAAACAACCAAGCCCTTGAAGCTGCCTGCCTGCAACAGTACTTGTGCAAGTGCATGCATAAATCTCTCCGAAGACGCATAGAAGTCCTCTGCCGCACCAAATACGTCCTTGGCATTCAAGCTCTCAATAGTCTCTACTTGAGCCAATGCATTGGCATCGCGATGAGCAATGACAGAATTCCTTGGCTCATGAAGTATCTTGGCGGCTTTACGCTGCGCCTTCTTCAGCGTTCTGAGTGATTCAAATAACTCATTCTGCAGTTCAGGAGGCACAGACGAGCGAGATAGCAAGCCTTTGAGATCCCTTCCCGCTACCTTTCCCATGTCCCATTCGTAAATGGTTAGCAAAATCATTCTCAGTGACAGCTTCCTTTTCCATTCATCTGGGTGAGTAAGAGCATCTATTTTTACGGCTTGGATGTCGTTCTCTGCCAAAAGGTAAAACAGCCCCATATTCATGAGCGTCTGTAGGCACTCGTTTCCGCTGGCGTTTACCCGCGCAGCCTCTCGCTTGAACGTTTCAAGGGTGGCCTTCAAGACTTTGTTCTTCTTCCTTTCACGGAAGGTCAAAGTGACCCTTGAGTAACGCCGTGTTGCGGCTTCAACTGGCGGCCAGTACTTCCGCATCCACTTCCGTCTGTAATAGCGGCTTATTACCTCAGGGGGAGCGTCAAGGATGCTTCTGTACTTTGGCACAAACTCTCCAAGTGAGGTTTAACGCTTAGCACTGGGGCGCAGCTCTGCTGCGTCCACCAGCTGCTACTTGTTATGTTCCGAGCTCCAACCATTTTGAACAGGCATCGACTAGACCCTGATTAACGCGAATTTCATTTTCTATCTTACTTGGGTCTGAGCTTTGCAAAACAAAAATAGGCGGAGAAAAGTTATGGGATCCTGCATCTTTCTTTAGATACTCTCGGACTCCATTCCCAATGTCCATTACATGCTTTCTTGCTATTGAATTTGTTCCGGCAAGCTCGCGCATTGCGCCGCCACTCACGAACACAACGCCAAGACCATCATCCTGATCATAATAAAATTCATATTTATCATTCTTAGGATCATATATGTCTTTAAACATGATCATGATCTACCGCCCTCCTTGTGAACATAACAGTTTATTAACTAGATGCTGTTCGGCTATCCCCTTTCCAGCTATTTCGGAAGGAGCCTTTTCGATGCGGTATCAATAATGATTTCTGATCAACGGGTTATAGCCTTAACGAGAACATATCTCAAAGGCTAAATCGGGCCGCCATCCGATTATCCCGGAAATTTAGTCGGTGATATCGAAGTGATATCGCTGGCTTTTTCTATCTGCTTTTCAATGAGTTGTTGATTGGTGGCTAAAATGCTTTCGAGATGCTCGGTTAAGGTCCGTTGAGCACGGTGATCAACGAGGCGGTTGGAAGGGTGTGCGGCTGTTGTGCTGTCGGGCTGGAGGTCGGCGTTAGCTACCAAACCACGCCTGCGCCTCATCAATGCTTGATACTATCCGGAAGTGCCACGGCGACTTTTGCGCAAAGCGGCTGATATAGTCGGCCGCCTTTTCTATGCTGCTCGGATCATTGGTCACCATCGCCACTTTCAGGTGCTTGTTGGTTTTGGCGGCACCAATATCGTTGGCGATCACCTTCATCAGGTCGCGCACCTGCACCTTGTCCAGATTGCAGTCGGCGATGTTCAGAATCAGGAACTTGCTCTCATAGAAGCGCCAGTCACCACCCAGCTGGAAATGCACGCTTTCGATATCGGCAATTTCGATATTGCCGGAGTAGTCCACACGTACCAGTGGCTTCTGCCAGGTAATCCGGTACTTCACAGGGCGGGTCCTCAATGGGGGGGTAGTGCGTTCAGGCCTAGAATATCAGCGCCGTTCAGACGCTCACAGCCGCTACGCTACTGGCTTATGATCTGGATCAAACTTCGCACGCGGCCGCCAATGTGGCGGGGCGCCTAGGAGTCGGGCCCACAAACCCCTAGAATCTTGTTTTCCCACGCCAGAGCAGCCAGTCGATGCGTACCTTTGTTTTGCGCGCACGTGCCGCGTCCACGGACCCCCGGGTGTTTCTCGACGGGGTCGGTCAGGAGGCGCACAGCGAGATCCTCGCCCACACCCTGATGAATGCGATTTTTGTGGCGCAGGCGCACCGCGACGATGTGGTGGCGCATCTGGTGCTGGAAAGTACGCGCGACTATTCGCGCACGGTCACCTTTGTGGCGTCTGACCTGCGCGATATCGGCGGCTTCCACGAGCAGGCGTTGCTGGCGAAAGTGGCGCGGGCGCTGGAGGTGTCGCAGGGCATGGGCAAGGAGCAGGAGAAAGCGGTGGCGCCGGGGGTGTCGGTGCGAACGCTCAGTTTCGAGCGTCTGGTGCAGCAACTGGCCGAGACGCACCAGCTCTATGTCATGGACAAGAAGGGCGCCGATATTCAGGAAGTCCGCTTCGCGGCTAACCCCTGCTTTCTGCTGACCGACCATATCCCGATGCCGAAGAAAAGCTTCAACAGTCTCAAGCGCCTCGGTGCCGAGCACCTCAGTCTTGGCCCGACCATGCTGTTTGCCTCGCAATGCGTGGTGCTAATCCACAACGCGCTGGACCGGCAAGGTCACTGAAGCCCCGCCCGGGTAAGTGCTTGTGACCATCTCGGCGTAACGGCTCGGCGAACGTTTACTGCAGCGTATTCAATCCGTGCTGGAGAAGTAGTCTTTTATCCAGCCATACAGGGTGCCTGACGACAGCTCGCCAAAGCGGGTCTGTTGATAGGGCGCATCGGCGTCATCATCAATGCGTGTGAACTGATAGATCAGGGTATCCGGGTGCGCATCATGCAGCACCAGCACGATGCGACGCTGGCTGCTGAGGCAATCGATGGTCAGGGCATCGGCGGGAATATCGATATCGCGCATGCCGCGGCGCAATCCCACCACTGGATTGATGGTGGGAAAGTCGCGCTGGATATCGGTATGCGCGTTGGTGGCCATGTCCGAGAGTTGCTTGAGGGCGTCGCCCGGCCAGAGTGTATCAGTCAAAACATTTACCTTGTTGTTGCAAATGCGGTGGTTGCCGCGTCAGGCGCCGTCCGGAATTTCCGGTTCAACCAGCAAGGTCAGCAGCGCCAGGGATTCCTGCCAGCCAGCGTAACAGAACTCCACCGGGATGGCCTCGGGCACGCCTTCCTGCACAATCTGCAGATCGGTGCCGCACAGCACGTCGCGCAGCGTAATCGTCACTTGCATCTGTCCCGGCAGATTGGGGTCATCGAACTGATCGTTGTAGCGCAGCAGTTCGTTGGGTTTGAGTTCCAGATAGGTGCCGCCGAAAGAATGGCTGTTGCCGGTGCTGAAATTGGTGAACGACATCTTGTAACCGCCGCCTTCGCGCGCGTCCATGGAATGCACCTTGGCGGTAAAGCCGTGCGGCGCCATCCATTTCACCAGGGCATCCGGATCAAGAAAGGCGCGGTAGACGCGCGCCGCCGGTGCCTTGATAACGCGGTGCAGGGTGATGGTATTGCCAGCCATGATCAATCTCCTTGTCGAGGCGCCCGCAACGTGGGGCGTACAGGTAGTAGTCGAACGCTACGCCCCGATTTCGACAGCGGCCATAAGATTTTTTTCCGTAATGGCTGTGCGTATGAATTGCGTCGTATTTACGTAGGAGCCAGCCTGCTGGCGAACACGACCTTGCCGAATGCTGGTTCGCTTGCAGGCAAGCTCCTACGTGGGCCGAGACGTTTTTTGTGCCCTGCGGATGACGCCAGCCCTGTAGGAGCCAGCCTGCTGGCGAATAGACCTTGCCGAATGCTGGTTCGCTTGCAGGCAAGCTCCTGCGGGGCGTGCGGAAATTAGTCGGCGATCAGGGTCAGCGCGCCGAAGATCACAAACAGCAAGGCGCTGATGCGATGCGCCCAGGTTTCCCAGCGCGGGTGGGTGAGTTTGGCGCCGAGCCAGATCACAGGCAGGTTGGCGGCAATCATGCCCAGCGTGGTGCCGGTGAGCACGGCGACAAACTGTTCCGGAAAACGCGCCGCCAGTGCCACGGTGGCAATCTGGGTCTTGTCGCCAATCTCGGCGAGAAAGAACAGCACAAAGCTGGCCACAAACGGCCCCCAGTTGCGGCGGTTATCCAGTTCGTCCTCTTTATCCGGAATCAGCATCCACAGGCCCAGCGCAATAAAGCTGATGCCGAGAATCCATTGCATCCAGTGCATCGGCACATGCGTAGCCAGCCACACGCCGAACCATGCCGACAGCCCATGATTGATCAGGGTGGCGAGGGTAATGCCAGCGAGGATCGGCCAGTGGGCGCGATAACGGTTGGCCAGGGCGAACGACAGCAATTGCGTCTTGTCGCCGATTTCGCCGAGGGCGACCAACGCCAGTGAGGCAATGAAGGCTTCCATGAAACGTCTCCGCGGCGGGACCGATTGCAACCATGAAGCACCAGCTCCTGTCCCGCCACGGGAGGAGTCGGTGCCTCAGGTCTCGTCGATCTCGATCAGCGCGCGCGGCGCTCGAGACACGGCCGCCATGCCCTGTGGGGCAATTATGTTGACGACCGTCTGACAGGGCAGTGACTACTCCCCCAAGACGGCGGCAAGAATACCCGCGTGTGCGGGCGCAGGCAATTGCATCTGTCGGGTCAGGCGCGGATCATGCGAGCCATCAGGACGGCGCACGCTGCGCCACTCCCTTTATATCGCCCAGGATGAGCACGATGAGCGAAGAGCGATTGCTGAATATTGAAACCACGCTGGCGTTTCAGGATGACCTGCTGACCGTGCTGAACAAGACGGTGTCGGATCAGCAGCAGAAAATCGATGCACTGGAAAAGCAACTGGCCCGCGCCGTCGAGCGCTTGATGGAAATGTCGGAGCTGATGGCGTCCGCCAATATCATCGACGAGAAGCCACCGCATTATTGACCCCCTCTGTCTCCCCCTTGATAAGGGGGAGAGCCCTCGATGCAGGTAGGGGTTGCTCCCTCCCCTGAAAGGGGAGGGCCGGGGAGGGGTCAACAACCTTAAAACGTGCGCACCGCTCGTTCAGAGGCAGCCGATCCCCCTCCAGCTCCCCCTTTTAAGGGGGAGAGATTTCACGCTGACGCTTGTATGTAGGAGCTTGCCTGCAAGCGAACCAGCGTTCGGCAAGGTCTGTTCGCCAGCAGGCTGGCTCCTACAGGGTTGTCGCCATCCCCAGGCCACGCAAAATATCCCGGCCATGTAGGAGCTTGCCTGCAAGCGAACCAGCGTTCGGCAAGGTCGTGTTCGCCAGCAGGCTGGCTCCTGCGGGGAGAGAAATATCAGCCGGCGACGGCGGTGGGTTTGCTGACCAGCCGTGATGGCGGGAAGTGACAGGTAAAGGTGCTGCCCTTACCGAGCGCGCTCTGGATTTCCAGTCGGCCCTTGTGACGAATCAAGACGTGTTTGACGATTGCCAGACCCAGACCGGTGCCGCCGGTTTGCGTCACGCGGCTGTTGTCCGGGCGATAGAAACGTTCGGTCAGACGCGGGATATGGCGCGGATCAATACCAATGCCATTATCACTCACCGATAGATGCGCACCGTTTTCATCCTGCCACCAGCGAATCTTGATCAGCCCTTTCTCCGGTGTGTATTTCACCGCATTGGTAATCAGGTTGCCGAATGCGCTTTCCAGTTCCGCCGGGTTGCCGATCACACGCGCATCCTGCGGCACCTCGACTTCGATCTGATGACCCTTGTCCGATGAAATTGCCAGTGCATCCTCGCGCATGCGCTGCAGCATGCCATGTACCAGTACCGCCTGTTGCGTCGTGTCTGCCTGAGTGTTCTCCAGGCGAGACAACAGCAGCAAGTCATGCACCAGGGCTTCCATACGCGATGACTGCTGACTCATCTGCTTGAGTGCACGATGCAGACGCGTTTGTTCTTCCGGCGTCGCATCGAGCAGGGTTTCCAGATAGCCCTTGAGCACGGTCAGCGGTGTTTTCAATTCGTGGCTGACGTTGGCAACGAAATCCTTGCGCATCTGTTCGAGGTTATGCAGACGGGTCACATCGCGCACCAGCAGCAACTTGTCGCCCTGACCAAATTCGGTAATCAGAAATTGCAGAATCTGGTTATCGTCTTTCGGTGAGCTCAGCTCAATCGGATCCTTGAACGCGTTCTTTTGCAGGTAGGCAGAAAAAGACGGATCGCGAATCAGGTTGGTCAGCGGGTGGCCGATATCCTTGTTGGCGCGCAAACCGAGAAATTGTTCGGCGGCGTGGTTGTACCACTCCAGATGATCGTCCTGGTCCACCAGAATCACACCATCGGATAACGCATTCACCGATTCCCGCGCACGACTGATGATGGCGTGCAGATCGGCCTGGGCGCGTTGTTCTTTCTTGAACAGATGTTCGAGGCGGGTATAGAGCTCGCCCCACAGACCGGAGCTGTCAGGTGGTTCGATATGTTCTTCGCGCACCAGCCATTCATACAGCTGGAACAACTGACGCGTGCTCCAGTAAATGTAGGCCACCAATGCAATCACCAGTGGCCACAGGCTCGACAGCGCAATGGCAGCCGCCAGCGCAATAGCACTGAGCAGCAGCAGTCGATTGAATTCACGCGCCAGACTGACGTTCATGCCTGCTCCCGTTTACATCAACGCCGCACAATGGCGGCGTCTCGGCGTCCTGCCGAAGTATAGTCGTGTTTCAGGATGCTTTGGCGGTTTTTGTCGAGAATCGGTAGCCGGTGCCGCGCACGGTCTGGATAAAGCGATCGAAGCCGAACGGCTCCAGTGCCTTGCGCAGGCGTCGGATATGCACGTCGATGGTGCGATCCTCGACGTAGACGTTGGCGCCCCACACCTGGTCCAGCAACTGGGTGCGCGAATAGGCGCGCTCCTGGTGACTCATGAAGAATTCCAGCAGCCGGTATTCGGTCGGGCCCATGTCCACCGGATCGTCGTTGGCAGTGATGCGGTGGCTGACCGGGTCGAGCACCAGGCCATCAATCTCGATGGCTTTTTCGGCAGCGCTGGCGGACGAGCGACGCAGCACCGCCTTGATGCGCGAGATCAGTTCGCGGGTGGAAAACGGTTTGGTCACGTAGTCGTCGGCACCGACATCGAGGCCCTGGATCTTGTTGTCCTCTTCGCTTTTCGCCGTCAGCATGATCACCGGAATTTCTGCGGTGCTGTCGTCACGCTTCAGGCGACGCGCCAGCTCGATACCGCTGACCTGCGGTAACATCCAGTCGAGCAGTACCAGATCCGGGCGCTTGTCGACAATCAGGGCATGGCCGGTCAACGCATCTTCCGCTTCGAGCACTTCGAAGTCGCCCAGCTCCAGCGCCACTGCCACCATCTCGCGGATCGCGGGCTCGTCATCAATGATCAGAATCTTGTGTTTTGCCATCGTCTCTGACTTCTTTTTGTCCATGTCATGGCTCCCATTTGATTGCCTGACAGTGACAAGAATATGACAGTTGCACGCGCTGCTGCGAAACCGGGGCGGGATTATTCAGCTTTTACATTTATGTGAAGGCGCAGCGGCCGGCTAGGCCGTGTTCGCCAGCAGGCTGGCTCCTACAAGGCTGGAGCCCTCCCCCCGAGCCACGAAAACCGTCCGGGCCTCGTAGGAGCTTGCCTGCAAGCGAACCAGCGTTCGGCTAGGCCGTGTTCGCCAGCAGGCTGGCTCCTACAAGGTTGGAGCCACCTCCGAGCCACGAAAACCGTCCGGGCCTTGTAGGAGCTTGCCCGCAAGCGAACCAGCGCCCGGCAAGGCCGATTCGCCAGCAGGCTGGCTCCTACAGAAGAGAGAGGGGTAGAGAGGTCAGGCCAGCAGGTAATGCAGCAGCAGCCCGGCAAACAGCGCCAGCCCGACCCACTGGTTATTCAGGAACGCCTTGAAGCACTCGGCCGGTGCGCGGCTGCGGGTCAGCCAGTATTGATAGACGAACAGGCCCACTGCGCTGCCCAGCCCCAGCCACCAGCCCCAACCGAAGCCCATGCGGCGACCGAGCAGGAACAGGGTAAACACCGCCATGCCTTGCAGCAGCGCGATGATGGCGCGATCAGCATCGCCAAAAAGGATGGCGGTACTGCGGATGCCGATTTTCAGGTCGTCCTCGCGGTCGACCATGGCGTACTGGGTGTCATAGGCCACGGTCCAGAGCAGGTTGGCGGTGTACAGCAGCCAGGCCGCCGGCGGCAGCGCGCCGGTTTCAGCGGCGAACGCCATCGGGATCGCCCAGGAGAAGGCGGCGCCAAGGAACAGTTGCGGCAGGTAGGTAAAGCGCTTGGTAAAGGGATAGAGCACCGCCAGTCCGAGGCCGACAAAGCTGAGCCAGAAGGTAAAGCGGTTGACGAACAGCACCAGAACAAAGGCGATCAGCACCAGACCGGCAAACAGCATCAGCGCTTGTTTGGCGCTCAGCGCGCCGGTGGCCAGCGGCCGGTTCTTGGTGCGGCTGACGTCGCCGTCGAAGTTGCGGTCGGCAAAGTCATTGATCACGCAGCCGGCGGCGCGCATCACGATCACGCCGAGGGTGAACACGATAAAGGTGCGAAAGCTGGGGCTGCCGTCGCCGGCCACCCACACCGCCCACAGCGTCGGCCAGAGCAGCAGCAGGGTGCCGATTGGCCGGTCGAGGCGCATCAGTTGCAACCAGGGCCAGACCTTGGGGTAGCGTTGGGCGACGAATTCGAGCATCTGCAGTCCTTTGTGGTGATTTCTCGCGCTAGCCCTCGGGCGGCTGTCCCGGCCCGTAGGAGGCAGCCTGCTGGCGAACTGACCTTGCCGGGCGCTGGTTCGCTTGCAGGCAAGCTCCTACGGGGGCCGGTGGTGAGGGGCTGCGGCCTTGCTAGTCTATTGATTGCCCCAGCCGTTGCCACAGCGCCGGCAAAAAAATCTCCGACACCAGCAGCGCCTTGCCGCGCTTGCGAAAGCGGCTCTGCCGGCCCCAGCAGGGTTGCGCTGCAATGCTGGCGGGCAGCTGGATGCGCGCCCCCCAGACCTGCTCGCGCAGCGCCGCCGGTGCCTTGAACAGCTCGGCGCCGAGCGAGCGGCGCGCCATATGGCCCAGCACCCGGTTCTGGCGCGCCAGCGCGGCCAGCGGCAACACGCTGCGCGCAAACACCACCGGTTCGTCATCCACGGTCAGCAGCACTTCCCGGATCAGCGCCCGCTGGCGGCAGGGCAGGCCCAGTAGCCAGGCCTCTTCCGCCCTTGGCGTTGCGATGCGCTGGCTCTGGGGGCGCACGCGGAATTGGCCGATGGCCTGCAGGCGGCGGGTCAGGGAGCCGGTATCGTGCAGCCACCGATTCACCTGCGCCGGCGGCGACAGCTGCGCCAGCGGCCGCCAGTGCAGCGCCGGGTGCAGGAAATGGGCAGGCATATCGGGTCTCAAACGGCGTCTCCTCTGGGCCGCCGCGACTATCGGTAAATCTGTGCCCCTTTGCAAGGCGGCCGCAATGACGGGCGATTTGGCCCTGTGGTGACATTGATTTTTGCCGGGTGGGTGGCTAGTTTATGCGCCCTGTTGCTGTCGCAGGCCAAGAGGCCAGCTGGCGATCATCAAGGCGCCCCGATGCAAGGGACCTGATTCGTGTGAAATCAGTCTGGGCGACCCTAACAAAGACGAGGTTTTGGCATGCGTAAGTGGGAATGTGTAGTGTGTGGCTTCATCTATGACGAAGCTGAAGGTCTGCCCGAAGAAGGCATTCCTGCCGGTACCGCTTGGGAAGATGTTCCAGACGACTGGGTCTGCCCGGACTGCGGCGTCTCCAAAGACGACTTCGAGATGGTAGAGATCTGATCTGCCAGCGCCGCCTCCGGGCGGCGCTCTGGTGTTCGCGCCCCCGGCGAACACGTCCCCGGCACCGCCGACCGGCGCTGCCCGCACTCTGAACAGGAATGACGACGATGGCACCACTGATCGTAATCGGTACCGGTCTGGCCGGCTTCAATCTGGTCAAGGAGCTGCGCAAGCTCGATAAGGACACGCCGATCATCATGCTCACCAGCGATGACGGCCGTAACTACTCCAAGCCGATGCTTTCCAACGGTTTCGCCAAACAGAAAAGCGCCGATGACCTGGCCATGGCGACGCCGGAGAAAGTGGCCGAGTCACTCAATGTGGATCTGCGCACCGATGTCGTGGTGGGTGCGATTGATGCGGCCAGCAAGGCGATCACTGTCGGTGACGAGAGCCTGAGCTACAGCAAGCTGGTGATTGCCACCGGTGCCGATGTGTTTCGTCCGCCGCTGGAAGGTGATGCGCTGGACAGCGTCTATTCCGTCAATGACCTGATCGATTACGGCGCGTTTCGCGCGGCACTGGAAGGCAAAAAGAAAGTGCTGATTCTCGGTGGTGGTCTGATCGGTTGTGAGTTCGCCAACGATCTGATCGGCGCCGGTTTTGAAGTAGAAGTGGTGGAGCCGCTCGGACGTTGCTTGCCGACGCTGTTGCCGGAACCGGCGTCTGCTGCGGTGCAGCAGGGACTGGAAGCCGCTGGCGTCAGTTTCCGTTTCGGCCCACTGGCGAAAGCGGTCAACAAGTCCGGCGACGGCGTTACTGTGGCGCTATCTGATGGTACCGAGGCGCAGGCCGATATCGTGTTGTCAGCGGTGGGCCTGCGTCCACGTATTGCATTGGCGAAAGACGCCGGCCTGCAGATCAATCGCGGCATCGTGGTTGATCGTCTGCTGAAAACCAGCGACGACAATATTTTTGCGCTCGGTGACTGCGCCGAAGTGGAAGGCTATGTGCTGCCCTATATCCTGCCGTTGATGGCAGCGTCCCGCGCGCTGGCCAAGACGCTGGCGGGTGAGCCTACCGAAGTAAGCTATGGCGTGATGCCGGTGACGATCAAGACGCCGGCCTGCCCGACCGTGGTGTGTCCGCCGCCGCACGGCACCGAAGGCGCCTGGGACTGTGAAGGCTCGGGTCTCGACATTAAAGCGCTGTTCCGCGATGAAACCGGCGCGCTGTGCGGGTATGCTCTGACCGGTGCGGCCTGCGCCGAGAAGCAGGCACTGAACAAGGAACTGCCGGCGCTGTTGCCGTAAGTTCTCCGATGTAGGAGCTTGCCTGCAAGCGAACATGCGGTCGGCAAGGTCCGGTTCGCTTGCAGGCAAGCTCCTACAGCAGGATTTTTACCCACCACTGCGGGGATGACGCATGAGATTCTGGTTGATGATGTTGGTGCTGGGCTGGCGCCTGCGCTGGTTGGGCTGGCGTAACCCGGATTTTCGCAAGCAACTGGAAAATCGTGATGTGGTGATG
Organism: uncultured Alcanivoracaceae bacterium; assembly: GCA_964389795.1. Classification (GTDB taxonomy): domain Bacteria; phylum Pseudomonadota; class Gammaproteobacteria; order Pseudomonadales; family Alcanivoracaceae; genus JARGPN01. The sequence goes on from CAYMEY010000004.1 coordinate 47,335, forward strand.
CAGTGGCGCACCCATGGCGGCGCGCCGGCGCGCTGGTTCCATTTCATGCCCGGCCGCGTCAGCGTGGGCAGCGGGGTGCATCCGAAGCCGAACGTCACCTTGAATTTCGAATCAGCCGCCTATGCGGCAGATACATTGATCGAGTCTGGCAAAAACCAGATGGCGTTCATGCTCGGCATGCAACAGGGCAAGATCAAGATCGCCGGTGATCCGGGCCACCTGATGTGGTTCATGACGCTGATGAAATACATCATGCCGAAAAAGAAGAAAAAGTAATTGATTGCAACGGCCGCGAAGCGGCCGTTTTCATTTTCACCCAATGCTGGCAAGGTTAGGCGCATTGTTTGCGCCATCTGTCGCGCTGCGTCATCCACATGGAGGTCACAACATGAAATCACGAGCTGCCGTCGCCTTTGGTCCAGGCAAACCCCTGGAGATTGTCGAAATTGATGTGGCGCCGCCGAAGAAGGGCGAAGTGCTGGTCAAGATTACCCATACCGGTGTGTGTCATACCGATGCGTTCACGCTCAGCGGTGATGACCCGGAAGGCATTTTCCCCGCGGTGCTGGGCCACGAAGGCGCCGGTGTGGTGGTGGAAGTGGGCGAAGGTGTCACCAGCGTCAAACCGGGCGACCATGTGATTCCGCTTTACACCGCCGAATGTGGCGAGTGCAAATTCTGCAAATCCGGCAAGACCAATCTGTGCAGCGCGGTGCGCACCACCCAGGGCCAGGGCCTGATGCCGGACGGCACCACGCGCTTCTCCTACAACGGCGAACCGGTCTATCACTACATGGGCACCAGCACGTTCAGTGAGTACACGGTGGTGGCGGAGGTGTCGCTGGCAAAGATTGATGAGCAGGCGCCGCACGAAAAAGTCTGCTTGCTCGGCTGCGGCGTGACCACTGGCATTGGCGCGGTGCACAACACCGCCAAGGTGCAGCCCGGTGACACGGTAGCGGTATTTGGTCTTGGTGGCATCGGTCTCGCTGTGATTCAGGGTGCTGCGCAGGCCAGGGCCGGCCGCATTCTTGCCATCGATATCAACGAAGACAAGTTCGAGCTGGCAAAACAGATGGGCGCTACCGATTGCATCAACCCGAAAAAATTCGACAAGCCGATTCAGGAAGTCATTGTTGAAATGACCGATGGCGGTGTTGAATTCAGCTTCGAGTGCATCGGCAATGTCGATGTCATGCGCTCAGCGCTGGAGTGCTGCCACAAAGGTTGGGGCGAAAGCATCATCATCGGTGTTGCCGGTGCGGGTCAGGAAATCAGGACGCGCCCGTTCCAGTTGGTCACCGGTCGCGTCTGGCGCGGCACCGCCTTTGGTGGCGTCAAGGGCCGTTCACAATTGCCGGGCATGGTGCAGCAGGCGATGAAGGGGGAGATCAAGCTTGATCCTTTTATTACACACACCTTGCCGCTGGAAAAAATCAACGAGGCATTTGATTTGATGCACGAAGGCAAATCCATTCGCACCGTCATTCACTACTGATCAGGCAGCGAGGTTCGTATGCAGCGTATAGAGCGTCGCGCCAGTTTCGGCGGTTGGCAGGAAGTCTGGGAACATAAGGCCAGCAGCGTGAATTGTGCCATGCGTGTGGCGGTGTATCTGCCACCGCAGGCAGAGACGCAGGCTTGCCCGGTGTTGTACTGGTTGTCCGGCCTGACCTGCAACGAACAGAATTTTATTACCAAGGCCGGCGCGCAGCGCTATGCCGCGGAGCATGGCATCGTCATTGTGGCGCCGGACACCAGTCCTCGCGGCGAAGCCGTTGCCAATGATGACGGTTATGATCTTGGCCAGGGGGCAGGTTTTTATATCAACGCCACGCAGCAGCCGTGGGCGTCGCATTACCGCATGTATGACTATGTGGTGCAGGAACTGCCGGCGCTGATCGCGCAGCATTTTCCGGTCACGGAAGCGCGCGCCATTTGTGGTCATAGTATGGGCGGGCACGGCGCGCTGATGATCGCGCTGAAAAATCCGCGGCGCTACAAAAGCGTGTCAGCGTTTTCGCCAATCGTGGCGCCGACGCAGGTGCCCTGGGGTGAGAAAGTTTTCAGCCAGTATCTGGGTGACGACCGTGAGCAATGGTTGCAGTGGGACAGCTGCGCACTGATAGCCTCAGCACAGGAAAAGCTGCCGCTGCTGGTGGATCAGGGAGATGCCGATGAATTCCTGGCAGGACAGCTCAAGCCGCAATTATTGCAGGCAGCCTGTGATGCCGCAGGTCATCCGCTAACGCTGCGCATGCAGCGGGGTTATGACCACAGCTATTATTTCATCGCCAGTTTTGTCGGTGAGCATATCGCCCACCACGCGCGCGCACTGAAAGCCTGACCCGATTTCTTCCCCTGTAGGAGCTTGCCTGCAAGCGAACCGGCGTTCGGCAAGGTCGGTTCGCCAGCAGGCTGGCTCCTACAAAAACACCCAATGCGCATATCACGCCGGAATGATGTCTCGGCCACGTAGGAGCTTGCCTGCAAGCGAACCAGCGTTCGGCAAGGTTGGTTCGCTTGCAGGCAAGCTCCTACAGGGGGGAAGAAAAATCAGCGCGCCGGTTTGGCCAGTGCCAGCACAAACAGGGTTGCGGCGCTGACAACAATGGAAGGCCCCACCGGCGTATTGGCGTACCAGCTCAGCGTCATGCCGCCGAGCACGGCGATGGCACCGATCACTGCTGCCAGTGCAGCCATCTGCTCGGGCGTGTGCGATAACCGTCGCGCTGCCGCCGCTGGCATCACCAGCAACGAGGTAATCAGCAACACGCCAACGGTGCGAATTGCGCCAGCAATCAACAGCGCCAGCAACAACATCAGCAAGATGCGCGTCGCCACCACGGGCACACCTTCGACACGGGCGAGATCCTCATCCACCGTCAGGCTTAACAGCTTGCGCCAGTTCAGCGCCAGCATGGCGAGAATAAACAGCGCGCCGCCGGCCAACAGCGCGGCATCCATCATCGACACCGACAGCAGGTCGCCAAACAGAAACGCAAACAGGTCGATGCGAATTTGCGGCTGCAAACTGATAGCGATGATGCCCGCGGCGAGGGTGGTGTGCGCAACGATGCCGAGCAAGGTATCACTGGCCAGTTGCCGTTGCTGTTGCAACGCCACCAGCAATAGCGCCAGCAGCAAACACACCGCCACCACCACCGGATAAATGCTGGCATCAATCGCCAGTGCCAGTGCTGCGCCGAGCAAGGCGCCGTGCGCCAGGGTGTCGCCAAAAAATGCCATGCGCCGCCAGACCACAAACGCGCCCATCGGACCGGCCACCGTGGCCACCGCCAGACCCGCCAGCAGTGGTGCGAGTAACAGCTCAATCATGATCGTGCCCGCAATGACTGTGGTCGTGACCATCAACATCGCCATGCAGGTCATGGGCATGGTCGTGGTCGTGGGTGTAGAGCGCCAGGTTCGGTGCCGGCAGTTGGGTGCCGGCAAACAGATCATGGAATGCCGGATCTCTGGACACCGCTTCCGGCGTGCCCGAACAGCAGACATGGTGTTGCAGGCAAATCACTTCATCGGTGGCGGCCATCACCAGATGCAGATCATGGGAGATCAGCAGGATGCCGCAGCCAAGTTCATCGCGGACATCGGCGAGCAGACCGTAGAGCGCATTCTGGCCAATCACATCAACGCCCTGGGCCGGTTCGTCCAGCACCAGCAGTTGCGCCTTGCGCAACAGTGCCCGTGCCAGCAGCACCCGCTGCCATTCGCCACCGCTCAGCTGTTGCACCGGCGCGAACTGCAATTCGGCGACGCCGGTACGGGCCAGCGCGGCGCGACGTTCGTCGGCATGACCCGGGTCCGCCAGCCAGAGAAAGCGATCCACGGTCAGTGGCAGCGAGTCATCGATGCGTAATTTTTGCGGCATGTAGCCGACCTTCAGGCCGGGTTGCCGTGTCACCGTGCCCGCCGTCGGCGTATGCAGGCCCAGCACCAGCTTGGCGAGGCTGGTCTTGCCGGCGCCGTTCGGCCCGATCAGGGTGGTGATGCGACGCCGGAACAGTTGCAGTGAGACATGCTGCAACACCGAGGTCTTGCCCAGTGTCAGGCTGACCTGATCCAGCGTCACCAGAGGTTCGGACATGTAAAACTCCTGCGCGTGTTGATCGTCATGATCAACGTTGCGGGTGCCAATGATAGACTACCCGCCGTCTTGCAGCACCGGGAGGTCCCGTGCGAGTTGTTGTTTTTCTGATGATGTGGATATCAACGCCGTTGCTGGCCGCGAACTGGGTGGTCAGCATTGAGCCGTTGGCGATGGTGGCGCGTGAGATCCTCGGTGATCAGGCTGAGGTGCAGACGCTGTTGCTGCCGAACCAGACGCCGCACTTTGCCGCCTTTACGCCGGCGCAATTGCAGCAGGTGCGCGACGCCGACACGGTGGTGTGGCTGGGCGCCGAGGCGGAACCGCAATTACAGAAAATGTTGTCACGGGCGCGCGGCGACGCGTTGGCGCTGTTGTCGTTGCCGGGCATCGTGCGGCGCGACGGCGAGCGGGCCGAGGGACATCAGCACGATGAGCACGGGCACGATCATGACGGACTCGATCCGCACCTGTGGTTGTCCGCCGACAATCTGATCGCGCTGGCGCAGGCAATTTGCACGCATGCCATCGACGCCGGGTTGGCGTCGGCGCCACTGCAACAGCGTCGCGACCGTCTGGTACAGGCGCTGACAGACTGGAAAACGCAGGCGCGTGCACAGCTGATGCCGCGGCAGCAACGCGTATGGTTATCACAACATGATCCCTGGGGTTATCTGACCGAGACGCTCGGCGTACACGCGCCGCTGCGGGTCAGTGCCGGTCTGCAGGGCGGCACCAGCAGCCGACATTTTGCCGAGCTGATGACGCAGGTGCGCGCGCAATCGGTGCAGTGTGTGGTGCGTGAGCCGGAAGCCCAGCGTGCACTGCTGACGCGTTTATGTCCGGATTGTGTGGCGGTGGATCTCGATCCGCTTGGACGGGATCGTCACTACGACAGTGTGGTGGCTTTCCTGCAGGCGCTGACTGAAGGCTTCAGCCGCTGTCTGGCAACGGTTGGGGATTAAAGCGGTTTGGGCCCGCTGCCGGGCAACTCGGGCAAGGGTGGGCGTTCGTAATAGGTTGGCGGGGCAGGCGCGTTGTTGCGGCTGCTTTGCAGACGCTCGCGCTGTAACAGGTCGGTTTCGGAATACAGATCCTGATCATTGACCGAGCGCAGCCCTTCCTCCTGGGTGTTGCCCAGCTCCACCGGACTTTGCAGGTAGAGTTGCTGCATTTCTTCCGTGCCCATGGCGGGTGAGCGGAAACGGCCGTCCATGGAATGCTGGGTGTCGCCGCCGCTGGGGGCCGAGTCAGGCAGGGTTTCGCCCGCCAGAACAGGCGTGGTGGGCAGGGCGAGAACAACAAGCAGGCATAGAGTTCGCATGAGGCTCATAATACGCCTTTTTCGCCGTAGCCGGCCATCGCACCATTGAGGCCGGGCCGGAAACCGGTATGCTGCGGCTTTTCGTCGAGGAGTAGCAATTTGTCGATCCGAGGGGGCCAACTTCCCCGTCTGGCCGTGGCTGACTGGAGCCACTACTGGCAGACGCGCCGCGACAGCGCCGGGGGAGACTATCGCTCGCTGGGAGGGCTGCTCGACCAGCTGTGCGAGCGTGGCTACAACGCCCTGCGCGTGGATGCGTTTCCGCATCTGATTGCGGCGCGCACGGATGGCGTGGTGCTGGATCGCTTTGAGCTTGCCGACCCGCGCCTCGGTTTGATGTGGCTGCAGCCGCGCAAGCATCTGGTCGAACTGGCGACGCTGGCCAAGGCCCGTAGCCTGCGCCTGTGGCTGACCAGCAGCTTCCTCAATGACAGCCAGTCGCGCCGCTCCTTCGTGCGTCGCGCCAGCGACTATATTGATGTCTGGTCGCAAACCCTCAATCTGCTCGATGAGCGCCAGTTGCTGGAAACCGTGGTGGCGGTGGATTTCTGCCACCAGTTCACCGACCCGGAAACCACGCATGGCGCCATCCGCACGCTGTTCCGCAGCCATCCGCGCAACCCGCTGTTGCGGCTGGGAATTTGGCCGGACGGCGCCGACCCGATGGTGGAAAGTTACCTGCTGGACGTGCCGCGCGCGCTGCGTGCCGCCTACCCGAGCGTGGCGTTCGGGGTGTCGGTGAATGCCGCCAGCGACAAGCAGGTACGCAAGCTCGACACCTCGGAACTGGACTTCCTCGACTGCCATTACTGGCTGGATGACGATCCGCGTTTTGCCCTGCTCACCGGCGCGCCGCTGGCGGCGATGGCCAATAACCGTCTGGCCCGCGGCCTGCAGGGTCGGGTGGCAGCACTGGCCTGGCGTGCGCGCGGCACCAGCTGGCTGGAGCACTGGGAGCAGCGCCTCGAAAGCCTGAGTGAATTTGCCCGCCTGCGACGTTTGCAGCCGACCCTGTGCGGCGGTTACGTACAGGGTGGCGCCAGCCACGATACCCGGCTGGTGCAGCAAGTGTCGGAGAGTGTCGTTAACGCCGCGCTGGCGCAGGGGGTGTCAGCGCTGGTCACCGCCGGCCAGGCCCGCCCGCATGTACCGTCGCTGTGGCAGGACGTCGACTGGCATCAGCAACTCACCAGCCGCATTCTCACCGGTCCCGGTCGATAAGCTGCTGATAGCGGCGCTGGAACAGCGCCAGCATCGGTGCCGGATCCTTGCTGCCCTGACCCTCTGCCTCACGCTGTTGCTGCGCCGCCTGCCGCCGGGACATATAGAAACGTAGCGCCGCCAGCGTTGTTGCCAGCGGCAGCGCCGCCAGCACCTCGGCGGTGAGCGGCCGGTGCTGCCGGTAGCCAGCCAGTAAGCCGTCAACGCGCGCCGCGTCCACGTCGCCGTCCGCATCCAGACACCAGTCGTTGATCACCACCGCCAGCTCGTAGGCCGAGACCTCGTCACAGGCATGGTAGAAATCCAGCACGCCGGTGAGGGTATCGCCCTCGAACAGGGCGTTGTCGCGGAACAGGTCGGCGTGGCACAGCACCGGGTCCAGCCGGTACTGCTGCCAGCGTGCGAGCGTGTCCCGGGCGGCCTGTTGCAGCGCCGGGGCCAGCTCGGTCAGTGTCGCCGCCAGTCCGGGCAGTTTGTCGCGCTCGCGCTCCGGCGCCGGCGTGGACGGTATCGGCAGCCGATGCAGTTGACCGAGCAGCGCGCCAATCGCCCGGCATTGCGCCGCAGACGGGTGCTCTGCGTGGCTGCCGGGCAGCCACGGCGCCAGCATTGCCGGTTTGCCGGCCACCTCGAACAACGACTGACCCTGGGCTGACAGCGGCGCCGGTACCGGCAAGCCGACCTCTGCCAGCTGACCGAGCAGGGCGGCATACCAGCCAAGTTGCTGCGCGGTTTGCGCCTCGAACACCGTCAGCACTGTACCCACCGGTGCGCCGTCAGTGCGCTGGCAGTGCAACAGATAATTGCTGTTGGAAATGCCTTCGGTGGCCACGCGTGCGTCAATCAGGCGCAGCCCAAAGGGCGTCAGCAGGGCGTCGATCTGTGGGTCGGTCAGGGGGGTAAATACACTCATGGCGCCAGTATAGGACAACCTTCGGACTTTTATGTCAGCCGCGCTCGCGTATACTTTCCAGCGCGCGACAGGATTTGACGCTGATAACAATAAACTATGTCGAGGAGTTCCAGATGAGGGGTATCCCGGGTGCGGCGCTGGTCATGCTGGCGCTGGCGAGTGTGCCGGTGCAGGCCGCTGAGCAGGCGCCACTGGAAGAAGCCAAGGTAGCGATCCACCGTGAGAGCACCAACTCCTATGCGGGTCTGGGTCTGGTCAGCACGGTGGTCGAGAGCGATCCCATCAATCAATCTCCGGGCGGTTTTCATGTTCGTCTCGGTGGCATGATGGACCGACACTGGGGTGCGGAAGTGCGTCTGGCGGCGGGTGCCTGGCATGAGCGCGACAGGATTTCCCCGACCCGCAAGGTGTCTGTGGATCTGGATTACCTCGCCGGTCTGTATCTGACCAGTCGCTGGGATTTTGCTGTGCCGTTTGTGGAAGTGCCGATGGTTGACCGCATGTTTGTTCAGGGTCATGCCGGTATCGCCAGCGTGCAGCTCAATGTTGAAGAGGAAGTGTGTGCGCCCTTGTGCACCACCAGCAATGACAGCAGCGAGCGGACAGATCTGTCGTGGGGTGCCGGTATCGGACTGGAAACCCGTATCCGCCAGATCTATCCGAACAAGATCGGTCTGTCGCTGGAATACATGAATTACGGCAGCAAGGATGATGTTGATATCAGCGCCATAGAAGCAGGTTTTCAGCTGTTTTTCTGAGTAATCCAGCAGCCGGCGCCCGGGGCGACGGCTGCTTGCGACCGATGTCGCACTTCCCCCGAAACAGATCGTTTGTATTGCTCACTGCAACAGGCAAAAGCCACGGATAAAAACGCCGCGCTGCGTTATCCTGTGGCCTCTTGCAAATTCGCGTGCCCGGATCTGAGGATCTTCAATGTCTGAAAAACGGCCGGTGGTACTGGTGGATGGTTCTTCCTACCTGTATCGCGCCTTCCATGCCTTGCCCATGCTCACCACCTCCGATCATCGCAATACCGGAGCCGTGCGGGGTGTGGCGTCAATGCTGCGCAAATTGCTGAAGGAATATCAGCCGGAACATGTGGCAGTGGTGTTCGATGCCAAGGGCAAGACGTTCCGCGACGATCTTTTCCAGCAGTACAAGGCGAATCGCCCGCCGATGCCGGATGAGTTGCGTGAGCAGGTGGAGCCGTTGCATGCCTTGATTCGCGCCATGGGCTTGCCGCTGATTGTTGAAGAAGGTGTTGAAGCGGATGACGTGATCGGCACGCTGGCAAAACAGCTTTCCGCGGATGGCTACCCGGTGATCATTTCCACCGGCGACAAGGATATGGCGCAACTGGTGGATGACAAGGTGACGCTGGTCAACACCATGACTGATACCGTGCTCGACCCCGACGGCGTGGTAAAAAAATTCGGTATTCCGCCCTCGTTGATCATCGACTACCTGGCCTTGATGGGCGACAAGGTCGACAACATTCCCGGCGTGCCGGGTGTCGGTGAAAAAACGGCGCTGGCCCTGATTCAGGGAATCGGCAGCATGGACGACATCTATGCTGATCTCGACAAGGTGGCGACGCTGGATTTTCGCGGCGCGAAGAAAATGCCGGAAAAATTGCGCGAGCACAAAGATCAGGCGCGGCTGTCCTATCTGCTGGCGACGATCAAGACCGATTGCAGCTTGCAGCATTCGCTTGACGAGTTGGTGCTGGCGGAGCCGGATCGCGAGGCGCTGGCAGAACTGTATCGCTCGCTGGAATTCAAGGGCTGGCTCGATGAAATACTCAGCGGCAGCAGCGGCGAAACTGAAAGCAGTACTGCTGCGCAGGTTGAGCCGGTGGTATTGCAGGGCGCACTGGATCGCAGTGGCTATGAGACGGTGCTTGAGCAAGCCGACTTTGAGCGCTGGTTAACGCAACTGCAGCAAGCCGCACTGTTTGCCTTTGATACCGAAACCACCAGCCTCGATTACATGCAAGCCGAACTGGTGGGCATTTCTGTCGCCATCGAGCCGGGTAAGGCAGCCTATATCCCGGTGGCGCACGATTATCCCGGTGCGCCGGATCAGCTCGACCGCGATGCCGTGCTGACGGCATTGAAGCCGTTACTGGAAGACGAGCAGTGCAAGAAAGTCGGCCAGAACCTCAAGTACGACATGAGCGTGCTGGCCAACTACGGCATCACCCTGCGTGGCATCCAGTTCGACACCATGCTCGAATCCTACGTGCTGGACTCTGTCGCCACACGCCACGACATGGATTCGTTGTCGCTGAAATATCTCGGTCACAAGACCGTCAAGTTTGAAGACATCGCCGGCAAGGGCGCCAAGCAGTTGACCTTTAACCAGATCGGCCTCGATGAAGCGGGCGAGTACGCCGCCGAGGATGCCGATGTCACCTTGCAGTTGCATCAGACGCTGTGGCCGCGGCTGGAGCAGGTGGCATCGCTGCGTAAGGTGTTCGAAACCATTGAAGTGCCACTGGTGCCAGTGCTGTCGCGCATTGAGCGCAACGGTTGCCACATTGATGCCGGCATGTTGCGCAAGCAGAGCAATGAACTGGCCAAGCGCATGGCGGAACTGGAAGCCAAAGCCTATGAAGTGGCGGGCGAGAAATTCAATCTCAGCTCGCCCAAGCAGCTCGGCGAAATTCTGTATAACAAGCTTGGCATTCCGGTGATCAAGAAGACACCGAAAGGGGCGCCGTCCACGGCGGAAGCGGTGCTGGAAGAGCTGGCGCTGGAGTATCCGTTGCCGCAGGTGATCATGGATTACCGCGGCATGGCGAAGCTGAAAAGTACTTACACCGACAAGCTGCCGGAGATGATCAATCCGCGCACCGGTCGAGTGCATACCTCGTACCATCAAGCCGTGGCGGCCACCGGCCGATTGTCTTCCACCGATCCTAATCTGCAGAATATTCCCGTGCGCTCGGAAGAGGGCCGCAAGATTCGCCAGGCATTCTGCGCGCCGGCGGGTCGCAAGATCGTGGCGGCGGATTATTCCCAGATCGAATTGCGTATCATGGCGCATTTGTCCGGCGACAAGGGCCTGCTGGATGCCTTCGAGAAAGGGCTTGATATTCACCGCGCCACCGCGGCCGAGGTGGGCGGCAAGTCGATCGAGGAAGTAACGGACAATGAACGTCGTAACGCCAAGGCGGTCAACTTCGGTCTGATCTATGGTATGAGTGCATTTGGTCTGGCGCGGCAGCTCGGCATTCCGCGCGGTGAAGCGCAGCAGTACATCGATCTGTATTTCGATCGTTATCCCGGTGTGAAGCGCTATATGGAAAGCACCCGGGCGGAAGCCGCAGAAAAAGGCTTTGTCGAAACCCTGTTTGGTCGCCGTTTGTATTTGCCCGAGATTCACAGCCGTAACGGCAATATGCGTCAGGCTGCGGAACGTACCGCCATCAATGCACCGATGCAGGGCAGCGCCGCTGATATCATCAAGCGCGCCATGATTGACGTCGACCAGTGGCTGGCGGGCGCTGGCCTCGATGCGCTGGTGATCATGCAGGTGCACGATGAACTGGTGTTTGAAGTCGCCGCCGCCGACGTTGATGCGTTGGTCAGTGGCATCAAGCAACGCATGTCCGCGGCGGCGAACCTGAAGGTGCCGTTGCTGGTCGAACATGGCGTTGGCGATAACTGGGATGAGGCGCACTGATGGCCTGGCAGGATTATCATGCAGCAATCTGGCGTTCTGCGAGTGCATCGCTGCGACCGGTGCTGCATCTGGATCCTGTACGTTTCGAGGACCTGCTCGGTATCGACACCCAGATCGACAAGCTGCGCCAGAACTGCGACCGCTTTATCGCCGGCAAGCCCAGCAACCATGTGCTGCTGTGGGGCAGCCGCGGCACCGGCAAATCCTCGCTGGTCAAGGCGATGCTGAATGCCTATGCCGAGCAGGGCTTGCGCGTGATTGAAGTGGATCGCGATGATCTGGTGGATTTGCCCGATATCGTCGACCTGATTCGCGAAGAGCCGTTCCGGTTTGTGATTTACTGTGATGACTTGTCATGGCAGGAAGGCGAGCGTGGCTACCGGCACCTCAAGAGTGTGCTGGAAGGGTCCATCGAGATGCCGCCGGAGAACGTGCGCGTCATGGCGACATCGAACCGGCGTCACCTGATCCCGGAAACGCATCAGGATAATGCCGCCGGCAAAGTGGTAGATGGCGAGCTGCATCTGGGAGATGCTCTGGAGGAAAAAATTTCACTGGCTGACCGGTTTGGTCTGTCGTTGTCGTTTTACCCGATCAGTCAGGAGCAGTACTTCGATATTATCGACCGACTGTTTGATCAGGTATCTGATCGTGAGCGCTTGCATACGCTGGCCCGACGTTTTGCCATGGAGAAAGGTGGACGTTCGGGGCGAACCGCGCAGCAATTTTTTAAACAGTATATTGGGGAATTTTGATGCTGGCTTATGTCCGCGAATTTTTGAAGCATGACTCCGCCGGAGGCATTCTGCTGGTCGCCGCTGCGGCAGCGGCAATGATTTTTGCCAACTCACCGCTTTCGCATTGGTACGACTATCTGCTTAACACCTACGCTGGCGTCCATGTGGGAGGCCTTGGCATCGACAAGCCGATTCTGTTGTGGGTCAACGATGGTCTGATGGCAGTATTCTTTTTCTACGTCGGTCTTGAGCTCAAGCGCGAAGTGCTGGACGGTGAGCTGTCGACGCCGGCGCAGGTGGTGTTGCCGGCAATCGGCGCAGTCGGTGGTATGGTGATGCCGGCGGTGGTGTACTTCCTGATCAATGGCGATAACGAGTACGCCATGCGTGGCTGGGCCATTCCGACCGCCACGGATATCGCGTTCGCATTGGGTGTGCTGACACTGCTGGGTGACCGCGTGCCGAATGCGCTGAAAGTGTTTCTGGTGTCACTGGCAATTTTCGATGACGTCGGTGCCATCATTATCATCGCTATTTTCTACACGTCTGATCTGGCGCCGTTGTCGTTGATCATTGCCAGTATCTGTCTTGCTATTTTGCTGATCATGAATCGACGTGGCGTCGCCTCCGAAGCGCCGTATCTGCTGGTCGGCACCGTGCTCTGGGCATCAGTGTTGAAATCCGGCGTGCATGCGACGCTGGCCGGTGTGGCGTTGGCGATGTTCATTCCATATCGCGATCCGCAGAACCCTGATTACTCACCCCTGAAACATATTGAGCACAGCTTGAGTGGCGCTGTGACGTTTGCCATTTTGCCGATCTTTGCCTTCGCCAATGCGGGCTTGTCGTTCGCCGGCATGACGTTGTCGAGTCTGCTCGAGCCGATTCCGTTGGGCATCATGCTTGGCTTGTTTGTCGGCAAGCAGCTCGGCGTGTTTGGCACCTGTTGGGTGGCGGTCAAACTGGGTCTTGCGCAGCTGCCGCGCAGTTTGCGCTTTCGTGAATTGTTCGGACTGTCGGTGATGTGCGGTATCGGCTTCACCATGAGTCTGTTTATCGGTGGACTGGCGTTTGGCGAGGGGCCCCACGGTGACGCCGGCGCTGGCCCGCGTCTGGGCGTTATGGTCGGTTCGCTGGTATCGGCGGTGGTGGCTTATGTAATCCTGAACCTGGTGCTGCCGAAACAAATTGCAACAGATACAGGGAATGAATCGGCGGGATAGAAAAGCTCTTCACGGAACTTTCGCCCGACAAGGCTATCCTACGTACAGCTGTGGCGTCGGTTCCCCCCCCCAAACCCTCTCCGACCCATGGCGACTGAACACTCCGATCCATCCCCCAGTGGGTCGGAGGGCAAGCAACCTGGCAGCGATACCTTCCCCCGAATGCGCTGCCAGGTTTTTTTTGCCTGCGATTTATTCATGTCGAAGATGTGACAGTGCTGAATGGCGCAATCAAACAATTTCTTCACGCCTTGCCTGCGCGCCTGAAACCGATGCGCTGAAAGCGATGGGACGCGTTCGGTTTTTCCGGTGAGAGATTATTCACAATTGTGCGCGAAAAATTTGTTTCGGCGCTCAGGCACAAAGAAAAAATAATGCGAGCTGGAACTTTGCGGCGTAGGGTTCGTCATACAGGTGATTGCGGTGCGGTTCCGATCCCCCAGAAACCCTCCCGCCCGTAATCTCTGAACACTCCGGCGTCATTCCCCAGTGGCCCGGAGGGCAAGCACCCCGGTGGCGTCCTACCCTTCCCCGATCGCCGCCGGGGTTTTTTTTGTCTGGTGGTTTTTGCCGATAGACTTGCGCCACCTTCCCACCGACCAGAACGTCCAGGCCCGTAGGAGCTTGCCTGCAAGCGAACAGGCGGTCGGCAACGTCGGTTCGCTTGCAGGCAAGCTCCTACCGGTGCCTCCTGGTATGGGTTGTCTGGGGTAATTCAGCCTTCCGTGGGGCTGTCGTCCAGCGGAATTTCCAGCCATTCAGCCAGTTTGTCCCAGGCGTCTTCACAGCCGGTGCCCGCAGTGGCGGAGAACAGCTGCAGCGACAGCGGTGCCGGGTGCGCTTTTAATGCCTGACGGGTTTTCAGTAACGTCGACTTTGCGGCACCGAATTTGAGCTTGTCCGCTTTGGTAAGCAGGATATGCAGCGGCATGTCCGAGGCGGCGCACCAGTCGATGATCAACTGGTCAAACTCCTTCAGCGGATGTCGGATATCCATCAGCAGTACCAGCCCGGCGAGGCACTGGCGATGCGCCAGATAGCCGTCGAGGTCGCGTTGCCACTGTTCCTTCACCTGCTTGTTGACCTTGGCAAAGCCGTAGCCGGGCAGATCCACCAGTCGGCGTTCGTCATCGAGCGTGAAGAAATTCAGCAGCTGCGTGCGGCCGGGCGTCTTGGAGGTGCGGGCCAGCGACTTCTGCGTGCATAAGCGATTGATTGCACTGGACTTTCCAGCATTGGAGCGGCCCGCAAAGGCAATTTCCCAGCCCTCATCGGGGGGGCATTGCTCAATATTCTGGGCACTCTTGAGGAAGCTGGCGCTGTGCAGCAGGCGCTCTAGCGGGTGTAAGGCCACGTCAATTCCTTGCGGTTATTACGGGTATGACAGCACAGATCGCTGGTATATAATGCGCGCCGGCCGACTGTCCCGCCTTTTAGCGGAGTTCTCGGTCGCTGGCAAACTCCTTCTTCCGCCGTGGCATGGTTCCGCGGCCTACCCGGAGAATAGAACATGCGTAAAGTTGTCGCTGCCCTGTTGCTGTCAGTGGTTGCCGCCGGCGCCTCTGCAGGCGTTGAAGACAAGTACAACCAGTCCTGCACCTTCTGCCACGGCACCGGCGCCGCGGGCGCACCGAAGACCGGCGACAAGGCTGCCTGGGAGCCACGCCTGGCCAAGGGCATGGACACGATGGTCAAGCATGCTCGCGAAGGGTTTAACGCCATGCCGCCCAAAGGCATGTGCAACGATTGCACGGACGAAGACTTCCGTGCGCTGATTGAATACATGACCAAGTAAGGGTTGATCATGAAGTTGATGGCCAAAGCCTCCGTAGTCCTGCTGTCCGCATTGTTTGCTGTTCCGGCTCTGGCCGTAGATGGCGACGCCAAGGCAGGTGAAAAGAAAGCCGCGACCTGTGCGGCTTGCCATGGCCAGGGTGGAGATAGTGGCAGCCCGGGTTTCCCCAAACTTGCTGGTCAGGTGCCTGAATACACCTACAAGCAATTGATGGATTACAAGAGCGGCAAGCGCGATAACGCCGTGATGAAGGGCCAGGCTGCAGGTCTGTCCGAGCAGGATATGGCTGATCTGGCTGTCTACTTTGCCGAGCAGAAAGGCTCTGTCGGCATGGCGGACCCGGCGCTGGTCGAGAAGGGTGAGCGCATGTACCGCGGCGGCAACGCCGAATCCGGTGTGGCCGCCTGTTCTGGCTGTCACGGTCCGGCAGGTCAGGGCATTGTCGGCGCCGGCTTCCCGAAACTGGCTGGCCAGCATGCCACCTACATCGAGGCACAGCTGAAGGCCTTCCGCGCCGCTGGTCGTGAAGACATCGGCAACATGGTCAAGCGTGTCAACGACGCTGACGGTGATGCGCCGGGCATGATGCAGACCATCGCTGCAAAAATGAGCGATGCAGAAATCCAGGCAGTGGCCAGCTTTATTTCCGGACTCGGCAAATAAGCGATTGGTTGTTGAATGGTTAAAAAGGCAGCCTCGGGCTGCCTTTTTTTGTTAGGCTGCTGTAAAAAGAGAGACCGGGCAGGAATTATCCTCCGGTGAATCTGTCCCACCGATATCACCGTCAAAAAGAACACCAAGGAGAGACCGGGATGTTAAAAGCCCTTTCCAGTTTTATTGCCGTTCTGGGTCTGACCGTCACCATGACGGCATGCGCGGAGTCCACTGAACACGCCCGTTACGCGGCCGGCACCCACTATATGGTGCTGGACAAGCCCGTGTCTGTGGCTGATCCGAGCAAGATCGAAGTGCGAGAGTTTTTCTTCTACGGCTGCCCGCACTGCTACGACGCCGAGCCGATTGTAGAGGACTGGCTGGCGAGCAAGCCGGCGGATGTCGACTTTGTCCGCAACCCGGTGCTGTTTATCAAGGGCAGCGAGACGCTGGCGCGCGCTTTCTATGTGGCAGAAGCCAAGGGCATCTCCGAGAAAATCCACAAGCCGTTGTTTGATGCCATCCACAAACACCGGGAACCGCTGTTTACCGTGCCGGCACTGGCGACCTTCTTCAAGAAGTACGGCGTCAGCAACGCGGAGTTCAACGAGTTGTACGGCTCGTTCGGCGTGTCGGTGAAAACCCAGCAGGCCGACAACATGACCCGTGAATACAAGATCACTGGCGTGCCGTCGTTTGCGGTCAACGGCAAGTACGTGGTGCTGCGCAAGAACCTCAAGAACGATATGGAAACGTTTGAGGTGATCAATTTTCTGGTGGAAAAAGAGCGCGCTCTTCTCGGCAAGTAATGCACCATGTTACTGGATCGGGCACGTCGCGCGCTTGAACAGTTAAAAGCCCGCCCCGCGGGCTTTTCTCTTGTGCGCGAAGGCGAGCAACGGGCCCAGCACCAGCTCGACAAGATCGCCATGCCGCAGCAATCGTTGCGGCTTCTTACCTTCAATGTGCAGGCCGGCATTGGCAGCCAGCGTTACAGCGATTATGTCACCGGCAGCTGGAAGCATCTGGTGGCGCATTCGCGCAGTCTGCAAAACATCGAGTTGATGGCCAACGTCGTGCGCAACTTCGATATTGTTGCGTTGCAGGAAGTGGATGGCGGCAGCTTGCGCTCCGCCAACGTCAATCAGCTCAAACACATGGCGTCGCTGGCGCAGTTCGATTACTCCCATCAGCAGCTCAACCGTAATCTTGGTCGCCTTGGTCAGTTCAGCAATGGTTTGCTTAGCCGTCTGGCACCCTACAAGATTGAAGACCATCGTTTACCGGGTTTGCCTGGGCGTGGCGCCATCATTGCCCATTACGGTCATCCGGATGCGCCGCTGGTGATTGCGGGTGTGCATCTGTCGCTCGGTGAGAAATACCGCAACATCCAGCTCGACTACTTGCGCAGGCAATTGACCCAGTACAGGCACGTGGCGGTGCTGGGTGATTTCAATTGTCGGCTGGACCATCTTCAGTGTTCGCCATTCGCCGATATGGATCTGCGTTCACCGGAAACCGGGCTGCTGACTTTTCCGAGTTGGGCGCCTGATCGGCATATTGATCACATCCTGTTGTCCTCCTCGTTGAAGGCGACGCGCACCGAAGTCATTGATGGCTGCCGACTGTCCGATCATCTGCCATTGGCCACTGAAATTCTGTTGCCTGAAGATGTGCTCGAAGCGGCGCAACACATGCCCACCGGTATCGAGCACGACAGCTGATGCTGACGCTGCATCAGTCCAACCGTCTTGAACACCTTGCTGATGCGCTGGCGCTGGAGCTGGGCAAACATCCTGCGGCACCGCTTAGCGAGCAACCGATTCTGGTGTCCAGTCCGGGCATGGGCACCTGGCTGCAAATTCATCTGGCACAACGACTGAATATTGCCGCCGGCCTGTCGTTTCCGTTGCCGGCACGCTGGTTATGGCAGCAGTACCGCAAGCTGGTGGCGCAGGTGCCGGATAAATCGGTGTGGGATAAGGCGCCGCTAAGCTGGGTGCTGTGGCAGAAGCTTGATGAAATCGTCGCGGCGCCGGATTGCGCCGCGCTGAAAACGTATCTGGACGAAGCCGATGCGTTGAAGCGCTATCGCCTGTGTTTGAGGCTGGCGGATTTGTACGACCAGTACCAGATGCATCGACCCGACTGGTTGCAGGCCTGGTCGGTGGGGCGTTCGCCGATTGCGGTGCCGGACGGGCAGCAGTGGCAGCCGGCGCTGTGGCGTATGTTGCAACACTGGTTGCCGGATGATCAGGCACGTCGTTCGATCCTGATGGATGTGGCGCATTGGCAAAAATTGCTTGCCCATGCGGACGTTCAGGCGTTGCCCTCCCGTCTGGTGTTGTTCGCCACTGGCAATTTGTCAGCAGCACTGCTGCAAGTGCTGCAGCTGTTTGCCGCGAAGATCAATGTGCATCTGTTCCTGCTGAATCCGTCGCCAGAATATTGGGCAGATCTGCGTGATCAGCGCGCAGTGTTGCGAGAGTCCTTGCGCGCACAACTGACCGCGCAGCAGGACGTGCAGCCGAGTGAGCTGTTCAGCGATATTGGTAATCCGCTCTTGGCGTCACTGGGTCAGCAGGGGCAGAGCCAGTTCCAGCTGTTGCTCGGACATTGGGAGCAGTTTGAAGAGTCGCCGCTGGAGCTGTTTGAGTTGCCCGAAGGCGATTCTCTGCTGGGTGCCATTCAAGCCGATATCTTTGCCCTGCATAACGGCACCGAACAGCCGCGGCCGTTGCCGTGTGCCAATATCAGTTTGCACAGCTGTCACAGTGCCATGCGCGAAGTGCAGGTGCTGCATGACCGTTTGTTGGAAATGTTTGCCAGTGATCCATCGTTGAAGCCCCGCGATGTGATTGTCATGGTGCCGGATGTCACGCCCTACGCGCCGTTGGTTGAAGCGGTATTTGGTCAAAATGGGCAGGCGGTAATTCCGTGGGCGGTGGCGGACCGGACGCTGGCCGATGAAGTGCCGATGGTGCGTGCGTTTCTGACGCTGCTGAAACCATCGCTGAACCGTTTTACCGCCAACGAAGTGCTCGATCTGCTGGAAGTGCCGGCGCTGCGTAAACGCTTTGATATCGCTGTCGATGAGTTGCCGCTGCTGCGCGAATGGATTCAGGCCAGTGGCATTCGCTGGGGGCTGGATGCTCAGCATCGGCAGCAGCTTGGCTTTGTCGGCAACGCGCAGAACACCTGGCATGCCGGGTTGCAACGGCTGCTGCTGGCGGTGGCCAGTGGTGACCAGGAACATCATTGGCAAAACGTACTGTCGCTGGGCGGTGTGCAGAATGCGCAATTCGCGTTGGCCGGCAAGCTCACCGCGCTAATCGATACCCTGCGTAGCCACACCCGCGCCATGGCGCATGCACGCCGCGCGGAAGACTGGCGCGGCGTGTTGGCCGACATGCTCGATCAGTTGTTTGACGGTGACGACAACGACCAGATTGATCTGGAAAAAATCCGCCAGACGCTGACTGCTTTTGTGCATGATCAGACATTGGCGGGCATGCAGACGGAAACACCGGTGGAGGTGCTGCACGACGTTCTGGCGACAGAATTTTCCCGCGCCGGTGGTGGCCAGCGTTTCCTCAGTGGCGCCGTCAATATCTGCACCCTGATGCCGATGCGTACGGTGCCGTTCAAGGTCGTTTGCTTGCTGGGCATGAACGAGGCGGATTATCCCCATCGCGAGCATCCGCCTGGCTATGACTTGATGCAGGCATGGCCGCGGGTCGGTGATCGTTCCCGTCGTGCGGAAGACCGCTATCTGTTTCTTGAGGCGCTGCTGTCGGCGCGCGAGCGGCTGTACATCAGTTGGTGCGGTCGCGATATTCGCAGCAACGAAGCGCTGCCGCCGTCCGTGGTGGTGGCGGATCTGATCGACTACATCGATCGCGCTTTTACCAGCGACAGCGAAGACGCTGTATCAACGCTGCTGCTCACTGAGCACAGCCTGCAGCCATTCCATGCGCGCAATTTCTCAGCGCAGCATCCGCGTGAACAAAGCTGGTCGCCGCTCTGGTATCGGGTGGCAGCCAATCAAGAAGTTGATACAGAGGACAGTACCTTGCCGGCACCGGAGCTGCCCACGCAGCTCACGCTGGAAGAACTGGCGCGCGGTCTGACGGATCCCGCAGCACTGTTTCTGCAGCAACGTTTTCGTGCCCGCCTCGGTGGTCAGGAGCAACAGCTCGAAGATGACGAGCCGCTGTCCCTGTCAGCGCTGGAGAAATGGCAGCTGCGTGATCAGAGCGCGGCGCAACTGTTGCATGGCGACAGCGATCTGGAATTGACCGAGCGCTGGTGGCTGGAAGGGCGCGTGCCGCCGGGTCCGGCTGGCGCACAAAGCCTGCATGAGCAGGTGGCGGCCGCGCAGGACTTTGCGGCGCGCATCAAGACCCATTGGCCTGTGCAGGTCGAAAGCCTGTCACTGGCAGCCAACCTGAATGGCGTGACGCTCAGTGCCAACGTGCCTGATCACAGCGCTGAAGGTTTGCTGTTCTGGTCTGCGTCCAAACTGATGCAGGGCAGCTTTGCCAAAAAGACGCCCTGGCAAGCGCAACAGATTCAGGCCAGGCGAATCCTGTTGCCCTGGCTGCGCCACTTGCTATTGAACACGCAGGACCTGCCGGACACCGCGCGTGTCAGTCGTGGCTGGTATGACGACCTCGCCATTCGGCTGGCGCCAATCGCTGCCGGGCAGGCGCGCGCGTTGCTCACACAGTTGCTGGACTATTACCTGCAAGGGCTGCGTGCACCTTTGGCGCTGCTGCCTAATTGCGCCTGGGCGTGCCTGAACGATATTGATATTGATGTGATGTTCGACGCTGAAGTCAGCGCCAGTGCGGCCGCTTCACGGTTGTTGCATGAGGCGCCGTCGCTTGAGGCAGTGAAGGACTATGCAGACACGTTATGGGCGCTGCTGCGCGAGCATGGCGAGGTGACGCCCTATGACTGAGCGTGCCGTGATCCAGCCACTCGATATTGCGCGCCTGCCACTCAAAGGCGTGCAACTGATCGAAGCCAGTGCCGGTACCGGCAAGACCTGGAGTATCACCGGTCTGTATCTGCGCTGGGTGCTGGGCATCGGCGCTGCGCCTCTGGAAGTGGAACAGATTCTGGTGGTGACCTTCACCAAGGCCGCGGTGGCCGAACTGCGTGGCCGCATTCGCTTGCGCTTGCGTGAGGCGCTTGATGTGCTAGAAGGGCAGGGCGAGGATGAATTCCTGCAAGCCTTGCTGGCGGACGTCGACGTGGCACTTGCGCGCAAACGTTTGCAGCTGGCGCTGTCTTGCATGGATAACGCCGCCATCTTTACCATCCATGGATTTTGCAAACGCTTGCTCAGCCAGTATGCGTTTGAAGCGGGCATCAGTTTCGATCTGGATATGCAGGACGGTGCCAGCGAACTGCGCGAGCAGGCGGTGCTGGATTACTGGCGTCAGCATGCCTGGCAGGACACTTCCGTCGCGCAACTGTTAGCCAGTCAGTTCAGCGATGCGAAACACTTGCATGGTCAGCTCAAGCCTTTGCTGGATAAGGCGGATACACCACTGACACCGGTGGTCACACTGGAACAGGCATTGCAGGCCAACGATGCGCGTGTGCAAGCATTGGAGGCGATCAAGGATGCCTGGTTGCAGCACGGCCAGCAGGCCAGTGATCTGCAATATGCTGCGCTGGACAACAAGATTCTCCATGGCAACAGGGTGCGGCGCGCATCGGTGGATAAAACCGTGATGGCGTTTAATGCCTGGGCCATGGGCGGCAAACCGGACATCGAGTTCGAGCGGTTCTCGCAGCAGTGGCTCAATGAACGTTGCGCCAAGGGTAAAGAGGCACAGGTGCCTACCCACCCGTTGTTCGCCTTGATTGACCGCGAGCTGCCAATCATCGCCAACGCCGAGGCGATTGCGCGGCCCGCGGTGTTGCAGCATGCGCGCACGCAGGTGTTGGCGCGTGAGGCGGCACTGAAGGCCGCTCATGGTCAGCTCAGTGCCGACGATCTGCTCAACGAAGCCCGCAATGCTCTGATTGCGGATCATGCCGCACCGTTACTTGAGCAGGTGCGCAAACGGTTTCCGGTGGCCATGGTGGACGAGTTCCAGGACACCGATGTTATCCAGTACACCATCTTCAGCACCCTGTATGGACAGAGTGACGAGCAGGCGCTGCTGATGATCGGTGACCCCAAGCAGGCGATCTACGGTTTCCGCGGTGCAGATATCTATGCTTACCTGCGCGCCCGCGACGACAGCGCTGCGCAGTATCATCTGACCACCAACTTTCGTTCGACCACTGACATGGTGGCGGCGGTGAATCGTTGCTTTGCCGGCGACAACCCGTTTGTCATCGACAAGCTTGATTTTCAGCCGTTGGACGCCGCCAACAAGGTGCCGCCGTTCAGCGGTGACGACACGCGCAAGGCCTTACATATCGCGCTAGCCGAAGACGATATCGCCACCGCTGATGCGCCCGCCCAGCACCTGTGGCAAGCCGAATGGATTGCTGCGGAGATCCGGCGTTTGCTCGGCAACGCCAACGCCCGGATCGGTGAGCGCCGGGTGCAAGCCGGCGATATTGCTGTGCTGGTGCGCAGCCATACGCAGGCGCGTGAAGTACGCGATGCGTTGGCGGTGCTGGGCTTGCCGTGCGTCTATGCCGGCCGCGAAAGCGTGATGCAAAGTGATGAAGCGGCCGATCTGCTGCTGCTGCTCAGCGCGCTGGCGGAACCGGAAAACGGCAGCCTGTTGCGCAATGCCCTGTCTTGCCGCCTGCTTAACCTGCCGCTGGCGCAACTTTATCAACACCTGCATGACGAGGCTGCATGGGAGCAGGTGGTATCAGAGTTTTATGCCGCGCAGGCGCTGTGGCGCAAGCGCGGTATCCTGCCGGCGCTGTATCACCTGTTTGAACAGTACCAGGTGCTGGAGCGCCTGAAGGGCGATGTGTTTGGCGAGCGTCGTCTCACCGATCTGCTGCACCTGTGCGAGTTGTTGCAACACCAGCACAGTCTTGGCATTGGTGCGCGTGAACTGGTGCGCTGGCTGCAGCGTCAGCGCGAGGCCGGCGGCGATGTCGCCGATGAACAGAAATTGCGGCTGGAAACCGACAGCGAGCTGGTGCAGATCACCACCATCCACGGCAGCAAGGGTCTGCAGTATCCGATTACCTTTGTGGCGGGCATGTCAGCACCGGGCAAGGCACAGGGCGGTGATATCACCTGGTTTCATGATGACGCGGGTGTCCTGCACGCACGCTATCGCGCCAGCGATGAAGAAAAGCTGCAGGCGCTACAAGAGCAACGTGCGGAAGAAATGCGCTTGTTGTATGTGGCGCTGACGCGTTCAGTGTATCGCTGCTATATCACCGCCGAAAGTGAAAAGACCCTGCCGCAGTCACCGCTAGCGCGCCTGCTGCGTGTTATCGGCGAGAAACCCATGTGGCCCGACGTGATCAAAGCGGCGCAGGAATTGGCCGATGACACGATATCGGTGTCGCAGGACAGGCCGAGCTCTGGCGGTGCGCTGGCAGAGCCGGCGCAAGCGCTGCGACTCAATCCGCCACCGGCATTGCCCAACATCGAAGACCGTTGGCGCATCAACAGTTACACCGGCCTGACGCGTCATCTGGATGCACCGGAGGCGGCGCACTTCGCCAACGAAACCCGGCTGCCCGAAGTGCAGGGCGATCGACTCGATATTGCCAGCTTCCCGCGCGGCGCGCGCGCCGGCATTTGCCTGCATGCGATTTTTGAACGGCTGGATTTTCGTACCGCCGACGGCAGCGGTATTGACGCTGTCTGTGCGCAGCAACTGGCCGACCATGGCTTTGACAGGAAATGGTTGCCGACACTCGCCGTCATGGCCCGGCAAGTGCTCGACACACCGTTTTCTGAAAGCCAGCCGGTAAGGTTAAGTCAGGCCGATGCCTTTGTGCCGGAACTGGAATTTGTGCTGCCGCTGGGTAATTTGCGCGCGACTAATCTGGAGCGCGGCGTCAACCTGCTTGATCCTGCGCTGAAGAAGCCGGCGCTGACCTTTGCCGATGTCGAGGGCATGTTGCGTGGCTTTATCGATCTGGTATTTATCCATCAGGGCCGCTACTGGATTGTCGATTACAAGAGCAACTGGTTAGGCCACAAGCCCGGCGACTACCAGCACAGTGCCATGGATCAGGCGGTGGCAGAACATCGTTACGATATTCAGGCCGCCCTGTATGCGGTGGCGCTGCATCGTTATCTGCAACACTGTGTGCCTGACTATGATCCAGCCACGCATTTGGGCGGCGTGGCGTATCTGTTCCTGCGTGGCATGGACGGTACGCATGCGGGGCAGGGCGTATGGTTGCGTCAACCGGATGCAGACACTGTCGCGCAGTGGGACCAGCTGCTGGGAGGTGCGCCATGATAGCCGCCCAGTGGTGTCAACAGCGCCTGCGCGAACAGAAGCTCGAACCCATTGATGTGGCACTGGCACAGCAGTTGTATGAGCTCTCTGGCAGCAACGACGAAACTGTCTACTGGCTGACTGCGTTGCTGAGTTTTCAGCACCGCGCCGGCCATGTCTGTATTGATCTTGAGCGCCCGCCGGCACAGCCGTTTGATCAGCGCGATTGTCCGTGGCAGGTGCCGTCCGCGCAAACGTTACTGGCATTGCAAGGCAAGGCACTGGGAGCGCCTGGCAGTAAGGCGCCGTTGATACTCGATAACGGCCGTCTGTACTTGCGACGTCACTGGTTATGCGAGAAGCGCGTCAGCGATGCTGTGCGTGCCCGTTGTCAGCCATTGCATTGGCCGTTGGATCTGGCGGCGACAATCGGCGCGAATATTTTTGCTGCGCAAGCGGACAGTTGGCAACAAGTCGCGGCAATGAACTGCGCCTTGCATCAGTTCGGCGTCATCACTGGTGGGCCTGGCACCGGCAAGACCTGGACCGTTACCCGCATGCTCAGCCTGCATTTGTTGCTGGCGCAGAGCCAGCAACAGGACTTGCCACGCATTGCCATGGCAGCGCCCACCGGCAAAGCCGCCGCGCGTTTGACGGAAGCCTTGCAGACCGCCTTGCCGACACTGGATATCGATGCGTCGTTGCGCGCTGCGTTGCCCGATGAGGCAGTCACACTGCACCGGTTGCTGGCCATGGGCATGACCGGCCAACCCGGCTATCACGCGCAACGACAGTTGCCGTTCGACATCGTTGTGGTGGATGAAGCCTCAATGGTCGATCTGGGCTTGATGGCGCAGCTGGTGGATGCCCTGCATGCGGACACCGCCCTGTATCTGGTTGGCGATCGCGATCAGCTTGCCTCGGTGCAGGCCGGCAGTGTGTTCGCTGATGTTTGCGGTCACGCCAATAATGTTTTCAGCGCTGACGTGGCTGCCCGTTTGCAGCAAGCCGGTTGTGACAGCTTGCCAGTGGGCGTGGGCACCAGTGATGTCGACAGCGCCGTGGTGCGCCTGCAAACCGTACATCGCTTCGCCGGTGACTCCGCCATTGCCGCGCTCGCCAATGCCAGTCGCACACACGATATTGACGCGGTGCATGCGCTGCAGCAGCAAACAAACAAGGACTTGCACTGGTTGCAACCGCAGGGCGAAGCGATTGTTGCCAGCATGCTGTCGCACTACGTGCCCTTGATTGAGGCGGCAGTACAGGGCGCCGATGCGGCGGTGTTGTTGCAGCAGTTCAGCCAGTTCCGTGTACTGGCGGCCACCCGTCAAGGCCCGCTCGGCATCGAACAACTCAATGCGGCGCTGGAGCGCCAGTTGCAGCAGCAGTTTGGCTTTTCTGCGGACGGCTGGTTTCCGGGCAAGGCAGTATTGCTGAAACATAACGACTGGAATCTGCGGCTGTTTAACGGTGATATCGGCATGGCGGTGTACGTCCGCGCTGACCAGATAGAGGGCAACGCCAGCGAAGCCTCTGTGCTGCGCATCGCGTTCCCGTCCAGCGACGGTGGCATCAAGTTCATCGCGCCGACACGCTTGCCTGCCTTTGAACCGGCCTGGGCCATGACCATCCATAAAAGTCAGGGCAGCGAGTTTGATCACGTATTGCTGGTGCTGCCGCAGGATGACAGCCCGGTGCTGACACGCGAACTGCTTTACACTGGCATCACCCGCGCCAGACAGCAGCTGACCATCGCCGCCAGCGAGACCCAGCTCAGTGCTTGTCTGGCGCGCCCGGTGTTTCGCGCGTCCGGCCTGTATGACCGTTTGCGAGGCGCCGGGGCAGCACTGACATAACGCACTTTTATTGTCGGCACAAAACCTGCAAAACTGTTTCAACTTTTCTGTAATCGGGCAGTCCCATGCGTCAGCATCAGGTCTTCGTCTACGGCACACTTATGAAACATGAAGCCAATCATCATTACCTGCGTGATGCGCAGTGCCTTGGCGTGGCCATCACTGCGCCTCAATACCGCTTGTATTCGCTTGGCCCCTACCCGGTGTTATGCCTGAACGGCAAGCAACGTATTCAGGGCGAGGTGTATCGCGTCAGCCAGATGCAGATGCGGCGGCTGGATCAACTGGAAGAGTACCCCCATTACTATCAACGCAAACTGATCCCGACACCTTACGGCCAGGCGTGGATCTACTATCACAAACAAACCCCGACTAACGCCCGCCTGATTGCTAGCGGTAACTGGCGCGATCAACAGGGACGCATTCTGCAACGCTTTAATGGCTGTTTGACGGGAGACTGGGATAGCCGTGAGTGATCCGGTTGATGCATGGGAAGCTCTGTTGCTGTTTGCTGGCGCTATGATGACAATTAATGCGTGGCTCCAGATGCTTCAGGGCTCGTTGCATGGCTTATCAATAAGTGGCTGAGAAGGGGGGATACAATGTTTGGACGATTAATGGCACTTGCGCTGCTTTTACTCATTGCTGGATGTGATTCTGTCGATACTCTTCGCAGCGGCATGGAGAATGGTAACAAAGTTTCCGCTGACATTGAGAAAGCTATCGGAGTTGGGCCCTTTGTCGGCTATAACTGGCGCAATGGTAGCCTGTCGAACGTCTCTCTCACATTTCAGCAAGCGCCAAGAGATCTGGATTGGGCAACACTGGAGTCTGCTGCACGACAATCCATCAGAAAACACTTCAAGCAGGAGCCTGATGCAATTGTGATCAGCTTTATGTTGCCGGGCAGACTGGATAAGGATGATCGTGCGGAGTCGGCGCAGTCTGATAGCAAGAAGCCAATCTAGGCACTGAAAGTCAGCGCGGGGAAGCTGGATGCTTGAGTGGGCGCTTATTTTTATCGATGCACTGTTCTGCCTGTGGGTCATTTTTCTCGGTGGTGCAGAAAAAATTGAAGGCTCCTGGCTGGCGGCGCTGGAACTTCATGCTACGGCAGATGCCAGAGCGCTTCGCTTTATGGCATGGCTGAATTTACTGGTTCTCGTCGTAGTGTTAGTGGTGTGGTAACGCCAATTAGCTACACCTCAATCCAGCGACAATACAGGTGAAGCGCGGTTAATAGCGGGTTACCATGCCTTTCAGCTATGTCCCTGTCTCCCGATACTGGCACTGCAACCATGAAAGAACTCGAACAAGCCGAAGACGATTTCGCCCTGGCCAAACTGGTCGAGGCGATCGAGAACCAGATTGCTGAAGGCCATCCACGCGAGGCGGGTCTGGTGATCATGGCGCTGCTGTCGCAGGGCATGGAGCGGCAGGCGGCGCTGGAGCAGATGGCGGAAGTGCTGGCCGCGCATATTGCCGCCACGCTGGAGCAGGACGTGGCCTTCGATATCAACGGTTACGCCCGCGATCTGCTGGCGCTGTCTGGCGACCTCGACTGACACCGCCGCGCGCGGATCTTGTTGTCATTTTCATGCCCGCTGTGCTGCACTGGCAGCTCTCTCACCGCTGGAGCCACCATGTCGCTGCGTCTACTCCTGTTGTTGCTGGCATCCCTGCTGCTGGGTGGCTGCACCGGTTTGCCGGAGCAGGTCACGCCGGTACAGAACTTTGAGCTATCGAGTTACCTTGGCCGCTGGTACGAAATCGCACGACTGGATCATTCGTTCGAGCAAGGTCTGTCGCAGGTCAGTGCGCAGTACAGCCTGCGCGATGACGGCGGGGTCGCCGTTCTCAATCGTGGCTATGCGGCCGAGAATGACGAGTGGAAGGAAGCCACAGGCAAGGCCTATCTGGTGGGCGCCGCCAATGTCGGCCACCTCAAGGTGTCATTCTTCGGGCCCTTCTACAGCAGCTATGTGATTTTTGATCGCGAAGGTGACGACATCGCCTACATCAGCGGCTACAACAAGAACTACCTCTGGCTGTTGTCGCGCACGCCGCAGGTGACCCCTGCGCAGAAGCAGCGCTTTATCGACAAGGCCGCGGCGCTGGGGTTTGATGTCGGGTCGCTGATCTGGGTAGACCAGCACAGCAGCGAAGGAGTGGCACCATGACGGCCGCATCGGCAACCTCACAGATCGATCATATTCTGACCCCCTGGCGCGAGACGCTCGGCGCCGATTTTACCGGCTACCGTAATCACGTTTGCCGCATGGTGCAGTGTTGTCTGGCGTTGGCCGAGTGTGACGCTGTGACGCAGCAAAAAATCGTTATTGCCGGCTGTTTCCACGATATCGGCATCTGGGTGGCGGACACGCTGGATTACCTGCCGCCGTCGCTGCCACCCATGCAGCAATGGCTGCAAGACAATGGCCATGCTGAGTGGTACGAAGAGATCGCCCTGATGATCACAGAGCACCACAAGCTCAGTGTTTATCGTGGCCCTTATGCGCCGTGGGTAGAGTTGTTTCGTCGTGGTGATCTGGTGGACTTTTCCCTCGGTCTGGTGCGCTTTGGACTGCCCCGGCTATTCCTCAAACAACTCAAGACAGAGTTCCCGAACGCCGGCTTCCACGCCATGTTGTCGCGTCGGGCCTTGAAGTGGTTTATTCGTCATCCACTCAATCCTGCGCCGATGATGAAACGCTGAATCGGGCAATATCAATACAATATCAGTGCGTAAAATAGGATGGTCGGTCCTTGCTAGATGGCGGGACGGAACCTATCGTTGTCTGAATCAAGTGCACCAGCACAGGGAAACGTATGGAAAGCATTGATCCTTATCGCACTCCCGCGGCGGACATCTCGCCAGCGCTAGATGGCGCAGTAACATTTTCCTCGCCGTATCCGGATGCCGGCCGACTACGGCTTGGTGCCTGGCTTATAATCCTGAGTCTGCTGTTAATGGTGATCAGCCTGACGTTGTCCCTGATGCTGGATGCGCAACAGTACTCCGGCCTGATCAAATGGGGCGGTGCAGCCGCAGACACTCTGTGCGCACTGGCATCAATCATCACATTGATGATCTGGCGAGGCTGGCTGCATGCCAGATTTGACTTTCATGATGTCGACAAGCTGATCACCTTGTATATCGCCGTTACCCTGCTGGCCACTTTTGCAGCAATACCGTTGGAACATAACAACTCTGCGGCCTTTCTGGTGGTAACCTTCGGCGGTGTTTTCCTGCTCGGCGTAAGCGGGCTGATACTCGCTCTGCGGCTCAAGCCACTGGTGGAGCGTTATCCCTATATGAAGACCTACCGTGTGCTGTTTATCATTGAGTCAGCCTTGCTCGCCTCGGTGGTGCTGCTGGTATTGGCGATCCCGCTTATCTTCGCCAGTGAAATCTGCCGTGCGTTGATGATGCTTCATGCGGCCCGTGAGCGAGAAACTTTTGACGCCGGTGTATGAGGCGTTGCAGTACAGCGGCGACTTTGCAGATATTGTCGCAAATGCAGAAGGTTCCTGATCTTGATGCCGTCCATTGGTTGCACAATCTTGAATGGAGACGTTATGGCGGTACGTCGATTGTCAGCTGCCGTGTTGCTGGCGTTAGCGCTGGCGGGCTGTGAGTTCAGCGAATTCGCCGATCAGGCGTTTGGCGATCAGCACTTCAAGACGGCGATCTCCCTGATTGAGTTGCACAAGCTGCGCTTTGGTGAATATCCGGACAGCCTGAGGGAGTTGCGCTTTACCGGTGACTGGGACCAGATTGCGCTGCAATCAGTGAGCTATGAAAAGCAGCCGCAGGGCTATCGTCTGGTGGTGGAGCGCGGTTGGGTGGGGGCACCATCGCTGGATTATCCGGACGAATT
Source organism: uncultured Alcanivoracaceae bacterium (assembly GCA_964389795.1). Lineage (GTDB taxonomy): Bacteria > Pseudomonadota > Gammaproteobacteria > Pseudomonadales > Alcanivoracaceae > JARGPN01. Next base: position 77,130 of record CAYMEY010000004.1, read on the forward strand.
CTGGAATGGCCTGGGCATTACCAATCGCGCAGACTATGAGAAATCAGAGGGTGATGCGCAGGATGCGCCCCACGGCATCAGTATTTAAATAACGCAAGGGTCAGCCTTGCTGACCGCTCCAGGGAGGGAGGCACGCATGATCATACGTTCGGCCATGCCGGCAGATGTTCACGATATCGCCGAGCTGATCTACAGTTCTGGCGTTGAGTTGTACGACTTTGTCTACCGCACGCCAAAACATAATGCGCTCGATTATATTCGCCACGAATTTCTCAGTGGCCGCGGCCTGTGCGGTCACCAGAATGTGACGGTGGCAGAAAAGAACGGACGTGTGGTAGCAACCGGATGCTTCTATGACGGCCGCGCCTACCCAGGCCTGATGGCGGGAAGCTTTGCCAACATGCTTGGTTATTTTGGCGTCACCGGGATTGTGCCGGCATTGTGGCGCGCCAACCATGTTTCCAGCGTGATGAAGCCACCGAAACGCGATGAACTGTATCTGGCCAACTTTGGTGTTGCGGAAACCGAGCGTGGCACCGGCATTGGCAGTGCCATGCTGGAGGCGAAAATCGCCGAAGCACGCACCTTGGGTTACCGGGTATTTGCGCTGGATGTGGCCGACACCAATCCGCGCGCAGAGAAGCTTTACCGCCGGCACGGTCTGGAGCAGGTGGCCTACAAGCAGTTCAGCGGCAAGCGCGACGGCATCGCAGTGCCGAATTCGCGCAAGATGGAAATGGTTCTGCAAGCGGCCTGAGAAATCAGCCCGCTTGCGGCCGAATCAGGCGCAGCGTTCGATCAGCGTGGCGTTGGCTGTGCCCAGACCTTCACAGATTACCAGCAAACCGTATTTGCCCTGTCGGCGACGTAGTTCATAGGCGAGCGTCGCCATCAGTTTGGTGCCGGTGGCGCCAAGTGGATGACCCAATGCCTGCGCGCCGCCATTGACGTTGAGCTTGTTGATGTCTGCGCCGATCGCATTGACCCATGCCAGTGGCACCGAACCAAATGCTTCATTGACCTCATACAGGTCGATATCGTCGATACTCAGGCCGGTCTGTTGCAGCAGCTTTTGTGTGGCGGGAATCGGGCCCTCGAGCACCATGGTCGGATCGGAACCGACCACCGTCATGGCATGAATGCGTGCCAACGGTTTCAGTCCGGCAGCTTTCATGGCTTGCTCACTCATCATCAACAATGCCGATGCGCCATCGCATACCTGGCTGGCATTGCCAGCGGTGATCAGACCGCCCTCACGCAACGGCTGCAAGGCAGCAATCGCCTCAAGGGTGGCATTCGGGCGCAGGCCTTCATCCGTATGATGGGGAACCGTTTTAGTTTCGCCTTCCAGCGTCAGGGTGACATCGAAACGCAGCAACTCGTCGTCGAAGCGGCCGGCATCATAGGCGGCTTTGCCCTTCATATGACTCTGCCAGGCGAACTGATCAAGATCGGCACGGCTGACGCCGTACTTCTGCGCCATCTTTTCGGCGCCGTCGAACTGGTTGAACTCACAACCGGGATAACGTTGCTGCAGCCTGATCGAATCAAACGGGCTGGCCATGCCGGCGGCGACGGCCACATCCTTGGCAGAAATGATCGGCACCTGACTCATCACTTCCACGCCGCCGGCAATGATCACATCCTGGGTGCCGGACATGATCGCCTGGGCAGCAAAATGAATTGCCTGTTGCGACGAACCACACTGACGATCAATCGACACGCCCGGCACCGACTCGGGCAGCGATGACGCCAGAATCGAGGTGCGGGCGATATTGAACGTTTGCGGGCCGATCTGGCTGACACAGCCATAAATCACATCGTCAACGCTGGCCGGATCGATACCAGTGCGCTGCAGTAGCGCGTCAATCACGCGCGCACCCAGATCCGCCGGATGGCTCTGTGACAAACGGCCGTTGCGGCGGCCGCCGGGGGTACGCACCGCATCAACAATATAAGCATCACGCATGCTGTTCTCCTGACCGACGCACGGCGTCAGTGTTCCTGTTTGATGCCGGCCAAACGGCGGGCATACCATTTCTTCTGTTCCACATTCATCTGTCGGGCAATCTGGATGCGCTGCGCCTGGGGGCTGCCGGCGCCGTGCATGGACTCGGTCAGGTAGCCGACCGCGTTCCGCCCCAGCGTCATATTCTCGATCAAACGCAACATGCGCACACGGGTCTCAGTGGGAATGTCGCCGCGGCCTTTCAGGTACTTTTCCAGCAGCGGCCCGATTTCATCGTGATTGAAATCCTGCTCGCTGGGCAGCGTCACCATCAATCCACCGGCAATATCCTGCGCTAGCCGCGCAATCTCATAGGGAAAGCGTGTGACATTGTGCTTGCAGACATTCGACAGCATGGCGTCATTCATATAAATGCCGCTGTCCAGTTTGGTGGCTGAATAGGACGAGGCAATGCCGGAGGAAAAAATCGTTTCGTTCAGATGTGTCATTTCCACCAGCTTGTCCTTGATATGCGATACCTGCTCGACACCGTTGTACTCCGCCACTGCGGCAGCGGCACCGACCATGACATCGCCAAGTCCGGTTTTGCAGACATAGGACGCACGGTGGTAGGCGGTAAAGCGCGCCACCATTTCCTGGGCAAATTCGTACTCGCCATCCATAAACACGTGGGCGTAGGGAATAAAGACGTTATCGAACACGGTCAGGGTTTCCTGGCCGCCGTACTCGGCATTGCCCTGATCAATTTCGCCGCCTTCCAATGCGCGGGTGTCACAACTCTGCCGGCCATAGATAAAGGTGATGCCTTCGGCGTCGGCGGGGACCGCGCCGACCACGGCATAGTCGCGATCGGCTTCAGACAGGTTCATGGTCGGCATCACCATGATCCAGTGGGAATTCAGTCCGCCGGTCATATGCGCCTTGGCGCCGGTAATAAAAATGCCGTGCTCGTTGCGACCACTGATATGCAGAAACAGATCCGGGTCGGCTTGTTCGTGCGGGCGCTTACTGCGATCGCCCTTGGGGTCAGTCATGCCGGCGCCAAGAATGATGTTGTTGCGCTGCGCCTGTTTCAGGAAGGCCAGAAAGCGCGCGTGATAATCGGTACCGTGCTTCTGGTCGATGTCGTAGCTGATCGAATGCAGCACGCTGATGGTGTCGAGGCCGGCACAACGCTGGAAACAGGTGCCGGTGAGCTGGCCCATGCGGCGTTGCATGCGGTTCTTCATCACCAGATCGTCGGGAGATTCGACGATATGCAGGAAGCGGTTCACCCGCGCTTCAATCAGCGGCGACCAGGCCGTGGCCAGCTCTGGATCCTCCTGCGCCAGATCATAGGTCTGGCGCAGTGCATTCATGGACGGCCGGATCAGCGGATTGTCCACCGGGTTGGGCTCTTCCTTGCCAAACAGGAACAGCCGGATCGGCCGGCCACGCAGGGAGTTCAGGTAATCCTCGCCGGTGTGCAGCGGTGTGAACCGGGACCAGCGCTGGTCGGCGGTTTCCAGCGTGCGGTGTGGCAAAGCGGGCGCGTTCATTGTCGGTGTCCTTGTGCGCGGCCTGTGAGGTAACAGTCTGTATACCCCCGTGAAGGGGGCCTGTCCAGAGCGACCCGGGCCGGGTAAACATCCGCCGTGCAGGTGTGCCGCAGAGGGGCGCCGATGATGTGCGCGATCCGGGGGCTGCTTCAGTGCGCCGCGCTAAATTGGTGCAGACGAACGGCAAGGCCCGCCAACTACCCCCAGAATTCCCGCTATCCGGCTGGCACAGAACTTGCGCCTAGCAAGTACGCCGCAAGGCTTTCGATGCACCGGCCCGGCGCCGGTGCTGTGCTGGTTGAACAGGAGAACAAGATGCGTACTCGTTTGTTGAAATCATTCACCGGGATGCTGGCGTTGCTGCTGGCCCTGTCTGCCTTTACTACCCCGGTGCAGGCCAAAGAGAAATTCACCCTGGCGTGGTCGATTTATGTTGGCTGGATGCCGTGGGATTACGCCGACAAGAACGGCATCGTCAAGAAGTGGGCGGACAAGTACGACATCGAGATTGATGTGGTGCGGATCAATGACTACATCGAATCTATCAACCAGTTCACCGCCGGCAAGTTCGACGCCTGCATGATGACCAATATGGATGCGCTGACCATTCCGGCTGCCGGCGGTGTGGATACCACGGCACTGATCGTCGGTGATTTCTCCAACGGTAACGACGCCATCATCGTCAAGAAAGGCAAGACGGTTAAGGACCTCAAGGGCATGCCGCTGAATCTGGTGGAGCTGTCGGTGTCCCACTATGCACTGGCGCGCGCGCTGGACATGAACGGCATGTCGGAAAAAGACGTGTCGGTGATCAATACCTCTGATGCCGACATGGTGTCCATCTACGGCACCAAGGATGTTCAGGGTGTGGTGACCTGGAACCCGATGGTCGGCGAAATCATGCAGCGTAAAGATGCCACCATCGTGTTTGATTCCAGCAGCATTCCGGGTGAGATCATCGACATGACCATGATCAACACCGAAGTGCTGAACAAGCACCCCAAATTTGCCAAGGCACTGGTTGGCGCCTGGTACGAAACCATGGCGATCATGTCGAAGGACGATGAAAAAGGTAAAGCCGCACGTGCCGCCATGGGCGAGGCCTCTGGCACCGATCTCGCTGGTTTTGATGCGCAGCTGGCTGCCACCAAAATGTTCTACGATCCGGCCGAAGCGGTTGAATTTGTCACCAGCGCCGCGTTGCCAAAGACCATGGAGTCGGTGGCCACTTTCTCCTTCGACAAGGGCATCCTTGGCGATGGCGCCAGCTCACCGGAGTTTATCGGCATCGAATTCCCGGGTGGCAAGGTGTATGGCGACAAGAGCAACATCAAGATGCGCTATACCGAGAAATTCATGAAGATGGCGGCCGAAGGCAAGCTGTAACGCTCTCTCTCCTTCCTGCGACCCGCGCATGCGGGCGCAGGATTTTTTTTGCCTGTCTGTTTTCTATCGGAAAGACATCAGCATGCAACTGAAACTGTTCAAGACACTCTGGGGTTTTGACGGTTCGCTGTCCGAGGCGATCAGCGAAGCGCTGGCCGATGGTTATGACGGCATCGAAGCGCAGCCGCCCGCGGATCCCGCTGAGGCGGAGCACTGGCGCGAACAGTTGCGCCAGGCCAATCTGCTGTTTCAGGCGGAGATTTGTACCACCGGCAGCTATGTTGCCGATCGGCGTGCGCCATTGGAAAAACATCTGGAAGATTTTCGTGCCGGTGTGCAGGCGGCGCGACGCGCCGGTGCGCGCGCGATCACCTGCCTCGGTGGATGCGATGCCTGGCCACTGGACACCAGTGTGCGATTCTTCAGTGAAGCGATGGCAATGGCGGCAAAACAGGCGTTGCCAGTAAGCTTTGAAACCCATCGTGGGCGCACCCTGTTCAATCCCTGGGTGACGGTGGCGGTATTACAGCAGTTACCGGAAATGCGGTTGACTGCCGACTTCAGTCACTGGTGCGTGGTCACAGAACGTTTGCTGTCGACCGAGGATGAAGAGCTGGCTGTTGTGATGCCGCGCGTGGACCATATTCATGCCCGCGTCGGCTACGATCAGGGCCCGCAGGTGCCGCATCCGGCGGCGCCTGAGTATCAGCATGCGCTGCAGGTGCACACTGACTGGTGGCGCGCGATCTGGCAGCTGCAACAGCAGCGAGGCATGTCGATCAGCACCATGACGCCGGAGTTCGGACCGGATGGCTATCTGCAGATGCGCCCGTTCAGCGCGGAGCCAGTGGCGGACCTGCGCGAACTCAATCGCTGGATGGGCGACAATCAGCGCCAGCAGTTCCAGCGCAGTCTCTATCACTAGTGCGCCGCAACAGGTAGGAGCGATGATGACAGACTTCCCGGTACTGACGGATGAGCAACTGCCTGCCAGTGAAGCGGACCTGCTGGCGGCAGTGAACAAAGACTTTGGTTTTATTCCTAACCTTGAGCGCGTACTGGCGCAGGCGCCGGCGGCGCTACGCGGCTATGTCGCGCTCTGGGACCTGATTGAACAGACCAGCCTGACGCCGCTGCAGCAGCAGCTGGTGTGTCAGCAGATCAATCGTTTGCATGATTGCCACTACTGCCTTGCCCACCACGACCAGTTGCTCAAGCGCGCTGGCGCCGATGCTGCCACGCGCCAGGCATTGCTGGACAACACCGCACTGGACGATCCGGGGCTGCATGCGCTGCGCACCTTTACCATCGAACTGGTCAACGCCCGTGGCTTTGTTGCGCCGGCAAGCCAGCAGGCGTTTCTGGCTGCGGGCTACACCTCGCAGCAGATGCTGGAGGTGATCCTGATCCTGTCGTGCAAGGTGATCAGTAACTACAGCAACCATCTGGCGCATACGCCACTGGAAACCTTTGTGGCGCCGGTCACCTGACAGCGACCGGGTGTATAGCGGGTGAATTTCTGCGGACGACTGATTACACTGCCGCCATGGTGAAACGTGTGAGCAAGGAAGACCGGCTGAACTTTATCCAGGCGCTGCGGCGTCAGGATGATTTCTGGTCGGAGTGTTTCGGCGATGACTTTTACCAGCTGCACTTCTCCGACCTGTTTACCAAGATGTGGCAGGGTGATCGGCCGGTGGCGCGCTCTACGGCCTATCTGTATATGGCGCACCTGAGCGAACAGACTGCCAAGAAGTACGTCAATCAGGCCATTGATGCCGGCCTGTTGATGGAAATCCCCAATCCCCACGACGGCCGTTCCCGGCTGATCCAGATGTCACCGACGCTGCAGGGCAAAATGGAGCGCTGGATCGATGTCTCGGTAAAGGCGTTTCGCGAACAATTCTGAGTTTGTCTGACGTTTTACAGTCTGGCGTTGACCGGGTTGGTATCTGCCTGTATAAATACCGGTAAATTTACCGCTATATAGGTCGCCGGTGATGACCGCAAACCGGATTCTCCCCCTGCTCACGGGCTATTCGCGTTACGACAAGACCTTGTCAACCCGCGACCGTGGCGCCGGGACGGTGATTACCGCACCGATTCTGGCCTATCTGGTGGAAGGGCCGAACGGTCGCGTGTTGTATGACGTCGGTTGCGATTACAGCAAGGTGGCGCAGCCGCACTTGCGTGAGCACTTCTACGGTGACTTTACTTTTGGTGCGCCGGAGATGGAGCAAGATCAGCGAGCATTGTCGTGGCTTGCGCGACTCGGTCTGACGGTGACGGATCTGGATTTGATCGTATGTGGCCATCTGCATTTTGATCATGCCGGCGGGCTATGTGATTTTCCGGGCTGCGAGGTGTGTGTGCACACGCGCGAACTGGATGCCGCCCGTGCCAGCGCCGATGAAGCCTACTTCAGCGGCGAGGCCGAGGTGGCGGTGAACTGGCGTTGTGTCAGTGGTGACGTGGAACTGATGCCCGGTGTGCGCTTGCTGGAAACGCCGGGTCATACGGCCGGCCATTACAGTCTGTGGATCGAACGGGAAAAAGGTGCGCCGATCATTCTTGCTGGTGACGCGGCGGACCTGCAGGAAAATCTGGATGACGAAGTGGTGCCGGGGTTGTGCTTTGACGAGCAGCAGGCGCTCACCAGTATTCGCATGTTGAAGGCGTTGGCGCAGCAACAGAAAGCCTGGCTGTGGCCCAATCACGATATGCATTTTTATCAGGGCCTGAAGGCCTTTCCGCAGAGGTATTGAGTGATGCAAAGCGTATGGAAGGATGCCAGGGGCCGGCGCCTCAATCTGTTGGCGCTCTCCTATGCCGTGTTGGGCTGGCTAGCGGGCTGGGCAGGGTTGTTGTCGGCGTCGCCCTGGCTGATGCTGCCAGCGACCTTGCTGCTGGCGCACAGTATGGTGATCGCTGCGTTTCTGATTCACGAATGCGCGCACAACACGGTGTTCCGTGACAATGCCCACAATGCAAAACTCGGCAAGGCGCTGAGCTGGCTGGTGGGTGGCTGCTATGGCTCCTACGAAGGCATCCGCCAGAAGCACTTCCGTCATCATGTCGATCGTGCCGATGTGGTGGCGTTTGATTACCGCGGCTTTCTGCGTGGGCACCCGTGGTTGCTGAAGCTGGTGCAGGCGGCGGAATGGTTGTGGATTCCGGCGACCGATCTGCTGATGCATGCGTTTGTGATTGCCGCGCCGTTCCACTTGCAGTCCTACCGCAAGGAGCGCGGTCTGGTGATTCGCGCTGCGATGATTCGCTGCGCTGCGTTGGCATTGGTGGGCTGGTGGTACTGGCCGGCACTGCTGGCCTATGCCGTGGCCTACTGTCTGTTTGTGATCGTAATGCGCACCATGGACATGCATCAGCATACCTTTGATGTATCGTTCTCGCTGGATGCCAAGGTCGATCGCAATAAATATGACCGTGCGTTTGAAGACCGCAATACCTTTTCCAACCTGATCTCGCGCAAGTATCCGAAACTGAACTTACTGGTGTTGAACTTCGGCTACCACAATGCTCACCACATCAAGCCGACCGCGCCCTGGTACGATCTGCCGTCGATTCATGCCGGGCTGGTGGGTACAGAACAGGAAAATGTCATTCCGTTCAGTAACCTGCTGGCCAGCTATCACCGCTTTCGGGTGACGCGTGTGCTGCATGAAGATTACCCGGATACCGATATTGGTGATGGCGAGCAGCGGGGCCGGGATTTTATCGGCGTCTATGGGGTGTCGTTTCTGACCGCGTTGTAATTGCGGTTGCAAAGCAACTTCACTAGCGGCGTTAGCTGCAAGGGCGACAATCGTAATGGTGACTCCGATGGCGTGGTTCTATCTGATTGCAGCAGGCTGTGCGGAAGTACTCGGCACCATGCTGCTGAAGTATTCTGAAGGCTTTTCGCGGCCGGTGCCGGCGATACTGTGTCTGATTATCATGGTCTGCAGTCTGGGGTTATTGGGGCTGGGCACACGTCAAGTGCCAATTGGTACCGCCTATATTTTCTGGACTGGCTTTGGCGCCTTCGGCGCAGTGGTCGGCGGTGCGCTGCTGTTCAACGAGCCGATGACGGTGGCGCGGGTGGCGTGCACCTTACTGGTGGTTGGCGGTGTGATCGGTCTGTACATCACCTCTGAGGCCTGACTGCGAGCGGTCAAGGTTGCCGTCGCGGCGCGTCACGCGTAACGTGAGCGCACCATCACCGCTATGCCGTCACCATGCTGGTTATCACGTCACATATCAGTCTCGCCGACGACGAGGTCGAACTGTCCGCCATCCGCGCCCAGGGCGCCGGCGGTCAGAACGTCAATAAGGTCTCGTCGGCGATACATCTGCGCTTCGATATCAACGCCTCCTCATTGCCGGACTACTGCAAGCAGCGGCTGCTCGCCATGTCCGATCAGCGCATCAGCAAGGACGGCATTGTCATCATCAAGGCACAGCAGTTTCGTACCCAGGAAAAAAATCGCGATGATGCACTGGTTCGCCTGCAGCAGCTGATTGCGGCAGCACTGGTGGTGCCCAAAGTACGGCGTCCCACCAAGGCCTCCCGCGCGTCGCAGCAACGCCGTGTGGACAAGAAAACCCATCGCGGTAAGATCAAGGCGTTGCGCGGCAAGCCGCTGGACTGACCTTTGCGCCTTGCTTTCTCTCACTTCCGATCGTGTCACTGACGCCGCCATGCAGCAGCAGATCAATCAACTCTATCGCACAGAATCCCGTCGCATCCTTGCGACATTGATTCGTTTGCTCGGTGATTTTGATCTGGCAGAGGAGGCCATGCATGACGCCTTTGCTGTTGCGCTGCAGCAGTGGCAGAAAGACGGCGTGCCGGATAACCCGCGCGCCTGGCTGGTGTCCACGGGCCGCTTCAAGGCCATCGATCAGCTGCGTCGCCGGGCACGCTTTGATACCTCCTGGGATGATGTCGCAGACCAACTTGCCGAACAACTGGCCACCGATGACGACATCGAAGAGGCGCTTATCGAGGATGACCAGCTGCGCCTGATTTTCACCTGCTGCCACCCAGGGCTCTCGCATGAGGCGCAACTGGCCCTGACGCTGCGCGAGGTATGTGGGCTGACCACGGAAGAAGTGGCGCGTGCCTTTCTTTGTCCGGCGCCGACGCTGGCGCAACGGATTGTTCGAGCCAAAGCCAAGATTCGTGATGCCGGCATCCCCTATGAAGTACCCGAGCAAGAGCAATTGCCGGAACGGCTGTATGCGGTGCTGCAGGTCGTCTACCTGATGTTTAACGAAGGTTATGCCGCATCTGCGGGTGATGCACTGGTGCGCAGGGAACTGTGCAACGAGGCGATCCGTCTCGGGCGCTTGCTGCTGCAACTGTTGCCCGACCCGGAAGTGCAGGGATTACTGGCGTTGATGCTGCTAACGGATTCAAGGCGCGATGCACGCATGGATGCTGCCGGTGACATGGTTTTGCTGGACGAGCAGGACAGGTCAAACTGGGATGTGCAGCAGATCGTCGAAGGACGCGAGCTGGTGCTGGCAGCATTGGCTAGCCAGCGCTTTGGTGTCTATACCTTGCAGGCGGCGATCAGTGCAGTGCATGCCGAGGCGCCTTCGGCGGAGCAAACCGACTGGAACGAAATCGTTGGCCTGTATGACGCTTTGCTGGTCCGTACCGACTCGCCGGTGGTAGCGCTGAACCGTGCGGTGGCCGTTGCCATGCGCGATGGCCCGGCGCAGGGCCTTGCCCTGCTGGATGATCTGCGGGATGAGCCGCGATTACAGGACTATCACCTTGCCCATGCCGCCCGCGCTGACCTGCACCGCCGCCTCGGTCAGATAGCACAGGCCAGAGTCAGTTACGAAAAAGCCCTGCAGCTTGCCACGCTGGCGCCGGAACAACGCTTCCTTCTGCGCCGCCTCAAAGAAATTTCCTCTTAAAAACATCTAGTTATAAATATTTTCAGATTGTTTCCCGGTGCCTGTCGATTGGCATGATGTCCGTTCGACTAGTACATGAAGGGCGCTACCGCAAACGCCACACACAGCAAGGGAGTACGCAGGTGACAAGAGTACGGGTGGCAGGATTTTCGTTGTCGATAGACGGATTTGGCGCGGGTCCGGCGCAAAGCCTTGAGCAGCCTCTGGGCAAGGGTGGCGAGGCGCTGCACCAGTGGGCCTTTGGCACGCGCACCTTTAAGCAGCTTCATGGCGGCAGTAACGACGGCAATACGGGCGTGGATGACCAGTTCATGCTGCGCAGCATGGAGAACGTTGGCGCCTGGATTCTCGGGCGCAATATGTTTGGGCCGATTCGCGGCCCTTGGCTGGACTCAACCTGGCAAGGCTGGTGGGGCGAAGAAACGCCTTACAAGGTGCCGGTGTATGTGCTGACACACCATGCGCGTGAGCCGATCACCTTTGCCGACGGCACCAGCTTTCATTTTGTCACCGGTGGCATTCATGCTGCCCTCGACAGTGCGCAGCAAGCAGCGGCCGGCAAAGATGTCCGCATCGGTGGTGGTGTCGACACGCTACGCCAGTACCTGGGTGAGAGCTTGATAGACGAGTTGCATCTGGTGATCAGTCCCATCGTGCTCGGTGAAGGCGAAAACCTGTTTAGCGGGATAAATCTGGCTGTTCATGGTTATCACTGCACGGAGATGGTGCCGGGAGAAAAGGCCTCACATCTGATCATCAAACATCAGCGCCTGCTTGATTAGCCGGGTGAAATGTAGACAAAGCTAACACACATACTCACGGATCAGCCCAGTCATGGGTGCCTACAACACATGGAGACTACTATGAAATTTCTAATTATTCGCAGGGCTGATGCCGATACTGAAGCTGGCGTAATGCCATCGCAGGACCTGCTGCAGGCAATGGGGGAGTACAATACCCGGATGGTAGATGCTGGCGTATTTGTTGATGGTATGGGACTGCAGGCCAGCAAAAAAGGCGCGCGTGTCGATTTCCATGGCGGCAAACCAGTGGTCACCGATGGGCCCTTTGCGGAAACCAAAGAGCTGATTGCGGGCTTCTCGGTGATTGAAGCAGCGTGCTTGCAGGAGGCTATTGAGTGGGCGCGCCAGTGGCCACCTGAGGATGCCGGTGGCGAGGCGTCGCTGGAAATTCGCCAGGTATTTGGCATGGAAGATTTTGAACCTGGCGATGGGCTGGCCGTGCACGAACAATTGCAGGCACGCATGAATCGCCAGCCCGAACGCATGAACTATTATCTCAACTTCAATGGAGATTGCGCGAAGGCCATGCATTTCTATGCGGATGTGCTAGGTGGAGAAATTAGCATGATGCGAACCTGGGGTGATATGCCAGCAACCGAGCAGCGCTCCGAAGAATGCAGTGTGCCGGACGAGATGGATGAAAAAATCATGCATGCGCAACTGGATGTCAGTGGCCTGATGGTTATGGGTTGTGATGTGCCTCCCGGTACATATCAGGCACCACAGGGCATGTTTATCCAGCTGGACCTGGATTCGGCAGACAAGGCGGAGCAGTTATTCTCAGCATTATCAGAAAAGGGTCGCGTCATTATGCCCATGGAGACCAGTTTCTTTGCTGAACGATTTGGCATGTTGGTGGACAGGTTCAGTATTCCGTGGATGATTCATTTTCGTGGCAATGTAGCGTTCTAGTCAGCAGGAGAGGCGAGAGATGAAATATCTGGCGCTGGTGTACTATCAGGAAAAGATCATGGATGGCATGTCGCAGCAGGAATGGGATGCACTCAATAATGAGTGCATCGACTGCGTCGCAGGGCTGAGTGAGGCGGGCCATTTCGTCGATGGTAATCCATTGATGCCAGTAACCACCGCAACAACCGTGCGAGTGCGCGATGGCAGGGCGTCCGTTACCGACGGGCCTTTTGCGGAAACCCGTGAACAACTTGCCGGCTATTACATGCTTGAAGCCAGAGATCTCAATGAAGCGATATTGCTGGCGGAGAAAATTCCGCCGGCACGTTACGGCGCTATCGAAATACGACCGATCAGGGAATTGAAACAGGCGGGTAATGAGGCAGGAGGCGCAGGCCATGAAGCATGAAGGCGGATGTCAGTGTGGCGCCGTGCGATATCAGGTAAATGTCGAGCTCGACAATACGATCACCTGCAACTGCTCGCGTTGCCAGAAAATGGGATTCGTGCTGGCATTTGCGCCGCAGGAGAAATTCAACCTGTTATCCGGTGAAGATGTGCTGACCGAATATCTGTTTAACAAGCAGATAATTCGGCACCTGTTCTGCTCCGTATGCGGCGTCGAGAGCTTTGCATTAGCTCAAGCGCCGGACGGGACCCCCACTGTAGCGGTCAACGTGAACTGCCTGGATAACGTTGAGCCACGCTCTTTGCGGAGCGAGCACTTTGACGGTCGCAGCGTCTAGTCGCAATAACGGGACCGATCATGCCAGCAATCTGTTTGACCTGCGCGGAGCGCCGGCCGATTGATTGCGACGCCGCGGCGCGAACTATTTCTTGTGGATGAACTGATTGAATCCGGGCGTGCTGCCACGGGGGCCGCGCTGGGCGGCGGGGGAATTCATTACCAGATTGCTCAGCTGTGACTGCGACGACGTGCCGGTCTTGCGGAACACGCTTTTCAGCTGGCTGCGCGCCGTGTGCACAGAGACATGGAAAGCACGTGCCATTTCCGCCGGGCTCATGCCGCGCGCAATGGCGGCTGCGGTGCGCGCTTCGGCACTGGTCAGGCCGAGCAGTTGTCCAAGCAGTGCCTGATCGATGTGTACCTCTGATTCGATATCGACAATAAACACCGCAGCGTAGGCGTGGCTGGGGAACAGAGGATTGTCGGTGGCATCCGGGTGAACCGGCATCACCAGCAGACGCAAGTCCGGCAAGCCGGGGCGTTCGACATTGATGACACTGCCGGCATTGCGCTGACGACGGTCCAGCACTTTATTGATCGTGGTTTGCAGCGAATGTTGCGCCTGATGCTGGCGCAGATGAATAAACTCATTGCGGACGCTGAGCACGCTGCCGTCGGTCAGGTAGTCCTGCGCTTCACGGCTGATAAACACCACGCGGCCGTGTGCGTTGAGCAGCAACATGGCGGCGCAGTTGTGCTGCTGGTCGCGCGCATGCTGTTGATACCGTTGCTGCCATTGCAGTGATTCAATGCGCAGTGCCCGGCGCACATGCGGCAGCAGGTCGTTCAGGCCGCGCATGTTGTCGACATCAAAATGGCCCTGACCGCCAGTGCGCTGGATCAGCAATTGCATGGTCAGGTCGTCATGGCGCCAGACCGTGCCGCAAGCGCCGTGATGGATGTCAAGTGGCGCTGCCCAGTCATTGAAGAACTCGCTGCGATAGAAGTTTTTCTGGTCGCAGGAGAAATCCATATAGGTGGAATACAGCTTGCCAGGGACCTTCTTTGCCAGTTCCGGTCGCCAGGGGCACAGGTTCACGAAGTGATCGACATAGGCCTGATGGGCCTTGGCATCGGTGTTGACCTGGGCGCTGCCATGCACGGTATTGGCTTCATTGTTGAGGATCAGCATGCGCGCCGAACGGCTGTCGCTGACCTTGACCAGCTCGGCCAGAAAATGCTGCCAGCCCGACGCCGTAAAGGGCGCCAGATAGAGGCTGTCGAGTAACGCATTTTGCTGACGTTCGGATAGCTGCACGCAGAAACCTTTTCTGTAGAATCATCCTGCCCGGTCAATCATATTACCTGAGTTGAACGTTGCCGTAGGCCAATTATTCTAAAGTCTTTGTGTGTCATTTGGGGTGACTCTGTGAAGTTTGAATCTATCGAAAGCGCATCCGGTCCGCTAGCGGCCACCCGTGTTGGTACTGGAGAGTTTCTGATCGCGCCGGTGCATGGCTGGACCTGCCGACGCAGTCACTGGTCTGGACAGCTGGCGCTGCTGCAACAGTTCGGTGAAGTCCTGGCGCTGGATTTGCCCGGGCATGGCGACAGTCTGCAGGCCGCGCCGGTCGCGCCAACTATCGCTGGCCTCGCCGCCGAACTGGCGGGCGTATTACGGCAACAGCAGCGTGGCCGCGAGCTGATTCTGGTTGGCCACTCCATGGGGGGCGCCGTGGCCCTCGAGGCGGCGCGCTTACTCGACAAGGTCAGGGCGGTGATCCTGGTGGATACCTTTGTTATTCCCTATGGCGATCTTCCGGTCGAGCAAGCCGTGGAAATCGAACAGGCCTTTGCCGCAGATTTTGTCGGCGCCATGCAAGGGTTGGTAGACACTAACACCCGTGAAGATTTACCCGCCGCGCTCAAGACGCAACTGCACCACGATATGGCCAGCGCTGACACTGCCTGGGCATTGCCATTGTGGGGCGATCTGTTGCGTTGGCAGCCGGACGCGGCGCTGTCGCAACAGGGCGTTACCATTCACGCCATCAATGGCGGCCTGATTCCGGATGCGGCGCGTGAGCGTTGTGCGCCTTTCATCACGGAAAAGGTGCTGCCGGAGGCCAGGCATTTTCCACAACTGGAAATGCCGGACGCATTCAATGCGTTGCTCAAGCAGGCGATGGTTGATCTGACCTGAGGTCTTCACCTCTGTTGTGAAAATGTCGGCGCCGGCTGCTCATACCCCAAATGGGGGATGAGCAATCTGTATGAATTGGTCAGCATCAGTGTGATTTTCTGGGGAATACGCTCTACAAGGAGTTATCACACATGAAGCTGAAACCACTCTGCCTGGCGGCGGCAATTGCCCTGGCCGGCTGCGGTGACGGTGGTGGAGGTTCGTCCTCTGCGCCAGCCACTACAGCGGTCTCGGGCGGCGGCGTCAAAGGGCCGCTGGCCAACGCCGTGGTCACTGCCTACGCGCTCGATACCAGCGCGGCGGACCTCAAGGGCGCTGTGCTTGGTACCGGCAGCACCAACGCCGCAGCGGCCATCGCAGGACTTGCCATTCCCGCCGCCACCACCGGGCCGGTGCTGATCGAAGTGACCGCCGATGGCGATACCATAGATATCACCACCAATGCGGCGCCGGTGATTACCCGTCTGGCCACAGTGCGCGATGCCGCCGATCTCGATGCCAACACCTATGCCACGCCGCTGACCACCATGGTGGTGGAGCTGGCGCGCGTAAATGCCGACAAAACCACGCTCGGTTACAGCGGCAACAACGACACCACCATCAGCGAGGCGGAATACCTGGCCGCACTGGTGGTGGCGCAGGCGCAGGTGAAGAGCAGTTTTGGTTTCGGCTTGCTCGACGGCATTGATATTTTTGCCCAGCCGCCAGTGGTTACTGCGACTACCACCGACGCCACTTCTCAACAAGCGGTGCTGGCCTACCGCACCGCGGTGGAAGCCGTCGCGGCGGTGGCGAAAAAACTTGAAGATGACGCCAAGACCAACAACGCCGGTTCTACCGTCAGCACCGAAGACATGTTCAAGGCGCTGGTGGATGACTTGAGCGACGGTGCCGTGGATGGCAATGGCAGTGGCGGTGCGATTGCCACCTTCACCGACGTCACCAGCGTGGCGACCAGTGTCACCGTGGATCCGGCCACGCTGACTGTGCCGGGCACCAGCATTCAGCTCAATGCGTTGGGCGCTCAGCTGGTTGCCGAGCAGAGCAGCACCGGTGTCACCACCGATGCGTCGGCGATCGAAAGCCAGACCACCACACCGGTGGCGGTGGAGCCAGTGGTCGACTCGGATAATGATGGCACACCTGACACCAACGATGCGTTTCCTCAGGACCCTGATGAGGATACCGATACCGATCAGGACGGTGTCGGCGATAACGCAGACGCCTTCCCGAACGATCCGGGTGAGACCACGGATACGGACCAGGACGGTGTCGGTGACAATGCCGATGCGTTCCCGAACGATCCGAGCGAAGACACGGATACTGACAGTGATGGCGTAGGCGATAACGCCGATGCCTTCCCGAACGATCCGAGTGAAACCACAGACACTGATAGTGATGGTGTCGGTGATAACGCGGATGCGTTCCCGAACGATCCCACCGAAACCGTCGACAGTGACAATGATGGCGTCGGCGACAACAGCGACGCTTTCCCGGCCGACCCGAATGAGTCTGCGGACAGTGATGGTGATGGCACCGGTGACAATATTGATCCGGACGATGCCAATACCTGTATTCCGCTGAACACGGTGGCTGCCTGTGACACGGATGCGGACGGTACCCCGGATGGCCTGGATGCCTTCCCGGCTGATCCTAACGAGAGCGCGGACAGCGACAGCGATGGCACCGGCGACAATGCCGATCCGGATGACGCCAATGCCTGTATTCCGAGCAACACGGTTGCCGCCTGTGACAGCGATTCTGATGGTACTCCGGACGGGCTCGATGCGTTCCCGAACGATCCCACCGAAACCACGGACACCGACAGTGACGGCGTAGGCGACAATGCCGATGCCTTCCCCGGTGATCCGAGCGAGACCGCTGACACGGATAACGACGGCGTTGGTGATAATGCGGATGTGTTCCCGAATGATCCGGGTGAGACGGCGGATGCCGATAATGACGGCACCGGCGACAACGCCGACCCGGACGATGCGGATGCCTGTAACCCGAGCAACATCGTAGCCGCCTGTGACACTGACTCCGACGGCACCCCGGACGGTCTGGATGCGTTCCCGAACGATCCCACCGAAACCTCAGATGCTGATAATGACGGCACCGGTGACAACGCTGATCCGGACGATGCGGATGCCTGTAACCCGAGCAACACCGTAGCGGCCTGTGACACCGACGCTGACGGCACGCCGGACGGCCTGGATGCGTTCCCGAACGATCCGACCGAAACCACGGACACCGACAGTGATGGCGTAGGCGACAACGCCGATGCATTCCCGAACGATCCGGCGGAGACCGCAGACACCGACAATGACGGTGTTGGTGACAATGCCGATGCGTTCCCGAACGACCCGACGGAAACAGTCGATACCGACAGCGACGGTGTTGGCGACAATGCCGATGCGTTCCCGAATGATCCGGCAGAAACGGCGGATACGGACAGCGATGGCGTCGGCGATAATGCCGATGCCTTCCCGGAAGATCCGAGTGAAACAGCGGACGCGGATAGCGATGGTGTGGGTGACAATGCCGACCCGGATGATGCCGATGCCTGTAACCCGGACAACAACTCGCCAGCCTGTGACAGTGACAGCGACGGTGTGCCGAACGGTTCGGATGCGTTCCCGAATGATCCGACTGAAACCACGGATACCGACGGTGACGGCACCGGCGACAATGCCGATCCGGATGATGCGGATGCGTGTAACCCGAGCAACACCGTAGCCGCCTGTGATACCGATGCTGACGGCACGCCGGATGGTCTGGATGCATTCCCGAACGATCCGACTGAAACCACAGACAGCGACAGTGATGGCGTAGGCGACAACGCCGATGCCTTCCCGGGTGATCCGACGGAGACCTCTGACCTCGATGGTGACGGCACTGGTGATAACGCCGACCCGAACGATGCGGATCCCTGTAACCCAAGCGATGTCGCGCTGGCCTGTGACACAGACCAGGACGGTACGCCTGACGGGATCGATGACTTCCCGAATGACCCGACCGAGAACACCGACGCGGACGGCGACGGCGTGGGCAGCAACACTGATCCCAACGACGCTGATGCCTGCGACCCGAGCGATACGGTGGCAGCCTGCGATACCGACAGTGATGGTACGCCGGATGGTCTGGATGCATTCCCGAATGATCCGAGCGAAGACACCGATACAGACAACGACGGCGTCGGCGACAACGCTGATGCAGCCCCGGGCGATCCGTGTGTGCCCAACGATCAGGCAGCCGCCTGTCTCGGTGGTGGTGGCACAGATGCAGTCTGGGATCAATTTAACTGGGACGAAGCCAACTGGCAGTGAGGCCGTTGGTTAACAGGACAAACCTCAAGAGGTGAATGAAATGAAAAAAGTAATCCTGACTGGCCTCACGGCTGCGATGCTTTCATCCGGTGCCTTCGCCAGCGAAGTGACTGCCGGTTCCGATACCACGCTGTTCAGTTCCGGCAGCCCGGCGGTGGCCGCCGATGTCAATGCCAACTTTGCGGCTTTGATAGCGGCGATCAACGACAACTCGGCGCGTATTGATGCACTGATCAGTTCAAGCGTGACAGGAAAGTCATACTTGTACCGAGAAATGACCTTATTCATGACAGGTCAGCGCTACGGATCGAGTACCACGTTCCCAACTGGTGCGACTTCTGTGCCAGGTGGCTATGCCCGTACCAACATGATCTCTGCGGAAATCACATTGGTATTCAATAGTAACGGTACGGTAGATATCAGCGGTACAGAGGCGGAAGTTGAGCTCTGGGTGAATATGGATTCCAACGTTGGCTTGCAACCTGATTCGTTTTCGGCATCCGGTACCTGGACGCAGCTCAATAATGTCGTCACTGTCGATCTTGGGGGAGGCGATGTGTTTGACTTCCAGGTCTCTGCCGGAGGGGAAGTCATCACTGTAATGGATCAGGTATCGCTGCGAGATTCGATCTTCAGCCATACCGATGAAAATGGCAGTGTCTACACTCAGGAGTATGAGATGCTGCTTGGCTTCGGCACAGCACTGGACGCTCCTGCGCCCTGATATCCCATGGAAAAAATAAAGGCGCCTTCGGCGCCTTTATTTTTTGGGAACGGATCAGTAGCGCGATTCCGCCATGCCGGCAAATTGCTTGGCCAGATAGGTGGCATAGTTATCTGTCATGCCAGAAAGAAAATCGACGGTACGCATGATGCACTCATAGATGCGTGCCTGCTCATCCAGTTCGCGTAACTCCGGTGGGAAGCTGTGCTTGCCGATCAGGTCGATAATGCGCAAATGGCGGTAATTAGTATCATCGCCACGTGCATAGGATACGGCGGCTTCAATCAGGCCATTCAGCAGCGTGCTGATCACTTCATAGGCACCGATTTCCAACTCGACCTTGCGTGGATGTTCAAACACCTTGGTGCGTGCCAGTTGCTTGGCATTCTCCACCACGTTGCGCACCGCCGGTTCGCAGTGGGATATCAGATCACCGCTCAAGCGTCCGGCAAGCAGCGCATCGTGATTGGCCATAAAGGCCTCGACGCCGGCTTCGATAAAGGTCTCCAGAATCTTGCCGCGCAACAGCGACGCCTTTCTGCCGACACGCATATCCGAGTGGATCAGGTGGCGCACTTCATCGTTGTCCGGGATCGCCGGCGACAGCAGGGCATAGACCTCATCCCAGTGCAGCAGATCCATCTCCAGGCCGTCTTCGAGATCAATGATGGCGTAGCAGAAGTCATCCGCGGCCTCCATCAGGTAGGCGAGCGGATGACGGGCGTAATGTTGCGGACCGAGCTTCGCCAGACCGGTGGCCTCACACACTTCCAGAAACGCATCGCGGTCGGCCATGAAGGCACTGTACTTGCCCGGACGCAGACAATCCGGTTGTGCCGCGGCGTGGGATAGCCACGGGTATTTCAGAAAGGTCGCCAGCGTTGCATAGGTGAGGCGCATGCCGTCATCGTAAAGGTGGTATTCCGATTTGGTCAGGATGCGAAAACCTTCGGCATTGCCTTCAAAAATTTCCAGATCGGAGCGCTGTTCGGCAGTCAGCAATGAGAGGTAGGGCGCGCCCTGATGACGAAACCAGGCGCGAATGGCGCGCTCACCGGTGTGACCAAAGGGTGGGTTGCCAATGTCGTGGGCCAGACACGCGGACTGGACGATATCGCCGAGGTCGGTGGCATCGATGTCCGCTGGCAGCAAGCCGCGACGCTTGAGCTGGTCGCCGACGCGAATGCCGAGCGTGCGCCCGACGCAGGACACTTCCAGCGAATGGGTCAGGCGATTGTGCACATGATCGTTGGTGGCCAGTGGATGGACCTGGGTTTTGCGCGCCAGTCGACGAAAGGCACCGGAGAAAACTATCTTGTCGTGATCGCGTAAAAAGGCGGTGCGGCCGCTTTCGTCTTTGGCCGGTCGGCCGCCGAGGCGACTCTTGTTGAGCAGGCGTTGCCATTCCATTCCATGATTCCCGATTATCAAGCACCCCAACATTACCGACTGTGACGCTCACTGTCGCCTGCTATGCGCCGCCGGCACGTCAGTGTACGAGCGTGACAACTGTTCGGCGCCATAGGCGCTGCCACTTGACGTTGGCGCGCGACAAGCGTCCCATGTCCGCTCTCGGAACCAAACAGGGAAGCAAGCATGAGCACAGTCTACGATTTCTCCGCGCCGACGCTGGCCGGTCAGGATATCAACCTTGATCAGTACCGCGGCAAGGTCCTGCTGATCGTCAACACCGCCAGCAA